>NZ_KZ845663.1 GCF_003313465.1 Thermoflavimicrobium daqui
ACAGAGTTTTACAACCCGAAGGCCGTCATCACTCACGCGGCGTTGCTCCGTCAGGCTTTCGCCCATTGCGGAAAATTCCCTACTGCTGCCTCCCGTAGGAGTCTGGGCCGTGTCTCAGTCCCAGTGTGGCCGGTCACCCTCTCAGGTCGGCTACGCATCGTGGCCTTGGTGAGCCGTTACCTCACCAACAAGCTAATGCGCCGCGGGCCCATCCCTAAGTGGTCGAAACCTTTTACGATTCGCTCATGCGAGCGAAAAGATTATCTGGTATTAGCCCCGGTTTCCCGGAGTTATACCAGTCTTAGGGGCAAGTTGCCCACGTGTTACTCACCCGTTCGCCGCTAGGAGTTCTCCCGAAGGAAAACTCCCCGCTCGACTTGCATGTATTAGGCACGCCGCCAGCGTTCATCCTGAGCCAGGATCAAACTCTCAAAAAAGTTCTTAGCGATAGCTTAGTACTTCTTGTCCCGGAATCTACGATTCTGGGGCTACCGCTAGTAGTTTGATTGCTCATCAGAATTAACGAGTCATGTTCACTCTTTAGTTTTCAAGGAACACTTTCTGTTGTTTCACCGCTTTCTTGCGGCGACAATGAATACTTTACTACAAATAAAAAATAAAGTCAACACCTTTTTTTAGGTTTCTATACATTGATTAATTCACTGAACTTCTAACTAAATCAATCTAAAACAAAACACTCTTTTTGCTTTTATTAATTGTTCTATAATCAACAAGTAGGACATGCTCTATATTAACTAAAACTAATCCTTTAAATCATTTGTTAATATCTTTCTACATGATGTGCTACTATAGAGCTAGTTACGTAAACAAAATTTTTACATAAAACGTAAACAACGATATGGAGAATGATCTTTATCTATATAAAGTTGACTAGAAGAAAGGTAGTGAAGAATTATGGGGGAAAATAAAACATGGTTTGATCCACAAATTCAAAAAATTGAACAGATCACGGAAAGAATGGATCAGTATTTGTGTAAGCAATTAGAAAATCCTGAACCTGAGCATAAATTAACACCCAATAAGTTTATTTTATTACGTACCCTCTTATTTAAAGGAAAATGCATGGTTGCTGACTTATCTCGCGAAGTCAATTTAACATCTGGAGCTACAACTATTGCCTTAAATCGTTTAGAACAAGAAGGCTTAATCATTCGAAACCGTGATCACATCGATCGGCGAATTGTTTGGGTAGATTTATCAAATGAAGGAAAACAGCTCGTAAAAAGTATATTAAAAAACCGTCAAAAGTTTATTAAACAAATCCTAAATGTTTTAACTGAGCAAGAGCAGGAAACATTTATCAGTCTATTAAACAAAATCTCTGTTAAACTTTTACAACAAAAATAGCACTTATTTCATATTGAAATTAACATTAATAATTTCTATAATAATTTTTTACAAAAATATCTTTATCACAAAGTTAATTTAGTGTTAAGATATTCGAGTGAAAAAATTTCCAAAGAATTTTACTTACAACAGGAGTGATATGATTTGTCTCAGAAAAGCCTCGCTTCACAGGAAGCAATACCTCACTCGAATAAACAAACAGAACATTCTAAACGAGGGGTTTTAATTGTTGGACTACTCGTTGCTATGTTATTCGCTGCCTTAGATGGAACCATCGTGGGTACAGCTATTCCACGCATCGTTGGTGAATTGGGCGGATTAAGCTTAATGACTTGGCTCACAACAGCTTATATGCTTACTTCTACAACGGTTGTCCCAATCGCGGGAAAACTGGCAGATTTATTGGGACGTAAAGTTGTCTATGTGTCTGGTTTAATGATTTTTATTGCCAGCTCAGCTTTATGTGGAGCTGCTCAGTCTATGGAAGCATTAATCTGGTTTCGTGCTCTTCAAGGTATCGGCGGCGGTATTATGATGCCACTTGCTCTGATTGTGATCGGAGATATCTTCACGGGTAAAGAACGTGCCAAATGGCAAGGAATTTTTGGAGCGATTTTTGGTCTAGCTTCTGTTATTGGTCCGCAGGTTGGTGGATGGATTGTTGATGCAATAAATTGGAGATGGGTATTTTATGTCAATTTACCAGTAGGCATTCTTGCAACCATCCTCATCTTTATCGGGCTAAATGGAAAGAAGACAACCGGTCCTGTCAAAGTGGATATGGGTGGTATTATCACCATGGTAATCGGAGTTGTTAGCCTACTACTCGCACTTTCATTTGGTGGCAAAGATTATGATTGGGACTCTTGGCAGATTATTGGGCTGTTTAGTCTATCCGTCCTCTTTTTAATCTTGTTCTTTATCATCGAATCCAAAGTAGATGAACCCATTCTCCCTCCATACTTATTTAAAAATCGAACCTTTTCCTTAATCAATGCGATTGGCTTTCTAATGACTTTAGGTATGTTTGGAGCCATCACCTTTATACCATTTTATATGCAAGGAGTACTCGGAGTTAGTGCTTCTGATTCCGGAACAGTGATGACTCCAATGATGATTAGTATGATTCTCACGAGTATCTTAGGAGGACAGCTGGTTTATAAAGTGGGGATTCGCTCCCTTATGATCACGGGTATGGCTATTACAACACTCGCATTTGGTCTTCTTACTACACTGGATTTGGATAGTTCCAAATTCTTAGCTATGGGATATTTAGTAGTAATGGGAATAGGCATGGGTTTTGTTATGCCAAATCTTACTCTTGCTTTACAAGAATCCTTTTCTAAAGAGGAACTGGGTGTCGTCACCTCTTCCAGTCAGTTCTTCCGCAATATGGGTGGGACATTCGGTGTAGCAATCCTAGGAACCGTACTCAATGAGAAATCAACCCAGCTATTAAACGAAAAAATGGGTCCTATTTTCGAGCAGATTCCTAAGCAAATGCAAGCGATGATTGAGCCGATCAAGAAAATGATTAATACCGATCCCCAAGGACTCTATTCCATGCTATTCAACTCACAATCGCTACAAAAAATACCTATTACGATGCAGAAAACCATGCTCCCGATTTTAAAAACCAGTCTAGTCAGCTCATTACATGTTGTTTTCTGGTGTAGTCTGGCTTTTGCTGCTGGCGGTTTCCTTATCACTTTCTTCATTGGAAAGATTACTCTGACACAGGAAAATAAAAAAAGGAAGGATAAAAAGGCAAAAGCCGACTTTTCGTCTCCTAAAGATGAAAAGTCGGCTTCTTTTATAAGATGGTTTGGGCATCCTGTATCGTTTTGAGTAAAAGAATGTTATCCTAAAAAATAAAAAATGCTATTCTAGAAATAGAATGGATCAATTGAATATTTTCTTTTAATCCATTTAGAATACGAAGCGGCCTCCTTCTTCTGTCGCTCATCGCTTTTAAGCTCATTCTCAATATTAGGTGCAATTTGGATTTTAGGATATTAACCATCGAGGAGAGAGAATATTATGAGTTTAAGTCAAGAAACACCCACTCAACAACATATTAAAATCATAGTAAACGATCAAGCTGGAAAGCCTTTTTACGGAATGATTCATGTAGATGAAATTTTAGAAGATCATATGATAACTCGTACCAGCATTTATCGATATAATCTAGGTTCTTATCATACAGTGGTGCTTATTGGAGTTCCCTATTTAGTTAGTGTCGAAAACATTGTCTTAGGAGAAATAATGGTTGAACCTCATCAACAATCCGACGAAATCCTCACTTTTACTTATACTATAGAGCAAGACGGTGCAAAACGCAGAAAAGAATGGAGTCATTTCGCCCGTTTCTAATCGAACGCCATAGAGGAGGATACAAATGGAGCAGCTTAAAGTCGGAAAATTTTCATTAACTTGGCTCAATGGAGGTGTCACTCATCTCGATGGAGGCGCTATGTTTGGAGTTGTTCCCAAACCACTCTGGAGCCGTAAATACCCTGTCAATGAGAAAAACCAAATTGAACTTCGAACGGACCCCATTTTGATTCAATATGAGGGAAAGCACTTTCTCGTTGAATCAGGTATTGGTATAAATAAGCTGGACACCAAAAAGAAACGCAACTTTGGTGTAACTGAAGAGTCCCATATCGAACAAAGTTTAGCCGAACTAGGACTGAAGACAAGTGATATTGATGCGGTCTTGATGACTCATTTGCACTTTGACCATGCGAGTGGTTTAACAAAGTGGCAGAATGACAAACTCGTATCCACTTTTACAAACGCGATTATATATGCCTCTAAAGTAGAATGGGAAGAAATGCGAAATCCAAATATCCGTTCACGCAATACCTATTGGAAAGAAAATTGGGAATCCATTCAAAATCAAGTCGAAACCTTTTCAAAAACAAAAGAAATAATCCCAGGACTTCAAATGATTCATACAGGTGGACATAGTGCGGGGCATGCAATCCTCAAACTTGAAAGCGAAGGCGAGAAACTGATACATATGGGTGATCTGATGCCAACCCATGCTCATCAAAATGTCTTATGGGTACTCGCATATGACGATTACCCCATGACCTCGATTGAGCAAAAACAAATCTGGATTCCGAGTGGACTCAAACAAAATGTGTGGTTTTCTTTTTACCATGATGCTTTTTATCGCGCAATCCAATGGGATGAAGAAAGCAGAATCATAAATAGTGTACCACGAACGAGGTCATAATTTCTTGAATTCCATCGTATCATCATTATAGTCCCGCCAAAATCGGCGGGATTTTTCTTTTCTAAAAATCCAAAAAAGCGTAGAAAGAGATAGATAATCTGATGTCCTCTGTCCACTTCTTTATATGTAGTAAATCGACATTACCGACCAAATAATATATATCTATACATTACAAAAATGTAGAAAATTGGTATTTTTGTGATATGATAGTCACTAAGGAGGGGACTAGATGGATAATCAAGATAAATTTGAACTAGTTCTAAAGAAATTGGATGGTTTACAAAAAGACTTTGAGCAATTTAAACAGTCTGCGGCTACAAAAGCAGAGCTACAAACACTACGGGAATCAGCGGCAACAGTGGATGACAAGACGGAAGCAAACTATGTGGTTCTAAAATCTCTCTTGGATGGTATGGAAAACCGAATAAACTCCAAATTCCAGCAAATCGATACTAAGTTCGAGCAAACCGATACTAAATTTGCACAAATCGACGCTAGATTTGAGCAAATCGACGCTAGATTCGAACAAATCGACGCTAGATTTGAGCAAATCGACGCTAGATTCGAACAAATCGACGCTAGATTTGAGCAAATCGACGCTAGATTCGAACAAATCGATGCTAGGTTTGAGCAAATTGATTCTAGGTTTGAGCAAATCGATGCTAAGTTTGAGCAAATTGACACTAGGTTTGAACAAATCGATGCTAAGTTTGAGCAGGTTGATGCTCAGTTTCATATGGTGTTCCAACAGTTAAAACAACTAGATGAAAAAGTCACCAATGGCTTTAACCAAATTAGTCATTGTCTTCAGGATATGCAAAAAGTTCTAATACTTATATCTGAGAGACAAGATCGACAAGATGAACGATTAAACCAGCAAGAAAAAGCCATCTTCATTATCCAACAGAAATTGAGAAAGTTAAGCGGGGAATAGCCCCGCTCTTCTATTTTTCAAAGCATATTTATCGTAAATTCTTAATATTAATTTTTCATTGTTTTTTTATTCTAGTTTTCCTCTTTTTCATTTCCTATAAATGTAAAAAATGATAATTACTATGATATAAACACTCCTATATAACGTTACAAAAGAATCATTTTGTTACCAAATATGTAAACGAGGCATTTCCCGTCCATTAAAAGATGAAGATTTTAACAGGATCGTTTAGTAAAACACTATTTACAAAAGACAGACTACAAATGTTGGAAAGGATATTCGTATTTTGTACAGGAAGTTTAAGCATGACACATTCATATTCATCTTGAACATTGGTTATAGATAACCTTGAATTTACTAGAGAGATGATACCAAAATTGCTCGTCGTTCCCTTCAACCCCTATATATAGCAAAAACTACTATCCTCACGTAAGATAGTAGTTTTTATATCTGGAGCGGAAGACGGGATTCGAACCCGCGACCCTCGCCTTGGCAAGGCGATGCTCTACCCCTGAGCCACTTCCGCATATCTTATTATATTATGGCGGAGCTGACGGGATTCGAACCCGCGATCTCCTGCGTGACAGGCAGGCATGTTAGGCCTCTACACCACAGCTCCTTAGGTATGGTGGACGGTGACGGGATCGAACCGCCGACCCCCTGCTTGTAAGGCAGGTGCTCTCCCAGCTGAGCTAACCGTCCATATAACAGGCTAGAGATCATCTAGCCAAATAAATTTGGTGACCCGTAGGGGATTCGAACCCCTGCATGCCAGCGTGAAAGGCTGGTGTGTTGACCGCTTCACCAACGGGCCAAGTGGAGCTTCCAACCAGGCTCGAACTGGTGACCTCTTCCTTACCATGGAAGCGCTCTGCCGACTGAGCTATGGAAGCATGGCTCCCCAGGCAGGACTCGAACCTGCAACCTACCGGTTAACAGCCGGGCGCTCTACCATTGAGCTACTGAGGAACAGTGGAGCGGGTGAAGGGAATCGAACCCTCGCATTCGGCTTGGAAGGCCGATGTTCTACCACTGAACTACACCCGCATCTTCTATTGGTGAGCCATGAAGGACTCGAACCTTCGACCCTCTGATTAAAAGTCAGATGCTCTACCAACTGAGCTAATGGCTCTAACACTTGGCTGGGGAGGTAGGGATCGAACCTACGCATCACGGAGTCAAAGTCCGTTGCCTTACCACTTGGCTACTCCCCATTGCAGTTTTGGTGGAGGGAGTAGGATTCGAACCTACGAAGGCGATGCCAGCGGATTTACAGTCCGCCCCAGTTGGCCACTTTGGTATCCCTCCATATTTTTGGTGGAGCTAAGCGGGATCGAACCGCTGACCTCCTGCTTGCAAGGCAGGCGCTCTCCCAGCTGAGCTATAGCCCCATGTCTCGCAGCCGTTCGTAAAATCAACTGCTGACGATTACATACTATATCATGCTTATGAAAAAAATGCAACCCCATTTATAGATAAAAGTCTATTGATATGATTAACAATAGTTTGATTATTATCCCAAGCCTACTTCTACAAGAATTCAGTAGTGTTCATTAAGCAACAGTATGATTTAAAATCAACACTACTGATAGAAGTAGGCTTCATTTTCATATTTTTATACCCGATCGAACATGTTGATTGAGCCAACGAACAATATCATGGTATACCTCATCCCGATTTAACTCATTTAAAATTTCATGTCTACCATCTTTATAAAACTTATAATTTAAGTCTTCCATTCCAATCTCTTTATAACTGTAATAAGCTTGAAGCACTCCTTTGGTATACTCTCCAACCGGATCCTTTTCTCCTGAGATTAAAAAAATGGGTAAGTCTTTTGGAATTCGTTTCATCTCATCCCGTTGTTCCATCAATTTCATTCCTGTTAATAAATCATAAAAAAAGCCAACCGTTGCAATTTCACCACAATAAGGATCTTTAATAAATTGATCTACTTCTTCTTCATCTCGCGTTAACCAATCAAATTCAGTTCGATTAGGTCTAAATATCTGGTTATATCGGCCAAAGGACAATTGATAAAAGAGCTTACTTTTCTTGGTTTTTCCGCTATATCTCATGAACAATTTAGCTAAGGCACGTCCCATATTACCTAATGCACCAGGATCTCTGCCCGTTCCTGATAAGATCAATCCACTTAACTCTTTGCCATATTTTTGAATATATCTTCTTGATAAAAATGAGCCCATACTATGCCCGAACAGAAATATCGGAAGATCAGATTGTTCCTTTTTAATTAGCCCAGTAAGCACATACAAATCATCGACAACAAGCTCCCAACCATTTTCATTGGCAAAATGACCTAGCTTTTCTTTACAGCCTGCCGTGGAGCCATGACCACGATGATCATTTGCATAAACAATATATCCTTCACTATTTAAGAAGTTTGCAAAATGATGATACCGCTTTGCATGTTCTGCCATTCCATGTGCAATTTGCACAATGCCTTTTGCTTCTTTATTATTTATCCACTTATATGCAGCGATGTGGGTCCCATCAATAGAAGGATAAGAAAATGAAATCATCTCCACTTTCTTTAAATCCCCTTCCTAACTTAAAGTACTAGTCATATTTATACCTATTATTTGTTCCCTTTAGCAAAAAACATTCTATTTATAAGATAAACGAATTGGAAATAACTGTCCAAGGTTTCTATTTAGAATAAATTCAAAAATAATTTATGCCATTCGTCTAGGTCTTTTTAAACCTTTGGATCAAACGATGCGACATACTCTAACATATTTAAGCCCAGCATTCTATAAGAGAATTGCTAGGCACTCTTCTAAACTTCTACCTCTTCTTTCAAGTCAGTTTCCTCACTTCTCGTTGTCATTTCACTTGACATATCAACACCCAACCGCTTAAATAAATCTTGCCGGTCTTCTTCCCATTCTCGCCAATTGAAAATAGAATCAGCTGGCGGTAACTCAGCAATATGATTCAAACCGAAGTATTCCAAAAACTCTTTCGTGGTTCCATATAAAATCGGTCTTCCTGCTCCTTCTGCTCGACCTACTTCGCGTACTAATCCCTTACGTTGTAACACTTGAACAGTACGATCACTTTTTACCCCACGGATTTCTTCGATCTCCATCCGTGTGACAGGCTGTCTGTAAGCAATAATCGCTAGTGTTTCTATAGCTGCCCGTGATAATTGTGATCTTGTAGGTGCTTGTGCTAATTTTTCCAAATAAGGAGCATGCTCAGGGAGTGTTGTTAATTGATAAATCTGTGCTACTTTCGTAATTTGTATCCCCCGGCGTTCTAGCTTCCATTCGACTTGCATTTCATTAATAAGTAAACGGATTTCATCTTTGGCTAAACCGATGACATCAGCAATCTCCTTTAAACTTAATCCTTCTTCTCCAGCGGCAAATAACAGCCCTTCGATAACTTGTTTCTTCTCTTCAGCTACCAATGGCTTCTCTCTCCTCTTCTACTTGAAACGACTCGATAAAAATCTCACCAAATAGTTGGTCTTGATAACAGATGACACGTTTCAATTTCATTAATTCCAGAATCGCTAAAAAGGTTGTAATAACACGTTCTTTGTTTACTTCATCCCAACATAATAATTTGGAAAAAATCAACTTCCCTTCTAGTCTTAATTGTCGATCAATCTCATCCATACGAGCGCTAACCGATATTTCTTCTCGTTCTACTTTAGTTATGGGTTCTGCTCGTTTCTGTGTTTTTAATACCTCCACAAGTGCTTGAAATAAATCATCAACCGTTAGACCATAAACTGGATTGACCTCTTTTGTATAAGGGGACAAGTCCATGGGCGCACGAGTATATACCTTGCTCCGTTCGATCTCTTTTTCTTTTAGTACTTCGCCTAAACGCTTATATCTTTTATACTCTAATAAGCGGTCTACCAATTCTTCACGTGGATCAATAAACCACTCTTCTTCCGCTCCTATCTGCTCTTCATCCAATATATCTTGTTTCGGTAATAACATTCGACTCTTGATAGCTAAGAGTGTAGCAGCCATTACCAAAAATTCACTAGCTACTTCCAGTTGCCATTCTTGTGCTTCTTTTATAACCTGCATATATTGTTCGGTTATTTTCGCTATGGGTATCTCATAAATATCTACTTCTGCTTTCTCAATTAGATGAAGTAACAGATCGAGTGGACCTTCAAACATTTCTAACTTAATCTGAATATCCACCGTTTTCGCTCACGACTTTCTATCTCTATTTCGAAGTTGCCAAAAGCCCATCACAATGCTTTGAGCTTATTGCCTTAGCTACTGATTAGGCATTTCAACAGCATTTCGCTCTATATATAGGGTATAAGAAGTTTATGTATCAATGAATTAACATGCTCTATTTTATCATTACTTCATTTATTCGTGAATCATAGCATTTGCTGGCTCAATTTATAAACAAAATTTCTACCTATAAAGTGGTTTTCCTTTTCCGTTTCACTCTCGTTGCTTAAAACCCAAGCAAAAGTCGTTCAACTAGAAAAGGAAAACCATTTTGTTAATCATTTTGTAAGATCGATTTTACAAATATCTTTCTCGTTTTTTCTAACTTTTTTACTTTGCTAACTCTCTTTGTAAGTTAGCCATTTCTATCGCACTAACCGCTGCTTCCCAGCCCTTATTTCCAGCTTTTGTTCCAGCGCGTTCAATGGCTTGTTCGATATTTTCAACGGTAATTACACCAAAAATCACCGGAACTCGATTTCGTACACTTGCAGCAGCTATCCCTTTAGCCGCTTCATTACAAACATAATCATAGTGACTAGTAGCTCCGCGAATAACCGCTCCAAGTGTGATAATCGCATCATATTTTCCTGATGCTGCTAACTGATCTGCCATATAAGGAATCTCAAAAGCTCCAGGTACCCAAACAAGATCAACAGTCTCTTCATCTGCTCCATGACGTTTTAAAGCATCTTTGGCTCCTTCAAGCAATTTTGTTGTAATAAAATCATTAAATCGACTGATTACCACTGCAAACTTGAGCCCTGACGCAACCAATTTACCTTCATATACTTTTCGGATCATTTTTTGTCCTCCCTATAAATGTAGTAAATGTCCAAGCTTCTCTTTTTTGGTCATCATATAGTTACGATTGGTCTCATGAATCGGTAACTGTATAGGGACTACTTCTACCACTTCTAAGCCATATCCCTTTAATCCTGTGATTTTTCGTGGATTATTTGTAAGTAAACGCAGTTTGCGTACTCCTAAATCCTGAAGAATCTGTGCACCAATCCCATACTCTCGTAAATCATCACGAAAACCTAATTTTAAATTGGCTTCAACTGTATCTAAGCCTTCTTCTTGGAGTTTATATGCTTTAAGCTTATTGAGTAAACCAATACCACGACCTTCTTGACGCATATACAGTAATACTCCGCTGCCTTCCTCATCAATCTGCTTTAATGCCGCATGCAATTGTGGTCCACAATCGCATCGTTTGGAACCAAAAACATCTCCCGTTAAGCATTCAGAGTGAACTCGAACCAAAACAGGTTTATCTGGATGAATGTCTCCTTTTATACATGCAACATGTTCTTTTTTATCGATCTGATTCGAGTAACCAATCATTTGAAATTCACCAAACTCGGTTGGCATCTGAACAGATACCACGCGCTCGATCAGTTTCTCCTTACGATTTCGATATCGAATTAGGTCTTGAATGGTAATTAATTTTAACTGAAATTGTTCTGACATTTTTATTAAATCAGGGACTCTTGCCATGGTTCCATCTTCTTTAATCACTTCACATATCACACCAGCTGGATAGGCTCCACATAAGCGAGCCAAATCCACCGCTGCCTCAGTATGCCCTGCTCGACGCAGCACACCACCGGTTCGAGATACCAGCGGAAAAACATGACCGGGTCGTCGGAAATCTTGTGGCTTCTTAGTTGGATCGATTAATTGTTGGATTGTTTCGGCACGTTCATATGCTGAAATTCCCGTCGTGGTACTTTCTGCATCGACGGATACAGTAAACGCTGTGCCATGACGATCTGTATTATGATGAACCATTAAAGGCAAATCCAATTCCGCAACCCTCTCTTCAGTGAGAGGCATGCATACAAGACCACGACCATATGTAATCATAAAGTTGATCACCTCTGGTGTTGCCTTCTCAGCTAAAGCGACCAAGTCACCTTCATTTTCACGGTCTTCATCATCTACCACAATGACCATTTTTCCTTGTTTCAAATCTTCCAGTGCTTCCTCAATCATATGAAACATTACGTTTTCTCCCACCTTTCTTTAGAGATTGCTTGCTGTATCACTTCATCATTCGTATAAACTTGACTCTTCCATAGCAGCTCTCCTGAAAAGACATTCTTCTCTCTTTAAAAGGGAAAGTTGATCCTACAATAATGATTCCCTCAGAGTTCATAGGTTTGAACGAATTTTGCAACATACACTTCTTTACATAAAGCCACTATTTTTTAGCATTTCTGTTGTTAGAGGCTGAGAGATTCTTGTTTCTTTTCCTGCCCATTTCGCTAAATATTTGGCAATCATATCACATTCGATATTGACTAGATCACCTGGTTTTCCAAAGTAAAGCTGAGTATGAGTAAGCGTGTGTGGAATGATCGAGACACTAAAAGAGTTCGAATCTACACTTACTAAAGTCAAACTAATCCCATTAACAGCAATAGACCCTTTCTCTACCATCCAATGTGTAAGCTCAGGTGCTACTCGGAAACGAAATAATACCGCATTTTCATTTGGTTTACGTTCGAGTAAAGTACCAACACCATCTACATGTCCTTGTACAAAATGCCCTCCCATCCGCTGCCCCGCTGCAATCGCCCGTTCCAAATTCACAGGTGAAGATGCTTGCAGCATATGAAGCTGTGTCCTTTTGACAGTTTCAGGCATCACATCTGCACTAAATGAATGATCATCTAGCTCTGTGACAGTTAAACACACACCATTTACAGCAATACTGTCGCCAATCTGCGTTCCTTCTAATACCTTTCTACAAGAAATCGTTAACTGAAGAGTCATGCCTGAGTGACTTAATCGCTTTACTGTACCTACTTCTTCAATCAATCCAGTAAACAATCATCCCACTCCTTTCTACTCGAAATTATGTTACATGGTTTAATTATCAACGGATGTTTAAATATAACCGATGATACAAAGATCATCGCCGAATCGCTCAATTGTTATATCCTTTAACTCTTTCGATTCTTTCATCTTCTCTGGATTTTCTCCCTCAATCGAGGTGGGACTATTTCTCCCTCCAAGCAGCTTTGGGGCAATAAAGGCGATTACTTTTTGTACATGATTTCCATGTAAAAAAGATGCATTGACTTCTCCGCCACCCTCAACCAATAAAGATAAAATGCCATGATCACCTAAAGTCTGTAATACAACCTCTAGATCTACTTGGGATCCTGCTCCTGTCGATATCACTTTGACTCCTTTTGCTATAAGCTCCTGCTCTTTTTGTTGATCCTTTGCATCCGTTGTAAAAATCCAAGTCTTTGCTTCTGTTACATCGGTTATATTCGAATCGATAGGAGTACGCAAATGGCTATCTACAACTACCCGAATGGGCTGAATTCCTCCTACTTCTAGCCGAGCAGTTAAACGCGGATTATCTGCTAAGACTGTGCCCACTCCCACTAAAATCGCATCATGTTGATGACGTAGTTGATGAACTTTTTGCCGAGATTTCTCATTGGTAATCCACTGACTGTCTCCAACATGCGTCGCAATTTTACCATCTAATGTCATGGCAGTTTTTAGTGTGACAAATGGATATCCAGTATGTCGATGATGAAAATATGCTTCATTCAATCGAATACATGCTTCTTCGTATACAGGTTGTATAACCTCGATTCCTGCCTCTTGTAGACGTTGTATTCCTTTTCCCGCCACCAATGGATCGGGGTCCAATGAACCTACAACAACCCGCTTAACACCACTTGTTATAATTTTTTCTGTACATGGAGGTGTACGGCCATAGTGATTACAAGGTTCTAATGTCACATAAAGAGTAGATCCTTGTGCCTTTTCTTGAGCCATATTCAAAGCATGAACTTCAGCATGAGCGGTTCCTGCTTGGAGATGACTACCTAAGCCGACCAAACGACCATCTTTCACAACACAAGCTCCAACCATCGGATTTGGTGCTGTTTGACCTGCTGTTGACTTAGCCAATTGCCATGCTAAATGCATCCAGTCTTCATGAGTTTGCATGAATAACCCCCTTTTTATTTCGGGTACGAAAAAAGCCCTGATACAAAATATCAGGGCTTGGTTGATCGATGGGAAAATTAGACATAGCTAAATAAACACTCAACTCTCATTTTTTAAATGAATAGATCTACATAGAATGCTACCATTTCCCACTCGAATTTACACTTAGAGGGGGAACCTTATCAAAGGTATGGCGAATAAAAGCACTCATTCATCTTATTACCAATAAAGTAACAAGATGGGTTTTGTGCCCATTTTGTTAAAGCATTCACAAAGATTATTTATAAACATTCTATGCACCTTATCCAATTAAAAAATAACAAGTGTGCTAGCCTAATCAACATCCTTCTCCCATCCAGACTTTTACTGTCGGCTCCGGAGTTTCACCGAATCCACCGCTACAAGCGGGTCACGGGCTAAGACAATAAAGATTGTCATCACCGCCGGTCGGGATTTGCACCCAGCCCCGAAGGATGATTCATGAATAAATCTTTCAGTTTGAGTATATCTTATCTTAATCTTTGATGAATGTCTATATTTTATGACTGCAAAACAGGTGTTTCTTTGTCAAGTGATTTCGTTTTTCTAGATTTAGTCCATCCTGCTTGCATACACAGATAGCAAAGAATGGAGAAATAGATGGATATGATCGTGGTGTGTAATAGTGCTAGTAGCACTTGTCCTCCAGAGAATACAGTCATAATACCGCTTGCTGCTTGCAGTGAGATAAAGATAAAAGCAAGCCAAGCTCCTTTGTGCAAATCTTCACGATGTCGATAATAGCGAATGATCCCCCATAGCAGAACAAGAGTTAAAAACCATAGAGAAATTCCAGCATACCGATGTAACATATGAATTCCTTCTAAGTTCCCTAAACTAGGGAAATATTGCTTTCCACAAGTGGGAAATTCGAACCCACAAGCCATCGTAGCTTGCATGTGTCGAACAAATGCCCCTGTATAAACGACAACATATGAGTAAATAGCTAATCCCCAAACTGCGTATTGAAAACGATGCGATACAGGTTTTTCAGATTTGATTTTGGCTGTCTCTGCTTCTGGTTTTTTACCATGTTTTAATTGAAATAGATGAACAGCTAGCAAAACGACACTAGCAAAACAAATAAGCGAAAAACCAAAGTGCAAAGATAAGGCTGCTTTTTTAGCAAATGCCCCACGAAAGACAACTGTTAATGCTCCTAAGGCACCTTGTAAAAGTACAAAAAAGACACTCATGAATCCAAAGATTTTTACTCGTTTACTTCTTGGAAATGATCGCCATGCCCAAATAGTCAAAATGACTATCAAGAGTCCTACTCCTCCTGAAACAATCCGATGACTATATTCAATGATGGTTTCCATCGGAAAAGAGTTAGGAATGAGTGCACCATGACAGAAAGGCCAAGAGTTTCCACAGCCTTCTCCTGAGCCAGTTTTGGTTACAACAGCTCCAACAATTAACATCAGATACGAACCTATTGCTGTCAATACAGCAAAGATCCTAAGTGCACGATGCTTATTCGTGACCATAACATATCTCCCTTCTATCAGGGTAATCTTCGTTACTCATGATAACACATTCCCAAATTAAAATCCTACACAGCCTTCAAATGGCACAAAAATGTGACAAAAAATAAACCCCTATTTAAGAGATAGAGGTTTAAGAGGAATTTAGATTAATGAAAAATCTTTTTTAAATCGTTACTTTTTCTTTCTTAGGGATCAATCGTTCCGGAATATGATCATGTGAAATAATATCTTGAAGTGTCTCACGCTTAACCACAATCTCAGCTGTTCCTTCTTTAACAAACACCACCGCTGGTTTCTGAACACGATTATAGTTACTAGCCATCGAATAATTATAAGCACCCGTACAATTTACTGCCATAATATCTCCTGACTGAACTCCTGGAAGTGGTATATCCCATATTAAAATATCGCCTTCTTCGCAAGCTTTTCCAGCAATGGTCACCATTTCAGTTGCAGGCTCTGTAGCGCGATTGGCTATTAACGCTTCATATTTTGCTTGATACAAGGCGGGGCGAAGATTATCAGACATTCCTCCGTCAACTGCAATATATTTACGGATACCCGGAACCTCTTTAACCGTTCCAATTGTGTATAAAGTAGTTCCTGCTTCTCCTACGATATAACGTCCCGGCTCTACCCAAATTTCTGGGATTAGTGGCAAATCACTTAAGTATGTTCTTACTGTACTAGCAATTACTTGTACATAATCTTGGGGTGACTTCGGAGTATCTTCATCTATATATCGAATTCCGAACCCGCCGCCTGTATTAAATATTTGAGTGAGGACTCCCCACCGCTCATAACTCGTTTTAATCAATTGACTCATTTTAACAATAGTTGCAGAAAAAGCATTTGTTTCAAAAATTTGCGAACCAATATGACAATGAAAGCCCATAAAATCTAGTTGACTACATGTTAAGGCTAGTTCTACCCCTTTCAATGCTTGACCACTCTCCAAGCCAAAGCCAAACTTTGAGTCTTCTTTTCCCGTTTGAATATATTGATGTGTATGTGCTTCTACTCCTGGTGTAATACGTAGAATCACACGTGCTCTTTTTTGTTTTTCCTTTGCAATCGCTTGAAGCAACATTAACTCATCAAAATTATCTACCACAAATAGATAAATTTCTGCATCGAGTGCAAATTCTATCTCTTGTGGTGTTTTATTATTTCCATGAAAATAAATACGTTCAGCAGGAAATCCGGCTGATAAAGCGGTAAATATTTCTCCTTGAGAAACGACGTCTAACATCAATCCTTCTTCATCTACGATTCGACACATAGCCATTGTAGAAAATGCTTTGCTGGCATATGCAACTCGAAACCGCAATCCCGTATTTTGAAACGCACATACAAATTGACGCATTCGATCACGAATTAAAGTCTCATCCATCACATAGAGAGGGGTTCCATACTTTTGTGCTAAGTCAACAGTATCACAACCACCAATTTCTAAATGACCAAGCTTGTTGATCCGGCTTGTTCCGTGTAAGTACATTTCATTCACCCTGTCCTTATCATAGTTTCTAGTCACCCAATAATCGATAATCGCCCTATATTACAGATAATCAACAAACTGCCAATATATAAATCATTCATTTAATAAAATAAATAAAAAGATTCCATTTACATTTAATAAATAAAAAATACTCTCCGAAAATATGGACAGTATTTTACATAAAACCATTTCCCATATTTTCGTTGAAGATAGCGCTTCACGATCCATCTGTATCGTGACAGTTCTGCTCCTTTTCGGAAACAGACCCAGTTTGTCTATACAGAGAATATGGACAAACTTCGGCGACTTTTCCTTTCTTCAAACCCTCATTGATCCTCTCTGTATCTCCGATTTGAATACTCATAAAAGCCGCAACCTCCACTTCAGCGAAAGAGGTTTCATATATCAAATTATTAGTAAGAGTCTATCTGATCTTCTTCAGAAAGTCAATCTTTTTTCATTAAAAAGAGAAGAAATATCCCTAAAAAAAGGAAAATAACACTTTACCTCGAATGTAAAAAATAGGTGTCAATTTAAAGTTCGGGGTGATCAAGTATGTCAGAAATTAAAGCAATGTTATCGGCTTTATTACATGGACAGGAGTTAATCCATGCAAAATTAGAAGGAATGCAAAAAGAGACTGACGACAAATTCAATAGTATGCAAAAACAGTTTGATGATAGATTTAACAGTATGCAAAAGCAATTTGATGATAGATTCAACAGTATGCAAAAGCAGTTTGATGATAGATTCAATAGTATGCAAAAGCAGTTTGATGATAGATTCAATAGTATGGAAAAGGATATCCACAGAATTAAAGGAGACATTTATACCCTACAAAAAGACATCCAAGAGATCAAAGGGGATGTTAACGAATTAAAAAGCAGTGTATCCAAACTCGAACAAAACATGGAGCAAGTAAAAAAACATATGGTTACACAAGATGAATTAGATGCTGTTAAACTAGTAACTGCTGTGGGATTAAGACAAACCGCTACCACATTGGATAATATTCCAAAGAAAAAGTAAAGAACAAGGAATGATGATCCTTCGTGTATAAGATCACCTACTTAATCCGTACCTCATCGTTTTTGAGCTTTCGTCTTCAAATATCAGTCTATCGAACATCTTATAGATTAGCACTTAAAAACCATTGTTACTTTTTGAAAAAAGTCGATCCTTCAGCTTGATCTAAGAGCGATCTATAATTTTGGTCGAACTACCCATGATATTTATCCACTTTTTTTAAAGGCCAGAACCATACCTTTTGTTGATCACTGTAGTGGGCTAATGTATACGAATCAGATATCCAAAACTTAGGCAAAAGCTGCTGCTGAATCGTCTTTACTTTCACTTGTTGAAGCTGCCACGGCTGGTGATGGATCTCCGCCCGGTATAGATTGAGCCCTTTACAACTATAAAAGCAATAGCGTTCAATCAACCAATGATCAAGTGTTCCTTGTTTTGCCACCCAAAAGCCAGAACTAGGTTGATAGTGTACACACAGCTTTGCCTCTTCTGAGCTCTTTTCTTGCCGATGTGAGCTAAAAATATATTCATTTCCTTGCTTCTGCAAGCTCATCTTTGCAAAATAATAAGGTAAATGTGCCAAATGCTTAGCTAATAAAACGATTAACTTCCGACTAGCATCACAGCTAAAGAAGTATACACCTGGTTTTTTCCCTTGATCCGTTACATAAGTTCTGACATTGATTTGTGGAAAACGCGTATAAGAAAAAGTAGGCAATCCTCTAGGACGTATTTGCCCCATCCAAAAAGGAACGATCGTTAACCAAGCTTGTCCATTCCAACAATCTAACTCCAACGAGTCAGGAATATACTTCATCATTCGTTCAGGTAAGATTGGATAATGTAGGAATAAAACTTTCTCCCACTCTTGTGTCATGATCCAGATTCCTTTGGATAATGGCCAAGGTCGATGATCCGTTTGCTGAAACATGTTCCACTTCCTTATCCATATTCATCTATACATGTTTAAAATGAGCTGAACCGCCTTCGTTGTAATAGGAGCTCCATAACGAGTTAAATCCTTTCTTTTCATTTTTCCTATATCACCAATTCCTATCACAACAGGCACTTGTATTCGATTTAAAACCTCGACTGTATCACCATAAATTCGGCGCGGTCGTTCACGCTCAACCTCTCCTCTTTTATTTACACAATAACTAACAACATTTCCATTAGAGTCTACAGACATATGGATTGGAGTACCTAAGCCTTTCATACAGTCAGAAGCGACCGCTAATACACCTAATACTTGAATTTCAGGATGGGTGGCTACATAACGTAATGCTTTTTCACCATGCCCCTCTTTATCATTACCACAATCATCAAACATCACAATCACTGGATCATGAACAGCTTGTTTGATAAGTGCTACCAAAGTATCTCCAGATAACGGTGTCGGATTACCTGATGATAACGATATACAGCGTCCTCCTATTTGACGAGCCACTTCCTCTAATGTCTCTTTTGCAATTTGGTCTCCATCTGTAACTAAAATAACTTTTCTCTTACCCATATCCTCCGTCCTTTAACCCCTTACATTTTGATCCAAACTCGAGTCACATTAAGCCTAGGCGTAATAAAGGTATTTTTATATATTCTACCAAACATAGAACCAGAGCCATTGAAATAGGGAACCCACAATTTTTCCAAATGCCATAGCCATTAATAAATAAAGCAAATAATTTTGCATATGTAAGCGCTTAGCTAAAATAGGTATCACATTTAATACTTCTGTTAAAGCTGCTGCTAACATTCCAATAAAAATTCCCATCAACAAACCCACAAGAACCATAAACAAGCTTGGTACAGTAAGGTTCCAATCTCTTAAATCAAACCAAGTAAATGCCAGAACACCACAAATTACAGCATACTCATAAGAATGGATTTTTGATGCTGTCTTTGTCAGTTGTATAAGACGTGGGATAATATCAAGTACCGTTATAAAGGCTACAAAGCCACTGCCAACCGCAAATCCCCAAGCTAATCCCAAAAAAAGAATGAATATATTATGAAGAAGCATCATGATCCCTGCGTTCTAATTTTTGTTTTTCATCCTCAATCACAAATTGATCAATCGCTTCCTGATACAAAAACATTTCTAACTCCATCGGACTTGGCTCTTCATTAAAGCGGCGTTTAAATAGATGATTAAAAAAGATAATCATCCCCAACCCAATACCAATTGAATAAGAAATTTGTAATAGTAAAGGACTAGGGTTATGTATTCCTGTAACCAAATAATAAATGCGCTCATGAACTTCTTTCATACTAACATCTGTATGAAAATTCATGATTGCAAGCCCTGATCCAGTAAACAAAAAGATCCAAACTAAAATGACCGTAAATATTTTTGGAATCCGACTTGGAGTTATTACTTCGATAATGGTTTGTTGGGGACCAATATTTTGTAAATATACATCTGGAACTTGTTTATGAATTAACTGAATCACATCTTTTAATTCGATTAAAGAATAGTTTCCGTGAGATAAATCTACAGTACATATAGGAATTCGTAGTAAATGTTTAAAAGAATCATCTACTACCAAATACGCAATATCCTGCAAAAGGAGCTGTTGCCCAGACTGTACCTGAACTTTTTTCTTTAGTCGCAGATAAATGGTTTCCACGGGCAACCTCCTTCCTATTAGTTTAATTAGGTATAGTATGTACAAAAATCATGCATATAAATAATCATCCCTTTAACAAGAAATCTTTTCTTTATTTCACTTTTTAAAAATAAAAAAGTGGCTCAAAAATCGTTAGCCACTTTTCAGTTATTTAATTTCATTTCTAATATTCAGTTATTGGATACACCCTACTTTTTCACAATTAGATTCTCCCATTTGAGGTATTTTCCGCTTTATCTGCAACCTGAGATGGTGGCTGATTGGATGGAGTAGGGTTTGGATTTGAACCGGGAGCTTGACCCGTTTGGTCGCCACCTGAGTTACCTCCAGGTGGCGGATCAGTCGGGTCGGGATCACCAGAGTTGGGATCACCGGGGTTAGGATCACCGGGCTTGGGATCACCGGGCTTGGGATCACCGGGCTTGGGGTCACCGGGTTTGGGATCACCAGGCTTAGGGTCACCGGGCTTGGGATCACCGGAGTTGGGATCACCGGGCTTGGAGTCATCTGATTGAGAATCATCCGGCTTAGAGCTCCCCGGATTTTGTACAGATCCGTTATTACCTCCATTATTCCCGATATCATGATAATCTGGGTTAGAGTTTTTGATAGGTTCTTCTTTCTTTTCTTCCTCAGAATCTCCCGTGTTATTTCCATTTTGTTGTGGAATATAAATCTTCTCTGTTTTCGTTGGTGACTTATTGATTACACCATAATAAATAACAGTCAAAGTTAAAAGTCCCATGAGTATCAGTGAAGTTTTATACCACCACGTTTTTATCTTTTTATTTTCTGGCTCTACCTTATCAACAGTCGGTTGTACTTGGATCTTTGGTTTAGTTTCTTGAGCATGAGAAAGCCGTTCGTTTAGAATCCTTTTTGCTCTCTCACTACCTTGATCAGCAGCTTGAACAAGCCATCCAACACCTTCTGTCGAATTTTTTTGCAGGATATCTCCATCGATTAGCCTTCTGCCGAGTTCAACCATAGCTGGAGTATATTTACTTTCTGCTGCCTGTCTTAACCAATGCTCTCCTTCTTTTCTATCAAATGGTAAAACAGTCCCTTCAAGAAAATACACCGCAAGCTGAAACATAGCAGCATGATATCCTTGTTTTGCGGCTTTAATTAGCCACTCAATTCCCTTTATCTGATTGACCTCGCCAGTATCTCCTTCAATTAACTTGACACCAAGTTGATACATTTCTTTTGGATCCAGTTCTTTTATTTCCGTATTTGTTTCTTCATGATCTATTTTTGTTTGTTCTATGGGTTGCTTTTGTTCTCCATGATTCTCTTTCTCTTCTAATAAATCTTTTTCTGTTTGATTTATATCTTGACCTTTCTCAGACTCAAGATCTTTCTGTACTTCGTTTTTCTGGATTTTATCCTTCGGATCCTCTAGCTTCCCTTCTTCTTTCTCTATATCTTCATTTAAAACAATAGATAGGGAAGTTAATTTTTTATCGTAAAGCTTCCGCTTTTCTTCATCCAACAATTGATCTTGTATATTTTCTAGTAAACGCAGCATTCGCTCTGCTTCTACTCTCCGTTCAAAATCTGGAGAATTAATGCGCTGGTGCCAAATACGTTGCTGCTTGTAGATAGATTCCTGAATTTCCTCTTTGGATGCCGAAGGAGATATCTCTAAAATATGATAGTAGTTTTCCATTTGGTACTTCCCCTTCAGTTATTCATAATCGTTCCAATGATATATTACCAAAAAAATTACGCTTGTATAGCTTTTAACTATATTCTTTCTTGATATTCCCGAAAACAGTCAATCTCAAGCCGATTATGTTACTATAACTTGTAAAACATCAATCTGCAATACTTCTTTTAGCTTAATCTAAAAAAAATCGAATTATTTCCATGTCAAAATAAACTCCCATTACTAAAAATAATATCATCATACCAACTATTAACAAAATAACTTTAATGATACTCCATTTCTCACTTTTATTCAAAATAGAGTTGGACTTTACCATCAGCTTTTCCTCTACCCTGCTTTCTTGTATATCTTTTGACTTTTCTCCTCGACTCTCCAACTCCTTTATCGCTTGAGTATATCCATTTTCCGCAGCACGCCTTAACCACTTTTCTCCCTCTTCGGGATCATAAACAAGTAGATTTCCTTGGAAAAAGCAACTGCTTAAGCGATACATCGCTCTACCATCTCCGAGCTTAGCTGCACGAATAATCCAGCCAATAGCATCCGCAGGCGATGGATCCATTTGCTTACCATCAAGTAAGCGACAACCTAATTGACTCATCGCCTCGATATGTCCTCCTCGAGCAGCTAACCAAAGCCATCTTTCTCCTTCATTCCATTTTTTTGCTTGATTCACTTGGGAAAAATAGTACTGAGATAGTGCAAACATCGACTCGACATCTCCTCTAATCGCTAGCATGAGTAATTTTTGTTCTTCTGCAAATGGATCTATCTGTAAACATGACTCTTTAGACATTCTAGCTTTTTCACTTTCTTGGGTCATGATAAAATATTCCACCTATCTATAAAATAGTTATATGCCCAAAAAATTCACTATACAAAAACAGTTATTTCCTTCTAGCTACTTTTAGAACTAGCCGTTTGGCATATCCATATCATATGATTTTCCCATAAAAAGCTTGAAAACAAAAAACACCTCATAAAGAGGCGTTACGAAGAATCTTGTGTCATATCTAGCTCCAGTTCCTGACGCATACGTGAAATAATCTTTTTTTCTAAACGTGAGACTTGAACTTGTGACACCCCTAACCTTTCTGCTACTTCTGCTTGGGTTTGATCTTTATAAAAACGCAAATATACAATTAAACGTTCTCGATCGTTTAAACGATGAATCGCATCCTTTAGAGCAATTCTATCAAACCAAGAGGTTTCAGATTCATCAGCGATTTGATCCATTAATGTAATAGGATCACCATCATTTTCGTATACATTTTCATAGATCGATGTAGGTGCTCGATTGGCTTCTTGAGCGAATACAATTTCTTCCGGATCTACTCCTAATTCTTCTGCTATCTCATGAATGGTTGGTATGCGATCTAAGCGCTTTGAAAGCTCATCTCTGATTTTTTTGATACGATTTGCCATTTCTTTAAGCGATCGACTTACTTTCACGATTCCATCGTCACGTAAAAAGCGCTGAATCTCTCCAATAATCATAGGCACAGCATATGTAGAAAACTTCACGTCAAAAGAAAGATCAAACTTATCTATCGCTTTTATCAGACCAATACACCCGATTTGAAACAAGTCTTCCGCCTCATACCCACGATTCAAAAAGCGCTGTACGACCGACCATACTAACCGAATGTTGTGATGAACTAGGCGATCACGAGCTTCCAAATTTCCTGATTGACTTGCTTTGATTAAATTACGTACTTCTTCATCAGACAAGTGATGGAGTTTATTGTTACGTACATCAGCATCCATGACGAATCCCTCAATTCGCCATCTTTTGTTGCTGATGGCTTTTCAAAAATTTCACCATATAAATGGTTGTACCTTTTCCCGGCTTTGAGTGAATTGTTACTTCATCCATAAAGTTCTCCATGATGGTAAACCCCATCCCAGATCTCTCCAATTCAGGTTTGGAAGTATATAAAGGTTGTCGTGCTTCACTTACATCCATGATACCAGTCCCTTGGTCCGTTATTTGGATGCTGATACGTGATCCGTCAATTTCGGCACGAATATAAATCATGCCTTCCTGATTCTCATATCCATGAATGACGGCATTGGTCACTGCTTCAGAGACAACGGTTTTAATATCGGTCAGCTCTTCCATCGTAGGGTCAAGTTGCGAAACAAATGAGGCTACAGCAACACGTGCAAAAGCTTCATTTTCTGAACGACTTGGAAATTTAAGTTCCATAAAATTCTTATGTACATTTTGTTTCATGATGCCACCCCACATGCCGAAACTGCAGTTTGCTCATCTTCAAATGTAGGTAATATCTTAAATAGTCCAGACATTTCCATCAGTCGATATACAGAAGGTTGAATGGAACAAAGCACCATTTTCCCTCCTAATTGTGATACTTTTTTATATCTTCCCAAGATCATACCTAGACCTGAGCTATCCATAAAGTCTAAATTCTTTAGATTAAGTACCAAGTGAAAGTAACGATCTTTTCCCAGCTCATCCTCAATCTGATATCGTACCTGTTCTGCAGTATGATGATCAAGTTCTCCATTTAATCTAACAACAAGCACATTGCGACTATGCTTCATTTCAAGATTGAGACTCATATCAGCAGCTCTCCTTTCCATCTATTCCAACCTAATATTTCTATAAATATCCTTTTCTTTCCTTCTTAAACATTTGAATATTGAGATGGACCTTTAATAAATGTCCTATCATCGTACGATCCAAAAAAGCCTACCACTATTTATTATGGTAGGCAAATGAAGATCAAGAAATGAAAAAGATTTTACGTAAGGTCTTTTTAAAGTTTGACCAGAAAGTAGCTTCCTGAATATCTTGTACAGAGACAAGCTCCCATTCTGTTACGACCCGCCCTTCTTTACTGATCTGTACCTTACCAAGGACTTGACCTTTTTTAATCGGGGCAGATACCTCTTGCCAAATGATTTTCTTATGATAAGCTTTTGGGTCTTCTCCCTTACGAATTAAAATACCCATCGGCTGATTAGCACGGAATTCAACCCATTCAGGGTCTCCTTTAGGAATTTGTCTTTGTGCAATCAGATCCCCTTTTTTATAAACAGTAAAATGGGTATATTGATTAAAAGCATAGTCTAGCATTTGTGATACTTCTTTATTTCTGATTTTTGCATTAGGCTCTCCCAAAACCACGGCAATTGCTCGCATTTGATCTCGCTGTGCTGTTGCTGTAAGGCAAAAGCGTGCTTCAGAAGTAAAGCCTGTTTTAAGCCCATCTACTCCTAGATAAAACCGAACTAGTTTATTGGTATTAACCAACCAAAATGGCTTTGGTGAATCTTTTCGCAAATAGTCTTGATAAACCCCTGTAAACTTCGTTATCTCTGGATGTTTAAGTAGCTCTCGAGACATAACCGCAATATCATAAGCAGAGGAAAAATGGTTATCCGCAGGTAAACCATTGCTATTTGCAAAATGGGTATCTTTCATTCCAAGCTCACGGGCTCGCTTATTCATTAATTCAACAAAATGTTCCTCAGTTCCAGCGATATACTCAGCTATGGCCACAGAAGCATCATTAGCGGAAGCGACAGCAATCCCTTTTAGCAAATCTGTGACACTCATCTGTTCGCCTGGTTGCAAGAAAATTTGTGATCCTCCCATGGATGCAGCCTTTTCGCTAACTCGTACTTGATCCTGCCATTTGATTTTCCCTTGGTCAATCGCTTCCATGACTAATAACATAGTCATTACTTTAGTAATACTAGCTGGTGATAATTTTTCATGACTATTTTTTTCAAATAGAATCTTTCCGGAGTGAGCATCCATTAATACTGCTGACCGAGCCTCAGTAGCAAGCATAGGACTAGGCTCTGCAAATGCAGTATTGTTACATAACGAGAAAATAGTTAACAACGTCCATATCATTATGCCAAAGCGTTTCATCCCTATTCCTCCTATCCATGTGTCCATAGTCTGATCTAGAAATAGGGATATTATTCCAATTAACATAAAAACCCTTGGTTATATTACCAAGGGTTTTTTATTTCTATTATTTCGTTTGCGGAGCATTCTCAGTATTAGAAGGTTGTTCCTTTACTAATTTAATTCCTTTTTTCTTCATAAGCTGAACTGTTTTGGGATTTCCCCACTGACGTTCACCATCAAGTATATGCTCTACGAATACCAAAGAAGCTAGGTCATCTAAAATATCATGAGAATCCCGCTTGCCAAAGTTTTTTTTAGCTAAAGCAATATCATCTTTTAACGATTGAATAAATTCACGTCCATCAGGGGTCTTCGAGTATTCAGGTTTATTAATAATTGCTTCAACTTTAGCAAACTCCTGATTGGTATTATTAATTTTATAACCCCATTCTGGTCCAAATACAAGAAAGTTTGCATATTCATGAAGACGCTCCATCGACTTCATAATCGTATTAAAATCAGCTTGAGTAAAAAGTCCCTCGCTTTTATCAACAAGTGTCCCTTGTACTAACTTTTGCTTATATGCTTCAATCGCCTTGATCTCTTCTGGACCTAACGTTTCAACATCACGAAAGTTAGTTAAAAAAATAAGGAGACCAGCGACAATTAAACTAGGAATGATTATACCTAGTATTTGTTTACGGGTTAGTTCCCTTTTTATCTTTTTTTGTTTACGCAGTCGTTCAGCTCTTGTTAAATCCATTTATCTATTCTTTGACCTCCCTTCATCATCTCAATCAGAAACTTTATAAGCTCCTCCACGTCGGAGATCATATCCACCATCCACAACACCGACATTCGGATCAATTCGGATTCCCTGAACTCCACCATAAAAGTTACCTATATTTTTATATTCAAAAGAATAGCCCATTTTCTGCAACTTTGCTTTTTCAGCTACTGGAATATCTTTCTCTAAAAATACCGTTTTCCCATCAACCATAAAACGTGGCTGGTTAATCGCTTGTTGCATAGGCTGCTTAAACTCGATTAAGCGAACGATAACCTCTGTAAGTATAGGGGTAATACGCTGCCCACCTGCACTTCCGATCGCAAGGACTGGCTTGTTATTTTTAACTAAAATAGTAGGTGCTGTATAGCTCAATGGCTTCTTACCGAGTTGAGCGCTATTCGGGCTTTTCTTATTCGTACTAAAATTAGCTAGCTGATTATTTAAAAAGAAACCATCCACATAAATTCCGGAGCCAAAAAAGTTACTTAAGGTATTGGTAGCTGATACGACTGTTCCTTCTTGGTCTACTACAACCAAATGCGTGGTATTATCATGATCTTCTTTATCTGCAATCGTATCCGTCTCTACCTTGTATTTCTCAGAGATTTGGGTTCGGTTAATCGAAGAAGATAGTCTTTGGATATATCCATCAGTAGTCATATCTTTAACAGGAACATTAACAAAGTTTGGATCACCTAGATATTTGATACGAGAAGAGTTGGCTCGTTTATTCACTTCACCCATCAAATGAATAAAGTCAGCCGACATATCCTTTACCGTATGGATCTTTAAATCCTCTGTCATTCGTAAAGATTGGAATAACATAATGCCACCACTAGGTGGACCGGGAGTATAAATTTTATAATCTTTATATTTGTGTACAAAAGGCTCTTTTTCTGTAGGTTGATATTTTTGTAGATCTGTAAGTTTTACCCCTTTAGTTTGTTGCTCAATCTTCTTAGCAAGTGCTCCACTGTAAAAAGCCTGGGCTCCACCGTCTCTAATCAGCTTCAAAGTCTCCGCTAACTGTTTTTGTTGTAATAACTGCTTAGGAGCAATCGGACGCCCCCCTGGATATAGATGAGGTATCTGCGCTACAGGCATGCGGGCCTGAGCTCCTTGTAAGCGATATGTGAGTTGTGAAGAAACTTCAAATCCTTTCTCAGCCAAATCAATGGATGGTTGAATTAATTGTTTCAAAGGAAGTTTACCATATTTCTTATGAGCCATTTCCATTCCTTTGACAAACCCGGGAATACCCACACTATTTTCAGGGATCTCTCCTGTGAAAGGAGCATGTTCACGGTAGTCCAAAATAGCAGGTTTATGCTTCTTATTTGCTGGATAAACTAGCATTGTCCCCCCACCACCAATACCGGAACCATATAACTCTACCACACCAAGAGCATAAGAAACAGCTATCGCTGCATCTACGGCATTACCACCTTGCTCAAGAACTTCCATGCCAATTCGTACCGCTTCAGGGTGCCCAGCCGCTACTCCATATTTCTTGGTACCTTTTTTTTGAATGGTTTTTTCAAAGGCAGCTGATTGATCTTGATAGGTGTACTTTTGATAAAAAAAGGCTCCCACTAAACCAATGGTAACAATGATGGAGAGAATCACGTGAAAACGTTTATTTGGCATGCTTGTTCCCTCCAGTCGCTAATTTTACATGACCAATTTCCCTTATAATTTTATCTCCTTCTCGTTTCCAAACTTGATTCCATTTATTGGTATACATCATTTCATCCGTAATCTGAGCGAAAATCTTTTCACGGCGATATACATTGGTCCAACCGGTTACAGGTCGTGGACGCCCCTCACGGATATACATAGGATGTATTTCGATCCGCGCTTTTCCATCTCGTCCAATTTTGTATTGGGCTAACACCGATTCACGTGTACGTGACCATCCTTGGTCAAAGATAAAATTACCGAGACTATAGAAGATAACTCCATTTTTATATACTTCAACTGATTCCAATACATGGGGATGGTGTCCTACGATAATGTCTGCCCCTGCATCAATAAGTGCATGTGCCAAATCTTTTTGTCGCGGATGATAGCTACTATCATATTCCAATCCCCAATGTACATGCACAATAACTAAATCAGCATTTTTCTTTGCTTTTGCAACTAAAGGAAAGAAAATAGATGGTTTTGCAAGAGCGATTCCTGAACGATTCTTCTGTGCCCCAAATCCTTTCGGTAATACATCTGAGATTCCTAGGGTAGCAATTTTTACTCCATTTTTAGTCTTATAAGAAATTTTTGTTGCATTACCTAAATCACTTCCAGCTCCGACTGTATCTACATCCACTTTGTTAAAGGTTTTAATTGTATCAACCAATCCTTGTTTCCCGAAATCTTTCATATGGTTATTCGCTAAGCTGACCACTGAAATGCCAGCTTTTTTAACCGCTGTCGCCGCTTCGGGTTTTGTATTTAAGTGGATATACTTATCGGCTTTGGGATAATTCTCCCCCAAAGTAATTGGGTTTTCAAAGTTAGCAGTCACAAAATCAGACACCTTAAAAAATGGAGTTGCATATTCAAATAGATAATCATAGCCTTTATTTGGTATAACAACATCTTGTATATTTCGTCCAAACATCATGTCTCCCACCAGTGATACGGTTAACTGATCTTGAGGATTTTTCTTCACTTGAATCGCCTCTGGCTGATCCAACATATTAAGTAAAATAATTCCAACAAACGTAATCACTGCTGCGATACTTGTATGTAAAACCGCCTTCTTTTTATGCCTTTTATTAAAGCGAAGCATCCGTTGTTTCCAAGTTAACATCCATACAATTCCTTTCTAGAACATATGGTAAACGAACATAATCAAAAATGTACAAGCACTAAGCAACAATGTGCTCCACATCGTTGGAACGAGCCCTTGCTTTTGAATGGTATTGGCAATAAGTCCTGGAACAATAATTCCAATTCCTCTAAATTCAGCAAGCTCAAAGGGGAACAGAGGGAATACTTTAGCAACCAATAAGTCAAATATTAATTTCAGCACAATTCCTACCGATAACATTGCTGTAAACTTTCTTCGACCATAGAGAATGGTAAAGCGACTTACTACTTTCGTTACAATTAGAAAAGTAAGGTAAGAAAGGAGTAAAACTGTTCCAATAAAGATAGGTTGATCAAATACCAATCCCATATATCCTGGAACAATCAAGCCAGCTGGTACAACACCTGTCTTTTCTGCATAGAGAAGACTAAGGACTACCCCGATGATTAGAGAGATATATAAGTCTGAACCAAACAATCCATTTTCCTCCTAACCGACATATTTCGTACTCTTTCTTTGTCGATTTTTTAGTTCTTTTACTTTTTTATTGGCTTCTTCAAATAGTTCACATAACGGCTCTGCTGCACCGTGAATATTACCAACACCATAGATCATCCGCCCAGCCATTCTTTCTTTTATCGCCTGATATATTACCTTTGTCGGTTGGTCTTCCAAATCAAGAACTTCACGTGCTTTGATTTTTCCAGCTTTATACGCTTCTACAATAGGTGATGTTGTCGTACCGATCACCATCAAACAGTCAATTTGCATATGAGGGAGTACATCGTTTGCAAACTGCTCTGTTCGGTCAACACGGTCAGGACGACAGTTCATAATCACAATGGGATCCTGCGTCGGATAACCAAGCATTCCTACACGTTCCCAAATATTTAAAGTGGATGTCGCGTCATTTGCAGCAAATCCATTAACAAAATAAGATGGATTCTCTGTCATATCTAAGGTAAGAATACGCATTGCCCCTGGATCTGGATGGGCATTTAACATACCATTAAAAGCAGTTTCTTCATCAATTCCCAAAGCTTCCGCCACAGCTAAAGCTAAAGATGCATTTTCAGGGAAAATCATATAATCAAATTGACGTAAGTACTCCTCAGAAATTCGAGAATTATCAGCAACATAGACTCGTGTTCTTCGTTTTTTTGCTAATTTTTTATAATATTCTACATAAGGACCGTTATTAATAATTAAGTGTCCTTTGTATGGAATAGTAGCGGTAAAAGCTTCTGCAACTTCGTCTAAAGTAGGGCCCATGACATCCATATGATCCTCCAACACATTAACAATCACACCAACAGTAGCTTGAATCATATTTTCTTGAAAAATAATTTGGTAGTCGGGATTGACAGCCATACATTCACTAACAAGGCACTCTGCTTTTAACTTGGCTGCTTCAGCTACTACCACTTTTTGCTCTCGGATGTTCGGTCCTTCTAATCTTCTTATAATCGGCTTTTCTTCTTCCTTAAACCAATAAATCATACGGGCTGAAGTTCCCGTCGTTTTCCCCACTGTGCGATATCCGGCTTCCACCATAATTCCCGTAATCAAACGAGTGACTGTCGATTTGCCTCGAATTCCATTGACATTAATTCGAATGGGAATCGAGTTAATATTCTTTTGATGTTTTCGCTTTTCTAATATTCCTAGTACGAAAAGAACCCCTAAAAATAGGGGAATGATCCACATAACCGATTCATCTCCTATCTATTTCATTCATCCTTTAACAAAAACCACTGCACTATAGAGCATGTTGCATAAATGGAACCAAAACCTAGATCATTCCTAGATGAAGCCGCAAATCGTTTTTGTGTAGGATCGACTTTTGCGCCAAACCTTTAGCGGGAGTGAGTGGGGAAACGATGAGCGGCTGATTAAGAGGGCAACCTCCACTATCAATATAATTCGATTAGGGAGAAGTAATCTTCAGACAAAGATACAAAAATATAAAAATGGCTAATCGAATGAAATTATTATACCAACCCTTATATAGTATAGATTTATATCTATCTCTAATCTATGTCTGATTTTCGAAAATTGATTTGTAAATTTATAACAAAATAATATATATTACTATATACAAAAGAATATTAGTATGCTATACTATTTAATTGGAAAATTTACCCATTAAGGTTTATTTTCATTATTTATTCCATATTTAAGTATTTAAAAATCCTAAAAAAACCCGTACCACTATAAGAATGATACGGGCCTTGTATGACACTCTACCTTTTAAGGTAGACCTATATGACTTATTTCGTTTTTGAAACAGTGATTAAAGCACTATTAAAAATCTTTTCTAGCTTCACATCCATTTTCAAACCAACTTTAGGTAGAATTTTTCCACCACTCGGGTTATAAGGAGTAGAATAGTCATTTTTATCATCAAAACGAGTAATCCCTGGCAACCCTGGATAGTTTAAAGTATTTCCATTTTGAGAGAGTGTTAGTGGAGCTGTTTTAAATCGACTAAATGCTGCGTCTTTAATTTGGACTCGAGTAGTACCAGCAGCTTTATTACTCCAGAATATACCTTGTTGATGAGCATCTACCACTCCTAAGAAACCTTCTCCAGGATGTTCTCCAGTCCGGTTATCGGTTCCATATCGTCCATCATAATACCAGATAACTACTCCAGGATCATAGGAGATTTTTTGTCCTGCAAAACCAACATTTTTTAGTCCCTTGTCCACTCCATTATGTGTGCGATACTCTACTAAATAATAACTTGGGAAGTAAGTAGGAGAGCCATCAAAAACGGTAAACCCTTTTAATTCAAATTTTGCTTCTCCTTCAACATCATCAACCAATACTTCTTGGCCATTCACTTTCACAGCGATGTTATCAATATAAGCTGCATCCATAGCGAGACCAGGATCCGTTGCATAATGGAATTCAACGCGAACCTTTTTCCCCTTAAATTCGGAAAGATCCAATTCCTGTTTTTCCCATTCTTTTTTCACATCGGAATATGCTTTTATTTGTTTAGGTTCATTACTATTTTCTTCATATACATTCACATATAAATAGTCATAGTTTTCCTCAATCGCTCTCCAAAGATCGAATGAAATGGTTGCAGTATTTGCTTGGGTTAAATCAATAACTGGAGAGATCAAGCGGTTATTTAAGGCATCTCCTTTTCCAGAGAAATACGCCTTTTTACCTAATGGTTTTACAGGTGGTGCTAGTGGCTGATCAGGTAAGTCAATTTTCAAAATCTTACCTTTTGATGAATTTTTAACCGCTTCATTTAGTGTGAATGCTTTCGTTCCTTTTAAATCTTCATATTTTATCGTTTTTGCAGATGGCCAGTTTCCACCATATGTATTATAGAAATACAATTTGGCCCAAGGACTAAAACCGGTAGGCTCTGATCCGGGAATTTTTCCTGCCCAACTACCATGAGACATGATCGACCAATCTTCAATTGGCGAGCCTGTCCCAGTATAGCCTGTATCATATTCATCAGGTAGCCCTAAGTTATGACCATATTCATGAGCAAAGACACCGATTGCTCCATCTTCAGGTTGAATAATATAATCAAATGCTTTTAAATTGGTGCCTGGAATGGTTGTAGGTGCTGGTAAGGTCCAACGGTGAGACCAAATTGCGTCATCTCCTTGAGCGCCGCCCCCCGCTTCTTCACCCATACCAGCATGGATAACAAATAAGTTATCAAGCATACCGTCTGGTTCCATCACATTTCCATCTTGGTCTAAATCATAAGGATCACGTTGATCATATTTCGCTTCATTTCCAGCGATTTGTTTCCCAATTGTTTCTAATGTTTCCTTAACTAACTCACGTGGTCTTGCATCATTGTCACCATTCAAATGCCCACCATAATATTTAGCAGTCTCTTTGGCTGAAATCCATGGGGTTACAGTTCCATCAAGATGCCAATAGCCTGCAGATTGCTGTAAATAATATTGTTTAACTGTATCCCCTTTTTTTCCATTTGGAAGTGTAATGCCATTATTGCCAAAAATTAGATCTTGGAAATGTTTCTGATTATAATCGGTATACCAGTTATCGGTTTCGTCTTTTTTAATTTGATTATGTTTTACATCACTAAACTCGATCAGAGCAACGACACTATTATCTACAAATTGTTTTTTCCTTGAACTAATCCGATCCTCATCAGGAGTACGTGTAATTTTATTAGCTGTTCGCTTTTGCAAAGCCTTTTTTGTCTTCTGTGCTTTTTTACCGAAAGATGTCTTAGTATCAATTCCACCCGTTGATGCTCCGGGAACTTTGCCGCGATTCACATAAGCTTTGATTGCTTTTTCGACTTCTTTCGGTGTGGCATCTTTTTTTAATTTTCCTTTTTTAATAAGACTTTTAATAAGTGCATCTTCATTTACGATACCCCAGTCAATCGCATTCTCTTTTGGCATGTGGGAACTCGTTGGTTCCGAACTTGGAGTATTAGCAGATGCTGATATAGGAACTGTAACCATGGTTCCTATCACAAAGGAAGTTGAAAGTAAACTTGCAAGCGCTTTCCTTTTCAACTTATTTCCCCCTTATATATTAAATTAAAATAATAGGATTATTTTTATTATAGGGAACTGAAATTATTTGTCAATATAATTAATTATCTATATATACATTAAATAACAATTTATGGTGTAAATTATTATATTTAAATAAATTGGATAGCCTAAGTATTAGAATACAAGATAAATAGAACTTTGGATAAAAAATCTCTTACTTTCGACTCAATCACCATTCTACTGTTTTTAGATATCCTGCTGCAAAGTGGCTTATGATGTGGTAGGCATCAAATAAAAAAATCCATCACAGTAAAAACCATGATGGATCAATAAAGAAAAAAGTATCCAATGCCCACATAACAGAAAAAAACAAAAAAGCAATCATCTTCTACAATAAGAAGGAGATTGCTTTTATTTTTCCATCCTTCATTATTATAGTTTAGTCATTCCACTTGCTGTTACAATACAGCGGATGAGTTTAGGTGGAGTGACAGGCTGGTTATTAATTTTGACAGCTTGTAATAAGCGTTTTGTAACTTCAGGAACTTCTTCAACACGATTCACATGTAAGGTAGCAATTGGCTCTCCTTTTTTAACTGCATCTCCTACTTTTTTATGTACGACTACCCCTACAGCATGATCAATTTGATCATCTTTCGTTTCTCTACCTGCTCCTAATTTCATCGCACAGAGCCCGATTTCTTCTGCCTCAATTTGCTGAATAAATCCATCTTCCTCAGCTAGGACAGCAATCTGTTCTCTGGCTTGGGGTAATAACTCAGGATGATCAATCTGAGCAGGATTACCGTGTTGACCTTGGATCATCTCTTTTAATTTTTCCAGTGCACTTCCATCTTCGATACATTGTTCTAAGAGTGCCCGAGCTTCTTCAACAGTTTGGCAACGACCCGCTAACAGTAGCATTTGACTTCCTAACACTAAAGTTAGCTCTGTTAAATCAGCTGGTCCAACACCTTTTAATGTATCAATCGCCTCGATCACTTCTAAAGCATTTCCAACAGCATGCCCTAGCGGTTGGCTCATATCGCTAATAACTGCAATCGTATTTCGGCCGACAAGCTGACCGATCTCAACCATCGCCTTTGCTAGCTTAATCGCATCTTCTTCCTCTTTCATGAATGCTCCGTCTCCAGTTTTCACATCCAGTACGATTGCATCCGCTCCTGTCGCTATCTTTTTACTCATGACAGAGCTTGCAATGAGCGGAATGGATTCAACCGTTGCCGTCACATCGCGTAACGCGTATAGCTTTTTATCAGCAGGAGTTAGATTGGCTGTCTGCCCACCCACAGCCAATTTTTTTTCATTGACCAGTGCCAGAAATTCTTCTGTAGTTAGCTCTGTCGAAAACCCTTCGATCGATTCCAATTTATCGATCGTTCCACCTGTATGTCCTAAGCCACGTCCGGACATTTTCGCCACAGGAACACCTGCTGCAGCTACAAGGGGGCCTAATATCAATGTAGTGGTATCACCCACGCCACCCGTACTATGTTTGTCCACTTTAATTCCTTTGATCGCAGATAAATCGATTTGATCGCCTGATTGAACCATCGCCATCGTAAGATTAGCTGTTTCTTGAGGGTTCATCCCTTGAAAACATATAGCCATTGCCCAGGCAGCTATTTGATAGTCTGGTATAGATCCGTTGGTATATCCTTGGATAAGATATTCAATTTCCTCTTTACTTAAACTTTGTCCATCTCTTTTTTTATGAATAATCTCTATGGTATTCATCATTGAAAACTCCCTAACTTAAATGGATAGAAGGGGACTTGAAAAGTAACACCCTATCCATTTTGATTTAATCTATTCAAATTCTTGGATAATACCTTTTAATAAGCTTTTAAAACGGGGTTTTACCCGATTAGCCACTTCGACAACTTGTTCATGAGTAAGTACTTCTAACTCTTCACCGATTGCCATATCCGTAATGCAAGAAATACCTAAAACTTTCATACCCATATGGCGAGCAGCAATCACTTCTGGGGCTGTTGACATACCAATCGCATCCCCACCAACTTCTCTCATCATGATCAGTTCGGCTGGAGTTAGATAGGTTGGACCACTTGCTGCCACATAGACTCCTTGTTGAATGTTACATCCTTGTATATCAGCTACTTTTTTGGCTAAGTCAATTAATTCTGGAGTATAAGTTGTAGACATATCCGGGAAGCGTGGACCAAGCTTAGCATCATTCGGTCCAATCAAAGGGTTAGAGCCTGTCATGTTGATATGATCTTCAATCAGCATAAGATCTCCTGCTTGAAAACTTTTATTCATTCCACCAGCTGCATTGGTAGCAATAAGCGTATGTGCTCCTAAAGATTGCATCACATACACAGGAAAAACCACTTCTTGTAACGAGTACCCTTCATAAAAATGAAACCTTCCCTGCATAGCTACGACTGCTTTACCACTAAGATTGCCGATTACTAGCTGTCCTGCATGCCCCTCCACGGTTGAGATCGGAAAATGAGGAATTTCTCCATAAGGAATCGCCACACGATTTTCAATTTCCTCACCAAGCTCTCCTAGTCCTGATCCTAAAATCAATCCAACTTCTGGAGAAAGCGGAGTAAGACTTTGAATCTTCGCTCGGGCTTCTTCTATTTTTTGTTTTAAAGTCAAGAACAACTCACTCCCATTGATTAACCGTTTTTATGAATTAGAAGTCATAGGTTCATCCTTTTATCATGCTTATAAGCTTTTTAAAATACCGCGAACCAAGCCAATAAACTTCTCTTTCACCTGCTCTGCCGTTTCCATCACTTCTTCATGACTTAAAGGTTGTGGTAAAATTCCTGCTGCCATATTGCTAATACAAGAAATTCCTAACACGCGGATTCCTGCGTGACGAGCCACAATTACTTCTGGAACAGTAGACATCCCAACTGCATCTCCGCCTATCTTACGTACCATGCGTATTTCGGCAGGGGTTTCGTAAGTTGGACCTAAAAAGCCAGCATAAACCCCCTCTTGAATCGAGATACCTTGCTGTACTGCCACTTGCTTAGCCAGTTCGCGCAGCTTTGGATCATAAGCTTGTGACATATCAGGAAAACGTGGACCTAATTCAGGATCATTAGGGCCGATGAGTGGATTTCTAAACATGAGATTAATATGGTCGCGAATAATCATTAAATCTCCAGGTTCAAAAGACTCGTTTACCCCACCTGCTGCATTGGTAACTAAAATCGTTTCTACACCAAGTTCTTTCATCACACGAATGGGAAACGTGACCGATGATAACTCATGTCCTTCATACAGATGAAAGCGTCCTTGCATAACAACCACGGATTGACCTTCTAATTTCCCCAATACCAGCTGCCCTACATGTCCTTCCACAGTTGAGACCGGAAAATGCGGGATTTCTTCATAAGGAATTTTCACTGGTTCTTGAATCTCTTCTGCCAGCACTCCTAAGCCTGATCCCAAAATCAAACCAACACGAGGTGTCACTTTACTTTTGCTTTCAATTGCCTTAGCAGCTTCTTTGATCTGCATACGAGTAATTTGCATCTGCTCTTCCCCCATTTTTTTATTTTAAATGTGATAAAAAACTTTCCCCGATTTTAGGAGCTTGTACACTGAAATTTTCAGCAATAGTAGCACCCAAATCAGCAAAGGTACGACGAATTCCCAAGCTTTGGCCAATCGGTGATAGACTGCGTCCATAGATTAATAGTGGTGTATATTCTCTCGTATGATCTGTTCCATGATGGGTAGGATCATTTCCATGATCCGCAGTAATGATTAATAAATCATTCTCTTGTAGAGCTGCGAGTATTTCTGGAACACGTGTATCAAACTCTTCTAGAGCTTTAGCATATCCTACTGGATCACGACGATGACCGTATTTCGAATCAAAATCAACTAAATTGATAAATGCAAGACCATGAAATGGTTCTGCTAAAGTATCAAGCAATTTATCGACACCATCCATATTTGATTGGGTGTGAATGGCACGAGTAATCCCACTGCCAGCAAAAATATCGGAAATTTTCCCGATCGCGATTACATCTTTTTTAGCTTCCGCCAGACGATTTAAAACGGTTTTCTCTGGAGGCTCCACGGAATAATCCCGACGATTTGCTGTGCGTGTAAAATGACCCGGCTTACCTACAAATGGGCGGGCAATGACCCGGATGACGGAATACTTTTCATCTAATGTTAATTCTCTAGCTACTTCACAGATATGGTACAACTCTTCTAAAGGAACAATTTCTTCATGAGCAGCAATTTGAAACACACTGTCAGCAGAAGTGTAAACAATCACTGCTCCTGTTTTCATATGTTCTTCGCCTAGTTCATCGATAATTTCAGTACCTGAGGCTACCTTATTACCTAACACCTTACGTCCGATACGCTTTTCGAATTCCTGAATTAGTTCTTTTGGAAACCCTTCTGGGTAAGTTTTAAAAGGGATTTCAGTAAAAATACCCATCATTTCCCAGTGACCTGTGGTTGTATCTTTTCCTTTTGAAATCTCAGCCATTTTACCAAAATAAGCCTGTGGTTCAGCTACAGGCTCCAAGCCCTGAATCGGCTCAATATTAGCCAAACCCAATTTCATCATATTTGGCATCGAAAGACCATTTTGATGCTCGGCAATGTGCCCTAATGTATGTACTCCTTTATCATTAAACTTCTCTGCATCAGGTAAGGCTCCAATTCCTACACTATCTAGCACGATTAGCGCAATGCGAGAAAAGTGTTGCATTAGCATCTCCTCCTTTAATCATAAAAAAACGAACAGCATTTAGTCAGATTTGTTAAAATGCACATTGAGTCTCTAGTCTAATTCCTGACCTCAGGTTCGTTTTATTAGTCTTTCATATCTTATTTTATTTAATCAAGGTGAAAATTAAAATGGATTTCATTCCCCAAGTAAATAAAATAGCTCTAAGCGTTGCTGAACATCTTCTAATTCTTTTTTAGCAAATACTCGAATCGCATCCTCTTGTATTTTTTTATTAGGTTGAGTTGCATCAAAATAAGTAGAAATGAATGAAATAATTTGATAGAATAATAAAGTAAATAGTATAAATAAGATAAAAAATTTGATCCATTCTTTCAATCGTGTTGAAAATATCATAGGCTACTCGTCCCCACTTTTTTCTTGATGTATCCATATGAAAAAATGGGGCGAAATATGATTCGTTAAAAAGGATCATCTTTTCGGAAGTGGGTGTTGAGAAAGGTACCGAAAAAATGATCCTAAACAAATTGTGATTGACTTGGATGAATGAGAATTTCCGATTTATAGCTCTGCAATCACTTGCTCAAATGGAATATAAGGTAAGTTTAGACTTTCAGCCACTGCTTGATAAGTTACTTTTCCATTTAATACGTTAACACCACGGGAAAGCGGTTTGTTATCCGTTAGAGATTGTTTTAAACCTTTGGTTGCAATTTCTACAGCATAAGGGATCGTCACATTGGTAAGTGCAATCGTAGCAGTTCTTGGGACAGCTCCTGGAATGTTTGGTACAGCATAATGAACTACACCATGTTTGACATAAGTTGGTTCACTATGGGAAGTTACACGGTCGACTGTTTCAATGGAACCACCTTGGTCAATCGCTACGTCAACAATGACAGACCCTGGGGTCATCGCTTTGACCATTTCTTCTGTGACCAAGCGAGGAGCTCGTCTGCCAGGAATAAGTACTGCACCCACTAATAAGTCTGCCTTCTTAACTGCTTCAGCAATATTATAACTATTGGACATCAAAGTTCTCAAACGTCCACCAAACTGGTCATCGAGTTGGCGGAGACGGTCAGGATTTACATCCAAAATGGTTACATTCGCTCCAAGACCGAGTGCCATTTTTGCAGCGTTTGTTCCAACAACTCCTCCTCCGATAATTACTACTTCACCAGGTAATACTCCTGGAACACCTCCAAGTAGTACGCCTTTACCTCCGTGAGGCTTTTCCAAAAATTGAGCACCAATTTGAACAGACATACGACCAGCCACTTCACTCATAGGTGTGAGAAGAGGCAGAGATTTATTATCCAGTTGGATTGTCTCATAAGCAATCGCTGCCACTTTATTATCCATCAGCGCCTGGGTCAGCTCTGGTTCTGGAGCCAAATGTAAGTATGTAAAGAGAATCAGATTTTCACGGAAATATTGGTATTCACTTGGTAATGGCTCTTTGACCTTCATAATCATTTCCGCTTGAGCCCAAACTTCTTTAGCAGTCGGTAAAATTTTCGCACCATGTTTTACATAATCTTCATCCGTAAAACCGCTTCCATTTCCAGCACCAGCTTGAATAATCACTTCATGACCAGCACGAACTAAGGCATCAACGCCAGCAGGAGTCATAGCAACACGATTTTCGTTGTTTTTAATCTCGGTAGGTACACCAATGATCATTAAAAAAACTCCTTTACTACATAAAATATTTTTTATAATTTACAAAAACTATTCTACTCCATTTAGTAATAGTTTGCAAAGAAAACATGAGACCTATACAACGATCTCATGTTACCTTTGTTCCTATTATCTTCTTTTTTGAATCGGTTACTTTGTTTTTTACTTGATCTTTACACCGAAAACATATGCCATGAAAGGTCAAATGGTGATCAATAATGTGAAAATCAAATTCTTTTTCCACCCTATTTTCAATTGGGGTTAACAAGTCTTCCATAATTTCATCTACAGCGCCACAATTTAAACACAGTAAGTGGTGATGATGATGTTCTGCTCCTTCTTGCCGAAACTCATAACGAGTGACACCATCACCAAAATTTAACTTATGAATAATTTGCAAGTCGCTAAGTAGCTCCAGTGTCCGATAAACCGTAGCCAATCCGATTTCTGGAGCCTTATCCTTCACCAACAGGTAGACATCTTCCGCGCTTAAATGAGCTTCTTCATTTTCCAAAAGTACACGGACAGTCGCTTCCCGTTGGGGGGTTAATTTGTAGTTATGGGCGGATAACTGCTGTTTGATTTGCTTCACCCGTTCTTCCACATTCACACCCCCCTATACTTCTCACTCCATTATATTGGAGAAAAGATAGGGAAGTCAAATAGACAAGACAAACTATAAAGTAATAATCATTATAATCACAAAGACCAACTTCTAAACCTGCCCATACATTCAGTGATTACTAAAAGTCATCATCACTTGATCCTTACGAGCCGTTCGGTACCGTGATCCAGCTAACTTGTGGAATCATCTCTTTCATCATCCACGGCGAAGCATAAGCTTCTATACCCGCAGCTATGATCAACAAAAGTCCCATTCCTGTAGCAAGAAATGAAAAAGAGATAAACTGTGGATAGATCGTGCCACGATGTTGAATCAAACGGTTACGTACTAGAAGTAAAGAAAAGCTAATTCCTGCTACTGAAACAATAATTAGCGCAGGAACCGCTAATAAATTTTGGGGAGCTACTGAAACACAAGCAAACCATAATCCATCCCAAGATAGCTGGTTAACTAAAAAACCGACTGTAAATCCAATCACCAAGCCTTTGATGAATATCAAAATCAATATGACAGGAATTCCAATAACGGATAGCCCTAAAATCCAAATTAGACCTACTGTTTTTAAATAATCCCCAACAGCATGCTGAAATGCAATAGATGGCTCGGCAATACTATTTTCTTTCAACTGCCGAAAAAAATAACCTAGATAATTAATCAATCCATTTTTTTGATTCAGATCTAATGTATTTACAATGATCGCTCCAAAAATGACTCCCATCATAAAAAGAACAGAGACAAATATATAAAGTGATTTTTGATTTTGCATATGGCACTGAATCGTTTGACTCCACCAACTCTTATTTTTGAGCATCTTGATCGATCCTCCCTACTGACCTCTTTCTCCAAATCTATGATCAGTAGACAAAAAATAGACTTAACTGATAGAGAAAGAAACGTTCCGTGACAAATTCATGAAATAGTGGATTTAGACTCCCTTTCTTATGTAAACTATGTGAAGAAAGGGTGAAAAAAATATGAATGAACAACTTCCAAAACAACGAAATTATACTCCTTGGGTTGTAGGACTAACCATTTTAATTAATGCCATCGTAGCTATATTAATGGTCATACCTAAAGCACAAGGGTTTGATCACTTCGATTTAACGATCTTACCCATGTTAAATGCCATATTTAATAGTTTTACCACTGTCTTTTTGCTAGCTGCACTCTACTTTATTAAACAGAAAAATATCACCATGCATCGCCGTTTTATTTTTGCTGCTTTTTCTACCACTGCTCTTTTCCTAGTTACTTATTTGATTTATCATGCTTTGGCTCCCTCAACATCTTATGGCGGTACAGGTCCACTGAAGTACTTTTATTACTTTGTGTTAATTACTCATATCGTCTTAGCAGTTCCAACCGTATTTCTTGCCCTCATGACCACAGCTCGCGGACTGAATATGCAAAAAGAAAAACATCGTAAGATTGCTCGCTGGACGATGCCAATTTGGCTATATGTAAGTATCACAGGTGTATTGGTCTATATCCTTATTTCTCCTTATTATGGTTAAAGTTTGATGGATAAAATAGGCTTCTTATGCTACTAAAACAGCATAAGAAGCCTATTTTTATAGAGATTGACCTACAAATCATCCCCTCATATTCATTTTTTCGTTCATATACAATTTATTTTTTATTTTTTATATAATGAAGATAAAATATGATTAGTATCTCATTGATGTGCATATTGCATAACTTGATTCCAAACCTAGATCATTTCTAGATGAAGCCGCGAATCGCTTTGGAGTAGGATCGACTTTTTCCCACAGGGACAAGAAGCTACTAAAAGATTTGCTCTTGAGACAAATCTATGGGCTGATTAAGGCTACGAGAATGAATGGGGAAGCGATAAGAAGGCCCCTCATTTATCTATCCTTTTTAGAATATTACCTACCTATGTTATATATTTCATTAAAAAATCTAGTTTATTTCCTAGGTAAAAAGCGAATCATTTTTATAGTTCAACTTTTTATTCGATGTTAAATTGATCATGTACCTTAGTTTTAATGCAAAGGAGTGCCCATTTTTCATGCAAAATAGCTCGAGATTTTTTGGAATTATCGGAGGATTATTAGGAGTCTTTCTTACCTTTCTGTGGTTTCCATTCTTAGTCAAAATCCTAGGATTAAAAGAAGCAATTCATTCCACTTCCTATCAGCTTATGTGGATGCTTGGAGGATGGCGTTATATTATTATGGATATTTCTATTTTAGGATTACTACTCGCAACATTATCCATCATTTGCATATGGATTAGTTGGCGAAAACAAAAAAGTAAAAACCTGCAAATCGTGATATTAGCAACGACAGCAGTGATCGGACTGCTCCCATTATTTTATATTTGGTTAATTCCATTTATCTTGCTAGGTCTTGGGGCTCTCTTTACGAAGTTAGAACGAGTTGCCCTAAGCAAAGGCTGTTCGCTTCTCGGCGGAATTACAGGGCTTTATCTTGGCATTTATTGGCCTATCTTTCTTGACAAAGATCAAACCAATCTTTTTAACCATATGTTTCTCTTAGGTGGATGGAAACATTTCGTATTTCCCATGACAGTCATAGAAATTGGAATCCTTGCTCTAACTTTCCTTTGCTTATTTATCTTGCTCAAAGAAAAAGAAATCACGTTGTTTCATTATAGTATGATATTTGGCACGGGGATTATTGGTCTTATTTTTCTTACCTACCTTTGGATTTTACCATTTATTTGCTTCCTTCTCTCATTCTTTTTTGCTCGAAAAACACAAAAAGCAGATGAAATTTATTACAAACGATATCATTGATCATCCAATGGGAATCAGTTTTACTACGAGTACGAGGTGAATGTAAAGCTGATTCCATTATTTCTGTTTTAATGTCATTAACAACTGATTAACCTCCTCGATACTCGGAGCCAATTTCATTCGTTGGAGTTGCTTAGGCCACTTTGTTTGGAGTGGTAGGCGGGCTACATACACCTTTCCATTCGTTTTCTTAATCACTCGAAAATTCGTACCTACTTCTCGATAACTCTTCTCCGCTTGCATCCAGTCTTTCTCACGAAACACATCCAATCCAAGTACAAATAACGGGTGAACAGAAAAATGCACATCGTGATAAAACAGATCCATTTGACTTAGTTCCCGACGTATTTCTGTATGTGTCAAATAAATCTTGTCAAACCACTTTTTTGGAAAATGAAATCGATAATGGAATAAAGGATCAGTCACACTTTGACTAACGAGCTTTACCTGATTATTCTTATCCACCTGAATCCAAGAATCAATCAAAACTTCGTCCTTCAATGGTAGAGGCGATTCCTTCTCTCCATACTTCGCTTGATGCTGAGCCAAAATTTCAACGATTCCCTCTTGGTTTATATCATGATATCCTATTATATACTTTTGTTTTAAAGATCTTTTTGTCGATAGAATCGGATTCAAATTTTTCAGTTTTCCTTTTTCCAAAGTTAAAATGTCTAGTTTCCCCTTCTGCATTCCCTTCGATAAAGGAATAAACACAGCAGTTCGCTTCTCATCTAAACGACCAAAAATCAGGTTCTTTACTTGAGCCGGTTCAAGTGACAAGCTCATTCGATCAAATTCTAACAGTTGATCAGATAATCCTTGATAGAGACTAGCGACTAGTTTTTGTTTGTGTCCTTGTGCAAGTAAAACCATATCAACCAATTCATCACCATCTAAATCTCCAAAAGATACCGCATGAAACGCTTTCTTTAGCAAAAGACGTTTATTCTCATCCAAAGGATTTGTATATACCGATACCATTTTATCCTTTTGCTTCGGGAGACTCACCGTACATAAAATAAGTTCCAATGTTTGATTTCCTGTTAGATTCTTCATCTCCACATGGTCTAGAAAATCACCTTCTTCAACCATCTGGACTCTTTTCCACTTGCCACCTTCCTTTTTCTGAATGATTAAAATCCCAATTTGTTTCGGATGCATGGGCTCTTTGAAAAAAACAACCCCCTCCCTAGCCCCATCTTGATTGATATCCACTCTCCACAACTTATTTTTAAATCGGCGCTTCGTTGGCTGAATCTTCTTCGCACCTTGGGGTAAATACTTAAGCACCTGCTGTTCTATCTCTAAGTCCGTAGGATCAGGGATGCTCTCACCAAATAAAGTCTGACAGCCTGTTAATAGTAAGGGAAGAAATAGACAGACTATACTCAACCGTTTCATCATTGATTCAGCTCCCATTCGTTACTTCTTCATTCACTCCATTCTTCTCAAAAAGATTTAATCTAAATACTAGTATAGTTCTCGGATTAATGTAAAACTCCTGTCTCCACCTCACATACAAAAAAGCCCCTTTTCAAAAGTGAAAAAGGGGATTCTGGCTAATCGGATATTTGCATCCATACCTGTTCCTTTTCCGCTTTGATACTCGCTCTACCACCAATTGGAAAAGGAAACATAGGATATGTATGTCCAAAGTCTGCCTGAGCAATCACTGGAACACCTCACAGTTGATCCTTTGTATCGATGATCACACATAGGTCATCAAGTGAATCTTCTTTAGTCCCTAACTCATTCCAAAGAATTTCCTCTAATGTTTTCAAATCTTGTATCGTTAGTTTCTTGTTATTTCGCAGTTTATAAATGGCAATTTGATCACGATGCTTATGAAGGTATTGATTAACCTTTTTCTTATAACTTTGTAGGTCATTTGCATGATAAATTGGACCACTTTCTTGTACAGTAAGAACTTGGTCTTTAAAGTTCGTGTAATAAATTTTTTGGGTTTCCTTTTCCAAGAATTTAATTAAGTCACGCAAAGCCTCGCGGACAGCTTCAAGTTCGATGAGGTCTGCCATTTCCCAAAATTCAACCGTCAGCACTTTTTCAATGATATATTTTTGTTCAAATCGAAATAGCGGTACATGTTTTCCCCGTTCCGGTTGCCACCACGAGTAGTGACTTACGTTGCTTCTTTTCTAGTGCCTCACAAACAGCTAAAATCGCGTCTTTTTGATAGTAGAGATTGGTGATCTGATCACTGATGACAACATTTTGCAAAGGACGCATCAGTGTCCGTCGATCCATCAGTAAGGATAATTCTTCTTGATTATAAAAACCGGAGACTTTTCGAGCAGGATAAGAAACATCGTCCCATAGATAGATTTCGAAACCATTGGTATAGAAAATCACAGGTCGCTGACCATACCTTCGCTCTAAACAATCAGCATATAGCTTCTCCTGCTGCTTTCCTTTGCTTGGATCTGTACTCGTCCGTTTCGCTTCCACCACCGCAAGTGGCTTCCCATTCTTACCAATCAATACGTAATCGACAAAGCCTATTCCTTATTGATTCGGCATTCCTTCCACTTGGAATTCTTCGGTGATGTCTTGTTTAAACTCCCAACCTGCTAGCTTTATAAAACAATTGTTCGATCACCGATAAAGGATTGGTAATTCCTCTGTACCAAAACACTTCCCAAATCTTCTCCACTTTATTTTTTAAATCTCCTATAATCATCCAAGCGCCTCCTTCTTATCAGCATATTTATTATACTTTTTCGGTGGATAAGTGGTTTCTGCATTCTGACAGTCTATTAATATGATGTTCAAAGTGTACACTGAGGTTGCCCTCTTAATCAGCCGCTTATCGTTTCCCCACTCACTCCCGCCTAACGATCCTACACAAAAACGATTCGCGGCTTCATCTAGGAATGATCTAGGTTTTGGTTCCAATTATGCAACATGCTCGAATTGTCTATTTTTCCTAATAAACATGTTTTTAATTTATCACTTGATCTCTCTCTAAATCATCGATATATTAAAATAATTATTCTAGAATGTTATACTTAATTCAACTCAAATTGGCAACACTTTTTATATAGAAGGAAGGGATATAAAATGACAGTACGTGTACGTTTTGCGCCAAGTCCTACAGGACATTTACATTTTGGTGGTGCCAGAACTGCTCTATTTAATTATCTATTTGCAAAAAAACATAAAGGAACCTATATTTTACGGATCGAGGATACTGATACAACCAGAAATAAAGAAAATGCTGAAGAACGATTGATTGAAGCATTTAAATGGTTAGAACTAACATGGGACGAAGGGCCTGATATAGGCGGAAATTTTGGACCCTATCGCAGTATGGAACGTTTAGATATATATCACAAGTATATTCATCAGCTTTTAGCCACCAAACAAGCATATCCTTGTTATTGTACAAGAGAAGAGCTGGAAGCAGAGCGAGAACACATGATTTCACAAGGCAAAATGCCACGTTATTCTGGTAAATGCCGGCACTTAACCGAATCCGATCGAAAAACCTATGAATTAGAAGGCCGTTCTTTCACCATCCGGTTTAAAGTACCCTCACAAAAAACCCTTACATTTAAAGATATGATTAGAGGGGCAGTTACTTTTGAATCTGAGGATATTGAGGATTTTGTTATCCTCAAATCAGATGGAATACCTACCTATCACTTTGCTGTAACCGTTGACGATGCCCTCATGAAAATTACTCATGTCATACGTGGAGAAGAACATTTATCTAATACACCAAAACATCTACTTCTTTTTGGAGCCTTCGGATTCCAACTACCCGAATTTGGACATATCCCTTTGATTCTTAACGAAAGCGGAAAAAAGCTTTCTAAACGGGATGAATCGATCTTACAATTTATCGAACAATATAGAGACCTAGGATATTTACCCAAGGCTGTGATCAATTACCTAACACTACTCGGATGGTCACCAGGTGGTGAGTTTAGTGAACAAGAAATTTTCTCCAAAGATCAACTTACTGAGCTTTTCTCCATGGATCGAGTTAGTAAAGCAGGAGCCATATTTGATCCCGACAAGCTCGCTTGGATGAATGGACAATATATTAAAACTGCTGATCCGAAGAAGATTGTAGAATTAGCTATTCCTTATTTAAAAAATGATGGACTATTCAATGAGGATAAACCAGTAACATGGTATGAAGAACTAGTAACTCTGTATCAAGATCGAATGAATTGTATAAGCGAAATCACTCAACTAGCAAGGATCTTCTTTGATAAAGATATGAACTACAATCAGGATGCTAAAGAAATCTTAACTACAGAATCAAGCCTCATCGTTCTGAAGAAAGTCAAAGAACTAATTAGTACGATGGATGAATATACCCCCAATACCATCAAGAAATTATTAAAGGACGTACAAAAAGCGACTGGATTCAAAGGAAAAAAGCTATTTATGCCTGTCCGCGTTGCAACCACAGGAGCAGTCCAAGGTCCCGATTTAAATACGGTGCTATATTTGTTAGGGAAAGAAACAGTGGTAGATCGGATAGAACAGGTTATTTAATAATAAAATCTCCATCCCTCAGATTTGAGGAATGGAGATTTTATTCTGCACTCAGTTTTTTTACTAAACAAATTTATATTTACCATGTATGTCCACAATTGTTACATTCCCAATGACCTAGCTCGTCATGAGTATCATCACTTTTACAATTTGGACAAGACTCATACAATCTCGGTTCCCATTTTAATTCCATTTACTTTCCCACCTCACTTTAGTAGATCCAATTAATAACTAGATCATTGAAAACTAATTACTTTATCACATAAACCTGAGATATCTATCAATATAACTATTGTTCTATATTCATTATAGACATATAATTATGAATATTCAATTTATATATTCCCGAATATGTTCAATTAAAAAGTCTAAGAAATTTCTAGACAAAAAAGGCGAGAAGATGATTTCAAAAGCAACCTTATCTTCAAATTAACTCGAAAAAAATTGTTGGTAATACTGATTTATAAAATAAAGCTACAGACAAAAGGAGGTTTTCTTCTGTGACAGCCTCTAGTTACACATTGTTTGTATAACCTATAAGAAAAATCCCACCTTCTCATTGGTGGGATTCCAAATGGTTCTCCACACTTAATCTCTAACTAATAGACACCTTCTCCTGATGCTCCTCTTTTTGTAATAAATCCTTAACCATTCGATCGATCTTCTCTATTTCTATACTCGGATTTCTCCACCAGTTTCGGCTCCAGATTCTCCCTATTTTCCAACCTCTGGCCTCTAAGAATTCCTGACGGTATAAGTCTCGCTCTTTGGCATAGGGTGAACTATGATAGGCAGCTCCGTCACATTCGATTCCCAATATATAACGACTGGGGTCTTTTGGATGAACAATTCCTAGATCAATGCGATAGCCTGAGACTCCGATTTGTGTATCCACTTGATAGCCAATACTGCGTAATGCTTCACATACTTCTACTTCAAATGGAGAGTCAAACTGATCATGATGATATTGTTTTTTTGTATCTGTTTGTGGATTGACTCTATTTAAGATATGAAGGATTTGTTCTTTGTTTCCATTCGATACAGCTTTGGCATATTCTAGGTAATGACGAAATAACCTCGGTCCTTCATGTTTACTACCAGCTACATTTAATTCATGCGGTTCAATACTAGCAACAACATAAATTTTTTCTTTCGCTCGGGTGATCGCTACATTTAAGCGATTCTCTCCTCCCTGTTGATTGAGGAGACCAAATCGATTATAGATTCTTCCTTCTTCATTCGGGGCATAGCCGATCGAAAAGATAACCACATCCCGTTCATCCCCTTGCACATTTTCAATATTTTTGACAAAGATGCGCTCATCTAATTCTCGTTTCATCGTTGCTTCATATAATGCTGAGAAATGGGGATTATCCTTCGCTCGTTGGTCTATGATTTGCAAGATTTTATCCTGTTGTTTCGCATTAAATGTGATGATTCCGATCGTCTGCTGGGGCTCTTTTTCTAATTGTTGCTGTAGGAGGTCAACAACAGCGATGGCTTCCCGCTCATTACATTGATTAATCCAGCGTCCATCGACCTTCATCCAATGAATAGCAGGAGTCGAGTGATCCGATGATACATTGGGGGCTACCTGCATCAAACCATTATAAAATGCATGATTGGAGAAATGAATCAATTCTTCAAATTTTGAACGATAATGGTATTGTAGCATACGGACTGGGTAAATGCGTTTAGCTAGATTAAGCAAGCTAGGTGACTCTTCCATTCCAACATCATTTTCATCATCATCGTCATCTGATAGAGAGACTCTAAACTGTTCAAATGGCTGCAATTGCTTTTCATCCCCTGCTATAACCACCTGCTTCCCCCGATAAATCGATGGTAAGCCACTTTCCACTGTACACTGAGAGGCTTCGTCGAAAATAACGATGTCAAATAGTCCAGCAGTTAGAGGAAACATGGATGAAACCATTTCAGGTGAAGCTAGCCATACCGGTAAAATATCCAACAAACCCTTTTCTGAGAAATGATTGACCAACTTTCTTACAGGCCAAATCTGCCGCTTCTTTCCGGTTTGATGTCTTAACTCTCGAAATGCTCGAGTATGGTTTTGCAATGAATGATTCATATTACTGATGATCCGCTCTTCTAGGACTTGTACCGCTAATTTTCTTTTATCGCTAATGAGCTTAGCGAAATCATCACGAATCTGTTGGAACTCATCCGTAGATACTTTGGTTAAATGTGGATGCTTCCGTTCGATTTCATCAATCCAAAATAGATAGAAAGATTGAAGCAAAGTATCTACCCATTGTTCTGATAACGAGGAATCTTGATTCATCTCTTTATCTTTTAATCTTTGTAATAGTTTTTGTACCACTACCTTAGACTCGTAGAAGCAGCGATCCATTGCCCTTAGATCATCAAAATCATGAGCCATCGCTTCGCGAATTTGTAGAATCGTCTGGTATGGAATCATTCCTTCTGATAATTCGCTTCGTATCTGTTTGAAAAACTCCTCATCTAAAAATTCTTCAAGCAAGTGCAGATGCTGATCCAATTTAGAGGTAATCTGGGCTATTTCGTACATTAAGCGTAAACATTCTTGAATTTTGGGCCATTCAGCTGACGAAATCCCTTTAAATTTTTGCCCGTGTAATAATTCCTCGATAATCTTCTTTCCGGTAAAAGAGGTCCACCACCAAATTCTTAGTTTTTGTAGTGTTTTTTTCTCTTTCGAATCAAGGTCGTCATAGATTTTAGCTAGGCGGTCACTAATTAACCATAAATAAGCGGGTGTCATTTTTTCATGATCCAATTGATGAAGTTGTTGAATGGCTTGCTCTGCTTTTTCTAAAGCAAGTTCCAACTGCTCAATCAATCTAGTTTGATCCTTTAACTCCAAATGAGCTAATGATTTTCTTCTTTTTAAAATATAATCATCTCTACCGAAGCGTTGATAGTATGATCCATATAAAGAAATCGTCGTAAAGATATCTTCGAGATCATCCCGATGCAAATCAGCTGCTAAATCAGATACGGAGATAGTCTGAATCACATCATCCCGTTTTTTCGCTCGTCCATATAACTCATACGCACTAAAGCCAAATGGCTGCCGCTCGTGCAATCCTTTATAAATCGCATTTAATTTCTGTTCTCGCTCTTCGATTCTTTTACATAAATGTTGAAATGACGATTCTCTGCCTTGAATCGGGATACTCATCTCAGGGATTTGGTTATTGATTTTATGATATAAAGCTTTACGATCCTGCTTTTCATCATGGATAAGGGCACTATAAGGAGTCAAACCAAGACTATCTAATCGTTGATAAACCACATCAAGAGCTGCCCTCTTTTGGCAGACTACAAGAACTTTCTTTCCATTAGCTAAGGCATCGGTAATGAGGTTGACAATCACTTGTGATTTCCCTGTACCTGGAGGACCATGAACGACCAAACCTTTTGCTCCTCGCATGGCTTGAAGGATCGTCTCTTGGGAGTAATCAGAAGGCAACAGAAAGAATTGCTCTTCTTCCTTTAGACTTGAATGTTCCACATCCACTTCATTATATGTTTCTGGCATGGGATCATAATGACTCTCTTCATCTAAATGAATGAGTTCTTGTAAAAAGGGTAACTTTTGATCCGTTGATAAAGTAATCAATTCATCATAATCCCGGATCAAAGAAGAGCTTCCTTGTGGAAAACTCCCTAATATAAAGAAAGGCTCCAGTGTTAATGGCGCTTTTTGCGGAATCGTTTCCCTCGTATAAGTACAAAACGGCTTTATGTTTCCATCGGTATATGTAACTTTAATATGGTTCTCATTTAGCCACTCGGCCCATGAAGATAAATTCGTTTTATCAATTGACTTCCATTGTTCACTATCTTCAAAAATACTCTCTTCAAAAGCGGATTGGTGAAATCTTTTTAATCCTAAAAATAAAGTTCGATTTAACTGAGGCTCTGCATCTGGAAAAAATTCTAATTCCCAATTGAGATTACTAGAGTCTTTGCGAATCAAGCGAACAGGATATAAGTAGAGTGGGGCTTGAATAAAAGAACCATCTCTTAAATTTCCTGTAAGAAAGGGGTAACCAATATATAAATCATATAATCCCGTTTCATCTTCGATTGCTTTCATATTACGATATAAATGAGTCAAGCTCTGACCGATCGTTTGTAACTTTCTCTCGGGTAGAGAGGAGTGTGTCAAACGAAATTTCTTCTTCCCTGAAATAATCTCATGTAACATCTTAGCTGCTCGAGATGATCCCACTTCGTTATCGATCTCCGTTAAGTCGAAAGTCCATTTGCTTGGTAGTTTAAGCAGCCTTAGAGACCGATTTCTACGACTTAGGTCACTTAACCGATCTTTCAGTCGTATGAGTTTTTGCTCCATTTTTTAACACCTACTCTTAAGTGATTACCGGTTAGGATTGGCAACGTCTCTTTTGGAATGTAGCTTGATGGTAACCAAATCTATGTTAATGAAATATCTATCCTTGATTTTTTATACTAACATAGAAACCAAACTTAAAAGTTAAAAAGTCCTGATAATTAGTTGAATTTCTCCGTTATATTTATACTTTTCTTCTACTTATAAACAACATATTAATTTTGAAATAAAATATGATAGCTCTTCTTTCCAGAATAATATGCGTCCAATCCTTGCACAATCTCATTTACATTTTTCATATACGACCCTCGCTATTTATATATGATTAAATATAGACAATTTCATTTGTTATTTTAAGATAAATTAAAATAGATTGTAGATTCTTTACTATATTTATGTCAATAGCAAAATACTTTAAGAAGAATATAAAAAAAAGCACTTGCAACCATGCACCGAAACAAGGTTGTACAAGTGCACATTGAGTGTCTCATCCAGACAATAGAAGTCAGAGAGATAGTATGGATCTTGCACCTTATCATCGGACACATCAAAGCGGTGGATATGAATAATATTATAAGGAGCAAAAGTAAAATCTAAGTAAAATAATACAAAATTTAAAGTTATATCTGCTTAGGAACACATAGATTAGGAGGATTATATTTTCGCTATTCATTAAGTAAAGTCAGTCTTCTAAAAGAACCGGAGTATCTATTTGAACAGTATTCGGATATTTTAGTCCTAGCCCAGTATTTAAAGCAACTACCGTTTCTTGTTCCTGAATCCAACCATTTTCTCTTAATACACGGGCAGCTGCAATGGTAGCAGCACCTTCCGGACAGATAAACAACCCTTCTAAACTCGCGACTCGCTTTTGTTCTTGCAGCATCATGTCATCATCTACTGCCACCGCACAACCATCGGTTTGATAGATTGCTTCTAATACCAGAAAATCGCCAAGAGCCTTAGGAACATTGATACCAAAAGCAACCGTAGTGGAGTTCGTACAAAACTCCGAGCTGTTTTTCTTTTCTTTCCATGCCTTCACAATCGGAGCACAACCTGTTGATTGCACCGCTACAAGTCGAGGGAGTCTACCTTGAATCCATCCAAGATTTTGGAGTTCCTTAAATGATTTATATATTCCGATTAATCCAACCCCACCCCCTGTAGGATAAAGGATCACATCTGGTAACTTCCAATTAAACTGCTCAGCTATTTCAATTCCCATCGTCTTTTTTCCTTCAATCCGATAAGGCTCTTTTAATGTAGAAACATCATAAATTCCTTTTTCAGCAACCATTTGAGCTACGATTTTACCTGCATCACTAATTCGCCCATGAATCAAATGAAGCTTGGCACCAGAAATAGAGCATTCGGCTCGTGTTATGGTTGGAGCATCGACTGGTAGTACTATGGTAGCCTTCATATCCGCACGAGCTGCATAGAGAGCCCATGCAGCACCTGCATTACCATTGGTCGGCATGGCGAGCTCTCGTATTCCCAGTTCCTTCGCTTTAGAAATCCCAACAGCGGCACCACGCGCTTTAAATGATCCGGTCGGAATAGTTCCTTCATCTTTGATATATAAGTTAGGGATCGATAGGTTTCTTCCCAATTTGGGTGTAGGAATTAGTGGTGTCATCCCTTCACCCAACGACACGATATGATCAGCAGATTTGATCGGTAACAATTCATGATAACGCCAGAGGCTCGGCTCCCTTTCCCCTATATCCGTTGGGGACAAGTTTTTCTTTAATTCCTCTAGCTGATATTCAACTAGTAAAGGAGAGCCACAGAAACACAATTGCTGCTTTTTCCGGACGGAATAAGTCCGTTTGCATTTTGGACAAGTTAAATGAGACACATAACTAAAAGGCATAATCCACATCTCACTTTCGGATTGATCATGATATCAGTTACCCCTTCATTATTAAATGGTAATTGCTCACAATTTGGCACAAGATAAATCGATCCCATAGCAAGGAAATCAAAGTAAATCATGGAGATACATTTTTTTGTATAAACAAAAAGGGGATTGGATAGACCAAAACATTCAGCCTATCCAATACCCTTTCCTCTTGAATCCCGATTGAGAACCTTACGACGGTTTAACCTTCCCGTAGGTTCCTCCGCCACCTTCCTCAAACTCTAAGTTTCCCACACGCGCTAAACGAATATGTTCAGCAATGGATGGACTAGCTATCTTGGCAATATCTTCAATCTCCGCATGATGAAGAATATCCATTTCTGTCCCGAAGTGGGCTAGTAGCTTTTCTAATGTTTTCTTCCCGAGTTTAGGAATGTATTCAAGTGGCACTTGATGGATATAGGGTGGGCGATGAGATGGATGTTCCATTTTTTGATCTGCTAACTCAGAAATCCGATCTCGTACCCCTTTCACTTTCTTAACGCTTCCACAATAGGGACATCGATCCGACTGGTCTGATGGCCATAGTTCTTCGCAGTTTAAACAACGTGTACGATAATATTTTCCTAATCGTGGATTTAAACCATAATTAGCGATTACTTTTCTCCCTTGCTCCCGCTGAAGAGCAAGCTTGAACTCTTGAAAGCTAGCTTCTTTCACCAGTAATTGATTATATTCTCGTCCTATTTTCGGAATAGAGTGGGCATCCGAATTGGTGACAAATGTTAAATGCTGTAGTTCGGATAGACGATCCGCAAGTGAACTATCAGAGCTAAGCCCCAACTCAACTCCTGCTAGTTGATCAATATCAAATAGGTCTCGCATACGATCTGCAGCACTTCCATATACACTCTTAAACGGAGTAAACACATGGGCTGGAATCATCATTCCCTCTAGTTCGGCAACCTTTTCTTGAAGTGCAGAGATCGGTTGATATAAACGCTGGGTACTTAGCTGTACATTTTTCATATGTTTTGCCAACCACTTACTGAGTAAAGTCATCTGCGAGAGGGTAGGCATATATACGAGAACATGGCATGCCCCTCTTCCCTCACGCACTTCAATCTCAGCACCTAAAATACAAGTAGTATCTTGGTAAACAATTCCACCGTCTGGATGCTCACGAAAAACTCCGGTTGCTATACCATCGCGAATATCATCTTGGACAGGAGGTGAATGGGCATCAATAATTCCGATCATCTGAATACCCTTACGATGGTATGATTCGCGGACAATCTTATCAAAGGTCATACTTCGAGCTGCCGTAATTTTGACCGGCAAATTACTGTTAGTACGTCCAATATGAATATGTAAATCAGCAAAAATCGTTGTTCCTGTCATCGATCCTTCCACTCTCGCATCTGCCAAAGGTATACGGCCGTAACCGTCTTCGCATCACAGATCTCTCCGCTTGCGATCCGTTCATTACACTCACTTAAGCTTAGTTCGACCAACTCGACAAATTCATCGGAATCAGGTTGCATACTTCCCGTAGTGAGCCCTTTGGCCTCATAAAGATGAATGATTTCATTAGCAAAACCTGGAGATGTATAGTATGAAACCACATGATTCATTGAATCTGCTTGGTAACCGGTCTCTTCGGCTAGCTCGCGAAAAGCACATGTCTGTGGATCTTCATCTGGCTCTAGTTTTCCAGCTGGAATCTCTAAGATCGTTTTTTCAAGTGGCTTTCGAAATTGTCGTACCAGTACCAACTTATTATCTGGTGTAATAGCAATGACTCCAACTGCTCCTGGATGTTTAACTAGCTCTCTTTTTCCTCGTTCACCATTCGGTAATTTAACCTGATCAACTTGAACAGAAATAATTTTCCCCTCATAAATTTTCTCTGTTGTAATCGTTTTTTCGGTAAGGTCTCGCATTTTCTCCACTCCTTGTATTTATCTATCGATTATACTTCTCTTTTCAGTAAAAAATAATGGAGCATATTTCTTTGAATCTTAACGTATCTAATTCATTAGAAAAGAAAAACTATGACTAATGATTATTAAGGAGGGATCTCATTGGAAGTCAACTTAAGCTCTTCTGGTTTTCGGCTGTGTGGGAAAGCGTGGCAAATTCGCGCCTATTTACGCCACTTATCTAGGCATTCTCTTACCGTGCAAGAGTTTGTCACCCGTCAGGTTCATCCTATATCAAATAAAAATAGAACACTAGTATAATATCAATCATTCATTTCAATAACTTAAAGCCATGACTAACAATGATGAGGTCTCCTTATTACTAGCATAACAATTATCCCATTGATATATACTTTCATATTTATAAACAGCATGTTGCATCATTCGAGCCTAAAACCTAGATCTTTCCTAGATGAAGCCGCGAATCGTTTTTGCGTAGGATCGCCTTTCCCCCAAAGGAAGAGCTGTCTCAAGAGTAAAGCTCTAAGAAACGCTGCGAACCGATTAAGGCAATGGAAGTGAGCGACTGATTAAGAGGGCAATCTCTATAATGATAACACTTATACCAAGTAATGAATAGAAACACAAAAACTGCACGCCAAAACATAATAGTAGACAAATTATTGACATGATTCGTTGACAGAAAATATGTCATAATGAATTGAGAACTTAGACTTATCTCATACAGAGATCATCAGTTATAGGATAAAAAGATGTCCCTGAACCATCCCCATATGACGCGAAACAACAATACTGAGTATGAGAGTGAATCATATATAGTCAACAGCTGTTTCAAAAATAACTTCTAAATAGAATACAGGTGATCAAACTGTTACCCGAAAAAGCCCTACAGCTACACCATGAACTGCAGAAAATAGAAGAATGGGAACAAGAACAAAAAGACCTATGGTTCTGGGAAAAGCTAGGAAGGATTCCATTTGCTATCCTTGATAAAATTACACCTCAATTGATACATAATCTCATTGGCAAATTTCTCGATGAATTGGGGAGCTATATTCAAACTGGAGGGCAATATTTAATTCATGAGAAAAATGTTTATACGCAACTAGCCAAAGCAGTCAACGTACCGGTTTCTGATTTAACCCTTCAAGATATTGCCAGCCTTCCAATATCGCTTATGAATCAAGTATCAGAGCAACTAAAAAAATCACATATCGATATAGCCACAGTTCAAGGAGCTACCACAGGAATTGGAGGAGTTTTCACTTTAGCTATCGATATTCCAGCATTACTAGGCCTATCTCTTAAAGTATTACAAGAAATGGCTATGGTTCATGGTTATCCCCCCCATGAGAAAAAAGAGCGGATTTTCATTGTGAAATGTCTGCAATTTTCTTCGGCTGATTTCGTAGGAAAACAATCCATTTTAAAAGATTTATCCTCTTTTGATGAACCCAATATGGAACGCGAAGTGATTTCACAAATTCACGGTTGGCGAGAAGTATTTGAAAATTATCGGGATAACTACGGCTGGAAAAAATTATTTCAAATGATTCCGATTATAGGTATTCTATTTGGCGCATGGATTAATCGCTCAACCATTGAAGAAGTAGCTGCGGCTGGGCAAATGCTTTATCGGAAAAGAAGAATCCTGCAAAGGCTATCTACTATTGAAGGGTATTGATTTAAACAGGCATACAAAAAACGACACCCTATTTATTCACGGTGTCGTTTTTTTATTTTGATCTCTAAAAAGCTGCTTCTAATTCACGCACAGGGGTCGTATGATGTGTAGATGTTTTCGCACACTCTTCCACAATCGCTACGACGAGCTCAGCCGCCTTATATAGCTCAGAAATCGGCATTCGTTCACTTGTTGTATGTATATTTTCATATCCGATTCCTAAGTTGACGGTAGGAATACCATAGCCTGCCATGACGTTGGCATCACTCCCACCACCACTTGAGCCTATTTTTGGCTTGCGCCCTATTTTTTTAACTGCAGCAATCGCTTTTTGTACGACAACTTCAGACTCAGCAAATTGGAAACCCGAATACATTTTTTCTGCTTCTACCACTGCAGTACCACCTAGTTCTTCTGCTGCCTCTTTAAAGGCTTGTGTCATCCGCTCGACTTGTACCTCGAGCTTCTGATTATTACGGCTCCGCGCTTCTGCAAGGATTTCAGCATAATCAGGAACAATATTGGTAGCTGCTCCTCCATGAAAACGACCGATATTTGCTGTCGTTTCTCTATCGATTCGACCCAGAGGCATTTTAGAAATCGCCCGACTTGCAATTTGAATAGCACTAACTCCATCTTCCGGATTAACACCAGCATGAGCAGACTTCCCATAGATCGAAGCACGAATTTTTGCTTGAGAAGGGGTACTTGTAATAATTTCACCCACTAGTCCATCCGAGTCAAAAGCATATCCAAATTCCGCTTGTACCAAGGAAGTATCTAGATGACGTGCTCCTTTTAATCCTGATTCTTCTCCAACAGTTAGAACCAGCTGAATGGTGCCATGTGGAATTTGCTTTTCCTGAATCATTCTAATTCCTTCAAGGAGTGCAGCTAGTCCCGCTTTATCATCGCTACCGAGAATGGTTGTACCATCTGAAATGATATAACCATCTTGTATCGAAGGCTTTATACCAACACCAGGAGTAACAGTGTCCATATGAGAAGTAAAATAAATGGTGGGAGCACCACTTACATTACCTGGTAGTGTTGCAACAATATTGCCTGCACCATGTCCGGTAGCTACAGCTGAATCATCTTCAACTACGGTCAAGCCGAGATCTATTAATTTTGCTTTAAGTAAATCGCATATTTCACGTTCATAACCTGTCTCACTGTCTGTTTGTACCAGCTCTAAAAATTCATCAAGTATCCTTTGTTTATTAATCATGATGATTCCTCCATATATCACCAACATATATCTATATATTCTACTACTATATTAGGTAACTGTTCAATTGCTATCGTTTCTCGTCTTTTGGCATAGAGCGGTCTATTTTCTAATTTTTTCAACCTCTATATAAGTATTTCCAACATTTTCGCTTCCAATCTTCCTTATTCCACTGTTTCCGCTGGTTTTGGAGTAATTGTTTACGCCCTTCTTCTCTCCATGTCGAATAGTCTTGGGATCCTCGAATAAAAAAAATCACCTTCTTTTCCATCTCTTTCCTCCCATACTCCAAAAATACGAGTCCCTAACATTTTTACCTATAAAGGAATATTACCATGCTTCTTAGGGGGGCGTGTCTCACGTTTATTTCGTAACATGTCGAGTGCATTTTTTAAGTACTTTCTAGTTTCACGGGGATCTATTACATCATCCACCATTCCCATGGCTGCCGCTATATATGGATTAGCAAACTTTTCTTTGTACTCTTTAATCTTTTCCTTTCTTGTCTGTTCAGGATCCTCACTCTCTTCGATTTCTCTACGAAAAATGATATTAGCTGCTCCTTCTGGACCCATTACAGCAATTTCGGCATTCGGCCATGCAAATACTTGATCTGCTCCAATGGCCTTGCTATTTAAAGCAACATAAGCTCCTCCAAACGCTTTACGTGTAATCACGGTAATTTTAGGTACAGTTGCTTCTGAATAAGCATATAAGATTTTCGCTCCATGGCGAATAATTCCATTATGTTCTTGTTTCACACCAGGTAAGAAGCCAGTCACATCTTCAAAGGTGACCAAAGGAACATTAAAGCAGTCACAAAAACGAATAAAACGGCTTAATTTATCAGATGAATCAATATCGAGTACACCTGCAGTAACTTTAGGTTGATTAGCTATAATGCCAACCGTATGACCATCAATACGACCAAAACCTACAACGATATTCTTGGCAAACTTCGCATGGACTTCCATAAATTCACCTTGATCAACAATCAATTGAATCACTTTATGAACATCATATACTTTTGTTCCTTCAACCGGAACTACTTCGGCTAATTCTTCAATCCAATCTCCTTCATCTTTCGTATAAACACGGGGTGGATCTTCTGTATTATTTTGTGGCAAATAACTCAGTAAACGACGTACTTCTTCCAGAATTTCTGGCTCAGATGGTGCTGTGAAATGAGCATTCCCACTGATACTGGAGTGAACATCTGCTCCCCCTAAATCTTCAGCCGAAATTTTTTCTCGGGTAACTGTTTCGATTACCTTGGGCCCAGTAATAAACATCTGACTTGTTTTTTCTACCATGAATACAAAGTCCGTAATCGCTGGCGAATAAACGGCTCCTCCAGCACATGGTCCCATAATGACAGAAATTTGTGGTATAACCCCCGAATAAATGGAATTCCGATAAAAAACATGACCATAGCCGTCTAAGGAAACAACACCTTCTTGAATTCGTGCACCACCAGAATCGTTTAGTCCAATGATCGGAGCTCCATTTTTAGCTGCTAAATCCATGAGTCGTGCGATTTTTAATGCATGCATCTCGCCAAGTGCTCCACCAAAGACGGTAAAGTCTTGTGCAAAAACATAGACAAGCCGCCCATGTACCTTACCATATCCAGTCACTACCCCTTCACCTGGAGCTTCGACCTGATCCATTCCAAAATGAACGGCTCGATGTTCAATAAAAGGATTGAGTTCAACAAAGCTATCCTCATCAAGTAAAATGTCAATTCTTTCTCGCGCTGTTAGCTTTCCACGCCCATGCTGTGCACGGATCCGGAGCTCTCCACCCCCTAGCTCTACTTTTTCTCTTTTTCGTCTGAGTTCCTCAATTTTATCCATCATTTCCATTTGACCTACTCCTTTGCCTCTTTGATTGGTTCGCATAATTCTAACAGTACTCCACCCGTTGACTTGGGATGAAGAAAAGCGATGTCCATTTGATGTGCTCCACGTTTGGGTTGCTCATGAATTAAGCGAATACCGTGTTCTTTTAAGAAACGTAATCGTTCCTGTAAATTTTCGACTTCTAAAGCGATATGGTGAATTCCTTCCCCTCTTTTTTCGAGGAAGCGAGCAATCGGGCTATCCCCATCGGTTGGCTCTAACAGTTCTATTCGGCTTTCTCCGATCCGTAAAAAGGCAACCCGCACTTTTTCACTTTCTACAATCTCGATGCCTTCAAATTGGAGTCCAAGTGTGTCTCGATACCAACAGATCGCCTCATTTAAATGGTGAACAGCAATACCAATATGACTAATCTTTTTGGGGTGAATACTCACTTTTTCTCTCCCCTTTTCTCAACCGCTTCCCGAATAAATTCAGCCGTTTCCTTCATGGTGGTTCCTGGAGTGAAGATCGCTTGAACTCCATGTTTTTTTAGAAACGAAATATCTTCTTGTGGGATAATGCCACCACCGATAACTATTACATCATCAGCTTGTTGCTCTTTTAAAAGACGCATGACCTCTGGAAAAAGTTCATTATGCGCTCCGGAAAGACAAGATAGTCCAATAACATCAACGTCTTCCTGAATCGCTGTAGCAACGATTTGAGCTGGGGTTTGCCGCAGTCCTGTATAAATCACTTCCATACCTTCATCACGGAGTGCTTGAGCAATAATCAGTGCTCCCCGATCATGACCATCTAATCCCGGCTTGGCAATTAATACTCGGATGGGTCGCTTCATATTCTTTCTCTCCCTACTATACTGGCTGATATTCTCCAAAAACTTCACGTAAGGCATTGGATATTTCTCCTACGGTTGCATACGCTTTCACAGCTTCTAACAAAAAGGGCATTAGGTTTTCCGTTCCTGCTGCAGCTCTCTTTAGTCGATGAATACTGTCCCGAACTGCTTCTGAATTACGGCTCGCCCGAAGTTTCTGTAATCGTTCGATCTGCTCTTTGGCTAAATGAGGATCTACTCGCAGCAATGGTGGAGGAGATTCTTCTTCTATTTGATATCGATTCATCCCTACAACTACTTCTGTACCCGCTTCGATTCGTCGCTGTGTTTCCAGTGCTACACGGTGAATTTCTCTTTGCATAAAGCCCTGATCGACTGCATGAACAGCTCCCCCCATTTCATCAATTTGCTGAATGTATTTCATCGCCTCTTGCTCAATTTGATTCGTTAATTCCTCGATATAATAGGAGCCACCTAATGGATCTACTGTATCTGCAACCCCACTTTCATTTGCTATGATTTGTTGTGTTCGAAGAGCTATCCGTGCAGACTCTTCAGTTGGCAATGCTAACGCTTCATCGCGAGCATTGGTATGTAGACTTTGTGTACCTCCTAATACTGCTGCCAAAGCTTGTAGGGTTACTCTAACAATATTGTTATCAGGCTGCTGTGCTGTTAGTGTAGAACCTCCGGTTTGTGTATGAAAACGTAATTGCATCGAGCGTTCATCTTTCGCATGAAATCGTTCTTTCATGATTTTGGCCCATAGCCTTCGTGCTGCTCTAAACTTGGCAATTTCTTCAAAGAAATGATTATGAGCATTAAAGAAAAAAGAGAGTCGTGGTGCAAATTGATCAACATCGAGTCCCACTTGGATGGCGGCTTCTACATAAGCAATCCCATTCGCCAGCGTAAATGCTACCTCTTGTACTGCTGTAGAGCCTGCCTCGCGAATATGATATCCACTAATACTGATGGTGTTCCATTTGGGAACATGCTGGCTGCAATACGCAAAAACATCAGTAATTAAACGCATCGATGGTTTGGGAGGGAAAATATAAGTTCCCCTAGCAATATATTCCTTTAAGATATCATTTTGAATGGTTCCCGCAATTTGCTTCGACGAAACACCTTGCTTCTCGGCTACAGCAATATACATCGCAAGTAGAATAGCTGCAGGTGCGTTAATTGTCATCGAGGTACTAACCTGATCCAAGGGTATTTTGGCAAATAAACGCTCCATATCTTCTAGAGAATCGATGGCAACTCCGACTTTTCCCACCTCACCTAAAGACATGGCATCATCAGAGTCATAGCCAATCTGTGTGGGTAAGTCAAAAGCTACACTTAACCCAGTCTGTCCTTGCGATAACAAATAGCGAAAGCGTCGATTGGTTTCACTCGCTGAACCAAAGCCAGCATATTGTCGCATTGTCCAGTAACGCCCACGATACATCGTCGGTCGAATTCCACGAGTAAATGGATATTCTCCAGGTAGTCCAATTTCTTTTAAACTTAGATCATCCATTGATTTCGGGGCATAAAGACGATTTACTTGGATCCCTGAAGATGTTTCAAACTGCTGCTTTCTCTCTGGAAATTTTTTTAACAATTGCTCTGTCTTTTCTTCCCACTTCTTCCATCGTTTTTCCCAAGATGATTTCATGGAAAAAGATCCTCCTATTGAATAAAATACTTTCACTTCCTAATATAACAAATGATGAGCTTTTTGCGTCTTTTGATTCTAGTAAATTATTCCCTTACAAAATGTGCCAATCACCACTCATTTTCAAAAATGGACATGGTTTATCTATAGACAAACCATCTCTATCTTTATTAAAATGTTTGGTTGAGGTGAGCCATCTTGAAGCCAAAATGGATAAAAATCGTCATTTTTGTGGTTCTACTTACGTTTTTATTTACTTCCCTGATTAGTGGTGCCGCTTTTATGTTACAATAATGATGAGGACTGCTGTTTTTTCTTTTAAAAATGGATTATACTGTTTAATGGAGTTTGTGAAATCCTAGACAAATTTCGAAAAATGGAGGGTTAAGGTCATGATTGAACTCGCTCATTATATGGAACCTATTCTCCTGCTTTGTACCATCTTAGCGATATGGGGAACACTCAAAAACAAAAAAAGCGGAAACAAACCTGGCTTTATTATCGGTGGATTACTTACTTTAGGTATGATTGGCATTACCGGGCTGGCTCTATTTGATCTCTTATTTGGTCTACAGTAAGGATATAACTAAATATGTTTTTTCCTTACATAATTGTCACTAAAAGCAAAGGAATGGCTTGAGCAACCTTAGTCCTAAACAGCATAGGACTAGGGTTATTTTATTATACTGGCGATGAATTTATAAACGAAACTTAAGAGCAAAAAATCAGAGTACAATGTTTTATGATTCAAAAACCTCTAAAGAGCAACCTTAGCCCTTTTAGGGAACCAAGGTTGCGTAATCGAACGGTCACGCCCTTTTTCATATTCATCTATTAGATAGAAAGAGTGCATGTATCCATCTATTTTTAATCAATCCATTTCTTATTCAGCATACTTTTTCTCCATATCACTTATCGCTTTCGAGTCAAAAACCGTTTCAAATCCTCTAATAATATGCTTCATTACTTGTTCCATCTCTACTTTTTCCCCTAGTACCTGCTCGATCGAAGTCACTCCATACTCTGAAATACCACAGGGAATAATGGTTTGAAAATAGCTTAAATCCGTATTGACATTCAAAGCAAAGCCATGACTGGTGATATAACCTCGTCGCACACGTCCACGATTAAATTTCACACCAATCGCAGCAATTTTGACATGATTGACCCAAACACCAGTATATCCCTCTTTTCTAGCCCCTTGGATACCCCACTCTTTTAATGCTTGAATAATTACTTCCTCTAAATCCCGCAAATATTGGTGTGCATCATTCCCACGGTCACTTAAATGGAATAAGGGATATCCGACTAACTGACCTGGACCATGATAAGTCACATCCCCACCGCGATCAATCTCTACGACTTCGATTTCCCTTTTTTGATACTGATCCTCACGGAGCAAGAGATTTTCTTGATGAGACCCCCGCCCTAAAGTAACCGTATGAGGATGCTCCAAAAGAAGCAGTTGATCAGAATAGGACTCTCGATCAATCTTCTGTATCATCTCTTTTTGAAGATCCCAAGCAGCTTGATAAGGAACCAAACCTAACTTTTTCACGACAAACATCGAACCACTCCAAACAAAAAGCATCCAAAAAGGATGCTTAAATTTGTACATCTGGATGATAAGACTCTAGACGTTCTTTCACCCGACTTAAAAATTTCCCAGCTAAATACCCATCTAAAATCCGATGGTCAATGGACATACATAAGTTCATCATATCACGAATCGCAATGGCGTCATTTTGTACCATGGGGCGTTTAGCAATGGATTCAAATGATAAAATGGCCGCCTGTGGGTGATTGATGATCGGACCGGAAGCAATTGAACCGAATGAACCTGTATTATTTACGGTAAATGTTCCACCTTGCATATCAGACAATTCTAGTTTTCCAGACCGTGCTTTCTGAGCTAGACGATGGACATCTTTAGCTAATCCTAGAATACTCTTTTCATCAGCATCATGAATCACAGGCACAAATAGTGACTCTTCTGTAGAAACGGCGATGGAGATATTGATACGTTTCTTTAAAATAATTTTATCGTTTGCCCAAACAGAATTCAATTGGGGGTATTCTTTCAAAGAATCAACAACCGCTTTGATAAAAAAGGGCACAAAAGATAATGGGACACCTTCACGCTGTAAAAATTCCCCTTTTAGGCGATTTCGAAGCGATACAAGACCCGTTACATCAGCCTCCATCATTAACCATGCATGAGGTGCTTCGTGCACGCTCATGACCATTCGATTGGCAATGGTTCGACGTACGGCTGTGACCGGAACTTCTATATCACCATTTTCCAGTGCTAATGTGCTCGGCTTCGTACCTTTTCTCTGTGCAATCGAAGGATTTTCTTCTTTCCGTTCAGGTGCTTTGCTTTCTTTATGTAAAGTGATTGGAGATTCTACATCTGGAGTAGATACCGCTTCAGGCTGACTGTTCCCTTGTTCAATAACACGCATTACATCTTTTCTGGTAATCCGTCCTCCTGCCCCTGAACCTTTAATCTGCGCCAAATCGATTTGATGTTCTTGGGCTAAACGTAATACAGCTGGAGAATATCGATGCTTCATCGAATCTTCTTTTTCTTGTACTGCATCTTCTTTCTTCTTTGTTTCAGATGGTGAAGAGATCATCTGTACTTCCTGTTCACTATTTACTTGACCCACTTCCCCAATTCGGGCAATCAGTGTACCTACCTCTACCGTTTCTCCCTCACTTACTACGATCTCTTTTAAGACACCTTCCACTACAGCTGGTACTTCAGCAACAACTTTATCCGTTTCTACTTCACAGATGGGTTCATACTTAGATATGGTATCACCCGGTTGCTTTAGCCATCTTGAGATCGTTCCCTCTGTAACGCTTTCCCCAAGCTGTGGCATTAGGATATCCGTTGCCATAAAAAAACCTCCTCTTATTTTTGCAGTGAAGAATGTAAGGCTAATGACTAGAGGAATTGTTATCCCATTTCACTATTTCAAAAGCTTTAACGGGGGATCATTTTTTGCCTAATACAACGCTCATTACCCGAAATGATCCCTCGACCAGCTTACTTACAAAGTCTGTTTATATGGTAGTCTTATTTTACTTAGATCTAAAATTCAGCTAGCTCACGAATGGCTGTTGCAATTTTTTCGGGGGTTAGCATAAACTCTTTTTCTAAAATAGGGCTATAAGGCATCGCAGGTACGTCTGGTCCACATAAACGTCGAATGGGGGCATCGAGTTCAAAAAATGCTTCTTCTGCAATGACAGAAGCTACTTCACCAGCAAAGCCACCTGTTTTATTATCCTCGTGAATAATTAATACTTTCCCTGTTTTCGCTGTGGCTTCTAAAATAGCTTCTTTATCCAAAGGAACTAATGTACGTAAGTCCAAAACATGGACATCGATTCCTTCTTGTTCCAAACTCTTTGCTGCCTCTAGTGAATAGTGTAAGGTCAAGCCATAAGAGATGACAGTGACATCAGTTCCTTCACGCTTGACTGCTGCCTTACCGATCGGCACTGTGTAATCTTCTAAAGGAACTTCTTCTTTAATTGCCCGATAGCAGCGTTTATGCTCAAAAAAGAGAACAGGATCATTATCACGAATAGCAGCTTTTAATAACCCCTTCACATCATAGGGAGAAGCAGGCATCACAATTTTTAACCCAGGGACACCTGTAAAGATCTTTTCTACACTCTGTGAATGGTATAATGCCCCATGAACTCCACCACCGTAAGGTGCACGAATAACTAATGGACACTCCCAATTACCATTGGATCGATAGCGCAACTTTGATGCCTCGCTAATGATCTGATTGACAGCGGGCATGATAAAGTCAGCAAATTGCATTTCAGCAACAGGGCGTAAGCCATACGCAGCAGCTCCAATCGCAACACCTACAATCGCCGATTCGGTGAGTGGTGTATCTAACACGCGGTCTTCCCCAAATTGCTCATATAGTCCGACTGTAGCACGAAACACCCCACCACGTACGCCTACATCTTCTCCCAATACAAATACCTTGGAATCTCTCTCCATCTCTTCTTTTAATGCTAAAGTAACCGCATCAATATAACTCATTACTGGCATCCAACAGTTCCCCCTTCTCTACTAGGCATAAACATGTTTATACAAATCTTCTGGGGCTGGATACGAAGCTTTTTCGGCATATTCAGTTGCTTCATTGATCTCCTGCATAATCTTCGCTACTATTTCTTGATCTTTTTCTTCTGTTAGCAACTCGTGATCCATCAAGTACTTTTTAAATACCACCAGAGAATCAACTTTACGTGCTTCCTCTACTTCTTCGGAGGAGCGATAGGTTCGATCATCATCATCACTCGAATGTGGAACTAACCGATATGAAACAGCTTCAATCAAAGTCGGGCCTTGTCCAGAGCGAGCTCGCTCTGCAGCTTCCTTCACTGCTTGGTAAACTTCCAGTGGGTTATTTCCATCCACTTTAACTCCTGGAAAACCATATCCTTTTGCACGGGCAGCAATATCTCCGCCTGCAACTTGTTTGGTCAAAGGGACGGAGATCGCATATTTATTATTTTCCACCATAAATATAACAGGTAAGTTATGCACACCTGCAAAGTTACAAGCTTCATGCCAATCTCCCTGATTACTAGATCCTTCTCCACAAGTGGTTAGAACAACATGATCTTTCTTTTCTAACTTACCAGCATAAGCAATGCCGACGGCATGAAGTACTTGGGTAGTAACAGGACTAGAGCCACTTAGAATACGATATCGATGATCACCATAGTGTCCGGGCATTTGTCTCCCACCGCTATTCGGATCTTCTTTTTTAGCAAAGGCTGAAAGCATATTATCACGAGCTGTTTGACCAAATGCTAATACCATGCCGAGGTCACGGTAATAAGGGCATAGCCAATCTTTCTCACGATCCAAAGCAAAGGCTGCTCCTACTTGAATCCCTTCTTGCCCCTGACATGAAATCACAAAAGGAATTTTCCCCGCTCGATTCAAAAGCCACATACGCTCATCAATTTTACGAGCTAACAACATATATCGATACATTTCTAGAACTTGATCATCAGTAAGTCCTAAAGCAGTATGTTTTAATTCGCTCATACAAACTCCCCCTTTTAGCCATGAATCGGTTTGCCATCAACAGCCAAAGCCGCTTCTGCAAAAGCTTCCGATAAAGTCGGATGTGGATGAATGGTTTGGGCAATTTCCCACGCTGTGGCATCTAATACTTTTGCTAAGCCTGCTTCTGATATCAAATCAGTTGCATGAGGTCCAATCACATGTACCCCTAATAAATCATCTGTCTTCTTATCGGCAATTATTTTAATAAAACCATCGATTTTTCCATATACCAGTGATTTGCCCACACCACGGAATGGGAATTTTCCCACTTTTACTTCATATCCTTGCGATCTAGCTTCAGATTCAGTCAATCCAATGCTCCCAATTTCCGGACGGCTATATGTACAACGTGGGATCGTAAGTGGATCTATCGGTTTTACCTCTAGACCAGCCATATGCTCTACTGCAAGTATTCCTTCATGGGATGCTACATGCGCAAGTTGATAACCCCCAATTACATCGCCAATTGCGTAAATATGAGACTCAGCAGTCTGCATAAATTCATTTACTTGAATAACATCCTTCTCAACTTTAATAGAAGTATTATGCAAACCGATATCTTCGATATTTGCTTGTCTACCTACAGATACCAGCACTTTCTGTGCAGAGAATGTCAATGAATCTTGATTTTTCTCGGCTTGTAAAGTAACTTGATCATTTTCAATGGAAACAGTTTCAGGCAGAACTTTTGCACCTGTTATTACTTTTATTTTTCTTTTCTTTAATAAACGTGTCATCTCTTTACTTACATCTTCGTCTTCGAAAGGCAGGATCCGATCTGCATATTCAAGAATCGTTACGTCTACTCCAAAATCATTTAATAATGAAGCCCATTCAATACCAATAACTCCTCCACCGATGATAAGTATGGAGTTAGGCAAAGAACGTAGATCAAGCGCATGATCTGAAGTCATAATAAAGTCGCCATCGATGTTTAGTCCAGGTAATGTTCGTGGTCTAGACCCTGTTGCAATTAAAACATATTGTGGAGTAAGCATATCTGATTCACTACCATCCACTTTTTCTACCGAAATGGTTCCAGGCCGTGGAGAAAAAATGGAGGATCCCAAGATTCTGCCTGTTCCATAGTAAATATCGATTTTATTTTTTTTCAATAACTGATCTACTGATTTATATAGTTGTGTTACTATCTTTTGTTTCCGTTCTTGCACCAAATACATATCTAATTGAATATCCCCTACTTGGATACCATAATCTGTACTTCTTTTTAAGTCATGATATACTTCCGCACTTCGTAGTAAAGATTTACTCGGGATACACCCTTTATGCAGACATACTCCACCTACTTTTTCCTTTTCTACGATCGCCACTTTCATTCCAAGATGAGCAGCACGTACTGCTGCGACATATCCCCCAGGACCTGCGCCTAAAACAACTAAATCGTAATTTTCGGCCATTGCTTACACTTCCTCTTGTTTAAGTTCTTCTTACGCAAGGCATTATCTTCGTTCTTTCATATATCAAATCGAATATAAATAATTTGGCTGAAGAGTCATTGCTATCCTCTAACCTTCTTCTCTTATATAGATAACAATAAAGTCGAATATCACGTTTAAAGTATGTATATTTATTTGGGCAAAGATCTAAACTTTTTTAACATGATAATAAAAAAGCGGAAATGAAAAGAACTATCACGAGATACACAGCTATTCATTGTTACATTCACAACTTAGCCACATGATTCGTCTACTTCATATTCCGCCTACGTCATCTTTGCTTTATAAGTTTTGACCACTTCCTATCAAAAAAGCTAGAAGCTATGAATCGTTAACTTTGGATATAGATCACTAAGGGTTCCCGTATAACAGCTACTCTCCAATTCATTCTTACCGGTGATCGAAATGAAGGATACTACGTTCATTACTTAAAAATGTACTACGTGACTTACGTACTGACTCAATTCTCTCTTCAGCCATACGATCTGCAGCTTTGTAGCTTGGAATACCATCACGTTTTGAAATTTCAAATACCTTTAATATACTATCATAAATTCCTTCAACTTTCTTCATAGCCCGTTCGCGATTATAGCCATATAATTCATCAGCCACATTAATCACACCACCTGCATTAATTACATAGTCTGGTGCATAAAGAATGCCTTTTTGCTCTAACATATCCCCATGTCGATCTTCTTTGAGTTGGTTATTTGCTGCCCCAGCAATTACTTTACACTTTAATCGATCAATTGTCTCATCATTAATGGTAGCTCCTAAGGCACATGGAGCAAAAATATCACAATCTACATCATATATTTCATTTGGGCTAATGGACTCAGCATCAAAAGCTTGAACCGCACGTTTTACAGAGTCGGCATTAATATCCGTAACGACCAACTCAGCTCCTTCTTCATGTAAAAGTCTACATAAATTAAATGCTACGTTTCCAACACCTTGAACAGCTACACGTTTGCCTTTCAAGGAATCTTCCCCAAATGCTACTTTTGCAGTAGCCTTCATCCCACGATATACACCATAAGCTGTAACAGGAGAAGGATTTCCACTCGCCCCAAAAGCGTCAGAAACTCCAGTCACATACTTGGTTTCCATAAAAATATGATCCATATCCTCTACAGCAGTTCCTACATCTTCTGCTGTAATATAACGACCGTTTAACCCTTGAATAAAACGGCCAAACGCTCTAAACAACTCTTCACTCTTATGTTTTTTGGGATCACCAATAATAACTGATTTTCCTCCACCCAAGTTTAGTCCTGCTGCCGCATTCTTATAAGTCATACCTCGGGATAATCTTAGTGCATCAATGATCGCTTCTTCTTCCGATGCATAATTCCACATGCGACACCCGCCTAATGCAGGTCCCAGTGTTGTATCATGAATAGCAATAATAGCTTTTAAGCCTGAATTCTCGTCCTGACAAAAAACCAATTGTTCATAATCATATTTTGCCATCTCTTTAAAAATCATAAGAATTTACCTCCACTATCATCTCATAAAATTTAAGTTCAAGTGTAAATACAAGCGAGTTAATAAACAAGACATTCTGTCCTTAATACTAACACACCCACAGAGCAACCTCCAAAATATACCATAAATTTCTATAAAAAGTGATTTACTCTAATCAGTTGCTCATGTTGATCCTATATAAAAGATGCGCTTCTATACTAGGAGTGATCTAGCTTTTTGATCGAATGGTGCAATATACTCCACATATAAGTCACTAAAGTATGCGCTTTCTTTTTTATCACCAGCTCCATGATTAATAGAACTATTTGTGTAGATTTTCTTGGATAGTTTTTGCATTTTATCAAGCACCATACTAAAAATGCAAAAATCATGCCATGGTGAAACTTTAAAGAAACATTCGTATAATCTTATACAAAAACGAATAACATCTGCAAAACAATGCAGACTAAACGAAGTAAATTGCCTGCAAAAAATTGCATTTCAAATCATACCATATTTTTCCAATTTATAATATAAACTCCTTACAGAAATATTTAAACGGCGAGCGGTTTCTGTTTTATTTTTACCACAATCCATATAAACTTCGGTTATGTATTCTTTTTCTACATCAGCTAGTATTTGTTTTAAAGACTTATCATATATCCTTGTATTTTTTTGTGGACGATAGTGGGAAGAAGATAGCTCTAAGGTAGGAAGATGTATACATTGAATCACCTTTTCATTTAGAGCCATATGAATAATAGCTCGTCCAAGTACGTTTTCCAATTCTCGCACATTTCCAGGCCAAGTATATTCAGCTAACATCCCAAGTGCTTCCATAGCAATGTCTTCAACACTACGTCCATATTCCTGATTTAACTTTTTTATCAAGTAAATGGATAGCTCATATAAATCATCTAATCGTAAGCGTAGAGGTGGAATATGAATCGGAACCACGTTAAGTCGATAATATAAATCTTCACGGAAGCGCTTTTCTTGAATTGCTTTTTCCAAGTAAACATTTGTAGCGGCTATAATACGAACATCTACTGAGATCGATTTCGTACCCCCAACACGTGTTACCTCTTTCTCTTGAAGTACTCTAAGCAATTTCGCTTGAATACTTGGCTTTAATTCACCAATTTCATCTAAGAAAAGGGTTCCACCATTGGCTTCTTCAAAAAGTCCTTTTTTCCCACCACGCTTTGCTCCTGTAAAAGCCCCTTCTTCATAACCAAAAAGCTCACTTTCAAGTAAGGACTCGGAAATAGCAGCACAGTTTACCCGGACAAATTGATTATATTTTCGGCTACTTGCATTATGAATGGCATGAGCAAACAGCTCTTTCCCAGTCCCCGATTCACCACGAAGCAACACAGTGGCACGTGTTGTAGCAGCTTGTTTCGCTAAGTCAATTGCCATTTTCATATTTTCACTTACCGCTACAATATCATCAAATGTATATTTTGCCTCCAATGTCCGGATAATCCGTCTAGCTTTTTCTAAATCACGATATAGCTGTTTGATCTCTGAAGTATCATGCAAAATACCTACGCTACCTTTCAGCTCATGGTTAATCACAATCGGTGCAACATTAACTACTACTTCCTTCCGATGAGGTCCCACTTTAAGCTGCACTCCACGCACTGGTTTTTTTGTCTTCAATACTTGCATATGCATGCTTTCACCTTCGGAGATATCTACATCTGCTGGCTTTCCGATTACCTCTTCAGCACTTAAACCGGTTAAGCGCGTATAAGCTGGATTAATTAAGATCCCTTTTCCTTCGGCATCTACTACGGATATGGCATCATCTGAAGAGTCGATAATCGCTTGCAATAAACTTTTCATATCTTCCAGATCGGTCAATTGTTCGGTTAAATGTTGCAATTCGCTAACATCGCGAAAGACAGACACAGCTCCACTTACCTTCCCTGTTCGATCTTTTACAGGAACACGATTTGTAACAATAGCTCTTCCACCGGGAATCTCTAATTTCTTATTAAGATCAGAAATTCCATTTTTTAATACCACATCTAAACGAGTATAGGGTATCATTTGATTTACATTTTTCCCTAATACATCTTTTGCCTTTAATCCTAGCAATCTTTCGGCTGCTCGATTAAATATGGTAATTTCGCCAGCTTGATTCACCGCCAACATACCATCATGAGTTGAATTAATAATCGCTTCTACTTCACGATGTCTTTGACGTAAAGCTTGAAAAAGTTTTTCATTCTCCTTAACTAAGCGAGCTAATAAATCGATGACCGTTCCCGATAAGACAGTGATTTTCCCATTCTGCTGTTCTAATAGAGCATTTATAGTTGGATCATTCGATGTATCTAAAATAATATCGGGGTTTAATGTCAAAAAGGAGAGCAAATCCGTTCCTGTGGCTATTTTTTGTCGAGAAGCTTCTTGAATAGCCGGGGCATCTTTTTGGTGATCAATAACCCCAAGCACCTGAACTTCTTTAATAGTGAGCAGCATTCTAAGTAACACAGCTCCATTTTGCCCACCACCAATCATTAATATTTTTTGCATAAAACCTCTCCCTTTTTTCTTTTAATATTTAACATACTCTAGTAAAATTTTCTCAGTTACAGTTGCTTATTATTATCGTTCTAAATACAAGAATGAACGACAATCTTGATCCAAAAATACACACCTATATCCTAGGGCTAGCATTTATATCACAAATCAGTTACCATATGGATGGGAGTGAAAAGATATGTCAAATCCGAATTTAAAGCCAGTATATCAGCGCATTTTAGCTATCCTTATTCTTTGTATACCCGGAGCACTTGGTATTTATGGATGGACAATCATACGGGACGTATTATTTAATTATTTTGCGAACCAAGGTTTTGCTTGGCTTCCCTTTTTAGGTGGAACTCTTCTCCTTCTGATAGCATTATATTTCTTAGGTGGGTTCATTTTTTATAGGGATAAAAAGAATAATCGTATTCAACCCAAATTGCTAAGTAAAGAAGAACAAGAAAAATTAGCTGAACTAAAAAAATCAGGTCAAATCAAAAAAGATAATGATAAATATAGTTATTATAAAAAATTATAATACTTTATCATAAACAAAAGAAACATCCTTTTAATGGATGTTTTTCTTTTTGAGCCCCATTTACCTCATTCGGTCAAAAAGTAATCCAACAATCCCAAAGGTAACTTCTTTTATCATGCATGAAAGAGGATGATCATATATTAAACCAAAGGAGGGATTTCTATGTACCCTACATGGGAATACTCACTATTTAAAAAATCGATTTTAAACTCTATCGACCTATGTCAAAAATGGATTCAGCAACAGCAAAATCACATTTCAGATGAATCTACATTATCCGAGCTTAATCAATTAGCTACTCAACTTCAACAAATCGAATCAATGGCTGCCTCTCCAATTAGCTATCCGGCACAACTGTATAATTGGCTAGATGAAACAATTCGATTACAGAAACGTGTTAAAAAATGGATTCAACAAGAAGCTATGCCTGCTACTACTCTTATCGCTTCTGAACAAACTGAGGATCATCCAGACTCGTCCTCCTCTTTACATCAAAAGAGCAAACGCGTACCGATCGGTCAGCATCAACTTCCACCGCTTCCATATCCATATGATGCACTTGAGCCCTATATCGATGAAAAAACCATGCGACTACATCACGACGAACATCATCGCTCTTATGTAGAAGGATTAAATCAGGCCGAAAAAATGCTTGAACGTGCTAGACAATCCGGCAATTTTAAATTAGTGAAGCATTGGGCGCGTGAACTTGCTTTCCATGGAGCAGGTCACTATTTACATACCCTTTTTTGGGAGACCATGAATCCCAAAGGTGGTGGAAAACCAACAGGACCTCTGTTAAAACAAATAGAGTGTGATTTTGGTAGTTTCCCTGCTTTCCAAAAGCATTTTACAGAGGCCGCTGATAAAGTAGAAGGGGGCGGATGGGCTATTCTAGTATGGAGCCCTCGCTCACATCGATTAGAAATTTTACAAGCCGAAAAACACCAAAACTTATCTCAATGGGACGTGATTCCACTTTTACCACTTGATGTTTGGGAACATGCCTATTATCTAAAATATCCCAACAAACGCAAACAATATATTAATGCTTGGTGGCATATTGTTTACTGGCCTAAAGTACAAAAGCGTTGGGAAGTCGCACGTCACGTCCTTTGGAAACCTTTTTAATCTCCAAGATTTCCTCAAGTAAATATCAATCATAAAAGTACATACAAAAAACCCTATCCACTTATATAAAATGATAAAATGTAAATAGTAAAATATATTTTATTATTCAGTTAATAATATCAGCTTTTTTCTTAATATCTTCTATAAGCAAAGGTTAAAAGCTCTTTGGACTCATGTTGAAATACCAGTGAGTGAGGAAGCAATGAGCGTCAAGTTAAAATGGAGCTAATTTACACCTAGGTATCATTACTTGAAGTATAAAAAAAGAGAGGTGAAAAGTCTGCTGCTATAAAAGTAAAAGTTATTTAGTAAGAGATATCTAAGAAATCATTATACCAATTTTAGTAGCAGACGATTGGTATGGCTAAGAAGAAAAGAAGTCGTGAAAAACAAAAGAATAAACCAACTAAGTTGAAATATACACTGATTGCTCACCAGTTTCATAAAGAAACGATTGCTCCTCTAGTCAAACAATATCGTAGAGCTATGTGTTTAAAAAATTATGATGCTGCCCGAGATTTTTTTCAACAGCTTACAGAGGCTCGCCAACATCATCGCTTACTTCTTCATCGCAAAGAAAAAGTGCGAATAAAATAAAAACGGCTGTCTCCTTACCTTAAAAGATACTTTGTATATCATCCAGCAGTTCGTTATCCTTTTTGATCACGAACTGCTGGATGTTCGTTTCTCCCCAGTTCATAATGTTACAAAAAAATACCGCTCTATGAAATATCTCCATAGTCGCGGTATGATTCTAAATCTTACTATCAATCAAATAGAATAGAAATCTAAAAGATAAGTCCAAAAACATAAACATAATAACCCTTTCTATATTTATACGACGCGATGCTCAATACGTAACTTATCTGCTACCATCGCAATAAATTCACTGTTCGTCGGCTTCGCTTTGGTTACATTAATAGTATAACCAAAAAGACTACGAATCGACTCCATATTCCCTCGACTCCATGCAACCTCAATCGCATGTCGAATAGCTCGTTCAACCCGGCTCGGTGTTGTATTAAATTTTTCCGCAATACGAGGATATAATGACTTTGTAATGGATCCAAGTAAGTCTACTTCGTAATATACCATAGTAATTGCTTCACGAAGATAAAGATATCCCTTGATATGAGCAGGTACACCAATCTCATGAATAACATTCGTAATATTGGCATCTAAATGATTTGAGCGATGGGTTTGTGTATTCAATGTAATTTTACGAGAAGGTGTAGAAGTTACCCCTTGCATTTGACGAATACGGTGGGTAAGTACTTCCATATCAAAAGGTTTCAATATATAATATGAGGCTCCTAATTCTACTGCACGCTGAGTAATATTCTCGTGACCAAAAGCTGTAAGCATAATAATCTTTGGAATCGGTTGAATATTTAGCTCCTGTACTTGCTCAAGTACACCCAAACCATCTAAATGAGGCATAATAATATCCAAAACTAATACATCAGGTACCCGCTCTTTCAATAAATCAATGACTTCTCCTCCATTATAAGCAACGCCAATCACTTCTATATCGGATTGGCTGGATAAATACTCTTTTAATAATTCGGCAAATTCTCGATTGTCATCTGCCAAAGCTACTCGAATTTTCTCCACAGAACCCCTCCTCCGTCGTCCGATAAAAAGTCCTCATTTAACTTTTCGACATTACCTCATATGTTCCTGCTTAATAGCAATTTTTTCCATGAGAATTATGCGACAGCGGACCCTTGTAATAGATCCGCTGTCGAATTAATTACTCCTGCATCATGTAACATCCATTCTATAAAAGTACCATAACCTGCTTTCGGATCATTGACAAATACATGTGTGACCGCACCCACCAACTTACCATCTTGAATAATCGGACTCCCACTCATTCCTTGTACAATTCCGCCTGTTTTTTCCAATAAACGAGAGTCTGTTACTTTAATAATCATTCCTTTAGTTGCAGGGAATTTTTGTTTCATCACATGTGAAATTTGAATATCAAACGCTTCTACCTTCTGCCCTTCCACGACTGTTAAAATTTTTGCAGGCCCTTCTTTCACTTGTTCGGCAAGTGCAATAGGAATAGGTTTTGTATAAATCCCCTGATTAGGTGATTCGGGCATCTGACCAAAAATACCAAATGGCGTATTTTTGGTAATGTTACCTAAAACTTGTTCTTCATGAAAGAAGATTGCTCGCTTTTCACCAGGCTCTCCTGATTCCCCTTTTTGAATTGATGTAACATTGGAGTGAAGAATTTTACCACTACCTACTCGAATCGGTTGTCCTGTATCCATATCAGTTATGACATGTCCTAATGCACCATAAACTTTTTTTTGGGGATGATAAAAAGTAAGCGTCCCTACCCCTGCTGCTGAATCCCGAATATACATTCCTAAACGATAAGCTTGATCCTTTTCATCATAAATAGGGTGGAGCTGTACCTTTTTTTCTTTCCCATTACGATATAGATGAATGATGAGTGCTTTTTTGTTCTTTCCAGCTTCTTCAACGGCTTTTGATACATCTCCCACATGATGAATAGATACATCGTTAATCTTAATTAAATAATCACCGATTCGAATATCTGCTCTTTCAGCTGGAGAAATACTACTTTGTTGGTTTTTTATAAAATGATGTCCAACAACTAAAGCGCCTGATGACTTCAACTTGACTCCAATGGATTGTCCACCTGGAACGACACGAATATCAGGTAATACACTCACATTAACCCGCTTAATAGGTAACATGCCAAACAACTTTACCGTAAGCAAAGTTTTTCCTATATCATGGGATGATAAGATAAAAGGATGTCTTAAATCAATGGGAATCAGATGTCGGCTTAACCCATTCACTTGAATAACTTGTGGGTTAGAAACATTTGCTGTAGCTGAAACAGGCATATCTAATCGTAACTTCTGAAGCTGACCCTTCATTAAACGGATTTCCACTGGAAAATGGGTAAAGTGCCGAAATACTGTGCTTGTACTGCCCAAAAGCAAAAGAAGCACCAGGAGAACTCCAAACCATTTTTCTTTATATCTTTTTTGCAAAATCCACCACTCTCCTGAGCCTCCTGCCTAACCTTCACTAAGAGCTCTTTGTAAGCTTAAGATGTCCGATCTAACCTTCTTTTATGTTCACAAATGTTACCTTGACTGCCTTCTCAATTCGATACCCATCATTTTCTCATTCATGATTCATAAGACAATCTAGTCCTTTTCAAAAGAAAAAGTTTCTTCTGCACAAATAATTTGTTATATAATATAATTTTTCAATCAATAAATAATATGCAACCGCTCTGATCCTATAAATGACAAAGTTTATGATTGAATGATACAACGTACCTCATATATAAAAAAGCATACCCGTTCGAGTATGCTTGTGGATTTGACATTTAGACTTTCTTCCTAACAAGTTCTGCCATCCGTAGCATTTCTGTAGCATGTTGATGTGTGGTTTGGGTTAACACAGCTCCTCCCAGCATACGAGCCAGCTCATTTGTTCTCCCTTCAAAATCCAAAAGATTTACTTGTGTTCGTGTTTTTCCTGCTTGTGTTTCTTTGGAAATATAAAAATGATGGTCTGCCATACATGCCACTTGAGGTAGATGGGTTACACATAGTACTTGATTATGTTTGGAGACAACAGCAATTTTTTCGGCAATTGCTTGGGCTGCTCTACCACTTACACCTGTATCAATTTCATCAAACACGAGTGTATGGATCTGATTAATATCTGTAAAAATACACTTTAAAGCAAGCATAATTCGAGAAAGCTCACCACCTGAGGCAACTTTTGCCAATGGACGAAGTGGTTCACCTGGATTAGGAGCGATCTGAAATTCAATCTGGTCTTGTCCTATTGAAGAAAGAGTAGATGATGATTCAAAAGCTACATGAAAAATGGTTGATCTCATATTTAAGTCGGCTAATTCCTGTTCGACTCTGTTCTCTAATTGACTTGCTGCTTTTTTTCGTAAAGCTGTTAACTGATCTGCCAATTCTAATAGCTGCTTTTTAAGCTGCTCACTTTTTTTTAATAATTGATCTTCAACCCATTCTCGTTCGGTTAGCTCTTCTATTTCTTGCTCCACTTTAGCTTGAAAGGCTAAAATGTCTTCAATCGATGATCCGTACTTTCGTTTGAGCTGCTTAATCAAATGCATTCGCTCTTCGATTTCACCTAGTCTTTTTGGATCAAATTCCAATTCATCACGATATTTTCCTATCTGGTGAATGGATTCTTCCAATTGGTAGTAAGATGACTGCATTAATTCATATACCGAGGCTAAACGCTCATCCAATGAAAGGATATCCTCGATATGAAATAATGCTTTTTGAATTAAATCCAGCCCTTGATGATCTCCATACAATAAGTGATAGGCTCGAGATGCATTGTTCAACAGTTTTTCAGCATATGATAAACGGTTTCGTTCTTGTTCTAATTCAAGGTCTTCTCCTTCAACCAGATTCGCTTGTTCGATTTCTTCTTTTTGAAATGCAAGCAAATCCAACCGGTGTTCTAACTCCTGTTGATTGGTACGGAAGCGTGCTAACTCTTTTTCAACTTGCTGATACTCTGCAAAAATTTGACTATACTGATGGCGAATGGTTAATAATTCAGTCCCTGCAAACGAGTCCAGCCATTCAACATGTTCATCGTTATCGAGTAATGATTGATGTTCATGCTGACCGTGAATGTCTATTAACTTTTTACCAATTTGCCGAAGCATAAATAAGGTGACGATTCGCCCATTGATCCGGCAAATACTTTTACCACTCGCTGCTATCTCACGCCGAATCAACAATGTTTCATCACATTCTAAACCCCATTCGATTAAAAGCGGATGTACTGGGTGAGTAGGTGAGAGTTCAAATAAGGCTTCAATTTCTGCTTTATCGGCACCATAGCGAACAAACTCAGATGAAGCTCGTCCTCCCAAAATTAATCCTAATGCATCAATGAGAATGGACTTTCCCGCACCGGTTTCCCCTGTAAGTACATGAAACCCATCTGAAAATGATAAATGAACCTCTTCCATAATAGCAAATTGGTGTATAGACAACTCCCGTAACATCGTATCTACTCCTAAAGCATATCAATAAAGCGTTGTGATATATCTGCTGTAATTTCTTTACTTCGGCATACAACTAAAATCGCATCGTCACCTGCAAGTGTGCCTATAATTTCATCCCAATCCAAATTATCGATTAGAGCAGCAACTGCATGTGCATTTCCAGGCAAGGTTTTAATAACAATTTGATTTTCTGCATGATTTAATCCAACAAATGATTCTTGTAACATGCGTTTCAATTTTTGAAGTGGATTAAAGCGCCGATCCGCTGGAAGAGAATATTTATAAGTACCATGGTTTGTAGGCACTTTAACTAAATGCAATTCTTTAATATCCCGAGAAACAGTAGCCTGCGTCACATTATATCCGGCCTGTTTTAACTCATCAACTAGTTCATCCTGTGTTTCAATATCTTTACTGGTAATAATCTCACGAATTTTTATATGTCGTTGAGCTTTCATCTTAAAATCATCTCTCCTTTCTATTTATTTTCTCCGTGCAGCTTTTTTCTTACTACTTCAAAGAACGAGCGTTCTTTCCACTTAATTAACTGTGTATTATAAGAAGACGCTTGTACGCGAATAATGTCTTCTGATTGTAATGAAAAACCAACTTGTCCATCAATGGTTAAGCTCATCTCATTATGTTTTGCAGACACTTGAACTTCAAGAGTACAATCTTTGGGTAAAACCATCGGTCTTGATGTTAGGGTATGCGGGCAGATCGGTGTTAGCAATATCGTTTGTATTCCAGGCCAAACAATGGGGCCACCACAAGAAAGCGAGTAAGCGGTAGATCCTGTAGGTGTAGATATGATCACACCATCCCCAGAGTAGGCTCCTAAGTATAGCCCATCCATGTAGACTGTACAAGTTACCATTCGACTAAAGGAACCTTTGGCAATCCCTACATCATTTAACGCGATTCCTCTTTCAATCACTTTACCATTACGCAATAATTCAGCTTGAAGCATCAAACGCTTTTCAATACAATAATCTTCTTTTAAAATCCTATCAACCGCAGTGGATAAGTCACTCGGTTCCGCTTCAGATAAAAAACCCAAATTCCCGACGTTAATACCTAAAATAGGCAAGTCATATTTTGCTAGTTTGCGTGCAATTCCAAGTAAGGTCCCATCTCCTCCTAAAACGAAGACAACATCCACTTTATCCGAAAACTCAGAAAGCGGTATGCTAGCATCCGTGTGGCCAAGTTGCTCAGCCATCCGCTGTTCAAGGAAAAACGGAACTTCTTTTTTCTGAAGCAACTGAATTAAGTGGCAAGCGGCTGAGTAAGCATGAAGCTTACTTAAATTCATGGTAATACCAACTGTTTTCAAGTAAGTCCCACCTCATTATGACTTGTCATCCTATTTGATAGATCAATAGGCCTAATACTATCCCTACCATTCCAGCAAATACATAGCCAGAAATTGGCTTCGATTTTTTTTGGCATTTCATCGTCGGTACGACAAAATCAATCAATTTGATACTACCTTTTTCTTTATCAACATACAAGATACCAGCAGGTTCAAATAATAAGTAGTATATCAAAAAATAGTCTCGTAAGGCTGCTCCAGACATTCGCAGAGGCTTTCTTTCCCTAGCAATTAAGACGAGGTAAATATCTTCTTCGTCACATGCAAGATAATCCACGTATAGTCTACTTTGATATAACTCCCCGTCCGCTCCGATTTCGAGTGGTACTTTTATCTTTTCGTCCATAACTTCATAACCATGACTCCGTAAAATATCGGCTACTTTTCCAGTAATAGGAATCGATTCTGATTCTTCATTTTTAGGAGATAGTCTTTCCTTCAAACGTGAAAAAGGGAATACTTTCCGCAACATGAAATAAATGATGACTCCGATTAATAGATAAAGAACTAAGGTATCTCCTAGCTGAGACATCCTTCTCCCTCCTTTTATCTATTTATTCGCAGTCATACATAAGAAACCTTTTTACTTGGAAGTTGCCCTCTTATCCGCTATTTATCGTTTCCTTACTCACACCGACTTTATATAATTACTTAAAACGAGCATGAGCATCCTGAACCACTTGTGGAATTTTTAGTTTCCAATCAACTTGACTTGGCTCTCCTAAAAGTAAATAGCTTAAAAACTCAATATTTCCTTCTCCTCCTTGTATAGGTGAAGGTGCAAGTGCTTGTAAGCCAAAACCTTGGTCACTCGCTAACTCCACAAAACGCTCAAGTACTTGCTGATGAACCGATGGATCTTTGACAATCCCTTTCTTCCCTACTTGTTCCTTTCCCGCTTCAAACTGCGGTTTTATAAGCGCAACCACTTCTCCCCCTGCTATGAGTAGCTTTTTTAATGTAGGAAGAATATGGGATAAAGAGATAAAAGACACATCAATTGTCGCTATATTTGGCATTTCCCCAGAGAGATTTTCTGGCTCCAAATAACGAAAGTTAGTCCGTTCCATCACCACAACACGATCATCTTGGCGTAACTTCCATGCAAGCTGTCCATAGCCGACATCAATGGCGTAAACTTGCTTAACCCCATGTTGCAATGCACAATCTGTAAAGCCTCCTGTAGAAGCTCCAATATCTAACATGATCTTTCCCTGTAGATTCACGTCAAACACTTTAATAGCTTCTTCGAGTTTCAAACCGCCACGGCTAACATAGGGATGAAGTTTACCTTTTACTTCAATCGAAGCGCTCAACAGAACTTTCGTTCCAGCTTTGTCTATACGCTCTTGATTCACAAAAACTAACCCTGCCATAATAGAACGCCGGGCTTGCTCCCGGCTTGTAAAATAACCTTTATTTACTAATAAAACATCTAATCTTTCTTTCTCCACAGTCATCCACTTTCCCATTATAAGACTTCGACTTTGGATCGGGCTAAGGACTCCATCACTGATTCAGCGATCTTTTCTGGAGTAAGTCCTACTTCATTACGTTGTTCATCAATGGATCCATGTTCAACAAAATAATCAGGAATTCCAAGTAACCTTACATTCATATCTGAAATTCCGTGTCCAGCATAAAATTCCAAAACAGCGCTGCCAAAGCCACCTTTCATACTTCCTTCTTCAATCGTAAATATAGGTAATTTTTCTTGGCTTAATTTAAATAACATTTCTTCATCCAATGGCTTAACAAAGCGCATGTTGACGACACGTGCATCAATCCCTTGCTTTGCCAGAATTTCTGCTGCTAATTGTGAAGTATGAACCATCGTTCCCAAAGCTAACAATACAACATCATTTCCTGAACGGATTATTTCAGATTTTCCAAGGGGAAGCAAGTGAAAATCAGAGTCCATCTCTACACCCAAACCTGCACTTTTGGAGTAACGCAGTGCGATAGGACCTTGATCGTATTGAATTGCCGTATATAACATATGTTGCAACTCATTTTCATCTTTTGGCATCATTACAACCATATTCGGTTGGGCACGTAAAAAACCAATATCAAAAACTCCTTGGTGAGTTTCACCATCATCTCCAACAAAGCCAGCTCGATCAACTGCAAATACGACATTTAAGTTTTGACGACATACATCATGAACCAATTGGTCATATCCACGTTGTAAAAAAGTTGAATAAATAGCGAGCACTGGCTTAACTCCTTGTGTAGCTAACCCCGCAGCAAAGGTTGTAGCATGTTGCTCTGCTATGCCTACATCAAAACAGCGATCTGGAAACTTTTCTTGAAACTTTTCGAGTTTTGATCCAGTAATCATCGCTGGAGTAATTGCTACAATTCGTGAGTCTTCTTCAGCTAGACGTACAAGTGTATTTCCAAAAACTGCTGGATAGGTTGGGGCAGTGTTTGCCTTCTTCTTAAACGCACCGGACTCGATTTTATAAGTGCCTACACCATGATAAACAACAGAGTCTTCCTCTGCTGGCTTATAGCCTTGCCCTTTTCTGGTTACAGCATGAACTAACACAGGTCCTTTCGTTCTACCAGCTTGGCGTAAACTCTTTAAGAGTTCAGGAATATTATGCCCATCGATAGGCCCTAAATAAGTAAAACCTAGAGTTTCAAAGAATACTCCCGAAACCAATAAAAACTTGATACTGTCTTTTACACGCTCAAGTGTTTTGGCAAAAGGCTCACCTAAAGCAGGAATTTTCTTTAATAGCTGTTCTATTTCCTCTTTCATCTTATGATAATGACGATGTGTGCGGAGACGCCCCAAATAATTATGAAGAGCTCCCACGTTCGGGCTAATAGACATTTCATTATCATTTAGAACTACGATCAGATCCTTTTTTTCTTCACCAATATGATTTAACGCTTCTAGGGCCATTCCTCCAGTAAGAGCTCCATCTCCAATAATGGCGATCACCTTATGGTCTTCACCTAAAAGGTCACGTGCCGCAGCCATTCCCATGGCTCCTGATAGTGACGTACTGCTATGGCCTGTTTCCCAACAATCATGTTCACTTTCACTTCGCTTTGGAAACCCACACAGGCCTTTATACTGTCGAAGAGTTGGAAAAAGATGGCGACGACCTGTTAATATTTTATGCACATAAGCTTGATGACCTACATCCCACAAAAACTTATCTCTTGGGCTATTGAATAAATAATGTAAAGCAATAGTTAATTCTACAACCCCTAGGTTCGATGCTAAATGACCACCTGTTACCGAAAGGCTTTCTATTAAAAATGTACGAATTTCTTCAGACAGCTTCGGGAGCTCTTCTGTTGATAACTTCTTCAAATCATCTGGAGAGTTAATCTGCTCGAGGAGCACCAAGACCGCCTCGCTTTCTTTTTCTTTTTTTTACCGGAAACAACTATGTTTTGTCTATTATATACAAAGTCATAAATCTTTACTGCTTTGATCTATTCATTCGAAAACAAACCATCATTTCCATCCTTTGAACTACGATTTTCACAACTTTCATCACATCGTTACAAAAATTCGCAAATTACCTTTCCCATTTTTCAAATTTGCAAAATTTGCATGATGAGTATAACTGAAAACTTCATGTGTGTAAAAAATATCTCTTTAACAAAAATCAGGATACCAAATAATCCAATGATAAAAGTTATATCATTTGTAATAAATAAATGGTAAATCGAATTATGAGCTGCACGGTTAAAATAATATCATAGTCTGTATTTATCTCAATGACTTTCGTTAAATTTGCTCCTATGTAATTTCTTCTTTTTAAACAGAAGGTTTCATCAGAAAAATGCCGGTCAAATCTGACCGGTAGACTGCTTTGATCGGCTATGTAATTCCTTCGTAACAACCAAGACTGAGTGATCCAACAAATAAAGTTCATTTCTAACCATTCTTAAATAATAATAGTGAAGTTTCCTTAACCATCATTTAGCATAATAACTATACGATTAGGGAAATTTTTTAGATAAAAATAAATAAAGCAGTCATATTCATAACGAAATCCTTATTTGTTCCTCATTTTAAGAAGGGATCTATAAAAAGTAATTTTATTATAGCATAACCGTATTATATTATATACAAATAACTTATCTATCTCTTAAAATGAGATAATCTGCAATTTCTAACAGTCTTTGGGGCTTTAGCTCAGGAAATCCTATGATTTTCTCCTTCGCTTCCTTAATACATAATGATAGTTTCTGCTTTGCCTCTTCAAGTCCAAGTAGTACAGGATAAGTTGACTTATGATTTTCTTGATCACTACCTACAGGCTTCCCTAGTTTTGATTGGTCTCCAATCACATCTAAAATATCATCTTGAATTTGAAACGCCAGCCCTAAGCCATACCCGAACTCAGTTAATCCCTGTAAAGTAGACTGATTCGCACCAGCAATATAAGCACCCATTCGTATAGCATAAACCATTAGATCGCCTGTTTTCAAACGATGAATATTTTCTAATTCAGACAAAGAAATTTTTTGATTTTCACTCTGCAAATCATATACCTGACCCGCAATCATCCCTCTGGCTCCCGCAAACCTTGCGCCTTCTTCAATCATCGTTAAAGCGATCGCTGCTGAAAGCTGTGTTTCTTTCGCCCCTTTTGCTATTAAACCGAATGCCTCTGTTAATAAAGCATCTCCAGCCAAAATTGCCGTACCTTCACTAAATTTTTTATGATTTGTCAATTTGCCACGTCGATAATCATCATTATCCATACTAGGTAAATCATCATGGATTAAGGAATACGTATGAATCATTTCAATCGCACAAGCAAAAGGAAACGCTTTTTCTGTATCTCCATTTAATGCTTCGACAGTGGCCAAAACTAAAACAGGACGAATTCTTTTACCTCCCGCCAATAATGAGTACTTCATGGATTCACGAAGAAGAACAGGCACTCCTGCTAATTGATCAATAACCTGTTCTAGTTTTTCATCAATCTGTTTTGCTTTTTCTTTAATATAATCTAACGTCATCTGCACTACTCAAGTTCCTCCTCAGATAAAAATGGCTTTCTAATCCATTCACCATTTTCTTGTACCAGCATCTCAATTTGCTGCTCTGCCCATTCTAGCTTTTGATTGCAAGCTCCTGCTAATTTCATTCCTTCATCGAATAAGCGAATCGCTTCTTCCAGAGGGACATCTCCTTTTTCAAGCAGACGAACTACCTCTTCAAGTCTTTCTATCGCTTTTTCAAAAGGAAGAGATTCTATTTGATTTTGATCACTCATCTTTGTCCTCCTTTGCTCCCCATATTTGACACTTGAGCTGCCCATCAGATAAACGTACACGAATTAAATCCCCTGGTTGTACTTGCTTAACTGACTGAATCAACTCATCTTGCTTAAAACGATATACCAATGAATAGCCTCGCTGCATCACTTTTAGAGGACTTAGCGCGTCAAGCTGATCAATTAATCGCAGATGTTTCCCTTGTTTTTCTTCAACTTGTCGATAGATCGCGCGAAACAAGTCTTTCTGTAAATAGGTGAGCCGCTCACGTTGTTTTGATAAAGTGACCTGTGGTTGATAACGTTGTAACTGCTCTCCTAAACGTTCTAGTAGATGCTGATGAGTCTTTAGTCTTTTTTCTATCGCTTTAGTTAAATCACTGTGTAGATAGTCAATCCGCTGTGTATATTGCTCTAAGCGTGCACGAGGCTGCTGAAAGATCGGACGGCTTAATAATTGTCTTACACGATCTCTCCATAAGCTTATCATAGTCGTTTGTATATGAATTAGCCTTTTTTGTAAAGAGGTAACCTTTTCTTTTAATTCTTCCAGATGAGGGACAGCCAATTCAGCAGCGGCAGTAGGGGTTGCTGCACGAAGATCAGCCACAAAGTCGCTTAAGGTAAAATCGGTTTCATGTCCAACTGCTGAAATAACAGGGATTTCTGATTCGAAAATACTGCGAACCACAATTTCTTCGTTGAAAGCCCACAGTTCTTCCATTGAGCCCCCACCACGTCCTACAATGAGAACTTCAGCCTCTTTCAATTGATTCATCATCGCAATGGCCTTCGCTACCTCTTTAGCGGCAGTTTTCCCTTGGACAGAAACAGGGAAAAGAAGTACATGAACCAAAGGATAACGTCTTTTTATTGTGGTGATAATATCGCGAATCGCTGCTCCACTTGCAGAAGTAATTACACCAATTTTATACGGGTAGCTAGGTAATTCCTTCTTTTTTGTTGGATCAAAGAGACCTTCTTCCTCCAATTGCTCTTTAAGACGTGCAAAAGCAACATATAAATCACCTACACCATGTAGGCTAAGATCATGAATATATAATTGGACTTGACCATCTCTTTCATAAACCGATAGCTTTCCTTTTGCCACCACACGATCACCATTTTTCGGTGTAAAGCGTAGTCGCCGATTATAACCAGCAAACATGACTGCTTTCAGTTGTGTTTGTTCGTCCTTTAAAGAAAAATACATATGGCCACTTCGTATGTGATGAGTGAAGTTTGTAATTTCTCCTTCTACCCAAACTTTTTGTAATTGATCATCCAACTCTAACGTACCACGAAGATAGTTAACCAGTTTCGATACAGACCAAGGTTCTCTCTCTATATCTATATTCATTCTTTTTACTTGTTCCCTTCAGTCTAATATTTATCAATGTATTTACAATCCCACAATGGCTAATGATACGCAAGTGAAAAATTAACTCCATATATCCATTCATTCCGATTTCGATCACATTTATACCTTACCCTCTTATCACTAAAACACTTCCAGCTTTTCTGGTTATCTACAAAAAAAGGTGGGAAAATCAAAGATATTTTCGCCACCCCTTACATTTTCACTCTGTTTTATCGCTTAGTCTTTCGCCGATGTCTTTGACAATATTTCCTAATACACCATTGACAAAACGACTAGACTCTACTCCACTATAGATCTTAGCCAAATCGACAGCTTCATTGATCACCACACCTTTTGGTGTTCTCACTTCATAAAGCAATTCATAAATGGCAATTTGTAATATAGCTCGATCCACAACAGATATACGATCTACTGACCAACCACTTTTTAAATAACGTTTGATCAAATCATTGATTTGTGACTGATGCTCTTTAATCCCTTCTATCATTCGCAAATAAAATTGGTGAAAAGATCCTGTCAGCTTTTCGCCTCTCTCTTGAATGACCAGTTCGATATTATCTGGATGAAACTCCAACTGATATAAAGCTTGCAAAACACATTCTCTAACTAAACGGGGACTCATTTCTTCCATTAATTCGCTTTTCATCGACTCTTTCCTCCAAAAAGAAACCCGAGCCAAAGACGGCCCGGTCTCTATTTACGCATCCATTTTTCCAAAATAATAGTATCAATCACTTCTTTTAAATCTTCTTTGCGATCAAACTGTCTGCCTAAAAAATAACCTAATCCAGCCAGTAGAGCAAAAAAGAGCATTTTCCAGAAACCGACAAAGAGGTAAACGAGACCAAGGGCAATACCTATAAAAGAGCCTACAATACGTCCTCCATATTGTAACCAGACTCCCTTAAGAAAATGTTTATCCATGTTGCACCGCCTTACTCAACACGAATTTTTGCTCTATTGGCTTGAATGGTTTTTGCCACATATACTGGAACTTGGTCAACATGGACACCGGCAATTGTTTCAACTTGGTCCTTTACAGTACGCTGTAGTTGCTCGGATACTTCTTGGATAGGAATTTCACCATCCACAATAATTTTAAGTCCAATATCTACGGTTGAAGTTTTGGCATCATGGCGAATTCGTGCGGTTAAATCACGAACCCCTCTAACTCGTCTGGCAGACTTTACCGCAACATTTTCAATTGTCTCTAAAGAAATACGAATATTTCCGATCTCTGTAACACGGTCTACACCCGCATCTTTAGATATTTTTAGTAATCCAAATCCCAAAAAACGAAGACTCACTAATAACACAAATATACTTACACCAATAACAGAAATGTTAAGTGCTAAGTCTTTATCTAATAATAAAATAGCTTGGCTCGCTTCTTGTGGACTAATAAAAAGGTGAAATCCGGTTAAGATGGTGGTTATTGCTAAAGCGGCAATACCTAAGCTATATATAAATAAGAGTAGCCGATCCCATAAACCCATCCTTGGTCCCTCCCTCTCTATCTAATAAATTACTTCACCCTCTTATTTCCTTTATTTCCTATATCATCTTTACTTTTTTCTATGCTCGGAACCTTGATTCCTTCTACACGAACGACAACTTTTTCCACAGTTAAACCAGTCATCGTTTCAACCGCTGACTTGACTTTCTCTTGTACTTCCTTACCAACTTCGATGATTTGGTAACCATACTCTACAACCATAGCTATCTCAATACTCGTTTGTTCAGCAATCTCAACTTGTGTTCCTTGGCGAACATTTTTACGACCAATCAATCGGTTGAGATCACCCACAACTCCGCCTTTTAACTCTGCGACTCCGTCGATTTGGGAGGTAGTTAAACCAGCGATCGTTTGAATGACTTCAGGAGCAATCTCTATTTTTCCAAGCACATTTTGCTCTTCATATACGATATGATCCATTACACTATTCACTCTCCTCTTCCCAATTTTCCTGTTCCAAGAACTGAATATGGAAATCACCCTGTACAAACTTTGGGTGACTTAATAATTTCAAATGAAATGGAATCGTTGTATAGACTCCGTCAATAGCAAACTCTTTTAATGCTCGTGTCATACGGTCTAGAGCTTCCTGACGATCCTTACCCCATACGATTAACTTCGCCACCATAGAATCATAAAAAGGAGAAATGCGATATCCTGGGTAACATGCACTATCTATACGTACTCCCATTCCACCTGGAGGAGCATAAAATTGAATAGTACCTGGAGATGGCATAAAGTTTTTATCAGGTCGTTCTGCGTTGATACGGCATTCGATTGACCATCCATTGAAAACGATATCTTCTTGATTAACAGAAAGCTGTTCACCTGCAGCAACTCGAATTTGTTCCTTAACTAAGTCGATCCCAGTAATACTTTCGGTTACTGGATGTTCTACCTGAATTCTTGTATTCATTTCCATGAAATAAAAGTTGTGATCTCGGTCTAATAAAAATTCTACTGTGCCTGCACCTGAATAATCTACCGATTTCGCTGCTTGAATTGCTGCTTGTCCCATCTTCTCACGAAGCTCTGGAGTTAGTGCAGGAGAAGGTGCTTCTTCGATTAGTTTTTGATACCGACGCTGAATGGAACAATCCCGTTCACCTAAATGGATGACATTGCCATGTTTATCCGCTAAAACTTGAATCTCAATGTGCCGTGGCTTAACTAAAAATTTCTCGAGGTATACACCTGGATTCCCAAAATTTGCTTCTGCTTCTTTTTGAGCAAGTGCTACTGCATTTCTTAATTCCTCTTCGGAATGAACGATACGCATTCCTTTTCCACCGCCACCTGCAGTTGCTTTTACGATGACTGGATATCCAATACCATTTGCTGTTTTAGCGGCTTCTTCGATATCTTCAATAATTCCTTCTGTTCCCGGTACAACAGGAACACCAGCTTGTTTCATTGTTTCCCGAGCCGTTGTTTTATCTCCCATTTTAAGGATTGCTTCAGGATGAGGTCCGATAAATTGAATTCCGCATGCTTCACATAGCTCAGCAAAATCGGCATTTTCCGCAAGGAATCCATAACCAGGATGTATAGCATCGGCTCCCACGAGCGTTGCTGTGCTCATTAAATTCGTCATATTTAAGTAGCTATCTCGGGCGAGTGCGGGTCCAATACAATAAGCTTCATCTGCAATCTGTACATGTAAAGCATCACGGTCTGGCTCTGAATAAACAGCTACTGTACTAATTCCTAATTCACGACATGCACGAATCACACGTACTGCAATTTCGCCACGATTAGCCACTAATACCTTCTTAAACATATTCTTCTCCTCCCGCAGGATTAGCTAGTTTTTACTAAGAATAGTGGCTGTCCATATTCAACTAACTGTCCATTTTCTACCAAAATTTTCACGATCGTTCCGCGGGTTTCTGCCTCAATTTCATTCATCAATTTCATGGCTTCAACAATACAAACAACCTTTTTCTCATCAACAGTGTCTCCTTCTTGAACATATGGATCTGCATCGGGAGCAGGAGCCCGGTAGAAGGTTCCAACCATTGGAGATACGATTTTATGTAGGTTAGCATCATCTGCGACTCCTAGATCTTGCTCTTGCACGGGTGGATTAATCGGCTCTGTGGCTGGAGTAGCTGGTACTGCTGGAGCCGGTGGCGTGACTACTGGAGCTACTGTTTGAACAGGGACAGCGCTCGACACTTGTGGAACAGGAGTTGGTACAACTTGGGCACGTTCAGCCACTTTTTTGATCACTATTTTTTCTTCACCATGAGCCCATTCAAACTCTTCGAGCTTAGACTCATCCATTAAACGAATCAATTCACGGATTTCATGCATTTTAAAAGCCATGCATAACTCTCCTCTCAAGCAACTCTGCGTTTTATTTTTGATATGAAAATAGCTCACGATTGCTTTTTCTATTAACGGTTTTTATGATATAGTTTTTTCTGTCTTTTGACCAGCCCTTACCACTCTCAACTCATGGCTTCATATTAGTTTTACCATAAAAAAACAAGAAAAGTACATGATCTATATTAAGATTTGCGAAACTATCTTTGATCATTCAACATACGTTTGATGTTGTCTATCAAATGTTAATTGGCCACTTTACACAGCTAACCAAATCCATATGATCAACAATCGAAGCAAGCTTCTTTCTAGTTTTTGCTGGTCGAATATTCACATATGAATCATAATACTTTCTTAGAAGTTTATGATGGTTTAGTATGTGTTTTTGTTGCTCTGGGTTTGATGACGAATCATGAAGCCTTATAATCCAACCATGACAATGTTTAAGAGTTTCAAAGGCCCTTTGAAGAGTATGTGTATTCTATTTCCCAATCACTTCTACTCCTATAGACAGATGATACCATTTTATGTTTAAGGACGAAATGTTACATAAGGCTCCGCAAAATCCGACTGTAGCCTGTACAATCTTAGAACTAATTCCATCATCCATGTAGCAAACTACCAATCTTATATTGCAATATCCTTCATACCCCTTTCTAATTTCGAAAGCTTCCGACTTATCTGTTGCTATTTTAGCATCAATTAGCTTTTTTGGCTAATCATACTCATGATATTGAAAATAATGAGGGAAGTAAATTACATAACAATCTCTTAATAAAATTATTTAATGTTGACAAGATTAAAGTAGCTTCAGTATCTTATAATTAGAACGAACGGTCGGTTTAATGAAAGGAGCTGTTTCATGCGAAAAAGACGTAACGATGGAGAGCAAACCAAAAAACTCATCATCAAAAAAGCCAAAGAGATATTTTGTCAGAAAGGCTATACAGCGACATCCATCGAAGACATCTGTACAGCAACTGGGGTTAGTAAAGGTAGCTTATATTATCATTTTAAAAACAAAGAAGATCTCTTTCTCTCCTTCGTTGAAGATCATTTTGCTAGTTGGAATCAAGAATGTGAGCGTATTATCCGACAAGTAAGTAGTGCTACTGATAAACTCTATATGATCGCCGAGCATTTTGCTCGAGATTTTGAACATCCTCTTTATAAGGTAGTTGAAGAGTTCGTTGCTAATACGATCAGTCATAATGAGGATATAGTTAAACAACTAAACTCCTCCATCCATCAATCATATTCTCTCTATCGACACATTATCAAAGAAGGAATAGACCAAGGAGATTTTAAACAGAATGATTTGGATGAGATAGCTAAAACGTTCATGGGATTGCTTGCTGGACTTAGCATATTTCAGCAAGAACTCGATTCATCTTCATTAATTACGCTATATCAGAAAGCGACATCCATCTTTTTACATGGAATAGCCAAAAACTAATTTTTTTGTTTCTTAATTATACCGGACGTTCGGTTTTTAATTAGGAGGGAAATGATGAATAAGCGTATCTTGTGGATAATCACCGGAAAATGTCTATTAGAGAATATAGCCATTTGGATTCGTAATATGGCCATTCTTTACTTTATTATGGAACAGACAAAGAATGACCCTACTGCAGTTTCGATGATTCAAGTATCTGAGTATTTACCCATTTTTCTTATCGCATTTATCGGAGGAACACTGGCTGATCGATGGCGCCCTAAGAGAACCATGATCATTAGCGATTGTTTGAGTGCAGCTTCTATGATTCTTATTATTGGTTTACTTGACTTTGGTTTTTGGCCAGCGATCTACTTAGCTACACTCCTTTCAGCTATTTTCAGCCAGTTTACACAACCATCTGCCGTAGTAATGCTTAAGCAACATCTAACGGATCAAGAACTATCACAGGCAATCAGCTTGATCCAAGGTCTCACTCCGATCTTTGTCATCATTGGTCCTTTTATAGGAACAGGAATCTATGGCTGGCTCGGTATTGAAGCCTCATTATATTTCTTTGGTGGAGCTTTCCTTTTTTCTGCGTTTTTGGTAAGTTTTTTACCTTCTTCTAAGAAAGATGTAAGTCAAACCTCATCTGTTTGGCAAGATATGAAACAAGGATTCCTTTATTTAAAACAGCAACAGACCTTAAAAACACTGACAATTATGGATTTTTTCATCGCCATTGGACTTGGGATTATTCAGCCACTTGAAGTATTTATTATCACCCAACGTTTAGAATTGGCAAAGGAATCTCTGCAGTGGTTTTTGATGATTGGCGGAATCGGATCTTTAATTGGTGCGATCATTACTTCTCATTTACTCACTCGATTAAAAATAAAGCCAACTATGTCTATTTGTCTAGGAGTCCTCTCCTTATGTGTTTTTTTAGAAGCCTTATCCACTTGGATACCAATTACAGCAAGTATTCGTTTTATCGTTGGTTTAACTTCTACTTTTTTAATCGTTACTTTAAACACTTTAGTCCTACAAATCGTGGACAAAGACTATGTAGGGCGAGTTAGCGGGATTATGAATCCTATTTTTACAGGAGGTACCTTAATTGGGATCGCCATTTTTTCACCCTTATTTAAAGGAACATCAATCATCGTAACCGCTGGTATTGCTTCTTTAGTCATACTTGTATCTGTTCTTTATAGCTTACGGGTACATATACCCGAGAAAAATCAAGCTGTTCCTCCAGCTTCCATTTCACGATAATTAAAAACAGAGAACCTAGTCTGATTAATGCCTAGGTTCTTTGTTTTGGGGAAGAAATACGATTTATATAATTTGTTATTTATATTTTACTAAAAAAGGCGACGACCTTCAGCAAAACGTGGCTTCCAGTAGACATTATTTACATCTGCAATACTTACTCCTGTTTTGCTAGATGCTGCGTGGATCATCTTACCATTTCCCATATAAATGGCTACATGAAATACTCGCCCATTTTCTTTAAAGACCATAAGATCGCCTTTACGTAAGTTACTTAAGCTTTTACCAGTCGATTTCCCTCTTTTCGCTTGATCAGATGAGACGCGTGGTAAACTGTATCCAATCGAGTTTTTATATACATATTGAGTAAAACCGGAGCAATCAAATGAGCTTGGACCCGTTCCACCATAGCGATATTTTTTACCCACATGCTTTTTGGCTTCGTTTATGACTTTATCAGCTTTCACAGACCAAGAACTTTGTGAGCTAGAAGAACCGTTTGAACCTTTCTGATCAGGTACCGTTAGCTTTTGACCAACTCGAATCGTGGTACTATTTAGTTTATTTAACTTTTGTAGCTCTGATACACTTGTATTATACTTTTTAGAAATACTATATAATGTATCTCCTTTTTGGACGGTGTAAGTTGCAGCAAATGCTTGTCCAACACTTAAAAAGCTTGTAACGATTAATGTTCCTAAAGCTAAAATACACTTTTTCTTCAAACAGATCCTCTCCCTTGATGTTTAAAAGTCATGAAACTGCCTTTTGAAGAAACCGAAATTTCTTAATAAATCAGGGCCTCTGCCTGCCCAGACAGATGATTTCATTCTAGCAAACAATAAAAATATGAAAAGCTCTTTTGCCAAACGGCTACATATTGTTCAATTTTCCCGCTTCATTTTTGTCACAATTATGATCTACGACAAAGAAACCAGCCTATCCGAGGAAGGCTGGTTTCTCTTTTTTTATTTAACATATGCTACCGAAATTTGATTGGCAGCCATATTCATTTGTTGCTTTACAAGACTAATAAGTTCTACAGCTTGTGCTTTTGTGAGATTATCACACTGGACAATCACATCAATATGCTCATCATTTGTAATGACGACAGCATCTCGATACCCTTTTTTACGAATAAGTTCTTCAAGTACATTTTCCTGTTTATCGACTTGGGATAATTGATTTAACTTTGCTTCTGCCTCTTTAATCGCTTGCTTAGAAGAATTCGGATTAGACAAGACCTTCATGTACTCTTCAGTCATTTTGCCACGCAATGTATTTCGTTGTAATTGATATGCTACAAAGTAGTCACTTTCACTTTTTCCTTTCAAATCTTCCTTCTCTTTATTTGTGGACGCAGGTTGATCTAGAGCTTTGATGTCCACTTGAATCTGATTGTTTTTCATATCCAAATCTTTGGCAATTTTCTCTGCTGGTTCAACAGGCCCTGTTGCAATATAGTAAGCTGAGAGTACAACCATCAGAGTTAACATGGTAACCAACCAAACTGTTTGTTTATTGACTTGCATAATGAATCCTCCTCTAATAGCTTGTCTATATGGTTTTCCATGGTGGTATGTGGTATCTCATGATCCTTTAGGTAGTACGGAAATTCGATGCATAGGAAGATCAAGTGTGCGCTGAATTGCCTCGATGACTGCTGCTTTAACCTGTAAATTTTCAATTCCACGTGCCACAACCAGAACACCACGAACTTTCGGCTTTAAACGCTTGATGACAACGGGTTGTTCACCATCATCTGCACGATAAGTCGCTGTTTTTTTTTCATTATTTGTTTGTTGAATTGTACGATTACCACCTTTGGGATCAGCTTCATTGGTCACTTGCGAAGCTTCTCTTGTTTCTACATGAACAACTTCTTCTTCCGTTGAATCAAGGTTGACCATAACGGATACATCATCAACACCGACAATTTTGCTTAAGACATCTGCCAGTTGGCTTTCATACTTTTTTTCATAATCCTCCATACTCATCTCTTTATGTGGAACCGGGCCCGTATTATCTTCCTTGAACGAAGGAGCCGAGAACCGTCTTGGTACTCCATCTTCTTCTTCAACTTGCAAAAAGGAAGAAAGTAACATTACTCCAGCTCCAATACACCCGAGAATAAGAATGAAACGAAAAGTATTTCTCTTTGTACCACCACCTAGTTTTTGTTCTAATTTTTGTAGCCACTTTAAAAACACAACACATCCCCCATCCTTAACGAGGTGCTTCAATAAGGATATGAATCTGCTCAGTCGTAACTTGCCAGCTCTGCTTTAAATATTCTGTAATTTCTTTAGCTAAGGATTTATCCACTTGGTTAGATGGTTTTATTATTGTAGGAGTTATTTCTACATGGACTGGAGCTACAGGTTCCATGGACTTTGTCTTAGTAGGTGACTTTTGATTGATAGATTTAGTACGTGTAACCACTTCAATCTGTTTAATTTCAAGAACATGATTGCGATTTAACTCTGTTTTTACCTTGGCCTGAACCACCTCCACACCAAATTTTGTTTGAATATTTTGTTTGATGATCTTTTCCATGGATTTCTCTGTTTGCTTTTGAATGAGCTGATCTTGGTTTTTTTGTAGTTTATCGGCATTTTCCTTTATATCTCTAATCGGTGACATTTCTTTCATATTCCATTTATGCTGGATAGTCGTAGCTAAATTGGCCAAATTCAGATCATTTTTAATCAGCTTAAATATGGGAGAAAGAATAGCCATGATGATAATAAGCCCCATAACCAATTTTACATATCTTTCCATAGAATGATTCGGAAGGAGTAAATCCAAAAAGGTAGCAATTAAAACCAGCAGTATAATCTGTTTAATCCAATCTGTTAACCATTCCACCATTTCACCTACCTCATCATCATCGAAATGTTTCCAGAAGCGATGATGATTGACACCGCTAAGAAAAACATCAATCCTACTGTTGCCAATGCAGCAAAGATATAGATAAACGTTTTTCCGATCGTTGATAAACTTTCGATAATCGGACTATTTCCTAGTGGCTGCATAATTGCTGCTGAAAACTGGTAGATAAAAGCCAAAGAAAGAATCTTGATAGCTGGAAAAGCACTAATCAAAAGTAATAGAATCACTCCGGCTAACCCAACTGTATTTTTCACAAGCAAGGATGCACCTACAACTGTATCTGCTGCCTCCGATATCGTCCGTCCTACTACAGGTACAAAATTCCCAGTAATATACTTGGCAGTTCGTATCGTTACACCATCTGTAACAGCAGCTGTCGCACCTTGTACCGAAAGAATTCCCAAAAAAATGGTAAGCATTCCACCTAGGGTAGTCATTCCTATCTTTTGTAGTAAATTAGCCAGTTGATTTACCTTATACTTTTCCGATAAACAGCTAACAACACTTAAAATAGTAGAGAGGAAAAACAAAGGAAAAATAAAGAAATAAATCACTGTACCAATCATGTTGATCATAAAAATAATCAATGGATGAAAGAGCGTCACTGAGCCAAAGCTCCCTGTCATTCCAAGTAAAGTTAGCATCAAGGGAATTAATGCTAACATACAGTCAATCATGTACTGTATAGCTGACTTAGCAGAGCTTACAGCAATGTAAAAGCTATCAATGGCTAAAATAATAATGACCATAAATACGATAGCATAAGCTACTTGACTTACTTGACGTGTTTCAAAGGCTGTTTGCAATGTTTGCAAAATCATACTAAAGACAGCTAAGACAATGATTGTGCCTAGTAGCTTCCCGTTATATAGTATTTCATGGAAAAAATAACGCCCAAGTGCAGCGAGCACATCCTTTGTACTTAAGCTTTTGTTTGAAAGTAGTAAGTCAAATAAACTAGGCTCATTTTTATCATCAAAGAAACGCCCATACTCTGTTTGTAAGTACTGCCAAAATGATTCGACTTCTTTCACTTGAAGTTGATTTAATTGTGAGCGGATAAGCTCATTTGTAATCGATCGATCGTTATTTTCCTCCCCCTCAGCATAGACAGCGTGGGGAAAACACCAACATATCCATATACTAAGTAGAAGCCAACAGATCCGCTTCATATCCTTCACCTTTTAAGCAGGTAAAATTTGAATCACTGTTTCGATAATGACTGTAATAATTGGAATAGCCATTACCATAATTAAAAGTTTCCCTGCCAGCTCTATTTTTGAAGCAATGGACCCTTGTCCTGCATCGCGTGTCACTTGTGCACCAAATTCAGCGATATAAGCAATACCGACAATTTTCAAAATGGTCTCAAAAAAGAGGTTATTCACTCGTGCTTGTGTTGCTAAATGTTCCAACACCCGGATCACTTCGGCGATCTTCCCAGCTAGAGCAATAAAAATAACAATTCCAGTAAAAGTTGCTAGCAAAAAGGCGAACACGGGTTTTTGTTCTTTAATAACTAGTACTAGAAAAGTAGCGATAATCCCAATGCCTACCACCTGGATAATTTCCAAGCGGATCTCCTCCTATCAAGAACGAAAGAGGAACACATTTTTAATCGTCTGAAACAGATCCTGAATCAACATGGCAATCATAAATAAAACAACTCCAAATCCAAACAAGGTTACCCAATGTGCAAAATCCTCTTTTCCCATCTGCTTAAGTACGGTATGTATCATTGCCACAATAATTCCAATCCCAGCGATTTGAAAAACAGCATCTACATTGTATGGCATAAAACCCTCCCCTAATACAACAAGATGATAATGAATACTCCACAGAGGATGCCAACAGTCCTATACATTTTTTCATATTGAACTTGTTCATCTCGTGCTTTTCTTTCTTCTACATCCAAATTGGCTTGTGCCATTGCCACATGCTGTAATTGATCTTGACGATCTGAAACACCCAATGTTTGACTAAACTGAAGGAACACCTGTTTTTCGGGTTTTTTCATCGCTGTTTTAGGCCACTGCTCTTCAATCGCTTGGCGAAAACACTCATACGTCGATGCACCATCCATCTGTTTTAAGTTTTCTGCACATTGCCTGAAGATCGTGGCAATTACACCATCTACTCTAAGAGAAATCTGTTCACAGGCTTGGATTAAAGGCCTTGTTCCATAACCTATTTCAGTTTCTAGCAGAGATAAGGCCGAGCGTAACTGTCGAATATGTCGCGGTCGCTCTCTGTAACTCCTTGCTAAAAAAAACCCTGCCCAAGTAGCAGCTAAAAATACCAGACAAGCTCCCATCAATTTAATCATCGTGTATAAACCACCTTTTGACTTGGTAAAGGTACCGGTTGCAAAGACTCATTATAAATCCCTTCAATGGTTCCTGGACCTCGTCTACGGCTTAACAAAACAATTCGTGAGAAAATCCCTTCATGAATTAATCCAGATAAAATGGGACGATGACAAATTTCTTCAAGTGAGCTACCATGTGCTGTTGTGAACAGGTGAACACCTGAATAGACGGCCTCATGAACAGCTAGACTATCTTCTTGCCTTCCAATTTCGTCAACTACTAATATTTCAGGAGACATTGACCGAATCATCATCATCATTCCCTCAGCTTTAGGACAAGCATCTAACACATCCGTTCTTGGTCCAACATCGTGCTGAGGAACCCCATCTACACATCCAGCAATCTCTGAACGTTCATCGACTATTCCAACTTTCCGTGATCGAAACAATCTTCCACCTGTACTAGCTAATCGCGCTAAATCACGAATTAAAGTCGTTTTTCCACACTGAGGAGGTGAGACTAAAAGGAGATTTTCAACATCTTCACCTGAAATTAGATAAGAAATAAGTCCCTCGCCTACCCCCATGACTTGCCGAGCAACCCGAATATTAAATCCCGTGACTTCTCGAATATGTTTGACTTTCCCTTTCTCAACCACGACTTTACCTACCAGTCCGATCCGATGTCCTCCTTCAACGGTTACATATCCCTGACGTAGCTCTTCCTCCATTGTGTATAAAGAGTGGTTACTAATTAGGTTAAGCATTTTCTGACAGTCTTCTTTGTTTGGAAACATGCTATCTTTCGGTTTCATACTTAATTGACATGATTTACTTACAAACCAAGACTGCTCTGATGTAATGATTTCTAAGGGACGGCCTTGCCTCACTCGAATTTCTTCCAAACATCCAAGGATTGTTCGTGGTAGAGATTGTATTAACTCTCGGATGGACAAGGGAAGAATTTGATAGATCGGTTTTAGAGACATAGAGGCACCTCCTGTCCACACTTTTTCTTTTTTATCTCATTCTTATGGGAAGTTCATTTCAAATATGACAAGCATAGTGAAATTAGAAGAGTGCTATGTAAAGGCAAAAAAATGGATGCCCATAAGTGTTTGGCATCCATTTAACAATGGTCGTTCTTTATACATAAAAAGTTTCAATGATTTATTAAGCAAAATCATAGTTAATTGCTATCTTGTATCTTTATATGCAAACATCGATTTATCGATCCGACTATAATCATTTAAGTTAAACTTTCATTGACACCGCTACGCCGTGGTTCAATGTCTGTAGCATCTTCAACAACTAAAACAGTATTACATTTCGGGCAAAGTACCTCTACTTCCGCATCGTCTAAATCCTCTTCATCAACCAAAACTTCCTCACCACATTCTGGACAAACAATCTCTACAAACCCTTCTAAATCTTCATCATACTCATCTGTGTCTTCATATACAGCTAATTCTAACTCATTAAGATCATCATCAATTTCTTCCACATAATCTTCGAGCTCACGTAGACGCGCTTCTACATGCTGGGTTGCTTCTAATAACTCATCAAGAACATCGACGAGACGAAAAAGGGACTTACGGTCTACTGTATTATTTCCTTCTAACAACCCACGAACATAAGATATCTCTCTTCTCAAACGTTCATACATGTCAGCTCACCTTCTTTCCTCATGTTATCAAGTAGTCTCACCTAAAAAAATGACTCCCATACTTTTCAATAATTGGGAGCAATCAGGGCAAGCTAACAAGGACATAATTTAACCTAGAGGTGACATGCATGACATCTTCAACCCAGAAAAATACCCCTACCACTGCTGCTTTAATTACACTCAGTTTGATACCACTGATGATGGTGTTAGGGAATTCCATGATTATACCTGCTTTACCTTTAATCGAAAAATCTTTAGACATTTCTTCATTCCAAGTCAGTTTACTTATCACTCTTTTTTCTATTCCTGCTGGCATCGTCATACCTGTGACAGGTATCTTAGCAGATCGGATCGGTCGGAAAAAAGTGATCTTTGTAAGCTTACTTATTTATGGCTTAGGTGGATTACTTGCTGGTATTTCTGCTTTTTGGAATAATGGCTCCTATCCGTTTCTTCTAGGTGCTCGTATATTACAAGGAATCGGAGCCGCAGGAACCTCACCGATCGCAATGGTATTAATTAGTGATTTATATCAAAAAGAAGAACGGAGTAAAGTACTAGGAATCAATGAAGCATCTAATGCTTTTGGAAAAGTGTTAAGCCCCATTCTTGGATCTTTATTGATGTTAATTACTTGGTATACCATGTTTTTTGTCTTTCCTTTGCTTTGTATTCCCGTAGCTATAGCACTTTGGAAGGTGATTAAAGAACCTTCAGCCAAACAAGATCCTATCCCCTTAAAACAATATGGAACTGACATTCGCAAAATCTTTCAACGTCAGGGAAAGTGGTTGATTATCGCTTTTTTAGCAGGTGCAATCACTCTTTTAACCTTATTTGGTGTCCTATTTTATTTATCAGACACCCTAGAAAAAAGCCACCACATTGCTGGTGTAAAAAAGGGATTTATTTTAGCTATTCCACTTTCCTCACTCTGTATAGTTTCATATTGGGCTGGAAGTCATGTCAAAAATAAAACCAGTCAAATGAAAAAGTTTATTTTAATTGGCTTAGGGATTATGGCTGTATTTAGTGCAATTCTGCCTTGGGTATCTCAAATAATCTTACTGATCTCTGTATCATTTTGCCTAGGGATTGGTGCTGGGCTTATCCTCCCATGTCTCAATACCTTGATTACATCAGCTATCGGCATGCAAGAACGAGGAATCATTACTTCGCTTTATGGTAGTGTACGTTTTTTTGGGGTCGCTTTTGGTCCCCCGATCTTTGAAAGACTATCTTCCCAGCCATTTTTGTTATATTACGGACTGACAGCCTTATTTATCCTAATTGGTATAGGCGCTGCTGTCTTTATCCATCGTCCACAACGTCTTCGTGGCAAAGATGGACGATCTCGCTTACTGATCCGCAAAAAGAAATTTCAACCTTCCAGTTAGCTCCTATTCTAAAGGTAATCCCTTTCAATTCCAGCTGTTATTGGTTACATGATCTGTCTTTAGAAAGTTTAATGTTCTTTTCTTGCTACTTACAATGGGTTTCTCCAACTATGTACCAACTTAGAACATCTTAGAGAAACCCTATTTCTTTTAAGTTCGATTTATTTCAACGCATCCTTTCATGAGTAGCAGTTTTACAATCCTATTTTTAGGCATACAATAGGATATAACTGTTTATTTAAGCGAATTTTTAGAATATACTAAACATAGGAAATGAATTTCGATTCCAGATGTAATTAATGATGACTTTCATTAGCGAGGTGATTGAATGGAGCCAATATTTCTCCAAGATTGGAATCCTGCGTGGTTGGATCGTTCTCAAACTCGGAACAAAAAACCTCGAATTACAGGGATAACCAGTCTAATTGATCGCGGGATGGGTCTTTATTCATTTGAAGAATTGTTACAATTGGCAGGTGACTATATCGATTTTATTAAGTTAGGCTTTGGGACTGCAGCTATTACTCCTACCGACATCCTACAAAAAAAAATAGCATTAGCTAGGCAGTATCAAGTTGATCTTTACCCAGGCGGAACCTTTTTTGAAGTAGCTTGTGAGCATGGAAATGTTACTACTTATTTTAAAACCGTAAAACACTTTGGATTTAGATGGGTTGAGATATCTGATGGTACCATAGAGATCACTTTACAAAAACGTAGTTGGATGATTCAACAAGCCATTTCACATGGACTCAAAGTCATTACCGAAATCGGGAAGAAAAAAGCAAATTCATTCTTACCTCTCTCCGAATTCCTTTCCTTATATGAACACGATCTAGAGCAAGGTGCTTCATATGTAATAATTGAAGGTAGAGAAGATGGAAAAAATGTAGGATTATATGATGAACAAGGACAAATGGATGCTGATTATGTACAACAATTGATTAAATATGTCAATCTCAACCAAGTTATATGGGAAGCTCCGCAAAAAAAACAACACATTCAATTGATTAAATGGATCGGTAATGATGTTAACCTAGGTAATATCCCACCGTCTGAAGTCATGTCTCTTGAAACACTCCGTCGCGGGCTAAGATCTGATACTTTCTACTTTTGGTAAGGCGTTAGCTTATCGTTTCAGACTAAAAAACAATAATCAATTGTTTATTAATATTTTGTGATGCTTGGACATACAGTGTAAAAAAACACTGTGTGGACAGGAGCGGCGCAAAAATGAAAGGCGATATCTTTTTAGTTGTTCTGATCTTAATCGGCATTATTGGACGCTCCCCTTTGATTACAACAGCAGCAAGCTTTTTACTTATTCTAAAAATGCTACACTTTGAGCGTTTTTTCCCAACCGTTGAACGACGTGGGCTTGAACTGGGATTACTATTTTTAACAATCTCCGTTCTAGTTCCCTTCGCAGCCGGAAGGATTTCACATAAAGATTTTATTACCGTTTTTGTTTCTGTCTCTGGAATCTTGGCTTTGCTTGGTGGAGCATTGGCTACGTATATGAACGGAAAAGGGTTAGATGTGCTAAAAATGGATCCACAATTAATTGTAGGAATGATGATCGGGTCCATTTTTGGTATTCTCTTTTTACGTGGAATCCCAGTCGGACCTCTAATGGCCGCAGCACTTACAGCCCTCTTTCTCAAAATTTTTCGTTTTTTATTTAAGTAAGCTACCCACAAGCTAACTGACTATGCCAAGTCTAATTCAGCTCAACTATCTCGTTTATCCCTATTTTTCTACCACAAAAAAAGAATCACTTTACGAATGAAGAAAGTGATTCCAATCTGATAAACTGATCTTTATTCTTTATCTTCTTTCTCTTGAGATAACCCACGGGTCATTTGTTGCCAAACAGTCCCACTGGCTTCTTCCCCTTTTTCGATACGCTCTACAGCCATTTGCACTTGCATTCGCACTTCAAACTCTGGCTCATTCATCGCTTGTTTAAGAGCGGTAAGTGCTGTATCATCTCCAACCTCATAAAGAAAGCGTGCTGCACGCCAGCGAACCAATTTATTCGGATCACGAAGGGCTTCGCTCATAGCTGGAATTGCATCCGGATCGCCTAGATCGGATAAACTATCCCCAGCAGTACGCCGTACAATAGCTGATGAATCTCGTAGCCCTTTATATAAATAGGGTAAGACTTCTTTACCACCAATCATTCCCAAATACACAACCGCTAAACGACGGATCGCAGGTTTCGGGTCACTCAAGGCTTGATCTAGAAGGTCTAAATGACTAGCTGTTGGCTCCCATCTTTCTAAAGCTGCATAACGTTTTTCCCACTCGGCTTCCTTTAATGCTTGTCGAACTTGTTCAGCAGTTACTGATTGCGATTGAATCAACACTTCACCATCATCGATTACTTGCTGTACTAACTCATCGAGACGTTTCTGATCATAAGCAGCACAAATCTCTTCTAATACTTGTGCTCCAACATCTTTCATTTCTCCATACCGTGGACTTTGTTCCACCCATTTTCGTTCTAAAATCAAATTAGAAGTCCCCGCTTGTGCTTTCATCACTGCTTCTTTAAAACGATCAGGCAATCCGACACGTTCTTCCAGTCCTTCTTTCACAAGCTTAATTTGCATAGGGATACCCCGTAGCTGTTGAATAGATACAATCACTTCACCAAAGGATTGGGGGGACTTACTCTCTTCACTTTCCTGTTTGGTATCAGCTGGGGAAAGCTGTTCTTTAACTCCTATGTGACCAGCTTCTCCTAAAACTACTCTTGCTTTTGATAAGACAGTCTGCCAATCCGCTTTCGGATGTCTTTCTATTGAGATAAAGTCAAGCACCTGAAAAACACCTGTAACTCCATCAATGTTTAATAACTCAATGATATACTTCGGAGCATTTTCCTTCTTTTTTAAAGTAAAATTATAGCTGGTACCTGTTGGCAAACTCTCATCTAAGTTTAATTTCATCACATTTGGACTCGGAGTAGGTTCAATGGAGATAATTTTCACTTCAAACACCTCACCTTATGAGTAAAAAGAAAGCCTCTGCCAGTAACAGAGACTTTCTCATTTTTAGGTAAAATAGATTCTAAACCTCGTTAAGCACGGGATACATATTCACCACTACGTGTATCAATAATTAGGCGATCTCCTTCATTGATAAAGAGAGGGACTTGCACTACAAAACCGGTCGAAAGCTTAGCTGGTTTACTAGCACCTGAGACCGTATCCCCTTTGATTCCTGGTTCAGTTTCAACAACTTCTAGTTCAACTGTATTGGGCAATTGAACTCCAATGGTCTCACCTTTAAATATCACTAAGTTTACATTCATATTTTCTTGTAAGAAGTTTAGCTCATATTTTAAACGCTCTTCAGGTAATGTAATTTGATCATAGGTTTCATTATCCATAAAAGTATATTCCCCACCACTCTCATAAAGATACTGCATTTGGCGAGTTTCTACTAATGCTTTTTGTACTTTCTCTCCAGCTCGGAAGGTACGCTCTTGAATATTTCCATTTCTTAAATTGCGTAATTTTGAACGAACAAAAGCTGCTCCTTTTCCTGGTTTCACATGTTGAAATTCAATAACCTGCCAAACATCTCCATCGAGTTCAATCGTTAATCCGGTACGAAAATCGTTCACACTTATCATGTTTCTTCCTCCTACTACTTAAACTCAATCAATGATAATAAGTTCTTTCTTGCTTTGGGTTAAGACTTCATAACCTGACTCAGTTACTAGAACATCGTCCTCGATTCTTACGCCCCCGAGTTCTGGAATATAAATTCCAGGCTCTACAGTTACTACCATACCAGGAGCTAACACATCTTCACTTTGAGTGGATAAGGTTGGTCCTTCATGAACTTCCAAGCCAATACCATGACCTAGCCCATGTCCAAAATAGTTACCATAACCACAAGCCGTAATGTAGTCTCGAGAAGCTGCATCGACTTCGACACCAGAGATACCCGGACGAATCGACTGAATACCTCGCATTTCTGCCTCTAATACAATATCATAAATTTGCTTTTGTTTCTCGCTGGGTTTTCCTATCATAATGGTTCGAGTCATATCGGATATATACCCTTGGTAAAGTGCACCAAAGTCTAGAGTGATTAGGTCACCTTTTTCAATCACTTTGTCACTCGCGACTCCGTGTGGTAAAGCTGAGCGTTTTCCTGAGGCTATAATCATATCAAATGATGAAGAGGTGGCTCCATACTCACGCATTAAAAACTCGAGACGCGTTGCAACTTGTACTTCAGTCATTCCTGGTTTGATCTCTTTAAGAATTTGTGCAAAAGCGCGATCGACAATAGCGACTGCCTGACGTATGGTTGCTATTTCGGACTCATCCTTTATCATTCGTAGCTTATCAACATACTGATTTACAGGTTTAAGTTGTAATCCTGCTAATCCTTTTTGTAAAGCTTGATATTCAGCAAATGAAACTGCTTCAGCTTCAAATGCGACTTCGGTTACTCCTAAGTGATTACATTCTTTTGCAATGGTTGGAATGCGATCAGGATGACGTTTATATTCAATCGTCTTAAAATTAGGTGCTTGTGATTTGGCTTGTACCGTGTAACGTGTATCTACAAAAAGAAACATTTCTGTTTGAGTTACAAGTACAGTTCCTGCCGAGCCGGTAAACCCCGAAATATAGCGGCGATTGGGAGGACGCGTGATCAAAATGGCTTCTATTCCATCTTTATTCATCTGGTTACGTAGCTTCTTTAATCGCTTTTCCATGCTTTCCACTCCTTATACATCTGTAGCTTCATTCAATTTCTGTTGAATCGAAATTAATGCAAGTTCATAGCTCATTAAACCGAAACCTACAATCTGTCCTTGGCTGACAGGAGCAGTTACCGATGTAGTCCGAAAAGCTTCACGAGCATGTATATTCGATAGATGTACTTCAATCACAGGGATATCGATCGAAGCAATCGCATCACGAATCGCATAACTGTAATGAGTATAGGCACCTGGATTCAATATAATATAATCAAATTTCTCACTTGCAAAATGGAGGTGATTAATCAGATCACCTTCCATATTAGATTGGTAACAAGTTACGTCTAAGTCTAGCTTTGTACCTAACTCAATTAAGCGACGATTTAACTCATCTAGTGTGGCTATTCCATATACATCTGGCTCTCTTTTGCCCAAAAGATTTAAATTCGGACCGTGTAGGACAAGCACATTTGCCACGAGATCATCTCCTGATATGGTATAAATCTTATGTAAAATTCCATTTCTACATAAAAACGAATCGTTTTTATGCCCGATGATATAAGAGTTCTCACTCGATTTAAAATTCATGTTTATAATTAATTATTGTCCCATGATTTTTGTATTTTGTCCAATGTTTCATCGCTCGAAAACATTCAAGGCCAAGCATCTTTATGATAAAATAAAGATACTAACGAAAAAAATAAAGGTGGTGCAGTACGAAACGTGGCTGAAAAACCTGTACTATATGGTGGACAAGCTGTAGTCGAAGGAGTGATGTTCGGCGGCCGTTACACTCAAGTTACAGCAATCCGACGCAAAAATGGAGAAATCGAAACACACGAATTATATAAAAAAGAAAACCCCACCCTTTCTATCTTCAAAAAAATCCCCTTAATTCGTGGCATTGTCTCATTGATTGAATCCAGTGCCTCTGGAGCGAAGCATCTTCAGCATGCCACAGAAGTATACGATCTAGATTTAGAAGAAGATAATGACCGTGCTCAAGATACTTCCTCAACAAATAAAACTTCCTCTTCTTGGAGTTTTGGTGTGGTATTAAGTGTAGCTGTAATAGGTGTTTTATCATTTATTATTGGAAAAGTTATCTTTACTGCACTACCTGCTTTTTTATCTAGTATTTTATTTGATCGTTTTACCAAAAATCCATTGATACAAAGTGTAATTGAAGGCGGTATCAAAACACTCTTACTCTTAGGGTACTTATGGGCTATTTCTCAAACTCCTTTGATTAAACGCTTATTTCAATATCACGGCGCAGAGCATAAAGTGATAAGTACTTATGAGCTCGGTCAAGAGTTAACTATAAAAAACGTGCAAAAACAATCCACTCTACATTATCGATGTGGTAGTAGCTTTATCATTCTTACTGTGATTGTTGGGGTTATCGTCTATTCTTTCTTTCAGTATGATACGATTTGGGATCGCATCTGGACTCGGCTTCTACTTCTTCCCATCGTGATTGGTTTATCTTATGAAGTGTTACGGTTTACCAATGCCGTACGTGATATCCCAGTTCTTAGATATCTTGGATATCCTGGCTTATGGTTACAAAAACTAACTACAAAAGAACCTACTGACGATCAAGTAGAAGTTGCTATTGCAGCGTTTAACCGTATGCGCGAACTTGATGCAGAAGTAGCAAGCAATAAATATTCGAAACACTCAGCTCCAACCCATCTTTCTTCTTCCACGTCTTAAAACTTGGCATACTTTAGCCAATGATGAAAGGGTGGTTGCATGACTCATCCTCGACCGTCCACTTTAAAAGGATGGCGTATTATCATTTTTGCGTTGGTTGCTCTCGGCTTTGGACATAAAGTTTGGAACTCCTTATCCACATTATGGATATTTCTCCTAAATATCCTGATACCTATCGGCTTAATTGGTATCGTTATTTATTTATATAAGTATCCACCTAAGTGGCTACGAAAAATGAGCCTTTCACATCGACCACCCTATACGCGTCAGCGCAAAAAAGGGAATAAAGATATCAAAGATAAAAAAACACGTCCACTTCGAGCGATTAGCAATCAAAAGAAAAAAGACCATCCTTTTCGAGTTATTGATGGTAATAAAAAGAAATCACTTTAAATATCTACTCCCTCTATAAAATATAGAGGGTTTCTTTTTTCTAACGAAATCGTACAACTTGTCGATCAGGTTGTACTAGCCAGACACGTATGGAGCCACTGACTACAGCCAATACAAATGGATAAACAACAACTTGTGGATAAAATTTATCCTTATCCGGGAAAATCTCTTCAATGAAAACATCCGTTTCTTTTTCATCACCTTCTACATTTATTACTTCTATACGATATCCTGGATTTGGACGCATCCCGAGTGTAATTAGTAAATAGTTCTCATCCTTCCATGTAAACACATGAATCCCTTTCTCTTTTTTTTGTTGCAAAAACCAATCCACTACCTCCTGCGGAAGCTGTTGAATTTCCTCTAGTGAAATCTCTTTAAAACCAATTGACATCGGTATTTCCTCCAAGTATCATTTTTATTTTTTTCCACGCAACTGAAGATATTGATCAAAGGACCAATCTTTGAAAAATTCTTCTGCTTTTTGCTGCCCTGCACGAAATAATTCCTCTTTCTTTTCACGACTGATAGAAAAGTCAGTCAGTTTCACATCAAGTGGTGGAACCATTACCGTTCGTAATGCATCTTGTCCTTCAATTGCTCGATTATCATGTGCCTCTAACATCGTAAAGAAGATCGATAAAAACATACTAAAAGGTCCTGCAATTTCATGCACATGTTTAGCATTAGATTGAAAGCAAAAACCAAATGTGGGCCATCGTGGTTCATCTCGATCAAACAACCAAACGGGGAAATTACTTAATACACCTCCATCTACAATATAGCTCGTCTTTTTCGTAGTCTGATGTTTTATTTTGACCGGCTCAAAAAAATAAGGGATACTACTGCTCATGCGAACAGCTCGTGCAATGGATAGTTTTTCTCTAGAAATACCGTATTCCTCAATGTCATCTGGTAAAACTAATAGCCGGCTACGACTAATATCTGAAGCAATTACAAATAATTCCCTACCGTTTTGCAAATCTCCAAAAGTATACACACCTTTTACTCTTAATAAATCATCTATCCATTTTTCGATTGCATCCCCAGGGTACATCCCTTTTTTCAACCAAAGACGGAAGGCAGGTCCGATATATGGAACTTGATTAAACCAGGTTGGAGCTAACAAATCCATAAAATTTTTCTCTAACAAAATGGGATATAATTCCTCGGTTGTATATCCAGCAGCGATGAGCGAGGCAATTAAGGCACCAGCTGATGTTCCTGCCAATCGTTTAAAACGAAATCCTTTTTTTTCTGCAACTGATAAGGCACCGACTAATCCAATCCCTTTAACCCCTCCACCTTCAAACACAACATCCGCCCACATAACAGATTTCCCCCAATCTTTTGATCCTTTAACATCATTCTATGAAAGAGAAAACAAAAAAACCCAAGGATTGTTCCATGGGTTAGAGTGACTGTACATCTTCCGTTTCTTCCTGCGTCTCTTTTTCCTTAAGTACATGTAAATGTTCAACAATCGCCGAATTCTTTTCCAAAAAAGCAACTAAATTTTCGATACACGTAATGGAATCCCAACTTAGGTGATGTTCAATTCCTTCAACATCTTCATAAATCTGTTCTTCGCTTACACCAATGAGTCTTAGAAAGTGCTCTAATAAATGATGTCGGTCAACTAGACGTTTTCCAATCTTTTTTCCCTTTGCGGTTAGCACGAGTCCTCGATACTTCTCATAAACTAAGTACTTATTTTGATCCAGCTTTTGTACCATCTTCGTTACTGACGAGGGGTGTACTTCCAACGCTTCGGCAATATCAGAAACTCTGGCATATCCTTTCTGTTCAATCAACTTATAGATATTTTCCAAGTAATCTTCCATGCTTGGCGTTGGCATAGTAAACCCCTCCTACATAACTATCTGATAATTTTATTTTATCACACTTATTAATCATAAAACATCCAATTTCCGTGTTAAATTTTACGTACTTCTTTACCCATGATTTCAATGGCTTCCACCAAACTTTTTCCTAAATCCTCTAAACGTTGTTGTATTTTTTCATCTTTCAGCGAGCCATCTGGGTTAAATGCCATGTATGAACGTGGAACAGAAACCATGGACGGCAAAGGCCAAGCATGTAAAGTACGGCAAATAATACTCAATGTATTTAAAGTATTGGTAGCTCCCATTGCACCACCTGCAGTGGCTACTAAAGCAACAAGCTTTCCTTCTAGTTCGCGTGCACCTATGAAGTCAAGGGCATTTTTCAAGACACCAGAGATACTACCATGATATTCAGGAGATCCGAAGATAAATCCATCAGCTTCTAACATTTTCGCTTTAAAACGTTGGACTGATTCAGGATAAGTTGAATCATCGGAACGGTTATCATAAATCGGAAGTGGTTTTTCTCTAAAATCGAACAGTTCTACCTCTGCTCCATACTTTTGGGCTGCTTCCATTACAATCTTAACAGATTGCTTTGTAGTCGAACCCGGATTCATGCTACCCGCAATAGCAAGGATTTTCAATACCAAACACTCCCTCTAAAGTATGTAGAATCCAAGTAGCGGCAATTTCTGTTGACAAACTACTAGTAGAATCGATTTCTCATGGGGGGAAGAGAAATTCTCATTCAACTTTTGGATATGCACGATTCAGTATACAAGATTTACTTTCGATTTTCTACCATTACAATAAGAATTTAGCCATTTCTTCATCGATTAAGAGACATATCGTCAGAAAACATTAGAAATACATATATATTTTGACATCTTCTTTTTCTTATAAAGATAAGAACTTCGAAGAGCTGGGCTCTAAGAAGTTCCATTAAAATATAATGGATATACAACCACTTCTAATGTGTTGAAATATCATGAGCAGCTAAGCGAATGTAATCTACATATACCCGACCTTGAGGAAGGAAAAAAGATACACTAATTGAATGAGTTTCTTTAGGAGGAGAAGGAACAATAACAAAATAAGGAGAAAAACGTCTGTTTTTTGCTTGTGGTAATGTAATCATCAGTGGTGTTGTCCGAAGTGTATTACCTCGTCTGTCTAAATAAACGACTGTTGCAAAAAGTTGGACTTTGATACGGATCGGACTGTCATTATATACCCGAAAATATAAATAATAGGCGCATTGATGCTCAAATACAGAAGTCTGTATTTTTTGTTTAACTACACTTCGTGTAAACGGTGAGATACCCATCAACATCGAAGCATCCCCTTGATAAATAGGGTTACGAACACGGTTACTATTTTGTATCACCCATGGCGCTAATCCACGACGAAATCCACCATTTAATAATATATTTCTGTTAGAACAAGTCACCTCTCGCCCTCCTGTTAATCAAAATTTACTATTCATTTCCTAATTTATGTCGAGTTCGAAAGTTCGGTTGGGCAAAAGAAAAGTTGGACTTTCAGTTCAATTGCACAGTATAATGAAAATAGATTTTAATTTATAAAGAGTAGTTAAGATTGGCATATTCCCTGAGGTGATGGTATGAAAAAATTCATTTACAAACTAAAATCGATACCAATCATAAAATGTCAATATCCGGCCAGTAAAAGGGAGGGCTAGGTTTATACCTAACCCTCCCTTTTACTTGTTCTTTGACTTAATAAAGGAGGAAAGTACTCTATGACAACAGACAAAACGATTGATATTCATGGAGACGAGCTAACACTAGAACAATATTCTGCTGTGGTACACGATCGAGTTCCTGTTCAATTAAGTCCCAAAGCCATTCAAAAAATGAGCTCTTCCAAAGCTCATGTAGACCATTTAGTTAAAGAAGAACAGACCGTCTACGGAGTTACGACCGGTTTTGGAAAATTTAGCGATCACTTCATCACAAGTGAACAATCTCATGAATTACAATTAAATTTAATTAAAAGTCACGCTTGTGGGGTTGGAGAACCACTTCCAGAAGAGATTGTACGAGGTATGATGCTACTTCGAGTTAATGCACTCGCCAAAGGTTATTCGGGAATTTCCCCTCGAACAGTTCAAGCACTTATTTCTTTACTTAATCAGCAAATTCATCCGATCATTCCTTCTCAAGGTTCATTAGGAGCGAGTGGGGACTTAGCTCCTCTTGCTCACATGTGTTTACCTCTACTTGGTTTAGGTGAGGTAAGCTTTCGTGGACAAATTAGACCCTCTATCCAAGTATTAAATGAAGTCGGTTTAGAACCCATTCAATTAGAACCAAAAGAAGGACTCGCTTTAATTAATGGTACACAAATGATGTGTAGTTTACTTACAGAGGCTATCATTCAAGCACGAACTCTATTATTATCAGCAGACATTATTTCTGCTTTGACACTTGAAGCCTTACAAGGAATCCCACATGCTTTTCATCCTCTACTTCAACAAGTACGAGGTCATCAAGGACAAATAACGACTGCCAAAAATATGCTCGCTCTACTCGATGGTAGTGAATTAACTACACAACCTGCAGAAAAACGTGTACAAGATGCTTATAGTTTACGTTGTATTCCGCAAGTTCATGGCGCTTCCAAAGATGCTTATCACTATAGCATGCACGTTGTGGAAACAGAAATGAATGCAGTCACTGATAACCCTCTGATTTTCCCTGAGATTGGACAAGTCATCTCAGGTGGCAACTTTCATGGGCAGCCGCTCGCACTTGTCGCGGATTTTCTAAAAATAGCTCTTGCTGAAATAGCTAATATCTCTGAAAGGAGAACAGAACGACTTGTAAATCCCCAATTAAGTGGACTACCTGCTTTCTTAATCCAAAATGGGGGACTTCATTCGGGATATATGATTCTACAATATGTTGCTGCTTCTTTAGTATCAGAAAACAAAGTTTTATGCCATCCAGCTTCAGTCGACTCAATTCCTTCTTCAGCCAATCAAGAAGATCATGTAAGTATGGGATCAATTGGAGCAAGGAAATGTTTGGAAGTTATTGAAAACACCAAGAAAGTACTTGCGATTGAATATCTTTGTGCAGCACAAGCATTGGAGTTTACCACCAAAAAATGTGGTCGAGGCTCTCATATTGCTTATCAACTTTTACGAGAATCTCTTCCACCATTGACTGAAGATCGCGAAGGGTATAAGGATATCGAGATTTCTACCAAGTTGCTACAACATAATACTTTAGTCAATGAAGTGACTCGTAAAGTAGACCTACAACTATAGATTGAGGTAAACTTTAAAGCTTTAATAAAAAAGGGGGTCTCTTGCAGCTATCCATACACGGTGCAAAGAGAACCCCTTTTCTCTATAAACGAAACGGTTATCTAATTTTTATAGGACAAAACTTTAATGCATCACATGCCACTAAACGCAGCTCTATTCCATCGATCTCTCCTTGAATAGCTTCATCTGCTGACTTCCCATGCATATGTCCGTAAATACACATGGTTACGTGATAGGATCGCATAATCTCCATAAACTTCGATTCAGAGGCATGTTTGGTGAGTGGAGGAAAGTGTAACATGACGATTTTAGGTAAGTCAGGATAATCTTTTTGTGCTGCTTCTAACGCTAACTGCAGCCTCCCAACCTGTCGCTCATAAATCTTTTGGTCTGTCTCGATCTGAAAGTTAGGGTCACCTGGTAACATCCAGCCTCTTGTACCTGCAACAACAACTCCTTCGACACAGGTATAGTCTGCATCAATCCATTCCATTCCTTTAGGTAAATAATTACGAATCTTTTTCTTACTATGATAGTAATACTCATGGTTTCCTGGGGAAAAAACCTTTTTTCCTGGTAGTTCTGCAATCCAACCAAAGTCGTATTGTGCTTGTTCCCATTTTAGTGCCCAACTAATATCCCCTGGAATTAAAACCGTATCATCTGTAGACACAAGTTTTAACCAATGGTCTCGAATGATGTCATAATGATTATTCCAGCCAAATTTGCTCATCGGCTTTTCAATATCATGCTGAGCATCAATATCATAAAGTCCGACAGGTTTATTAAATGATAGATGCAAATCACTGATTGCAAATATAGACAACTTTTCCACGTCCCTTTTCTAATTCCACTGCCAGTATTATATCATTTTTTGATCATTCGATCGTTCATAAGGTCATTGTTTTGATCATGATGGTTCATCATCGAGACTATTGAAGAACACCTTCTAGGAAATTTTGTAGTCGAACTGTACATAATTCATTACCATTATAATTAAGCTTGTATTTCATAATTTTTTCCTGCAAACTAAAATATATCATGAATAAAATTGGAGGAAAGGTACAAATGATTTTATATGATGATCATCTCATTGATCGTTCCGAAGTAAAAATTGATATCGAAGATCGAGCATATCAATTTGGTGACGGTGTTTATGAAGTCATTCGTGTATATCAGGCTCATCCTTTTTGTATGGACGAACATCTGGCACGATTAGAGCGTAGTGCAAGAGAAATTTATTTACAACTCCCCTATGAAATTGAAAAAATAAAGTCTTTACTTTCTCAGTTAATTGAAAAGAATAATTTGCAAGACGGAAATATTTATATTCAAATTAGTCGTGGAACAGCTCCCCGCCAACATGGCTTCCCGAAAGAATCACGCCCTTTGATCATTGCCTATGCACAACCAAATCAACGACCACTACAGGATCTAAAACAAGGGGTTCGCGCCATCACTACACAGGACATTCGTTGGTTACGTTGTGATATTAAAAGTCTAAACCTATTAGGAGCTGTTTTAGCTAAACAGGCAGCCGTAGAAAATAATGCAAAAGAAGCTATTTTAATCCGTGATGGTAAGGTGACAGAAGGTAGTTCTACGAACATCTTTTTCATAAAAAACGGTCAACTCTGGACCCATCCTGCTAATCATCTCATTTTACATGGAATTACCCGCCAAGTTACCCTCTCTTTAGCTGAAAAATTAGAAATCCCTGTTAAACAAGAAGCTATCTTGGAATCCCAAATTCCAGAAATGGATGAATGTTTCTTAACGAGTACAACAATGGAAATCTGTCCTATCGTTCAGGTTAATGATCAACCTATTGGCAATGGTCATCCAGGACCTATCACTCGTAAATTACAGTTGGAGTTTGAAAAACAAATCACTCAACTTCACACAGTGGTAAATTAAAGAAATCATCTTTATACCATACTTAATTATCTAATCTATCTCATCACCTTGCATCATCTCTTTCATAAGTTTACAATCCACGTAGGGCATATCATCAAAGAATGATATGCCCCTTTATTTTGCAAGACTTTGCTTCGATAAAAAGAAAAGGAGAAATAAAATGATTCAATTTGACGGGGTATCTAAAGTTTTTGGTGATGGAACAACAGCTGTAAACTCATTAAATTTGCATATAGAAAGTGGAGAGTTTTTTGTATTGATCGGTCCGAGCGGCTGTGGCAAAACAACAACAATGAAAATGATTAATCGTTTACTCGATGCAACGGATGGATCTATTTATATCAATAAAAAAAACATACTTGACTATGATATTCATGAATTACGTTGGAATATCGGGTATGTTCTTCAGCAAATTGCTTTATTCCCTCATATGACCATCGCTGAAAATATATCGGTTGTTCCTGAACTTAAAAAATGGAAACACGACCAAATTCAAAAACGGGTCGATGAACTACTAGATATGGTTGGACTCGATCCAGAAACCTATCGAAATCGAAAGCCGAACGAACTATCTGGTGGACAACAGCAACGAATCGGAGTCATTCGAGCATTGGCAGCAGATCCTGAAATTATCTTAATGGATGAGCCCTTTAGTGCATTAGATCCCATTAGTCGAGAGAAGCTTCAGAGTGATATTGCAAATTTACAAAAACGGATTAAGAAAACGATTGTCTTCGTTACCCATGATATGCAAGAAGCCTTAGCACTTGGTGATCGTATTTGCCTAATGAAAGATGGCGAAGTTGTACAAGTGGATACTCCACAAGCTATTATCCAAAATCCAGCCAATGATTTTGTAAAAGAATTTATAGGGAATCATGCAATCACCCAACCAGAAATGGTATTCAATAAGGATATAAAGATTGAGGATTTTTTACCTTTAATGAATCATCATGAACCTGCAATAGAGCAAAAACAACCTCTTTCGCTCCATGCTCCTATGACTGAAATTTTTACTCGTTTAGCTCAAGAGGAAGTAGTTCCCATCGAAGAGAATGGCAAAATTATCGGGACGATTAATGCACAATCGGTCGTTAAATACTTAGCTGAAAAAATGGAAGAAAGAGGTTAAATAAGAATGGAGCCATTTTGGAATGTATTACAAGAAAGACAAGATCAGCTGTTTAGAGCATTGTTTGAGCATCTACAAATATCACTAATCGCTCTTTTGATAGCAGTCATTATTGCTATTCCGCTCGGATTCTACTTAACAAGACACGAGAAAATAGCAGAAGGGATCATCGGAATCTCTGCGATTATGCAAACAATTCCTTCTCTAGCTCTTCTCGGTTTACTCATTCCTCTTGTAGGAATTGGTAAAGTACCTGCCATTATCGCACTGGTTATCTATGCCTTACTTCCCATTTTAAGAAACACTTATACGGGAGTAAAAGAAGTAGACCCATCACTAATCGAAGCTGCTCGCGCTATGGGAATGAATAGCAGAAAACGATTATTTAAAGTAGAGCTTCCTCTTGCTTTACCAGTAATCATGGCAGGAATTCGCACAGCCATGGTATTAATCGTAGGTACAACAACCTTAGCGGCATTAATTGGTGCAGGGGGCTTAGGGAAGCTAATATTACTAGGAATTGATCGAAACGATCATGCTTTAATTGTACTTGGAGCAATACCTGCAGCATTGTTAGCCATCCTATTTGACATTATATTAAGAGTGGTAGAACGCACTTCCGTACGAGGATTCAAAAAGGGGATAATCATCGTATTGGTGGTTATCTTGGTGATTGTACTTCCGTTTGTTTGGAAAGGTGGAAAAAAAGATATCATTATCGCAGGAAAGCTGGGGTCAGAGCCTGAAATCTTAATTCAAATGTATAAATTGCTAATCGAACAGGATACCGATTTAGAAGTCGAGGTAAAGCCGGGTTTTGGGAAAACCTCTTTTGTCTTTAGTGCTCTTCAATCAGGAGATATTGATATATATCCAGAATTTACGGGAACGGCTATATCGACATTTATGAAAGAAAAGGCTGTTAGTAGCCATCAAGACCAAGTATATCAACAAGCAAAAACAGGTATGCTTAAAAAGTTTAATATGGTTATGTTGAAGCCGATGAATTACAACAATACGTACGCCTTAGCTGTCCCTAACAAAATAGCTAAACAGTATGATCTAAATTCCATTTCCGATTTAAAACAGGTGGCTCAACAAATGAAAGTCGGTTTTACCTTAGAATTTACAGATCGCGAAGATGGATATCGAGGGATACAAAGATTGTATGGTATTCAATTTCCCAAGGTCAAAACAATGGAACCTAAGTTACGTTATACTGCGATTCAAACAGGGGATATCAATCTCATTGATGCATACTCCACTGATAGTGAACTAAAACAATATCACTTAAAGGTATTAGATGATGATAAGGGATTATTCCCACCTTATCAAGGAGCCCCACTATTAAAGAAAGAAACGATTGAAAAATATCCAGAACTTGAATCATCTCTAAACAAACTCGCTGGAAAAATTACAGATGATGAAATGCGTGAGATGAATTATAAAGTCAATGTAAACGGGATTTCAGCACAGGAAGTAGCTAAAGAGTATTTGCAAAAAAAGGGACTTCTTAAGTAGAAGATGGAAAACGGAAATGACCTAAAAGGACTCAAAAGTACCTTTGGGTTATTCCCGTTTTTACTATTTTTTTCAAAAAATGCTCCTACTCATCATTAAATTGAACTTCTTTGACTCATAGCTTAGAAGTTCTTTTTTATACATAATTTTTTCATATCATTTACTTATTATCCTAAAATATGTAAAATTGTGATTATACACAAGTACATAGATGGAGTGATTTTTCAATGCAAGAAATGAAGGCGATGCTAACCGCTTTACTAGAAGGTCAACAATATTTAACCGCACGTATGGACTCGATGGAACATCACTTAAATCAATTAACAGGAGAGGTAAAAGAAGTCAAAAAAGAAGTCAAAGAACTCAATATGAGAGTCTCTCATCTAGAAGATACAGTTTCTAAGATAGAAACCAGAGTCTCTCATATCGAAGACAAAGTTATCAAAATTGAAGAAAAGATGGTTACGAAAGATGAATTACACGCACTCTCACAAACTGTAACAGATGGATTTCAGCAAACAGCAGCGACCCTGGAAAGTGCATACCAATCCATAGACCTTTTGAATAACGAACAAACTATAAGAAATATCAAAGGCATCCGATAATGCCCAAGGCTGTTAGCCCATCTGGTTTTCCTTTTCCTTTTCTATCAGAAAAGGAAAAGGAAAACCAGTAACGAAAACTTTATCTATCTTCGTAGATTCCAATCCGGATGATTATATTTTTCTACAACTAGCTTTTGGGCAAGTTCTTCCTCATAAGCAGTCAGGGTTGAATCGATTAAATCTAAACCCATTCCATCGGTAAACCCCGCTCGAAATGCAGTGATTACTTCCTCTAAACCCACTTTCTCCGAACGAAGCTGATTAATAGCTACTGCTTTTTTTGTAAAAGCTTCTTTTAACCTCTCTTTTACTCTTTCAGAGGGAAAACGTAGTACAGAAAACAACAAATCAACATCCATATCTAAAAGAATAGATCCATGTTGAAGCACAATACCCTGTTTACGTACTTGCGCACTACCGGCTACCTTTTTCCCTTTAAGTACTAACTCATAATCCGATGGAGAATCAAAACAAGCCGCCGTCGATGTAGCTGGTTGGTGTTTTGGCGGAGACATCAAAGCCTCCATACCCAGGTTTTGAAACCCTTGAACTAAGCTCTGACTAATCACGCGATATGACTCTGATACAGTGGGTGGAATCAGTGGATGATCTTCGGAAACAATGACACTATAAGTAAGCTCTTGGTCATGTAAAACGGCTCTTCCACCTGTAATCCGCCGGACAAATCCCAAACCATATCGTTTTAACTCCTCAAAATCTACTTCTTTTTGGGCTTTTTGAAAGTAGCCAATCGATAAAGTAGCAGGGTTCCACCCGTAAAAGCGTACGGTTGGTGGTACCTTTCCTTCTTGATGGGCAATCATAATCGCCTCATCAATCGCCATATTCCAAGCAGGGGTGTATTTCTGATATGGTATAAATCTCCATTGTTGCAACTTCTTCCCCTCCATTCTCCTTTCCATTTTATCTCTTTCATTTTAAAAAAAACAAGAGAGACTACCTATGTAAGAACATAAACAGCCTCTCTTATTACTTATAAAAATCGCATCCCTGAAAGCCAAAAACCACCATCCATGGTTACACATTCACCATTGATATACTCCGCTTCTTCTGAAAGTAAGAAATGGGCTAAGCTAGCTATTTCTTCAGGTCGACCAAATCGTTTCAAAGGAATTTGCCCTTTCAGAAATTGTGCTGCTTTTTCATTGGCGATTAATTTCTCCGTTCCTCCTGTATCTTCTATAGCTCCGGGAGCAATTGCATTAACCCGAATTCCATACTTGCTGCCCCACTCTACAGCCAAGGTTTGAGTCATCGCCAGTACACCTGCTTTAGCTGATGCAGAGTGTACGACTCCTGCTGCTCCTGTCCAAGCATAAGTAGCTACAATATTAAGAATCGAACCTGTTTGACCATTAGCAATCCAGTCTTTTGCTACTGTTTGTGAACAATACCATGTTCCATTTAAAACAATATTCACAACAGAGTGCCAGCCATTAAAAGATAAATCTTCAGCAGGTACAACAAAATTCCCAGCTGCATTATTCACCAAAGAATCAATTTTTCCAAAAGCTTCTTTTGTTTTTTGTACCATTTGCTCTACTTGATCCACTTCACGAACATCCATCGCTACAGTTAATACTTGACCAGGAAAAGTTTCCATTTCTTTCTTTGCTGATTGTAGTCTCTCTTGATTCCGCCCGGAAATAACAACATTGGCACCCTCTTGACAAAGACGTTTTGCGATTGCTTTTCCCATACCATTGCTACCACCTGTAACAATCACTGTTTTCCCATTCAAAAACATTCACTCCCTCTAATAATATACGAAACATTCCGCATTCATTTTTATAGATAAAAAATACAGGCTATGCTTATTATCTTATATTTATGTTAATTTAACAATAATCAATTTAATATTGAATTACTATTCATTTACCTAAAATAGAAAAAAGAGGTCATGTTTTCGGTACGTTCCAAACAGTCATGATTAAACTCGTTCTTCTGTTAACCAGTTAAAAATCAATCGCATATTTTCATCAGGAGGTAACCAACATATTTTATGAAGGTCAAGTTCTTCTCTACCTATAACCTTTACTCCCCGAATTATCAACTCTTTTACAGTGATCCCCTGCTCTAACCATGATAAATAGGCTAATGGATACCAAATCAGAGCAATTACATCATCACTAGGCACTAGACTTACATCATTCGTTACATCTGCTAAGAAAACTCCATAATACATCGGATTTGATTTTGGATCACTCACACATCCTAAATAATAGGGAGCAATAGAATCGATAACTGTGCAAGGGATAATGATCCCCTGATCAATATCATGAAAATACGTCTTATTGGATGAAATCAATGTTACCTGGCTACCTGTCTCTTCATACGCTTCTCGCTTAGCACAGTGCCAAAGTGTTTCATCTGCTTTCTTTCCCCCACCAACACCACCTACTCGATAGGCAGAATGCTTTCGAGAAGAAGGCAAATGATCCTCATTGAGGGTAAGTAATAAATGATTCTTCTTTTGGATAATTACACCTGCCCAAAAATCGTTCTGATTGACTAGTCTAGCAACATGTAACTGTTTCAACTTGATCATTCTCCCTAAGATCCGCTAGTTGACAAGCGATTCTCCTTTTCAGTTTCACTTTCACCATAAAAACAAGCAAAAGGCGTTCTACTTTGAAAAGGAAAGCCATATTTTCCAACTGCTTCAATCTTCTTTTTCAATGCAGTGTTCTATTGTCATAGGTAGTTGCTTCATTCCCTCTCTTGCAAAAGCAGGGTAAAATGTATGAGGTAGTTGATCTATAGGAAACCATTCAAATACCAAATCAACCGCATCGCCTTCAATACCACAGAAACGTGGTGTATTTAATAGCTTAGACTTGCTCGTACAACGGAGTAAAAAATATAAACCGAGCTCATGAAATCGGACTCCTTTATATGTACCAAAAGTTTCTCCTATCCAAACAAGACGTTCTACGTTTACTTCTAAGCCTATTTCCTCTTTCATCTCACGAACGATCGTCTCTTGAGCTTCCTCCATCATTTCACCACGTCCACCTGGTAATGCCCAAACATTTTGATCTTTTTCGCGATGAAGCAGCACCTTTCCATCATGAATAAGAATTCCAGCAATTCGATAATTAAATTTCTGATTTCCTTCTATCAAACTTAACATCATTCCACCTCTAATCCACCTCTAATTGATACACCAAAACCTATCTTAAAACAAAATCCTTCCCTACTTCAAGCAGAGTAGAAGGATTTTAAAATGAATGAATGATATAGTTTCGCTTTCATTCACTTTCATATAAGGATGATTTAAGTGTTTTGGAGCTCCTTCGGACTTCAGTTCCATATTTGTCTAAGATTTGAAATCAGAGCTTTCCATTGTAAAAATATTTAACAATGCTTACAACTACAAATAAAAAAGTTCGCGAGCTTCGCATAGAGGCTTCTATTCTCAAACATACTAAGAAAAGCCCTATTGATACGGTAGAAAGGGGAAATGACATGCAATTCCCAATCCGTTGGGATCGTACTTGGTTCCATCCCTTTCAGGATTTACTCGAAAGCGATACTGGTTGGGCTGGCTGGGAGCACTTTCAGTTAGCCATCGAAGCGGCAGAAACACAGATTGTTCCTCAGTTTGATACATTACTTAGCCTACAGCAAATTCAAGGATTTAATCCACTTCCGCATCAGGTCGATGTTGTGCGACGCGTGATCGGAGAAATGCGGGGCCGTGCCATCCTTGCTGATGAAGTAGGGCTCGGTAAAACGATCGAGGCGGGTCTCATCTTAAAAGAATATATGATCCGTGGTCTAATCAAAAACGCATTAATTCTTGTTCCCTCTTCGCTCGTGCTTCAATGGACACGCGAACTTAATCAAAAATTCCAAATTCCTGCGATGGCTCAGAAAAAAGCATGGATGTGGGATCAGTATCCAATTATCGTTGCCTCGATGGACACGGCAAAACGAGAGCCCCACCGTGATCACATCCTAAGCAAAAACTATGACATCTTAATTGTAGATGAAGCTCATAAATTAAAAAATCGACGTACTAAAAATTGGCAGTTCATCAATGAAATCAAGAAAAAATATTGCTTACTACTCACTGCAACTCCTGTACAAAATGAACTGAATGAGCTTTATAACCTCGTCACTTTATTAAAACCTGGGCAACTAGGGCAACAATCATCATTTCAAAGTGAATATGTTGCTGGAAAAAGAAAGGCGAAAAATGAGGAACAACTACGAGAGGAAATTGGGCGTGTCCTTATACGGAATCGCCGTCGAGATCAACAGTTAAACTTGACAAAACGAATCGTACAAACCATTCCTATTGAGCTATCTCATGCAGAACGAACTTTATACGAAGCAGTTACTGACTTTGTTCGCAACCAATATAGTCAAGCAGCCGATTTAAAGAGTATGTTAGCTTTGCTCGTTTTACAAAAGGAAGTATGTAGTAGTCGCGATGCTGTTTTTCATACCTTATTTAAGTTATTTCAAAAGGGCGAGAAACATAAACATCACCTCTCACCTGAAGTTGCTCACTTAGTTGAACTTCTTCGTCAAGTCACTTATTCTTCTAAAGTTCAAAAAGCAGTTGAATTGATACAAAACATCCCGGACAAAGTGATTATATTCACGGAATATCGAGCAACTCAAGATATGTTAATCAGGGCACTGGCAGCAGCCAATATCTATGCCATTCCTTACAGAGGTGGCTTTAACCGAAATAAAAAGGATTGGATGATGGAACTATTTCAAAAAAGAGCGCAAGTCATGGTAGCGACTGAAGCAGGCGGTGAAGGCATTAACCTACAGTTCTGCCATCACATTATCAACTATGATATGCCATGGAATCCCATGCGGGTAGAACAAAGAATCGGACGTGTACACCGTTTAGGACAAAAAAATGATGTCTATATCTATAATTTTGCGACCAAAAATACCATTGAGGAGCATATTATCTGGTTATTACATGAAAAAATACAGTTATTCGAAACAGTTATAGGTGAACTTGAGGTTATTCTTGAGAACTTGGAAAAAGAAGAATCTGTAGAACAAAGGTTGATGCAAATCATATTGGAAGCCAAAGACCAAGAGCAAGTACGCGAACGATTAGGTGAATGGGGGGATAAATTTACTCAAAAGAAGAAAGAAATTGTTGAGCATAACATCGTCCAGGAGGAGATCGTATATGGATCAGCAAAAAGTTAGATCATTTACAGAGCGTTATCTACAAGCATATCAATGTCATCTGATCGAATCCGCTCCAACCCATATAAAAACACAGCTTTCAATCAAGGCTGATAAGGATCTTCTCAATCGTCCTTTCTACTGGATGTATGTTGAACGTATGAACTTACCACCACAACCAGCACAGTTTTGCTTTATTTTTGATCCTGAACATCGCCCAGCTGAGTTACGAGGTGAGTATCTTTTTTTCGGCTCACCACGATTCTCGCAAATGCTTAACTCTGCTCAAAAACATGGTCGATTCGTTCGATTGTACCAACAACCTTTATCTAAAGCAAGAAATGATTTCTCCTCTAAACCTTATACCCCTTGGTTGGGAATCAATTTTAAAGTTTCCTATATTTGCGACCAAAAAAAAGATCGCATTTGTTATTTGGGAATGAACTTACGAACAGGCAACATCGTAGAACCTTTCTATCCAAAAATTAATTCTTTCGATTGGACATCCAAATTACCACCGAAACGTCACTTAATCGAACCTCGATTTCACTTCGCAGAGTCAGTAGATGAACTTGAATACTATCTCAAAGAACAAATTGAACAAGAAGATCCTACTTGGGCTTATGAAGCGAATAAACGTCTTGAGCTTGAGCTAAAACAATTGGATCACTACTATCCTGAACTGGGAAAGCGCACAGAGGAACAAGAAAAAGAACGATCCCAGCGCCGCCGAGAGATTATTTGGCAATATCAGCCTCGTGTTGAAGTGCAAGTGATCAACGCGGGTATATTTTATATGGAAGCTGACCCATTCTTAGAATAGATCCAATAAAAAATACCCGTACTTAAATAGAATAAGATAAGACCGCCCCAATTTAACGGCGGTCTTTTGATCGTTCCATATTAATAGGCACTTCAATTTAAATATATATAAAACTCCTAATCATATGTCTTCATTTATATCATAAAATATTTATTATTCACTTAATCCATCAGTCCGATTCAACTTTACATTTAACATGTAAGGAGCGAATACGATGAGCCAAACATCCACTGTAAAAGATACCTCCTCCATCGGATATCAATCGCTATTATCCATCCCGAACTATCGTAACCTCATCTCTGCACAACTTGTATCCGATTTGGGAGATGGTGTATACGCACTAGCTTTAATTTGGGCGATGAAAGTTTTAACAGGCTCACCCATATATATGTCAATGATTTTGGCAGCAGAAGTCCTTCCTTTTCTTATCTTAGGCATATTCGCTGGAATTATTGTTGATCGAACAAACAAGAAGTATCTCATGCTTATTGCGGATTTGGGCCGTGGACTCATTGTACTCTTATTAGCGGTATTATGGTGGATGAAGCTCGCTCAACCTTGGATTTTAATCATCGCAGCCATCATTCTTTCTTCTTTTACCGCATTTTTTTCACCAGCACGTACCGTGGCAGTTCGCACTTTAGTAACTGATAACTCTATCCCCTATGCCCAAAGTTTAAGCCAATCCATGCAAACCATGATTGGTCTGATCTCACCTGCCATCGCTGGAATCCTGATAATGTTTGATATAGGGCTTGCTTTTTTACTTAATGCAATTAGCTTTTTCGTTTCGTACTTATTTATTTTATTACTTAAACACCCACAATTAACTCACTCTGATCAAGAACCTTTAAATTATTCCTATTTTTTGACCCATTTAAAAAAAGGATATCAAACGATTGTCTCTATTCCACTTATCCGAAGCTTACTTTTATATCTAATTTTGCTTAATCTTTTATTTGCCCCTATTTCTGTTTTAATACCGATCTATGCACAAAACCCTACACAACTTGCCATTATCGAAACCACTTTTATTATAGGAACACTCGTTGGATCAATCTTAGCTGCCTATTTTAATACTTATCGAAAGATCACTTTAATTGGCCTAGGGGTTTTCTTAGTCTTTAGTCCCTTTGCCATTTTGTCCCTATTCAATCATTGGATTTTAGCAGCTTGTTTACTTATGATTGTAGGGATCGGACTTTCACTAGCCAGTGTTACTCTAAACTCTTTATTTATGATCAAAATTCCTTCTGACGTATTGGGGCGAGCTACGGGTACTATTCAAACATTCACCCAATCAGCTAGACCTATTGCCCTTCTCTCTACTGGTTCGCTACTTATGTTCATGACTTTACAAAATCTTTTCCTAGTGATCTCCGTAGCAGGGCTACTTATTCTTTTACTTATCGTTATAAGCCCCACTCTTCGCCATACCAAGTAGCATTAGCAAAAAAGTCCAGTTTGTCTTTCTTCCATACTACGACTACGACAAACTGGACTTTTTTCATTTTTGGATAAATTTGGCTAAAAACTGCTTCGTCCGTTCCTCTTTCGGCCTAGAAAATAGCTGCTCTGGCACTCCTACTTCAATTATTCTTCCTTCATCCATAAATAAAACGAAGTCAGCTACTTCCCGTGCAAACGACATTTCATGTGTGACGATTAACATAGTTTGTTCTTCTTGCGCAAGCTCTTTCATGGTTTTTAATACTTCATCGACAAGTTCTGGGTCTAAAGCAGAAGTGGGCTCATCAAACAACAATACCTCTGGCTCCATCGCCAAAGCACGTGCTATAGCTACACGTTGCTGTTGACCTCCTGATAACTGACTAGGATAAGCATCTCTTTTCTCAAACAAACCCACCTTTTCAAGTAATCGCTCAGCTTTGGGCTTAAGTGTTTCTTTTCTTTCTTTTTTAACAACCAGTGGAGCTTCCATTACATTTTCCAATGCCGTTTTATGTGGAAATAGATGAAATCCTTGAAAAACCATCCCTGTTTTAAATCGTAGTTTACGTTTTGTAGACTCACTGATTTTTTGACCATTAAAATCGATCATCTCAGAACCAATTTGAATCTTGCCTCGTGTCGGTGTCTCTAACAAATTTAAACATCGTAGAAGTGTTGATTTTCCTGATCCACTCGGACCGATAATACAAACAACTTGTCCCTTACTTACCTCTAGATGAATGTCTTTTAATACTTCTAAAGAACCAAATGATTTTACTAAATGTTGTACTTGAATCAAAGAAAGCCCCCCTTACACAATATGTCGGCTAAATCGTTTTTCCAAGTAGTCCTGTAAGAAGCTCAGAACTGTACAAATAAACCAATAAATAATCGCTACTAAAATATATAAGGTCATATAATCAAATTCCCTGCCACCAATTATTTTTGCTTGATACAGCATTTCAGGAACAGTAATGACAGAAAGTAATGAGGTATCTTTGACTAAACTTAAAAAAGTATTAGCTAAGCCTGGCAAAGCTACACGTGTAGCTTGTGGGATAATAATTCTGCGCATGGCTTGCCGGTAGCTCATATTCAGTGCTGTCGCCGCTTCCCATTGCCCACTAGGAATCGATAAAATCGCTCCACGAATCGTTTCTGCTGAATATCCCCCTACATTTAAAGATAAACCGATAATGGCTGCAAAAACAGGAGTAAGATTAATTCCGATCACGGGTAGTCCAAAATACAAAATAAACAGTTGAACAAGTAAAGGCGTTCCACGAATGATAGAAATATAAACGCGAGCTGGCCAGCGTAATAATCGATACTTTGACATCCTTCCTAGTGCTGCAAGCAAACCGAGCAATAAACCAATCAACATCGTAAGAAAGCTTAGTAAAATCGTATAGCTAAATCCTTGCAACACATAAGGAAGAGATTGCCATGCTAACTTTGCATCAAATAACTTCTCCCATTGTATATATTGCCAAAAATCCACTTACACCACTTCCTTTCCTTTTATTACAAAGAAAAAGTGTCCAAAAGCGGACACTATGTAATAACCTCGTGTTTATATGGAATCTATTTCGTAATGTCAATGCCAAACCATTTGGTAGATATTTTCGTAAGCGTACCGTCTTTTTTCATATCCTCTATCGCTTGATTGATTTGTTTTACTAGTGCTGGATTATTTTTAGGAACTGGGAAAGCAATACTAGTTTGATCCACTTTCTCATCTAAAACTTTGAGTGGCAATTTTGCTGTTTTTAACATTTCAGCCACAGCTAAACGATCATTTAAGCTAAAATCCGCTCGCTTATTGGCTACATCTTTCATTCCACTCATCATATCTTCATAAGATACAATGGTAGCCCCTGCTTCTTTTGCTTTAGCTCCATAGTTACTAGTCGGTGTTTGAGCTGCTTTCTTCCCTTTCACATCAGCTAAGCTTTTGATCTCATTGTTATCTTTATGCACAACGATCTGAGCATAAGAGATGGTATATGGAGCCGAGAAGTCAAATTTCTTTTGCCGCTCTGGTTTGATGGCTACTTGGTTAGCCACCATATTAATCTTACCTGTTTCTAAGCTAGTTAACATACCATCCCAAGGAATCTCTACAAATTCCGCTTTTACACCCATTCTTTTGGCAATTTCATTCACAACTTCTACATCAAAACCTGTAAGCTGATTCGTTTTCTCATCATGATAACTAAAGGGTTTATAAGTGCCTTCCGTTCCTATGCGTATAATGCCTTTCTGTTTAACTTGTGCAAGCAGATCCCCTTTCTTCTCTTCTGAAACGGGCTTTTGCACAGAACAACCGGTTAGAAGCACCAATAAGGTAATCCCTATTAATAACCAACGTTTCCAATTCATTAAACTCACTCTTTCTATTAAAATCCTAGTTCACTTATCGGATTTAATGTCTTTAAAATCTATATTAATCTTATTTTATACATATGTCAATTCGTTGTCTTTTAAAATATGGAAAAACCGACGAATATTCCTTTATAGGATCTACCCTCTGTTTTATTTCCATTCACACTAAATTTTCCCATCAAAAACAGTTCCAAATTATAAACTATAACTCGGAACTGTTTCATTCATTAATAGTCGAAGAAACTCCGACTATGACCATATAGTCGTTCATACATACGGATCGCAAACGAATCGGTCATTCCAGCTAAATAGTCACAAATAATCCGGGCACGTTCTTCATCTCGAATCATTGGCTTTATCTTTAAACGATCTTTTTCAGGTAAAAGGCGAGTTTCATTCATAATCGCTTCAAATAGTTGTTTTAAGACAAAACTACCACGCCAGTTCACCGTTTGAACTTTATGCGAGTTAATCACATACTCGGCCACGATTTCTCGAAGCTGGGTAAGGAGTGTACGAAGCTCGGGGATCAGCACCACTTGATAGCGGCAACGAGGCGACTCAAAATCTCCTTTATTTTCTTCGACACGCAAATGATAGATAAAAGTAGAAATTAATGCAGAGATGATTTTTTTTAAGCGATACTTATCTAGATCATACTCTTTTAATTGGTCAAGTTCCTCTTTTGCTTTCATGAGCCGTGGATACTGGATATTCTTCGTAACACCACTTAATAACTCTTTTAATTGCTCAATCCGAATAAATCCTAGATTAATCGCATCTTCAACATCATGGGTACCATAGGCGATATCATCAGCCAGCTCAATAATGGAACATTCGAGTGTTTGATTGATGGTTTTGGCATGTTTACGTGGATGAAGCTCAACCGCTGTTAAGAAGTTTTTTTCTTGCTCCAAAAGTGGTTGGAGAACCCAATCAAACCCTTCAACATCACAAGTATAAATACTTGACTTTGGAGGAATCATCTCTTCTTCATACTGACGTGGATTCACAGCTTGATCCAATAAAATAGGGTATTTCATAATCGAGAGTAAGAGCCCACGGGTTAGATCAAGCCCCGATTCGTTTTCGCCTTCTAGGCGGGTTAACATTCGAAACGTTTGCGCATTCGCTTCAAATCCACCATAATGCTCCATACACTCATGAAGAGCTTGCTCTCCTCGATGTCCAAATGGTGGATGACCTAAATCATGAGCAAGGCCTGCCGCTTCGAGTAGAGACACATCTAAAGCAAAGTCCTCTTTAAATAAAGGTTGACTATCATTGAGATAAATGGCAATCCCACGAGCAATTTGAGCTACTTCCAATGAATGGGTTAAGCGTGTGCGATGAACATCTCCTACATTTTGCCCTAGAACTTGTGTTTTTGCTTGTAAACGTCGAAAAGCAGCAGAATGTATAATTCGACCATAATCTTTCTCAAAGGCATCTCGAGCATCAGGGGGAGTTAGTGAGGAAGAAAAAAATCTTCGCTGTGTATCGCTTGCCTGATATAAATAATTTGGGCTAAATCGTTGAATGATCATTCTATCATCTCCCTTTGCTCTGAGTTCAATCCAATCATCTCTATTTTTTCTATATATTACTATACTTATATCCTATTTTATCTTTTTTAGTGATGGAGTTAAAAATAGAGAATGTTAATAAACCTTCCACCTGAAAAAATTTAAGACAAAGTACTCCATCCAGTGGAGAATATTTGGATGGAGTACTTCAGTGACTATTTAAATAAAAACAAGAGCAGTAATGTTCCACAAAGTGTGATTACTATGAGGTTTGTAAGAGAGTGCCTTGTGCCTGAAGTTGATACATCTTATGGTAAAGCCCCTTTAAAGCTAATAACTCCTGATGTGTACCTCGCTCTACGATTTCACCTTGATGTAATACTAAGATCAAATCTGCATCTTGAATTGTCGAAAGTCTATGGGCAATTGCGATTGTCGTTCTCCCTTTCCTCATCTTATCTAATGCTGCTTGAATAGCTTCTTCCGTTTCAGTATCAACATGAGCTGTTGCTTCATCTAAAACTAAAACTTTTGGATCAATCGCGATCGTCCGTGCAAAGGAAAGCAATTGTCGTTGACCGGATGAAAATGTAGCTCCACGTTCTCCTACAGGTTCTTCATATCCTTGAGGTAACTTTTCTATAAAGTGATCTGCTTGCACGAATCGAGCTGCTTCCCTCACTTTTTCATCTGAGATAGATCGATTATGCAGTCGAATGTTACCTTTCACATCCCCTACAAATAAAAAGGGATCTTGCAAAACCAATCCTATATTGCTTCGAAGTTCCTCTTCACTATATGCAGAAAGGGGGACTCCATCAATCTTAATTGTTCCCCGATGAACCGGGTAAAAGCGCATAAGTAGGTTAATGATCGAACTTTTTCCACTTCCAGTATGTCCTACCAAAGCGACCGTTTGCCCCGGCTCTGCTACAAAGGAGATATTTTTAAGCACATCATTTTTACCATCATACGAAAAGCTAACCTGATCAAATTCAATACGACCTTGCTGTATCGCTGGATTTTGGCTCCCTTCTTGCTTGGGTGCATACTCGGTTTGATCCAAGAGTGTAAATACACGCTCTGCGGAAACAATCGCTTGTTGCATTTGCGAAAGTCGCATCATCATCTGATTGACTGGTTCAATGATCCGATCCAATAAATTAAGCATTCCGTATAACACACCGACTTTAATAGTGACACCGGCAATAGATTGTAAACCAAAATAGTTTAGTAAAAAGACAATCGAAATTAAAGAAATGACATAAGTAGCTGGTCGTAATAATAAACCAAATATTTTTAAGTTTTTTAAGGCAGCCTGGTAGTGTTCTTGATTCAATTGCCCAAATTCTTTTCGTAATCGTTCCTCTTGTCGTAATGCTTGAATGATATTCATCCCTTGAATGGATTCATTTAATTTTGCATTCATTTGGCTTAATTTGCTCCGTATAACATGGTACACCTTTGCACTAAGGCGACGATAGGTCTGCATTAAAATATAAAAAACAGGTAACAAAATCAAAGCATATGGCGCTAGCTTCATATCTAAAGAAAACATTGCTACAAATACTCCGATCACCAAAATGAAGTTTTGCATAAAGGAAGAAAGAACATGGATATAAAGATCTTTGATCGCTTCGGTATCATTGGTAATCCGAGATACTAGTGAGCCTGTAGGTGTTCGATCAAAAAATGATAACCCCAAATGCTGAACTTTTCCAAATACATCCATCCGTAATTGCCGAACTACCCATAGAGCAATTTTTTGAAACGAAAGAAGCTGGTAGTAGTGTAAAAGAGGTGATATCAATTGCAAAGCTAAAAAAATCCCCCCATACCACCATAAAATGGACATATCCAATTTTCTTGGTACCAAGGCGTGATCGATAAAGTGACTGACTAACACAGGAATCATCACATCGGCCCCTGTACCAATCAAAAGTGCAATAAATGCCAACCAAAACATGCCCTGATAAGGCTTTAAATATCCGATCAACCTTTTTAATATCAAATTATTTTCCTCCTTCTAAGACAAGCGACTCCAGTTGTTGCCGTTCATACATCTCCCGATACCAACCATGGTGCATCATCAGTTCTTCATGGGTTCCATGTTCAATAATCCGTCCTTGTTCAAGTACAATGATTTGATCTGCTTTTTCCACTGCACTTAAACGATGAGCAGAAATGAGGGTGGTCTTTTGGGCTCGATTTTCTCGTAATGCTTGTAAAATAGAGGTTTCCGTTTTGGCATCAACAGCGGATAATGAGTCATCCAAAATTAAGATCTCAGGATCGAGTAAGAGAGCTCGAGCGATGGAAATCCGTTGCTTTTGCCCACCTGATAATGTGACACCTTTTTCCCCTACTATGGTTTCATAACCATGTTCAAACTGCAGAATGTCTTCATGAATACAGGCTATTTTCGCCACTTTTTCAACCTCTTCAAAACTTGCATCTGGCCTACCAAAAGCGATATTTTCCGTTATCGTCCCTGAAAATAAAACATGATCTTGGGGTACATAACCAATCGCTTCACGTAATCGTGATAATGGGTATTGGGTGATCGGGCGACCTCCCATGCAAATCGCTTCAGGATGGGCTTCAAATTCTCGTAACAATAAGCGTAAAAAAGTCGTTTTTCCACTTCCCGTTTTTCCTACGATTCCTAATGTTTCCCCTCTCTTGATTTGAACAAAAATATCATGTAGTGTTGGTGCCACATCTTCTGGGAAGGAAAACGACTGGAGTTGATAGTTAATTTCTCCAGTTGGAACTTCATCACAAACTTGTTCATGATCTTGAATGTCCGGCCTAATATTCAGCAAATTTTGTATTCGATCATAAGAAGCACGCCCACGCTCAACAATGTTAAATAACCAGCCAAAAGCTAACATCGGCCAAACCAAATAACCTAAATATATGGTAAATTGTGTGAGCTCTCCAATTGTTAAATGTCCTTCAATCACTGCCTTTGAACCAAAAGCAATGGATAAAAAGAAAGAAATACCTACACATAATATAATCGTGGGATCAAATAATGCATCTACTTTAGCTACGGCAATGTTTTTTTCTACTACATTATCCAACAAGCTTTTAAATACTTTTTTTTCATTCTCTTCTTGCCCAAAAGCTTTAATTACTCGCATTCCTGAAATATTCTCCTGAACTTTATCGTTCGTATCGGAAAAAGCTTCTTGGGCAATATGAAAACGTTGATGCAACAAGCTGCCATAATAGCTTGATAAAGCTGCCATAATGGGCATTGGGATCAGTACAATCAAAGTTAACTGCCAATCGATAAATAAAGCCATGGTCAGAATCACGGCACTTCCTGTACTAATCGAATCGGCTAAAGTTAAAACTCCTTCACCAGATGTTAGGGTAATCGCTTGAATATCGTTTGTAGCATGAGCCATGAGGTCTCCTGTTCGATGCTTGTGATAAAAGGGTTGCGCCATTTTAGTAAAGTGGGCATATAATCGATTTCTTAGTAACTGTCCCAAGCGATTAGCTGCTCCAAACAATTGAATACGCCAATAAAATCCCATTCCATATTGGACTAAACCTACTCCGATACATAGAACTGACCAATACAATAAATCATCCATGGTCAATTTTTTGGTCACAATTAAATCAACCACATTCCGAATCGCATAGGGAGGAAAGAGAGACAGTACTGCCATGATTAAGAGTGTTCCAATGCCTAACAAATAGCTTTTTTTCTCCCGCTTAAAAAACCACCATAAATCTTTAAATATACTCAAAATATCCCTCCTCAAATAAAAAAAGAAACCATAGAGACAACTATGGCTTCTTTTGGATCCAAAAAGTATAACATAGCCATAGATTGCTGAAAGCAACCTTTGACTAGTGTTCCCAGAGATAGAAAATTAGCAATAGAGAAAAAATAATTTCTCTAGCTTACACTATGTAACCACTCTTCAGAAGGTTGCTCTATGTCATTTTCCAGTTGAAGTTGTCGAACGATTACACTCATGGGCATAGGGGATTGTTGGATAATATCCCATTGCATCAACATTTTCATGACATAGCACTCCCTTCTATTGATTATTTTGCATATCTAAATATTACACGACATTCACAAATTTGTAAAGAAAAAGTTTAAAATTTATTCAAATACTTAAATACTAATGATTATTTATGTGATCAAAGCTAAAACAACAAGTAAAGGTTAGGGAAACCTCTATCCCATGTTTTGCTATTCATATTCCACTATCTTTTGTCTCCTTCATTCGACTAAAGATAGTAGCGATAATTGGACCAGATATATTATGCCAAAAACTAAAGATCGCACTTGGAACAGCAGCTAAAGGGGAAAAATGAGCTGTAGCCAACGCTACACCCAGCCCTGAATTTTGCATTCCAACTTCAATGGAAATTGCTTTTTGTTTGGGGAGTTCCATACCCAATAGTTTTGCTATTAAATAACCGATTGTCAGTCCAAGTATATTATGCAAAACAACAGCGATAAAGATGAATAAACCAGTAGTTGCAAGCTTCGGTTGTGTTACCGCTACAACCCCACAGACAATCGCTATGATGGCAATGACTGAAACAAGTGGTAAAACTTTGATACATACTTCAGTTTGCTTTTTGAATAATGTACGTACAATTAGACCTAACATAATCGGTATAATAACAATTTGCAAAACAGACAGAAAAATGGAGCCATAATCTACCTTAACCCATTGACTAGCCAAAATAGAGATAAGACCAGGTGTAACAACTGGTGCTAATACAGTAGTCACTGAGGTAACTGCTACAGACAAAACAACATCACCTTTTGCTAGAAAAGTCATCACATTGGATGCAGTTCCTCCAGGACAACAGCCAACTATAATCACACCTACAGCGATTTCAGGAGGTAAGTTTAGTCCTTTCGCTAGTGCAAACGCTAAAAGAGGCATAATGATAAACTGTGCTAAAACACCAAACATTACCTCTTTGGGTCGACGAAAAACTTCCTTAAAATCTTTCATCGATAAAGTTAGTCCCATTCCAAACATCACAAATCCTAGTAGTAGAACTGTATGTTCATTTAACCATGTAAAGTGAGTGGGATAAGCATATGAAATCCCCGCAAACAACAATACCCAAATAGCAAAAGAGTTCCCTATAAAGTTACTTATCCTTTCTAAAGTTTTCATTATCTCCCTCCTCATTTTAATTTTTAAATTAAATCTTACCATATTTCATACCGTTATCAATAAAAACTTTAATTATCTAAAGATCCTGATACATCATTCCGAGTATCATGGATCAGGTCAATGATAGAATGAAAATGAAATGTTTTTTTCGAGTAAGGTAATCGAATCCAATAAAAAACACTTGGCTTACAGAGAGGAAAGTAAAAAGCCAAGTGTTGGTATAATAGCCATGAGTCATACTACTCTGTATGTAATCCTTCGAAGAAAAGTGAATCACGATCAGTTTGATCAAATAATGCTTTTCCAAGCTGAGTATTATGCTTATGGCGCATCGGTGACTTTTTCCGAGACTTAAAAATCTGGCCAATTTGGTCAATAGTTAAATCATATAAATCTAAAATCTCATTACCAATTTGCTCTAATGATGATAAAGAAAAGGATACACTAACGATTTTGGGTTCGGTTTTAAACTCATATTCAACTTTATAATCGACTTTCGTGTTCAAAGAGGCTAGCTTTTCTTTTAGAATAGGAATACGAACCACTAATTTATTTTTCCCCCCATAAAAACCTAATAATAGCCAGTTTGAAAAGTTAAAATGAATCCCTTTTTTATCTTTGCGATAGATCAAAGCAATCCGTTCGTCTGTTTCAGTAATGACACCCAATTTATCTGATAAGTCTTTCATACAATCAAAAGCCCATTCGGCTATTTCGAGCGACTGAAAAATCCCTAAAAAAGGCTCTGCTAAAACCTTTTCCTTTTCTTTAACTATTGTAAATTTTTGTTCTACCAATGGTGATGACCCCCTTCTTTCCTATCTCCATTTATATGAAAAACTAACCTAATATAGTAAAGGATAACATATTTTACTACAACATTTTGGAAAAATTGTATTTATATTTATTAAGAGTATATGACATTATTCTACCAGCTTCATCTTTTTAATCACAATTTGGATTACGCACCTAATCCACTCCTATTTTTTGTACTTTCTAATCGCCAAGAAACAGCATACTCCCTAACTAGTTTATTCCACGCTTTCAATGCTGGCGTCATCCATTTATGTTTATGATAAGCCAATTGAGTTACAACTGGTTCGATTGTATCTCCCCAGTTTAAAAGTGTTAATTTCCCCTCCATGACTTCTTTCATACAGGTGACTAAAGGAAGATAAGCAATGCCTAATCCAGCATAAACACAGTTTTTAATCGCTTCAATACTCCAAAACTCCAAATCGGAATCTACCTTGATTCCATTTTCACATAGGTACCCTTCAAAAATACTCCGATAGCTGCAACCAGACTCTGTTTGCAAAAAGGTTTCTTGGATTAAATCCTCTATTTCTACCTTGGAACGCGTCGATAGTGGATGATTAGTGGATGCAATCAATCCCATCTGTTCTGTGACTAAAGCCTCGATGTTTAAATCTCCATCCTCAACGATAGGCTCAAGCAAAAAAGCTACATCCAATTCTCCTCGACGAAGCAAATTTCGCATTTCCCAACAAACTCCTGGCTTTAAGGTAATTCGAACTTGAGGATAAAGCTGCTTGTACTTTTGAATAACTTCAGGCAATCGAAAAGAAGCAAGCGTTTCTGGAGCTCCGATGATTAGAGTGCCGCTCGGTTCATGGCCGGCTTGTACTACTTTTTTGGCTTCATCATGTGTTTGAAGAAGAGTTAGAGCATATGGTAAAAGGCGTTTCCCAGCTTCTGTAAGAGCAATTCTTTTACCTAGTCGGTCAAACAAGGGCGTTTTTAGCTCTTCTTCTAAGGCTTGAATCTGTGCAGTTACACTCGATTGTGCATAACCTAATTTCTCAGCTGCTTTGGTAAAGCCTTTTAATTCAGCTACCACTTTAAACGTATACAGTTGTCTAAGTTCCATAAGATTTCTCCTCTCATCGAAAAAAACGATGGATATAAACTTATTTATCTATTTTACTGATTTATATTCATTTTGTAAGCTATTTTTATGAAAGGTATGGAAGGAGAAATTTTTTATGAATCGATTAAAGCAAACCATTCGCCTACCTCAAGCTATCGCTCTCTATATCGGAGCTGTACTGGGATCTGGAATTTTACTTACCCCTGGTCTCGCTGCACAAATTGCGGGTCCCGCTTCTCTGATCGCTTGGGGGATCATGGCTTTACTCGTGTTACCCATGGGACTAGTGATGGGCTGGTTATCTACTGAATACCCACATGCAGGGGGTGTAGCTCATTTTGTGTCCAAAGCATTTGGCAAAAAAGCGAGTGTTCATATCGGGTGGTATTTTCTGATGTCTGTGGTAATGGGAGCTCCGATTGCCTCTTTAACTGGTGCTGGATATCTGGCCAGTGCACTCGGTCTTCATGAGTCAGCAAAAATTTTACTAGCGGTCTTCATCCTTCTGCTGGCACTGATCTTAAACTATTTGGGCATGAAATTAAGTGGACAAATCCAAATATTTATCGTGATAGGGATTATTGGTGTACTTGTTGTATCGATTACAAGCTCTCTTCCACAAATTCAACCAACCCATTTTACCCCTTGGTTGCCTCATGGCTTCAGTAGTGTGGGTCAAGCACTTTCTATCTTATTTTGGTGCTTTATTGGTTGGGAAGCCGTTTCTCACCTCTCAGAAGAGTTTGTAGATCCGAAGCGGGACATGGTTAAAGCAGTTACGATTGCTGCGGTCATTGTCGGTTTACTCTATTTTTTAACTGCCTTTGCAACGGTAGGTACGACAAGTTATATGGGAAAAGAAGCGGATACGGCTTTGATTGGGATTATGTATCGTATGTTTGGAACAACAGGAAGTTTAGTAATGGGGATTACTTCATTTTTAATTTGTACAGCTACAGTAATTACTTATGTAGGAGCTGCATCACGGCTTGCTTATGCATTAGGACGCGAAGGAGATGCTCCTAAATGGTTTACTTACCTATCCCCAAAAAAGCAAACACCACTGGGGGGACTTCTATTTTTAGCTGGCTGTATTACAGTGATTATGATCTTATATGCCTTGGGAAATATCCCCATAGCTACATTAGTCTTATTTCCTAATGCCACCTTTATTTTAACCTATTTGGCAGGTTGTGCTGCTGGAATACGTCTACTTAAACATTTTCGTTGGGGTTATCTCATGAGTTGGCTTGCGTTTATATTAACCGCCCTTGCTTTTTTATTTGCGGGACAAGGAATTTTCTATCCGCTTCTCATTTCCATTATCATTTGGATGATTCAATTAAATCAAGCGAAAAATAAAAAGTGGAATAGGACGGTATAAGCATCCATATTGCGTGAATAATATTTAGAGCCATTCTATTCATTATAGGAACGATTTCTTCTCTACAGGAAAAACTATCTATGACTCTCATAACAATCGTAGGAAGTTTTATACAATAACCTATTTGTAACTATCTAGCAAAAGCTATGTTTTATGTGGTACGATTGCGGATGTGAAGATTTTATCGATGCTTCGCAATCCGCTTGAGAAAAGGAGGGAGAGGGCGAAAGAGCCCTGTCCGATTTATGCTAAAACCAGAAAACATTCGCAATATCGCTATTATTGCTCACGTCGATCATGGAAAAACAACACTTGTCGATGCAATGCTCAAACAAAGCCGTATTTTTCGCGATAACCAACAGGTGCATACACGTGTACTTGATTCCAATGACTTAGAACGCGAACGAGGCATTACGATCCTATCGAAAAATACAGCTATCCATTATAAAGGTGTTAAGATCAATATTGTAGATACCCCCGGTCACGCAGACTTTGGTGGAGAAGTTGAGCGGGTTATGAATATGGTTGATGGTGTCCTTCTCTTAGTTGATGCAGTTGAAGGTCCCATGCCACAAACCAAATTTGTATTACGACAAGCGATTGAAAGAGGGCACAAAGTCATTGTAGTTGTAAATAAAATCGACCGTCCTAATGCCCAGCCCGAAGAAGTAATTAATACAACCTTTGACTTATTTGTAGACTTAGGAGCCACTGATGAACAATGTGAGTTCCCCATCATTTATGCCAGTGGATTAACTGGTTCATCTGGTTATGAACCGGATCAATTAACTCCATCCCTTGAACCACTTTTTGAGGAAATTGTCCATTCACTTCCTTCACCTGATGTTGAAGTAGATGGTCCAACACAATTACAAGCAACCTTACTCGGCTATGATGAATATAAAGGACAAATTGTCATTGGACGCTTACAACGAGGGAAAGTACGTAAAAATCAATCCTTACTATTGATTCAAGCAGATGAGACCAAACGCACTATAAAAATCGGACAAGTCTTTACACATCAAGGGTTACAGCGACAAGAGATCGAGGAAGCGACTGCTGGAGATATCATCGCCCTCACAGGCATTAGCGATGTACGGATTGGGGACACCATTACGGATCCTGAATACCCAGAAGCACTTCCACCGATTCGCATCGAAGAACCTACTTTGCGTATGACCATCGGAGTAAGTACCAGTCCTTTTGCGGGACAAGATGGAACTTATCTCACTTCGCGGAAGATACGTGAACGTCTAGAACGTGAAGCCGAGCGCGATGTTGCTCTACGTGTTGAAGATACTGATTCAGCAGACAACTTCCTTGTTTCAGGGCGTGGAGAGCTTCATCTAAGTATTCTTATTGAAAATATGCGTCGGGAAGGCTATGAATTTCAAGTTAGTAAGCCTGAAGTAATCTTTAAAGAGATCGATGGAAAAAAATGTGAGCCTGTTGAAACCGTTGAAATCGAAGTGAACGGTGATTATCAAGGAGTTGTTGTTGAACTTCTCGGTAAACGAAAAGGACAACTCCAAGATATGCAAGTCCTTGAAAATGGCATTGTTCATTTTACCTATCTCGTTCCTTCACGTAGCTTACTTGGCTTTCGACAACAATTGCTAACCCTAACTCATGGTGAAGCGATTATGAATACTTTATTTGCTGGTTATGAGCCTTATTTTGGCGACATGGAAACACATGATTATGGTTCACTCGTTGCTTGGGAATCGGGCACAGCCACCACTTATGCACTCCATGCTGCTCAGGAACGAGGACACTTGTACATCACACCAGGTACCGAAGTTTATGAGGGTATGGTGGTAGGACAACATATCCGCGAGAATGATCTGGATGTCAATGTATGTAAGAAAAAGCATTTAACAAGTATCAGACGTGCTACTGCAGAAGAAACCTTACGACTTGATTCTCCACGACAACTATCTTTAGATGATGCGATCGAGCTACTAAAAGAAGATGAGTTATTGGAAGTAACCCCTAAAACTTTCCGTTTGCGAAAAAAGTTTCTAGCCAAAAATGAACGAGCACGAATGGCTAAACATAAAAAATACCATGGATAAAAAAACAGCGGCCCGAGTAATCGGACCGCTTTTCTACGTTTTAACGGTAAACAGTCTCATTCTCAAACCATTTTGCTACTTGATCAATCCGTGCAACAACCTCCTGTTCATTTTGACCATGGACGACAAAGATAGCAATATGATCTACACTTTTTTTCGCACCTATAAAGGTCTCCCCTATTTGTGCCCGATATTCTTGTTCGATCACCCAATCATAGGGGGCAGATGTATTCATCTTGACCAATGTTCCTTTTTTAGGAGGGACTAATACAAATCCAGCAGCTTGCTTTTTCGTCAAGTTTTGAAACACGGAAGGATCTGGAAGATATCCACATAATGCACGAGCCCATAGTGCCGAAATATTTAAATCAAATGCTTGTCGGATGGACTCGTTTACTTTAACCCCTCCGGTCCGACTAGCTATCTCACAAAAATAGAGCTTATCATCAGGTGTATGGAAAATCTCTGCATGAAATGTGGTATGTTCGGGAGTTGGAAACTTGTTTAATAGCTCACGAACAGCTTGCTGTAAGCGACTGTTCATCGGATTATCTTCATCTAAGATAAAACTTCCTAAATATTTATTATCTTGATAGGCTAAACACCCATTAATATATTTGGATGGCCAGATAAAAACAATATCTCCATTTAAAACGAGCCCATCAATATGATACATTTCCCCATCAATAAAATCTTCAGCAAGTAGGGGAAAGGAAAGATTTTGATTTAACACTTCCATTAAATCATTTTCATCACTTATTTTAATGGTATTCCGTGAACCTGCGCCTGCAATTGGTTTAACAACGATAGGATATCCGACCTCATCCAAAAATTCCAATAGGTCAAACGTATGATACACTGCTTTAAATTTTGGAATAAGTACACTTGAACCCGTTGCATATTTTTTCATTATTTCCTTATTTCGGAAAACTACAGCGCTGTCATAGGTTTGACCACGAAGTCCTAGACGCTCTCTTAATTGTCCTGCTCGCAGCACATCCCATTCATTCATTGCAATAATTTGTTCATACTGATATTTTTGATGTAGTTCCAGTGCTCTTAGCTCTACGAGACCATTATATTCATAGTTTTGAAAGGCCTCTTTGTACATATAATTCATAAAATGTTCTTCATGTTGATCGGATGTTAGTAAAATCAACTCATCGGAAATATCTGAGAGCCACTCCTCATAAGGATAAGTCTTATGAGGGTAATTGTTAAGAATCAAAATTTTCATCCATGAACCCCCAGGAATCAAGTTGTCCTACAATAAAATTATATTTCAATTATTATCGAATATCAATAATTTATAAATATTCATCAATAAATTAACAATATTTTACATATAATTAAAATAATTACAATTAAATTCCCGTTACAGTTTTTACGATAAGTAAGACATTAGAACTTCTTATCCCGTTTAGACGGTGCTACCTTTCCTTCTAGTCGAAAAATCCCTCTCTATCTTACCTATTGTTAATTAATCAACACTACTGTTTTTTGTTACACTTTTCACATATGCTCTCTCATTTATCATCCTTATATGAAGAAGATGGGTTTCTCTATTTGCCTAAAAATTAGCCTAAAGAAAAACCCATTTAACTTAATCTTATCTTTTCTTTGTTTGCCAATCTTCCCATGAGCAGCGGGGGATCGAAAAAATCTCACCTAGATGACTATAAGCTGAACCCGCTAATCTCGCAACTGGAGTTAATTTTTGCGTATCGATTCTTCCTTGGGTGTACAAATCATCTTGAATATGAAACTGTACGATTTCACCTATGATTAAATCCGCATTAGGAAAATCGCTTCCACCGAGTGGGATCATTTGATTCAAAATACATTCCATTTGTACTTTGGTTTCCATGATTCGAGGTGTCTGAATAGCTGTACTGGGTAGCAATTGAAGCCCAACCATATCAACCTCACTTATTTCAGCTGGAAAGTCTGTTGCTGTATCGTTAACCAAATGTACATTTTCACGATCTACAGTATGGACGACAAATTCTTTTTGCCTGGCAATATTACGAGCTGTATCTTTCATCTGTCCATCCAGTTTCCGCATACAAGTGATACTGATCATTGGCGGTTCTGTCGATACAACCGTAAAAAAGCTAAATGGTGCTGCATTTACTTTCCCTTCTTCATTGAGTGTAGATACAAAGGCAATGGGTCTTGGCAATACACTACCGATCAATAGCTTATAATTCGCTTGTTTGGACTGCTTGTTTGGATCGATCTGCATTTGTAGACATCCCTTTCCGCTATCGTTTTCGAACGATCTCATATCACCTTGATCCGTTGATAACACCTATGAATGTTTGATATCTTCAATGGGCTTTTCTATCCACTAAGTGATTTTAGCTTCAAGAAAAACCCATTTTTAGTCACTTTAGCTATCAAGCATTCATCATGGTAACCAACTATACATATAATTTTGATCTTCCAAAGCGAGCGCCTGCTTGGTCACTTTTAAAGGACGGAATGTATCCACCATTACAGCTAGCTCTTCGGTTCGATCTTTACCTATACTCGCTTCAATTTTACCTGGATGGGGGCCATGAGGTAATCCACTTGGATGCATAGTTAATGATCCTTCCTGAACCCCTCGACGACTCATAAAGTTCCCTTTCACATAATAAAGAACCTCATCACTATTTACATTGCTATGATAATAGGGGGCAGGAATTGATTCAGGGTGATAATCATACATTCTTGGAACAAAGGAACACACAACAAAATTGGGACCTGCAAAAGTTTGATGCACTGGAGGTGGTTGATGAATCGAACCTGTAATTGGTTCGAAGTCATCGATATTAAATGCCCAAGGATATAAATAACCATCCCATCCTACGACATCCAATGGGTGGAAGTCATAAATATAGGAATGGAGCTGATTTCTTGCTTTGACACGTACTTCAAATTTACCTAATTCAGTATGTGTATTTAGTTTGGTAGGCACTCGGATGTCTCGTTCACAAAAAGGACTATGTTCCATTAATTGTCCATGTTCATTACGATATCGTTTCGGTGTGGTAATCTCACCAAAAGACTCAATGATAAAAAATCGATTCTCTTTGCTTTTCATTTCAAGTCGGTAAGTTGTTCCCACAGGGATCACCAAGTAGTCTCCAGGTCGATAGGGAAGCTCACCGAAAACGGTTTCGAGTATACCTTCCCCTTGATGAACAAAGATAATTTCATCACCATCACTATTTCGGAAAAAATAATTCATCGGTTCCACTGGTTTCGCAATCGCAAGCGCTACATCTTCATTCACCAATAGATGAAGCCTACCATCAATCGGATCTCCTTCTATTTTCGCTTCAAAAGTAATAAAGTGACGATGACGATTGGCTCCTTCTTGTTCAATAGGAGTTGCCCAGTCACGAATTTTTTTCGCTGTGCTAACCTGGGTCGGCGGATTCAAATGATATAAAATCGATTGAATGCCAGAAAATCCTTTAGTGCCCATAACTTGCTCGAGATATAAGCTTCCATCTGGCTTCCGAAATTGGATATGCCTTTTGTTTGGAATTTGACCTAGCTGATGATAAAAAGGCATACTCTCCCTCCTGTTCATTCGATTCAGAATAGAATACAATTTTATTTTACCAAAATACCTTGAATTTGTTGAATATGAATGTAAGCGATAACAAAATTTATTAGGATTCCAGTCCAACTATAAAAAATAGGGCTCCTCATCCAAAATATGAGAAACCCTGTTTTCTTTTCATTTGGCTGTTATAGTCATTGTGGTGTTTCTAAACGAAACATGACTTTCTTCGCAGTCTTAACTACTATACTCCACAGATTTTATTCATTTGTGTCTTCTTTTTTTGTTTTAGAATAGACTTTTTCTAATTCTTTAACCCAATCCTGATCACCTGGCTGAACCTCTTTCTCCGTTTTCCAAGTTAAATCTTCAGGCATGATCATGGTTAGCGCTTCTTTGGTTCGTTGTTCTTTTGGTAACTTTAAACAACGGCGACTTTGAACCATTTGTACAATCTTAAAATACTCTTTAACTCTTTCCACACAACTTTTCTCATCATCTATATTCCACAAATGATGCATTTCTTTTAGTAAAACAGACATACAAGTTTCATGTATTTGATACTCATTTTCTTTTACTACTTCTAAGAAGAGTGAGACCATATCTTCTGGAGTATATTCCTCAAAAATAAACTCATTAACAAAATGCTGTTTTAGGTCCTGAAATTTTTCTAACCATTCTTGAACTGCTTCGACAGGCCCAGCTATGATCACTGCTGTCTCAGGCACCAAATGGTTAACAATTTGATAAAGGGAAGGAAGTAGAGCATGTGCTAATTGTTCAGGAGCAAGGAGATGAATTTGGTCTAAAAACAAAACTCCCCCATATGCTTCTTCAATACGTTGCTTAATCATTTGTTCCATCACAAATGGATCTGAATTCGTCAAGTCGCTTGGAGTAATTTTCACTAAATGACTTGAATCAACAAGCTCAATCGCATGAATCATCTGGCCATATAAGTCAGCCATTTTTTCCTTTCCGGAATCTGATGGGCCTAAAAATAAAGCATGGATATGAAGTTCTTCCACTGTTTTGATCCCTAAACGCTTTCGATCTTGCAGATAGTCCAGATAATGAACGACTTCTTTCATTTTCGCTTTTACTTTCCATTGTCCAACCTGTTTTTCAACCTGTTCAAACAGCTCGCTTACCTTTGGATTTGAAAGGAGGAGTGCATCTCCCGTTGCCGAGTCACTTAGTTCATATCGTCCTTTTTCCTTATTCATTTCTTTACAGAGATAAATATCTGGGTCACTTTCACTTATATCCCAAACCTCTTTTTCAATATCCCAAAAAACACAACGTTCAAATTTTCCACGACCATGCTCGTTAACTTGAACACCTTTTAATGAATCAAACACTTGACAACTATAAATAGAGGGTTCTGCTGCTTTTGAAACATGAATTGCAGCTGCATTTGGAAACTCTGATAGTTGTGTATCTTGAACCATCCCTTTTGTTTTCTGGGAAAAATAAATCCCATGTGCATTTCCTTTATATATTTTACAGTTCAATACATCAAGCTGTGCTCCATTGGTGACTGCAACTACATGTGAATTAAAGCTATATAGTTCACAATCTCTTAGCATTCCTTTTCCATCTGAGGTAGATACAACTCCTTCTACATTACCATCATGAATTTTTGTATGAAGGACAGACGGATTCGCTCCTTCAAAAATACGAATCGCTGGCTGGTTAATAAAGCCAAATAGATTACATTTATCAAGCAGTCCACCACTATCCTCTTCAAAGATAAATCCTCCCCCCTTACAATTTCGAACGGTACAATCTTGAAAGAAAGGAGAAGATCCGTTTGAAATACGAATGGCCGGAGCATCCTTTTCAAAACTAAAGATCGAACATCCTTTAAACACACCTTTTCCTTTACGAATGACAATGGCACAATGTTTGCCATCATGGATTTTACAGCGATTAAAAGTAGGACTTGTTCCTTTAATATAGATAGCTGCCTCATGATCAAAGCCATAAATATTACACTCTTCAAACTTACCTTTTCCTTTGCTTTCAATATAAAGCCCACAGCTCTTACTATCTGCACCCACAACGGAGCACCTCTTAAAGACTGGATTTCCCTCTAAGATATGAATGACTGGACTGCTTTTTGCTGCTGAAGAAAAATGACAATGATCAAAAATGATGTTTCCTGTTCCCTTATTTAATATAGCTGAATTCTTATAACTTTTGATTTCACAATGTCGAATAATCGGTTCAGCTGTAGCACCATCGATCGTAATCCCTGGCCCCTTTCCTGCTTCGATTCGACAAGATTCAAGCAGAAGAGTACCATTTTCGATATAAACGGTATCCATTCCTCGATCCAATCCATTTTCTTTGGGTTGTTTAATCGTCATATTACGAATAACTGCATATCCATTCTTCATAGTAAGTGAACTACTCTTTATTCCTTGAATAACAATTTTCTCTTTATCTCCTACACCAATTAGCTCGATATATTTATCAATCACAATATCTTCTTTATAAATACCTGGACCGATTTCAATGGTACTCCCCACTGGAGCCGCTTCTATGGCTCTTTGAATACTCTTATTTTTAGAAAATAGTTTTCTAGAGACTTGAAAAGATGTTTTTTCACTACTCAATGCCATCACCCTATAATTCTGCTCTTTAATTCAGATAACTAAAAAGCTATTTTAAACATGTTCTTCACACGACGGATAGCCTCTGGCTTTTCATTATTGATTCTACATAAGTCAAAGCTGCAATTATTTCAACCTAAGAGTTTTGAATCGACCATAACTACTATCTTTTACTCTATATATACTTACTCTAGCATATTATATAACATACTTCTGCATTCTACTTTATTTTAAGGGTGATTACATTAGACAGCCATTCATCATTCACTAAAAAACATCTGTATAAATAAAAAAAAATCGGTAGTAGCCCACCGAATTGTGCATGTTATTTACCTTGGTATAAGTCAAAAATACAATCCCGAATCCAATCAATATCCTCCTGATAAACAGGTGATTCGCACACTTCTTGTGTCGAATTACCATCATCATAACGATAACCCTGCTCTTGTTCATTCTTTTTTAGATTCATCTGCGCTCCCCCCCAAATGCCGATACATAATACGGAAAATTCAATATTCATTTTCTATCAATAACGATTATCCCTAACTCTAAGAATTATCTAGGTCATTCATCAAACAATGCAATATGCTCTATCTATTCTTAATGTTATTGTAATACAATATGATTCATTTCGCAACTGTTATAATACAATTTTTTAACATAAATTAATTTTGTTTAATTAGAGGTTTTTACACTTATCAGCCACTCATCGCTTTCCCACTCACTCCTGCTCTAGATATGATCTGGATTTTCAATCAAATGATGCAACATGCTTTAATTAATTATTTCTTCCTCTTGAAGCAGAAAAGCATAAGAAAAAGACATCCTCAAAAAATGGATGTCTGTCTTGGTATACTTAGTATTGTACAAGTGAAAAAATATCGAGCCCTTTTAACTTATCACGTCCATTTAAATAGGTTAATTCAATGAAAAACGCAGCTCCTACTACTTCTGCACCTAGTTTCTCTACTAAGCCCAAAGTTGCACCTATGGTTCCACCTGTTGCCAATAAATCATCAGCAATTAAAACTTTTTGTCCTGGCTGAATCGCATCCTTATGAATCGCCAAAGAATCTTTTCCATATTCAAGTCCATAGCTTTCTTCAATCGTTTCTGCTGGAAGTTTGCCCGGTTTTCGTACAGGGACAAAACCGACTCCCAATTTATAAGCAAGAGGCGCTCCTACTACAAAACCACGTGCTTCAGGCCCTACAATCAGGTCAATCTCTTTTTCTTGGAGCCCTTCAACCATGGTATCAATAGCAGCTTGATAGGCCTGACCGTCTTTTAAAAGTGTTGTAATATCTTTAAAGCGTACCCCCGGCTGTGGAAAGTTTTGAATCACTCTGATTTTCTCTTTGAAATCCATTACTCGCTCCTCCAATTTGCCACCTAAATTGAACAGAGGTAAAAAGATAGTCACACAACTCACGATAAGATGAATAAACCAATTTTTTCCATACTTCTTCTTTCGCTTGTTGCCGTTGATATAGCTCTGAATTCTCCAATGGCTGTTTCGCTGGATTGGGATTCACTTTGATATATCCCTGTTCAATCTTAAGAAAATTTAATTCTTCAAACACTGAAATCATAAATGAAAGTGTTCGTTTTGACAATCCCATGACACGACTTAATGACGGTAAATGTTTGATTCGATGAATCGGAGTTTTCTGTTTACTCTTAATTAGCTTATATACTGCTGCAAATTCTTGATATGTGGGGAGCTTCACTAAGATATCATCAAAGTCCGTATCGCCATATAGAAAGTAAAGCCGTTCTACATCCGATAGCTCTGAGAACAATAGTTGAAATCGTGCTAGCGTTGGAGGTGGATCAATAAAAGCAAGATAACTTGCCCCTGCAATCCGCTCTTTCCACCCAGCTACACCTATTTCATCCCACAAAATACTAGAGCCAACATCTTGGAGTTCTTTCATTGGCTCATGACAGAAAAACCGACAATTAGTTTCTTTTAATTTGTGCAAATGATCCTTTCTTGCTCGATTGCTCCGCCAATCAAATATCTGTATGTGTGGAACAGTTATATCCCGTAACACCAACTGAGGTGAGCGCTTTCCATTCCACTCGTTAATCTTTAACTCACCCAAAACACTGATACGAGCATTCTCCGCAATTTCATCGGCTAGATCCGCAACACGAAATCCAACGACATCGAGCTTGGCCTGTTCCGAGCTAAGTTGAATTCGTAAATGATTACGATCAACTCCCATTCGCTGCATTCGTGCAATCTGCGCATCTTTGATCGCAAAATACGGAGTTGGGTTCCCCATCCCATAAGGTTCTAACACTCGTAATTGATCAATCATTGAAACTGTAATCTCTTCTATCGTTAATTCGTCAGCGATATGTGTGATCGGTATATAATCTTCCTCTGTCAACCAACTCATGGCTAATAAAGCCATTTTTTCATGGAAAAGACGGATATTTGCTACTTGAAGCCCCATCCCCGCTGCCATGGTATGCCCGCCATAATGATCAAGAACATCCCTACACTGGGTTAATGCTTGATACATATCAAATCCTGCAATGCTTCTCGCGGAGCCTTTGGCCATATTTGTTTCCTGATCAATCCCTAGAACAATTACAGGCCGGTAGTATTTCTCGACTAATCGTGAAGCAACAATTCCAATCACGCCTACATTCCAGTCTTCTTTCGCGACGACGATCATATAGCGATGACGTTCTGGTTCTGATTCGACTTGTTCAATGGCTTCGACCGTAATCGCTTCTACGAGCTGCTGGCGCTCCCGATTCATGGTATTTAGTTCTTCTGCCATCATGCAGGCTTCATCGCGATCTTCTGTCAACATAAGATCAACGGCTAATTTAGCTGAATCCAGACGACCACTTGCATTAATTCTTGGACCTAAAGAAAACCCCACATGTCCAGCTGACACGTCCCCGTCAATTCCTGATACTTCTAGTAAAGCAGCAATTCCAACATGTTTACGCTGATTCATTCGCTTTAAGCCAAAACTTGCAATAATGCGATTTTCATCCACTAAGGGAACTAAGTCTGCAATCGTACCAAGTGCCGCAATATCCAACCATTCCTCAGGTACTCTTCCCAGCATTGCCGTCGCTAATTTAAAAGCAACCCCTACTCCAGCAAGCATCGGAAAGGGATAAGCACAATTCGGTTTTTTGGGATTAATAATCGCAAACGCATCGGGCAACTTTTCGGGCGGTTCATGATGATCCGTAATAATCAAGTCGAGACCAAGATCTTTAGCATATAAAGCTTCTTCTATGGCACTAATTCCAGTATCTACTGTCACAACCAGTCCTACGCCTTGATCGGCTGCAAGCTTTAAAGCTTCTTTATTTAAGCCATAGCCTTCCCGAAAACGATTTGGAATATAGAAGTCCACATTTGCTTTTAGTGTTCGGAATAATTTCATCATCAAACTCGTACTACTAACACCATCAGCATCATAGTCTCCATATACAAGAATCTTCTCTTGTTCTTGAAGCGCTTGATGTATTCGTGATACCGCTTGCCTCATTCCATCCAGTAAAAAAGGATCATACAGATCATTTAATGATGGTGATATAAAACGACGTGCAGCATCAATCTGATCTATACCACGGTGAATTAATAAGCGGGCAGTTGTAGAACCAACTCCAAGCTCACTCTCTAGCCGAAGTACCTGAGCCTCATCCACTTCTTTGGCTTGCCAACGCATTTTAGGACGTAGCATTCCGTTCACCTCGCTTTGCGCTAATCATTATAGCATAAACTTAAGGAAGTACAGATATTTGATTCCTGGTAAAAAAGAAGCTGCATCCATTGATGCAGCTCTTATTCTGAAACAGCAGGTTCTTTTCTTGGATTTTCTCTTTCTTTTTGCATAGACTTCCATTTCCATCCAACCCATATTTGGCTCGCAATACAAATAGAAGAGTAAGCTCCTGATAGCAATCCAAATAAAAGAGCAAGTGAAAAGTTACGAATGCTTTCCCCACCAAGAATACTAAGGGCTAAAGCACCAAATATAACCGTCACCACCGTATTGATCGAACGAACCAGAGTTTGCCCTATACTTGAATTAACAACCTCTACCAGTTCATCCCAAGTCTTCGGCTTTTTCATTTCCATGTTCTCACGAATTCGATCAAAAATAACAATGGTATCATTGACCGAATAACCGACAATGGTCAAAATTGCCGCTACAAATGTCAAGTCTACTTCTAATTGGAGTAAAGAAAATACGCTAATAATAAATAGGGCATCATAAATTAAAGCGATAACTGCGGCAACAGCAAAACGGTATTCAAAGCGAAGTGCCACATAAATAATTATCCCGACTGAAGCGATGAGCATCGCATAAAAGGCACTTTGTGCAATTTCTTTTCCGATGATCGGGTCAACAGTTTGTTCTTGGACATGGGGAGTCATCCCAAAAATTTGCTTAAGTCGCTCTGTGATTTGATCCACTTGTTTTTTCTCGATTTTTTCATTGATCCGGAAGATCAAGATATTATTCGTATCCCCACCTAAACGTGCATTCGGATTATCATATCCAAGTTCATCCAGTGCTTTCGTTGCCTTTTCTAGATCAATTGTCTTTTCAAATCGGAAGTCAAGTCTTGTCCCACTCACAAAGTCGATTCCTAAATTTAATCCCTGAAATGCATAGGAGATAATTCCAACGAGAATCGTTAGTACTGAGATCAGAAAGAAAATTTTACGGCGATTAACAAAATCAATTTTATAAGTCACTGATCTCATCCTCTCTTACACAAAATAATGCTGGGCGTTTTACCATATTCGAACGAACCAACAAATGCATCAATAAACGTGATAAGCCGATCGCTGTTACAAAGCTAACGAGAATTCCTGCAATGAGCGATACAGAGAAACCTTTTACTCCTGCTGATCCAAAAATAAAGAGAACAACTGCTGCAATCACCGTGGTAATATTAGCATCAAAAATCGTTAAAAAAGATCGTTTCGATCCGGCCCGAACAGCAGCAGGAATACTTCGTCCAACACGAATCTCTTCTTTAATCCGTTCATTGGTGATAATATTCGCATCCACAGCCATACCAATTCCCAGAATAAAGGCAGCAATACCCGGAAGAGTTAGCGTAACATTCAGTACATAAAAAGTTAGTAAAACTAAATAAGAATAGGCTATCAATGTAATTACCGCAATCAGACCTGGTAGTCGATAATACCCAATCACAAAGATAAAAATAGCAAGTACCGCTAAAAGTCCTGCTTCAACACTATCTTGTAGTGATTTTTCCCCCAGGCTGGCATCGACCGCATAACTTTGCTTTTCAATCAATTTGATAGGTACTGCACCCGCATTCAGTAATTCGACAAGCTCTTGTGCCTCTTCTACAGTACGCTGACCTGTAATTTGCGCTGTTCCTCCTGTAATTTTTTCTTGAACAACTGGCGCACTTAATTGTTGGTCATCAAGGTAAATTGGAATAGGTTGACTGATATATTTACTAGTAATATCCGCAAATTTTTTGGCATCTTTTAATTTTAAACTTACCACAGGTTGATTCGCTTGGTCATATTCTAGTTTGGCTCCATCTTCAGCTAGATCTCTACCATTCATTAAAATTTTCTTACCAGTAGGATCACGGAAGGTAAGTTCCGCCTGTTTCCCCAAAAGTTCTCTTGCTTTCTTTTGATCTTTGACTCCCGCAAGTTGTACCCGAATTCGATTATTTCCTTCAATACTGATATCAGGTTCAGATACACCTAGTACGTTAATCCTTTTATTAATGGCTTTAGAAGCATCACTTAAAATAGACGCATTTACTTTTTGTCCGGGTGCTGCTTCATAAAGCACCTCAAATCCGCCTTGTAAATCCAGACCAAGCGTAATCCCTTTTAGTATAGAAGTAGATGTTGTTGCAATGATCGCAAAAATCGCGACTACAAGTACGATAAATAGAACAAATTTTGACTTGCGAGGTTTCATCCTATGTAGCGCAGGAAACCCTGATTCTGTTCAGGGAGAATTGCGCTTCGCCCCTCCTTTTTAATTAAAATACAAAAGTAACACAAGTTTCGCCTTAAAGACGAAAAATGACTCTTTGATCGATGTAGTTCTAGCGATCATACACGATCCATTCTTTATACGCCATCTATCCATTTCATAAGAGCCAACCGTATTTCCTCTTCATATAAACGATCATTCCAAGTAAAATGGCTTCAACATGCTTAATTATCCCAGTTGACAAAGTTCATGTCAATTTTCTATCAAATTCTGATACAAAAAAGCCATCAGTCATATCTGATGGCGTCTTTCATTTATTGATCCTTATAGACGCTAAGCATAAGCCAGTTCATAAAGCGGTTTGCTTTTAAAGACATAATGTCATTGACTAAACGGTTAAGACGTGGCCAACCCCGACGGTAATTTTCGGATACACAAGCCCAAATTTGTTCACCTGTCACATTTTCATAACCATACATACGAAATTCAGCCGCTTTACTATTACATAGATCTTCAATACACTGCATTAATTCCTGGTCCTGAAGCAATTCCACCTCGGGTTGTTTTTTGGGTTGACGATTTACTGATCGCAAATTTCCTTGTCTCATCGCTTGATCCCCCTCGATTCTTATTCAATTTATCTTTCAACTTTTATTACTTTTTTCCTGTAGTAAATCCATTTTTAGTCATGGGTGAGCCGGACAAGGCATACGCTGGTAACAACAGCATTTATTAAAGGAGGAATGGGAAATGAGCAAAAACGGCTTTTTGTATGGAACGCTCGTCCTAGTTGGAGCTGGATTTATCACCAAGATACTCGGTTTTATCTATCGTATTGCTCTTTCCCGGATTATCGGTGCTGAAGGTATGGGCTTATTTCAAATGGCCTTTCCCATTCTACTTTTTATGATGGTCATTACCACAGTAGGACTTCCTGTAGCTATCTCAAAGCTAGTATCAGAAGCAGTCGGAAGAAATGAAGAGCATCGCATTCGTTCTATTCTTATTGTATCAATAATAATTGTAACAATCACGAGTATCATTTTTACCAGTTTTATTCTTCTATTTGCACCGGTTGTTGCTTCGATCCTATTAACAGATGAGCGTGCGATTTATTCCTTATTATCCATTGCCCCTATTATCCCAATTATCGCAATCTCATCCATTTTTAGAGGTTATTTTCAGGGAAAACAGCATATGAACCCTTATGCTTTGTCAACGATTATCGAGCAGTTGGTTCGCATTTTTACGGTTTTATTTCTTGCCCAATATTTACTACCACTGGGAGTTGAATATGCTGCAGCTGGAGCCATGATTGGTATGGTTGTAGGGGAATTTTTTGGGATGATCTATTTAATTTATTCATTTAAAAAAGACCCCAATCGTCCGCTGATAGGGCCTGCATTTAAACGAAAAAAAATCCCGTCAACTAAACAGTTTTTTAAGATCTTAAAGGACTTACTTCGAACTGGAATTCCTGTAACTGCAAGTCGGCTTATCAGCTCTTTATCTTATGCGATTGAGCCCATTGTTGTTTCTCAAAGCTTAGCTATCGCTGGAATTGCTACCACCACAGCCACAGCACTCTATGGACAACTAGAAGGAATGGCTATTCCACTCGTCTTTTTTCCATCTTTTATCACCTATGCATTGTCTGTTTCACTTGTTCCGGCCATTAGTGAAGCTGCTGCTAAAAATAATATGTCACTCGTATCGCATCGTTTAGCGCAAGCAATTCGGCTTTCTCTCATTGTAGGTGCTCCATGTGCCATTTTTATTTATATCCTAGCGGAACCTTTAACGTTAATATTATATCATCAATCAGATGTCGCTTACTTAATGAAAATTATGGCGCCATTTGCCATCTTTTTATATTTACAAGGTCCACTTGCCTCCATATTACAAGGCTTAGATCGTGCCAGTGTAGCAATGCGTAATTCAATATGGGGTGCGGTCATTAAAACCATTTTGATTTTTATACTAGCCTCACAACCTCAGTTAGGGATAAATGGTGTTGCGATTGCAGTCAATTGCGGATTGATTATTGTTACAATTCTACATTTTATTAGTATCACACGCATGATCTCCTTTACAATCCATCTCAGAGATTTGATAAAGTTAGGCTTTGCCTTATCCATCATGGGTTTTGTACTAAGATACCTAATGCAACTCGATATCGCTTCTTTATTTATAAAACTCTTATTTGCCTTTTCAAGTAGTTTAATTATCTATTTAGTTCTTCTGCTTATACTAGCTGTCATCCGCAAAAAGGATATCATTCGTATTCCGTATATCGGGAAATGGATGGCAAGACTCATTCTTCATTAACGTTTGGATCTCTTATTGCCTTCAACATACAAGCTGCCATTCTCATCTGCACAAGCGTAAAAAACATCTTTAAACTGGTTATATCCTTTCTTTTTTAGCTCTTTCTTTAGCCAAAAACGATTAAATCCAAGCGAACTTAATTCTTTATCTTGTATTTCGCCATCAATGATCACAGGTATAGGAAGAGTAAATGGTTTAAGGTGGTGATTTAAGGTAATATCGCTTTTAGTCACAGGTTTTTTTTCTTCTTTGGGAAATACACTAAGCTTTCCGGATGTCTCCAAAATGGCAAATTCCACATCCGCGACATTAGCAATATTCTTATCTCTCAATTGCATCAATAAATCATCCATATTATACCTTACTTTACTCATCGCTTCTCTTTGCAGCTTTCCATTTTTAATAATAATGGTTGGCTCACCGTCTAGTATTCCACGTACTTTTCTGCTCTTTAACATAATAAAGGATACCAATATTTGCAATCCGACAAGGGAAGCGATTGGAATTACACTAGAAAAAACCGGAAGCTTGATGTCTTCGATAACCGTCGCAGATAAATCAGCGATCATAAAGGAAACGATTAAATCGAAGACGGATAGTTTACCAATTTCCCGTTTTCCCATGAGCCGAAGCATTAACAATAAAAAGAAATACATAAACAAGGTTCGAAAGAAAATCGCCCATGCATCCACACACTTTTCTTCCTTTCTTGTCAAATTGGTTAAGGTTATGTTTTACCATTCATCATGCTTTTATCCGAACATAACCTTTTACATACATCATCTTATAAGGTGGTTTAGTAAATGAAAGATTCGTCTCTACGTAAAGCAAAACTAGGGCTTTCCTCACCATGGATTGCCGGACAATTCGTTATCTGGATGTTGGTTTTTACCATCTCTTTGATCATGGCTCTTCTATTTACCTATAGTTCACTAGAGTCTCAATTTCTATCGCAAATCACTCTCGTAATCAATAGCATCACTCTATTCATCGGTGGTTATACTGCAGGGAAAAAGGCGCAAAAAAAAGGGTGGTATTATGGCGGGATGCAAGGGCTGATTTACTGTCTTATTTTAATACTTATCGCTTTTCTAGGATTTGATATGAGTATTCAATCCCAAGCCCTTATTTTTCTCCTAATTGCATTTTCTATTAGTGCTGTAGGTGGAATCATTGGAGTAAATCGAAGCAGATAGTGTGACAAAAATAAAGCGAGCCATTTTGACATAACATCAAAATGGCTCGCTTTAACATTTTCAATGATCCCTTGATTGATAATTTAACTGATTAAATGCTTCATTAAATTTCTTGGCAAAAGCATCTTTCTCTTCCGAATCTTTGTATTCATTAGGATCTATAGGCTTTCCGATCATAACCGTAATTTCCTTACGACGAAAAAGATCAGCTAAACGAATCGCTGGAGGACCTTGATAACTCGCTGGAACCAGTGGCACTCTTGCCTTTTCAGCTAAGAAAACGGCTCCCCGTTTGAGGGGAACTTCTCCTTGCTGACGTGTACCACTTGGAAAAATACCCACATTTTCGCCATTTTTTAATCTACGGATGGGTATTTTTAATGAACTAGGTCCTGGATTATCACGATCAACTGGAAAGCTTTTTAGTTTACTCAGAAACCAACCTATGAATCGATTTTCAAATAGTTCTTTTTTAGCCATATAGTTTACTTTATGGGGTAAAATTCCCACTGCTAATGAAAGTATATCCAACCAACCCGTATGATTACACGCAATGACAAATCCACTTGATGGCAAGTTCTCTTTCCCGACCACTTTAAATCGGTAAAATAATCTTAAAAAAGCATATACAACATATGCGCAAAAAGAATACATAAAATCACCTATTGTTCAAATAGTCTTATTGATCGAAAAAATAGTCCCTACCAAGTTACGGAGGGACTTTTTCTTTGCTTGGAGGAATATAGATATTTTCTCACTTATGGTATGAACTATAAGGTGAGAGTAATATAATTATATCCTTCCGGTTTTGATAGGAGGGAGTGTTCACAGCTAAAGTAATTACTCAGCTTTGGCTACTGTTTCTTCTTTATTCTCCTCAGTTTTTGAGGTTGAGTTTCCATCAGCATTGACCACAGAATTGATCGCACTGCGCTCAAAAACCAGACGAGTGTTATCGCTTACTTTCAAAGTGACTTTTTCATCAGTCAAATCGACGATCGATCCATGTAAACCTCCAATGGTTACAACTTTGTCACCTTTCTTTAACTGGGACAACATCATGTTACGTTGTTTTTGGCGTTTTTGTTGTGGACGAATCAAGAAAAAATAAAATACCACAATAATCAGAACGGGGAACAACAATCCTTGTAATGTCTGCATATTCATTTTCTTCGACCTCCTGGGTTTGATTTAAATTAAAGCTATTATCTTATTAGCCACTGATCGTTTTTGAACATACTCCCAAGCCTGACTCCTACGGCATTTACCCTCATGCAAACGATCTGATTGGATCTTAAAACGCTGTTTGTGGGGTAAGTGACCCATAGTATTGAAGCATAAACTCATTTTGAAAGTCTAATAAACGATCTTCTTGAATAGCACGACGTACTTGCTTCATTAACTTGAGTAGGAAGTACAAGTTATGATATGAAGTGAGTCGAATACCCAAAGTCTCATCTGCTTTGATCAAATGCCGTAGGTAAGCTCGTGTATAATTACGACAAGTATAGCAATCACAATTTGGATCTAAGGGAGTAAAGTCTCGTGCAAACTTCGCATTACGGATGACCAAACGCCCTTGACTCGTCATTGTCGTTCCATTGCGAGCAATTCGTGTTGGTAACACACAGTCAAACATATCAATACCATAAATAGCCCCTTGAATCAATGCATCTGGTGAACCTACTCCCATCAAATAACGCGGTTTATCTTTGGGAAGAAGTGGAGTTGTATATGACAAAACTTCATACATTAACTCTTTAGGTTCTCCTACACTTAAACCTCCTACAGCATAACCTGGTAAATCTAAATCTACCAGTTGTCGTGCACTTCTTTCGCGTAAATCGCGAAACATTCCTCCTTGCACAATTCCAAATAATGCTTGTTCATCAGGTCGCTGATGTGCAGCAATACACCTCTTAGCCCAACGATATGTACGCTCTGTCGATGCCTCCACATATTCGCGTTCTGCCGGATAAGGTGGACATTCGTCAAATGCCATCATGATATCTGAGCCCAATGCATTTTGAATCTCCATCGCTTTTTCCGGACCAATAAACAACTTTTCACCACTTAAATGGGAGCGAAATGAAACCCCTTCTTCAGTGATTTTCCGTAATTGACTTAAGCTAAATACTTGAAAACCACCGCTATCCGTTAAGATAGCCCGATCCCAATTCATAAACGAATGAAGCCCACCTGCTTCTTTAACGATTTCATGACCAGGTCTTAAAAAGAGATGATAAGTGTTGCTTAAAATAATTTGTGCGTCCATCTCTTTCAGCTCTTCAGGGCTCATCGTTTTTACTGTGGCTTGTGTTCCGACTGGCATGAAAATGGGGGTATCAATCGTTCCATGTGGTGTATGTATACGCCCTAAGCGGGCACCTGACTGTTTACATTCCTTGATCAACTCATAACGAATAGCCAAGACTCTTCCCCCTATTGTAATCCATTATACATAATCTTGTCGTTTTCCTGCTACCCCATTATAGTAAGTAAAGGTAACCAAGTACAAGTTTTTAAATGATTAACATACAATCTCCAAAGCTGAAAAAACGATAGCGTTGCTTAATCGCTTCATGGTATGCCTTTAAGATATGCTCTCGTGAACTAAAAGCACTTACAAGCATAAGTAATGTGGACTGTGGTAGGTGAAAATTGGTAAGTAGTCCATCTACCATTTTAAATTGGTAGCCCGGATAAATAAAAATATCAGTCCAACCATTACATGAAGCAGCTTCCCCTTTATTTAAACTAGCTACTGTTTCCAAAGTTCTGATCGAAGTCGTCCCTACAGCAATTACACGACCACCTTGCTTTTTGGCTGTATTTATGATCCGAGCCGTTTCTTGATTCATTTCATAGTACTCTGCATGCATCTGATGTTCTTCGACTTGTTCACTTGTGACAGGACGAAATGTACCTAACCCAACATGAAGCGTGATAAAAACAACGTGAACGCCTTTTTTTCTAATCTGATCTAAGATCTCTTCTGTGAAATGTAAGCCTGCGGTAGGGGCAGCAGCTGATCCAACCACTTTCGAATACACGGTTTGATACCGCTCAGGATCATCCAGCTGCTCATGAATATAAGGGGGTAATGGCATCTGTCCGAGTTTAATGAGTAATTGATCAAGATCACTTTCTTCATATAATAGTTGAAAAATACGCTCCCCTGCGACCTCAGTACTTTCCTTAGCAACTGCTTGAAGCTGTCCATCTCCAAATGAAATAACCGTTCCCTCTTTTACCCTTTTTGCTGGTTTTACCAAAGCTTCCCATCGATCATTACCGAGTGGCTTCAATAACAGCAATTCAATTTTTGCCCCTGTCTCTTCTTTAACCCCAATCAAACGTGCTGGGCGAACTCGACTATCATTTAAAACCAGTACATCTCCTGTTTGCAGTTGATCAACAATACTTGGAAAATAGGTATGATTCATATCGCCTGTTTTCCGATCCATAATCAATAGGCGGGAGCTCGAACGCTTTAGATTTGGTGTTTGTGCAATCAGTTCTTTAGGTAATTCAAAATCAAAAAGCGATACATCCATAATTTACCTCCAATTTCTCATCCATAAAAAATCATTAGGTCACTCTATGAATGGACCTAGATAAAAAGAAAAACGCCCGTTTACCGAAACAGGCGAAACAAATAGGCAATAAGTGATAAGACCAGGCTTATCAATATACAAGTGACAATCGGAAAATAAAACTTCACCTTTCCTTTTTCAATGAAAATATCTCCTGGTAGTTTCCCAAATGGAATCAATTTACCACCTACTTGCCATAAAAGCCCAACGATAATTAAAATGACTCCACCGATTATAAGTATCTTAGCAACTGGGTTCATTTTGGCCATTCGACTCCTAAGAACTGACAGCACTTCATTGTCACCATACGTCCACGCGGTGTACGCTGTAAAAAGCCAATTTGCATCAAATAAGGTTCATATACATCTTCCACAGTATGCCGCTCTTCACCAATCGATGCCGCTAATGTATCTACACCAACAGGACCACCACGAAAGTTTTCGATTATTACTTTAAGCAATCGATGATCCACATGATCTAATCCCAGTTTATCCACTTGAATCCGATCTAATGCATAACGTGCAGCCTCTCCAGTTATAATTCCGTCTCGTTCTACTTGGACAAAATCACGTACACGTTTTAATAAACGATTTGCAATCCGAGGGGTTCCACGAGCCCGTGTAGCAATTTCTAATGCTCCCTCTTCATAAATTCCCACTCCAAGCAGATCAGCTGAACGCATCACAATAAACGCTAGATCTTCAACTGAATAATACTCTAATCGACTCACTACTCCAAATCGATCACGCAAAGGGGCTGACAGGGAGCCAACACGAGTCGTTGCTCCAACCAAAGTAAAAGGAGTTAAATCAATACGTACTGATCGAGCACTAGGCCCTTTACCAATGACAATGTCTAAAGCAAAGTCCTCCATAGCGGGATAAAGAACTTCTTCTACGGAACGATTTAAACGATGAATCTCATCGATAAATAATAAATCATAAGGTTGTAAATTAGTTAAAATCGCTGCCAAATCTCCTGGACGTTCGATAGCAGGACCAGAAGTTGTACGTATATTTACCCCCAACTCATTAGCGATAATATGAGCAAGGGTTGTTTTTCCCAAACCAGGGGGACCATAAAGTAAAACATGATCAAGTGCTTCATTGCGCATTTTAGCCGCTTCGATATAAACCTTGAGATTCTCTTTTGCCTGATTTTGTCCGATATACTCACTTAAATATCGAGGGCGCAAGCTAAATTCGACCGTCTCATCCTCTGCAGCCATTTTTGCTGAGATGATCCGCCCTTCCATATGCGACCCTCCCTATCTTTTTAGCGAAATTTGTAAAGCTTGCTTAATCCATTCTTCAGTCGATCGTACTTCACTTGTCTTATTCTTAGCTGCCTCAGCAAACCGTCTTGCTTCTTCTTCCATATAGCCAAGCCCCATCAAAGCATCAATGACATCACGCAGATGAGGGATAGTTAGATCCGAATCCATCACCTGTGAATTTTGTATTAGATTTAGACGCCCTTCCCATCCCTGTTTCATTAATTTATCTTTGAGATCCAGAATGATACGAGCTGCCGTTTTTTTCCCAATCCCAGGTAAACGAGTCAGAAACTTCATATCCTCAGTCTGGATCGCTATAACGACTGAACGCAAATCTCCACTTGCGATCATAGCTAATCCAGCTTTTGGGCCAATGCCTGATACATCAAGCAACAAGCGAAAAAAATCTCTTTCATCTTTTTCTAAAAAACCATATAGCAAATGGGCATCATCTCGTATCACTTGATGGGTATAAACAAACGCTAGATTACCTTCTACTAACTTAAAAGGATTAGGCACAAATATTTGATATCCTATTCCGCCAGCCTCTATAACCACATAGTCAGACTCGATATACGCCACGTTACCTTTCACAAAGTCAATCATTTTAATACCCCTCTCCATCCTCTAGCAACTTGAGATGAGTGGGCTTCACAAATGGCAATAGCTAACGCATCTGCAACATCATCTGGTTTTGGTACTCTTGGTAAAGAGAGGATAGCCTTAACCATTTCTTGCACCTGTTTTTTTTCAGCTCGTCCATAACCAACAACAGCCATTTTCACTTGTCCTGGAGTGTATTCTGTAATCGTTGCACCTGCCTCTTCAGCTGCTAGCATGATCACACCACGGGCTTGTCCTACGATCATCGCTGTTTTCTCATTTTTATTAAAAAATAACTTTTCAATCGCTACGACTTCTGGATGATAATTCTCGAACAAAGTAGTGCAGGCATCATAGATTTGCTTTAAGCGAGTTGCCGTAGAAAGCTTAGATTCTGTGCGAATGCTTCCATAGTCTACAGGCTTAAAATTATTTCCACACTGATCTAATATGGCAAATCCAACAATTTCAATCCCTGGGTCAATCCCCATAATTCGCACAAATTTCTTCCTTTCCCAGTCGAACATCCATTCCATTTTCTCTATTATAGCATACAAAAAAACAGAGTTTGGAGATTTTTTCGTCAATCAGACTGTGTTTAAAACTCAAGTGCCACTCTAGATCTCTTTTCTATTATTTTTTCTCTTTTCCTTGCTCTTTTTCTTTACTAAATCGAAGATTCATTTGTTTAATATCTTCATCAGTAGTCGATTGTGCAAAGATTAATAGCTCTTTACTTAACTCACGTACATGTTTTAAAGACATCATCGTACCATCTTGCAGTCGAACTCCAATTCCTTTAGTCATCGGAATTAATTCAACCAAACCATAGGTTCTCTTTTCGGGTTGCTCATAGAATTTCTTATATTCTTGGACGAGCAAGTCCCTAATTGGTGTCATTTCTTTTTCGATTCTTTCTAAACGACTATATAAATGGTCCAAATCAACTTCATTTTCTTCGTTCAGATCAATTAAATGTGATTTCATCATTTCCTCTAACATAGCAATAATCTTTTCCTCTTTAAATCCTGTAATGTCTTCAATAACTTCAATATCATCATATTGGATAAATGTATTTAATAACACATACTGCTGATGATTTAATCCCAAATGACGATGATATCGTAATAATTTTTTATTTAGTCTAGCTAATAACTGTTCATTTGGAGTGCCTTTACTCATCGCTTATTTCCTCTCCTTCTTATCTACTTAACCATTTCATTCTAAACATAAAGTATGATATATGATTTGACTATTATGTGAAAACCTTAAAAAATCCTCTTCACTTATTCGGAAGAGGTAACCCCGTGATGAAGGAAAATGGCATAAAAATTTCTAGCTTCCCTTTCGTCAGACAAGACAGAATAATCTTATGCTGGCTATATTTACGATCAATAACCTATCTATAACGACTCCTATGAATCTCTTTTACGCTCCCCTCTTTTCCTGTTATTTTTAGCAACATGGAGAATTATAACATACAACCCAAGTTTTCGGTCAAAAATCTTTCTCTTCAAAATTATTTACTGCCTTCCCTGACAAAAAATAATAATAAGGCTTCTGAACTTTTTAACATAACATGATCCAAAAGAACAGAAGCCACGGGTGCAATACTTCATTATTTAAATGAATTAACATAAGATGGAATATTCAGTAGCTTATCAATTGTTATGATTTCATAGTCATTTTGGCGTAAATAGCGAATAATTTGTGGCAGAGCATCCACAGTTCCTTGTAAACTTTGCCCACCACCCGCTGAATGCAGAAGGATAATTGCTCCAGGACTAACATGTTCACGAACTTCTGTCATGATTTTACTCGCAGGTCGTTCCGTCCAGTCTTTGGTATCTACATTCCAGTTTATAATCGTATAGTGACTTTTGGCAATGTAGTTTTTTAGCTCCTCACTTACCTCCCCAAAAGGAGGACGAAATAAACTGGGTTGAACACCTGTATGATGATGTATAAATCTCTCTGTATTTTTGATCTCCCATTTTATCTGTTTCGGAGAAATTTTCCTAAAATCTGGATGATCCCAAGAATGATTGCCAATTAGATGTCCTTCCTTAGCGATTCGCTTCAATACAATTGGATATTTAATAGCATTTCTCCCCATAATAAAAAATGTTGCTGGTACTTTTTCCCTTTTTAATATATCAAGAATTTTAACTGTGTAATAATCATCAGGACCATCATCAAACGTTAAAGCCACTTTTTTAGAGTATGAAGGACCTTGACGATAAATGATCTGCTTTTTTCCTTGATCCACCTGATGGGCTTTGTCTGTAAGAGATAGCTTTTTCGACTCTTGTACGATAGGCTCATCGTCAGCTGGAGATAATTGATTTTTATGATGATCCGTATTTTTGGAGCCTGTTTCCTTCACTGTAATACGAGGATCTTGCATAGACAATGGGTTCATCGATTGATCTTTCTTAACAGTACATCCTAGAAGAATAAAGCTAATAAAAAGTAAGCCTGTTATTAAATATCGCATTTCATTCACTCCTATCTTTGCCTAGTATGTACCAAAAATACTTAAACCATGAATAAAAACGACTTGAGGCTAATCATGATTTAGTTTTGTCCTTGATCTAATCGAACTTTTTCATCGAATTATACAGCTTGTACTAAATTTAATAACAAAAAATAAGAGTATCTTCCCTGCTCTTTGGATTCGCCTTTATAATAAAAATAGAAATGATTTTACATCTTTTCTTATCTTAATGAGGGGAGAATCCGTTATGAAACAGAAGCAATTTTTTTCTATACTCATACTGATAGCAATTAGTTTTATCTGGGGATCTACCTTTGTAATTGTCCAAGACGCCATCACTACCTTGCCCCCTTTTTCCTTTAATGCCCTTCGCTTTTTAATTGCATTTATTCTTTTGTTTTTCTTTTTGTTTTTTACCAAATCATCCTTAAATTTTACACCTGAACTAAAAAAAATACATTTTCGCTCCGGCTTTTTATTAGGAGCATTTTTGTTTTTAGGCTATGTCCTTCAAACATTTAGTCTTTTATACACTACCTCTGGCAAATCCGGTTTTTTAACAGGTCTATCTGTCGCTCTAGTTCCCATACTTTCTCTATTCATTTTGAAAACAAAGCCGAAATTATCTGCTATCGTAGGGATTATATTTGCCTTAGCAGGGCTTTATTTACTTGCTTTTACAAACTTTAATCAAATCAATCAAGGTGATTTGCTTGCTTTCTTATGTGCTATCTCCTTTGGTTTGCAAATTGTCTATACGGGAAAATATACAAATCAAACATCCGTGATCCATTTGGTTACGATTCAATTAGGAACAGTCGCACTACTTAGTGGTATTTCAGCTATTTTTTTCGAACCTTGGCGAAATATTTTGAATACAAACATTATCCTTCATCCTAGTGTTATCTCAGCTTTAATTATTACAGCGATCTTTGCCACCGCACTCGCATTTTTGGGGCAAACATATATTCAAAAATATGCCTCTCCCACCCAAGTAGCATTAATCTTTGCTCTTGAGCCTGTTTTTGCTGCGCTTACGGATTATTTTTGGAACCAAAATGAAATAGGGGGGCGTGGAGCATTTGGCTGTCTCCTTATTTTATTTGGGATGATCTTGGCAGAAGTGAATCTATCTAAACTATTTAAGCCACGCAAAAAAGTAAGTTAGAAGAAAACAGCTATACAGGGCTAAGACAACCAGATTTTCATGCTCCAATGAAACCGTTTGATGGACAATAATTGATTGAAGTTATTGAAAAAAGGTTGCTTCTTTTAAAGCAACCTTTTTCGGATTGTATAATATATTTATAATCATATGTATATTTATCCTAATCAATACCATACCAAATCCACTGTTCTATCCATTTAAATTGCTTGCTCTTTATGAATTAATTGATCGAGTACCTTAATAAAAAACAAATAAAGTCTTTCTCCTTCATCTTCCAGATCACTTTGTTGCATAGAAAAACGAACCTTTTTCCCTTTTACTACTCCTCCTATTTGCCTTCCTAACTGCAAAATAAACTTCCCTTCACCTAAATGTGTAATAGTAAAATCACTTAAATAAAAATGATAGGGATAAGGAATACCAAATTTATACTCTTGATAATAAGGGAAGGTGGTTGAAAAATCGAGCCAATTGGTATTCATCCAGATTAAAGGAAAACCCATCCGGGTTAAGACTTGAAAAATTGTTTCTAGGTAAGGATGAGGTAGCACTTCAAGTACATCATTATCGCGGAAAGTACAAGCTTGATGCAGATATAATTGGGTCTTTAAATAAATAGAAAATCGATTTGAAAAACTAATTGGCATGACTTCTGGTAAAGAGATAGAAAAAGGAAACATGCGAGTTTCTTTAGGGGTAAGACAAATCTGATCAGAAACTTGGATTTTACTCCAGATGGTTTGGGTTTCTTTTGTTCCTATTCGATTTTTTACCACGAGCTCAATGTTTACTCCACGAATAATTTGCTCCATTTGACCCCCTTCTAAATTAATATATCCACGAATGGTTTCTCCTTGACGAAACTGGGTTTTTTCCAGTAAAGTATCAGCCCTTGCCATGCCCATTTGAACTGTAGCTACTAAATGATTGAACATGATGTATCACCTTCCATGAATGGTATTTTATTACTATTTTAATGTTTTTTCGGATAAATTCAACTATTTTGTAAATAAATAAAATAGTACTATGCCTAAATAAAAAAACCTCGACCATCTGGCCAAGGTTCTTTTATTTAGGCATATTTTGCTAGCTCATCTTCGTCTACATCAAAATTTGCATATACATTCTGGACATCATCATGATCTTCTAGTGCCTCGATGAGTCCTAGCATCTGTTTTACCGTTTCACCTTGAATATACATCTTATTGGAAGGAATCCATGTCACTTCTGCTGCTGTAAAGGTGAGCCCTTCCGATTCAAGTACTTTCTTCATTTCCTCAAATAGCTCTGGAGTAGTCGTAATTTCATACGCTTTTTCAGTGGCCTCAAAATCTTCTGCCCCATTTTCTAGGGAGAGTAACAACAACTCTTCTTCATCCATATTTACCTGATCACGATCTAATACGAATAAACCTTTTCGGTTGAACATCCAAGAGACACAACCCGATTCACCTAAGTTTCCGCCTCGTTTCGAAAAAATATGACGTAGATCTGCTGCGGTACGATTACGATTATTTGTTAAAGCCTCTACCATCACAGCGATTCCAGTAGGGCCATAACCTTCATAAGTAATCTCTTCATAGTTTTCTCCATCGATTGCACCAGCTGCTTTTTTGATTGCTCTTTCAATATTATCATTTGGCATATTTTGTGTTTTGGCCTTCTCAATGGCTAATCGTAGTTTTGTATTATTCGCTGGATCTTTATCACCTTGTCGAGCAGCTACATATATTTCACGTGTAAGTTTAGCGAATAATTTACCTCGAATCGCATCCTGACGTCCCTTACGATGCTGGATATTTTTCCACTTTGAATGTCCAGCCACTTCCCTCACCTCTCCTCCATATTTAGAAGCTATTTTAACGCGCCTTACTTCCTAGCTATACTTATATAAAAACATCCCTAGCCTATCAAAAGGAACTGATAAGAATTTAACCACTGGCTTAGAAATCACTTCTATACTCCCCAGTCCCGCAAGTAGCGGAAGTCAAGTCCAATCGTACGACTGCCTACTTTTAATATAACTGGAGTCACTCTTTTATACTGATTTTTCCTAATTCGCGTTAACACCTGATCGATTAGTTCTTCACGAAAGAGGGAGCATAGCTTCTCCCGTGGATATTGTTGATCTACTAAATAATATAGTAGAGAATCAACTTCTAAGTAAGTAAACCCTAGCTCCCCTTCATCTGTTTGATTTTCCCACAAATCCGCACTGGGTGGCTTTGTAATGATTTGTTCTGGAACTCCTAAATAAGCCGCCAATTGACGGACTTGCGTTTTATATAAATCACCTAGTGGATTAATCGCAGAAGCTGCATCGCCGAATTGTGTACCATAGCCAAGCAATAACTCGGTTTTATTACTCGTTCCTATGACTAATGCTTGATAATGAGCAGATAAATCATACAAAATCGACATCCGCTCTCGTGCCATTTTATTCCCTCGACGTAGGGCATCCGCTTCTGATCTAACTTCAAAATATGAATCGATCTGAGGAGTAATATCCAATGTTAGCGCCTTAACTTTGGTATCATCAATCGCTGTTTGAGCATCATCTAAACTGGCTGGACTACTTGTTTTATAAGGCATTCGAACAGCAATAACCCGATCATGACCAAACGCCCGAACTGCTAAATACAGTGAAACAGCAGAGTCAATGCCCCCAGATAGTCCGAGAATCACTCGGTTGAAGCCTACTTTTTCAACTTCTTCACGTAAAGTAGTGGTAAGTATGGTAGTAACTAACTCTTCGTCTAATCTTAAAAATGGTGCTTTTTCTAAATGTTCTTCGACCATTTTCATTTTTATCAGCCTTCCCTACACCGCTTTTTCTGGATTCTTTGTAGTTCACGTATCACTAAATCGAGATTTTCATCCCTAAGAAGAGGCATTTTAAAACGTGCACGACGAACTTGATCCATCTCCAACTGCGTAATAAATAGTTCTTCAGTAAACAAAGAAGCTGTCTTTTCGATTTCACCAAATGGATTAGCTACTGTAGATCCTCCGAAAAAGGCGACTCCATCTTCTGCCCCAACTCGATTGGCAAAAAGGGTGTACATGCCATGTTGCCCGGCATGATTTTGCATAATGGAGTACCAAGCATCTCTTGTAACTAAACCCTCAGCTTGTATACCTTTAGCAGGGGAATTCGCCATAACAATCAATATCTCTGCTCCATCTTGTGCTAAGATATAAGGAGCTGACATATGCCAGACATCTTCACAAATTAAGATACCAACCTGTCCAAAGCGAGTTGAAAAACTGCGGATGGAGCTTCCATGTCCAAAATAGCGTGCTTCATCATACATACCATATGTCGGTAAGTATATTTTACGATGAATATATCGAACCTTTTGCTCACTTGCATAAAGCGCAGAGTTAAATAAAAGGTACTCAGGACTTTGTTCTACAAATCCAAATACCACATCGATTCCATTTGCTTCAGCTATTAATGATTGAATTTCTTCGTCAGCCATCTTACGTGCGACATCGAAAGTTAAATCTAGGAGGTTATATCCCGTTAAGCTTAATTCAGGAAAAATTAACAAATCGACTCCCTCTTGTCGTGCTTGCTTAATCATCTTCTTATGTATCTCTATATTTTTATCCACCCGACCTAAAACAGACCTGACTTGCGCTATTCCTATTTTCATGTAATAGTGCCTCCTTCCAGCAAAAGCTAGCTGGTACAAATCATTTTTCATCATATCACAAGCTCTTTGGATCTACCAAGAGGAGAAGTGTTTGATAAATTCTAACCAATTTTTACGATCCAGTATAATTTTGTGGATATATGGAAGTGAATGTGTTTTTTTGTATCCTCGCTTTTGCTGAATTAAGCCAATCATTTCTCGATAAAATTCATTAGGAAATGAAAATAGTATACTTAAATATTTTTTTTCTATCGATGATAATGGTCTGGTTGCTTCATAGGTCGAAAAAATTCGTTTACCAACTTGAATCTGCCATTGATTGCTCGATAAAATACGAGTAGTGATTTGCCACAAATCTCCCAGTTGACAATCATAAGCAGCTGTATCAAAATCGATCATCCATATTTTTCCTTGCTGATCAACAAGCCAATTATGACTTGCGAGGTCTCGATGCGTTAAATATTGTCTTAGATACTCATCCCAGTTAAATCTTGCAAATGAAATACCTTCTAGTCTTTCCCAAGCTTTTAGCCCATATGAATAGAAATCTGTCCCATAAGCTCGCAAAATTTCCCCAAGCTCACCTGGTATAGAATCAGCTTGATGGAGTATACGATAAAATTGTACTAAACGATCATGCAAACGATGTATAAGAAGAAAAGCCGCCCCTTGTATTGGCGGCGTATAAAGATTACGTCCTACGTAGTGAAAATGCGCTAAAAGGCCCACACATTGATTCACTTCATCAAAATTTGTATAATTGCATGTTTTACCTTTAATGAAAGGAGTGAGCATCCATCTTTTTTGATCGGATACGATAGGAAGCATAGGATAAAAACCACGTAAGCGAAGCTCGGTATCTAGCTGTAACCACCAGCGATGTTTGGATACTGAACGTATTCTTTTCGCAATCCAGGCTTGTCGATCTGTTTTTATCAGCCAATTTCTTTGATAATAAGAAATTTCACGTACTGATTGATGAAGTAATTTTTCTATATCCTTATATCTGGGGGAATTCATCACTTTTCTACCCTTTCTAAGTTAAGCTTCACGTGAGGAGCTTTCTTTTTCAAAGGGTGTCCCACCTTCGCTGCTTGTCGCTTCATTCATCATAGGGATTGGCTCATAGGGTGGCATAGGATAAAGTGAGGACAAAGAATAAAAATAAGGATCTGGTGAATAATATGGTCCCAAAATTGGGATAGGAAACCCAGTATAATATGGCATCATATATAATTTGGGATAGGGGTAAAATGGATACTCCATTTGCATCATATTCGTTGGAGGATATCCTGTAATATATCCTTGGTCAGATGGATAATTCTTGGAATCAGTACAATCACATGATTCTACATCTTCCATATGTTTCTTGGTGCTGGACATCCACTGTGAATAATCAGGGATCGGTAATGGATGATACGAATAAAATCGGGTAAATTCAGGTACTCCTTCGTACAATTCATCATATTCAGAGTCGTTTTCATTATTAGTACTTGGTTGTTCCACCTCAGCGTTTTCGGATGTTTCATTTTTTTTAACATCTTGAGGTGTATGAGACTCCACTTCTTCCGAGCTCTCATTCTTTGGTAAAATAGGTACCTTTCCTGATGGAATACGCACTTTCGATCCTATCTCTAGCTTTTCTGTATTTGTTATTTGTGGATTAGCTTCAAGTAAACGTTCTAGTGGAATATTGTATTTTTGAACAATGAAGCTAAGTGTATCCCCAGGATGAACGATATGGATTTTCATGTATAATCCCCCTCGATGAACTTTATATTCATCATATCCTATGCGTACATGAGTAAATTTTTGCTGATTTGTCAATATAAATTTTTCATTTACAAAGAAGGGGCAAACCATGAAAAGAAAAACAACAAGAACATTCTTTCATTTGTTAGCAATTACTTCTTTTATGTTATTTTTGGTTGGCTTTATTCTCGCAGTCTGGGATTTAATGTACCCTCCAAAGACAGTCGCCTTCCAGTCCAAAAAAACAGAACAGCCTATCTCATCCGAAGAAGGGCTCTTACTTGGACTAGGAGACTCACAAACAAGAGGAATTGGTGACTCGAAAGGACTTGGCTATTTTGGAATGGTTCGTAATCAACTATCTAAAGTCACTCACGGGAAGTCCAGTGCTGTCAACTTAGCGATTAGTGGCCAAACATCTAACGATTTACTAAAACAAATGAAACAAGATAAAGTACTTTTAATGGTTCAAAAAGCAAAGTGGATTAGTATTACCATTGGTGGAAATGACTTATTTCGTGGAAGTGGTGGATTAGAAAAGATCAATTTAGAAGCTGCTGAGAAAAGTAGACAACAATACGAAAAAAACTTAAAGGAGATATTAACCCTCATTTATAAACAAAATCCAAAGGCACTCGTTTTTATATTTGGATTATATAATCCATTTGGGGATCTCGACCTAAAAGAAACATCTTCCAGCCTCGTTTCACAGTGGAACGAAACGATCCAAAAAGTTACCTCCAAATTTGACAATGCGATAATCATTCCAACCTTTGATCTGTTCCAATTAAATCCCAGCAAATATTTATATACAGATCACTTTCATCCAAATGAAATAGGTTATGAACGAATGGCTACACGTCTACTTCAAGTACTCTTAGATCAGGTAGCTGAAGGGGGAGGCAAGTAGTTATGAAACATCAAGATGACTTCGTTTTATCTGTAGAAGGACTTTCAAAGACCATTGGTAAACGTGAAATTGTTCATGACATCACTTTTCAAGTCAAAGCAGGAGAAATCTTTGGTTTTCTAGGTCCTAATGGAGCAGGTAAAACAACAACCATTCGTATGCTTGTTGGGCTTATTCGCCCAACCAAAGGAAAAATTATCATTGACGGTTATGATTTACAACAAGATTTCCTCCAAGCTATTCGTCACGTGGGATGTATCGTTGAAAATCCAGAACTTTATCCTTACTTAACCGGACGTGAAAACTTAGAACATTTCGCCCGGATGGTTAAAGGAATTTCTCAAGAACGAATTGATGAAGTTATCGAGCTTGTTGAGCTTAAAGAGCGAATTGATGATACAGTTAAAACCTATTCTCTCGGAATGCGACAACGTCTTGGCATAGCTCAAGCACTACTCGGAAAGCCCAAGCTTCTTATTTTAGACGAGCCAACTAATGGGTTAGATCCAGCAGGAATTCGAGAATTGCGCACATTTATCCGTCAATTGGCTACTCAAGAAGGAATTAGTGTTTTTATTTCTAGTCATATTTTGCATGAAGTACAGCTTTTATGCGATCGAGTTGCTATTATTCACCAAGGCAAAATTCTACAAACGAATAGCGTTACTCAACTCGTCGACCAAGAACGGAAGGTAGAATGGATCATTCACCCTGTTGAAAAGGGTGTGCAAATACTAAAACAGATTTCTTATGTTTCTCAAGTAGAAATAATCGATCAAGCTCGTATTTTAACCCACATGCCGCCCGAGAAAATCGCAGAAGTGAATCACCAGATGATTGATAAAAATATTGATGTAACTGGTATCAAACAATATAAACAAACATTAGAAGACATCTTCTTAAAAATGACGGAGGGAAATCAAGTTGGTTAGTTTGGTATACAATGAATTCTTTAAAATCATACGAAAGAAACGTATGCTGGTTGTCACACTCATTTTACTTATATTGATTCCCATCTTTACCTATGCACAATATCAAGCGGTGGATTCAGCGATGAAACAACTAGGTACCTCAGATTGGCGAGCTATTCTACAACAACAAATTATTGATCAACAGAATCGACTTTCTTCCAGTCGAATCGCACCTGAATGGAAGGAATATATTCGTCTTAATATCAAACAACAACAATACTATTTGGATCATGATATTAACCCAACTACACCCGGATCACCAACTTTTATGAGAAAGTTTATCGAGCAGGCTACCGAGCTTTTTATTCCATTGTTAGTCGTTGTATTGGCCGCTGATCTCGTCTCTTCAGAACATGCTGGGGGAACTATTAAGCTACTACTGACCCGTCCTGTTCCACGATGGAAAATCTTATTAAGTAAGTATCTCTCCTTACTACTTAGTATTTCACTCTTACTCCTAATCACAGCCATTTTAAGCTATCTAATCTCTGGAATTATCTTTGGCTATCGAGGCTGGGATATGCCTGTCCTAACAGGATTCCAGATGGAAAATGAACATTTGTTAACAGAGAACGTTCATATGGTACCCCAATGGAAATATATTTTAATGGCGTATGGACTTGCCTGGTTTTCAGCCATTGCAGTTGGAACTATCACGTTTATGGTCTCTGTTTTAGTCCGTGGCACCGCCGCAAGTATGGGCGCAATGCTTGCAGCAGTGGTCGCTGGAACCTTACTGTCTCAAGTAGCCCCCAATTGGCATGAATTAAAATATATTGCTTTTATTAACTTGAATCTTACAGACTACCTCGCAGGCAATCCGATTTTGGTCGAGGGAATGAACCTACCATTTTCATTAACCGTTTTAGCTGTTTGGTCTCTTGTTTCATTGATTATTGCTTTTGTTAGTTTTACCAGACGTGATATTTTAGCCTAGATTTAGATCATATCATCACATCAAAGAAAACAGGCACCTTTCTATCAAAAGAAAGATGCCTGTTTTTTACAAAATATAGATAAATCAACTTCCTATATGACTTGTTAGTTCATACGCAAAGCAAGGATATGATCCCAATATTCGCACCTGACAACCAAGAGCTTCGATTTCCCCGATCGCTCCTTGTAGTAGGACATGATCTTTTTGTATTTCTGCATCAACTAAAAAGTAATAGTTTCCGAGTCCGGTTTTCGTAGGACGTGATTCGATATGACATAAATTGATTTTTCGCCAAGAGAAAGCGGCAAGCACTTGATAGAGCGCTCCCGGGAAGTCTGAATCTAACATTACCTGCATACTTGTTTTCATTCTTTTGGGTGCCAAATGCAACCACTTTTTCTCTTGTTTACCCAATACAATAAAACGTGTCATATTATTAGCATGATCTTGAATATTGCTCTCTAACAGATGAAGCCCAAATATTTCTCCTGACTTCTTGGGGCCTACAGCAATCCAATACTCTTCTGGATTTTCATAAACCATTTGTGCCGCTTGAGCTGTACTGTCTGTAAAAACCCACTTACTTCCAGAAAACTCCTTGCGAAGTCGTAATTGAGACTGCGCAATCGCTTGTGGGTGTGATAAGATCTTGGTAAATTCCGAGGACGGTCGTCTGGCATGTAGTGGATGTACGAGTAAACATTGGGAAATAGGATACACGAGCTCACCAATAATAGGCACATCCACTTGATGAATTAACCAATCCAAGGTAGAGTTCACGGTTCCTTCAATGGCATTTTCAACAGGAACAACACCTTTATCGCAAATGCCCTGATCCACAGCACTAATAACATCAGGAATGGAAGAATAAGCGACTAGCTCATCATTCCCCTCATGAAATAACCATTGAGTTGCCTCATGTGTAAAGGTTCCTGCTGGCCCTAAATAGCCAATCGTTTCAATCATTTTATTAGCCCCTTATCTTGCAAGATCTTTTGTTTTAAGGAGAGATTACACCTATTCCATATAAAAACATTTCACTCCCGATATAGATGGAGAAAGGTTTTTTAACGTAACACTCTATGGAGTTTCTCCACTACTAATTACCATAGCACGATGGACTCCTCTTAGCTGTTTGAGTCCTTGTACAACTTTTTCTAATTCTTTATTTAAATGTACTGTATCAACTGACATCGAAACAGTTGCTTGACCATTGAGTGGAATTGTCTGGTGAATCGTGAGTACACTCGCCTCATTCTGAGCCAAATACCCCAATACACTTGATAATACACCTGCTCTATGTTCTAAGACCATAGACAAAGTAATTATTTTTTCTTTGACCATTTTATTAAAAGGAAATACACTATCCTTATACTTATAAAACGAACTGCGACTTAATTCAACTTGATCCACTGCCTCTTGAACAGTGACAACAGTCCCCGTTTCTAGTAACCTCTTAGCTTCCAATGTTTTTTGAATCGCCTCTGGCAACATGTTTAAACGGACTAATACAAACAGATCTTCTGACATACCAAATTGTCCTCCATATACAGTCAAATGTTTTCTTATAACGGACATTTTACAACTAGACGAATAAATGATGCAATAGTTTTTTATTTGTTTTTTACTATGTTAAGATATTCTAAGAGAGTTCTGATTACAGAAGAAGGAGAAGTAATCCATATGGTTTCCGTATTATTTGTTTGCTTAGGTAATATTTGCCGTTCTCCAATGGCTGAAGCGGTTTTTCGGTATCATGTAAGTAAAGCTGGACTTTCCGACCAGATCCAAATTGATTCAGCAGGAACTGGAGATTGGCATATTGGTGAGCCTCCTCATCAAGGTACACGATTAAAACTTCAAGAAAAAGGTATCTCCCATGAAGGCATGCGAGCTAGACAAGTCCAATTAACTGACTTCGACCAATTTGATTATATAATCGGTATGGATGATAAAAATATTGCCTCTTTAAGACAACTCCAAAAGCAAGGAAAAGCGAAAATCTATCGCTTTGTCGATTTTACACCTGATCTTGAATATGAAAAAGTACCTGATCCTTGGTACACTGGAGATTTTAATGAAACATATCGTCTTGTCGAGGCAGGAAGCCATAAGCTACTCCAGCAAATCATCGAAGAACATCATCTCAAATAAGAACAAGCCGAAGACTTACTTTGATAAAACCTTGTAAGTCTTCGGCTTTTTTACTCATAATCCACGGATTCGGTGAACTCAAATTCTAACTCACCAATTTGTACAAGATCCCCTTCTTTCGCTCCACGTTCTCTTAGAGCATCTTCCACTCCCATCTCTTTAAGCTTACGACTAAAACGCAGAACACTATCATGATAGTTAAAATTGGTCATTTGTACTAATTTTTCCACACGTTTTCCTTCAATGACAAAGATTTCATTTTCACGTCGAATCGTAAAAGCGGGTTCTTCTACTTTACTCCGATATACTTTACGCTCTTCCAGTTCTGCTTGGTCAATGACTGGTAAGCTTGCTTGTTCTTTTTCCACTTGATCCAATAAATCAGCAACCGCATAAAGCAACTCCTTCATTCCTTGATGAGTTGCCGCTGAAATCGGATAAATAGGAAGGTCTGGACCGGCTTGTTCCTTGAACATTTCCAAATAATCTTCCGCATCGGGTAGATCCATTTTATTAGCAGCAATGATTTGGGGACGATTTTCTAAATCTTGCCGATAAAGTTTGATTTCTTCATTAATCTGCTTAAAATCTTCATAGGGGTCCCGTCCTTCAGATCCGGCCATATCAATCACATGAACTAATACTTTTGTACGTTCTACATGGCGTAAAAATTGGTGTCCCAGACCGACTCCTTGATGTGCTCCTTCGATCAGTCCTGGTAAGTCAGCCATCACAAAGCTACGACCATCTTCTATTCGTACAACCCCAAGGTTAGGTACAAGGGTAGTAAAGTGATACGCTCCAATTTTAGGTCGGGCTTTGGAAACTACTGATAATAAAGTTGATTTCCCAACACTTGGGTATCCGATAAGACCTACATCTGCTAGTAGCTTTAATTCAAGTTCTATCCAGCGTTCCTCTCCTGGCTCCCCATTTTCCGCAATATGGGGGGCAGGATTTACAGGAGTCGCGAAACGCATATTCCCTCGACCCCCTCGCCCTCCTCGAGCAATAATCGCTCGCTCACCTTGCTTGGTTAAGTCAGCGATCCATTCTCCGGTTTCCACATCTTTAATCGTAGTTCCTGGTGGAACCTTAATCACTTTTGGTTCTGCATTCGCTCCATGCTGTGCTTTGGAACGCCCATTTTCTCCATTACTAGCTTTAAACTCTTTTTGATAGCGAAAATCCATCAAAGTTCGTAAGCCCTCATCAACCTCAAAAATCACATCACCTCCACGGCCTCCATCTCCTCCAGCTGGGCCACCGTAGGGAACATATTTCTCTCGGCGAAAAGCTACCATCCCGTTTCCGCCATCGCCTCCCTTAGCAAATACTTTAACTATGTCAACAAACATGCTGTGTCACCACCTATATGTACTAACTTACATATCGTAAAAACATCCCTTGATGTGCTTTTTCTGAGAATAGTTCAGCTCCATTTTTTTGAATTTGTTGTTCGAGTTCTTGCCATTCTGCTTGTGGAACATCTAGAGGGATAGTTTTACCTTCTTCATCAGCTAACGTCCACTTGATCGAAAACGTCCTTCCATCTTGAGATAGCATCACTTTTATCTTCGTCCACTCAAGATAATCCATTCCTTGTTTTTGTAGCCAATGAATAATTTGTTTCATCAGATCTAAAAGGCGCTTCGCCTCTTTATCATCTGTTATTTCAAATGAATCAGCAAGAGAAACTTCCCATTCCCATTCTTTATATTTTACACTCAATGTCAACAAAAACACAGCCAATGGAGCATAACAAATATTCGAAATAATCCGCTCCCGATTGGCATCTGTCACTAGTTTTTGTAGATAGTATCCAATTTGGTCATTCTTTTTCATCATTTGATACCCCATCAATACTTGAACGTGATTTAGCCAATCATGACGTTGTTTACTTAATAATTCTTTGGTTTTTTCAGCTTCGCTTACCTCCATGAATTGAAATAATCTCTTTTGGTAAAAGTTAATTCCTACAAAAAACGTACATATTCCTATTGCGCAAAAAAATATACTTCCGATCATTCCCCAAGGCTGAATTACCCAACACCCTAAAGTAATCATGAATGGAATAAACACATGACTGTTATTAAATAAAAATTTCTTCAATGTCTACACACCCTTCTCTCCTATCCTTTATCTCTTTGATATATTACTTTCTCGCTATCAGATCAAAAGTCATCTTTTCTTTTAAGTCCATTTTGAAATATAATAAATTTTGGACTTATATACCATATATCACTTTTACCCTATCAGCTTTAAAAAGGTGATTGATATTCTGGTGTGAACCTTACTTAGTCAATTTAAATGAACTGTACATTTAGGCGAATCACGCTTTAGAATTTGGTCAAAGTCTTGAAATCTCATTACGGGCTTTTAAGTAGATAATATGGGGGGAGAAAGCTTACTTGATCGATATACTAACACATGTATTACGCCAAGAGTTTTAAAAAACAAGTAGAATGAAAGGGATTAATATGCATATTGAATATCATCAACCTGAGTCTCTCGACGAAATACAAGATTTAAGAGGTCAATATCTTCATACTCTTGTTGCGCCAATGGATGGAATGTGGGAAAGTTCTATCATCGCTCATGCTACCTATTGGAAAATCAAATATGAAGGACATATAGCCGGATATTTTTGTATCGACTCCACAAACTGTCTGCTACAATTTTATCTTACAGAAGCATACCAATCTTTTGCGCAAGGTATTTTTCCATTTATTTTGAAGAAAGAAGGGATCAAGCGTGCTATTGTAAGCACTCTAGAGCCTTTCTATTTATCTCTATGTCTCGATTTTCATCGAAATCTCTCTATTCATAGCTATTTATTTAGAGATTCACAAATGAGAGAGTTATCATTTCCTCAACTCAAAGATACGATCTTTAAGCAAGCGAAAAAAGAAGAGTTAGAAGAAGTAGTTAGGTTTTATGAAGAAAATACAGAAGGGAATCAAGACTGGATACCACCATTTGTCGAACGTTTAATTAATCAAAGTCAATTATTTGTTTTACGTGATCATCAGAAAATCTTAGGGACTGGCGAATGTATTATCAGTCAGAAACAAAAGCCTTATGCAGATCTTGGGATGATTGTTGCCAAAAACTATCGGAAGATGGGCATCGGTACCTACATTCTTATTCAGTTAAAAAACCATTGTTATAACCTAGGCTATAAGCCCATCTGCTCTTGTACTTTTGAAAATATAGCCTCAAAGAGAGCTATCGAGAAAGCTGGTTTTATCAGTCATTACCGGATATTAAACATTACATTTTAAGCATGCTTCATTTATCTTGAAAAATAGAAAAAACCGCTAGCCTTTTACTTGCTAACGGTTTTTTCTTCATTCATTAAGCTTGAGCTGCTGCAGCTTGTACTTGTGCTACTGGGTATACAGATACACGTTTTTTGTTACGTCCAAAACGTTCGAAACGTACAACACCGTCTACTTTTGCAAAGAGAGTATCATCTCCACCACGGCCTACTCCAGCACCTGGATGAATTTTGGTTCCACGTTGACGAACGAGAATGTTACCAGCCAATACGAATTGTCCGTCCCCACGTTTCACACCCAATCGTTTGGAGATGCTGTCACGACCGTTCTTGGTAGAACCTACTCCTTTTTTCGATGCAAAATATTGTAGATTCATTTTCAACATAGAAATCACCTCTTTCTAAAGTTATTTACGCTTTTCTTTTATTTTCACAAAGTCCGGAGCTTCATCAGCCACTTGTTCAAGTGATAAAATCATCGCTTCAAGGAGCAAATGGATCTGATCAATTACTTTAGGGTCATTCACATTTGCAGGAATCTGACAATTCATCTTTCCTTCATGATCAAGATCTGAATGTACCTGTACACCCGTCAGTTTTTCAATGGCATTAACCATGCCAATTGATATACCTGAAATCGCAGCACAAACGATATCGCGCCCTGGTTCAGCATAACCAGCATGACCCTTAATTGAGACCCGTTTCACTTGTCCTTCTTGGTCTCGCTCTATTAAGATCCTAACCATTAAGCCTCGATGTTTTCAATCACAACTTGAGTGAATGGCTGACGATGTCCTTGTTTTCTTTTATAGTTTTTCTTAGGTTTATATTTAAACACGACGATTTTTTTGCCACGACCGTGTTTAACTGCTTTTGCAGTGACTTTTGCACCTTCAACATATGGCTTACCTACAACGGTTTCGCCATCTTTGTTTACAAGCAACACTTTATCAAAAGTTACCGTTTCGCCTTCTTGAACATCTAGTTTTTCAATGTATAATACACTATCTTTTTCTACACGGTATTGTTTACCGCCAGTTTCTACAACTGCGTACATGAATGAACCTCCTCTGATTAGGACTCGCCATATTAGGAAAGACATTTGTCTTTTAGCATCCTAATGATGAGCGGTTTTTCGCACAACGACAACGTTTATCTTAGCATAATCAATTCATCTCTGTCAATGATTCTTCGCTGGGAATAGATAGAAATAAAACGAACCTAAAAAATATACAGCTGCTTTTTAACTTAGTCGCTATCCGTTTATTTCAATAAGCTTTATGCATTTATACTTAACCATGTTCATCAGGGATGGAGTCGTCCATAAGGATTTTGGAAGTATTGGCTAAGTATTTCCTCTTCTGGTATGAAGCTGATCGGTCTACCTACTTCATCCACTATTTCAAGAACATGATACTTTTCTTTATACCATCGATTGATAATATGTTCAAGTGGTTCATTAACCGAAACAGTCAATCTTTTGAGTGCATAGTTTGGGTGAACACCTTGATAATATCGCTCTAATAGAAAGCGAAGGAACTGAATCTTTTTATGCTTCATTTCTTTAAAATTGGCAGTAATAAGAAATACAGAAATACATAAGAGCGGAAAATGGACAGAATGACTTAGAAAAATAGCAGACAGTAAAAGTAGCACAGACAAGATCAAACTAATTACAGTTACCCAAAACATGCATTGGCGAAAAGGGAAAAAATAGCTAAGACACGCATGCATTACACGTCCACCATCAAGAGGATAAATGGGTAGAAGATTAAATAAGGCAAGCCAAACATTTCCTTGAATAAAATATTCGGTCCAATCCTTCGTCCACAAGCCGAACTCAAAAAAGAAATAACTTACTAGAATTAACCCCAGATGATGAAATGGCCCAGCCAAAGCTACGACGATTTCCTCTTTAGCTGGTACATTTCCCCACTTATCCGTTTTGACTACTCCTCCAAAAGGTAACAGCTCAATCGAATAAATCCGCCATTCATAAGACCATGCAGCACTAACATGACCTAATTCATGAATAATCACTAATACAAATAAAGTAATGACTTCTAAAAAATATCCTGTCCATATAGAAATACCCATCATAAACCAAAATAAAGGATGGATTTTTAACTCCATCCCTTGCCACGGATATTTACTCAAATGGAATCACACCCATTGGCGAAATAAATTGATCTTCTTTTTTTAAAGCAAAGTAAACCATAGGTTGTCCCTTCTTATCTCCTACCTCACCAATCAATTGCCCACTTTTCACCCAGTCTTTTTTCTTTACTTTTACGTTTTGGACAAATCCATACCAGCTTTCATATCCTTGAGCATGTCGAATAATGACTAAATTACCTAAGTCAGGCTTTTCTCCTGCAAAAGTAACCCATCCTTCTTCAACCGCTTTGATTTGAGATTCATGAAGAGTTTGCAGTACAGTCCCTTTTCTTTTCTGATCAAATGGTAACACCACTTTTCCTTGAACAGGAGCAGTCCACTTTAGCGAAGTAGATTGTTTGGGTTTTGATTGAAAAGCGGGTAAGATACTGGGTACTCCTCCAACCATCTTATGATACCAATCTGCCATATTTTGAAATTGAAACTCCTTCGTCATCGAAATGCGAATCCACTCTTGTACCTTTATACCCCTATTTGTCTGAAATTGGTAGATGATATAAGTTCCCAATAGTAGAAATACAGAAATAAGAGTTTGGATGAAAAGCTTACTCGGTTTATTTTTTTTATTTTTCTTATCCGTCCCTACTTTCCAATCCTTTTGTCCCCATCCTTCACTTTTTAGACCAACTCCATCGTCGGCTACAGAGTACATTCCTTGTCTAATTAACTGAACTTGCTTTTGTCTTCGTTTTTTAATACTTTCTCCCCACTCACTCATATCTATCCCCTCCGTCAGACAAGCTTTCTGGGAAGATAATATGATTGAAATGGTTGAATTATGAACGAAGTGATACAAAATTATAATAAATCCCTCTATAATATTGATATAAAATCCTATTAAATACAAAAATCAAACATCAAACATCTACAACATGTTATAATTCGAGCCAAAACCTAGATCATTGCTAGACAAAGCCCTAAATCATTTTGTGTAGGATCGACTTTTTCGCCAAAACCTAAAGCGTGAGTGAGTGGGGAAGCGATGAGTGGCAAGGCAACCTCACCTAATCCAAAGTGAAAAAAGAACCAAAAAGATGGTCAGACTTGCCTGAGGTGCAAAGCATCCCTCTCTCGTCTGACACTCGCTCTCATCTCCATAGCTAAAGGGTTTTCCCACTTGTAAAGATATAAAAGCAGCGTACCTTTGATAGTGGTACGCTGCTTTTATAAATAGTCTGTCCTCTTAATTAGTCACTTATCGCTTCCCCACTCATTTCCACTAGCCTCGATTCTTTCATAGAACTTCTTTAATTCTTGAGACACTCTTGTCCTTTTCTACACAAATAGTCTTTCTCAGCTTCAACTAGAAATAGCCTTGTTTTTTATCGAATTATGGAACAAGTTCTATAAAAGAAGCCATTTTATCTTAAACAAACCCAAGCCATTTTTTCATTTTTGACATCATATTTTGTTGCTTATCAAAGACGAGCAGTGGAACCATCTCTCCTTGGATTCTTCTGGCGATATTACGATAAGCTTTTCCGGCTGGACAGCGACTATCCCAAACAATCGGTTCACCTGTGTGACCGGCTAGAATCACCTGCTCATCATCGGGTACAACTCCAAGCAAATCGATGGCTAAAACAGACACCACCTCATCTACATCCATCATTCCACCTTCTTTAGTCAACTGTGTCCGTAGACGATTGATCACTAACTTGGGTGATGGTATTCGCTCTTTCTCCAACAGTCCGATTACTCGGTCTGCATCCCGAATCGCTGCATTTTCTGGTGTAGTTACTACAATTGCTTGATCTGCTCCAGCTACCGCATTTTTAAATCCCATCTCAATACCTGCCGGACAGTCAATAAGAACATAGTCAAATTTTTCTTTTAGCTCAGCTATTAACCAACGTAACTGGAGTGATGAAATAGAAGTTTTATCTTTTGTTTGAGCAGCAGGTAATAGATAAAGATGATCACAGCGTTTATCTTTAATAAGTGCTTGTTCCATCCGGCAAGTTTTTTCCACAACATCTACTAAATCATAAATAATCCGATTCTCTAATCCCATGAGTACATCTAAATTACGAAGGCCAATATCTGTATCAACTAAACAAACTTTTTTTCCCGTAAGGGCCAGGGCAGTACCGAGATTGGCTGATGTAGTTGATTTACCCACACCACCTTTTCCCGAGGTAATAACGATACTCTCTCCCATTGCTACCCCTCCCTTCTTTCATTGAGTTAAAGTCGCTGACGTCCATTTTCTTTCCATTTCATATCTGGGCGAAGCTGACTTAACGACTGAACTTGGTCTACAGCAATTTGATTATTTATTAAATATGCAAAGCGCATACCGACCTCTGATTCATCCCATTCATCAGGTGGACGGGAGATCACGTCCGTAATTCTTATTTGTGTTGGCTTAAAAATAGAAGCTGCAATAAGTGCTGTTTCATCCCCATTACTCCCTGCATGAGCAAGACCCCTAAGTGATCCCAATACAAATATACTACCAGTTGATTGAACACAACCTCCAGGGTTAACATCTCCAAGTAACAATAAGTCGCCTTTATGTGTTAGTATCTGACCTGAACGTACAGTACCAGCTAACATTTGCACACCTGAAGTATGTAATAAATCGGAGCTTTCTTCACTTTCAAAGCCTTGAATCAACAAATTTTTCTTGGTTGCAAATAACTGACGCAGGGCTATCTCCTCTGGTTTCGTAATTTGTCTTTTTCCCAATTTTATTAAAACTTTGGTATCAGGGCCATTCCATAGCGATGAATGATTATATTCAAGTAGCTGTTTTAGCTCTTCAAGTAGTCTAGAAAAAGGGCAGGAATCATTTAAAATAAAAAGAAGGCCATCCTTTGTCCCTTTAATGGTTACCCCTGGTCTCACCTTTCCCATTCTCACGTCACCCCGCCTCAAGTAAATGATTTCGCTATATCCCTTTATTTTCCTTCTATAACTAATTTTAGAATCTATATCCATTAAGTAAAAACGTAAACTTGGGCAAATTGAGACTTAAAAAGCCTAAATTTGCCCTCCAAAGACTTTTTATATTCCTATATCCGGATTTTATTCCGATGATGCAAACATACTTTATATAGCGTCTAAAATGAGTCCTTTTTCTTTCATGCTAAAATAAGATTGGTCACCAATGATTAAATGGTCGATCAGTTCTATGCCCATTAAATGACCTGCTTCTACTAACCGCTGAGTAACTTCTAAGTCTTCACGACTTGGAGTTACATCGCCACTTGGGTGATTATGTACACAGATAATTCCTGCTGAACTATAACGAATTGCTTCACGAAATACTTCACGCGGATGAACCACTGATACATTTAAACTACCTACAAATATACATTTTTTATGAATAATCTTGTTTTTTGTATTCAAAAATAAACACAAAAAGTGTTCTTGCTCTAAATAGCGCATTTCTTCCATCACACATTGTGCAGCATCATATGGAGAGCGAATAGTCACTCTCTCTTCAGGAACAGCACGTGAAATTCTTCTCCCTAACTCTACACCTGCAAGTAACTGAACTGCTTTTGCTGGTCCAATGCCATGAATCTGAGTCAATTCCATCAAAGATGCTTTAGTCAAACCTTTTAAACCTTCTGTTTGCGATAGGACCCTTTGTGACAGCGTAAGGACAGATTCATGTGCTGTTCCTGTTCGAAGTAAAAGTGCGATAAGCTCCGCATTCGAAAGCGCTTCCGCACCAAATTTGATTAGACGTTCTCTCGGTCTTTCCTCGACTGGAACATCTTTTATCAACACGCGATTTCCCCCTCTGCATTCATTTTTCCAGAAAGTCCAATGTGATCAGCAGAGGAGTTTATACTTACTTTCTGGACTAAAAATCATGAAACATAAAATATCCTAGCTCTTCCATCATCTGATCAAGTAATGACAAAGACAAACCCACAACATTAAAATAGCAACCATCCATTTTTTCGATCAATGTAGCTCCATACCCCTGAATACCATAAGCACCTGCTTTATCAAGTGGTTCCCCTGTACGAATGTACCAATCGATCTTCTTTTGTGACAAAGGCCGCATCCAGACATCTGTTTTTCGTGCTCTAGTTATTTCTCGAACAATTTTTCCTTCTTCGACCTCCACTAAAGCAATGCCACTAAATACGTGATGGACTCTACCTTGTAACTGAGCTATCATCTGCATAGCATCTTGAACATCGGTAGGCTTTCCTAAAATCTGTTCGTCCAATACTACAACCGTATCAGCACCGATGATGAGTGCAGATGAAGCAGATATAGAAACCGCCTTTGCTTTTTTTAACGCAAGGTTTTGAACAGCGTCTTTCGGCTTTATATCTGGAGGCAGCGTTTCATCAACATGACTTGTCATCACGCGAAAAGATAAATTTAACCCTTCTAATAAAGCTCTTCTTCTTGGCGAACCAGAAGCTAAAATTAATTCTTTTGGCATTTTATCCACACCTTTCTACATTAGGTAATAAATTTATTATAACCAAGTATTTTAGTATATTTTAGGTCAAAAAAAACACCCACATGTAGAAGGTGTTAGAATCATTGAAGTTATAATTTTAGTTTAGCAAAGTTGCTTTTAATCAACAAGAAACAATTTTATATTCCTAAATTATCCGATCTATCAGTTTATTTAATTTTGTAAATATCTAGTCAATTGATCATACCCTGTAATATAATGGACTAATCCTTCTTGCATCTGCCATAACAGAGCTTGACTTGGGTTCTTCTGTAATTCCATTCCACTTTGCATCGCTTGCGATAATCCACGCATCATTTCAGAAAGAGCATCAGAAGTAGTTGAAGAAAATTCTGCTTCGATTGCCTGCATTTCGGTCACCCACTTTTTATAGTCTTTGATCCAAGTATTATGAAATATAAATGGAGTCATAGGCTTTGAGTCGGTTTTCATTTGCTGTACAGAAGCAATGCCTAGTTGCTTTATTAAACTATTTCCTCTTTCCAAGGCTTTGGGAAGTTCTACAGGCAACTTTTTCCCTTTTACCTTTTTTGCTAGCTTTTGACCACCTATTTCCCATTCTTTTAAATACATATCGACTTCTTTTTGCTTAAACATGGTGGATAATTTTAATGCATCATCATATGTCATTCCAACCCCTAAAAAAATACGATAGGGTTCTGTTGATGACAACACAGCTGAAAGCCCTTTCGTACGAAAAGCTTGGACTTTCTTTTTAGCGCCATCATGGTCTTGAAAGTTACCTGCTTGTAACATGACGACCTTTAAAGTAGGAATTACACCGAGATGGTTCAAGCTAGGATGTAAGGAGTCAAATGTAGCAGGTGACTGCTTGACTAAATGAGAATCAATCGAAGAGAGATGTGTTGGCTGTTCCGAAAAAAACAATTGCAATAAAGATCCTCCCATAATCACACCCACTAAGATAGCTCCTCCAACTGAGAGCATATGTTGTAGGAAGTTAGGAGAAACTTTTATTGATTTTTTCTTTATAAGTGGATGTTTAGAAGGTTTCCAACCGATTTTTTTTCCTTTTCCCCCCTTTTGCAAAAATTCAATCCCCTGCTGTAACCAATCTAAGATTTGAGGATCTCTTCTAGGATGATGGTTTATTTTTACTGGTGGTATTGTTTTATGGTTTTGCGCTGAAACAATGATTTTTAATCCTTTTTTTTGTGGATAAACATTCACTTTATTTTTATCCATCTTTTTATTCCGTCCCTTCTCTAACTATTACTATATCTTTATGGGGCTAGTAGAGAAGATAGAACATAAGAAGCCGCTTGCCTATAAATTCTCCATATGTGGCAACTTATCATTAGACCCCATATAAGAAGAAAATCTACTGAATGAAAGAAAAGAAAAACGCTCGTTACCTTAAGCAACAAGCGCTACATCTTTACTTCTATTCTATCCATCTTCCCCCACCTCAAGCCTAAAGCCCAGTAGCAGAGGTATTCAAATTTTTTATTAGTTTCCCGCTTTTGAGTCATTGGTAGTTTCTTGGTTAATCGTACCACTTTTTTTCTGTTGTTGTTCATTCATTTTCTTCATAAGCTCTTCTTGGGTTGGCTTAGGTTTTATCTCGATCCTAGTCGGTGATTGTGTCGGAATATTCTTTTCATTACCAACCGTGGCTGGAGATAACTTTAAGTTTGAATCCATATAAATATATAAAACCAAACGTACACGTGTGTTCCCTATTTTATTTTCATCTTGATTTAAAATTAGATTATCCCATTCGCGAATACGAATCATTCGATCCAAATCTTTTATTGATTGAAACCATATTTTCAGTTGCGTAGAATCGGCGTCTAAATAAACATCCGCATAAATCATAGATAGATGGGGTGCTAATGATTTTTGTGACTCTTTTTTATCATGATATAAATAATGCTCCAAGCTTGTTTTTAGATCCGCAACGGATTTAAGATCCGAAATCTTTATCTCGTTTTTTATTTGATCTAAATCACCTTCTTTTGCCGCAAAGCGCATATCTTTCCACTTTACTCCTGAGGCTTTTGCCTTTGCTTGGAGGGCTTCAATTACACGTGAGACATTGATTTCAGTAGGTACCTTCGCATTAAGCGCTTGCAGTTCTTCCGTAGTCGGTGGACGTAAGCCTTGATCTACTAACTTTACAGTTGATTCATGTTCTCGTACATATTTCTGTAGGTTATTTAAGTGATCTCTGGTTTTCTTTAACTCCAGATGCTGTAAATATAATAGGGGACCACATATGATCATGACGAGTAATAAGCATAATGCAAACAGTGACCATAAAAACTCTTTTGATTTCCACCACAAGGGCTGTTTCCACCACGGTGTCACGAACTTCCTCCCTTCTGCTGGGAGTTATTTTCATTTTTTGTATTATTCCCTTTTGATTCATTGGATTTTTCTATTTTTGGGGGTTGAAATTGAAAACGAAAGCGTACGACAGTCGCATTATCCGGCTTAATTTGAACCTCTTTAATAGCTGAAGCCTTACCAACGCCTTCAATCATAAACTGCTTAATCAGCTTATTCGCTTTCATCTTCGTTTCAAAAATGCTCATATTGTGCTCTGAAGCAAATACTACCATTCCTGATAGCTCGTTCCCTTTTGCTTTAAGATTAAAAGTTTTAGCTTCTGGCGTTAAAGCTTGTCCAATCGCTTGCAAAGCTAAATCCCATTCTATATTTTCCGATTGTAACTTTTCTACCGTTTCCTTGTAATTAAGTACGGATCCATGCTGTTTGCGAAATTTTTGCTCTTGTTCTACCTTTTTCTTTGTTTCTTTTTCGACAGGTTCCAATAGTTTTTTTTGCTTTTCTAGCTTTTCTATTTGCGTGGACTGCTCCCAAAATAAAAAACCAGCGGCTCCTACTAATAAAACATGAAAGAGAATAATTCCACCAACCCACCAACGAAAATACCGCTTCACAGAGGAAACTGGCTCCATCAAGTTAATCTTCATCAGGCTTTCCCTCCGTTAAGTAATGAACCGATCAAAACAGATAATGATGCTCCAAATCGCCCCGTAGGAATTTTTTGTAATTTAGGAGAAATGAAGTATTCAGGTATGGTATCGACGGAAATTTTCGCTGGAATTTGTCCGAGTAACCAATTTCGTAAAAGATAAAGATCAATTCCCTCACCTGTCAATATCCACTCATCAGGCAGCCAATGAAACTCTTGAAACCAGCTTTCCATTTCTTGATCAACTCGATTTAATAAGACTTCACCAAAAGCTACTAGTTCACTTGGTGTTGTCAAAATGGGTCGGTACCAATCAGAGTAGGAATATCCACCTTGATTACAAAAAGAAATGAGGGGAAGCGACAAATACTTCATCCCTTCCAACTGACTGTCACGAAACCAGCTGAGCTCTACACCATTTGCTGTAAAACGAAAGGTAGAAAACGCAAACGGTAAGTCCCTCCGGGTATATTGTAACCATTCAAATAAGGAAAGGGAGGAAAACTGTACAGAAGCCAGCTCCAAGCCAGCCCAAGCAAAAATATCTTCCAATGAGTCTATCAACTTTTTAGTAGTGATAAATAACATCACTTTTCGTTGATCACGCTTTTTCGAACGTAAGCTAAAGTAATCAAAAATGACTTTTTCTTTCGTTAGTTTAGGAATCACATTTTTCTCTAACCATGATCTAATTTCATTTTCTTTAATTCGAGCCGGAACAGGCTGTTTATATACGCTAATATATTGACTATCCATAACTAAACGTACCATACGTGCAGAAGTATGTTGCTCTTCTTGCAACTTCTTTAGAAGCCAAATAAATTTATCACGATCAAATATCTGCTCCGAGTGACTCGTTTCCCAAGGTATTGGATGTGAAGTGACATGTTGTACAATATGTTTTGCTCTTTTTTTATGTAGCTCTACCATCTTAAAAAAGTGATCTTGTATCTCGATACCAAGAACTCGCCTATAGAACAAGCAAATCTTCAACTCCTTTCTATAACTCTTGCATGATATATTTTATTCTATCCTTCAGAAACGAATGAGGGGATGCCCCAAATACCTACCACTTATCATTTCCCTATATATAAACGAATCGCTCTGAATTTAAGAATGACATAGAGTTTGGTCGAATTATACAACAACATTGACTACCATAGGTACTAGAGAAGTAAATATGAAGAGTGTGACCTTATTACTATAATCAAGCAAATCAAAGTAGAGTTTAAGAATCGCTTCCCCCCATAAATAAGTCAAAAATAAACCCAGTGATATATGTGGACCAAATCGAATTGCCGTTTTACTTTGAATCGAGTAACCACATATCCACCTACCAAAGACACATAAACAGGCACTTAATGTTGCACACCAAAAAGCAAGCAAAATATTGGGCCAGCCAACCACCAAAGCACCCATAATTAGAAGCTTTACATCCCCATATCCCAAGCCTTTTGTGAACCAACTTATAAGGCCACTTAACGTTCCAATAAATAAACATGCCCATAGATAAGTTCCCAAAGAAGCTCCATCAATCCATAAACGAAATAAGAGCAGGAAAACAAATCCACTATAAGTAAACCAATTTAAAATTAATCCTACCCATATATCTGTCAAAGAAGCAAGTAATAATAACCAAATAAATAGTAGAGCTAACCATAATTCCTTAGATTGGCCGAAAGATATGTAGACGAAATATGTCGCTACACTAACCATAAAAACAGACAACCATTGGAACCATAGTATATTTTTCACTTGGGTTAATCTTGGTGGATCAACTTTCCATTGCAAGAGCTTATAAGCGAGCCTCGGTAAAAAATAAGCAATACTCCCACTTAGCAAAATAAAAAATATCCCTTGCCAATCAACTCCCATATCTCATTCGCCCTTTGTCCAAATCAATATCGATGAGTCCAGCATCTATTAATTGCTGATAAGCTGTCTCTAGAGATTGCATTCCTTGTCCTTTTCCAGCTTGCATTAATGATTCGATTTGGTGTAACTGATCAGTGCGAATAAGATGACTGACAGCGGGGGTATTCAACAATACTTCAAAAGCAGCTACACGTTGATGACTTGAATTGCGAAGTGGAAGTAAGCGCTGTGAAATCACAGCTATAAGCCCAAACGCTAACTGTGATCGGATTTGAGATTGTTTCGAAGCAGGAAAAGCATCAATCATTCGATGGATCGCGGACATAGCTCTTCCCGTATGTAAAGTCGCCATAACTAACCGACCTGCTTCGGCCGCACGAATCGCAGCATGAATGGTCTCATAGTCACGTAATTCGCCGATATAAATCACATCTGGATCTTGTCGTAATGCTGTTCGTATCCCTTGTAAAAAACTTTCTGTATCTAGTCCTATCTCCCTCTGCTCAATCATTGACCGTCTAGGAGTATGTATATATTCAATCGGATCTTCTAAAGTAATGATCCGAAGCGAATCATGTTGATTAAGATGATCAAGCAAAGAGGCAAGCGTTGTTGTCTTACCACTACCCGTAGGGCCCGCAACCAGAAGTAGTCCTTGTTCTTGATGAATCAAGTTAAGTAAAATATCAGGTATCCCTATGTCCATGGGTTTTGGGATTTCTTGAGAAAATAAACGAATGGATAAGCTTGGAAGCCCTTTTTGAAAATAAATGTGTAAACGACACCGTATCCCTATAGGACTAACCAAACTAGCATCGATTTCCTTACGCTTATTAAACTTCTGAATCTCTTGAGGATGTAATGTTTGCGTGAGAAAGTCTTCGATATCCGTGAAAGTCATATGAACCGATTCAATCGGAACAAGCTGACCTTGTATCCGCATCCAAGCAGAAAAGTCAGATATATGTAGATCAGAAGCATGGCTTTGATATGCCATCTCAATCAAATCGAATATAGACAAAATGACTCCTCCAAGACTGACCTTCTTTCTAATATATCTTATCGAAACTTTAACAAGCTTTCTTTTACAATATTTTAACAATATAGAGGACACCATTAAGAATGATCACTTATTACTTTTCGTTCAAATAAAAACGTCCTTAGTAAATAACCAAGGACGCTCTCATCATTATTTAATACCCTTAGGAAGTAACTTTTAAGTATTTCCTCACCCATAACTATTCTTTTTCAAATAATAGTTTCTCCATCTCGTCTAACTTCTCTTTAAATACTTGGAAAGCAGCTCGTATGGGCTCGGAAGATGTCATATCGACACCTGCTTTTTTTAGAACATCAATTGGACCAGCAGAACTACCTGCTTTGAGGTAAGCAATATAACGATCTACTGCTGGTTTACCTTCAGATAAAATTTGCTTCGATAAAGCTGTTGCTGCACTAAATCCAGTCGCATACTGATAAACGTAGTAGTTATAATAAAAGTGAGGGATTCTAGCCCATTCCAGTCCAATCTCTTCATCCGAAATCACATGAGATCCAAAATACTTTTGATTTAGATCATAGTACAAAGTAGTAAGCTGTTCAGCAGTAAGTGCCTCTTTGCGCTGTACTTTCTGATGAATCAAGTGTTCAAACTCTGCAAATTGGGTTTGTCGAAACACAACTGCTCGAAAATCTTCTAATTGATGATTCAGTAAGTATAATCGTTTCTTTTTGTCTTGCATCGATTTATATAAGTAATCATTTAATAACTGTTCGTTACAGGTCGATGCCACTTCAGCCACAAAAATCGAATAATCACCATATGCATAGGGTTGGCTTTTTCGAGTGTAGTAGCTATGTACAGAATGCCCAAATTCATGAGCTAAAGTAAATAAGTTATCAATATTATCTTGCCAGTTCAACAAAATATATGGATTCGTCCCATATGCCCCTGATGAGTAAGCTCCACTTCGTTTCCCTTTATTCTCGTAAACATCTACCCAACGGTTATCAAGCCCTTCCTTGACGATCGAGACATACTCTTCACCCATAACGGCTAACCCTTTGAGCAAAACATCTTTCGCTTCTTCATAAGTATATTTTATTTTTACATCATCTACCAAGGATGCATAAACATCATACATGTGCAATTCATCTAAATTGAGTGCACGTTTTCGGATCTCCATATATCGATGAAGAAGAGGAAGATGTTCATGAACAGTCTCTATAAGCTGGTCATACACAATTTCGGGAATCTGATTCTCACTTAGTGCCGCATGCCTTGCTGAATGATAATTCCGAACGTGTGCTATGTAGTTATGCTTTTTCACTGTCGCACTTAGTGTACTGGCAAAGGTGTTAATATATTTACCATAAGTCTCGTACATCGCTGCAAAAGCTTCTTTACGTACACGACGATCATGACTCCGTAGAAACTGAGTATAACGACCGTGTGTGACCTCAACCTCATGCCCTTCTTCATCTTGAATCGTTGGAAATCTTAGATCTGCATTATTCAGTAAACTAAACGTAGTTTGCGAAGCATTCATGACTTCGGCCGCTCCGGCTATTAACGCTTCTTCCCTAGAAGATAGTACATGCTTCCGCTTTTGATCAATAATTTGCAGTGCATATTCATATACCTTTAGCTCTTGGTTTTCTTCTAGAAAAGATTGTAGTTTATGCTCATCAATCGCCAAAATCTCTGGTACTAGATAGGCTCTCGTACTTAATGCCTCTGTATAAAGACTAGCAATACGACTTTCTAAACCTTGATAAAATGTATTCGTTGTATCTTGATCAAACCGCATATGAGCATATGTATACAACTTTCCAATTCGCATAAATACTTCATCACACTTTTTCAAAGCTGCTAACAAGCTGGATGATGAATCCCCCAACTTTCCTTTAAACTCTTTTAGGCTTGGAATCGTTTTTCTAACGGTTTCAAACTCTTTTTCCCATTCTTCATCTGTCGCAAAAATATCTTCTAAACGCCAAGTATATTCTGTAGCTATCTCCGCACGATTGGGTAATCTTTTCACTGATTTAGACATTCTTTCGCCCCTTTTCTTTTGCTCTGCGATTAAGCCGACTCTGTCTCTTAAAACTCCTTATCCCAAACAAGCGGATAAGAGGTCTCCTAGCAAATAAAGCTCCTGTTGCTTTTGACCAATCAACAGCCCTAAATCACTTCATGGGTTTATTAAATATATACTAGCGCTAAGATGGTGGGCAGAATAGGTCTTGATAAGTTATATTTTCCCTTTCTTATAAAAACAAACTGCTTTTCCGTAACAAATGTTTCTCATTAACCTTCAATAAAAATTCATTTATAATCTAAATTATAATTTTCTTTTGTCCATCAGACTAGTATTCCGCTTTCCTCATTTGGTTATCGCTAAAAAAGCGATTTTATTATTCGCTTAATGACAAAGCTTCCCCTGTGAAGGTTGTCTTTCCTATTACATGGTATAGAATCTTCTCCCACCATTTTTCATGAATTTACCACTAATTTCACCGATAACCCTCCGTTTTAGAATAGTTGTGTATATAATAAAAGTAAGTAATAGCTAGTTGACAAACCGTTACCTTTTTCCTTTTACTAAAGCAAATAGTTGTTCAATTGGAATAAGAACTGGGTTATAAGGTAGTCATACGTATTCTAATGATAAAAGGAGCATTTCCATCTTATGTTATCGGTACAAAATCTAACAGGTGGATATTCTAGACATCAGCCCGTTATCCACCATATTTCACTTAACGTACAACCTTCTGAAATCGTCGGATTAATCGGTGTCAATGGTGCTGGAAAAAGCACTACAATCAAACATATTCTTGGTTTACTCACACCACATGAAGGAACGATTGAAGTGGATCGTACTACTCTACAAGCTGATCCTCTTCATTATCGTTCATCACTCGCTTATATACCAGAAGTTCCTCAATTTTATGAGGAGCTAACTCTTTGGGAGCATTTAGAGCTTACAGCACGAGCTTACCAACTTCCCAAAGACATTTTTAAGGAACGAGCCGAATTCTTACTACAAGCTTTTCGAATGAAAAAGGCTACACATTGGTTTCCACACACTTTTTCTAAAGGGATGCAACAGAAAATAATGATCCTATGTGCTTTCCTCATCGAGCCAAAACTACTTATCGTTGATGAACCGTTTATTGGTCTTGATCCATTAGCTATTCAAGCGCTATTGGACTTATTTTTACAACGCAAAAAAGAAGGAACAGCGATTTTGATGTCCACTCATATTTTAACTATGGCTGAAAAATATTGTGATCGTTTTGTCTTACTCCATGAAGGTCAAGTCGCTCTTTCAGGTACCCTCCCAGAAATGCGTGAACAGGCAGGACTTCCGCGGGCAACTCTTGAAGAACTTTTTATTCAGATAGCAAAGGATTCTTAAGATGAAAACAGACCAGCTTTTTATTAAACGCATGACGACTTCATGGACACAAGCGATACGAATTTTAATGATGGTTTTAAGTGGTGGGGGAACACCACTCGTTGTTGGAGTATTATTCATTCTTCTCTCTATCGCTTATTCACGTTTTTTGGTTTGGTTACCCAAAGATTTTCCTATTGCCGTTCTCGTTGCGATTATTATTTCGCTTCCACTTTCTATTGTTCGAATTCGAACATGGATACAAAAAGCTGATTTAACCTTTTTACTACCACTTGAAACGAAAATGAGGGACTATTTTAAGGTGAGCTTATATTATAACTGTGCTACATACCTAGCTCGCTTGACTTTGTTCCTATTGATCTTGTTACCACTTTATCGGTTACGATTTGGTACGATTAAAGACTTTATGGCTGTACTTATCGCCTTTTGTTTCCTTCAGGTGTGGAATATTATTGCAAGTTGGCTTGAGGATCGGCTACAACCATTTTATTCATCACGATTCATTTTTACTCTTTTTTTCATCCGCCTACTAATTACGGGTTGGCTTAGTTACATCACATTGATTTATGTTCATGCTAAGATATCTTTGGTGTTACTCTTTTTTATCCTTACAGTTTTACATACCTTCTTTCTATGGCGTATTTTTTCGAAAGCACCTCGTTTTCCGTATCCATGGATTCTATTTGCGAAACGAGAGCAAAAAATACAGGCAAAATATGTTTCTCTCGCAGGATGGTTTGTTGATTTACCGCAAGTTCGCTTTCCAGTCAAAGAACGAAAATGGATCACTTGGCTTCTTCCTAAGCTAATTCCTCAAGGAAAACCTTTTTCATATTTATATTGGCGAACATTCTTCCGACATAGCGAACTTTTTTCGATTTATTTACGTATCTTGTTGTTGGCCATCTTGATTATTGTGTTTCTACCTAATTTTTGGGTAGTATTTGGAACCATCCTTTTATGTATCTGGTTATTTGGGAGTCAACTTCCACAAATCACGAATCCACATCGCTACCCTATGTTTGTACAAATATATCCTATCGATCCAAAAGAACGGCGTACCAGCTTTCAAAAAATGTGTTGGATACTCATTAGCTTACTTTCTATCATACTTACACTTGTAGCTAGTTTCACAAACCTTTTATTATCTCAAGTCCTTGGCATAGGGATCACCGCTTTATTGATCAGCTTTTTCTTTAGCAATTTCTATTTACCAAGAAAAATAGAGAAAAGACCCTAAGGATACGATCAAATCCTTAGGGTCTTGGGGAGTATTTTCCAGAGAGCCATTTTCCGTCAGATTCCTACTGCTAACCTGCAAGAGAAGTAGAGATGTCCGCTTCAAAGCTCTCCTTCGAATCGACACCACTGGTAAAGACTATTTCTTTTGTAGTTGTTTTACATCTTGGGTAATTTGCTTCATATCTGGTTTTAAGCCATCATAAAATTTAATCACTTTACCGGTTTGATCAACTAGAAAAAACTGAGTTGGATGATTAAACAGTACGACATCAGGTGATGGGCTTTTTGCTTTATCAATACTTCCCTTAAACGTATCCATCGCCATTTTTTGAATATCTGTAAATGTATAGCCCGTTAAAAACGACCAATTCGCAAAATCGACTCCATGTTTTTCACCAAATGTCTTAAGCACTTCCGGTTTATCATATTCGGGATCTACACTAAAAGATACAAACTGTATATCAAGTCCTGCCTTCTTTAATTCTTTTTGAACATTTGCCATGTTGGCGGTCATAGGCGGACATACATTAGGGCAACGTGTAAAGACAAAATCGGTTAGCCAAATTTTCCCTTTCAAGTCTTTTAGCCCAAATGGTTTACCATTTTGATCTTTATAGTTAAAGTCATTGACTTTCCAGTTTAGATCTGCCACATTCGTATTTTGTTGATGGGTAGATGGATTATTTTGTTCAGATGCTTGGCCAGATTGATTGGTTGAGCATCCAACAATAAGACTTGCCATAAGTAAGATGATAACACATAATTGCCATGTCCTTTTCATATCAGACCCTCCTCTAATCTATTTATTAACATAGCACAATCCTCTTAAAACAAAAGGTCTGTCACAAATTTGTGATATAAAATAGCTCTTTTATACTATCTTTAATAAAAAACAGTCCATACTCGGACTGTAAATCGATGATTATGAGTTTCTCTATTCGCTATTCGTAGAGCGGCAAGAGAAACCCATTTATACGATATTTACTTTACATGCAATTTTTCTAGTTCGGATACAAGCAGGTGAGAGACACGCCAAATATCACCTGCACCCATCGTTAAAGCTAAATCACCCGGTTTTACTTGTGTAAGGAGATAATCGACAATCTCTTCTTTTAGGTCGATAAAGCGTGTATTTGGATTACTATTTTGTTTGGTTAGCTCAGCAAGCTTTTCTGCACTAACTCCAGGGATCGGTTCTTCTCCAGCTGGTGCATAGATCGTATTAATAATTACCACATCTGCTTCGGTAAATGCTTGGCTAAATTCTTGAAACAATAGATGAGTCCTTGAATATCTTTGAGGTTGGAAGATTGCTATAATTCTCCGATTTAAAGCCTTCGCTGCTTTGAGTGTCGCTTGAATTTCTGTGGGATGGTGTGCATAGTCATCTACAACTAAAATATCATCTACTTCTCCAATCACTTGAAAGCGCCGTTTTGTACTTTGAAACTGATACAAAGCTTTGGAAATATCTGCAAAAGAAACACCCACTTCTAAACAAGCGATCACAACTGCTAGTGCATTGGATACATTATGACTCCCAGGAACTTGTAAAGTGATATCACCTAAAACCTCCGTACCCTGTACCACTGTAAAAGTGGTTTCACGATCATGGAAACGAATATTTGTAGCATGATAATCTGCTGACTGATCCAGCGCATAAGTGACAATTTTACACTGGGCCTGTTTAACTAGTTCGCGAACATAAGGATCATCCACATTTAAAATAGCGATTCCCTCTGGGCGAACCTGACTTAAAAATTGTTGATAAGCTTGTTTTAAGTTATTGAAATCACCATCATAGTTTTCTAAATGGTCCGCCTCAATATTGGTAACTACGGCTATATAAGGGAAGTATTCGAGAAAAGTCCCATCACTTTCATCCGCTTCTGCCACAACCCATTCACTTTTTCCAGCTTTTGCATTTCCTTTTAAACTGACGATTTCTCCTCCAATAATATAGGTGGGATCTACCTGACAAATTTCTAAAGTTTGTGCGATCATGGAAGATGTGGTTGTTTTTCCATGTGCACCAGCCACAGCAATCCCCTTTTTATTATTAAGCAGTCGTGCTAACATCTGCGAACGATGTAGTGTTTCGATTCCCTTCTCTCTAGCTGCGACTAGCTCAATATTATCTGAAGCAATACTGGAAGAGTAAACAACGACCCCAGCACCATCAATATGGGCTTGATCGTGACCAATCGATACAACTGCACCCCGTTTTTCTAAGCCTTCAACCAGTTTATTCCTTGCTACATCTGATCCTGAAACATGATACCCTAAATCAAGTAAAACACGTGCGATGGCACTCATTCCATAGCCACCAATCCCTATAAAATGCACATGCTTTTTTTGGTTCATTAATTATCCACCAGCCTTTATTTACCTAGATGTCACAACCTATTCCTTTGTGAGTAACGACCGAACTTCCGAAACCAAGTACAAAGATCCCGTTATCAATAATAGATCATGGTCTAATGCATGCTGTTTCATAAAAGTTAAACCTTCGCTTGCCGAAGCAAACACATTCACTTCTTTTTCTGGAGCAATGGCTTTAACTTGCTCAGCTAATTCATGAGCAGACATAGATCGTGGTACATTCGCTACTTCTGTAATCACGAATTGGTCTACCAAAGGAATCAGGGGTTGCAATATTTCCTCTATTTGTTTATCACGCATCATCGCTATCATAGCAATACAACGATCATATGTATTCAACTCTTGGATAGCCTTTGCTAACGCCTTCATACCATCTGGATTATGTGCACCATCTAATAAAATAAATGGATTCTCTCCTACTTTTTCTAATCGACCAGGCCATACTACTTGACTCAGCCCTCTTTCATAATGCATCTCTTCTAACACCGTTGCATAATTTTGCCGGAGTACTTCCAAAGTCATGATAGCAGTTGCTGCATTTTGCAATTGATGTGAGCCCTTCAAAGGGATTTTTAATGAAGGCAAATTTTGGTATATATTTGTAAAGCGGAATATTTGGAAGTCTGCTGTTTGCTCTAAGAGAGTAATCGAAAAGTCTTTATTTACCTCATAAAGCCGACAATTTTTCTCTTCTGCAACTGATTTAATGACTTGGGCTGCATCTCTACAAATCGTTCCAGAAACGACTGGAACACCTGATTTGATAATTCCTGCTTTTTCTCTGGCAATATCTGTTATGGTATCTCCTAAAAACTCCCTATGGTCGAGTCCAATCTGGGTAAATACAGAAACAAGTGGGATTACGATATTCGTAGCATCCCATTTTCCACCTAACCCTGTTTCCCATACAATAAACCAAGGAGCTTCCTCATAAGCGAAATAGCACAGGGCAACAAGTGTCCAATATTCAAAAGGAGAAGGAGCTCCTGGGCCTTCATCGATCATCTCTTGAATAAAGGGGTATAAATAATTCGCCCATTTAACAAAGGAATCATCTGAAATGGGTTTTCCATCCACTTGAATTCGTTCATTCCATCTTATTACGTAGGGAGAAATAAATAATCCTGTTTTATATCCAGCTTCTCTGAGTACGGAAGAAATCATGGCAGCTGTCGAACCTTTCCCATTGGTTCCAGCAATATGAATAAACTTACATCTGCGTTCAGGATGATTTAACTTCTCTAGCATCCATTCCATTCGTTCTAAACCGGGTTGGATTTTAGCAGCACAAGTTTCATTCATCCAATGTAAAACATCTTCCGCTTGCACAAAAATAGGGCTCTGACTCATCCTACTTCGCTTCCCTTCATAAAGATCTCTGTAGTAAATACAATGATCTATACTTTGTTCATTTTGCACGTGAAGCTTAGAATTTGTCAATAACAAAAGGAGGGGGTAGGTGGTATGCCTACCCTTTTATTTCTGCTAAACGAGCTAGTACTTTTTCTCTCTTAGCTTTATACTCTTCTCCTTTTTGCCGTTCGGCTTCCACGATCTGCTGTGGTGCTTTGGCTACAAAGCCCGGATTGGCTAATTTCTTCTCAACCCTTGCTACTTCTTTATCTAGCTTTTCCAATTCACTTTGAAGCCGAGCGACCGTTTGTTCAATATCGACTAAACCAGCAAGTGGCAAGAATAGTTCTGCACCTGTTACAATAGCAGTCATCGATTTGTCGGGACGTTTTAGCTCAGGATCTAACCACAACTGACTAACTCCACAAAGTCTTTTGATCGCCGCCTCATTGTTCCGGAATGTTTGAATCACCTCAGCACTTGGGCGAATCAATAACTCAATCTGATGTTTAGGGGCAACTTCCATCTCTGCTCGGATATTTCGAACCGCACGAATCGTTTCGATCAGAATTTGCATTTCTTGCTCAGACTCAGGAGCATAGAAGGTCGAATTTTCTTCAGGCCATGCAGAAATCGTAATACTTTCACCGTCGACCGGCAGATGCTGCCAAATCTCCTCCGTAATAAATGGCATCGTAGGATGTAACAAGCGTAGTGATTGGTCTAGAACATGTACCAATACAGCTTGTGTGGTTCGTTTGGCAATCTCATTATCTCCATAGAGTGGTAATTTGGCAAACTCAATATACCAATCACAAAAATCATCCCAAATAAAATTATATAAAGCACGTCCCATTTCTCCAAATTCGTAGCGTTCCAATAACCGAGTCACATCTTTGATCGTTTCATTCAGACGATGTAAAATCCAGCGATCAGCTATAGAAAGATCACCCGTTATTTTTAGTTCCTCTTCGGATACACCTTCGATATTCATCAATACAAAACGAGACGCATTCCAAATTTTATTGGCAAAGTTACGAGCAGATTCAACTCGCTCATATCGGAAACGTTGATCATTCCCAGGGGTACATCCTGTAGAAAGCATAAAGCGCATAGCATCCGCACCATATTGGTCAATCACATCCATCGGATCCACACCATTACCGAGGGATTTGGACATCTTTCGACCTTCAGCGTCACGGACAAGCCCGGTCATCAGTACATCTTTGAATGGCTTTTGATCTACAAATTCAAGTGCTGTAAAAATCATACGTGCAACCCAGAAATAAATAATGTCATAACCTGTAACCAAAACATCCGTTGGATAATAGCGTTTAAGATCAGCTGTTTCCTCAGGCCAACCCAAAGTGGAAAAGGGCCATAGAGCCGAGCTAAACCAAGTATCTAGCACATCCTCATCTTGTCTCAGTTGTTTGCTGTGACAAGATGGACAAGCATCTGGGGCCGTTCGAGCAACGGTCAGTTCACCACAATCATCACAATACCATGCTGGAATTCGGTGTCCCCACCACAGCTGACGAGAAATACACCAGTCCCGAACATTTTCAATCCAATTTAGATAAATCTTTTCAAACCGATCAGGTACAAAACGAACGCCTTCCTTATCCTTCTGAAGTTCAATTGCCCGTTTCGCAAGCGGTTTCATCCTCACAAACCATTGTGTTGATAAGTAAGGCTCAACCACCGATCCCGAACGCTCACTATGACCAACCGAATGGACATGCTCTTCAATTTCTATTAAAATCCCAGCCGCTTGAAGATCTTTAACAATACGCTTTCGACATTCAAAACGATCCATACCTTGATATTGTCTAGCATTTTCATTCATTTTGCCGTCTTCATTCATAACGACGATCTGCTCTAACCCATGACGTTGTCCCATCTCAAAATCATTTGGGTCATGGGCTGGGGTAATTTTCACCGCTCCACTACCAAATTCAGGATCAACATATTCATCTGCAATAATCGGAATCTCTCGCTCTACAATCGGTAATATGACAGTTTTTCCGATGAGATGCTGGTATCTTTCATCCTCTGGATGAACAGCAATTGCAGTATCTCCAAGCATCGTTTCTGGGCGTGTTGTTGCAACACGTATATAACCTGACCCATCTTTTAACGGGTAATTCATATGATAAAGTGCACCTTTTACTTCTTTATGAATTACCTCAATATCTGATAAAGCAGTCCGAGTTACAGGGTCCCAGTTGATGATATACTTTCCACGGTAGATTAATCCTTTTTCATAGAGGCGAACAAAAACTTCTTTTACTGCATTGGAAAGCCCTTCATCAAGGGTAAACCGTTCTCTAGAGTAGTCAATCGAAATGCCCATTTTTCTCCATTGACGTGCAATGTTCTTGGCATAAATATCTTTCCATTCCCAAGCCTTCTCGAGAAACTTTTCTCTACCTAAATCGTGACGACTAACCCCTTCTTCCCGTAATTTTCCTTCTACTCTCGCTTGTGTCGCAATCCCTGCATGATCCATTCCTGGAAGCCATAATACATCATATCCTTGCATCCGTTTGAAACGAATCAACATATCCTGCAATGTATTATTGAGAGCATGACCAATATGAAGGTTTCCGGTAACGTTTGGTGGTGGAATCACGATAGTATATGGGACTTTATTTGGGTCTTTCCCAGCTTCAAAAAATTTCCCATTTAACCAGAAATCATACCACTTTTTTTCAGCTTCATGCGGATTATAAGCCGAGGGTAAATGACTTTTAATTTCCTGTGCCATCTGGCATCCTCCTTTATACATATAAAAAAACCTTTCATCCTCAAAGGACGAAAGGTTTGTTTTTCGCGGTACCACCTTTGTTCACTATACAAAAGCATAGTGCACCTTCATTCCATAACGGACTGATCCGGTTAGTCCTACTTTGATTGTTCAGACTAACAGCTCCAAGGCGACATTCAGCAATGCATGCCCTAAGAAACCTTTCAGCCATGGGTTTCTCTCTCTAAAGGGTGCTCTTGCTTACTCCTCCTTGTCATAGCTTAAAAATATAAACGTTTTCTATTTATATTATTCTACACTGGTTATTTTGTGAAGTCAAATTTGTGGGGCGGCACAAGTAATTGGGTACCCATTTTGTGAAAGCCGGCAATATCAATTAAATACCTATAAAAAAGCCCCTAGCTAGCTATACGTCACATTTGTAAAATTTAGAAATTAATGCACTACACCAAATATTTTCTTAATAGTCGCATACATCATCGTGGGATCTGCTAAAAATGCCAATAAAAGGACAGTACATAATAACATAATACTTAAAAATAATACAAAGAAAACTCCACGATAGACTTTCCTAATTAAGGTTTTCACCAATCGCCAATCCCCTTCCTAAATCATCCTGCTGCTTTCATTTTAACATATTCTTATTCTGCCTGTTTTGTACCTATCTGTCTAGTGAACGATTCTTTAACTTCTATCCCCCTTCCTAAAAAAGTGCTCCCACTTCAAGCTAACGAAGTGGGAGATTAACCTCTGTTAGGTCATATTTTTTAGATTCATTGATTGTTTGTCCAACTCTTGCATTCCAGTAGTGTTAACCCAAACCAAGTGACATTTCCAGTCATATAATTTGGATAAAGGAAAATTTATTTCCTTCGCGAATATTTTTCAATCATTGGATAGAAGGGATTTTTATGATCAAAGCATTTCTGTTAGCACTTAGCCTTTCTTTTTCCATTAAGGGACTTCAAATACTCGTTAGGAAAAAGCAGACCAAAAAAGTAAAAAAATCGAGTCAGTTGGATGATAAGGATGATGCAACTTAGTAAAAAGGAATGGGTGAGTCTAACTAATTAGATCAGTTTGACTCACTCATTCCCAATCTAAACACACTCCATTACTTTTTCCTTTTTCCTTTACTTTTTTCGTTTGTACGGTCTGTAGCAGATCGCTTTGTACCCAAACGGACCTTCGTAGACCATAAACTTTGCACCACTTCTTGAATGGCTTCAATATGCTGAATTTCTCCGTCTAACTTCTTTACATAATCCGCTTCAGTAGATAATTTAGGTTGTGCAATATACCTTCGAACTGTTTTGATAACTCGCTCAGGATAAGCTAGATAAATCGCTAACAATCTTTTTTCTTTTGGAAGCAGGGGATTTTCTTGTTGATATGCTTCTAAAAGCCGAACTAAATCTTGCGTTTCTCCTTTTTGTTCCACAAATCGATGTAAAAACATCGCTACATCCCGAACTGGGCTATCTACTTGTGCATGATCAAAATCAATCCAATAAAACTGATCACCACTTACGATTACATTACTCGGATGAATTCGGCGATGACAAATGGTAAATCTAGGAGCTTTTCCTGATTCAGTTTCTACAAATCGTTCTAAACCACGAATCGCAAAATCAAAATTCCGCTCAATCATATCCCGTTTTTGTTCTAATACCTTCTCAAACGGAGAACAAAACTGCCGTTCACCTTCTTTAGTCAAAAAGAAAAGTTCCTCTTTTTTTTCCTTCCACTCTTTAGGTATCTCTTTACTAATTTGTGTGGCTAACTCAGGATAAGGATCAACCATCGCTTGCGCCAAGTGATGTAATTTTCCAAGTGAGCGGATCAGTTGAATGGAGGAGAGATGTTGACTTTCGTCTACTTGTTTCCACTGAGTCGCATACCAGTTTTCATCATTCACTGATACGACAGGCTCTTCGTCTTGAGAAGAGATCCACGGAAGTAGATGGGAAAAGCCAGCCTCCTGCACTCCTTCTAACATATGATGAAGTACCATCAACTTTGCTTTTGATTGCTTTGCTTTTTTTAGTGCATAAATGGACCCATCTCGGTCTGTTATTTTCCATATTTTGCCGAATTGTTGGATTTTACTTGGAGTCCATCCATAAAGCTGAATTACTTTAGTTAAGCTGGGGTTATAATTTGACGTAAAAGACAAAGTTTAGGCCCCCTTCTTCTTTCCCTTAATTTCCACTAGGCCCTATTCTTCTCGATTGAGGGATGTATAAAATTTCCCCCTCTTCGATATAGTCCGAATTCAATTGATTGACTTCAATTAATTGATCTTTTGATACCCCAAAGCGATCTGCTAAATACTCAACAGACTCACCTTTTTGTACGATAACCATACGCATCGGCTTAAATGTTTCACCTTTACCCCGTACAAGCCAACGAATCCAATCTAGTCCTTCCTGTTCCTCCTCCAGTTCTGCTTTTTCCTGTCTGAATAACTCTTCCTTATCCTCATGCTCATGATCTTCTTCTATAGCTTCATCTTGTAATTGAATTGGACTCTTTTTTGCAACCATTTTTTCTTCTTCATCTGAGGTATCCATTTCTTTGGAAGTGGGCATGGAGAAGTCAATCTTTGTCTCTTTTGATACAATCTCTTCTTCTACTGGAGAGTAAGAGACTAACTCTTCGGCAGGCAACTCTTCTTCATTTTGATCTCCTTCTGCTAAATAAGCTACTTTTGCTGGAGAGGCTGAAAAAGCGAGTTTGTCAGCTTCAGTTGTTTCAACTTCAGGCAGTAATCCATCAATTAGTAAGATGGCTTCGATCTGAAGCTCAAAAGGAGATAAAACTGAGTAGTCAAAAGATTCCACTTCTGCTGAAACGTAATTGGGCTCTGCCCGGTTTGCTGGAAGCGTGATTTCAACGGGAATCACATAGGCAATCTCTTCACGTATTAAATTTTCGAGGTGAACTTCTTGTTCATCTTTATGAACTTCATCTCCCAGATACAAACCATTTAAGCGTAAAAATCCATGAATTCTCAGATGTTGTCCTTCGTCTTTAATTTCCACATCGGGAAGTAAGTTTAACTCCAACAAAGTACCTATTCCGGGCTGTTGTGGGTGTAATGTCACTTTTTCAGAAATATCGAAGCGGAGTTGCTGAAACTCCTTTTCTGCCAATCGAAATCCCTCCTTGATCCGATCTCTTATTCTGGGATCTTTCTTCGTTTGATGTTGAATTAGGCTCCAATTTTTCTACTGTATTGTATCTATATGCATAGAAAATAGGTATATACCGATTCGCTTGCTAGTTATGAAGAGCAAACTTAAGAAATGATTATAACTTATCCAAAATCACTCATCTTTGAGCTGTTCATCTTTTTAAACTGATTCTGTTTTTCATGACACTTCACTCTCTCATATAGATGTAATTATAGTTTATGACCATAGAGAGAGATAGAATGTTATACTATCATAGATATACAAAAACTCCAGCACAAACGCTGGAGTTCATTCAAATTTATTTTTCTATTAGACATGGATTTATTCTAAATGTTCCAATGCATAACGGTTCGCTTGAATGGTACGTTCTATATCTTCATCGGTATGAGCTAATGAAATAAACATTCCTTCAAATTGGGATGGAGGAATTAACACACCTTGCTCTAACATGAAGCGGAAATACTGTGCAAAACGTTTTTGGTCTGACTGTTTTGCTTGATCATAGCTAACCACATTTTCTCCAGTAAAGAAAAGACAAACCATCGAGCCAACTCGATTAATATGGTGAGGAATCCCTAATTGCTCTGCATTTTCTTTAATTCCTTTTTCCAATCGGCGACCTTTTCTTTCTAGTTCTTCATAAGCCTCATGGGTCATTTCTTCTAAGGTAGCAATCCCTGCAGTCATGGCAATTGGATTTCCCGATAATGTACCTGCTTGATAAACAGGTCCAGATGGAGCAATTTGTTCCATCAGCTCTTTCTTCCCACCATAAGCACCAACAGGAAGTCCCCCACCAATCACTTTCCCCATGGTTGTTAAGTCAGGAGTTACTTGGTATTTTCCCTGCGCTGAATAATAGTCGACTCTAAATCCAGTCATTACTTCATCAAAAATAAGAACCGTTCCATACTGTTCGGTGATCTCACGCAGCCCTTGCAAAAATCCAGGTTGTGGTGGGACAACCCCCATGTTCCCAGCCACAGGCTCAACAATCACAGCTGCAATATCTTCACCAAACTTTTCAAACACCAGCCGAACACTTTCTAAATCATTATATGGAACAGCTAACGTATGCCTTGCTGTTTGCTCTAAAACACCTGGGCTATCAGGTAATCCAAGGGTAGCTACACCTGAACCTGCTTTTATTAGTAAACTATCTGAATGACCATGATAGCTTCCTTCAAATTTTAAAATCTTCTGGCGTCCTGTATAAGCTCTAGCTAAACGCAATGCACTCATTGTCGCTTCTGTCCCTGAATTAACCATCCGTACCATATCCACGGATGGCATGCGTTCAACCACCATTTGTGCAAGCTGTGTCTCGAGCTTAGTGGGTGCGCCAAAACTCGTTCCTTTCGCCACTGCTTCTTGTACACTCTTTACTACTTTTGGATGAGCATGTCCAATAATCAAAGGTCCCCAAGAGCCGATAAAATCAATATATTCATTGCCATCTATATCCCATATATGAGAACCTTTTCCTTCAGCGATGAAAACAGGATTCATCTGTACCGATTTGAAGGCACGAACTGGTGAATTTACTCCACCAGGAATCCATTTGACAGCTTCCTGATAGTTCGCAATCGACCTTTCATACCCTTTATGCATCCAAATTCACTTCCAATCCCTACCAGAAATTAGTTACTTCTATTCACTCGTTATTGTAACTCAAAACCAAACAGAACTCACGGAAGAGCTAAGTATTTTTTTCAACAGATTCATTAAGAGCCTGATCATGAACTCTTATTTTGAAGACAACTCACTTGTTTTAGGTATTTGAAACTTTTGATAGACATAAAAACAAACGAGTGGGATTACCAAAAAACTACTCATAATAATTAACATGATTTGCGAATGAAACTTTTCATATAAAATCCCACCGATCAGGGGTCCAAGCATCCGTCCAAAAGTTCCTGCTGACTCTACAAAACCTTGAAATCTTCCTAACTTTCCTGCTGGAGCTAATTGGGCAGCAATAGCTGGAACACCAGTCCAAACTAAAATTTCTCCCCAAGTTAAGATCACCATTCCCAGCAGAAACCCAACATAGAACTGTACTTGGCTGATCAATAAGGTGGAACCAATAAATAACATGACTCCAAGCAAAAGCTGTGCTCTTAAAGCTACTTGCCATTTTCCAATCACCCAGGCCAAGAGAGGCTGAAAAAGCAAAATAACTAAGCCATTTATTGTCCATAAAAAACTATACTCCGAAAGTGAAAATCCTAAATTAGCCATATAAGAAGAGATATTCGTTTGCCATTGTACATAAACAATCCAACAAATCGAGAGCCCTATACATAATACGATAATGGGGATCAGTTGATCTTTACGTATCTTTTGGTAATGTTGCTCTTTTGGGCTGATTGCCTGACGGACATTAGGTACTAATAAGACGATTAGAAACAAAAAAATGACAAACACGAGAGCAATTCCTATAAATACATATGTAAAAGAAAATTGTGCCAAGAAACCACCCAAAGCAGATCCTACAGCAACACCTACATTACGAAATATATAAAGTAAATTAAATGCTTTTTGTCCACCCTCTGGCCAGATCTCTGTAGCCATAGCATGAAGCGAAGGAAAAACAATATTCACAAAAAAGCCATATAAACCCAAAATCAAAGCAAAAAAGAGCAATTCTGAGCGTAAAAGAAATGCAAGTGACATACCAGCAGCACAAATGCTACCAATTACAACTGTTTTCTTTCCGCCCATTTTGTCATGTAAAAATCCACCCAGTAAACTCCCTAATACACCCATTCCTTGGTATACGAACAAAATGCCTCCAGCTACAGCCTCTGAAGATCCTAATACTTTTACCACATAAATCGTTACTAATGGCCATAAAAAAGATAAACCGGTCAAATAAATAAAAGTACCGATTGCTAAAATCCAAACATTCCTCGGATACTCTTTTAACCTCATGCACTCTCCTGCTTTCCCCATCTTAAGTTTAAAAACACAGAAAAAAGCGACACGCAATTGTGCCGCTATTTTTAAAGAAGTTTTTAGGCCCTTCCATATATTTATAGAATACATTTTATTTCGTCATAATACTAGACCTTTGGTACTGGAAAAATGAACCAATTGTATAGTTGATTATGAAAATATAAATTATAAATAACATTAAAAAATTAAGACGTATATAAGCATAGGGTACTTTTTTAAAAAACATCAGTCTTCTTCAGCCTGTTCTAACCAAAAAACCTCTTCCAATGGTAATTGAAATACCTGAGCAATTTTCAACGCTAGCACAACTGAAGGAGAATAATCTCCTTTTTCGATAAAGCCAATCGTCTGACGGGACACACCGATCTTTGTCGCTAGCTCAGTCTGAGTTAGACGCTCCCGTACACGCAACTCTCTAATTCGGTTTTTTAACAAGCTGATTCAATCCTTTCCTTTTAATTCAATAAAGATAGTTATAGTATTCCCTTTTTCTTACTTTATTCTCCATATTAGCATATCTTTAGCATCTCATCTTAATAAAAAACACCTATCATTGATCTGAGTAGGTGTTTGGTCGAACTAATTTATGCATATTTAAATTTATTTTATATGTTATAGGTCTAAAATAATTCTTTCCGTCGATAAATAGCGTATAAAAATGCACATGAGGCCATAACAATAATAAGCGAAATAGCAAGAATCATGATTAATGATGATGGAGGTTGTTTCATTAACCATGCTCCTGGTGTTATATTTTCGTTAGTAATGTATTTAAATAGATAGGGTATAAATATAACGAACATAAACCCACAGATATATTGTGTTACTTGGACTTTAATTAAAATAGAAATAGGTAGATATATTGAAATATAAATACTCCAAATAATTGACCCAGCCAAAAAAACCTTAAGATTAAAATCTATCATCTGAAATTTAAAATCTGCAAAAAAGTAGTCAACTATTTTTGAAAGTGAAATAAGGAGAATAAATCCCAATAAAAGATACAGATAAAAAGCAATATATTTTCCAATAATTATTTTCGCACGTGAAACAGGTAAACTATTTAATATAACATCCATATTTACTTTTCGATCATTATCTAAGTTTTTAAAGCCAATTAAAAATGTAATCGCAATCACAGCACTTATAGCATCCCAAGAGGTTTTCAGTAAACCTATTGAAAATATAGTAATTAGAAATATGAAAGTTCCATTATAAATATTAATTAACTCTTTACGAATCAGAGCAAGCATCTGCGATCCTCCTCAATATGGTATAGCATGATATCTTCCAATGTGGCTCGCACAAAGGACACAGGACGATATTTTGCTTCAACCAAGGGAAATTGATTTGTAATAGCTGTATAATAATCGCCACTTTTATGTAGTCCAATCAACAAATTATCGCTAGTAGAAAATGGCGCATGATCTAACATCACTTTTTGAAAGCTACGCCCAATAACTTCAGTCCGCTCACTAAATATAAGCCGACCTTTATTAATAAAAGTAATCTCGTCAGCTATTTTCTCTAAGTCAGCCGTAATATGTGTAGAGAAGAAAATGGCTACATTATATACATTCACAATTTCCCGAATAATCTTAAGGAGCTCTTCTCGAAATACAGGATCAAGACCAGATGTTGGTTCATCCATAATAATTAGTTGCGCATGATGAGATAAGGCTATTGCTAAATATAGTTTAGTTTTCATCCCTTGGGATAAGTTTTTAATTTGGCGATTTAGGGGAAGCTCAAAGCGATTAGTATAGTAGTTAAAAAGATCATCATCCCACTCATCATAAAAAGGTGCAATCATAGCTTTACACATCTTAACACTTAACTCTTCTATAAAAAAATTTTGATCATAAACAAAACCAACTCGATTTTTAATATATTTTTGATTTTTATCATGTGGATATCCAAATAAACGGATATCTCCGCCATCCTTTCGAATCAGATTCATCATTAATCGAATCATTGTTGTTTTTCCAGCACCGTTTGGTCCAATAAACCCCATTACCTTTCCTTTCTGTAATTTAAAAGAAATATTACGTAACGCAAAATCGTCATATTTTTTATATAAGTTTTTCACCTCAATCACTGAATTCATCGAAAACTCCCCTTAACATTTAAATTTCTTATTAAACTCCACAACCTTATAATCTATACCAATTTTATATTTAGATATATAAGGTTATACTGAAAATATGTTAATATTATTTAACAATCTCATGAAATAGTAAAGCGTTTCCAATATTTTAGTCAAACAAAAATGTCCTTGTGGTATTCTTCCATAAATTATTGATTTATAACAATTTATTATATATTTTATAACTATATTTCTAAATAACCTCAATTTGTATAAAAGTCAAACTTTCAAACACATATTTTGTCAAATAAATTATTATATATCATGTTTAATTTATTTGACATTATATTATACTGTTTTTTTCAATGCTAATATTATTATATAAATTAATTAAAATATGCTTGATTCAAAAAATAAAGTTTGATATCTTTTAAATAGTAGGACGAATTATAAAACATAAGGAGGTTCGTCATGCTTAATAAAGAACAAACTATTCGTGCTTGGAAAGATCCTGAGTTTCGTGCAACATTAGAAAATCATGTAGGGCATCCAGCTGGAGAAATTTCTGAGCAAGAACTAGAAGCGATTGTTGGCGGTTCGGATACTCAACCTCAAACCACAGTACCATGTTTAGCTATTACTTTCAGTGTTTTTATGTGCAGTATCTAAGAAAAGGGTGAAGCCTATTCTTCACCCTTTTCTTATGAATGAATAACTATACATCATCATTAAAAGTATAACAAATAACTTAAATTATACCACAAAGAATTACTATAAAAAGGTGAAAAGTTAGTTTCACCTTTTTATCATTCCATCATAGGAGGAAATATATAAATGAACACCAAACAATGGGTTCAAGCATATTATTTGCATGAACTTAAAATACCAGTACAAGTTGAACAAAAATTTCAGAATTCAACTAAAGCCGAAAAATGGCTGCAAGGTATGAAAAGTAGTAATCAAGTTGTTCAATATCGTTTACAAAAAGCAGGTCTTAATGTAGATCAATTTCACTATTTATTAGAAAATATGGAGAAAGTATTGGAATATCAAGAAACCTCTTTACCTTGGCTTACACAACTGAAACATATTTTTGAAACCGCATCCTTATATCAAGACCATACTCTTTCAACAAGTCTAGCTCATCCTTTTCTTCATTTCATTGATCCTTTTCTTCGTAAAGCTAAACATGATTTAGAGACATGTTTGAAACCATTATCATCACACCATCCTTATTTTGATCAAAGGCAAGTTATTGATTCCATTCTGCATTATCTACAACAAACACTGATGAAAATAGCTGTAAAAACACTAATTTTAGAAGTGAATATCGCCAAACTAAATGATGAATTGATTGGTAATACTCCTGAAGAACGTTTTCAATCATTTGTAGAGCAAAAAATAACCCGTTATGATGATATAAAACAGATCTTACTCGATTATCCCGTACTTGCCCGTCTACTTACAGAAACTACCGAAACTATTATTTATAATCATATTCAGATGATTAATAGATACATACAAGATTTTCAAGAAATTCAATCATTCTTTCCTAAGAATAAGGAATTACTATTAGTTAAGCTACATATTGGAGAAGGTGACACCCATAATAAAGGGCAAACTGTTACCATTTTTGAATTTGCTAAGGGACAAAAAGTAGTTTATAAGCCTCGTGATCTACGTATAGATCACGGATTTCAAGAGCTTCTTCAGTGGCTAAACGATAAAGGATTCTATCATTCATATCTACCTATAAAAATTATTCAGAAAGACAAATATGGTTGGATGGAGTTTATTCCCTATAAAGCATGTCAAACCCCAGATGAAATAAAACAGTTCTATTATCGACAAGGTGGATATATAGCTATTTTATATCTTTTATACGCAACAGATTTTCATTTAGAAAATTTAATTGCTTATGGTTCCCATCCCTTTTTAATTGACTTAGAATCTCTCTTTCATAAAAGTATTAGTATGAATGAACAAACAACCGCTCAACATGAAGCTATGAAATTTTTATTCAAATCGATTCATCGAATCGGAATCTTACCGACTCCATATCGACTCGATCCCGAAAACACTGTAGAGGTTAGTGGGATTGGTGGAAAAGAAGGACAGCTTGTGACAAAAAAAGCAGATCATTTACAGAACGATCAAACTGATCAGATTCAAATTGGCAAAGTAAAAAGATTTTTAGAGGCAAAACAACATCGACCTAGGTTAAATGGAAAAGTTGTTGATCCAATCCACTATCTCACAGATTTAATCGCAGGATTTCGCGAGGCTTATACCATTCTTCTTAATAATAAATCTGAGTTACAAAAACTACTAGAATCCTTTAAAGCTTATCATGTACGTCAGATATTCCGTGGAACCTCTGTTTACTCCAGTTTACTATTAGCAAGTTACCATCCTGATTATCTTCAGCAAGGAATGGATCGAGTTCGTTTATTTGATAAATTGTGGAGCTTTAGCAAAACAGCATCAGAGTTTCTTTATATTACTGATTCAGAATGTAGAGATCTATTACAAGGAGATGTCCCCTATTTCTATACCAAAGTAGATTCTCGTCATGCTTGGGATAGTCGTGGTCAAGAGATAACAAATGTTTTTGAGAAAAGTGGTTGGGAATTGGTCCAAGAACGACTAGCTTATCTTAGCAAAGAAGATTTAGAACACCAAACTTATCAAATATATATGTCCATGATGACTCTCGTGGAAAATTGGAATCAACTCCCCTCACATGTACAAGAAATGAATAAACCCTTTAAGCCCATCAACACAACTTCCTCTCAAAATATGGCTATTCAAGTGGGGCAATACCTTGCTAAACAAGCTATATGGGGTAAAGATCAAACCGATGTGACTTGGATTGGCTTAAATCTTAATCCATTTGGCAAGATGACCTATAACCCTCTTTCCTTCGGGCTCTATGATGGAGTGATGGGAATTGCACTTTTCTTTGCCTATTTAGGTGATGAAGTCAAAGATGAATCTTATACCCAATTAGCTCGAGCTGCTGTCAAAACAGTCATTGAACATGGAATACCTACGAATCAAAATAATCTTTCAGCCTTTTATGGATCTACTTCCATTTTGTATGGCTTAGCTACTTTATATGAACTTTGGAAAGATGAAAGTCTATTGGACTCCATTGAGCCTCTCCTAGACTCATTAGAAAGTCTAATCCAAGAAGATCAAGTCTATGATCTTTTAGGTGGCTCAGCTGGGGCTCTCCTCGCTTTATTAAAGCTATATCGTTTAACAGGAAAAGAGCGAGCACTTCAGTTAGCTAAACAATGTGGCGATCATCTACTGACTCATCAAGTCGCTTGTGATACAGGAATGGCTTGGCCTTCGCCATTTAATAGTAGACCACTTGGTGGTTTTTCTCATGGAGTTGTGGGAATCGCTCTCTCTTTATACCGCTTATTCCAAGTGACACAGGAAGAAAAGCATCTTACCACTTGTAAACAGGCTCTAAACTATCAAGATGCCTTATTTGATCATGATCAAGGTTGTTGGCGTGATCTACGTGATCCATCCCATGGAAACAATGCCGAACAACAAGCTTGGTGCCATGGAACCCCGGGAATTCTCTTAGGATATACAGAAATGTGGGGCATTCTTACTCCGTCTCAGAAAGAGATGGTATCGGTCGCGGTACAATCTTTCTTCGAAAACAATTGGAAGGAAAACCATAGTTTATGCCATGGAGAGCTAGGCAACCTTGCGATTTTAAAGCATGTCCAAAGCAAACTAAATATTCCTGATCACAGGCTAGAACAAGTGAAACAAAGGCTTAAACAGCAGATCGAAAAACATGGTTTCATTAGTGGCTTACCCAATCGCGCGGAATCATTAAGCTTCATGCTCGGTCTTGCTGGAATGGGTCTATCCTTGCTATATATCGATCAAGATCAGCCTATGCCCCCCATTTTATACTTGGGGTAAATACTAATGCTTAAAAGCTTCTGGTCTAACCAAAAGATCAGAAGCCTTCATCAAAACTAAAGGACGGAAACATCAGAGATGAGATGGATAAATAGAAAGCAAGTTCCTTATATCGAACAAAATGAACAGTCTGAGTGTGGGCTATGTTGTCTCGCAATGATCTCAGCATATTACGGTAAGTATCTTTCTCTCTTTGACTTACAAGAAATCGCCGCCACAGGGCGAGATGGTATTTCATTAAAGCAACTGATGGCTACAGCTAGAATGATTGGCTTTAGTAGTAAAGCCTATAAAAAATCCGGGGACGATCTGGCAGATATTCCACTTCCCGCCATTTTATTCTGGAAAGGTCATCATTTTGTGATCTTAGAAAAAATCAAAAGGAACCAATTTACTATCGTAGATCCTGCTGTAGGGAGAAAGATATTACCTCTTGAAGAATTTCAGGCTTCCTTTTCCCATTATTTAATCACCCTATTACCGACCGAGTCGTTTCAAACAAACAAAAGAAAAAACAACTGGAAACCTTATTTAGTTCTTCTAGTGCAAAATAAAAAGCTGGTATTCCTACTATTACTCTGGTCTATCTTGCTTCAGCTTTTAGCTATGACAGCACCCTTGGTTACTAACTTTGTCATCGACCAAATGATCCTACCAAACCAATATCAACTTTTAGGTACGTTAGTAGGAGCAATTATCATACTTACCATATCCCAAGTGCTCTTTACCTTTTTACGTTCTCGCTTTTTGGTCAAGCTAAAAAACGTCTTGGACTGGAACTTAATGGTTCAATTTTTTCGGCATTTACTCCGGCTTCCTTATCCCTTTTTTCAACTTCGTTCATTTGGTGATCTAGCTTATCGGGCTAATAGTAATCTATTTATTCGTGAGATCTTATCCAATCAAGTAGTGAGTGGTATTTTAGACATCAGCCTTGTCATCATTTTTCTCATTTATTTTTTTATCCAGTCACCCCTAATGACTTATTTTGTAATAGGTATCGGAATCATTTATGTACTCCTCCTTTTGATGAGTAATCAAAAATTACAGCTACTCTCTAAAGAAGAATTAACACGAAAAACCAAAGTTCAGTGGATGCAAAGTGAGATTTTATATGGTATTTTAACGATTAAATCAGCGGGCTTAGAAGAGAAAATGCTGGAGATCTGGGAAGGTTTTTATCAAGACCAATTAAAAACGACTGCCAAAAAAGAGTACTACTCCGCTAATTTGGATACTGCCATCTTTGGGATTCGCATCGCCGCCCCCTTATTTTTCCTTTGTATGGGAACGTGGCAGGTGATGCAGGGACATATCAGCATGGGCTCAATGATCGCTTTCTATACTTTAACCATTACTTTTTTTCTCACACTATCTACTTTGGTTTCTGCTTATCAACAAATGGTAAAAGTATCTGCCTACTTAAGTCGTATGGGCGATGTACTGGATCATCCGGTTGAAGATGATGAGACCGAAACCATGACCACACAAAAACTAAACGGACAGATTCATCTAGAAGATGTTAGCTTCCGCTATGCCAAGTATAGTCCACTCGTCTTACAAAACATTCATCTATCCATTTTACCTGGGCAAAAAGTAGCGATCGTCGGTAAATCTGGAGCAGGTAAAAGTACGCTCGCTCACTTACTTATCGGACTTTATCCTCCTACATCAGGAAAAATTTTTTTCGATGGTCAAGATATAGATCAGTTACATAAGCCATCGCTACGCAAGCAGATTGGGATGGTTCCCCAGCATATTCATATGTTTAATCGTACCATTTATGAAAACATTACACTTCTTAATCCAGAAATCAAACCAGAAATGGTCATAAAAGCTGCTCAATTAGCCCAGATTCATGAGGATATTATCCAGTTACCACTTGGGTACCAAACCGTAATGTCCGAATTTGGTACGAACTTTTCGGGTGGACAAAAACAGCGCATCGCACTTGCCAGAGCCTTGGTTCATCAGCCTTCTATCTTATTATTAGATGAAGCAACCAGCTCCTTAGATAGTGTGAATGAAGCAAAAGTGGATCAGTATCTATCAGAGATGAACTGCACCCGTATCGTAATCGCCCACCGACTTAGCACCGTCCAAAATGCGGATCTCATCGTAGTCCTTGGTGATGGGAAAATAGTCGAACAAGGAAAACATGAGGAACTGTTACAGAAAAAAGGGCATTACTTTGAACTGTATGAGACATCACTAAGAAAAGAGCAGTCAGAGAAAGCGTCGGTTTCATGAATATAAAGGGGTTCTCACTTTATACTGTCAAAAGCGAGAACCCCTTTATAGATAGGATATCTTATGATCTTCTACTGCAAAGTTGTCTCCCATTTAACTGGATAATAGACAGGCATAGACAGGAGCTCCAAAGTAATGGGTTTGGACAGGTCTTTTAGTTCACTTCGTTCAAACTCCATTTGATAACGACGGTTTTTATCCTCTGGATTAGAGATATAGCTATGGATCCATTTCGTTTTTGTCCCATCTTTCATCACCCATGTCCAATTGCCGACAGGGAAATCCGTGGCGATCTTGCTATTGAAAGTTCCTACAGCCACCAGCTTCTGAGGCACTTCATCATTGGGTGCTTTTGTCTTTTCAATCTTAAATGTGAGTTTATTTCCCTGTACTGAGATTGTAACTGGTTTCTTCTTGACTTCTTGTAAATCTAGCTTAACTCGCTCTTGAACGAGTTGGTGCTTACTATAGTGATCTACCTCGATTTTGTATGGATCCAAATTTTTCAGCGGTGGGAAGCTATCACGTTTTTTCTTATTAGAGAGTGTTTCCCCGCTAATGGGTGAAAGAATTCCTTTACGCTGATCCTCTTTATTGGTTGATGCGATAACTTTGCCATTTTTATTTACTATTTGATATCCCAGATATACATTCTGCAAGTTTCCTTCCAAAGAACGCTGCATTTCCTCAGATAAACCTGTTTGGGCTAATTTTTGTTTCAGCTGTTGTTTTTCTGAATCGGAAAGATATACTTGGTAATCGAGTGAAGTTCGACTTGTACTCTTTATTAATTGACTAAATTCGAGTTTTAATTTCGTTTTTGGATCCAAGAAGGAGGCTTGTTGAATACTCTTTTGTTTCATTTGTGATGCAGCTTTTTGTAAGTCAAGTGGAATCTTGAATTGCCAATTTCCCGTTGTATCAGGAAGAATTTTCATGTTTTTAATATTACTTAATCCGCGTTCTCCTCCAAGCTTTTTTACATTGATATGAAGAACAACATGATTAGGAAGTTTCTCCTGGTCTATGTAAATCGTTTCTTCTGCTTGTTTATCTTCTGGCAGCACGCCCCCAGTTCCACCGCTAGCTAGACGTTTTCCTTGCAGGTCGGCGATATATATTTCATTTTTGGGATCCCCAATGGATGGGAAAATCACGGATTCATCCTTCGTATCTTTCAATGAATATGAAAAGCTAATGCGCGTGGGATCAAGAACGACATCATGAATGGTTAACTGTATTCCTTTATCTGTTACCTGTTTATTGACTGACTGAATAAAGCCATCTTTGGCAGCTTGTTGTAAGCTGACCTCCGTGGTTTTCCTCTCAAATAGCGAGGTGATAAAGGCTTTAACCGATGGCGAAACCAATGCACTAGCTCCTAAAAGTAAGGTAACTGTTGCAGCTGTAGTAGTAGCAACGATGAACTTTTTTTTCATTCGTTTGGGTTGTTGCTGTTGCTTTTTCTTTCCCACTGATGCTGACATTTTGGATGATTCATTGATCTGCATACGCACTTTATTCACAAATGAATCTGGAAGAGGTGGTGGCATAACTATTTTAGTGAAATAAGCTTGAATCTCTTCATTTTCCATTTGACATTTTCCAAGTCGATCTCGGCATTTCGTACACTCTTCAATATGTGTGCGTATTTTTAATTCTTCCTTATGGGTTAATTCTTGATCTAGAAATTCCGCCAATTTTTTATCATTAAGACATTCCATATGCCTGTACCTCCTCTTGACTTTTTCTTAAACGTTGCCTCGCTTGATATAGCATATTACGAACAGAGGTGGTAGAAATGCCCATCACATCAGCAATCTCCTGATAGCTCATATTCTCATAAAATCGTAATAGTAAAGCGGTACGATAATTGGCTGGTAGTTGATCTAACTTATAAGCATAGTTTTCATATGTTTCTTTTCTTAAGTATAAAGATTCGGGTGTCTCATGTTCATGGGTCAATTCTTCAACTACATGAAGCATCGGTACTTTTTTATTTCTACGAAATTCATCAATACAGAGATTGACAGCAATTTTCATAAGCCATGTCGAGAATTTACTCCGCTTCGCATCATAATCTTGCAAATGATGATATGCTTTCACAAAGCACTCTTGGGTTAAATCTTCCGCATCTTGAGGGTTGCGAATCATTCGAAACAATAGGAAATAAACGCGATTCATGTATTTCCTGACCAATGAATCAAAAGCATCCATCTCTCCTCTTAAAGCTTGCTGTACCCACTTATCATCTTCTTTAAAATGGTCTTTCTCGTTCATAGATCCTCCTTAAATAAATGTTTAAATTAAACCTTTCATTACTAATACGAAATAAATCGTTTTTTATCTTAATCGTAATTGTGACAAAAATGGTAAGGCTGTTAACCTAAGCAATTGGTTAACAGCCTTTTTTCTGGTTGTATGAATAGAGTTGCTCTTAGAGACCTTTGTCTCTTTGGAGGAAAAATCCATCTTATACAAAAGCAATTCGTTACTTTTATCTAGCAATGGGGAGATACTTGATCGAACTATTGAAAACAATCGGTTAATAATTTGTTATAATAAATTTTGATTAGATACTATATTTGGAGGTAGATATTGATGGAGAAAGGAAAAATCATCGGAACAGTCATCTTCTTGATTTTTGTTGTACTTATGTTTGTATTTGGATTTGTTTTTGCCTCAAAATATATTTAACTATAAAATCAAATCTAAAAAATGCTCGTATCACAGGCACCTTCCAGATCATTTGTATAACTTAGGAAGGTGCTTGTATTACATAGACTGGTACTTTTGGATTTATAAAATAAAAACATTTACATATTGCATGAATTAATTGCAGTAATTTTAACAAAATAATTAAAAAAACTGTTAATATAAAAACGGATATGAGAAAGGAGATAATATTTAATGAAAAAATGGTTTACTTTAATCACTGTTATCATATTATGTTTTAGTTTATTTACTTTTTCACCTCGATCGACCGCCCAGTCAAACGAGAAGCAAGTACATAGTCAACTCATCGTGTTTCAAGAAAACACTTCAATCCGTTTCGATGAAGTTCAGAAGTCTATTACTGAGCAGTATCCTGTTTCTATTCAGAGCATTCCTGAAGTAGCAATAATCAAGCTATCTTCTAATAATCAAGATCAGCTCCAAGCTGCCATCCAGTTTGCACAAAAACAATATGGAAGTGAGATCAAAGCAGTTGGCGAAGATCAGATCGTTTCTCCACCACCCATTCCAGCTCAGCTGTTTACTTCTCAAGATCCAGATGCTCAGCTACAAAGTATAAAACCCATTTCAAAGGTGAATCCAACTCAGGTAGACCTTACAAAAGCGGATCTTTATCAAAAATGGGGATGGGATATCCAAAAGGTGACCGAAAACGGGCAAAGTTATCGTAAAGAAGCTGGAAACCATCAAGTCAAAGTAGCAGTCATCGATAGTGGTTTTGACTTTAATCATCCAGATCTAAAAAATAACATCGTATCGCAAGGAAAATCATTTGTACCTGATGTCACAGATACCTTAGATAGAATGGGACATGGAACTATGGTCGCGGGAGGGATCGCAGCCAATGGTCGCCTATTGGGGGTAGGACCCGAGTTAGGGCTGGTACCTTATAAAGTCTTTCATCAAGGTGGAGGTGAATCATCTTGGGTGATTCAAGCCATGATACAGGCCGCAAAAGATGGGGTTGATGTCATTAACTTAAGCTTAGGTACATTTAAATCTCTCCATAAACCCGAAGATATCGCTATTATCCAAGCCTATCAGCGTGCCGTCCATTTTGCTGCGAAAAAAGGAGTCATTACCGTGGGAGCGATTGGAAATGAAGGTTTCGATCTAAGTGATCCAAAAGAGGTTGCGGAAAAGCTGGGAAATCCCGGGGATGAAATGATCCAACTCCCATCAGAACTTCATTCTGTCGTTGCCGTTTCTGGAACCACCAAAGAAGATACACGCTCATCGCAATCAAGCTATGGAATTCAGGTTGACCTTGCTGCACCTTCAGGAGACTTCCATCTCGATAACATTAATGTAAATGAGATGGTACTAACTACCTTACCCACCTATTTTCCACTTAGTCCGATTAATCAAGCGTATGATATTCCACAAGGTTATACTTTTATGTCCGGAACAAGTTTAGCCGTCTCTAAAGTATCAGGGGCTGCTGGTGTACTCATCGCTCGCTATAAAGAGCGTCATCATGGCAAATCCCCAAATCCAAATTATATCAAGCAAATCCTTCGTCACAGCGCTTCCGACTTAGGAGATCTTGGGAAAGATAATCAGTTTGGACATGGGCTAGTGAATGTAAATAGGGGATTAAATTTGGTTAGATAAAAGAATACATCATCATAAAAGGGATGCTCTCAAAGGTTACTAAGTACCTTTTGGGGCATCCCCTCTAACATTATTAACTTGATTATGAATGGTTATTTATTGTTTGGATCATAAGGGATTTCGTTTTGGATTCCTTGTTTCATGTCTTCGATTATTTTTTCGGAGGATTCCGTGTATTGAGGAGTGATCGGAGAAGAGCTAATCGCATCAACATAGACAAAATGAAGAGAAGACAAGCTTCATGCACTTCTTTAATTGGCTACTTCTTTCAACAGAATTATCTCTTTAAGTAACTCTTATCGTTATTCTATTGAAAAGGTGAAGATAAAGAGAATAAAGATAAAAACCGTGCAGCACTTGGCTACACGGTTTCTTCTTTCAACCATCTGGCAATATCTTTAGCATGATAAGTCATAATTAGGTCAGCACCTGCACGTTTAAAGCCAAGCATGGTTTCCATCACCGTTTGCTTCTCATCCATCCAGCCTTGAAGTGCTGCCGCTTTGATCATGGAATACTCCCCACTCACATTGTAAGCCACAACCGGGAGGTCAAAGCGTTCTCTTACCTGATGAATGATATCCATATAAGCGAGTGCTGGTTTGACGATGAGCAGATCTGCTCCTTCAGCTACATCTGATTCCGCTTCTCGCATCGCTTCTCGCGCATTGGCTGGATCCATCTGATAAGTCCGGCGATCCCCAAATTGTGGTGTAGAGTGAGCTGCATCACGGAATGGACCATAATAGCTGGATGCGTATTTTACAGCATAAGACATGATCGGAATATGGGCAAAGCCCGCTTCATCAAGCCCTTGGCGAATCGCATAGACAAATCCATCCATCATATTGGATGGGGCAATCATATCGGCTCCAGCTTTTGCTTGAGAAACAGCGGTAGAAGCTAGCCGCTTCAGTGATGCATCATTTTGAATGACACCATCTTCGACAATCCCACAATGCCCATGAGAAGTATATTGGCAAAGACAAGTATCAGCGATCACATATAAAGTCGGGAAATTTTGCTTGATGCTACGAATCGCTTTTTGTACAATCCCATTATCTGCATCGGCTTGTGATCCACACTCATCTTTTTCATGAGGAACTCCAAAGATGATCACTGAAGGAATCCCAAGCTCAACCACTTCCTGTACCTCTTGATCAAGTAGATCTAAAGAAAAGTGATAAATCCCTGGCATAGAAGGGATTTCTTCTTTAATTCCTTCTCCTTCTACCACAAAAATAGGATAAATCAGATCTTGAACGTGTACTTGATTTTCCCGAATCATTTGCCGTATTTTTTCATTGGCACGTAAACGCCGATGACGTTTAAACGATTGCATGACAGTCTCCTCCAATTCAATGCGTTTTTACCTTAATCAAGCTTTCCATGAGTCCATCAATTGTATAAGACTCGGCAACAATATCTACTTTTAAGCCCAGCTTTTCGGCAGTGTGAGCTGTAATTGGTCCAATACAAGCAATCGTAGTTTGATTGAGTAATGAGAGAATATCATCACAATAAGGCCGTAATCCTTCTACTAGATTTTTTACAGTAGAAGAGCTAGTAAATGTAAGGATATGAATCTTTTTTTCTTGAAGCATTTCTATAATTTCAGTAGCACTTTCTATATTTGACTCTGTCTGGTAAGCATCCACAGCCGTTACCTGACAACCCATCCGTTCAAGCTCTTGCGGTAATAGATTTCGTGCTAGATTTCCTCGTGGAATTAGGACTTTTTCTTCTGGAGTAACTTGTGTGCGTAGGCTTTTCACCAGTGATTCAGCCTTGAAGTCATTCGGAAGCACATCGACGATGATTCCTTTTTCTTGAAGCACTGCAGCGGTCTTTTCCCCTACTGCAGCAATCCGCGCTTTAGCCATCTGGCGAATATCCATGTTAAGCTCTCTTAATCGCTGAAAGAAATATTCGACCCCATTGACACTCGTAAAAATCACCCAGTCGTAAGATGACAGCTGCCGAAGTGCTTGGTCGAGTGGAGCAAAATCACTAGGTGGACTAATTCGAATGGTAGGGAACTCCCAAGCTTCTCCACCCCATGCCTCAATTTTTTCAGCTAAAACACTATTTTGACTACGGGCCCGAGTTACAAGCACCCGTTTGCCAAAAAGAGGCTTGTTTTCAAACCAAGACAGTCTTTCACGAAGATGAACCACTTCACCTATCACAATCACAGCAGGAGAGCGGAAATTTGCTTCTCTGACTTTTTGTTCAATATCTGCAAGCTTTCCAATAAGTGTTTCTTGCTCAACCCGTGTACCCCATCGGATCAGAGCGACTGGAGTTTCTTTCGAACGACCGTATTTCATCAATTGCTCCACAATCATAGGGAGATTACTAACTCCCATCAAAAAGATCAAGGTTTCAGAAGCATTTGCGAGCCGTTCCCAATCAATCGATGAGCGTTTATGGCCTGAAATGATCGCAAAAGAAGAGTTATAGTCACGGTGGGTGACGGGGATTCCTGCATAAGCAGGTACGGCAATCGCAGAAGTAATACCCGGAATCACCTCAAAGCGAATGCCTTCAGAGATAAGACGTTCCCCTTCTTCACCACCACGTCCAAATACAAAAGGATCTCCTCCTTTTAGACGAACCACACACTTCCCTTCTTTGGCTTTCTGTACGAGAGTATCGTTAATTTCTTGTTGAGTATACGCATGATGATCTGGTGACTTTCCTACATAAATCAATTCAGCATTTGCGCGCGCGTATCGGAGTAATCGGGAACTAGCAAGGCGATCATAAACAATCACATCTGCTTTTTGGATCGCCTCTTTTCCTTTTAAAGTAATAAGGCCAGGATCTCCTGGCCCAGCTCCCACCAAGTATACAAACCCGGTCATCCAACTAGCTCCTTCTGTATTTGGGCCAATAGTTGTTTAGCTCCTTGCTCAATCAGTTGTTCCGCAAGTTGTTGACCTAGTTCCCATTCATTTTGTCCAGTGATACTTCCCTTAATCACTTTCTTTCCATTTGGGTCTGCCACTAGGCCTGTTAAATTGATTTGCTCGTCAACCTGTTTTGCAAAAGCGGCAAGTGGAAGATGGCAGCCCCCTTGGAAAGATTTCAAAAAGGCGCGCTCAGCTCGTACTGTTCTTGCTGTTTCCTCATGATGAATCTTGACCAGCAACTGAAGTAATTCTTGATCATCTTCGCGACATTGAATCGCTAGTGCTCCCTGACCCACTGCAGGTAGCATCGTGTTGACAGAGAGAGCTTCCGTTACTTCATCTTTCCAGTTCATTCGCATTAGCCCTGCAGCAGCTAATATGATTGCATCAAATTCACCAGCTTTAAGCTTTTGTAAACGTGTATCTAAGTTCCCGCGAACAGGTTTCACTTGTAAGTCAGGGCGTTCGGCTAAAATTTGAGCTTGACGACGTAAACTGCTTGTACCAACAATCGCACCTGCTGGAAGCTCTGCAAGTGTATGCCCTTCTCGCGATATCAAGCAATCACGTGGATCTTCGCGAAGTGGTACAGCACCAATAATCAAACCAGGTGGCATTTCGGCAGGCATATCTTTCATACTATGCACTGCAAAGTCGATTCTTTTATCTAGCAAGGCTTGTTCAATCTCTTTGACAAACAAGCCTTTCCCTCCCACTTTGGATAAGGTTACATTTAAAATGCGATCCCCTTTGGTTACAATTTTCTCTTGGCTAACTTTGAGCTCAGGAAACACAGCTTTTAAACGCTGAACGACCCAGTTCGTCTGGGTTAAAGCCAACAGACTTTTTCTTGTTCCCACAACTAATGGTCGCATCTTTAGACCCCCTTTCAATGCTCTGCTTGTAACTCTTGATCAAGCCATTTTTGCATCCATTTCTTTACCTGATCCGGATGTGAGCGACATGCCTCAATCCACTGACGTGAAACTAGACTTTTTAAAATCTGGCTACGTTTGGCTGGATCTAGCACTCTAGCTTGGATTTCTTCACGCATCTCTTTGGCCAGTTCAAGAAAGAGCGCATACTCTTCTCCATATATTTGCTCTAGTTCCTGACGAATCGTTTTGGCGAGACTTGGGCTAGCTCCTCCAGTTGAAATAGAAAGGGTTAGCTGACCTCGGTGAATTGTTGAAGGCACCGTAAAATTACAAAGTGAGGGTTGATCGACTACATTGATCCACTGCTTCCTCTTTTTTGCGTCCTTATATATTTGGTGATTGACTTCCCGCTGATTCGTAGCAGCAATCACTATAGAACAATTTTCTCCATCTTTTTCCTCATAAAAACGCGGATACCAAACAATTTTCCCGATCTCAGCCCATTTCTTTACTGTTTGTGTTACAACAGGGCTAACAACAATGACGTCCGCATCCGACACCAGTAATCGAGCAATTTTTCTCTCTGCTACTTTTCCACCACCTACTACTAGGCAGCGGTGTGAAGTTAAGTCCACCATCATTGGATAAAATCGATTCATCTAGCAAGCTCCTTTATCTAAAACCAATGATGAAATGAGATACGTGTACTTGAGATCAAAACATTAAGCAAAATAGAAACCAAAGCAATCGTATTCCACCAAGCTAAGCGGCGACCATTCCAGCGATTCACAACCCACTGATACAACACAAATCCATATACAATCATTACTAAACTGGAAGTCCAAACTTTGACATCATTCCAGAATAACTGACCGATCATCTGATAATACCAAATCACTCCTAATATCATGGCAATCAACAATAAAGGAGTTCCTATCAAAACGAGATAGCGCGAAAAAACTTGGAGACGATCTAAACTGGGTAGACGAAATAGAAACTTATTCCATTTTTTCTTTTTCAATAAGTAGTTACTAATCAAGTATAGTCCCGCACAAATACTCGATAACGAAAACGAGACATAGGATAAGATCGCCAAGGAAATATGCACAAATCCCAATTCAGAAAGGAGAAGTTTCGTATACTCTGGTGATAAATCCCGAGCAAAAAACAGATGGATAGCGAGTACTGTGAAGCCGATCACATTTGCAAAAAAAACAAATAAATCCATCCTCTGATACAGTCTCTGAATCACAAGAGTAAACGTAACAAGTGCCCACGAATACATAAATAGAGCGTCAAACTGCAATGCAATCGGTATAAGTGAAAAAATCCATAAAATAAATAGTAATGACTGACAAAACCAGACTGTAATTAACAATCCAGCGGATAAGCGTCGAGATCGTAGGTTGGGATAAAGTAGATCTGAAAAAGAAAAAAGTAAACTAAGTGCATAGAGATAGATTAAAAAGTCAAAAAGCCACCGCTCAGCAAACACTTCCATTCCCCTTTCGCTTACGAGGTGACGGAAACTTTTCCATCTACAAGCGCTGGGTTATTCAAGCTTTTAATTAGAGTCGAAGAAGCTGCTTTTTGCTCTATTTCCTTCTCTTGGATATGCTCCTCCAATGAGAAAATCTGCACAAATAAATCGAGCGCTTCATCTCGCTGTGATGTTGCGGCCAATTCTTTGATTCGAACGATAGGATCTCTTAATAATTGATTGACAATGCTTTTCGTATGCTTACGTAAAACACGCTTTTCACGTTCGGTTAAGTCAGGTAGCTTTCTTTCAATCCTTGCCATCGTTTCTTCTTGGACAGCAAGTGATTTTTCACGGAGAGCTGTAATAAGTGGTACAACTCCCAACATTTGAAGCCATTCTTGAAAGGAACGGGTTTCCTTATCAATCCAAACCCTCACCTTTTGAGCTTCTTGCTCACGCAAAGTGATGTTCGCATCGACAATCCCATGTAAATCATCAATATCATACAAAAAGACTTGATCAAGTTCATGAACGGATGAGTCAATATCGCGTGGTACCGCAATATCAATGAGAAATAAAGGTGAACGCCTTTTGTTTATAATCGGCTCCATCACCTCTTTCGTTAAAATAGGCTTTGTCGAACCAGTCGAACTTACTACGATATCTGCTTCTTGGAGTGATTCACACAATTGTTCCATCGAACGGGCAATCCCCTGAAATTGCTGCGCTACTTCAACTGCCTTAGCCAAGGTACGATTAAGAACAATCACTTTGGTTGCCCCAGCCGCATAAAAATGTTTAGCTGTAAGCTCTCCCATCTCACCTGCACCAATAAGCACAATCGTTTTATCTCGAAAGGATTCAAACATTTTCTTACCTAACTCAACAGCTGCATAACTAACAGATACAGCATTTTGACCAATCTCTGTTTCTGTATGAACACGTTTCCCAAGGGTGATCGCTTGTTTAAATAACATATTAAAAATAGTTCCTGTTGTTTTTTCAGCTTGTGCTGTTAAGAAAGCCGATCGAACTTGTCCCAAAATCTGCGTTTCTCCAATAACAAGCGAATCAAGTCCAGCAACCACTTGAAACAGATGATTCACAGCTGTTTCATTTTCTTTGATATACAAATTACTCTCAAATTCTTCTCTTGGAATTCGAAACCAGCTTTCCAAAAATGCCTTGGAATAATATTCCCCTGTATGAAGTTGATCACAAACTACATATAACTCCATTCGATTACAGGTGCTAACAATAACGCATTCCAAAATACTTTTCATATCTCGTAAAGTACGAAGAGCGAGGGATAAATCACGATCAGAAAATGCGAACTTCTCACGGATTTCTACCTTCGCTGTTTTATGATTAAGCCCTACAACGAGTGTATGCATCTAACTTTCACCTCGGATTCCCAGTTTCATTTATTTCTGTCGATTCTGGGACAATTCCTAAGTCATTACACCATATTATAACATAGGTCATTTTTTTTCTCTTTCCTACCTGTGAACAGATTTTGAAGGACATCAAATCAAATATATTTTAACATAGCCCGTACACAAATGTTTAAATGGGATATAAAAAGAACTTTTTTCCTAGCATTTACAATTAGAACCATTTCATCCGAGTATTTTAACAATTGAAAATAAAAGCATTTACGAATATAATATATATCATAAAAATAAATGTATATTATGAATAAACTGATAAAAGGAGGGCTAAAGCTGCTGCAAATGAATAAATTCACGGATTATTTATAGTGATTTGTGAATACTTGATACTTATTGAAAAACTGGATACACGTAGCAGTGTAGCTTATGTCTAAGTGGAAATTCTTTTATTCCATTCTTATCATCACTCTTTTCAATCTCTCCCTGATCGCTTGTTCACCCACCTCATCGAATCAATCATCCAAAATCCGTTTGGTAGAAGTAACTCATTCTTTATTTTACGCTCCACAATATGTTGCACTTAGCCTTGGTTTTTTTAAAGAACAAGGGCTAGAAATAGAATTAATAAATGGCAACGGTGGAGATAAAACGATGACAACGTTACTTGCTGGAGAGTCCGATATCATTCTCATGGGCACAGAAGGAGCCATCTATGTGACTGCTCGTGGTGCAACAGAGCCCATCGTGGCCTTTGCTCAATTAACTCAGACAGATGGTACATTTTTAGTATCTCGAAAGCCACTTTCTTCCTTTAACTGGCATCAACTAAAAGGCAAATCTTTACTCGGTCAGCGTCGTGGTGGAATGCCACAAATGGTTAGTGAATATGTCCAACGTAAAAATGGTCTTCATCCTCATCAGGATGTACGCATGATTCAAAATGTTGAATATCAAAATTTAGGGAATGCATTTGCTGCAGGCACGGGAGATTTTGCCCAATTGTTTGAGCCTGTTGCATCTAAATTAGAACAAGCTGGAAAAGGCAAAATCGTTGCCTCTTTTGGCAAAGATAGCGGGAATGTCCCTTATACTGTCTATATGTCAAAAAAAAGCTTTTTACAAAATCATCCAGATACTGCAAAACGTTTTATCCGTGCAATTTACAAAGCACAAAAATGGATCGCCTCTCATCGTATTTCTGAAATCGTCGATGCCGTATATCCTTATTTTAAAGATATGGATCGATCCATTCTTACACGTGTAATTGAACGTTATCAACAACAACAGTCGTGGTCTTTGGATCCCATCATTGAACGCCAAGAATATCAGCACTTACTTCAAATAATGAAACAAGCCGGTGAGCTCCCAAAGTCGGTTCCTTATGAGCAAATTATTGATACAAAATTAGGTCATTCTATTATGAATGAAAAGTAAGGAGGGGGGAAGATGATCTCCTCTTTTGCTGTACAAGTTAATCACTTAACACATACTTACTTAACCAAACAGACAGAAAAAGAGGCGGTAAAATCAGTCTCATTCCATGTTTCGCGTGGTGAGTTTATCTCAATTGTTGGTCCAAGTGGATGTGGTAAAAGTACGATCCTTTCCCTGATTGCTGGCATTTTCCCCTATACGGATGGTGAAATCGTACTCTTTGGTGAAAAAGTAAAAGGACCATCAAAACGAATTGGTTATATGCTACAAAAAGATGGCTTATTCGATTGGCGTACAGTAGAAGAAAATATACGCTTTGGGCTTGAAGTCCAACATCAAGCAAATCGAGAGCATATTGCATTCAGTTATCAGCTTCTTAAGCAAGTTGGATTGGAGCATGTTGCCAAATTTTATCCTTCCCAACTATCAGGTGGAATGAGACAGCGGGTTGCTCTCGTACGAACTTTAACGATGAAACCGGATATACTATTACTCGATGAGCCTTTTTCCGCTTTAGACATCCAGCACAAACTACATCTTGAAGAATTACTAATTAGTTTACTATCCCAACAAGAAAAAACAGCTATTCTCGTTACACATGACCTTGAAGAAGCCATCGCAATGAGTGATCGTATTTTAGTAATGGGTGGGAATCCTGGAGAAGTTCAACAAACCTTCTTAGTTCCTGAAGAGCTGCGTTCTCTTTCTCCAATGAAAGCACGTGGTCATCCATCTTTCCGCCCTTTATTTGAAGCTCTATGGCAGGAGGTGGAGAAATCATGAACAAAAGTTGGTTAGAAAGGGGAGCGATGAGTCCAAATCATGCTCGTTATTTGCGAGAGACTCGAATTACAACCATATGGGTTTGGGTTTTAAGAATGGGTATTTTAGTTAGTTTTCTTTGGTTATGGGAATGGGCTACTAATCTTCGCATTATCGACCCCTTTCTATTTAGTAGTCCTAGCCGAATTTGGCAGTTAACGAGCAATATGGCTTTATCAGGTGAACTCTTCGGGCATGTTTGGTTAACCACATGGGAAACTGTTTGTGGCTTCATACTAGGGACCATCTTAGGAATCGCCATTGCAACATTAATTTGGGCTTCTCCATTTTTATCTCGTGTTCTAGATCCATATTTGGTCGTTTTAAACAGTATGCCCAAGGTCGCACTTGGTCCTTTATTTATTGTGGCGATGGGAGCCGGATTTGGTTCAATTTTAGCAATGGCCATTGCAATCACTATCATTATAACGGCATTGGTAATCCATAGTAGTTTTCAAGGCGTAGATCAAAGCTATCTCATCTTAGCCCGTTCCTTCGGAGCTAGTCGCTACCAAATCTTTTGTAAAGTTATTTTTCCTGCTTGTATTCCCGATATGATTGCCTCTTTAAAAGTAAATGTAGGATTAGCATGGGTTGGTGTGATCGTTGGTGAATTTTTGGTTTCCAAAGCTGGATTAGGATACTTAATCCTATATGGATTTCAGGTATTTAATCTCACATTAGTCATGGTCAGCCTTTTTATTATCGCAGTCATCTCGACACTCATGTATCAATTTATCGCTTGGTTAGAACACCGACTTTTACGCTACCGGCTTGGTGGGTAGTCCTCCTTTTCTTCATTGTTTATGATAAGATAGGACATAAGGATGTTAAGAAAAGGGAGAGAGTACCTGCGCATGCAGAAAAAAATAATTGGTTTTTTTCTTATTTTAGCGGGCATCTTACTTCTATTTGTACAAACTAAAATAGCTGAAATTAAAGACTTTATTACATGGCCTTTTTTGGGCTTACTTTTAAGTGTCATCTTACTTTTTATCTTTTTAATCAACCAACAAGCTCAACTCGTACTAATTGCTGGTATAAGTACGGCTATATTTCTTACTGTATGGGGAAATAAATATGTATCTGATTGGCCTACCCATTGGGGCATTCTGATCTTTATGTTCGGCATAGCCGTTATTCTACAATTCGTTGTTACCAAACATCATATGACTTTAATCATTGGAATTTTTATCATGTTAATCGGAGCATTTGCATGGCCCGGACTTCGAGACATTCCTGGACTTTCTTCCATTGCTATCATACTTAATACCTATTGGCCCGCTCTTGTTTTAGTGCTAGGATTTTTATTTTTAGTGAAAAAATAGGTTGATCTTTTAGTCTTTAGAACTAAATAGGTTTCTCTTATGATCCCAGCGCTCGAGATGTCGCTTGCTCAAAGAGAAGCCTATTTCCTATTCAGCGTCTAATTTAAATAAATGGAGAGAAAAGCATGATTCATATCAAAAGCAAAGAAGAAATCATTAAAATGCATCAAGCTGGACAGCTACTTGCTAAGTGTCATCAAGAAATCGCCAAAATGATTCGCCCTGGAATCACTACCTCTGACATTGATCAATGGGTTGAAACTTTTTTAGAACAACATGGAGCCATCCCTGAACAAAAAGGATACATGGGGTATCCTTTTGCAACTTGTGCTTCAGTGAACGATGAAGTATGCCATGGGTTTCCTCGTCCTATCCCTTTAAAAGAAGGCGACATTGTTACCATCGACATGGTAGTAAATTTAAATGGCTGGCTTGCTGATTCAGCTTGGTCCTATGCTGTTGGGAAAATTTCTAGCGATGCACAAAAACTATTAGATATCACTTATCAAGCCCTCTATCGCGGAATTGAACAAGCCACTGTTGGTAATCGCATTGGTGATATCTCTCATGCTATTCAAACGTTTGCAGAATCCCATGGACTATCAGTGGTTCGTCCCTTTATTGGGCATGGAATTGGTAGTAAAATGCATGAGCCACCAGAAGTTCCCCACTATGGCCCACCCCGTCAAGGACCATTGTTAAGAGAAGGAATGGTCATCACTATTGAGCCCATGTTAAATCTAGGTAAACATCATGTTAAAGTCGAAGCAGATGGTTGGACGGCTAAAACAGTTGATGGTAGTCTCTCCGCTCAATATGAACATACAGTTGCGATCACAGCAGATGGCCCTATGATTTTGACAGATCAAAATAAATAAATGCCAAGTAGGTTATAGAAGAAAAGAAGCCCTTATGATTAAGGGCTTCTTTTCTTCTATACTTCAAACTTTGTTATCAATCGGCTTTTCTCTTCATAACGCTCTATAGCTAAGTTAATTAGCTTGGTTACCAATTCTGAGTAGCTAATCCCCGAATACTCCCATAGTTTGGCATACATACTATATGGAGTAAAGCCTGGGAGTGTATTTACTTCATTTAATAATACTTCACCATTATCACGACGAACAAAGAAATCAACACGTGCAAGTCCTGTACAATCAATCGCTTGATAAGCTTTGATTGCCATAGCACGAACTTGTAAAGCTACATCTTCAGGAAGTTGTGCTGGGATTTCCATGACCGACTTTCCATCAATATACTTCGCTTTATAATCATAAAAATCATTAGAAGAAACAATTTCTCCAGGCACTGACGCTTCTGGGAAATCATTGCCTAAAACAGCCACTTCAATTTCACGAGCAGGTACAAACTCTTCAATAATGGCTTTCCGATCAAATAAGAACGCATCATTTAACGCTTGTACCAGTTCTTCTGAATTATTCGCTTTTGAAATACCTACACTTGAACCAAGGTTAGCTGGCTTTACAAAGCAGGGATATCCGAGCGCCATTTCAATTTGCGAAATGACGTGATCCTGATCTTTTTCAAACTGATTACGTAAATAAGAAACATATTTACATTGGGGTAGACCTGCTTGTGCAAAAACCTTTTTGGAGATAACTTTATCCATGCCTACTGCAGATGCAAGAACTCCGGCCCCAACATACGGAATATTTGCAATTTCGAGTAACCCTTGCATGGTACCATCTTCCCCATATGTACCATGTAATACAGGGAATACAACATCGATTTCATCTGGACGGAAGGATGGTAGTGTCTGTTTTTCATGCGTTTGAATACTCACTGTTGGTAGTTGACTTTGAAGTTCTTTTAACTCTTGATCACCCATATTCGATGTAAGTAATGGAATAGATGCGGAGCCAAGCCTCCATTCTCCATCTTTAGTGATTCCGATAGGCAGTACCTCATATTTTGCTTTGTCCATTGCTTTGATTACGGATGCTGCGGAAGAAAGTGAAACATCATGTTCACCTGACTTACCACCAAACAGCACAGCTACACGAATCTTCTTATTCATCCTCTCCCAATCCTTTCTTTCTTCATTCATATTAGCCTATTTTACTGGGGCGATTTGAGTTCCAGCTTTTCTTCAATAAGATGCCACAATTCTTCTTTTCCCTGCCTTGTTTGCGCTGAAAACAATATAAGATGATCTTTTGGTTGAATTTGTAATGTTTCTTTTGTTACTTTTAAATACTTTTGCCATTTACCTTTAGGAATCTTATCAGCTTTCGTAGCAACAACCACGACAGGAAGTTGGTGATATTTCAAAAACTGGTACATCGATTGATCATCCGCAGTGGGAGGATGACGTAAATCTACTACTTGAATAACTGCTTTTAATGATTTCCGCTCGGTAAAATACGCTTCCATCATTTTTCCCCATGCTGCTCGGATACTTTTTGATACTCGTGCAAAACCATATCCTGGAACATCTGCAAAAAACATCTGATTATTAATTCGGTAAAAGTTAATGGTTTGGGTCTTTCCTGGTTTGGAGCTGGTACGTGCTAGGTTTTTCCGTTCAATCAAACAATTGATCAAAGAAGATTTACCCACATTAGAGCGTCCAGCCAGAGCGATCTCTGGCAGGACCTCGTCTGGGTATTGAGCCGGTTTTACCGCACTAACCTCAAACTCGACTTGTGTTACTTTCATATGGATTCCTCACTAAAGCTAGTTGTAATACATCATCTAAATGGCTAACAGCCGTAAAAGTTAAGTCTTTGCGAACGCTTTTAGGGATCTCCTCTAAGTCTTTTTCATTATCTTTCGGGAATAAAACATGTGTAATCCCCGCTCGATGTGCACTTAGCGATTTTTCTTTAAGACCACCAATCGCAAGAACTCGACCCCGAAGAGTAATCTCTCCAGTCATCGCTACCTTATGAGAGACAGGAATCCCTGTTAAAGCGGAAACAAGGGCTGTAGCCATAGTGATTCCCGCAGATGGGCCATCCTTTGGAATAGCTCCTTCTGGCACATGAATATGAATATCATTCTTCTCATAAAAATCAGGATCAATATGAAGCTCCTTGGCTCGTGAGCGAATATAACTAAAAGCCGCTTGAGCTGATTCTTTCATCACATCGCCCAATTTACCGGTTAAAGTGAGTTTTCCTTTTCCTGGTAAAATAGCAATCTCGATAGAAAGCGTATCTCCACCAGCTTCTGTCCACGCTAATCCTGTAGCTACACCTACTTGATCCGTCTTTTCAGCCCGTCCATAGTGGAACTTCTCTGCCCCTAAATACTTAGGCAAATTTCGAGTAGTAATAACTACACGTTTTTTCTTTCCTGATACGATTTGTTTCGCTGCTTTGCGACACAGTGATCCAATTGTTCGCTCTAAGTTTCTTACTCCTGCTTCTCTCGTATAATTTCGAATCAATTTAAGCACGGTTTCCGAATGAACTTGCATATTATTGGTAGTTAATCCATGCTCTTTAAGCTGTTTTGGTAATAAAAAGTCCTTGGCAATACGTTCCTTTTCTAACTCTGTATATCCAGAGATATATAATACTTCCATCCGATCTAAGAGTGGCCTTGGAATATTATGAATCGCATTAGCTGTTGTAATAAACATCACTTTAGAAAGATCAAAAGGGATTTCAATATAGTGGTCACTAAAGGTTGAATTTTGATTTGGATCCAATACTTCAAGTAATGCAGAAGCAGGATCACCACGGAAATCCATCGACATTTTATCAATTTCATCTAATAGAAAAACAGGATTGGATGTGCCCGCATTTTTCATTCCTTGAATAATACGTCCTGGCATCGCACCAACGTAGGTTCGACGGTGACCACGAATTTCTGCCTCATCGCGAACTCCACCTAAAGAAATACGAACAAATTCTCGATTTAAAGCGCGAGCAACGGAGCGAGCCAGTGAGGTTTTTCCTACACCGGGAGGACCAACTAAACATAAAATAGGTCCTTTTAATTTTTGTACCATCTTTTGAACAGCTAAGTATTCAAGGATTCGCTCTTTGGCTTTTTCCATTCCAAAGTGATCTTCGTTTAATACTTTCTCAGCTTTTTCTATACTTAGATCATCCTCGGTTTCTTTCTGCCATGGTAAATCTAAAAGCCATTCAATATAAGTACGAATAACTCCACCTTCTGCAGAAGTAGTAGGAATTTTCTCTAATCGATCAATCTCTTTTTCAACTTTTTCTTTTACTTCGGATGGAGCTTGTAGTTTTTCTAATTGACCACGAAGCTCTTCGACTTCTCCTTGCCTACCTTCTTTTTCGCCCAATTCACGTTGAATAGCTTTCATTTGTTCACGCAAATAGTATTCTTTCTGCGTTTTTTCCATTTGCTTTTTCACACGTGAAGTAATTTTTCTTTCTAATTCTAAAACTTCTTTTTCATTATTGATAATGCCTAATAATTTTTCTAAACGCAGTTGAATATCTGCTATTTCTAGAATACTTTGCTTTTCAACAACTTTTAATGGGAGATGTGAAGTAATCACATCAGCCAATCTACCTGGTTCTTCAATATCAGCTACTACAGAATAAGTTTCTGCTGATATTTTTTTAGACAAACGCAAATATTGTTCAAAATGGTCAAGTACAGAGCGTACTAAAGCTTCTGTATCTAAATTTTTATGTTCTACATCCGGTAATTCACTTACATGAACTTGATAATATTCTTCCGCATCTATAAATGAGAGGATTCGCGCCCTCTTTAGTCCTTCAACTAGAACACGAATCGTTCCGTTTGGAAGTTTAAGCATTTGCCGTACTTTGGCAATGGTTCCTACTAAGTAAATATCTTCACTTGTTGGTTCTTCAATTTGTGCATCTTTTTGCGAAGCAAGAAAAATTTTGTGATCATCTACCATTGAATTTTCTAAAGCTTGGATCGACTTATCACGACCCACATCTAAATGAAGTACCATACTTGGGAACACAATTTCACCACGTAATGGTAACAAAGGAAGTGTATGTTCCTCTTCTTTTACAGCCATACCTGCACCTCCAATGCTGTTGTTTCGAAGGAACCTGTACCAACTTTGTACGATTTTATCCTATTCGTTTTCTTTTGTCTATGACAGAACAAAAGCCGGGCACCCTTTAAGTTTTAATAAGGGTACCGACTATTTAACAACTTTGGCCACCCCACCTTTTATTACTCTATTCTCATGAGATAAAGCAGTATACAATCATATACCTGCCGGCACTCTTTAAATCAGTCGCTTATCGACTTTGAGTTAGTGATCTATCCAAATGCGATTTGCTCAAAATCTATCCATGATCCTGATTTTTCATCGATCATATAACATACTCGCACAAGTATAAAACTGCAAAATCTTACTGAATACTATAGCACAAAATCGTTTGCTCTTTCATCTACCTTTTAGGTTAATACAGGAGTGATGGGTAATATCATTTCTTCTTGTGGTTGTGGCTTAAGTATTGCTTGTTCTAATACTTCATCCATACTCGTCACTGGAATCACTTCAATATCTTTCATCTGTTTAAACAAGGCTTGCATATTATCTTTTGGAATCATGACACGGGTTGCCCCAGCCTGTCTAGCAGCTTCAACTTTAGATACAATTCCACCCACTGGTTTAACATGACCATGAATACTTAACTCACCCGTCATGGCTAACTGATGATCTACTGGAACGCCACGAATCGCTGAATATATAGCCGTTGCAATGGTAATCCCTGCAGATGGCCCATCGATAGGGATTCCTCCAGGAAAGTTAATATGCAAATGATAATCATCAGGTCGGATATCCGTTTTACGCAAATAGGTAATGACATTTTCTACTGAACTATATGCCATACTTTTTCGTCGCAGAGTGCGGGAATGCCCTCCCATTTCTTCTTGTTCAACCACTCCTGTAATTTGAACCGAACCAGTACCATCTCTAACTTTGGTGGCGGTTACTTCAACTTCAAGAACCATACCTAAGTTCGGACCAAAAACAGCGAGTCCTGATGCCAAACCTACCTGAGCAGAAATAGGCATCTTCAGATCTATGCGCGGAGAAAGTTGGCTACTATGCACAACCCATTCGACATCTGCTCGTTCAATTTCTTGACGTCCTTCTGTCATAGCCAAACTGATCGCTGTTTGTACTAAATTGACTGCATCCCGTCCATTGTTTGCATAACGTTTGACAACCGATATGGCTTCTTTATCATACCCAAAATTGGCGCGCTCGCAAGCTTGAATCGCGATTTTTTCTATTTCATGAGGAAACAATGGGCGAAAAAAAATCTCCATACAACGTGAACGAATCGCTGGTGGAATCTCTTCTGGAGTACGTGTTGTTGCTCCAATTAATCGAAAATCAGCAGGGAGTCCATTTTGGAAAATATCATGAATATGGGTGGGAATGTTTCGATCTTCTGAACTATAATAAGCACTTTCTAAAAAAACTTTTCGATCTTCCAGCACCTTTAATAGTTTATTCATTTGAATGGAATGCAACTCCCCAATTTCGTCAATAAACAAAATTCCTCCATGAGCCTTTGTAACTGCACCTGGTTTAGGCTGTGGAACACCAGATGCCCCAAGTGCACCCGCTCCTTGATAAATTGGATCATGGACAGATCCAATTAGTGGATCGGCAATTCCTCTTTCATCAAAGCGTGCTGTTGTAGCGTCCACTTCAATAAACTTAGCTCTTTCATGAAAAGGGGAGCATTTACTTTTTTTAGCTTCTTCTAAGATCACTCTCGCTGCTGCCGTTTTTCCTACCCCAGGTGGACCATAAATAATCACATGCTGGGGATTCGGTCCACACAATGCTGCACGTAATGCACGAATCCCTTCCTGCTGACCGATAATCTCTTGAAGCTTCGTAGGTCTAGTCTTTTCAGATAATGGTTCAGTCAGGGAAATCTGCCGCATATCCTTAAGTTTGTCCAACTCTTTCCTCGACTCTTTGTCCACTGCGATTCGGTTGCTTTGCTGATTTCTTAGCAGATTCCAGAAATAAAGACCGATAATGACACTAAAGCCGATCTGCATCAGCATAAGTACAACAGTCCAATTCAACATGATGACTTCCCTTCCTTGTCTCACAATCAATTCCAAAGGCTTGCTTTACCTGTAGTATGACCGCATCAAGAAAGGGATACTCATCCGATAAGATCTTTACCAAGACTTACCCTCTGCGAGTCGATGCTATTTTTCGCTTCATGTACATATCAAAAGCCCAATGAAGCATAGGTACTAATGGATAATCCCATTCCCCCATCAGTTCACAAGCTTCCCCATTAAATCCTACCTTAAATCTTAACAAGTCATAAAGTGGATCTTTTTCATCAAGGCTTGTACTAATCCCGCGAAAGTCAAAAGTATGTGCACCTAATACGTAAGCGTCTTGAATCATTTTCCATCGTAACAAATAGCTAGCTGCTGGATCTGACTTTGTATATTTTGCACCATATAAATCCCAAGTTTGGCCTTTAACATGAATAGCAAGTGCTGCACTCAGAAGTTTTTCACCCTGTTTAGCTAAGTATAACCGAATACGGTTAGGGTCTTCAGCGCTTAAATTATAGTGCATTGCATTAAAATAAGATATATCTCGAGTAAGGCTCCCCTCTTGTTTAGCTGTTTCTGCTAACAATTGATAAAACTCTGGAATATCTTTCTCCGTCCCGAGTGTTACCTCGACACCTTCCCACTCTGCTTGATTAATTTTTTTCTGCCAGTGTGGATGAAATTCAGCAAAGATATGATCTAGTGTTTTCTGCGCTAAGTTTAAACGATAAACAAACTGAGGTTGAACAGTTATATCAAAGCTATCTTGTCCTATATTCTGTTTCCAACCTAACTTCTCTAATTTTTGTTGAATGATTTCAACATCATTATTAATTTGGTTTGGTCGAATATCTGTCAGTTTTTTATCTTTAAGTCCATGAGATTGGAAATCTTTCACACTTTCCATAATGGTTTCGGAATTCCACTTTCGTTTTACTAAAGGTGGATCCATTTTAACAGTGAATACATTCCACTGTTTAAAGTGTTCAAATAAAGGAGCAAACCATTGTTCTAAAGGAATTTCTGAAAACCAATTAATCATGGGACCACGTGGTATGTATGCAAGAAACTTATTCAGACTTGGAACTTTTTTATATAAAACGAGTGCACAGCCTACCATTTCATTCTCTGTTGTAAACCAGCCTAAGAGCTCGCTAGACCATTGCCATTCGGTTTTTAAATCAGCCCAAGAAGGATATTGTAAAAAATTCCTATGCGGTTGGTCCTCAATAAAGTTAAGATAACGTTTCCTGTTTACCAACGCTACCTTTAACACCTACGCCACCCACTTTCTACATTCATCTCAAACCCTCATGTATTATGTAAGTTATCCTGATCAACCCCGTCGGCTGCTCCTCCTTGTATTGATGGATTTGCTTATTCGATGGATCCAACCGAACTCTTACTAAACTATTTTATTTTAACATAAATTAGACAAAGATATGAGCATAAAAAAGCATCTACTTTCAAGAAGTAGATGCGTCTAAAATGGAACAATTTATCGTACAAAATTTTAAAACTTATGCACTCTCTTCTTTTAAATTAATCACGCGACCTTCACGAGTGGTTAACTTGGGAGCCATCTTATCCATTACCGTCTCTTTGGTTACCGTACACTTAATGACATCATCACGTGACGGCAACTCAAACATAACATCAAGCATAATGGATTCAATAATCGCTCTAAGACCACGCGCCCCTGTTTTCCGTTTAATCGCTTCTCGAGCGATCTCTTCAAGGGCTTCTTTCTCAAATGTCAGCTCAACATTATCCATCTCGAGTAACTTACTATATTGCTTAACAAGAGCATTTTTAGGCTCAGTTAGAATTTGAACAAGTGCTCCTTCATCTAATGGTTCAAGTGTAGAAATGACTGGTAGACGTCCAACAAACTCAGGAATCAGACCAAATTTCAATAAATCTTCCGGCATTACAAACTTTAAATATTCTCCTGGCTTCAAATCAACTTTTTGATTTTCAGCTCCAAAACCGATTATTTTTTTACCTTGGCGACGCTTAATGATTTGCTCTAAACCATCAAAAGCTCCCCCGCAGATAAACAGAACATTACTGGTATCAATCTGGATAAACTCTTGATGAGGATGCTTTCGTCCACCTTGAGGCGGTACGCTTGCGACAGTTCCTTCTAAAATCTTCAAAAGAGCTTGCTGAACTCCTTCTCCAGATACATCACGTGTAATAGAAGGGTTCTCTGATTTTCGTGCCACTTTGTCAATCTCATCAATATAAATGATTCCTCGTTCTGCTTTTTCAACATCATAATCGGCAGCTTGAATCAACTTAAGGAGAATATTCTCTACATCTTCTCCCACATACCCTGCTTCCGTGAGTGACGTTGCATCAGCAATCGCAAATGGTACATTCAATATCTTTGCTAAAGTTTGTGCTAATAGGGTTTTTCCGCTTCCAGTTGGTCCAACCAATAAAATATTACTTTTGGATAACTCAACATCATCCATTTTGGTTGAAGTATTTATTCGTTTGTAGTGATTATATACCGCCACAGACAGCGCCTTTTTGGCATGATCTTGACCGATTACATATTGATCGAGGATTGTGCAAATCTCCTGTGGTTTAGGTAGATTTTGCAAATCAATTTCCTCTTCATTTCCCAATTCTTCTTCCACAATCTCATTACATAGTTCAATGCATTCATCACAAATATAGACACCAGGCCCAGCAACTAGCTTTCGTACCTGGTCTTGTGATTTCCCACAAAATGAACATTTCAATTGATTTTTTTCCTCATTGAACTTAAACATGGAATCACCCCTTTCTTTCTTTACGGGTAGTGATCACCTCGTCAATTAAGCCATACTTTTTGGCTTCTTCAGCACTCATGAAGTAATCACGATCAGTATCGCGGGCAATCTTTTCGAGCGGCTGACCCGTACGCTCTGCTAAGATGCGATTGATCTGGTCTTTAGTACGCAAAATCCAATCTGCGTGGATTTTAATATCAGAAGCTTGCCCTCTAGCACCACCAAGTGGCTGATGAATCATCACTTCACTATTTGGAAGTGCTTGGCGTTTGCCTTTTGTACCAGCTGCGAGTAAAAAGGCTCCCATACTTGCAGCTAAACCAACACAAATGGTTGATACATCGGGTTTAATTAATTGCATGGTATCATAAATAGCCATCCCCGAAGTTACAGAGCCTCCTGGGGAATTTATGTACATATGTATATCCTTCTCTGGATCCTCTGCTTGCAAAAACAAAAGCTGAGCAACAACCAGATTGGCGACATGATCATCGATCGGACTACCAATAAAGATGATCCGGTCTTTTAATAAACGAGAGTATATGTCGTAAGCGCGCTCCCCTCGGTTGGACTGTTCAACAACCATTGGGATTAAAGGCATAAACCACACCTCTTTCGGGGAATGTTTACAGGACTACTTGCGAAAAACAGAAGAAGCATTCAGTGAAGTGTTTTGAAAAACAAGGCACGTATGATACGTGCCTTGTTTTTTCTCTCTATATATCCATTATGCCGTATTTTCACTGCTCAATACAAGTAGTCGAAGGTTTTCTTAGACTAAGTACATAGGCATTATCTATTTATATTATGCTGCATTTTTGCTGTTGGATACAAGAAAATCGATTGTTTTTTTGGTAAGGAGTTGATCTTTAATACGCTCTACGCCACCTTCTCCGAGAAGACGACGAATTTCTTCAAGATCCCGTTCCATTTGTTCAGCTAACTGATTTACTTCTTTTTCAATATCTTCATCAGTTACTTCAATGTTCTCAACCTTAGAAATTGCTTCTAATACGAGGTCAGCACGAACTTTTTTCTCAGCATCTGCTTTAAACTGTTCGCGAATAGCCTCTTCTTCTTGCCCTGTAAATTGCAGATACATTTTAAGGTCGAGACCTTGATATTTCAACTGTTGCTCAAACTGTTGGAGCATATGATTAATTTCATGATTGATCATCGCTTCTGGAATCTCGATTTCGGCATTCTCTGCTGCTTTTTCTACCAACTGATTACGGATAAAGTTTTCTTTCTCATTAACAGCACGATCTTTCAGCTTTTTCTCCGTATCCGCTTTGAGCTCTTCTAAAGTATCAAATTCACTCACATCTTGCGCAAATTCATCATCTAGCTCTGGTAAATTGAGACGTTTAATCTCATGTAACTTCACTTTAAATATAGCAGGTTTCCCAGCTAGGTTTTCTACATGATATTCTTCTGGGAAGGTAACTTGAACCTCTTTTTCATCCCCATTTTTCATCCCGATCAACTGATCTTCGAAGCCAGGGATAAAGGTACCTGAACCTACTTCGAGGGTATACTTTTCAGCTGTACCCCCTTCAAATGTTTCTCCATCCATAAAGCCTTCAAAGTCAATGATCACACGGTCACCTGATTCAACAACTCCATCTTCAACCACTTCAAGCTGACCTTGTTGCTTTTGCATTTTGGAAAGTTCTTCGTTAACATTCTCTTCAGTTACTTGATAGTTTTCTTCAGGAACTTCTACTTCTAATCCTTTATACTCCCCTAATTTCACTTCTGGTTTCACAGTAACTTTTGCTTTAAAAATCAGACTTTTACCTTTTTCTAATTGCTCGATATCGATCTCAGGTTGATCTACTGGTTCAATTCCTGTTTCCTTGATAGCTGCTTCATAAGCTTCTGGCAATAAAATATCTAAAGCATCTTGATATAAAGCTTCTACACCGAAGCGTTGTTCAAAAACAAAGCGTGGAACCTTTCCTTTACGGAATCCAGGTACACTTACTTTTTTAACTACTTTCTTAAAAGCTTGATCTAAAGCTTTTTTTACTGTTTCTACATCTGTTTCTACAGTAAGAACCCCAAGATTTTTTTCTGTTTTTTCCCAACTTGCTTTCATTGAATTGCTACCTCCTGAAAAAATCTATTTCAGATAAAATGAATACTTAGCCATAAAATACCCAATACTCACAACCATTCTATTATATCACAGGGTTGTCCTATTGCAATAAAACAGCTGGGGTTCATGGCTTTATTCCCATTGGTAAATTCTCACTTAGGGCAAGTATACAGTTACCTAAAAAAATGAGTCCTGTTTTCATAGAATCTACCACAAAATAATATGGAAGCCCTAAATGTCAAAATCGTTATGTATATCTTTCATATATTGTTGCCTTATCTCAAAAACCACGATCCTCTTCAGAGGTTTTGAATGGATAGGTGCAACAAACTCTCCTTTAAACTTAAATCATTGTAATATATGATAACCCTGAATGTAAAGATAAACCTCCTTCTCTCGTAGCAAAGGATATTTATATAAATATATAAAAAATCATGTTCAATTATCTTAAAAATGTTATAATAAAAATAAATTACTATACTTTTCCCTTTATTTTATTTAGTATATGACCAATTCTTGATTTTATGATTGGAGGTGACTAGATTACGGATGACTAAGATGATAGGGTAAATTCTTGTTTTATAACCTATATTTTTCATGGATTAAAGAAAACTTATACAAGTATAACATTTAACGAAAGGAGACTCTGGCGCTAAAAACATGAAATGAATGATCTCTTTCTTTAAATTTTCCCTGTTTTTAGCCCCAGAACTATATTATGTTTAAAAAACTTCGATTATTCGGTATAGCGGTTATTTTAGGATCACTAACTTTTTCAACAGCCTTTGTTTCTCTCCCCAATAAGAATCCTAAGCCACCACTAAAATGGATAGAAGCTAACAAGATTTATAAAGATATTGTCTGGATGTCTAATCGTGATAATGCACGTGTAGCTGGAACTGAAGGAGAAAGAAAAACAGCAGATCAAATCATTAAACGTTTTAAATCCTATGGTTTAGAAGTTAAAGAGCAAAAATTCCCATTCCTACAATTTATCAATCATGGAGGAACACTCACGATCAACCAACCTGAACAGAAGCAAGTTACCACTTCTCCATTAACATATTCACCACGTACACCCGAACAAGGAATTACTGCTGAATTAGTTTGGGCGAAGCTGGGTAAAGAAAGTGATTTTGCTGGTCTGGATGTCAAAGGTAAAATTGCTCTTATCCAACGCGGAGAGTTAAACTTCTATGAGAAAACGCAAAATGCAGCTAAAGCTGGCGCAGCAGGAGTGATTATTTACAACAACACCACGGGTCCAGTTAATGGTACACTCGGTCAACCTTCAGATGTCCCTGCGCTTGGTATTACACAAGCCGATGGCGAACATCTGGCCCAATTGTTGTCACAAGGACAAAAAGTAAATGCCACTATCCATGCCAAAACTGAGATGAAGACTACTACTTCGCAAAATATTATCGGAACACTGAAGGCAAAGAAAAAGCCAAATAAAGCAACAACCCTTGTCATCGGAGCACATTATGATGGGGTAGATACACCTGCTGCTAATGATAACGCTTCAGGTACAGCAACTCTACTTGAGGTCGCTCGTGTTTTATCCAAGTATAAAGCAGCCAAAGATACAAATATCACATTTATCGCTTTTGGGGCAGAAGAAAATGGACTTCTTGGCTCTAAATATTATGTTAACGAGTTGAAACCAGAGGAAAAAGCAAATATCAAAGCGATGATTAATATGGATATGGTTGGCGTTGGCGACCGCTTGGGTATCTTAACAGGTTCGGAGAATTCCCAGTCCTTTATTGCTGATTTAGCTGAAGAGAAAGCAAAAAGGCTCCAACTGCCTTATGAGCGCTCCTTCTCTACTCGAAGCGACCACGCTCCATTTGAAGAAGCTGGAATTCCTGTCGTATTCTTCCATTATATGGATGACCCCAATTATCACACAGACCAAGACACCATTGATAAGATCCAAAAAGAAGATCTACAAAATGCTGGCGTGATCGTATCGGATGTAGCACTTGAGATTACTCATAGCAAAAAACTTCCTAAGCCGAAAGCAAAGGACAAAAAAGTGAAGGAATATAAGAAGCTCAATGACCGACACTTTTCTGTGAAATAAAATTGTACAATAAAAAGCTCAATCTTCATTAGTTGAGGGTTGAGCTTTTTATTGTTTACTGTAATCTTTATTAAAAAGCCAGTCCAACATCTCAAATATTTTATCAAGTATAAATCTTATTGAGTTCAGAATCATATTGTTCCTTATTAAAAATAAACTCGAGAACTTTTTTAAGCCATTCAACTTTAGTACCTATACATTCATATCCTATAATCATCTCTTCGCTAGTACTAGTATCGCATGACAAAACGCTTTTCCATAAAAAAAAGCACTTCCTTTTATCCAACGTATAGGAGTGCCTTTTTCATACGTACATATCGGTTTTTCACATTCAGAAACTGTAGAGAAAAGTCCTGAACTCATTAATATTTCTACAGGTATTTGTTTGGCGTCCCAGGAGAGATTCGAACTCCCGACCGACGGCTTAGCATACCACTATGACTTTCGCCACCAACAATACATTTGTTGTTTGTGGTCTGGACTATATCTTCACCATTTCAGGTGTGGCACGTGTAGTCTCTACGGAACCTCACGATAATCATGCACGTATTTGACATTTTGTACTTGATTATTCTTCGGAATTTCTACCCTCAAGCTAATCGATTTATATAAATCAACTTGAGCCTTCAAAACTCCTAAATCTCCTTGATCAAAAGAGATCGTAAGTTTCCTCGGTATTACCATCAGCATAAAATCTGTTAAGGCTTCACCGATATAGTGCCATCCACTCTATAGGTTTCTGTTTCCCTATAGAGGCTCCTAATTGAAGGCCGCTGCTCTATCCAGCTGAGCTACTGGGACATATATTATTCATTTCTTACGAACAAGTATATTTTATACCCGTAATACTCCCTTTGTCAATAAAAATTTTCATGTTTACGCAATTAATTTTGCGTGGGAGGCATTTTCTCTTAAAAAGAAAAAATGCCTCCACGCTCGTGGATTTCTTTTCCATCAATTTGATGATAAGTCACTTTTACTTGTTTATTTACAATTTCTAAACAAGCAAAGGTTGGATAAGCAAAACCACGTGGATAAGATATACTACCAGGGTTAATCAGTAAAACATCATCAATTTTTTCACAGAAAGGAAAATGTGAATGTCCAAAACATACGATCTGGGCACCCATTTCTTCACCACGATATTTGATGGGGAGTGGGGATGTTTTGACACGCAAGTTATGTCCATGAGTGACATAGAAGCGTAGTCCAGCTCCTTCCCAGATATCTTCTTCAGGGACATCCTCCCAATCACAATTTCCCTTTACAATTGTTAACGACACGGGAGGAAGTTCATCACGATCTGTGCAAAAATCACCACAATGAATTACATGATCAGGAATCACCCGTTCGATAATCTGGTTAAGTAAATTCCCTTTTCCATGAGAATCACTTACCAAAAGTACCTTCATTTCATCACCTTCTGCTCAAACACATACTCTTTTTTTAATAGAGCTAGCAGTTTTTTTGTGGCCTCAGCTCGATGACTAATCTGGTATTTGCGCTCATTTGGCAGTTGTGCCATCGTTTTTTGCTCAGATGGGAGATAGAAAATAGGATCATATCCGAAGCCTTCATCACCTCTAGGTTCTGTCACAATATTACCTTGACATTCACCACGAACCAACTTAGTTTCTTCTCCTGGAACTGCCAAAGCCATCACACATACATAATAACCTTGTCGCTTATCTTCAGGAACCCCTTGAATTCGCTGGATCAGTTTACGATTATTTTCATCATCTGTTGCATGTAACCCTGCATAACGTGCAGAATAAACTCCCGGCTCTCCATTTAAAGCAGGAACAACTAAGCCGGAATCGTCAGAGATCACAGGACCTCCTACTATTCGACTAATTGCTTCTGCTTTTTTTTGAGCATTCCCCTCAAAAGTATCTTGATCTTCCTCAATTTCCGGTAGATCTGATACATCATTCAGTCCCTTTACAACCAGATGTAATGGAGCAAATAGGTCACGAAACTGCTTTAGTTTTCCGTTATTTCTAGTTGCAATTAAAATATATGAAAACGGCCAAGCTTTCATTCTACTGTTCCTCCCGAAGATTCTCCCTTAGTGTCTTCTGCTTTAGCTGCTGGTTTTTGACCTACTAACTCAGCGGTTTCTCCAAGAGTGCTTTTTTGTAGGTTGATTAGATGATCTACCCCATGCTTTGCTAATTGTAGTAATTCCACTAATTGCTCAGAGGAAAATGGGGATTCTTCTCCGGTTCCTTGAATTTCTACATACTTTCCTATACCCGTCATGACCACATTCATATCTACGATTGCAGAAGAATCTTCTTCATAACATAAATCGAGACATGGATTTTCGCCGATGATTCCCACACTTGTAGCTGCAAGAAAGTCGGTTACAGGTAAATAAGGTAAAGTTCCATTTTTGACCAGTGGAGCAAGTGCATCTACCATTGCAATAAAAGCTCCAGTGATTGCTGTTGTCCGCGTACCACCATCTGCTTGAATCACATCACAATCCAACCAACAAGTTCTTTCACCTAGTGCTTCTAAATTCACAACGGAACGCATTGCTCGTCCGATTAAACGTTGGATCTCCATCGTTCGTCCGCTTAATTTACCTTTACTTGCTTCACGTACTGTTCGTGTCTGGGTGGCTCGTGGTAACATTGAATACTCAGCGGTAATCCACCCTTTGCCACTATTTCGTAAGAAAGGAGGAACGCGATCCTCGACTGAAGCCGTACAAATGACTTTGGTGTCTCCAATTGAAATGAGCACAGAACCTTCAGCTGGTTTTATGTATCCACGAATGATCTCTACTTTACGTAGCTCATTATATGTTCGTCCATCAACTCGCAATGAATTTCCCCCCTGTATTCATTCACTTAAGTATAGCATACCCTACTCATTTAAAGTTGAATAAAAAAGAAAAAAGGATGATCAATGATCATCTTTTAGGATGATGTTAAAATCAATTTTATCTGGAATAGGTTTTCACAAAAAAGAGTGTAATTTTCGAGAAAACCTATTCCATTTTAGAGTTTTCAACATGCTCTAAGATCATTCATGATTATAGCTCACTTGGATTGATCATTTGTGGTCGACTAATCGGTTCATCCTGCTTCCTGTCTTGTTGTCCAAAAACCCCTACTGTTCCTTTTCCATTAACTGTAATTTTTACTTTTTTCGCTGTGCTATTCTCAGTTAATGAAAGAACAATCGATTGTAATGCATCCTTGGAAGCTGTTTTGGATTGATTTGACTCTAAAATCTGTTCACCAAAATCAGCCGTAATTAAATCCCCCTTGACTTGTACCTGATTCACTTCTGTATTAGCATCAATAGCACTAAATAGTTCAGCATTTTGTTTAGGTCCTTTGATTAGTTCTTTTAAAGTAGCTTCAGCGGTATTTTCCTGCCGATTCACCATTCTGGTTACCGGTACAAAATATACCCTATTTTCTTTGTTTTGTCCCAAAAAGTAAAGAGTGACAGGCATGCTTTGATTGAGATTGACTCCTTCAGCCACTTCCACATTGATTCCATTTTCACGTGTTAGATGTTGAGCAGGAGAATGTTCTTGTGGCATAGACTCAAGTGGCTTCCCATCCACCCAAATATTGACAGCTTGAATCTCATCAAAGCTAGTTAGTGTCCAAGTAATCGCATCCAAAATTTGTTTTTCTGATTTCTTGGTGTAATTGAGGAACTCTCTAGAAAAATCGACAATCGCCGTTTTATCTTGAATATGAAAACCCTTAATTTTTGTCCCTTGTGGTAATACTGCTGAGAAGCCCTGTGGTAAATGCTCCCCAGCTGGTCCATTTTGCACAAGATAAGATAATGCCTTTTTAGGAGTCATCTCTTTTTTATTTACAGGAATCATATAAGGAACAACAAACCCTGTTTCACTCAGAAAATACATTTCCGTCCCATTTCTTCTTTGGTCATTGATTACTGACTCCTTCTGAGGAGTTGTATTTACAAGATAAGCATGATCTTTTTGAACATGTTCAGGTGGTGGATCAATTCCTTCCGATGAGGGTTTTTCCGGGCCGAACAGACAACCAGTTAATGCAAATGGCAAGAGTAAAAGAGCAGCCATGAAACGAACTTTCTTTTTGACTCGCATGCTTAAGTTCCCTCCTAGGACAACAATTTTATTATATGTATACGAGCCCTAAGAGGATTTAGCACTTATCCTACAAAAAACTTTTGCAACTTGGGTAACTCTACTAGTTCCACTTTAATTGATTGACCTAGCCAATCTTTTGCAAGGGTAGCGAAAGTATCTGGGCTTCCTGTTGTAAAAAAACGATGGGTTGTTTTTTTCTGTGCCAGCAGACCTTGATGATGCAAAATAGCACTTAGTTCTATTGCTGTTTCTTCAGCGGAACTAATAATCTGGACTTCCTTACCCATTACTTGCTCAATGAGGTTTGCTACCAATGGATAATGAGTACACCCCAAGATAAGCGTATCCATTTTTTTATCTTGGAATGGCTTTAATGCATTCTCTATTACTTTTAATGCATTAGGGGTATTTTTTTCTCCACTTTCTACTAGCGGAACGATGGTTGGACAGGCTAAGCTATAAATGGTAAGAGAAGGATGTAAGTCAGTTAATGCTTTTTCATATGCTTTACTTCGGATTGTACCTTGTGTCCCGATTACACCAATTTGCCCATCTCGCGTAATTTTAATAGCTGCTCTTGCACCTGGTTCAATCACGCCTAGTACTGGGATCGGGAGTTCTTTACGAACCTGAGGTAAAGCAGCAGCTGTTGCTGTATTGCAAGCAATAACAAGAGCTTTCAAAGGAAACTGTTGTAAAAAACGAGAAATTTCTAATGTGAACTGCCGTACTTCAGCTGCTGTACGAGGACCATACGGACAACGCAGCGTATCAGCAAAATAGTATATCGTTTCACGTGGAAGTTGCCGCATCACTTCTTTAGCTACTGTTAATCCTCCTACCCCTGAATCTAAGATACCAATGCCATTTTCTTTCCTCGATCGATACACTTTTTCATCTCCATTTCTGCAGTAAGCATGCTGCATTCGATCAAACGCTTGATTTGTATCTAGCTTCATATTCAAGCAGCTTCTGTACCTACGAAAAAGCCCCTTATCAAGGGACTCGTTTAGATCAAATATCTTTCATTTCATTATATAAGATAGATAAATGCTTTCGAATTTGAATCGCTTGATCTTCTGATACTTGGGATAATACCCCAGTAAGATACTGACGGCGTGCTTCTAATACTTCTTCGATAATCTCTTTACCCCGTTCCAAAAGATGGATACGAACTACACGACGATCTCTATCATCACGTACTCGATTGACCAATTGATTTTTCTCCATCCGATCCACAAGATCTGTCATGGTACTACATGCGAGGTACATTTTTTGGCTAAGTTCACCAATAGTCATATCGCCTTCTTTGTCTAACCATAAGAGTGCATTAAACTGAGGTGGGGTAATCGGAAAATGATGAAGGATTTCTCGCCCCTTCCTTTTAACTATTGTACTCATTTCCCTCAGTAAACTTTCAATTTCCACCACCGTTTCCGGCGAAATTGGACGATGATTTTCTCCGCTCATTTCATTCTCCTTTATTCCTTGGAATTGTTGATTGTTGGTTGTTGGTTAACAAACCATCCCATATCTAAAATGGAAGGGCTCTCAACTCTAATTAATGTTATTGAAATTGCTATGATACAAAGAAAGTAAGTTCGCTCAAAGTATATAAAAAAAATACCTCCCTGACAAATACAAACCGCTATTTTCAACCTTTCGTCATATATTGAACCCAATCACCCTCAGTGATGTAAATTCCTTTTTGTTTGAGCCATTGTTCCATTTTATAGGTATAAACAAATGAGCGTATCTTACCATATTCTTTTGTATTAACATATAATTCATTACGTTCATATAAGTTACGAGGATCTTGTGGCCCATAATAATCTTCTAACTGATCCACACGTTTTAAAATCTGCTTATTAATATGGTAAATTTCACCTATGACATGACCATTTCCTGGGGTTAACCCTGGATAACCTTGTCTAGTATCATATAACAGGCCACGGATCCAAGCTGATAGCGTGATTAATTTTGCCCCTTGAAGAAGATGATGATATTTCATTCCTTTACGAAGTGAACCATAGACGAATAGATTCATAAGTAATTTCCTTTCAAATAGCTCATATTATTTGTATCGTTTTTGAACTTAGTTCTATCCTTATACAAACACGTAACGACCATCGGAGCCAAGTTTCGATCCTCCACCTGAGGTGTGTTTAAATATCTATTTAGATAAACGAACACTTCTTATTTCACATTCTAACGAAGAAGTGTTCGTTCTCGTATATATGGGCATTCAAAAAATTGCAATCCATGGATCCATACACCCTAACTGTGAGAAATTTATGACATTATGAGTGTAAGTAAAGTAACACCACCCAAAAGAGTTTGTACCTGATTCACACGTTGCATCATCTTTTCTCGTCTGGCATCCCACCACGATTGACTAGTCGCTCGATCACGAATCATACTTAAGAAAATAAATAAGATTATGATCCAAGATAAGGTGATTATACCACAAGTAACACCTAATTCTATTGTGGAAGCGTTACCAGTCATCAGAATACCTACAATTGCTCCTACACTAGGGATTAGTAAGGAATTTAATTTGATCGCATAAGTAGCTTTTCTACATTTACTTTGAAACAAATGCTTTACCTGTTCACTAACCGCCAAGGCATGTTGGGTAGAAATAGGATGTATCCCCTGTCCCTCTTTTAAGATAATTTCAATGATTTCTTTTGCATTAACCGCTTGATAATACTGTTTTCTTGTCCGAATGAACAAGCAAGTAGCTTGCCTTTTGGCTTGAAGTATTTTCCGTCTATAATGCATATCTCCATCAATGGAAATATGCATATAACCTACTCCTAACATCGGTTCAAATATTTCAATTCCTTCAACTCTTGCCATATCAATTTCTATCGTTTGATTGCCATTTTTTCGTTGATATATAATTTGAAGTTTGCTTGGATATATGATGAATCTCCCGTTTACGAAGCGAATATCACAAACCGGGATCTCCAATCCAATCACTCCTCTTGTATATGAACATAATATATTTTCATTATATATAAAAAAACGATTTTATTGGGTATTTTCACAGAATATACATAGATAAGTTTTAAAAAGACGAGCCTCCTATTTAAGAGAACTCGTCCAGGTTTATTATGTTATGTTAATTGTTCAAAATAATCATGGTTAATTCGTTTCAATACAAAATGTTTTGCATCTACAACCCCAACATTGTAATCCAACATAAGATTAGCTAATTCTTGTCCATCAATTAGCACAATATGATAACTTGATTGTTTAGCAGCTCGAAGTGCACTAGACGTAAAGTTAGAAGTTGTGATTAAGACACCACGATCCGCATTTTTCGTCGATAGAGCGCCACAAAACCGATTAACCTCAGGACTACCAACCGGCTTTTCCCAACGTTTTGCTTGAATATAAATCTGTCTTAGTCCTAAGCGATCCTCTTTAATCACTCCATCAATTCCACCATCACCTGTTCCCCCTACTACTTGACCAGCATCCTGTTGTGATCCTCCGTAGCCCATGGCTAGAAGTAAGTCAACAACAAGTTGCTCAAATGCAGCTGGAGAACACTTCATGACTTGCTCAAGAACTTCTTCAGCTAGTTGTTTACAAACTTGCTTATAGCTTTCACTTAGCATTTCCTCTGGTGTCGTCGTTGAAGTCTCCTCTGATACTTGTGAGCTGGTTTGCTCACCGACTTGCTCCATATATGTACGAAATGACTTATAACGCGATAAAAATTGTAGTGTAATTTCGGTTGGATTTTTCTTTAATACACGGGTTCCCTTAGCCGTTATTTTCAAAATGCCACGCTTCGGACTTTCGATTAAATTCGCTTTTTTAAGATAAAAGACAGCCCAACTCACTCGATTATTATATATAGATTGCTTTCCACTTGGCACCAACTTGTTCCTCAATTGTGAAGGGATTTGCAGCTCTTCAGCGATTCGATCACGCACCTCGTGAAGTGGGCACTCTTTTTTATCGGCAAGGGCTTTTAATACAGGCAACATAAACTTTTGGTATTCTGGGATCATCTTGATCACCTTACTGATTGATTCTAAGTTGTTACTTCATGTATTGTAACATATCTTCTAAAAAGAGATAGATTTTGCATGAATAAGAAGAATAGTCCCCTGTTTTCCAAAACAAGGGACTTATATAGCCCAATTCTCTTACTCATTCGGCCCTATCACTCGACCGCGAATATCTGGATTTTCCCCTTTTTCCACTCGTTTCCACAGTGTATTTCGCCAGTTTTCGGATAATAGCTTACAAGAAGCCAACTGCTGAGTTGCTTCTCGATCATAAGGCTGCTGATGCATAATTTGATTACATTTGGCAATGGTCCATTCTGGATAGGGACGCTCTAATAAAGTGATAGGCTGTCCACTTTCTACATAACCTTCTTGCATCACACGTAAGTACCAACCTGTACGCCCCGTATTTTGTATACGAAGAGCCAAGTCTTTAACTTTCCACAAACGAGCTGGCTTCCAACAGGGCTGTCTTGGTTGGGAAACTTGTACAATAGCTTCGCCTATTTGATATAGATCTCCAATACATACTTCCGCTTCAGTTTGGTTATCAATCGCAAAATTCTCTCCTAAAGCACCCGGTTTCATCTGCTCAATCCCTAATTCTGTTTGCCACTTTGCATAATGAGTACACGCATAAGCTAGTACTGCTTTATCAGGCCCACCATGATACTTTAAATCAGCTTGACCATCCCCGACTAGGTTGGTTCTACCTAGCCAAACCTTTCCTTCAACCGGCTTTTTAACAATTCCACTTGTCCATTCCTTATCCATTGCACTCTTCGCATCTTTTTGACCTAACGTCTGTGGTTTACCTACAAAAATTTTTTCAAGTATAATATTTTTCAACAACATCACCCTCCACAATAATCCTATCTTCATATTCATAAAATTCCACAAAGTCTTCTAAGGAAAACCGTGTCTATCATCCTCCATGATTTCTCTGACTGTGTATTCCTTTGTAGAAGTCATTAGTAACTGAGAGCATTACCTCGTATAACAAAACGGCTCGAGTCGCGTTTGCCCTAGTCCCCATGCTGTTTTATAACCAAAGCCCATCATCGATCCATATACTGCAAGTCGCCAGAGAAGCTCTTTTTCTTTACGTGGCAACGCTTTGAGATTAAGAGTAAGTGTACCTCGAAAACCAATTACATTAAATTTACCAAAATCAACCCGATCCGTCACAAATGAAGCATATTCAATCCGAATCTTACGCACCCATACTTCAATTTCATTGCGAGGAATTGCAAGCTCCTCACACATATCTAGCACTTTAGCTGCACTACAAAAGAGACGAACTAACTCAGGCAAAGGATAATAATTACCTTGTTGATAAAATGTTGTTGGGGTTAAAAATCTTAAAGTAAATTTATTAGTAATCTGCTGCATAATTTGCTCTTTGGTATAATGCTGACTATGTAAACTTTGAACAATCCCTTTCCAATGAATTAAGTCGATTAAACTATCTTCCAATAGCTTTCTTTGCAGGCTATGAACGACACTAAAGTCGGGTGAATGAACAAATATCTCGCCATTTCCAAAATATGTAGCAAAAGATTGTCGCTCTTTACAGTCATGTAAGTATTGCGATAACTGCGGATTGGCTTGCTGAATGGATTCAAGAATAAAGGCGTGGAGTCTCCGAGTCAATATACCAACACCTGTTGACTTATGGTTGGCTTTAATAAGTAGATGCAATCGATGCATAACGGATTCTCCTTGAACTGAATTCACTCGTTGCACTCTAATCAATCCCCTTATTCCCTATTCTAACCAAATATGAATTATCAAATTGGTAAGTAGTCCTACTTTTAAATAAAAGAGCCTGTTGCATCACTTGAGATAAAACCCAGATCATTCCTAGACGAAGCCGCGAATCGCTGGACTTTCCCTCAAAGGACAAGAGCTTCTTAGAGCTATGCGCTTAAGAAGCTCTATGGATCGATTAAGGATACGGGAGTAAATGTGGAAGCGATGAGCGGCTTTTTTTATGCAACAACCTCTATAAAATTACAGAGACTATGACGCCTATTTCAAACCAAGCTAGGCTGCTGATTTACTTGAAAAAATACAAAAACTCCGTTAAAATCCATGTTTTTTTTAAAGTTCACAAGTATACTAAACTAAAAATGGGTGATGTATAGCAATATATTTCTAAAAAAGCAATCCGAGTATTGTATGCTTATACTCGGCTAAACCATATTATTACAGGCAATTCAGTAAAATAAAATGAAATGAAAATGTTTATTTTTCCTTTTATCATCATTTCTCTTTCATTTTTAGTATAGCTACCCTATATGATATTTACAATTTTCTTTTTGATTTTTAAATACTAGCTCATTATTTTTCATAGAGAAAATTTTCTTCGTCAATAATGCTACACGTCGCAATTCCATTCTATTATCTGTATATAATTCAACTTTTTATTTGAATTATATACCATGATCAACGGAATAGTAATTTTCATAAAAAAAGCTACTTTCCTAAAAGGAAAATAACCAGTTCTAACAAAAAGAACCTATCTTTATTGTGGAAATTCAATCTCTTTAATCTCTCCGACATACTCATTGATCATATTTAATGACATATATGAATCATTCGCTACGGATTCAATACTCTGTTCTTCTTTTTTTACAAGCCATGTTTTTTTATCTATCCAAATTTTCAATTTATCTTCTACTTTCGCTTGGCCATTTGTACTAGTAAGTACATAAGGATATCTTTCAGAATCAACGAAGCCTGTTAATGTTAAATAAATAATATAATCATTCCCTAGTTCCTCTATAAAAGCATTAGCCAATCTATTTTTGACAAACTCTAGTTTATTTTTGGGATGGTAGATAGAAAAGTTAGCACATTCTTCCGGTATATGCCACTCCTTCTTTTGAGGATCATCTAAAATCCGCTGCTTGCATTGATCTCCCTTACGATATCTTTCATGAGAAGTAAACACGCTTTTATAATAATAGTGTTTTTCATCCAAGTACTTGAGATCTCCTTTTTGTTTATCTTCCATGATCATTCCTGAAGGTAAATACAGTTTACGCAGTACATGGGCTTGCACATGAAATCCTTTAAGTTTATCTATTTCATTTAAAGATTTTTTTTTCTATCACATGGGCTACTTGTAGGTCTTCTCCCCAAACCTTTACTGGATGAAAAAAAGAAAAAATCATAGCTATGACTAATGAAAAAGAGAAAGTACGATTCCAATAGCTTTGACTAATGAAAAAGAGAAAGTACGATTCCAATAGCTTTGACAAAATTTCAATTGAATCACTCCCTTAAAGACTTTAATTAGGGCGCTTGATTTCTTCCATTTCCCCCAGTACATGAGTAGTCATATTCAATTTTGATGATTGTGTCTTAATCGTTTGTTCTATCTTTTTTACTCGATGGTTGGTAGTCTGAGTCCAAATTTGTGCTTCGAAAGATCCCGAAATCAACTCATTATCTCCCTTATTTTTAGCAAACATTTGTAAGTGCTTCTGGAGAGGGTTTAACTGATCCAATGTGAAAGTAACCATATATTCATTTTCTTTTTTTTCTACTTTTGCAGTTTTACTTTGATCGATAAGTGCTAAAACTTCTTTGGGATCTTGTAATCCCATCTGTACATGACAGCTATAGAGTTTATACCAGCGTTTATCATTAGCCTTAGGAAATCTTCCAACACATTCCCACTTATTTTGAAATGTTTCAATATCATTATATTTATAATAAAAGTTCTTCTCATCTACAAACTGAATCTCTTCTTGATTTTCCTTCCCATTTAAGTTGATGGTAGACTTTAGATGAATTCCCTTCATTTGTTTCTGAGCTGTTTTCACCTCTTCAAGCACTGTTTGATCCTCTTCATCCAGATAGGGTGAAAGCACTTTGTAGGTGGGCTCTTCTGGTTTATTGAATATTTCTTTTTCATAGAACATGAGCCCCACCACTACAACTATGAGTAAGCATATACCGACTAACCAAATAACCTTAAAGTTTGTTGATTTAGATACCACTTTATTAGCTGAAGATGAATCTTTGTTATCAACTTTAGGTACGATGGAGTTCGTATCTTCTGGCAAGCTTTCCTCAGCCTGATTGAAAGTGCTTACAATATTTAAAGCATGAGCCATCTCTTCAGTAGATTGAAACCGCTCTGTCGGATCTTTTGCCAGTGCTTTTTCGATCACTTCACATAGCTTCCTTGGTAAGTCGGGTTTGATGTTACGTGGATCTGGAACAGGCTCTTGGAGGTGTTTAAAGATAATCGTGACTACTTCTTCGGCGTCATACGGAAGCTCTACTGTCACCATTTCATATAGGAGAATACCTAGGGAATAGATATCTGAAGAATAATGAATTTCTTTGCCTTGATAGCGTTCAGGTGCTAGATAGTGTACGCTTCCTAGTGTAGTATGGGTTCATGTTAGTTCAGTATTGGAATTAAGTAAGCGTAAGAGTCCAAAATCAGCGATTTTCCAACCAGAGCGTGAATCATAGAGGATATTTTGTGGTTTGATATCTCGATGAACAATTCCATGTCGATGAACTTCTCCTAGCCCTTTTAATATATCTAACATGATTTCGATGGCTTCTGATACTGTAAAATTCCCTTCATTCTTTAGCTTTTCTTTTAAAGTAAGGCCTTTGATTAGTTCCATCACGATATAATAAGTCGATCCTTCATTCCCAGTATCATGGATTTGGACAACATGGGGATGGTTGATTTTTGCTGTCTCTTTCGCTTCCTTATTAAAACGACGAATAAATTCCTCATCTTCACAGAATGATTCATTCATCACCTTAATTGCCACTTCGCACTCTAACACCGTATCCATCCCACGATATACTTTGGCCATGCCTCCGCCACCAATTTTCTCTAGGATCTGGTATCGATTTCCTAGTATAGGCTCTGGTGACTTCTTATCTACGATCTTCCCGATTCTTTCGATCGCTTCTTTCATTTCAGCAATCGACTGATATCGTTTACTAGGTTCTTTCTCCATCGCTCGATAGATTACTTGACACCATGCATCAGAGATTTCCGGATTAATCATTTGCGGATTTGGAATATCCTCAGTAATATGCTTTAAGATCAAAGCGACATTCTCCTCCGCTTGAAATGGAGGTTGTCCTGCCAATAGCTCATACAGAATGACACCGAGTGATTAGATATCTGAAGTAAAGTGGACCGCTTCTCCTCGGGCCTGTTCAGGTGATAGGTATTGTGCAGTTCCGATTGGCATCCCTTCGATCGTTGGAGGTAAGAATACGGGAAATACCAAAATCCGTCACTTTCCACTTTCCATCCTTCCCCCTCATGATGTTATGAGGCTTTAGATCACGATGGATCACCCCATGTTGATGGACTTCTTCCATTCCGCTTAAGATTTGTAATATGGTTTCATATGCTTCCGCGGACAAAAAAACTCCTTTTTCTTTTAGATTCTCTTTAAGAGTAGGACCTTCCATCAGTTCCATCACGATATAATCGAGCTCATTACTTTTTCCAATATCATAAATTTTAACTACATGTGGATGGGATGGTTTCGCCATGATCTTGGCTTCTTTCATAAAGCGGCGGAACATGATCTGATCTTTGGTACGTTTTAAATCCATGATCTTAATCGCTACATCACGGTCAAGGTGTTCATCCCTCGCTCGATACACTTTCCCCATTCCACCACTGCCTACTTTTTCAAAAATATGATATCTCTCTCCCGGATTTTGCCCTTCCATCGTATTCTCCTATCCCTTGTTGGTATAAAAATAGCAATAAATTTCCAACTTAAAATTGGTCCAATTTATGCCTAATTATCACTATTTTAACATATTTATATAAGAAGTCTCTGCACTTCTAGAGTGAAGCCGCTCATCATTTCCTTACTCACTCCTGTAGCCTTAATCGGATAGAGTTGTCTCAAGAGTAAAGCTCTAAGAAATCTTATCCCTTGAGGAAAAGTCGATCCTACACAAAAGCGATTTGCGGCTTCATCTAGGGATGATCTAGGCTTTGAATCGAATTACACAACTAAAATAATATAAATAAGTAAACTATTAATGAATATTAAAACTATTTTATATATCCATCATTAACTTGATTATTTAGATATGGTATAATAGAAAAAATCAACTTCTTCATGGAGGTAATTATGACCTATGCGTGGGCTTTCCATGACCATTTATCCCCAGGAGGAAGTAAGTTAATCACACACTTTGATCCAATTCCTATTCATTCAAACAGCGGATTGATTACTTTCGGCCTTTTTGATATTTATCCTTCTCCCTCTCCACTTGAAGTTATCCTATATAAATACAACCAACCTTTCTTAACCAATTTTATTTCTTCCCCTGGGACCATCCGGTTTTACAATCTATCACAGGGATATTATGATATCGTAGTCAAAAGTCTACGAGATAATGTCTCTTTTGTTTGCCATATTTCGAACGAACAACCCTATGTATTACCCAATTATCAACCGATTACTTCCATTACCAATAAGCATATACAAACGACAAAGGTCGGGACTTATTGGGTAAACGGTCTTACACCTCTGCAAGTCTCCCAAGGAACGGTCCAAGTTTATATCAATCAAGGAAATCGCTTTCCTTATCAAATCAGAGTATCCGTCTACCGATTTATGGAAGAAAACCCACTTTACTATGATTGTATTACTGATGTCGATTCTATCCGCTTTAGCAAACTAACACCAGGTCTTTATGAACTAAGTGTAAAATCTTTAATTGATCAACCTTTTATCGGTACACTTGATGTCTATGCCTATTAGAGGTTGTTTCATTAATCAGCCACTCATCGCTTCCCCACTCACCCCACTAAAGGTTTGTCACATAAGTCGATCCTACACAAAAACGATTCGCTCCCACTCTAAATATGATCTGGACTTTCAATCAAATGATGCAACATGCTGTATGAAATATAAAACTAATTTTTCTATCTTGTTTCAAACAATTGTTGTAAAAATTCCTCTCCACCTTCTGTTAAGTCTCCATCTAAAGGAAAGCTCAATGTACGAACCCGGATTTTACGAATCCATTGATCAATAGGCACTATTTGCCGTGTGGGATAGACTAATATCGCTTCTGTACAACCCTTGGTATAAGCATAAGAGACTAATTGAAAAATATCATTCTGTGAAGGCTCTCTATTTGTTTTATATTTTATATCCAAAATATATTTAGCGGTTCCTGCTTGATAAATAACGATATCCATCCGAAAGCGAATAGGATTATTCTCTCCAATATTTATTTGTTCTTGTGCTTTTAATTGATATGAACTAGGTAGATGAGCTTTTATCCATTCTGTAACAAACAGTTCATAAAGCCGTGGCATATAGACCAGAAATAACGGTGCATCATATCCCCCTTCTTTTTTAACAGGAGCCATTTGATCGAGAAATAAACGGCATAATGCATGTAACTGCTGATAATCTTTGTTAGAAGGATGATAAACTCGTTGGCTACAATCTTTAGCCTGATAAGGCTTTAAGGAAACTCCCCATCTTAAACAGTGATATACTTTTCGCATTTCACGAAGTGATGTCTCTTTTGTGCAGAGACTAAAGCGTAAAATTTGGTGCAAAGTCCATAATAAAATTTGATTATCTTCATGATCAACAGTTTGTTCTAAATAAGTGTAAGGTACTTCCACTAAATGGGGAGTTTGTACTAATTTAGATAGATTCAATCTTCCCCGAAGTATAGAAGATTTTTCTTGTTTTTCTTGGTATTTTTTACTTAATCCTTTTTGATAACGTACAAAAATCTTATGTGCCAATAATTCAGCTAATTTTTCATACACCTGTTGTACTGTTTCATACTGGTTTAGCGAATCATGAAATTGTAAACTATTTAAATGGTAGGCATACCCCAACATTCTATATAATTGATGAATAGATACGCGAGGGATGATTTGAATACCCAAATCCTTTGATAATGGTATGGAACCTACCCATCCTTTGGCTATGAGCTTCCAGCGACCATTCGTTTTGGGACTAGGAAATTCGATATCTAGTTGTTTATGATAAGTATACAAGATTTGATGGGCAAGACTTTCAGTAAGCTCCTCTTTATTTAACCATCGAATCCCATAGTCTTTGATCATTAGCCAATTCCTCATGGATCTAACTTCACCCACTTTTGAATTTGCTCCCACTGAAATTGATGCACTATATTCGGTTGATCAAAAAAATAGTCTTCTACAAAAGGTTCTATCTCTGTTTTCCAAATATCTTCTATTATTTCTTCTAAATTTTCTACTAAAAAAGGGGAGATACCCACCATATTATCTTCATGGCCAATCTGTTGATTTAGCTGTTTTAATATTTGAATTAACCCATCTACAGAATATCCACGTTGCTGATGAAACTCCTTTAATCTCAAAAAATTTGGTGAAAGGCGTAAAAAAGCAAACCTTCTTCGTAATGCAAAATCAATCGGGGCCGTAGAGCGATCTGAAGTATTCATCGTACCGATAACTCGTACATTTTGGGGTACTCTTAATTCATCCCCATTGGTTAAGCGAATGGGTTTCTCTCGATACTCTAGTGCATAAAGCAATTCTCCAAATACATGACTAAGATCTGCACGATTGATCTCATCAATGATCAACACACATCTTCCTTTTCGTTCACGAGCTTTTTGACAAAACTCTATCCATCTACCAGACTTCATTACATAAATCATTTGACCTTCTGATAAGATTTCTGGACGAATCCCCTGTATAAAGTCTTCATAAGTATAAGCCGGATGAAACTGAATTTGCTCGACAAAACCGTCTTCATCACCAAGTAAATAGTGGGCTAGTCTTGTAGCGATAAATGTTTTGCCTGTTCCAGGTGGTCCATAAATAATGGCTTGTCCTTTTCGTTCAATGACACGAACCCAGCGACGTATCTCTGCTTCTGGTAAATTCGTTTCACTTATCAACTCTTCGAAGGTATAATTCGTTAAAAACTTCTTCCCCTCTATCCTCTCTAAAAACTCTGGCCACTTCGTTTGGGGATGAGTCTGCTTCAATAAGCGTAAAGCGTCTAAGTGAAATCGGTATAAATAACCTGGCTTAATTCTGCCTTGTTGGTCAACCGGACCTTGCTCAATTTTTAATCCCTTTAATAAATCGATCATTGTATAAACATCGATCGCAGGCTCTAAAGCATGATATGTAGTACGAACTAATCTCCCCATCTCTCCCAAATCCGCTTTGGGCTTAAATTCTTCTACAGGAGATATGACTTGACTTACATATTGGATCTTGCCTTTTGCATAATGGAGCAAAATGTCCCCTTCTTCAACCTCGATAATATTTCCCCAATAATAATAAAATCGACCATTAACAGGTTGAATCGGTGTCCAAATAATGCCTTCTTTGTGTTCCTCTTCGATTAGCTCACCTTGGTTAACCCACCAAACCTTCGGCTCTTTCTGCAATGGATACGAACAATCGTGCATAATTCTCCACCACATCCCAATTGATTATATTTCTATCTTCGATCAAGTCTAAATTATAAGCGATCGCCTATCAACTTTAGATATAAGATATTTATCTTTAAATTTTTATATGATTTTTCCAAATACACTTCCCATTACTTTCTCATTTGATTTATTATATTTAATAAACTACTTCATCAACACTGAAAATAACTGAATATCTATAGATTTTACATTATAAGGAGGTTACACGATTGTCAGAAGAAAATGTTGTTCCTTTAAAACCACCTCATCAGCGTCGATTCCAAACACTAAACATTGACGGTCTTGGTAATATCAATACAGAAGAAGGATATAATCGTGCTGTTGAGCCCATACCCAAACTGCTAGAGCAAATCGCTGATCAATTACAAGGTCAACCACAAGCTGCTGGAACGATTAATCTAAATGTGAAATTTCCTTTATCCATAAGTTGTCAGTGGGTGATTTGCCAATTTCACCAGCAATTTCCCAATATTACACTCGATATTGTAGATCAAAATGGCAAAAGAACCTATCTTCAAGGAAATCAATTGCCACCACAAAAAAGATAAAGGAGGGAAAATTTTATGGTTGATTGGTTAGATTTTCATGATCCTAAACTCGGTTTATATGAAATTTGCTTTCCAAGTGAGTATGTCGAAGCAATTACCAAAGATATCTCTAAACAGCTACATCTGACGTTTGATAGCGAACGACTTAATCAGAAGTTAAATAACATAGGAAATTCGGGATTGGACTGTTTGTACATATCACAGAACAGTGAAGAGCGTGCTCTACTTCTCTTGGATTGTTCCAATACAGACTGGATATACACCCTTTGTATCATCTACGATGAAACAGTCCATTCTCAGGTTAAAGATCGCTTACTTGCTTGGGATTGTCACTGTCGTGAAGAATATGGACAACCCCGCCCTGCTGGATACCAACTTCGTAACAAAATTCAAGATGAAGAACCACTATTTGTTCAAATTATCCACAAGCATCGATTAGTGGAGAATTGATTGAGGAGATTTAACTCTTACCAACGGTTTAATATTTTAAAATAATAGCTCTAGTAGGTGTTCTTTATGTGGAACCAATTCATTCAATTTACTGTCAACGACCATCATCAATTTGTTCGGTTACAGCAATTTGTAAAAGACTTTCAAGCGGCAAGAGAGCTTGGTAATGACACCACGGTTGATGATCCTAAATGGCTCAATTATTTTGACCAATCAGCTATCAAGCGTTTTTGGTGGCCCACAGATGAAGAAGTCAAGCAGGTTAACCAACTCTTAAAATCTCTACCATCCGAGGAGCGAAGAGCTCATCCTACGCTCCAAAATCCATGGGATTTCGCTTCATGGTTAGATGCCTTATACCATGCTGAGCACAAACTATTAAATGTTGAACTTGAAGATGATATACATGGAAGACTCACTTTTGAAACTTGGTCTTGGCCTTATGGAAATGTTGATGCCCTTCGTTGGCATGTAGAGATTTTTGGCTTTACGATTACTAAGGAAGATATATAGAAACTGCCATACCATCTTTCAAATATAACTGACACATCCTTACAGAAATTATACAAAGAAAAAAGTCCGTTACCTAAATAGGTGAAACGGACTTTTTCACTTATTTTCGATCATCTAGATCCCAGACTGGGACAATCTTTACATCATCAGGGTTATTTTCGGAGTGTACCTGTGCTTTTTCAGCCGTTTCATCGATCATCTCAATCCAAACAGGGGTTCCACGATATTTTACTTCTATTTTTTCCGGAGAATTTAAAATCTCTTTTGCCCGCTCCATATCCATAAATGATCCCTCCTAGACAACATTTATCTTTAGAATGTGCCAAGGTGTGGGAGTTATTCATTCTTTCATTATAAAAGCATAAAGTCTACTTTTTACATTACTTAGCAACCTTCGCTTGAAAATAGTTCGCAAATTGAGCTCGTACCTGTTCAAGCTCTTCAGTAGATAATGGATTAATCTTACCCAACATTTTCGCTCCGAGGGCTAAGTGAGCCCCCATTTCAATAGCTTCAGCTCTACGAAATGCTTCTTCAATCGTTGTACCAACCGCTACAACCCCATGATTGGCGAGTAGTACCCCATTCGCTTTTTGTAAGCTATGTATGACATTTTGTGCAAGTTCTTCAGTACCAAATAGTGCATAAGGAGCAACAGGTACCTGATCACCTATTTCTGCTAACAGATAATGAACTGCCGGAATCTCAACACCCGCACAAGCAAACATCGTGGCATATGTAGAATGAGTATGAACAATAGCTTGTATATCTTTGCGATGTAGATAAATGGCTCGATGCATTGGTGTTTCAGATGACTCTTTATAGTTTCCAGATAGTTGTTCCCCCGTTTCGAGAGACACTTCAGCAATATCTTCTGGTGTTAGCTTTTCATATGGAAGAGCCGATGGCGTAATCCATAAACTCTTTTGCTTCTCATCTTTTACACTGATATTCCCACTGGTATTTTTAACAAGTCCTCGACGGATTAATTCATTAGAAAAATAAATAATATCTTTTTTAAATTTAATCATACAATAACTCCTTCAAATATATTTATTTAATGATCTACAAAACTTTTCATACTACTATTTTACCATTCAATTGCAATCTCATTTTAACTCCTTTTCAACCCTATTTTAGCAAGAAGGTTTAACTCAAGGACACTATCTAGTCTATCAAGTAAACGAATTGAAATAATGAATATTAAAATATTGAACTAATAAATTTCATAAGATGAATATCAATGAAATACTTACAAAAAATTATAGTCATTTTTTACAAAATATATTGAAAACTAACAAATATTAAATTGTAATGGTAGCGTAAATAGTTTGATATAAAAAAATTAAAGGGAGATGATGTTGTTGTTTAAAACTTCCCAAATCCATTCAGGATGATGTCGATGTTGACTGCTTTTGCATTAATTTTGACGATGATATACATTCCCTCGACAGCAGATGCGTATAACTGGTCTCGAACATTAAAAAAAGGGGACAAAGGGAATGATGTCAAAGAGTTGCAAATTCGCGTTGCAGGATGGGCTGCTGATTCTCCTTCAAAAACGTACGTAAGTGTAGATGGTCAATTTGGAGCTGGAACAGAAGCTGCTGTCAAGCGTTTTCAAAAAGCATATGGATTAAAACCAACCGGTATTGTTGGTCCTGAAACACATGCAAAATTAAATGCCTTAGAGGATGCGGATGGATCAACCAAACATTTTAACTGGAATGAATTTTATTCGAAAGATGGAAGTAAATTTACAGGAGGAAAAGTTAACGAGCAGGCAGTAAAAGAAAATGTTCGGAGAACCATGTGGAAGTTAGAAGCTATGCGTAAAAAAGCTGGCGAACGTGCTGTTACCGTTAATTCCGGTTTTCGGAGTATTAAGCATAACAAAAAGGTTGGAGGCGCTTCAAATAGCCAACACCAATATGGAATTGCAGCTGATATAAAAATTAAAGGTTATAGTGTTTCCAAAATGTTCGAATTAGGTAAAACATGTGGATTTAGTGGTTTGCTTACTTATGAAGCGAAAGGTTTCCTTCATGTTGATAGCCGAATCGAATATCCATATGGAGCACAAAGTTGGCTTTGGAAATAGTATATAATCAATATTTTTAAAGTTGAAAAAATATATACCATATAAGACCTATAACGTGTAGAAGCTGGATACAATATGTCCAGCTTTTTTATTTTTTACCAATATATCCTAATATTCACTTCCTCGTTTAATCTATAAAATAATATAAGATTAATAATATACTGTTATTAAATTATATTTAGTTTAATATAATTTATTGAAAAATAGTAATCATTATATTACAATAAATATAAAAATAAATAAATTAATATTAATGGAGGGATAAGGTCAATGACCAAAGTTTTAAAAGTTCCATTCCGAACGATGTCTATCTTAACTGTATTTGCATTCATTTTGACGATGATATTTATCCCATCTAAAGCAGAAGCATACAGCTGGTCTCGAACATTAAAAGTTGGAGATACGGGCAATGATGTCAAAGAATTGCAGATTCGTGTTGCTGGTTGGGCTGCTGATTCTGCTTCGAAAACATATGTAAGTGTAGATGGTCAGTTTGGACCTGGGACAGAGGCTGCTGTTAAACGCTTTCAAAAAGCATATGGATTAACCCCAGATGGGATTGTTGGTCCTGATACACAAGCAAAATTAAATGCCTTAGAGGATGCAGATGGATCAACCAAACATTTTAACTGGAGTGAATTTTATTCGAAAGATGGGAGTAAATTTACAGGAGGAAAAGTTAACGAGCAAACAGTAAAAGAAAATGTTCGGAGAACGATGTGGAAGCTAGAAGCATTGCGCAAAAAAGCTGGTGACCGCCCAGTTACTGTTAACTCTGGTTTCCGGAGTATCAAACATAATCAAAACGTCGGGGGCGCTTCTAATAGCCAACACCAATATGGTATAGCCGCTGATATAAGAATCGATGGTTACACAGTCTCACAATTGTTCCAATTGGGCAAAACGTGTGGATTTAGTGGCTTGCTTACATATGAGGCAAAAGGTTTTCTCCATGTAGATAGTCGTATTGAATATCCATATGGGGCCCAATTTTGGATTTGGGAATAATAATAGCTTTTTAACCACAACAAAACCTCTGTCTTTTATGCGACAGAGGTTTTCATTCAGATTTTCATCTCTAAGGCATCTTTTCAATGCCTAAAAATAAATTGAGCCTTTTCATGTTTCACAGGTACTCCAAGTTCATTTATTCAAATAAATGACCAATAAATTCAGAACCCATTTCATACGTGGTGTTTACTACTTCTGTCGTTGCTTCAACAGTCACTTCTGCTACCTCTCCAACCGATTTCGTAGCGAGGTCCATCAACTCTCCAAACATTTCACCAAACATGATGTTTCCCCCAAGATGAATTTTTTTAGCTTATTTGCGTTACGTTGTATTTGATAATCTTGACATTGTAAATTAATAAATTGCATCCATTTACGTATTTATTCCCTTACACTTAATCTTATAAACATTCCATTTATATTTACTTAGACCTGATCTTCCCTCATTCTCTCTATATACGGAATCTCAGATAAACGATGGCTATGAAAGTTACATGAATATTTCTATTACATTATATACAAGAGATAATATTTATTCTTATAATATTGATGGTATTATCATGCTTTTATATCAAATGGATTATCTTGTATTTTGATTATAGTAAATATAATCTATCTAATAAGAGTGACAAGGAGGTTTCTCATTGAAAAGACTATTCATCTTGTTCTTTAGTTTTACCGTTAGTATCTTGGCCTTTTCAAATACAGCTTCTGCAGCAGACAATGGAATGGATGGAATTGATAAAAATTGTTCGGACTTTCCCTCGCAAGATCAAGCTCAAACTTACTTTATACAAGATGGCGGTTCTAAAACAAGAAATGTCGATGATTTAGATCGAGACAATGATGGGAATGCATGTGAAGATGAGGATAAAGACCCCAATAATAGTGGTAATCATGCAAACAACGATGATAACAACTTAAATAGTAATGATAGTATTTCAACCCATGACAATCAAAATAATAATACACCATCTAACCAAGCTGGAAACACTGATCCCAATCAAACAGGTGAGAGACTACCTAATACAGCTACTCATTATCCAAATGCTATTCTTATCGGTATTTTGCTACTTATTGTAGGAGTAATTCTAATTATGCTACAAAAGAAAAAGCAAAACCAAGGGTAGAGATCGACATAGAAACTGGCCGCTATCTAGGCGGCTTTTTGTATTCCCTTCGAAACAGAGCTGACCACAAAAATTCCCCTGCCACTTCTGTAGCCAAGGCAGGGTTTACCAAAACGGATTATATTTTTAGTTCGCCCATCCTTACAAGTTCCACCACAGCTTGTGAACGACCTTTTACATTTAGTTTCTGCATCACATTATTAATGCATAACCATTGCAAACTAGGATTCAAGAAAAATCCCCTTGAAATGAATACGAAAGATCAATCGTGCCATCTGGATGTACTTCCACTTGATTGAGCAAAGTCTTAAATACCTGAAGTAAGTCTTGCTGCTCATTTTCTAATGCGGCAAAAGCCTGCTGGATATTATGAATCCGTTTTTGAACATACTCCCTTTTATTTAATGAAACTAGCTCAACCTCGATTTGCTCCATTCTATGATCCAGCTCGTTTCTTTTTAATTCAAACTCCTGTTTGCCTATCAACTTATCTAGATAGACATCAAGCAGATCCTTCTTTTTCTCTTCAAGCTGTGCTTTTTGCTTTTGCAGTTGACTCATTTTGATCCTCTTCTTTGACTCCAACTCGCTGACAAAATGAAATGAAATGGACTGACCTTTTTCTTTCAATTGAGAAATGATAAAAGCACGTATATCTTCATATGTAATCGGATGATGATTGACACACCCAGCTTTGGCTGCTCTTCGATATGCCGAACATTTCAAGTAATAATAGTGCTTCTTTTCGCCATTGGCTAATTTTTTACATGACTGAACAATGACCATATGACTACCACATTCACTACACTTTATAATTCCTCTTAAGTCATTCCATGCAGTACTTTTGACTTTGCTTTTCTTTTCATAGTTGGCTGCTTCCCATTGCTCTCTCGAAATAATCGGCATATGATGATCTTTAAAAATTAACCACTTTTCCTTTGGGTTCCGTATTTGCTTTTTCCTTCCCCCAACTTTTATCGTTGTATACTGATTGAGGATAAAGTCGCCACAATAGATGGGGTTCTGGATCATTCGTTGCACCGAAGTTACTTGCCATTTGCTCTTATTTTTCGGTTTGATATTTAGTTGATTTAGTTCCAGTGTAATCCGCTTATAACCCCATCCATTTAAGTACCAGTCGAAGATTTGCCGTACTACTTTCGCTTCCTCTTGATTGATTTTCAAAAAACCCTCTTCCCGATCATACCCGTATGGAATCCGTCCGACATGTTCTCCTCGCCGAACCTTTGCCGCTAGTGCTGCAGTAATACCTGCTGAAAGAGTCCGACTATACTGTGCGGCAAAAAGCGACCAAAGTTCAAATGCCATATCGTTTTTCCCAGCTTTATTGGAGTCATATCCCTCTTCGATTGAGATGATTCGAACATTGTGAGCGATAAACGTTTCACGAATCTCTAAGGAATCCTTTAAGTCCCGAGCTAAACGGCTAATGGACTTAAAGACAACCATATCCATTTCTTTCTTCTTCGCTTTTTCCAGCAATAACTGGATCGCTGGGCGTTCCAAAAACAAAGTCCCACTAATGCCATGATCCTTATAAATCGCGTTCTCATCCCATTCATATCCATTCCGTTCTAACCAGTTTCGACATATGTCAATCTGATTTTCAACGGAGGATACTTGCTCATCCCGATCCGTTGACACCCGCACATACACAGCGTATTTGCTTTTCATGCAATCACCTTAAGTATGGATAATATACTAGATATTTCCATTATATCGGTAATTTGGAAAAATACAAAACCCATCTGTACTGGGAGATGGGTTTTGTAGTATGCTGTTTAGTTTATCTTGGGAAGAGTCTCTCTTTTGTAATCAAAAAGACTTAATAGGATTTTTAGACAAAGAACTAAAGAATCCATTTTGGTTTTAATACTAAGAGCTAAAAAACAGCTTTAGAGGTCAGAAAATATCAATCCTCTTAATGAGGTGTTTTCTATTGTTATACCCGCTGCGACTATGACACTGGTAGCTTGGGCCCGGTTTCAATCCTCTTAATGAGGTGTTTTCTATTGTTATGTTAAATGGATACCCGCTGAACAAGTTCAAGCAAATGAAGTTTCAATCCTCTTAATGAGGTGTTTTCTATTGTTATATAAAAGCCAACCCTTGAAGGAGTTCCAGAATTAAGGTTTCAATCCTCTTAATGAGGTGTTTTCTATTGTTATAGCAGATGTTTGGAAACCTTGTTACTTCTAGCTTTGTAAGCTCATTTCCGAACACCTCTCCTTTTTCGGCTTTTCAAGGTGCCTTTACATCGCTAAGAGCTGTCTGACAATTTATCTATCCCTTATGTAACAGGGACTTTCGCATTTCCGAACACCCCTTGGGATTTTTCCGAAGCTCATGGTGTTCGCAAAGCTACTAAACCTCTAACTAAAAGATTACACTATTCCAAATTGAATATCAAGATTAACAATGATCCAAGCTATATCCATGGGTCATAAAACGTGAAAATACACATAACTATACTTCTTCAGAAGAAGAAAGAGTAAATTTCCAACCAAAACAAAATGAATTTTTCGACACAACCTCTCTTCAGTGATGGACTTTGAGCTCTCCGAAGTCATCCTTACTTTCGTTAAGAGGTGAAAAACATCTTCTACATTTTTCCGGTTTATTAAGTTCCCAAATGTGTAGTGTATAGCATTGTGGGCATCCATCAACACTTTTACAGAATGTTCTTTCTGCGGATCGAATGCGTTTATTCGGATCGAGATTTATTTTTATCAACGCATTTTTCTTCCTTCCTATTAGATATCATTCCTTTTAATCACTAGCTACTATCCTTAACATGATCTAATAATCATACATTATATTCAGAATATTTTATGTGATATTTTGGTTCCCTGTATTCAATTTAACATTGGTAGGTACCACTGTCAACCCATACGCTGACGATTAATCTAATTTATGATAATATTAAAATATCTATATTGATCATAAATCAGGGAGGCTTTTCACTTGGCTAGAAAAGATTACTATCATCAAGCAAATGCCCCTCAGTCCAATTCGTTGGTTCCAGCTGCCTCGGCTGTTGTCACAAATTCTAAGGGGCAAATCCTATTACACAAACGAAGTGACAATCAGTTGTGGTCATTACCAGGTGGGACGATGGAGTTAGGAGAGACTATACAAGAAACGATTATTCGTGAGGTGAAAGAAGAGACTGGGTTTGATGTGGAAGTCCTTAAATGTATAGGGATTTATACTGATCCCGGTCATATCATTGAGTTTTCCGATGGGGAAGTTCGGCAACAATTTTCCATCTGCTTTGCTTGCCGTATCATAGGTGGAGAACTGGCAATAAGTTCAGAGTCCATTCAAGTAAGACTTTTCTCGAAAGACGAATTAGCATCCCTTCAATTACATCCCGCCCAGCAAATCCGGCTCCAAGACTTTTTTGCCAATCAAGAAAAAGCATTTATTAGATAAATGACTAATTATATTCAGCGAAAAAACGAGGTGAAGTGAGTGAGTAATATTTCAAAGATTGATGAGGTGGTTAAAACTATAAAAAGTCAAATCGAACAAGGGGACTATAACGCTGGACAACGCTTACCCTCTGAGCGAGAATTAGCAGAAAAACTCAAAGTCAGTCGTTCTACGATTCGTACCTCACTTCTTCGACTTCAAGCAGAAAATTTGATCGATATTGTGCCTCGTGGAGGGGTCTTTGTACGCTCGAATACTCCAATAGAAATTTTAGGTTGTTCCAACCTTCCAACGCTTGAAGGGCTTGAACTTCAGCGGTCAGATTCTTACATGGAGATCTTACAAAGAAAAGGAAGAGAAGTTTTAGTACGTTTTCTGGAACCATCTGTAATTATTCCGGCTAGTGTAGAAATTGCAAAGAAATTAAACATTAATCCAAATGTGGAGGTCTTTCGTAGATATCGTGTTCAGATTGTAGATCGGATTCCTTACCGGATTATGGATAGTTATTATCTTGCATCTTTGCTTAAGGAAATGCACGAACAGGATCAACAACATTTTCCCTTACTAAGATGGGATAAAAACTATGTTCCATTTTTTAAATGGCTTAGAAAAACGAAAGCGTTTTATCCTTCACGTACCAAAGAACGCTTAAAATGCCGAATGCCTACTGCCGAAGAAGCATCTATTTTAAATATTGCCAGAAATCAGCCTGTTGTAGAAATGTATCGTTGGATCTGGGGAAGCTTTAAAGAGGAAGAAGAGGAAATCCTTTTTGAGTATAGCCGATTTATCTGCAATGCTTCCTTATATGAATTTGAATACATATATGATATTTAAACATACAGAATAGCATGTGATTATCCATATGGTATTTTAATTTACTCCCGAGTATTTTCATAGCAAAATTTTTTTAAAGGAGTATAAGCTATACGATGAATCTACTTGATAATTCACAATCCAATTCAATTGGTTTCGAAAGAAAATGGCTTTCTCAATTCATTCCTACTGAATCCGCTCGATATCAACACATATTAGGGGTTGTTCAGTACATGGAAAACCTCCTTCCAAGGCTAAATGTCCCTTATGACTGGAAACCTCTTCTTTTACAGGCTTGTTATTTACATGATATTGGCTATTCTCCAAACTTCATCAAATACGATTTTCATCCCCTCGATGGAGCCATTTTTGCTTCCAAAAAAGGATTCTTAAAACCAGTTGTAGCCTCCATCCTTTTTCATTCTTGTGCCTTTGAAATGGTGAAAAAAACACGTAACGATTTGATAGAGCTATATGAAATTAACTATACTCTGTTGGATCAACTGGATCTGCTATTTATTGATCTGGTTACATTTTGTGATCTACATACTTCTTCTACTGGTCAGCCCATCACATTCCAAGACCGAGTACAAGATGTTTTAGATCGTTATGGACCCCATCATGAAGTATCAAAACTTATGTTAGCAAATCGTCCTTACTATGAAATGACGATTAGAAACGTGAACAGAATACTAAGTAAATCAATAGAACTCTAAACGATTCATCAGTTTGGTTTTCCATCAACCAGGAACTAGCCTACTTTGCTTCTGCAATCCGGTAGTTCAGGCTTTGCTGGGAGCTCCAAAAACAAAGTCCCACTAGTGTCATGATCTTTATAAATCGCATGCTCATCCCATTTATATCCATTCCGTTCTAACCAGTTTTGACATATGACAATTTGATTTTCAACGGAGGATACTTGCTCATCCTGATCCGTTGAAACCCGTACATACATAGCGTATTTGACTTTCATACAAATACCATAAATATGGATATCATTGAATTTCGTTCCATTATAGTAATTATTTAAAAACAATCAAAGCCCATCTAACCATACAGATGGGTTTTGATTGTTTTTATTTAGTTTATCTTGGATGTGTCCACCATTACTTTAGGTAATAAAACTAGGTTTCAATTTCATAATAGACTCAACTCTATTTTAAGTGTAGAGCTTTCAATTCCTTGTCACAAAAGGACTTTCAAGCTCATTTACGAGCACTACAGAAAAATAAGCTTTTTTAATGTAGCTTCACAATAAAAATTATGTCACAAAGTCTATTTAGATCAGATATATCAGCGAGTACGAGCAAGACGGAAAGATAGCAATAGGCGCTACAATGTTTCAATTCTCTTGATGAGGTGTTTTTTATTGTTATTGTTTTAAAGGAAGTTGATGCAGAGCAAGTAGCAAAGTTTCAATCCTCTTAATGAGGTGTTTTTTATTGTTATTAATTATTAGTCCTGCGTTTTGTACTTGTAGATTTTCGTTTCAATCCTCTTAATGAGGTGTTTTTTATTGTTATAGCGGATGTCTGGAAACCTTGTTATGTCTAGCTTTGTAAGCTCATTTCCGATCACCTCGCCATTTTTGGCTGTTTCATGCAAATTTTAGCTAATAAGAGCTGTCTGATAATTTATCTATCCTTTACATATCAAGGGCTTTCGCATTTCCGAACACCCCTTGGGATTTTTCCGAAGCTCATGGTGTTCGCAAAGCAACGAAACCTCTTACTAAGAGATTACATTATTCTTAATTGAATATCAAGTCGAGCAGTGATTTAAGCTATATCCATAAAGCCAATCCACCCGGCAATTCTCAGTAAATCGGTTTTATGAATAACTCGATATCATACTAACAAACCATTTTTTATCTAAGTCTATAGTGAATTCTTGATGATCTTGCCATTGATCCATAGCCAATCCTCCTCTAAGGCTATGTTTTTACCGAATTGGGTGTATTATAACATCTATTCGAAACTCTCACATTTCTGGATAGCGTTCTTGAATTCCAGCGGTTATACTTTTATTAACCCGTTCTTTCGTGGGTTTAATCTTATATCTTGTTAAGGAGATTTAACAATGAACAAAGAGCTTTACAGGTATTGCGGGCTGAAAGCCCACGGTTTCAATCGTAGGATGAAAGACTGCGTTGCTCGGTAATCCCTTTTTGGGATTGCTTAGAGCAACAATTTTCTGTATAATCGAATACATGAGCGGTGCTCATCCTACTTATAGTAGGTTTTGTTCCTATGTACGTCATGGTATGGGGTTCTAGTGGCGAACAAGTCTCTCCCACTAGGGAAAATCATGAGAGTGAGTGAAAAGGAACTAGAACGCTGGTAATAGGCGTTCCGCCTATGTGGGTACATTTCTAACTGCATGGGACGGGGTGATGACACACCCCTGAACTTGGGAGTTGTTCAAAACGGAAACGGACTGCGAACGCTAACTATCCAAGAATCCCATCGGCTTCAGCCGTGGGAGTGTCAATTTCAATATCAGTGGAGATATAAAAAAGAGGATTTAAAATTTTGCCCGCGTTGCGGACATCGTTTTTCCCTAGAAGACTTGCATATTCCCAATCAACCTCAACTCCTTTGTCATCATTGTCAATTTGTCTTCTACTTAGATCCAAAACTGGCAGTAGTGGCAGTGGTTCTAAATAAAGAAAAAAACAAAGTATTACTTCTGCAAAGAAACGAAGAACCTGGGAAAGGCTTATGGGCACTTCCAGGAGGATATGTTGAACGTGGACATGATCTTTTTGAAACCATACAAAATGAAGTAAAAGAAGAAACAGGTCTTTCTATAGAAGTTTATAAAATTATTAATACATTCTCTTATCCTAAGGATGGGCTTATCCAATTGACCTACGAAGCGATTGCTGATCATGAAGAGGTTATCGTTAACATTGAAAGCAAAAAAGGTTATTTTTTCTATTTTGATGAAATTCCTTGGAGTCAGCTTGCATTTCCCTCAACGGAAAAGCTATTACGTTTGTATACAGATAAAAATAGGTAGTTTAACTTCAATGTGTATATCTAAAACTAGGTAAGCCGACGTTTTGTCATATGGAGGCGGATACTTTCCCTAACTGCTATATCAATAGGTACTAGCCTGCCTTCACTCCTTATAACTTCCCTGCAATCCGGTAATTCAGACTTTTATCACCTTTTAGAATCACTGTAAAGTCTTTACACATCTCATAAATCCGCGATCCGATCGCTTCATCAATGGTACATAGTTGATCAATATCTTTTTCGGATGAGACCATGATCGGAAGATGATTTAAATAGCGGTAATTAATCATGTCAAATAGCTGTTCAAGTTGGAAATCGGTTACTGTTTTTCGCCCTTTAAATAGATCATCGATAAATAAAACCTCAACTTGCTTTAACTGCTGCACTTTATCACTGATTACCTCAAAGTTACTTTTTAGATCATTCATGCCTTCTATCCAAGGAAAGTAGAGAACCCCAACACCTTGGCTTAATAGACTATTAGCCACTGCAATCAGAAGATGCGTTTTTCCACTACCCGACTTCCCTAGTAAAGCAATGCTATTATTCCTCCCTGATCGTAGTCGTGAGAAATATTCCAGATAAGCTTTGGCACATGCGAACGCATTTTTTACGGGTTGGGGTCTGCCATCAAGGATGAACGACTCAAATGATAGTCTACGAAATTCATTAGTGATCCGACTGTATTTAAATAGCCTCTCCACTCTCCTTTGCACATGACACTCGCACCAACACCAAACTTCATAGCCATTTTTATCTCGTGCAATATATCCTTCTTGATCTTGGCATTTAGTGCATTGATAAATGGGCTGGCTTTTCCTCAAGCCATTTGGGCATGTTGAGCCATCCGACTTTGCCGCCTGTAATGCTTTCATTCGCTGGATTCTCTCGCTGATTTGATCCATAACGCTGATTGTTTTTTGCATGATGCTGATCTCTCCTTTTTTCTTCATTGATCCAATTCCAGAGAATCGTTGCACAGTAATTAAACGAATGAACACCATCAACCCCTTTGATTTCAAAGGCATGATCCACCGCTTTTTTGATCCGATCCAATGGTACTTGCTTAGTAACCAATTCATCAATCGCTTGGTAGTCTTTTGCAGACAGCGGAGCTTTTCGCTGTTTTTTCTTCAAGTAATAGCGTTCTATTTGCTGGGCTTGTCTATCTTCTTTTGATGGCTCACTTTGTGAAAGATCACTCCATCTATCATCATCATTATTATTATTTTCTTTATTATTTTCTTTAGGAGGCTTAAATCCATTGGTACTATTGGGATCATCGCTTGTATCGGTTACCAAAATAGTAACTGAGGTGTTACTGTTTTGGTAACTTTCATACACTAAAGAGTTACCATTTTGGTAACTAGCGTTACTTTTTTGGGAATCGAAATCTCCTTCTGATGTTACGGTTTTAGTAACTGGTCCAGAGGGCAAATTTCTTTTCAACAACTCCATATACTTCTGTTTACTAAAACGTTTTACTAAGCTAACACGCCACTGGTCATAATTTTTGTTGATCTGGATCTGTTCACCATCGATCAGCAATACTTTTACCTCTGATAGATAATCTAACTCTTTTTTTATATGCGTCCTTAAAACGCCAACCAGCTCAAAATCGGAGGGACGTAGCAAAGCGACCTTCTTGCCACATCCATAGCTCATTCGGATGACGAGATCCAATATGTTTCGTTGCCGCTTTGAAAAGTCTGTCTGCATTATGGCTTCATAAAGTTCATTATTTAACTTGGTGTAGTGATCCGGCTGTGGATTTGCCATTGCAATCTTCCCCCTTATAATCTAAGTGATCTATTCAATTTCTTCTGGATGAAATAGGTTAAATTCTCTTAATACCGACTTCTCTATCTGATTCCGTTGAATATGTACAAAGCCACATCCACATTGATAGCAGGTCATTGATCGATGTCTCTTAAAGTCTTTCCTCCTCGGATTTACTGACCAACCACAATGACAGCAATATTTTGGTGGATTGATATTAAAGTAAACTCCCATCTTTCATCCTCCTCTAACTAGAAGCAGGGAATGGTGGGTTCCCTGCTTGTCCAATATACTTCCTAACCTTATCAACCTTCACCCTTAGCAATTGCCACAGCGTGACTAGACCCTGCTCTACCTAATCTAGATACATTTTTTGTATAAAATGAACGGGTTTCGCTTTGCTTTTTACTAAATGTTTGGTAGAATAACTTTACTGTTAAGCTTTTTTAGAGCTCGCTTCTTTCGCCAGAGAAGCGAGCTTTTGATTTAGAAGTTGGGCATAGGCTTTTAAAGTCAAATGTCCAGCAAGCTTTCCATCAACATATATCCAAACTTTTGGCACTCTTTTCTCTATAAAGCCGTAGATCCGAATGCGCAACGCTATCACCTCCTTTTGAAGATGAAAACAATTCCTTTTGCAGACTACTACCAGATTGAAAAAAAGGAGAAAACGCTTCATAAAATGCCTGTTCAATCGGTTTATCTCCAAAAGTTTCTTTCCCAAGCTTTGGCTTCACTCTTTTATTTAGCCGACGTCCTTTTTTCATAATATTTCCCCTGCCTTTTCATAGGTCTTACAAATAAATCTATGCAATATGGACAGGTGTACGAGCCTTCTAAATTACTTTAAAGATATGGACACTTTATCAACTCATATCTGACCTATTAAGGCTGTTAATAAAGAAGAGAGCCATTTTTGACTGAATCGACCTCTTGATGTGTTACTCAAAGGAATAAAGCTAATCTCCTTCTCGTTTTAATATTTGACTATCTATTACAAATGTTATGAATATATTTCGAGCTACTTTCTTTCTCTTAGCAATTTTTCGATCGTATTTTACAAAACGATCCTCTCGGTTTTTTAATTTCGCAATAACTGGAACAACTTAGTTTACCTCCACAAACTCATTATAAATCTATAGGTTAATTTAAGTCAATTATAAATTTACCCATTGGTTAATTTATCGTGAATTAATCTTACTCATCTTGTGTTATCATTAACCTATAAGTAACTAAGGGTGATTTTTTATGATTCACATTGGATCTCGTATAAAAGAGTTGAGAATACAGCGAAATATTAGTGCCAAAGAGTTAGCTTTAGCTCTAGATGTATCTCAATCTTTTATTTCAGCTATAGAAAATGGGAATAAAAAATGTTCGTTGGAAAACATCGATAAAATTTGCTCTGTATTAGGCATTACTCTTTCAGACTTCTTTGCTACTAACGACAATCAACTTCCACCTGATCTCATACAACTCATGGAAGCTCTTAAAAAGTTACCATCTGAAGAGCGTCGTGCTCTTAACCATTACCTGCAAACTCGATTGAAAGGATGATTCACATGAGTGATCAATTGCTTGAACAAATTCTGAGTGAACTAAAATCACTAAATCAACGTGTGACCAACATTGAAACGAACATGGCCACGAAACAAGAACTTGAATCTATAGACCAGCGTATGTCTAACTTTGAAACAAACACGAAACAAGAACTTGAATCCTTAAATCAACGTATGACACACTTTGAAGCAAACACGAAACAAGAGCTTGAATCCTTAAATCAGCATGTAAGCCATTTAGTTCCCACGACAGAACGCATCGAAAAGAAACAAGCAACCATCCTCGAACAAGTTGTACAAAATTCAGAAAGGATTTCGGTTATTACGGAAAGTCAGCAGCGTCAAGAAGAATCTCTTAAAACTCTCGCTTTGCGCTCTATCGAACAAGAAACAGAGTTGAGAAAGATAAAGCGTGTCAAGTAATCGCACCTAGCTGGTGCTTTTTTATGCCTATTCTATTCCGAATTTCCGCACTCTATTAAGTACAGCATGTTGCATAATTCGAGCCAAAAATCTAGATCATTTCTAGAATGCGAATCGCTTTTGTGTAAGATCGAAAACGATGAGCGGCTAAAGAGGTTATGCAACGTTATGTTGCAATTTTACGCATATATTATTGTAACATTTCGTTTCTGTCAATATTTTTTGCAACTTTTCGTTTCCTTGAACTAGAAACACTAAGTTTCTATAATTAATTTAAGACCTTAGGGAGATAAAAAATGTTTAAAGAACGGTTAATTAAATTAAGGAAAGAAAATAAACTAAGTCAATACGAGCTTGCTAATAAACTTGGCTTTACAAGAGGACAGATTTCAAATTATGAGTTAGGCTCAAGAGAGCCTGACCTTAAAACACTTCATAAAATAGCTGACTTCTTCCAAGTTACTCTAGACTATTTAACCGGTCGAGTAGATAACCTTACAAGCGCAGAAACCGATCTCCGAAAAGCAATAAATGAGGTATCAGGTCTAAGCAACCAAAATAATCGAAATCTCGCTATGGAAGAGATCATAGAAGTACTTAAAGTAAAAGAGCTTACCTTAAATGGCAAGCCCATACCCGAAGACAAGAAAGTGCTTATTATAGCCCAACTAGAAGCTACATTAGATGTTTTAAGAAAACAGGAATAGAAGTGATACATTAATAATAAGATACAACTGTTTGTGATGCTATAGTTCCCTAATGAAGTTCGATATGATATGATTTTAGGGTCAAATGGATTGTCAAATATTTTGCTATAGTTCCCTAACGAAGTTCGATATGATATGATCGATGCGCCCGAAACTTACGACTTTAACACGCTATAGTTCCCTAACGAAGTTCGATATGATATGATGTATTTTTAGCAAATGATTTAGGTAATCCGCTATAGTTCCCTAACGAAGTTCGATATGATATGATAACAAAAAAAACAAACCCTCACAGTCTGAAGCTATAGTTCCCTAACGAAGTTCGATATGATATGATACTTTCCATCAGAAGCATATCGCATTCTAGGCTATAGTTCCCTAACGAAGTTCGATATGATATGATTTCAAGATTTAACTATTCGCCTCTCTAATCGCTATAGTTCCCTAACGAAGTTCGATATGATATGATGATTTGTTCTATTACCAGAACGAACTGGAGGCTATAGTTCCCTAACGAAGTTCGATATGATATGATTGTAAAAAATTTATGTGTTTTAGGTGGTAAGCTATAGTTCCCTAACGAAGTTCGATATGATATGATACCTTTTCGAAATCCCTTGTGAATCCTATATTTACAGGGGATTTTCTTTTTAAAAAACAAGTTTTTAGCCATCACTCCCTTATCATTTTTCTCTTTTTTAGAAAAGCGAAAGCTGTGTCGAATTTAATTTTTTCTCTGTGGGAGTGGGTAGTCCAACCAGTAATTTCATCCTTGCATATTGTTTATCTGTAATAGTTAGTACACGTACGGATCCCTTCGGTGGTAAATTACGATTTAAACGTTCTAGATATTTTTGCATCCCATCATTTCCATTACAAATTCGGCAATAGACCGAATACTGAATCATATCATACCCATCATTCAGAAGATACTTTCTAAACTTTGCATACTGCTTTCTGTCTGACTTCCTAGCTACTGGCAAATCAAAGAAAACTAGAATTCTCATAAATTTACTCATATTTATGAAGTGTTAAAGGTAAAAGCTGAGGAAGCTTTAATTGATTAAAATCATCATGCCTACATGCAGTAACAAAGCTTTTAATCATTTCTTCAATAGATCGATAAATGCTATATTTCTCTTCATGAAACAAGACATTATAATTAAGCAGATTATACAACTGTGCTCGAATTTCTTTACTGAATTCCATCTCTTCATCTACATACATTTTGACACATAAATCAGCCATCGGACGATACACCTCCATAAAGTCATCTGCCAAATTAAAATTATTCAAATCATTACTGTGCATAATTCCAAGGCAAGGAGTGAAGCCATAACTAACCAAGGCTCTAGCTACTGCTCCTCTTATGATGGAATATCCATAATTCAAAGCAATATTTACTGTATTTTCCTGTCGCCGATGAAATTTCCCATCAAATAGATATTTGAAGTATATTTGTGCTCCATAAGCTTCTCGATTGGTAGTATCTCCAGAATCCACTTTTTTACTTATTTGAATCAATTCATCATATCCACTCTTTCCCAAAATTGATAAGCACTCTGCTTGATTTAATAACTTTTGTATAATAATCCGTTGCCAAATTCGTTTTTTAAAAGGTTTAGATAAAGCGTATTGCCGTTGCAATACGCTTAACTGTCTAGAATGTGTTTGAAAGCCGTGCAATACTCCATTAGGTAGATGTTTTTGATTACAGGTAAAAAGAGCAATGTTATATTCACTAAATTTACTTAATGCAAACCCTGTAATAACGGATGCATTCTCTTCTAGAAGAACCGTTGCAATATCTTCTAAAGGAATTTTTACTTCTTCATCTTGTATAATCACCAATTGGTTGTTTCTTACTGACAACTTAGCTTTATTGGTGATCATGACGTGTCGCCAGCCCAAGTCGTTTCTCTCCTTTTACTTTGGTATAGTTACCCAATATATCAACTTGATATTTTTCGAATTCTACCAAGGTTTTTGATCCAATTTTTTCAGATTCATACACTCTATCATGTGAAATAAGGTAGATTCCTGCAGTTGAAATATCAACACTTTTATAATAGCCAATAAACTCTTTGAGCTTTGTTTTTGCTCCTGTAGCTATCTCCTTAACTTTCACATTGATTCTGGGTACTACCCTTACTAAATCATTTGGAAATAAACTGAATCGAAATTCAAATGTATCGTCGATTTCTACCCATTCTGCATAAGGTTTACCTGCAGTAATTGCTTTATTTGGTAATCCATCTTTGGTTGTATCGATGGTATAAATCGGAATTAAATAATATTTTCCATCTTTGAAGAAAACATCTGTACGAATGATTTTAGAGTTATAAACGACTCCTCTTTTTTGATTTATGGGACGTACTACTCTTTGTTTATCTAAGATTTTGACTGATTTAATGACCGGCCCTAATTTCCCTGATTTAGTAGGCTTATGTAAGGGCTTTTCAAATGCCTTTTTCGGATCATTATTAAATTCCAATAACCTTGCTTTAATGGCTTGATATGTTGCTGGATCGCTTTCTTTTCCATACATTGGGAATTCCCCGTTTTTATCCAATGTAATCTTTGTTAATGGTGTCTTTATAGCCGTAAGTATCAATCCATTCTCCGAATAGCCTACGAACTTACGGATCGTCTTTTGATGTGCTTCACCTGTTACACTTCTCCTAGGCATCCTCGATACAAAAATAGGTCTTACTTTTTTAATCATTTCCTCATCATAATTCCCATGATTTAAACTCTTTATGCTCATTTGGGGACTTTGGGATATTCTTGCTTCTAACTCTAATCTAAAGTTATGCCAAGGTTCAGGGAAGTCGATTTTATTCCTTTTGATATAAAATTTATCTTCTTCACATTGTTGATAATACCGGTTCACAAGCTGAATCATATGATCAGATGTTACCCCAACAATGACGGCATCAACTGCGTGATGCAAATCGCTTTCCGCTCGATTCTTATTGAATCCCCAACGACTACGTAGATGTGCCGTTACCTTTCCGTTCACAGTCACTACTTTTTTCTTGATAGGATCATCGGCAAAAAGTAGATTTTGTCGAATAAAGTTGGACATAAATCTTGAAATGTATTGGGTATCAATTAAATTGCGCTCGCGAAATTCTTGTTGCTCTCTTTCATTAAAATGCTTACGTAGAAGATTTCTCTTCTTTACTTTATTGATCTTACTATTATTTTCTACTCTTTTTACGAATTCATTCCACTTTGATTCATCTCCACCCAAATATTCAAAAGGAGTCTTACTTCCTTTATTTTGATTTTCTCTAGCTAAAACCAATACCTTATTGTTATAACTGTCATCCAAGCTTCTACTAAATGGCAATATGTGGTCTACCTCGGTGCAACCAATCTCACATAATATGTTAGGTTCTATGTACTTATTTGAATACATGCACCATCCATTTTGTTGCTGCCACAGTTTATATTTAACAATGTCTTGTCCTCTTGGATCATTAATACCTAACTCTTTCAGTCTCTTTCGTGCTGTTTCATTCATTTTTCTATTTTCTTCATGTTCCTTTTGAATTTTTTTACGCTCATCAAACCTTTTAGGTAATTCTCTTGATGTTTCGATATGAATGGAGACAGGTGAGCCATAGCGTTTAATAATAGCATTAATTACCTTTCTTGTTTGCGATAAGGCACGTTGAACAACAGGATTACCAATAAGAGGAATGGCAGGTAGGAGTCGTTTCTTCACTGACGAGGCATTCCCTTGAAATTGATATCCGGCTAGCTCACATGCTTTATCATAGGTGTATCCTTGCTCTAGATAAGGTAGAACTTTTCGTATAGCTACAAATGATAAATGTCCTACCTTTGAAAAGCTAAGCTTGATTAATTCATCGATCCATTCATCTGGATACACTTGATTAGCTAGATTAGCCTGATGTCTCCCTTTACTATCTTTATATTCATTTTTTAAATAGTCTCGAATATCTTGATCATCCTTAAAAATAGTTAAGGCATATGCAAATGTGTCCCAATCCAAATCATTTACTTCATCACTTAAATTCTTGCCAACCAATTTTTTTAATGTAGAGTAGAGACGATGATAATCAGTCAACTCTAGAAACTTCGCTTTTTCTACTTCTTGTACAGACTTGGAAGCTTCATAATAGAGATCACGAAAGCGAATCTGATCATCCAATTGTAGTTGTTTTCGTATGTCATGATACTTGACTGTTTTTTTCGTAAAGGCAATTTGTAATATGTAATTGCGCTCTTCATGAGTCAACATCCTGCCTCCGTCAACTCCAACGAAGCGAAGATGATTGATTTTTTGCAGAGCCATAAACTTTTGGAATGAAATGGATGCCTTTGGTGCACGTTTTTCTCCCTCTTCCAATGTACAAAAGCCAATCATTTTTTCAATTTGTTCCTTAGAAGCATAAGGTCTTTGCGAAGACCAGATTTCAAGATATGCTTCTTCAAACTCAGAAGTTGCCCAAGGGTTCTGATGTACTCGTTGAGATTCAAAAAGAGTAACGATTTCTTGATGAACATCCTGACGGCTCACGACACTTAAATAACTTCCTGCTTTATTGCGTTTATGATTTTTAAATTTCTCGTGATTCACCATCAATTCTGCAATAGTTTGATAGCCATTTTCGTCCATGATTCGGCGGTTTTCATTGATATTGGAGAGTAGGGGTCCATTTTCTTTTTTACTTTCTTCACTTTTTCGATTTGACTTAAATCCTCTACGTTGCGCCAAATGAATCAGAACACGAGCCCATTCCTTCTTACTCAGTTTTCTTTGTAATGCATCTACACGCAATTCCCATACATCTAGCTCAAAACAATCATTATACAAATGATCCATTTCTGTACGAGTCAGAAGATCAGAACGAACAATTAACTCTCTAATTCTCTCAATACGATGCCTTTTCCGACGATTTCTTCTCCTTGCTCCTCGTGCATCTCTTCGTGGTTTGGCTAAAGGTTCTCCATCTCCAGTTTCTGCTTTATCGAAAATTCTTACACCCAAATCTTCGATACGCTCCTGATCTAAGTTGATAACCGCCCAACCACATGAACTTATCCCAATATCTAGTCCAATTCGGTATTTCATATAAAATACTCCCTTCTATGATCCATAAGTAAAATATTCAATTAAATACATAATTAATTATAACTTAACCCTTTTTCAAATTGTTATAAGCCGATATGTATAAAAAAACCACTATCTTATATTGAAAATTTTCTTTCATCATAAGATAGTGGTTTTTTATTAAACAAATTTAAATGGGGAGTTTTTGGCGATCCCCAACGCCACGGGTCAAAAGCCCTTACTATAGTAACCTAACAAAGTTCGATATGATATGATCATAAACCAGTATACCAATTCGATCCTAAAATAGCAACCATTCATTTCGTACTTATTTTTTTAAAAAAACGACGAAAGAAAAAGAAAATGCACCCTAACACATTCGTTTTTTAGAAGGAAACCCCTTATAAATATAGAATTCACAAGAGGTTTGGGAAAGGTATCATATGATATCGTATTTCATTAGGGAACTATAGCTCTTGGAGATGCAGTTCCAACTGGAGATTTATCATATGATATCGTATTTCATTAGGGAACTATAGCCTCTATCAGGAGACAGTTGCCACGCTGTCCATCATATGATATCGTATTTCATTAGGGAACTATAGCAACATACCGCTGCTATGGAATGCTCAAGAGATCATATGATATCGTATTTCATTAGGGAACTATAGCGGAGCTAATGTTAAACCCGTACTTAGCGGATCATATGATATCGTATTTCATTAAGAAACTTTGATTTCCTTCTTAATTGTATCCATCACGGTAGCAAATTATTTTTGCAATCCCCTAACTTATTCCCATAAATATACACACCTAGATCAAAAATTTACTCCATACAAAACTTTGGTGTCGCAATCTTCCCAACCATATGGGATAAAGCCAGTGTGCACCATACATTGTGAAAACGTCTTACCTGCATGACAACCAATGCAACCTACTCTTATACTCATGCTACCAACTTGCTTTTTTTACACCTGGAATCTGCCCCTTATAGGCTAGATCACGGAAGCAGATACGACAGAGATTGAACTTGCGCAATACGGAATGTGGTCGACCACAACGTCTACAACGTGTATAGGAACGGACTTTGAATTTCGGTTGACGTTGGGACTTCACTATCATCGACTTCTTCGCCATTTGATTCCCTCCCTTTGATGTGGTTTACCATATCATATCACCAAAAATTACTTCATCTACAAATCCACAACAACTATATCCCTGTACAGATTGATGGTATTATCCCCTTTTTCCTCAACTTTAATAATCTCCAGAAGTATTAGGCTTTTTAAGAAGGATTATTAAAAATGTAGAATGGTACAAGCTTATCTTTCATTTATCATCTATTTTCCTTAAATGCATATCTTATATACACTATCCCATCAGAAATAATTGTAGTCTTATCCCACTCAATTGTTGTCACTCATTATCTCATCTCTTGTTTTTTAGGTTAACAAGTGTTTAACATATATTTTGGATCTAAATCAATATTTCGGACACCAAAAAGTTTAGTATAAACTACTTCTTTAAAAGTCATCTTGAAACACTCGAGTAGCTAATCCTACCTCTTTAGCTTTAACTAAAGAACTCTGTATAAATATTATTACCTTTCATAAATGTCTCTTGAAATACTGTATCGGCTTCATGAATAAGTCGATTAAGTGATTCCTTTTCAGTTGTGTCTAAAGCCATTTTTAGGCTAGTCTCATAATCGATGCGATGAAGCTTATTACCTATCAAATAATTTGCAGTATGAAAAGCGCCTTTAGATTGGGATTGCATAGTGAATTCTACAAGATTTAATCTCCATGATGTAAGTCCACCAAATTCTGCATTTTTATTATCAATTTGATAAATATTGGTTCCGGTTCCAATAGAAAGAATTTTAATTTGCTCTAATGGGTATCCAAGTTTAACCGCTTCTGCAATAGCTACTAAAACTGGATTATTAGCCCAGAGACCTCCATCAATCTTACACTCAGTATTACTGACTTTTGCTGCTGGAAGATAAAAAGGTGCTGCAGAGGTTGCCAATGCAATTTTCCAGAATTCTAGCTTGCCATCCTCAAAATAAACTGGAAGATGAGGTGTCTTATAGACTTTAGGTTTCGCTTTGTGATGTTCAATAGCAGGTATACATACCATTGAATTAGCTTTTGTTAAACGTGCATCTTTAAACTTTTCTTTTAACACATTGATTAAGCCAGTGTTATCATACTTAGCATGTTTTAAATAACCTCTCGTAATTCGCTTTCGTCCAAATATATCTTTTCCTTTTTCAAGATACAGATCCAATATATCTTTCGCAGTTAAACCATAAGTTACTGCTAGTGCAATAATCCCACCTGTTGATGTTCCAGCAATTAAATCAAAATACTGATGAAGTGGTTGTGGTACTTCTTCCTCAATCCTTGATAGATATCTCGCAGGGAAAACTCCTTTCATACCACCTCCATCAATAGAAAGAATTCGAAATTCTCTATCCCTTCTAGTCTTCCATCCGTTTGTTTTTATCTCATCCCAATCAATCAACTTTATCGCCTCCCTGTATTTATTTCAGTCCTTAAGGCTATGAGGTGCTTCATGTCCCCACCAGATCCCGTCTTCCAGCCATTTTTCATAAAAGTAGAGCCATTCTGCAGTCCAAGGTATAATCGTATCAGCTATAAAAGTACGTCCATCATAGCTATTATCTTTTGGATAGTACAAACAAAGAGTTCCATTTGGATATCGATGAGGTGCATCTTTTTTAATTTCAGGTTTCAAAATAAACACATTAGGTGTAAAGCAATCATAGACAACTTTGATCAAATACTCTGGAGATGACTGGGTTGGTTTTAGAGTACCAACCCAGTATCCTTTTTTATGTTTAAAAGAAGGATATTTATACTTAATTTTAAGATTTTGCTGAACCTCGTTCAAATATTGTGGTTTAAATTTTTTCATCGTCTTCTCTCTCTCCGAAAAAGCGATGCTTTTTTATTTGGGTACCTTGTTGGCTAATATTTAACTCACCCTGTGAATTTACATAAACAGAACCAGATGCAATAAGTTCCGCCATCTTTGCACCTTCTTCTATTAATTGTGAAGGGAACTTTTCAAAGATTCCTTGCCATTTCTCTATACTTTTTTCTTTATTAGGCTCTTCTAAAGCCTCTAATGCTTTTTTATGGAGTGACTTCAGCTTATCTTTAAATACTCGACATTTATTAATATCCCAATCTCGTGCTAAATTCTCATCTTCTAGTGATGGATTACATACTTCAAGCGTAGCATCATCTTTCTGATTATTCATTAACTCCTCTAATTTGTTATTTAAATTCTCTAAAGTAGCTACTAATGTTTCAGCATAAGAATTTTTTTCAACCATATATTTTCCAACGAGTGTAGTCAGTAATATTGATTTAGGGGCTATTTTATCTCCAACATTCTTATCCCTCCAATGTTTCAGTATTCTCACTATAGGACTCAACTTCCTATCATGCTGAATGTTCATACGGTCGAACCACTTTTTAAATCCTTTAGGATTAGTCTTCACCCACTCTCCCTCTTTTTTTGAAGGAATAAAAATTGAATCTCCATAAGTAGATTTAGCAGGTACAATGTCAACATGGAAATCTCCAGCATAGTTAACTCTCACACATCGATCTTTTGGTTTAATTTTACCTTTATATTTTTCTTTAGTTTTCATACGTTCGACAATCCAATTGAAAAAATCTTTAGAATCCCCTTTTTCTACTTCTACTAATAAAACTGCATCTACATCAAATTCATCACCATTGTTTGGGCGAACCGCTGTGGTAGTAGCAAATGACCCTTGTGTATAAAATTCCCTAAATCTTTCGCCAATTTCATTATCTTCTTGAAAGATTTCCTCCCATGTAGAGATTGCACTTTCAATTTTTTCTATACGGTTTATATTCAAACTTATATTTTTGATAAATAGCTTAAAATATTCTTCTAATTTCATTATTACCCCCCCTAATTTCTTAGAACTCTTACCTATGAAATATAACAGAAGGGGTTTTAGGCATACCCCTTCTGTTATAGGTATGTAAATATATAAATACACAAAATCACAAGTCCAACCTTACCCCAAAGTTCTTCAACCACTCTTTTCTTCTTTCATAGTCAGGAAGAACTAAAGCTACTAAATCCCAAAACTCTTGCGAATGGTTCATATGAATCATATGGCACATTTCATGAACTACAATATAATCCAGCACATGCGATGGAGCCATCACACAACGCCAGTTGAATAGCAGTTCATGATTTGCAGTGCAACTAGCCCATCGCTTCTGTTGCTCCTTTACTTTAATGGCAGTTGGTTGGACTTTGAAGTGATGTGAATAATATTTCACTCGTTCTGTTACTTTCTTTAATGTCTTCCTCCGGTACCACTGCTTCATCGCCTCTCTAATCACTCTCTGCTCTTTGGTAGGTGTTTTAACAAAAAGCTTCCCTCGATAGAGCGATACCACAGGCTCTTTCAAAGTTTGATCCAAAATCAACTGTAAGGAATAGTTACGCCCCAAGTACATAAAGGACTCACCATTTACAAATTCACGGTGAAGCTTTTGGTACTCCATATCTTTAAAGGAAAATAGCTTTTGGACAATCCATGAACCACGACTTTTCACTTTCTGTTTAATGATGGGGATAGGTGTACCTTCAGGTGCTATCACTTGTACTTGTTTTGGTGGTTCGACTGCGATCTCCATGGTTTTTCTCTTCCGAAACTCCACGGTAAAGTCAATGGTTCGGGTTCCAAACTGAACATCTAACTTCATAATGTCTCCTCTAGTCTTTTGTAGCGTAGTGCTTCTTTGCTAACTGTAGGAGAGGTTGAGTAAGCTGTTTACGAACTTGCATGTTGATTTGCCGGAAGTACTTTTTGGTCAGCATCATTAAAATGGCTCGTTCTACATCAGCAGTTTTCGTTGAATTAGTCGTCCAGTCAATCACATAGTTTGTTTCTACAATCTCTGCAACATTCTGGGCGATTTCTTTCGATAGATGGATCATTTCCTCACTGATATATTCTGCACGTTCTTCTTTATTGATGGTTTTCGAACCTGCTTTCTGTTCTTCAGGTACATTCAAGTGAGCTTTCACCACCTCATAAAATGCATACTCCTTGTTGTTTAGCCCTAGTGCTTCTGCTTCCGCCGTTTCTCCTGTTTCAACCTCATTTTGTATAAACTCTTCCATCCGTTTCTTTCGTTCTGCCCAGTTTTGTTTGGTCTCATCGAGAATCCTTTGCAACTTTTCTAGTAAACTGGTGTAATAAACGGGGTTATCATCCATCTTAACAGAAATCACGTGACGGATGGTATGCTCCATACTTGAAGCAATCGCTTCATCTGACTGTAAAGATTGTAACTTGGCGTTGTAATCATGATCAAATAAGGTAATCGGTTGAATCCATTGTTCAACCCCATGAGATTTTAGATGATCCGAAACTAACTTACGAACTTTTTCTCCACAATCCGAGATATCTAATTCTTTTTCTGGTTGAAAACGTGCTTTGGCGGCGGCACGGATATAGGATAGCCACTTGAGATCATTTAAATGATCCGTCGATACTTTTCCTGGCATCAATTGTTCAACTGCACTTGCAAATCGCTTATAGGCAAGTTCAAACTCTGCACGCTTATCTTCAGGTTCTAATATTTTTACCAAATCATCTAACTGATCTTTTTTAATACCATGAAACATTACCATGACTGCTTCCCGATAAGAGAGCATCTGCTTATATAGCCCATCTAACGACTCCATTGGTGTTCCAAGATCCTCTTTATTAAAGACCTGCAGTGCTTCGTCTAAGTGGTTTGAGATTCCGTAGTAATCCACCACATAACCGCATTTCTTTTTATCTCCATGGGTACGGTTTACACGGGCGATGGCTTGTAGGAGGTTGTGTTCTTTCAATGGACGATCTAAATACATAACCTGCTCGATTGGAGCATCAAAACCAGTTAGAAGCATATCTTTTACAATTAAAAAACATAACTTACTTTCACTTATTGGCTTCACAAATTGCTTGATGATATTTTCTTGCTCTGGTTTTGTAGTAAAATGCGCTTTTAAATGAGGCTGATCATTCAATTTACCAGAGAAGATAATTTTCACTTCTAACTCTTCGCCCATGATCTCTTTCATATGCTTGGTCAAAGCATGGTAGTACTTTACACAAGCTTCACGGGAGACACAGACGACTTGCGCTTTAAAACCATTTGGATAAATCCATTCTTTATAATGTTGAAGCATATCTTTGGCGATCTCTTCAATACGTTCGTCTGCTTCGACAATGGTTTGTTTGGTAACGTATTTCTTTTTAATCATTTCTTTTTCTTCCTCTGTTCGATCTTTAAACGCTTGATCAAACAATTCCTCTAATGTTTCCCCTTTAATGTGCAACTTAGGCTTACGACCTTCATATACAATCCGTACTGTTGCTCCATCTTCAACTGCTTCTTGAATGGAGTACTTATCAATATAGCCACCAAATGTACGCTGGGTGGACTTATCCTCTTTTTCAATCGGTGTTCCTGTAAATCCGATAAAAGCTGCATTAGGCAAACCTTTACGCATATTTCTTGCATAGCCTTTGTACTGACTGCGATGTGCTTCATCCGCTAAGACGATGACATTCGACTTTAAGGTTAAGATCGGAAACTCTTTTTCCAATTGTAAGGATTTTGCCTGTTTCTCATCTTTGATCAATTCTTTTTCTTCTTGATCCGCTTGAAACTTATGTATCGTTGTCATCACAATTTGTGACTGTGCTTTGGACAACAACTCTTTCATTTCATCGACCGATTCAGCCCGAACTGGTGTCGTAATGGATGAGAGCGTATGTAAAAACGTTCCATAAATTTGTTTATCTAAGTCGACACGGTCTGTCACAACCACAATGGTGGCATCAGACAACTCTGGAACACGGCGGATTTTACGTGCTAAAAACACCATGGTTAGTGATTTACCAGAGCCTTGCGTGTGCCAGATGACACCGCCACGGGATACCTGATCTCGCCCATGGATCAGACGTTGAAGCGCCTTATTTACCGCACGAAACTGCTGATACCGACAAATCTTTTTGATTCGTATGCTAGATTCTGCATCTGTTTCAAATAAAATAAAGTTTTGCATAATATCTAGTAGATTACGTTTTTCTAGTAATCCCTGTAGAAAGAGATTTTGCCCACTATTCTCTACATCGACAATTTCTTTTTTGCGGAAAGGATATGGATCTTTCCATTCTAGATAATGGCTATATTTAGAAGAGATAGTTCCGACATATGCATGATACTTATTTAAGATGCCAGTAAAAAAGTTAGTATAAAAGAGACGTGGAGCTCCTTCTAATCCTTGGGAACCACGTTGATCCATATAACGACTGAGTTGCTCATAGGCTTCTCTTTTGCCGATATTTTCGTTCTGAGATTTCTCTAAAAAGGGTGACTTACATTCCAGTACGACAACGGGAGTGCCATTGACAAAGATCACCATGTCCGGTTTGATCTTTTCATTTGGACCTTGAACGACAAACTGGCGGGTGACTAGAAAATCATTGTTTTCAATGTTTTCCCAATCGAAGAATTTGACAGTATGGAACTTCTTCTTTCCGCTGTGATCTAAATCTTGATCTAAGGCATATGTAAGGTTGACAAAGGCTTCATATAGTTTCTCATTAATCTCCAGTAAGCTAGAACCTAATTGCTCCGGCCGAGAAACATAACGGATGGCTTTAGTGAGATTTCCCTCATCGAGCCAAGGATTGAGGCGTTTTAAGGCTGCTTCTAATCTTTTTTCTAAGATGACATCGTTGATCGATTCCCGCTCTCCATATTCAGGTGTTAACTTCTCACCATGAATGAATTCATAGTCTAGTTGCGATAGTAAAAAGTGAAGAGCGGGAAGCTCGACTAACGTTTCTTCGTTGCCTAAGTAGCTTCCCATCTGTTTGCCTCCTCTATTATACTTGCACACGGATTTTGCCGGTTAGTAGTTTTTGCATGAGCCCTTTTTTAAGTTGTTGGAGTTTTTCTTTTTTCTGTTCGTATTGTTCAATTTGTTCGTCGACGGATGAGAGAATGTTGGCGATTTTTTGTTGTTCTTGGATTTGGGGAACAGGTATCACATAATTCCTTATGATTTGTTGACTAATATTAGGTTGTGCTCCACCAGCTCCCATTTTAATAAGTTCATCTCTTTTAAATAATAGAATGTAGTAAAGAAATTCATCATCTACTTGTCCATCATATGGTGAAATAGCACAACAAGCTTGGTTAGTAGTTGCTTTTATCTTTAAAATAGATAATTTACCTATAGTTGCTCCATACATAGCGATTACTACTGTGTCCTCTTCCAATAGCTTCGCAGACGAATTTTTTATAGCTTCGTGAGTAATCTTTTCCTCAGCACTATATACATACTTTTTATGTAACTCGCCTGTTTTTATCCATGGAATTGTTCCATTTAAATAATACTCTTTTTTTTGTCTAGAGGGAGTACCACCGCTAGCCGTTTTGCAACATTCCGCGATAGGTTTCATTTCCCAATCAACTGGTATCTCTCCAACTGCTGTCTGTTTAAACTCTGTATGACCAATCCCTTTAGTAAGCAACTTTTGCATTAAGCCTTTTTTCAGTTCTTTTGTTTTTTCGATTAATTGATCAGTTTGCTCTAGTTGCTCGTCAACAGTGGAGAGGATATCAGTGATTTTTTGTTGTTCTGGGAGAGATGGAATTGGTAGTTTTATTTCCTTTAAATAACTTGTTTGTAATACTTCCTGACCTGTTGAGCCATTAATACCTTTCTCAAAAACTCTTTTACCAAAAGGAGATTGAAAATAATAATGAACAAACTCTGGAATTAGATTATTATGATTTACTCTTACCAGACCAATTGCACGTGTAAAAATATACCTTTCAGCATTTTTTCGATAAAAAATGTTGGACTTTCCAATCGAACCTCTACCTACAATGGCTATTAAAATATCTCTATTTTCTAACTCTGATGTTAAACAACTTTCAAATGTTTCTTTCGAGATTTTATCTGCTTGATTGTATAATATACCATAATCATAAAGGTCCTTTGTTTTTAGAACCCTATACCCTTTATCAGGTTCCCCAACATATTTTGGGTTAGGTCCTTGAGTTACCTTGATGGAATATTTTTTATCACCTAATGAACCTATTCTCCAATCAACCGGAATTGCTCCTATTTCTGTAATCTGATAGCCTTCTTTTACCAACATCAATCTCTTCCCCCCCTTCTTTAAATCTCTCCAAACCCCAATTCCTTCAAATAACCATTCAACTTCCGCTCCATCGCATCATGCTTTTTCTTAATCTCACGAATCTCGTCAATAACAGCTGCAATATCCACTTCTTCTTCCTCTTCAGTGGTATCTACATAACGGCTAATGTTTAAATTGTCTTCATTTTGATGAATCATAGCCAAGTCAACAACAGCTGCATACTTCTCCACATCTTCAAACGTATCAAACGCATTCACAATTTTTTCAATATCTTCATCACGTAATTTATTTTTGTTTCCATCTTTCACAAACCCTTGGCTCGCATCGATAAACAACACTTTGCCTTTACGTTCAGCAGGTTTATTTTTGTTTAAAATGAGCAGTGCAGCTGGAATACTGGTTCCATAAAAGACGTTAGCTGGTAAACCAATCACCGCTTCTACAAAATCATCTTTTAGAAAGCCTGAACGTATCTTCTTTTCTGCTCCACCCCGGAAGAGCACACCATGAGGGACAACTGTTCCCATTTTCCCTTTATGGTTTAAACTTGCTACCATGTGGGAAACAAAAGCTAAGTCACCATAAGATTTTGGAGGAGCACCATAGGTAAAACGAGAGTATGGATCATTTTGTGCTTCCTCATAACCCCAATTTTTTAGAGAGAAAGGTGGGTTAGCGAGGATTTTATCAAAGGTTTTTAAGGCTCCCCCTTCAGTATGTCTAGGGTTACGGATCGTGTCTCCTTTTAAGATCTCTGCTCCTTTAGCGTTATGGAACAACATGTTCATCTTACAAATTGCCCAGGTGCTTAAATTAATCTCTTGACCAAACAGAGAGAGGTTCCTAACATTTCCACCGTTCTCTTTGACATACTGCAAAGACTCAATCAACATACCACCGCTACCTACGGTTGGGTCGTAAATACGATCTCCTTCTTGCGGTTTCAATATGCGCGTTAATACTTTCACTACTTCACGTGGGGTGTAGAATTCACCACCCTTGGTTCCACCATCATCAGCAAACTTTTTGATAAGGTATTGATAAGCATCACCAAGCACATCAGGATTCGCAAGGTTTTCATTGGAAAGATCATGTTTATCAAAAAGCAGTAGTAACTGAGAGAGCTTTACATCAGGCACCCGCTCTTTGTCGTTATAGTTTGCGGTTGTCAGCACACCAATCAATTCAGAGTTGACTGGCTCATCTTCAATCGCTTTAAATGCTTTATCTAGCTGAGGCCCGATATTTAAGGTAAGTTTTTTGAGATGATCCCAACGAGCAGACCCTGGCACATAGAATGTTGTTTCGTAGATCGATGGATCTTCTAAGACCATGTCTACTTCTTCTTCATCCATACCAGCAGATAAAAATTCGTTTCGTTTCTGTTTCCATTCCCATGTGAATTGGTCATTCATTCGTTTTAGAAAAAGCAAGCCAAATATGTAATCCTTATAGACAGCTGCATTTAATTCCCCACGTAGGATATCAGCTGCACTCCATAATGTTTTTTCTAGTTCTTGTGATGTTAATTTTGACATATATGATAGAGCCTCCGTTCTTTCTTTAAAGTGGCATATATTTATAATAGCAAACGCCTACATGATTGAATATAGTGGAGACATTGAAAGCGAATCACTCTATACCATACATTTATAATACGAACTATTTTGTATCCTAAGTAGGATTGTATAATTGCGAAAACTAATCCATCCCCGATCATATATTAGGACAAATTAAAGTCCGATCCAGCCTTTTCTTTTAAAATATCTCATAATAAGTCCCATTCAAAAATTCGTCAATATTCGCCCATTGTGCATAATTGCTCATTGGGCAATAATTATACATGTGAAATTACCTTAGGAAAAAATATGAATTTCCTTAAAAGAGAGGTGTATACCACATAGGGGTTAGTCATGAACAACCAAAGTTTGCGTGATATAAAAAAGAAGACAACTGCATGTGCATTAGCGGATGCAGCGTTTGAGCTTGCCCTTGAACGAGGATTAGACGGCTTCATTGTTGAGGATATTGTGCAACGGGCTGGTTATTCCAGAAGAACTTTCGCAAACCACTTCTCCTGTAAGGAAGAAGCGGTAGTGATGGCTGCAATATCCTTCCAAGGTACTGAAGAATATAACCATGTAATTGCAGAGATACCCGAAAATACTCCTCCACTCGATTTCTTATATCATTTGATGAAAACATACCTAACAACAGAAGTTCTCTGGAAAATGCGTAAACTAATATTGCTTTCGAAGAAAAAACCGTCGCTTGAGCCATATATTCTCAGTGGTTTTCACCATTTGCAAGTGATGGCTCAGGAGACATTGAGAGACTTTTATCTTGGACGTTATCCTGAAGGGTACACCCATCTTCTCGTTGGTGCTGCTTACGGGGCATTACTGCCTATATTAGATGGTAGCCTCAATGTACTCCTTCCAGATCCATCAGAGTCTGAATCATCTGGGGCTATGACGTTTGAGCAATATTTGGATTCAACGTTCAGCTACTTGCGAAATGGATTTGAGTCTTCTTACCCTCTCAACCAGACAACGAACGAAAATAGTAGATAGCACAAGATACGATCTACATCCTATCCTATAACTGTTCGCAGATAATGATTTGGTTGAACAGAAACAACAAAAACAGTTAAATCCTAAGGAGAAAAATCGTTATGTCAACATTTCTGTACAGAGTAGGAAAGTCAGCCTACGATAAACCTTGGTATTTTATCATCAGCTGGATTGCAATCCTTGGGATTGTTTTCACCACTCTGGGAGTCAATGGCATTCATATAGGTTCGGAGATGAAAATCGAAGGTACAGAAGCACAGAAGGTGTTAGACCAGCTAGCAAAAGAACTACCAGAGGCTTCAGGCGGACAAGCCAGCGTTTTGTTCAAAGCTCCTAAAGGTGAACGCTTGGACACACCCGAACGTTTGAACGCGATCAGCAAGGCTATTCATGAAGTATACAGCCTTGACTATGTGATTAATCCCGTCAAATTGGCCAGCAAAACGGGGGCACCATCTCAAGAAAATCCTCAAAGTCCAAAAACAAATCAAGTTGCCCCAGCAGAAATGCCTCCCTATGGGCCTCTGATTATCAATAACCAACCCGTTCCAGGCGTGATGATATCATCCAACGGTAACGTTGCTTTGTTCCAATTTCAATTTACTGTACAACAGATGTCCTTACCTGAGTCTGTTACGGATTCCGTTATCAAAGCCATCAAGACCGTTGAGGATGCTGACATTATCGCATTGCCGAGTGACACACTTAAGAAACCTGAAGTTCCAATTGGTGGTACAGCCGAGATTATCGGAATCAGAGTTGCCGCAGTTGTTTTGTTGCTGACTCTCGGCTCAGTCGTAGCTGCAGGTCTACCACTTTTAACAGCAATCCTAGGGGTGGCGATCAGTGTAGGAGGAGCTTTTGCAATCTCGAACTTCATCAATATAACTGACATCACACCTGTTTTGGCACTAATGATTGGTCTAGCTGTTGGAATTGACTATTCTCTATTCATTGTAAACCGCCAACGCCGCATGATTCTCGATCAGGGACTGAGTGCACGTGCGGCTGCGAGTAGAGCAATCGGCACAGCTGGGAGTGCAGTATTTTTTGCAGGCTTAACTGTCATTATTGCCTTGTGCGGCTTGCTCGTGATCGGAATTGAGTTTTTGTCCACAATGGCAATTATTGCAGCAGTGAGCGTCCTTGTTAACGTACTCATTACTCTGACCCTGTTGCCAGCATTGCTTGGTTTGATTGGTGAGCGTATCTGTTCTCCAAAAGCACGACGTAAGAAAAATATCCATAAGACAGAAGCTCATCAAGGTATTGCACACAGCTGGGTTAAGGGAGTTGTAAAGTACCGTTGGCCTATCATTATCGGTGTAATCGCTATACTTGGTATAGCAGCAATTCCAGTTACCAAGATGGAGATGGCTATTCCTTCTGGTGCCACGGCAAACTTAGACACACCAGCAAGGCAAAGTTATGATGCAATTTCAGAAGGTTTTGGAGAGGGTTTCAACGGTCCATTGCTTTTAGTCACTGAGCCTAAAGGTTCTTCTAGCAAGGTTACACCAGCCATGCTAAACATGCTTGTTCAGGATCTTCAAAAGCATGAGAACGTTTCTTTAGTAACACCAATGGGCATTAACAAAAACGGTGATATGGCGATTATTAGTCTCATCCCCAAATCGGGTCCAAATGATAAAGAGACCAAAAATCTAGTTGAGGATCTCCGCGACTCCGATTCGAGTATAGCGAAGACCCATCATGTCAAGATGGGTGTTACCGGGTTCACAGCCATCAACATTGATATGTCATCTAAACTTGCAGAGGTGTTCCCTCTCTACATCGGTATTATCGTCATTCTCTCATTGATTATTCTTTTGCTGGTCTTTCGTTCGTTAATGGTTCCAATCAAAGCCACTGTCGGCTTCCTGCTTAGTGTGCTAGCTACATTTGGGATCACCACGACTGTGTTCCAATGGGGATATCTCCATTCCCTCTTGGGCTTTGACACTGGCGGTCCGCTGTTGAGCTTTATGCCGATTTTGGTTACTGGTATTCTTTATGGGCTAGCCATGGATTATCAAGTCTTCCTTGTGAGTTCCATGCGCGAATCTTACATCCACGGTCATCGTGGGAATGAGAGTGTCATTCACGGATACCAGCTAGCGAGCCGTGTTGTTCTAGCCGCAGCCGTCATTATGGTGTCTGTCTTTGCTGGATTCATTTTCACCGATGATATCATGATCAAACAGATTGGCTTTGCGTTGGCATTAGGGATACTTATTGACACCTTCATTGTCCGTATGACGTTGGTTCCTGCTGTTATGGCGATCTTTGGTGACAAAGCTTGGTGGTTACCAAAATGGTTAGACCGTATACTACCAAACCTGGATGTCGAAGGGGATAAGCTAATTGCTCAGTTGAAAGCCAAGGAGAGCACCGATAACATGCCCCATGCTCGTTAGCTATTCATATCCCTATCTCCATCATTGGTATGGAGATAGCTCATAGAAGTTATAAATTTGGACTGCAAGAATAAGGATTTCCATGAATTAAAACCCGACTACCTTCACTAAATGGATAGGCAGTCGGGTTTTAATATGTCAAAAATCTGTCTAAACCAATTGTGATGGTATTTGAATGGAATTTCCTTAGTTTTCAAAAGATACGCATCACATTGGAGATATGATTGCGTACAGTTTTTTCACTTATAAAAAGCTGCTGGGCAATTTCTTTGGTGGTTTTATCTTGGACTAAGAGTTCAAACACTTCCCTCTCCCGATTTGTCAACAAGGGCTTGCCTTTTTGGTTATTCAAATTGCTGCCACCCTTCCTTGCTTAAGCACTTCGAACTTAGGGGGTCAGGGATTCAGTCAACTTTATCTTATGAATAAAAGACCGATGGGGTGAAGTACGAAGAGTAAATTAGGCTTATACAACAGTGGGGTTATCTGATTCATCCTATCTTATGAGTTTTATACAAAATGAGTTCCTAGATGAGTGGGGGGATAAAAACAGGCTTTTTCCATTGTCATCACAGAGTAATCTCCTGATTTCCCCACTAAGGTATGTCATTTCAAAAATAGAGCAAATTAAAGGTATGACCATCGAAAGCAGGTGAAGAGCCCATAATCAATTCATTTTCCCCACAGCTATATCACTACTTTGTTCGCCCTCCACGACTCACCAAAAAATATATTCATGACTTTTTGACCCGCTCCTTTCACTTTGATGGAAGGCGTGTTCTAGATTTTGGTGCTGGAACTGGAGCAAACTGTTCCATCTTTTCCTCTGAGAACTATATCGGTATAGATCCTGATGCCAAACGGATCAGCTACGCTAAAAAAGTGTATCCAGATTATACTTTTGAGGTACTGGAAAATAATCGTTTAACCGTAGATGATCAAAGCATGGACTTCATTCTTATCATTGCCGTTCTACATCATATTTCATCCAATGATATATCAACGTATATCAGTGAGTTTAAACGTATTTTGAAACCAGATGGAACCATTATTGTGATGGAGCCCTATTTAAGTGGAAATCATCCGATTGGAAATCAACTGATGCGATGGATCGACCGTGGACCCTATATTCGCAGTGAACAAGAGTATTTACATCTTTTCCAAAATCATGGATATACCTGTAAGGTTATCAATCGATTTCGTAAATGCCTTGTGTATCATGAACTATTCTTTTGTGCCCAATTTCCATCTTTATAGTAAACTCCAGCGATTCGTAATTACTTCTCGTTAATACGAATCGCTGGAAATTTTGATACTATTTATTGATTTTTATACTCGCCTCTTTCTTTCACAGCAAATCGATAGCAAAGAAAAAGACAAGGTAAACAGACGATAGCCATTCCAAGAAATGGTGTTTGAATCGAGAATTTAGATAACCACCCGGCTACAAGACCCAGTATTCCTGTGCTAAGGCTACTGACTAAAGCCATGTAAACACCTAAGGTAGTTGGAATATAGGCCGATGGAATATTTTCATTGGTAAATCTGATAAAAGCATAGTGTGTTAAGGCATAAGTAATCGCATGGAACAACTGACTAAAAATAAAAACAGATAAGTCATGGAAATAATAAACGAGTAACCACCGAATAATAGAGAAAATAATAGAAATGACTAGCATTTTATAGACAGGTAATTTAGCAAAGAATCGATCAGATATATAGAAAAACAAGATTTCTACTGGGATTTGTAAAGCTAATAATATAGATGTCCAAGTCTCTTGCACTCCTAAATCCTGCAAATATAAAACACCATAATTATAATAGGCAGCGTGAGCACCTTGGATAATAAAACAAATAAAAAAACAAAGAGCAAAATGCGGAAGCTTAAACAAGCTGATAATCGATCCTTTTTCTGAGTCATTCTTAACCTTTAAACGGGTTGGCAATCCGATCATTGTAAAAAGCAAAAGGAACAAGCAACTAATAACCAATGAATAGACAATCACCGGCTTATGAAACTGAGCGATTAGTACTCCCATCATTAACAAAACAAAAATATAACCGACTGAACCCCAAGAACGACTTTTTCCGTAGTCTAACATACCTTCTTTGGCAAAAAGAGTCGCACATGCATCGTTTAGTGGCATATGAAGTGGATATACGATGTGGAGTATTAACATTGTAAGTATGATGATCACACTATTCAATTGAGGAATTAGAAAGCAACTAAAAATCAATAAAGAACAAACGGAAATACCCACAACTAAGTTTGATAGTTTAAATCGCTCACATAGTTTTGGGAATAAAAACATCATAGAGATAGCTTGGACTATGTTCCCCAATGCCATTAACCAACCAGCATGAGTGGTCGAAAATCCTTTACTTACAAGCCAGGGTACCCAAAATGGTAAGTAAATTCCCCAAGTTACAAAAAACGTAAAAAAGCGGATGGACATCCATCCGGAAGATGAAATAGATAAATGATGAAATAATGCAAATCTCCTCAACTTCTTCCCACCTTATGTTTGGTTTTCTTAATATCGCTAAAAATATCATATAAAAAAGAGAAAAGGTAGGATTTATATAAAATCCTACCCGAGGCAGCTAACAAATCCGGATTTCCTTTACTAATGATCAAAAAGAAAATCTACCACAAATCGAATATTTTATCAGCAAGACTAAGGTAGGCTCTAAATAAAAGCCTACCTCGATTATATAAAATATATTTGACAAACACCTAACTTCAAAATAAATTATTTATTTTACTCATGTGATTTACTTCTTACTGGGTCATGAGTCCATATAAAGACCTTATAGAGGATTCATTCATTAAGAATCTAAGTAAATAATTTCTTCAGAAGCAAAGGTAATGGACTTTAATCCATCTGGCTTTACAACATACGTATTTTCGATCCCAACTACGCCACGTTCAGGGAACGTAAATTTTGGCTCAATGGCGATGACCATTCCTTCTTCTAAAGGCTCAGAAAACCCGTTAGCCAAAACAGGTAGCTCATCCAGTTCGAGTCCAACTCCATGCCCCAAAAAACGGACTTGATCAGGTCCATATCCCATAAAATGCTTCTCTAATCCAGCCGCTTTTGCCATCTCACACCCTCTATTATAGAGATCTCGCCAAGGAATTCCTGGTTTTCCTAGCTGTTCGATTTCTTTCAAAATCTGACGCGTTACCTCATAAGCATGTTTTAAGTCATCATCTAATTCACCTATGACAGCTAATCTTGTCTGATCAATAATATAGCCTTCGCATACAGCGCTAATATCTACCAAAATGGGCTCTCCATATGCAAAAATCTTTCGGCTTGCTCCTTGAGGGTTGGCAATTGAGAGACCCAAACCCCCAGCAGGCCCATCAAAGTAAGTTGGGGTTGCTGCGGCAACTCCTGATGCAACCATTCCTAAAACGAGTTCTTGATTATAGGCACGCATTCGATATAATCCAAAGTTCCCCATCATCCGCAACTGATACTCAATCTTCGCCGCTAGCTCTACTTCACTTACACCTGGGCGAATCATTTCTGGTAACAAATCAATCACTTGCTTAACCATTTTTGCAGATTCCTCTAATTGTTCTAACTCATATGGTGATTTAATTGCACGTTGTAAGCGGAGCAAATAGGAAAGATCAACGGGTTCAACATCGGGAAAACAACGTAAATACCGAAGAGCTAAACCATACGGAAGAACATCCATCTCAATTCCAAGCCGCTTTCCGTTAGCAAACTGTTCTCTTAATTTCTCAGATAGTTCTTTAAATCGACCCATTTCTTCGACTGGAACAGATGCTTCAAATTTTGCTCTTACCAAACTTCTTTTTACATATAAGCATGGTTCACCATCAGCTGGTAGAAATAAAACACCATTTTGCATAGTGCCTGTTAAATAGTATAAGTCAATATTTTGTGTAATTAATGCTCCATCTATATTCTCACTTCGCATTGCATTTTGCAGTCGTTGTATCCTTGATTCAATTTCTGATTTAGGTACCTTCGGCAGTGGATGCATTTCTTATCTTCCTTTCAGTGATAAATTAATAAGACTATGTTTACTTTCTCTTTAGGCTGTGTTATTTCCTTTTAAAAAGAAATCTGACCCTATTTTGAATAAAAGAAGCATCTTCGTGTTAGGCTAGGATCAATAAAGTTTGATGAGGGTGGACTATGTATAATTTGTTATATTTTCTCATTTGGTTGCTCATTATTGGGGTGATTCTTTTCTACAAGCTAAATAAAAGAAAATATGCTCAGCTAAAAAAAATCTCACCTACTCATTATCGGCAGCGTCCTATCATTATGCTTATTGTAGATTCTTTGATGGATGCTCCATTACAAGAAGCGATACGTTCTGGACAAGCGCCTGCTCTTCAATATTTATTCAAAAACGGAATGTATTTTCCCCATGTGGTTTCATCTTTTCCTACGATGTCTGTTTGTATTGATAGCTGTTTGATTACAGGAACATTTCCCAACGACCATCATATTTTTGGTTTAACTTACTTTCACCGCGAAAAAAAGCGTATGATCAACTTTGGAACAGGGCCAAGAGAATCCATTGCATTTGGACTGAAGAGAGTGTTTAAAGATGGCATCGAAAATCTGAACCAACATTTTATTAACAAAAATGTTAAAACCATTTATGAAGAAATGGAAGATCCTTCTGCATCCATCAATGGGCTTGTATATCGTGGGAAGACTCAACATACTTTGCGACCACCTTTTTTCGCCAAATTATTTGGTATTTTACCAGGGAAGATAACCACAAAAGGTCCTTCCATCTTTTCATATGGATCACTTGCTAAAATCGATCCGGATACTACATATGATCAGCTAATTTTCCGATGTGGAATGAATAGTCGCTTTACTCGCATGGAGTTGACTTCTCTAATTAAACATTACCTCTTACCCGCATTCACTCTTGCCTATCTTTCAGATAACGATGAGATTGTGCATCGCAAAGGTCCTTCTACAACAAAAGGAATTATTAAAACTGATCAGGAACTTGCTAAAATCCTTAATGCTTTCCCCTCTTGGGAGGAAGCTGTAAAAGAAAATATCTGGGTTATTTTAGGGGATAGTGGCCAAACTGCTATGGTAAATGATTCTACACAAATGTACGTCGATTTACGGAAGCTTTTACATCCCTACAAGATTATGCCCCTTAAGCGTTCCCAGCCTCTACCAGAAGATCAAATTGTTTTATGCGTGAACGAACGCATGGCTTATATTTATCCAGTTGATCATCAGCTGACTCAGGACGAGATTATTTCGAAGTTGAAACAAGAAAAACGAATAGACATCATCGCATGGGTGAAAGAAGGATGGATTCATGTCGAAAGTGGTCAACAAGCTGGTCACATGAAATATAAATCGGGTGGTGAGTACCATGATATTTATCAGCAAAATTGGAGTATACAAGGAGACTTTTCATTATTAGACTTATCGATCGAAAAGCAGCAAATCCAATATGGAGACTATCCAGATGTATTAGCACGCTTAGCAGGTGTTATGGAAACAGCAGAACGAGTGATTGTCGTAACGGTTTTACCCGGCTACGAGATGATTGGTGAAAGTTCACCTAAACATAAAGGAGCTAGTCACGGTTCTCTTCATGCTCAGGATTCACTCGTACCTATGATCGTTTGTGGAACAAACTATAAACCTCCTTCTTTGCGTTTAGTTGACTTAAAAAAATGGATTTTAGAACTGATACGGCAGCAGACATAAACCATGTCTGCTTTTTGTCATGGGTCAAGCATATCCTGTCATACTTTAATTTAGGACATCTACACCTTTCGACAAAAAAGAAATGAGGAGCTGCCTTGAAATCGATTAAACCTAGACCACCTATTAGTCTGAATGCTAAATCTATATCTTCCCTTTCTTTTTGGAAGATATGGCCCAATCTTCCTTCAGAAATTCTTGCTTGGCTTGAACTAGAACAAGATGAATATTACTCACTAATCCCACATGATCAGGTCATTACTTATATCCAATCAGCGATACAATATGGAAACGAGCTAGCAGTCAAGTTTCCTACTTACCAGGGGCTAAAAGAATTATGCAATCTATTAATAAAAGATGGGATTCGTGTAAACTTTCCATCACGACACTCCTCTAGTGAATGGATTCGTGCTCAATATCATAGTCGATCATCAACCATTGAAGTATATCAAACTTCACTTCAACAATTACAAGACTTTTTTCTTTATCGCTGTAAAGAGGCTGTGAAAAAGGAAGATCTTATCGCCTTACATTTATATCATGAATGGTTCCACTATTTAGAAGAACAGAAATATGGACGAACTGATCAACTACTGCCCAAAGTAAGAGTAAAAAAGTGGGGATCTTTTTCTATCAAACACACCATTTATCAAACAAGAGAAATAGCTGCTCATGCATTTACACAAACCATGTTAAGATTAGAGTGGTCTCCACTTTTGTTAGACCAATTACTCCTTTTCCTACACCAAGGCTGGACCCGTGTACAAATTCGAGAGCATTTTAGCCAACTTCGCTTACGATTTGATCAATTATTACAAGAGCAAAGTCAAGAAGAGGATTCAAAAGAAACAAAGACCTAGAAAAAAGTATCTAGGTCTTTTCAAGAAATGAATTATCTTGTTACTAGGCTACAATCTAAACTTTCATCATAGACGAGGTTGAAATCTTATTTAGCAGGTGCACGTCGAGGGCGAGAAGCTGGCTTGGGAATGGGTTTGGGCCAGTGATGAAAGATGGTTTGTTTCATCTCTTCCTCTTCAAAAGATGGATAAAGTTTATTAGGAATGACAGGTGCCAACTTTTTTACTGTTTGTACTGTCAAAGGCGTAAATAAATCTTCTTCTACTGATTCTTTGAGCTGCATCGATAATAAGACACCACATAGATATACTAAAGATGAGTTAGGGATAACACCCAGCCATGTACTAACAGCCCAGTCTGGAGCTCTATAAGTTTCCGGTCGAGGAATAAATTGGATTCGTTCCACGATATCCCACCAATGTTGATCCCAGTTTAAATCTTGTTTTTGGTAAAAATCTCGTTCAAACATGGCTACCGCTAAATGATATCGCAACTTTATTAAATGAGCTAATTTCATTTGTTTAGAGAAGTTTTCATCTGAAATCGTTTCCAATTGTGCTTCAGGAACCTTAATAATTTCTTTCAGCCAGTCACGCTGATACAATAATTGTTCAAAATAAATTCCCCACGCATACTGAATAGGTAAATCTTTAATACGATTAAGTAGTGTATGGGATTGCAATTGACTAAACACATAATTCCGTCCTAGATCAAATAGATATGATCCCACTAAATGATACTCATCCACTTTCGTTTGAGAATGAAGAATGGACATATCTTGAATTCCCGATAATTTTTGCTCAAAAGGATCCGATCGAACTACCAGTTCCAACAACCCTTTTAAACGAAAGGTATCACGTGTTTGTTCAAGTACTTCTTTTAGTGGCTTCGTTAATAAATCATTCACAATCGGCTCTATATAAAGAGGAGGGACTGTCCGGATTAGCGAATCATCATAATGCCAACAGCGAATTCCTTCAGGACGTAGGTCAAACTTTTTACCTAATTGTTTATCCCATTCACCTTTTAATTCAGAATAATATGGATCAGTTGCCTCCTTAAGGAACTGTAATAATAAATTTACTTTTGACTCATTTAGCCCAAGATAATCTAAATACCAATGATAAAAGTTAGGAAAGCCTTGTCGCTGTAAAACTTGGTTACGTTTCTGTTTTAACTGTAGGAGTAAAGGAGCTATTTTTTTGCCGAGCGATTTAGTTTCTTTCCATAATGATTTTCTTTTATAAGTATTAACCTCTTTACCTAATTGTTGCTCAATCACACGATTTTGCTTACGAGCAGTCAAATAATAATGAAACACCTCTGTTTCTAATCGAAGGATCTCTTCGAGCTCATCTTGTTTCATCTGAAAGCATGTCATCCATTTATATAATGACTGTAATTCTTTAGAATCACTTTTCTCTATGTCTTTATATCGCTTTTCATCAGCTAACCAAGTATAGAGTTGTCTAGCTTTATCTTGCCAAGTTCGCTCCTTCTCTTTTCGATTTGAAAAAAGATAATCATAATATGCATCAGCCCATTCACGATAAAGCGAAATATATTCGGTAAGATATAAACTTTGCGCAGTCACAACGAAGCCTCCCCTTATTCACAAGCTCTTTGTATTTTTCTCTCTCCTCTTTATAGAATCCTCTTCTAGATGATGTTTTTTATGGATATCTCTCACTTATCATTCAGACCTTTTTGGGGAAATTTAAATATTGGAGGTGCGAAGAATTGGATCATACAGTCCCTTATTTATGCCCTTCATGTGGAACGAATCGCAGTCGCTTTAACTTAATCGAGCAAGTTGTACAAGCGGTAAAAAAAGACCCACAAACAGGGAGTATTGTCGAATACATTTCTGATCATGATCCACTTCAATTCACCTATCAAGGTGAAAAATATCGAGTACAGTGTGGTGTTTGTGGACTCATTGATGCAGAAGAATTATTTATTCGAAATGCACAAAGACAAAAGGATATATGATGAAGAGTGGCATTAGGAGCAGGTGAGGAATCAAGTCTATGCCAATGTCCCTCCTGCTTCCTCCATATCTTTATCCATTTCTATACTGGTCAAAATGGCAATTTCGATTGCTTTCATGGATATATCTAAGCTCATACTTGGAAGGTTCGAACATTTATTTACTTGATTTGGTAGATATGGAATATGAATCAATCCACCTTTCATTTTTGGGTATTTTGTGGTGATCTCATGAGCTAGTCCATAAAAAAGATGATTACAGACGAAAGTACCCGCCGAATATGATACAGTAGCTGGGATACCACCTAAGCGAATTTGCTTGACGATTGCTTTCGTTGGAAGAGTAGACCAATAGGCATTAGGACCATCCGGTATAACTGGTTGATCAATCGGTTGATATCCATCGTTATCTGGAATCCGCGCATCGTCTATATTAAGAGCAACTCGCTCTACTGCTATCTCACATCTTCCTCCTGCTTGTCCTACACAAATAACGATCTCTGGACGAATCTGAGCGATTTTTTCTTGTAGAAGCTTTAGTGATTTTTGGAACACAGTCGGAACTTGGACAATGTAAACCTGAGCATTCGTTAATGAAGTTGATTGCAATTGACGGACCACTTCCCAAGAAGAATTGAGCGACTCACCAGCGAACGGAGTAAACCCTGTTAATAACACCTTTTTCATCGATATCCTCTCATTCATTTTTAGTTATCCCGACTGATTGCAACCTAATTCCTTCTTTAAGCAAACGATGATGAATTAACCGTGCCATTTCTAAAGCTTTTTCCCCATCTCCATGAATACAGATGGTATCGGCTTGGAGTGGAATTTTTTCACCAGAAACCGTACGTACCCGACCTCCTTTTATGATTTCTATCACTTGCCTTACTGCTTGCTCGGGATCATGTAACAATGCGTTATTTGACTGCCGTGAGGTTAGTGTTCCATCTGCTTGATAAGTGCGATCAGCAAATACTTCATTGGCAATACGAAGTCCTACTTTTTTACCAGCACGAATAAGGTCGCTTCCTGCTAAGCCGAATAGAATAAGTTCGCTATCAACACGATATACAGCTTTAGCAATCGCTTCAGCTAATGTAAAATCGACAGAAGCCATATTGTATAAGGCTCCATGCGGTTTAACATGTTGTAACTTACCGCCTTCTGCTTTTACAAATGCAAACAGTGCTCCTATTTGATAAACCGTGTAATCATAAACTTCCTGCGGACTAAGCACCATCGGTCGACGTCCAAAGCCTAATAAATCAGGCAGTCCTGGATGAGCACCTATTGAAGCTCCTTTTTCTAAAGCAAGTTGTACGGTTTTACGCATCGTTGATGGATCACCAGCATGAAGTCCACAAGCAATATTAGCAGAAGTTACCATGTCCAAAATCGCTGGATCATTGCCTAAAGTATATACTCCAAAACTCTCACCCAAATCGGCATTTAAGTCAATATACAATTCTACTCCCCCTTTTTATATACTTTCCCAGTAAGGTCTGTTGATTTGCATCATATTGGAATGAAGTGAGGGCATGTTTTCGCCACGTAACTGATGATGTCTGGCAAGGATGAATCCGAGTCCGCTTCTGCTCATTCCATAAGTAACCCCAGCTAAAAGCCCATCGGATTCCATTCACTTCCGCTAGGTAAGACATGATAGAAGTTCTTATAGGCTTTGCCTCTTAGAACTTCTTATCCCATAGAGCGGGGCATGAGGTCGACTGAGTCGAAAAATGCCTCCCTTTCTTACCTATTTTTGGTTAATCAACACTCCTGTTTCCCAATATAATCGAAGTCTTTTTTGCATAAATTGTAGCGTTGCTTCTTGTTTCAAGTAGAGCTGTTCTGCAACTTGTAAAGAAACTTCCTGCAAAGTGAGTGTTTCTCCTGGTTTAACCTGAGCAAGTATGGGAAGATCGACAAAGATCACTTGAGCTATCTTAGGATATCCACCTGTTGTTTGGCGATCTGCCATTAATATGATCGGTTGTCCATCTGGAGGCACCTGAATAGTACCAAACAAAATAGTCTCTGAAATCATCTCCTTTGGCTCCTGTAACATTAAAGCAGGACCTTCTAATCGATATCCCATTCGATCGGACTTTGATGATACCCGATACGATGAGGTTACCAATCTTCGCTTTGCTTCTGATGAAAAGTCATCATATTGTCTTCCACGCACAAAACGAACACATGGATTGTTTCGATATGGGGGCAATACTTTATGATTCAAAGAAAATTTCGATATAGAAACTGAAGAATCTTTTATTAAGTTAAATTGCTGACGATATTTCTCTATAGTATAGAATGGTTCTTTGAGTGGAAGAATATCGCCTTTCTGTAAAGCTCTCCCCTTAAATCCTCCTAAATTAGCACGAGTATATGTACTTACACTCCCTAATACATGGTTAACATCAATCCCACCAGCTATAGCTATATAAGCACGACATCCTGTCTGTATCGCTCCGAAATGGAGTACACAACCTTTTCGTATATAAATTGGACGCCACATAGGAACATGCTTACTATCAAGCATAGGTGATAGGTCTCCACCACAAATAGCAATGACTGTATCTGCTAAAAACTCCAGCTCAGGTCCTCTTAATGTTACTTCTAATCCGGCCTCCCCTTGATCATTTCCTACCAATAGATTAGACATGCGAAAAGCAAATAGATCCATCGCACCACCCACGACGACACCAAACTTTTGATAACCGTGTCTCCCCTGATCCTGTACGGTGGTGAAAAGTCCAGGATGTTTCACAAGAATACTCATCGTTTCCCTTCTTTCCACTGTATATATTGTTCTTTGGAAATCGGTCGAAAACGTACACGATCGCCAGCTTGAAGTAAGCTGGGGGGAGATTTCTTTGAGTCAAATAAAGTAAGAGGGGTTCGTCCGATAATATGCCAACCCCCAGGGGTGGAAATGGGATAAATCCCTGTTTGTGATCCAGCAATTCCTACAGACCCGATGGGAATGGATAAGCTTGGTGTATGTTTTCGCGGTGTCGCAATTTCTGCTGACATCCCTCCTAAGTAAGGAAAACCTGGTGCAAATCCGATCATATACACTAGATAGCTTGGCTCTGAATGAATCTGTATCACTTCTTCCAGAGATAGCCCATGAAACTTTGCAACCTCATCCAGATCAGGACCATATTCACCACCATAACAAACTGGAATTTCAACTAAGTTCGGCAGTGTAGGGGATCGATCATCAAGTGATTCGATTAAATCTTTAATATAAGAACATACAAAAGAATAAGGAAACTCATTGCCTGCTTTCGCTATAAGCGTTGGATCATAGAAAACCGTTAATGTAGTATATGTCATTACGATTTCCACTAAGCCAAGAAATGCACGTTCTTCTAAAGCATCATTTAGTCTCTTTACCCGTTGATGTATTATTTCATCAATCTGATCTCCCAGTTCTATGGTTACTGCATACTCATTCAATGGCATGATCTTATATGGAAAAGGGGAACATTTCCTTCCTTTCACTATTAATACCCCCATTTAGTAGCGTTACTCTATTAGGTAAAGCAAAACTTAAACCTATTTTATTATCCTATTGACTTTTTAGTATAATAGTAAAAGATACGAGTTTTTAATTAGAAGAGGAGATTTAACATGGAAGCATTTAAAGAATCCATATTAAAACTAATTACCGAAACATCAACGAACCTACCTCCTGATGTTCGACAAGCCATTCGTATAGCTAAAGAAAAAGAAGATGCAGGTACACGTGCAGGTATCGCTTTATCTACTATTTCTCAAAACATTCAAATGGCTGAAGAAAATATCTCACCGATTTGTCAGGATACAGGTATGCCAACTTTTATCATTAATACCCCAGTCGGTGCCAATCAAATCCAAATGACCCAAATGATCAAAGAAGCGATTGTCGAAGCAACGCAATTAGGAAAGCTTCGTCCAAACTCTGTAGATTCACTTACTGGAGAAAACAGTGGGGATAATCTTGGACTTGGTTTACCTGTAATCCATTATCATCAATGGGAAAAAGATTATATCGAAGTACGTCTCATTCTGAAAGGGGGCGGCTGCGAAAATAAAAATATTCAATATAGCCTTCCTTGCGAATTAGAAGGATTAGGACGTGCTGGACGCGATTTAGATGGCATTCGTAAATGTATTCTACATGCTGTCTATCAAGCACAAGGACAAGGTTGTAGTGCTGGATTTATCGGTGTAGGAATAGGAGGAGATCGTACTACTGGATACGAGCTGGCTAAAATGCAATTATTCCGATCGGCAGATGATACCAATCCCAACCCTGATTTAGCCAAATTAGAAGAGTATATTATGGATGCAGCTAACCAGCTTAGTATCGGAACTATGGGCTTTGGTGGAAATGTCACCCTACTTGGATGTAAAATCGGTGCGATTCATCGGATTCCTGCTAGCTTCTTTGTTTCTGTAGCTTATAATTGTTGGGCTTTCCGTCGCCAAGGAGTTCATATCGATAGTAACTCCGGCGAAATAATCGACTGGATCTATAAAGAAGACCAAACAGAAACGAACCAAGAAGAATCGGCTCCAGCTGTCGAAGTGAAAAAGGAAGGTACACGTGAAATCGTACTTACTACCCCTATTTCTGAAGAGCAAATTCGCGAACTCAAAGTTGGGGATGTTGTTATTTTAAATGGGCTAATCCATACAGGACGTGACGCTTTACACAAATATCTCATCGACCATGATGCTCCAGTCGATCTTAATAATGGAGTGATTTACCACTGTGGTCCTGTTATGCTAAAAGATGCCAATGGCAACTGGCAAGTTAAAGCTGCTGGTCCTACTACCAGTATCCGTGAAGAGCCCTATCAGGCAGATATCATCAAGAAGTTTGGAATTCGTGCGGTCATCGGTAAAGGTGGAATGGGTGCTAAAACCTTAGCTGCTTTAAAAGAGCATGGTGCTGTATATCTTAATGCTATTGGTGGGGCTGCACAATATTATGCTGATTGTATGACCCAAGTAGAAGGTGTCGATTTTATGGAGTTTGGTGTCCCTGAAGCCATGTGGCACTTACATGTCAAAGGTTTTGCTGCCATTGTCACCATGGATGCTCATGGAAACAGTTTACATGCCGATGTTGATCAAAATTCCCGTGAAAAATTAGCACAATTTAAAGACCCTGTTTTTAAATAAATCCACAGAGCAGATAAACTGGGAATCAGTCGTGTTGATTAATCAAAATGAACCAATTAGAAAGTCATTTTTCGTCTAAGAGACAAAGTCTCTAATAACATCTCTAATTCCCAGTATATGATAAGTCTATACTTCTGACTTGGAATGGGTTTCCGTGATGCTTTTTAAGAAGCCCATTCCAAATTTAACAACCTTTCATTTCTGAATAATATAAATAATTAAACCACATCCTATTTCTTCCTATTCACAGAAATTAAGAGAAACGTTACAATAAAAAGGGGGTATATATTGTGGTAGGATAGGTTGCTTTCGATATTTCGTTGCAAATTTCTTTGTAAACGTATAAGAAGATTTACACTCTTCAAAGTTATATACAACCTAATCCCAGCCATAAAAATCCAAGGGGGTTTCATCATGAAACGATGGAAAAAGCTAAGTATTACCTTTCTTAGCTTCATTCTAGCGCTTGTTCTCTTGCTTCCAATTTCTGCTTTTGCAGACCAAGCAGAAACAGTCGTCACGCTAGGGAAAGACCTTAGTCAAGAACAGAGAAATGCAATTCTAAATGAAATGAATGTCGATGCCAATCAAGCACAAATTATTGATGTAACCAACCAAGAAGAGCATCAATATCTTGGTAAATACTTAGATAAACAAACCATTGGGAGTAGAGCTATCTCCTCTGCTAAAATTTCCTTAAATAAAAGCCAAGGCGGTATCTCTGTCAAAACCAAAAATATTACGGTCGTAACCAACAGTATGTATGCAAACGCAGCGATTACTGCAGGGATAAAAGACGCAGATCTTTATGTCACTGCACCATTTCCAGTATCAGGTACAGCTGGTCTCACTGGAATTATTAAAGCATTTGAGCAAGCAACGGGACAAAAAATAGATGATAACAAAAAAGACGTAGCTAGTGAAGAGATCGTGCGTACTTCACAATTAGCCAAAGAAATCGGTGACGGAAATAAAGCTGCTCAATTTATTAATCGTCTAAAAGAAGAAATCGCGAAAGAACAACCCAAAACAGCAGATGAATATAAAAATATCATTATTAACATTTCCAATGAATTTAATATCAATCTAAACAATCAAACGATTGATCAATTGATAAGCTATGCCCAAAACTTTGCTAGTTTAAATATTGATTTAGATACACTTACTGACCAGCTTTCCAAGTTACGGGGAGATATTAGTAATGTATTACAGTCTAAAGAAGCACAAGGATTATTCGCTACGATAGGACAATGGTTTGAGGATTTATTCTCTGCAATTGGTGATTTCTTTTCTAGTAAATAATCATTTGATAAAACTCCCAGACGTAAGACTACAACTTACGATGGGAGTTTTTTTTACTTCTAACCAACTAAATGATCATCGTTAGCAGATAAATAGCTGTTCCCCAAATAATCAACGCTGAAATTTTATTAATCCATCTTACAAACCTGTCCGTACTATCAGCTTTCCCAATAAAGCGTCCTGTAAAAGCCAATCCAAAAAACCAAAGCCATGAAACAATGATGGTTGAAGCAGTAAACCATATCTTATCTGCTCCTATATAATTGATTGAACTTGTTCCAATCACACCGATCGTATCTAAAATAGCATGAGGATTAAGTAATGATACGGAAGCTGCAAATAATATTTGCTTCTTAAAAGTAAATTTTTCATCTTGAGTATGCTTCATCGTAGTTACTGTAGCTGTCCAAGTTGTCCAACCCATATACAGCAAGAATAATATTCCTACACCCACTAATAAGTTTTTAAGCCATCCTAGCGCTAGAACAGCCAATGAAACTCCAAAAACAGCAAGTAAAACTAACAAAGTATCGCAAAGTGAAGCAGTAATAATTGCAGGAAGGGCATAACGAAAACGTTTTTGTAAAAGGCCTTGATTAAAGATAAAAACATTTTGAACACCCAGTGGTAAAATAAGACCAAAAGCTAAAATAAAACCATGAATAAAGGCATTCATTTATCTCCCTCCTTATGATTAGTCCAAATACCATCATAAAGGGGATCATCCAAATTGTCTCCAGCCAAATAGATGGGATCTATACCAACCAAAATGAATATAGCCAGTATATGTTTGAAAGGAAAGTTCTTTATTTAAGCTTTCGGACTAATTGTGCTAATCTTTTTATCCCAACTTGAAGCTCATCCATAGAAGCATAAGAAAATGATAAACGAAGTGCGTTACTTTCCAATGGATCATATATATACCCTGGATTCAATAGTATGCCTTGCTTGCTAGCCTCATTGAATAATTTTTTAATCGAGATGGCAGAACATAATTTTAGCCAGATATAAAAACCTCCCTGTGGCTGCGTCCACTTAGCTAAATTTGAAAACTCCTGCTGTAATAGAGATAAAGTGATATCTCTTTTTTGTCGAAGTATGCTACGTACAAATTCAGTATGCGAAAGATGCTCTCCACTTGCCAACCATTTGGCTACAACCCACTGTGAGAGCGAACTTGCTCCATAGTCCGTCTGCATTTTAATATCAGCCAACCTTTCAATGACAGGCTCTGGCCCCACGATCCAACCAATTCTCAGTCCTGGACTCACTATTTTGGACATACTCCCTATATAAAGAACAAGACCTGTTTGATCTCGTGCTTTTAAAGGGACTGGGGTAGGTTCATCCAACCATAGTTCGCGATAAACATCATCTTCAATAATGGGAAGCCCTATATTTGCACATCTTTTAAGTAAATCCATTCGTCTTCTATCTGACATCAAAATCCCCGTTGGATTATGAAAAGATGGAATGGTATATAATAGCGATGCCTGATCATTTTGTGTTAAACTCGCTATTTTTTCTGTTTGAATTCCTTCCTGATCCATCGGTAATCCAATTAAATGGATATTCATTGAAGAAAATAAATGAAGCGATTGTAGATAAGAAGGCTTTTCAACAAGGATCGTCTCCTCCTGTTTTAACAACCCCAACGAAATAAGCTGAAGTGCTTGTAATGCCCCAGAAACAATTAAGATTGATGCTGGGGAAGCATGGATTCCAAAGGATCTCAAGTAGTTACTTATTTGTTCACGTAAATATAAGAGCCCTTTCGGCTCTGCATATCCCCATGTTAAGGAGCTTTTGGATAAGTCCTTTAAAATTTGTCCTAACTTTTGATGTGGAAAAAGATGCGGTGCGAGCTCTCCAGTTCCCAGACGAATCATTTGCTGCTGAAATTCCATTTGGTTTATCTGCTGGATTGTTGGCAAATTGGGGTAATAAATTCCCGTTTGAACATAATTTATCCAGTCAGGAGGCTGTTTTGCTTGTAAAAGTGACCAAGAATTATTAATCACAATCGTTCCTTTTCTTCCTTGACCTTCCAGTAGTCCTTCAGCAACCAATTCCTGAATGGCTGTCACAATTGTACTTCGATTAACACCAAAAGCTTTAGCTAATTCTCTCTGCGCTGGTATCCGACTTCCAACGGTCCATTCTCCTAATTCAATTTTCCGACGAAGATACTCTTTGATTTGTAAATATAATGGCATACTAGAGTGCTTATTCGGCCGCCATTTTATAGGAAGCATCAGGCTACCTCCGATTTTCTTAACAAAATCGCCTCCCCATTTGATGGGAAGGCGATTTGTTGATTTCTATTAGAATGAAAGCCATTTTTTAAACATGAACTTTGTTGCTTCACGATTCATATTTGCAATTGCAGTTGTTAGTGGTATTCCTTTTGGACAAGCTTGAACACAGTTTTGTGAGTTACCACATTCTTGTAAACCACCATCACTAATCAATGCTTCCAAGCGTTCTTCTTTATTCATAGCACCCGTAGGATGGGTGTTAAATAGGTTAACTTGTCCTACAGCAAAAGGCCCGATAAAGTTCGATTTGCTATTGACATTTGGACAAGCTTCCAAACATACTCCACAAGTCATACACTTAGAAAGTTCATACCGCCATTGCCGTTCGGTTTCTGGTAGTTTGGGTCCAGGTCCTAAATCGTACGTACCATCGATCGGTACCCAAGCTTTTACTTTTTTCAATGCATCAAACATCCGACCGCGATCAATCGACAAGTCACGAACCACTGGGAATGTTCCCATTGGTTCTACCCGGATCGGTTGCTCTAATTTATCAATCAAAGCTGTACATGCTTGGCGAGGACGGCCGTTAATCACCATCGAACAAGCACCACAAACCTCTTCTAAACAGTTCGATTCCCAAATGACAGGTGATACTGTTTTCCCAGCAGCATTAACTGGATTTCGTTGGATTTCCATTAATGCAGAGATAATATTCATATTGGGGCGATAAGGAATTTTAAACTCTTCGTGATAAGGTTGGCCATCTGGGCCATCTTGGCGTTTGATTATCAAATGAATCATTTGTTGTTCGCTCATGATTTCTCACCCTCTCCCTTTTTCCCACTTTCATCTTGTTTACTCACATCGTAGCGGCGAGGACGAGGTTTAATCAAAGAAGTATCAACAGGCTCATACTCGAAAACAGGGCCATTTTCGGTATATCTTGCTTTTGTTGTTTTTAACCATTCTTCGTCGTTACGATCTGGGAAGTCTGGTTTATAGTGTGCACCACGGCTTTCATTCCGATTGTAAGCACCTAGCGTAATTACACGGGCAAGTTGGAGCATATTCCATAACTGACGGGTAAAAGATGCAGCTTGGTTACTCCATTTGCTTGTATCAACCATATTGATATGTTGATAACGCTCAATCAATTCTTGGATTTTCTCATCCGTCTTGAGTAGTCGATCGTTGTAACGAACCACAGTTACATTATCTGTCATCCATTCGCCAAGCTCTTTATGAATGAGATATGCATTCTCCGTACCTTCCATGTTAAGGAGCTTCGTATATTTTTCTTCTTCTTTTTTGCGTTGACTTTCAAATACTTGGTCACTGATATCTTCAACTGATTTATTTAAACCACGTACATAACGGACAGCATTTGGTCCAGCAACCATTCCACCATAAATACAGGAAAGGAGTGAGTTAGCACCCAAGCGGTTGGCACCATGATATTGGTACTCACACTCACCTGCTGCAAACAGGCCTGGGATGTTTGTCATTTGATCAAAGTCAACCCACATTCCACCCATTGAGTAGTGAACAGCTGGGAAAATCTTCATCGGAACTTTCCGTGGATCTTCCCCTACGAATTTCTCATAAATCTCAATAATTCCACCCAATTTAATATCGAGTTCTTTTGGATCTTTATGGGATAGATCCAAATACACCATGTTTTCTCCATTGATTCCTAATTTCATATCTACACAAACTTTAAAGATAGCTCGTGTAGCAATATCGCGTGGAACTAAATTCCCATATGCTGGATACCACTCTTCTAGGAAGTACCATGGTTTTCCATCTTTATAAGTCCAAACACGTCCACCCTCACCACGTGCTGACTCTGACATGAGACGCAGTTTGTCATCACCTGGGATGGCTGTAGGGTGAACTTGGATAAACTCTCCATTTGCATAATAAACACCTTGTTGATAAACAGCACTTGCTGCAGTACCCGTATTAATCATTGAGTTCGTTGATTTACCAAAGATAATCCCAGGACCACCAGTCGCTAAAATAACAGCATCTGCTGCAAATGATTCAATTTGACCACTACGTAGATCTTGTGCAATGATACCCCGGCAACGCTCTTCTTCATCTTTTATAATCGATACGAACTCCCAAAACTCAAATTTGGTTACCTTTCCTTCTGATTCAAACCGACGGACTTGTTCATCCAATGCATAAAGCAATTGTTGACCTGTCGTTGCTCCAGCAAATGCTGTACGGTGATGTTTGGTTCCACCAAAACGACGGAAGTCGATTAACCCTTCTGGTGTTCGGTTAAAAGGAACCCCCATCCGATCCAATAAATAAATAATTCCTGGCGCTGCTTCACACATCGCTTTTACAGGAGGTTGATTCGCTAAGAAGTCTCCACCATAGATTGTATCATCAAAGTGTTCCCAAGGAGAGTCTCCTTCTCCTTTGGTGTTTACCGCTCCATTAATTCCACCTTGTGCACACACAGAGTGTGAACGTTTTACAGGAACAAAAGAAAAGAGTTGTACATTTGCACCTGCTTCAGCAGCCTTAATAGTTGCCATAAGACCGGCAAGACCGCCACCGACTATAATAATTTTTTCATTCATGATGGCAAAAGCTCCCTTCTAATGCTGTGCTGCCGTGATTTTCTGAACTTCATCGATAAATGATGGATCATTGAAAGCTAATGCAGCTTTTATGCCTACGAAAGAAATAAGTACAAATGCAACCATCCAAACATATGTTGAAACTTTTTGTGCACGTGGTCCTACCGTAATCCCCCAGCTTACCAAGAAAGACCACATACCATTACAAAAATGGAAGACTGCCGCAATAATTCCAATGATAAAGATCGTTAAAAAGACTGGGCTTTGTAGACGTAAGGCCTGTTCAATCGCCATGTTTTTAGCAACATCTAATGAATGCTCACTAAGTCCGACAACCCGAATACGTGTATCCCATACATGCCATACTACAAAGATTAAGGTGATCACTCCCGTAATCCGCTGTAATACAAACATATAGTTACGAAATGTACCAAACTGATTGGTATTTGGTTTTGCTTGAAAAGCAATATAAAGTCCATAAATTCCGTGGTACATCAATGGAAGAAAAATGAAAAAGATTTCTAAGACCAGCAAAAACGGAATTCCCCAAAGCCACTCTACCCCATCAATAAAAGATTGTGCACTTTCATTCGCTTTATAGTTCGTATAGAAGTGCTCGAGCAAAAAAAAGCCCACCGGTATAACGCCTAGCAAGGAGTGTATCCGACGGTTAAAAAAGCTCCGCTGACTGCTCATCATGTGCCTCCATTCTATCTTTTTTCATTCAGATTATATTTTTGCTTTCCAAGCAATCGCTCGGAAAGAGTTGTAACATCATTGCCTATTTTACTCCCAATGTCTTGAAAGCGTCAAGAAAACGTCAAAAATCTGTTTTTACTAATTCATGAAAATTACCGATCGGAGTCTTTAAGACGTTTGTACTGCTGGACAGACGACCATGGAAGTGGAATAGTTAACAGTATGTGCTTTCGAGCAAAAAAATAAAACGAAAAAATCGTAAGATATAGGTAACCACTATACCTTACGATTTTATTTTATGATTTAACTACAGCTTGCTCTTTGGCTACATCTAGTTCGAAAGCGGTATGTAGTAACTGTACAGCTTTTATTGCCTGCACTCTTTCAACAACACAAGAAATTTTAATTTCAGAAGTACTGACTAATTTAATATGAATCTCTGCATCACTTAACGTTTTAAACATTTTTGCTGCTACTCCAGGCTGTTTCATCATCCCTACACCTACTGCAGATACCTTGGCTTGTCCTATTTCACATTGAACCTCTGTAAAGCCAAGTTCCTGCTTTGCCGCTTCAAGTACCTCTACTGCTTGTTTACTATCCCCTTCTACTACACTAAAAACAAGATCTTGTAAAGATTCGCCTTGTTCACTTTGAACGATCATATCCACATTCACATGAGCTTCCGCTAAAACTTCAAACAAACGTGGTAAACTTCCTTTATTTTTTTTAAGACCATATACTTTAATACAAGCGACATCCAAATCATGAGCAATTCCTCGTACTTGTAGTGTTGTTTCCATTTGATTGACCTCCTTAACCCAAGTTCCTGGTTCATCAACAAAGCTTGAACAGACAATAAGTGGGATTCCATAAACCATAGCACATTCTACTGAACGCGGATGTAGTACTCCAGCTCCTAAACGTGCCAGCTCTAGCATCTCCTCATAAGAAATTTCTTTCAACTTGCGAGCCTTTTCCACCAAACGTGGATCAGTGGTAAAAACGCCTGTTACATCTGTATAAATTTCACAACGATCCGCAGAAAGTGCTGCAGCTAATACAACCGCACTGGTATCCGAGCCACCACGTCCAAGTGTTGTGATTTCTCCTTCCTCTGAAATTCCCTGAAAACCAGCTACCACTACAATTTCACCTTGCTCTAAGCTTTCGCGAATGTGAGTTGTTTCTACATTCTCCACCAAAGCTTTTCCATGGACTGCATTTGTTTTAATACCAGCCTGCCATCCAGTTAGCGAACGAGCAGCAAGTCCCTTTGCTTGTAGTGCCATTGTTAGTAAAGCGGTCGTTACTTGTTCACCAGTTGACAATAGTACGTCCATTTCTCTTGGTGATGGATAATGACTAATTTTCTGTGCCATAGCAACCAGCTCATCGGTGGAGTCGCCCATCGCTGATACAATCACGACACATTGATGACCATCTTTTACTGTTTTAGCTACTTTCTCAGCGACAAGCTGAATTCGTTCTATGCTCCCTACCGATGTTCCACCAAATTTTTGTACAATGATCCCCACGAATTTCCCCTCCTTGCTATCTCGCACGCCGCTGCATATAAAAAGGCGACAGCAGAGAAAGTCTGCTGTCGCCGTGTGTACACGACCAGCTACTCTCCTCTGAAAGATAGTGCTCCACAAAAGCAAGCGGCTTCTGTGACAGTGTTGACCCTATTCGAGTACAACCCCAACTCTCTTAAGGTTCGGGCCTTATGAGAGTTTCGGCAAACTTTCCCTTTCCTTGTTTTTCATTGATCCCGCATCTCCAAACAAGTACTATTGAAAGTTCGCTCCTCTACCTCACATTGCGAGCGAGCAGATAATATATAATTATTTTTAATATAGTAACATATTCTATTTATCATATGCAAATATCTTTTTTATATATTCATGATCCCAATTCTACTTTTTTGCTCGACGTTTAGGATGAAAAGAAAAATAAAAGTCGCTGATATCTGTTAAACTAAGGTTACTATTTCTATAATAAATTAGTTAGAGTTTGTTTAATTTTAATTAAATCTTTCGTAAACCTGAACTACAACTTGAACTACTGCGCATAGAGTTACTATGACTAGAACTATTTGAATTGTTGAAATTAGAGCTACTATCATCGATTGGCTTTACACAAACGACTTAAACGGTTTCTAAGTGGTATGAGGGCTCTAACTTTAATACATGTGCTCTAATCAAAAAGCTTATGAACAGTTTCCTCATTCAATTTTTTGACTACAGCAGAAACTAACTGAATCGCTTTTTCTAAATCACTTCGATCCATCAATGTATTATGGCTATGTGCATACCTTGTTGGGACAGCAATAAAGATAGTTGGACAACCAATGCCATGTGTATGGAATTTAGCTCCATCTGTTCCACCATAATTTAATGCATCAAACTGTACTGAAATCCCTTCTTCTTTCGCCGTATCGATAAATAAGTCACGTAGTCCTAAATGACCGATCATCATGACATCTTTAAGGACAATCACTGGTCCTTTTCCTAACTGGCATGCTCCAGAAAAAGCCAAACTAGGTCTATCCTGTGCATCACAAATATCAACTACGATCGCTACATCTGGCTCTACTAGATTAGCTAAAGTGCCAGCTCCACGTACTCCTACTTCTTCTTGCACCGTCGCGCCGCTAAATACAATATTTGGATGTTGTTCATTTTGTAAATTTCGTAATACTTCTATCGCTATGGCACATCCTACTCGATTGTCCATCGCTTTGCCGACCCAGACTTCCCCATGATTCATTGTAAAAAACTCAGATTGAGGTACAATGGGATCTCCCAAGCGAATTCCCCATTCTTCCACTTGTTCTTTACTTCTAGCACCAATATCTATATACAAATCTTGTAGATTCATTACCTTTTTCAAATCTTTTTCTAGAGATGAAAGACTATATTTACCAGCAATAACCCCGACAAAATCCCCTTGTTTCGATTTAACTTTTACTCTTTGGGATAATAGTTGATGTGGCCACCAATACCCTAATGATTGAAACTTAAGTAATCCTTCTTCTGTGATCTGTGTCACCATAAACCCAATTTCATCCATATGACCAGCGATTAAAATACGTGGACCATCCACTTCTCCTACTTTTTTCCCTACTATACTTCCTAAACGATCTTTCATGATTTCATCTGACAAGGGTGTAAGGTGTTTTATCATTTTCTTTGCAATAGCACCTTCAAATCCTGGTATTCCATCCGCTTCTGTTAGTTCTTTCATTAAGTCTTCGAGAGAATTCATATTTCCTACCTACTTTCATTTTCAGTTAGAATATTAAGCAAACAAGTAATAATAGATAAGTAATGTATTTCCTCTATTGTAAAAAAATTAAACTATAAAACTACATATTTTTATATGTAATCCGTTCTATATATGGTCCACTTATTCCTTTTATTCTTCATGTGATAAAAGTGTAATAGCTTCGGGTATCTCATCCAAAGTACGAATAATAACTATTTCTGAATATATCTGAGGTATCATTTGATTCTTGCGATCGATCCATATTCCGCTTATTCCTATTCGAGTTGCTCCAATCACATCTTTATCAAGACGATCTCCAACCATAATAGCTTGTTTCGCATCTATCTCCAATTGATTTAAGCAAATCCGAAAAATCTCAGGATCTGGCTTTCTTATACCCACTTCTTCAGAAATGATCGTGGCTGAGAGATAGGGCATTAAACCACTTGATTTTATTTTCTTTCGCTGAGACTTTACATTACCATTTGTTATAATACCTAGCTTATAATTTGAAAGCCTCTGAAAACAAGGTAAGACATCTGGGAAGATCTGAGCGTTTTGTTCGTAAAATTGGATATACTCCTGATGCATCTGGGCTGCTTCTTCTTCATTTACCTTTTGGTTTAAGAATTGTAAAGATAAGGATTGCATTCGTTGTACCCTTCGCTCTTCAATCGTTATCTGCCCTAGTCGATATGCGATCCATAGTCGATCTGATTCATGTTTCCAGTATCGTTGAAACTGACTAAAAGAACAACGTTTCTTAAAATATTGGTTATACAAATGAAAGCAAGCCTTTTCTTGTGTCTGAGTATGATCTAATAATGTTTCATCTAAGTCAAAAACAATCGCACAGATCATCAGAGATATCCTCCCTTTCATCCTAGATCAGAAGTATTGCTAGGGATCATGCCCACCCTTTCACCATTAGAAGAACTGCAAAAACTTAAAGGAAGGATTTTATCATATCCAAACAGCTCGATCATTTTCTCATTTATCCTATATCAAAAATATCTTCTAATTCCCACCAATGTTCCATCAGCCAACACATCTCTTCAAAAAAGCGACGTGGATTTTCACTACGCTCTTCAATATCTGCTGTATACCACCAAGGCGCTTCTTTACACCAGAGTAAACGAAAGGCCCGTGCTAACTGAAATTTCGTTATGGGTCGATAAGTTCGATAGCCTTCTATAAATGCCGCTACTTTACGCATATCCATACCCATTTGAGATATAAATGCACCAGACATAATTGCCCGTGCGATATCCAAGTCAGGGTATACATACTTCATTCGATCAAAATCCAGAATAGCTGACACTAAATTTCCTTGAAATAAAATATTTTCCATCCACAAATCCCAATGTGCCCATCCCTGCTCGCACTCTTCAAATTGTTGCATTTGCAATGAATCAATAATTTCTCTTTGTCTTTTTAAAAGAAAGCGAATACGGATCGAGCAATTCTCTGTAGAAGCTTTTTCCCACTCCATTCTCCATTTCTTCAGTAACTGTAATCGCGTTGGTGACCAATAAGATCGATCCTTTGGAAAATCATTTAACACTTGATGCATATAACCTGTAACCCTACCTAAATCAAACATTTGTAACCAATTGGCTTCACCTGGATGAATGGTATCTCCATCACACGCATCCATCATACAAAAAAGAAAACCAGATGGTGTTTCAAAAATATACTTGCCGTCTATTCCATAAAGCTTCGGGCAAACTACGCCAGCTTCATGTAGTTGAGACTGAATTTGTAATGCTATTCGGACAAACCTCATTTTTTCTGAAGGGTAGCGTTTGGAGGAATAGCATTTTATAAATAGTTTTTTTCCATGATCATTGATAGCGAACCATTTTCTATTTTGATAGCCTCGCTGGATTGGTTCAATATCGTCTAATTGAAAACGAAAAGTAGAAGTGATATGATGTAAAATTTCACCTATGATAATCTGTTCTCCCATACTTTCACCTTTCCTTGCCAAAATCAACTAGCACCCTCCCTTCTAATATCTCTATTAACTCAATTTATAACATTTCATATCAGAATCTAATTTTATAAGAGGTTGCTTGTTATGTAGTCGCTCATGTAATTACCGGGATTGTTAATATGCATTCATAAATAATATTTACTCTAACTTAATACCCCCATCTAGCTGAAACTAACAAAACGTTTCGTTCTAGAAAAAATAAAAGAGCTCTGCTATAGTAAACAGAACCCTCCATATCATATCAACAAATCTTTTTGAAAAGAATTGTTCCTTCTGTTTAAATGAACTGGACTTTTGCTTAATATCTATAAGTAATTTGATCCACCGTTTCACGATCAAGACGCTTAATGACCTCAGTAAGTAAAGTAACCGCTTGTTCAAAATCTCTACGTGACATAATTGCATTGTGACTATGTATATATCGGGTTGCAAAGCCAACGACGATTGTCGGGCAACCATTTCCACTCAGGTGAAATTTCCCGCCGTCTGTTCCTCCACCCATCATGGTATCAAACTGTAAGTTAATTTCTTTTTCTTTTGCTACTTCTCGTATGATCCGACGTAATCCAGGGTGTCCAATCATTGTCGCATCAACAAGGGTGATCAGTGGACCTTCACCAACAATATTTGGTGGTTGCTCTTGATCGGTACCAGGTATATCATTTGAAATTCCTACATCTAAAGCAAAAGCAATATCAGGTTGAATCAGATGACCCATTGTTTGTGCTCCACGTAATCCAACTTCTTCTTGTACGGTTGCTCCAGCAAATACCGTATTAGGATGTTCTTCATTTTGCAAGCGACGAAGCACTTCTACAGCTACGGCACAACCTGCACGATTATCAATAGCCTTTCCTACCCAAAGTTCACCATCACGCATCGTGAAAAAGTCAGATACCGGAACAATAGCATCCCCTAGACTGATTCCCATTTCTTCTGCTTCTTCACGACTCTTTGCACCGACATCAATAAACAAGTCTTTTAAATCCAATACTTTTTTTCTTTCTTCTGCTTTTAATACATGGGGTGGCTTTGAACCAATCAGTCCAATATAATCCCCTTTTGCTGTTTTTATTTTGACACGTTGCGATAAGAGGGTATGTGTCCACCAACCCCCTAACTGTTGAAAACGAATATAACCTTTATCCGTGATATTAGTTACCATAAATCCAATTTCATCTAAATGACCAGCTAACAATATTCTTGGACCATCTGTATCTCCTGTTTTCCTTCCTACTATTCCTCCCAATCGATCTCTTAATAGCTCTTCTGATAACGGGGCAAGATGATTTTCCATCACTTGACCCATTTCATCTTCGAATCCAGATACGCCATCTGCTTCTGTAAATTCTTTCATCAATTGAGTTATTTGATCCATTAGGGACCCCCCTTTTATATTACAATTCATACTTAATATGGAAAAATATGTACATAATGATACATCCATATAGGAAAAAAATAGCATTTATACAATGGATATGAAAAGAATCTAAATACTTTCAATATCAAAGATAGCACAAAAACAAGAAAAAAACACCTTAATATAAAATCAATATTACGATTCTAGCTATCTATTTCAATTCAAGATATAATAAACATATTATTTGATATCAGAACATGTTGCAGAATCATCTAAATCTCAACTCATACCTAAACCTAAAGGCAATCGTGTTTGCATAAAATCTGGAATGAAAAGAACTTTATAGAGATCTTATCAAAGCTACACGAAATTGGTTTAGGAAGCACAACTGCATATTACTATAATTTCTAATAGGACGTGATGAATCATGTTTGGTTCTTTAGGAGTATTTGAGCTTGTTCTTATTCTTTTGGTTGTTTTATTATTGTTTGGTGCAAAAAAACTTCCTGAGCTTGGCAAGGCTACAGGTGAGACCATTCGTTCTTTCCGTAAAGCAGTCTCTGGATCATCTACCCAAGAGCAAAAACAGGAATTGGCAAAGAGTGAAGAAGGAAAATAATATAGAAAAAGCGGCTGCTTTAATAGAGCCGCTTTTTATTTTATTCATTATGGGCCTTATCTGGAGCTTTCAATGCCTGTAAAATAGTTTGTGCTAATTTAGCACTAATACCAGCTTTTTGAAAATCTTCTATCGTTCCTGTACGCATCTTTTCAATCGACCCAAAATATCGATAAAGCTGCTTTTTCCTTTTCTCACCTACACCTGGTATTTGGTCTAGCTTGGATTGCAGCAAATTTTTCCCACGTGTCTGACGGTGGAATTGGATCGCAAATCGATGTACTTCCTCTTGAATTCTCTGTAGTAAATAGAACTCCAAACTTCCTCTTGGTAAGATAACTTCCTTGGGTGGGTCACCCATCATTAATTTTGCGGTACGATGTTTTTCATCCTTAACCATTCCGCCTACAGGAATATATAGACCTAGCTCATTTTCAAGTACGTCTACCGCTGCTGAAATTTGTCCTTTGCCCCCATCGACCAAAACCAAGTCAGGTATAGAGAGGTTTTCTTTTAATACCCGTGTGTACCGACGCCGAATAACCTCTCGCATCGTTTCATAATCATCTGGCTTGTCCACTGTACGAATTTTATACTTTCGATATTCTTTTTTAGCAGGCTTCCCATTGATAAATACAACCATTGCAGATACAGGATCTGCCCCTTGAATATTCGAGTTATCAAAAGCTTCGATACGACGTGGAAGACCTGATCCTATCGCTTCTCCAAGATTACGTATAGCTTGAATTGTTTTCTCCTCATCTTTTTCCATTAAAGCAAACTTCTCTTGCAAAGCTAATTGAGCGTTTTTCTCCGCCATCTCAACCAATTTCTTTTTTAAACCCCTCTTTGGAGTATGGACGTGAACATTTGGAACAAATTGCTGGATCAAATCATGATCGACACCACTCGGCAACTCGATCTCTTTGGGTAATACGGGTGTTTCATGATAAAACTGTGCAATAAAAGATAAGAAATCCTCATCAGCTTCATTATAGTGGGGAAAAAGAGAAACTTCTCGCTCGATTAATTTCCCTTGTCTTACAAAGAAAACTTGTACACACATCCATCCTTTATCTGCTGCAAATCCAAATACATCACGATCAATTTGATCCGCAAAAGCAATATTTTGCTTTTCCATGACTGCATCAATATCTTGGATCAAGTCTCTTAATTCTTTAGCCCTTTCAAACTCCAATGCTTCTGCCGCTTCTTCCATTTTATGACGTAAATCACGCTGTATTTCCGGATATCCTCCATTCAAAAAGCGAATAATCTTCTTCGTCATTTCTTCATACTGCTCAGAAGGAATCGGATATTCACAAGGAGCGACACATTGCCCTAAGTGATAGTACAAACAAACACGTTTAGGTAAATGACGGCATTTACGTAAGGGAAATAAACGATCGAGCAACTTCTTTGTTTGAGCAGCCGCTCCAGCATGTGGATAGGGACCAAAGTATTTAGAACCATCCTTTTTTATTTTCCGTGTAACTTCTAGACGTGGATGTTTTTCTTTGGTTAAACGAATATAAGGATACGATTTATCATCTTTTAACATCACATTATAATGTGGACGATACTTCTTGATTAAATTACACTCCAAAATTAACGCTTCAATTGGCGTTCCTGTAACAATATACTCAAAATCAGCAATCTCCATGACCAATCGTTCTGTTTTCGCATCATGAGCACCTGTAAAGTATGAACGTACACGATTGCGTAAATTCTTTGCTTTTCCGACATAAATCACTTCTTGATGTTGATTCTTCATCAAATAACATCCCGGTTGATCAGGTAGCAGAGATAGTTTCTCTTTGATTTTAGGCATACTTTCACCTCTCTCTTACAAAAAACAATTTCACTACATGTATATAAATATACTCACCAGCCCAAACAAAACATGATATAGTAATTGATAAGAATAGTATAATTTAGGAAGAGGGGTTTTTGTGCAAAGTTTTTCATCCATCTTAACTAGGCATGGTTTTAAGCTATGGCTTTCCAATGTTTTAGGTCTTATCCTAAGCTTTATTGTATATCTCATTTCTGCATTGGTCTTGATCCTTATAGGTGGAATCCTTTTTGCATCTAGCAATTCTTCTGCTTTGATGGGAATTTTAACTGGTATGGGTGGAGAGCCTAGCGAAGCTCAAATACTTGGCTTATTCGCTGATATTGGTGTAGGTTTATTCATCTTCTTCATTTTTTACTTGGCGATGATTTTGATGATCGCTTCATTTCCAATCGGAGCTAACTATGGAGTAGCTATTGAAGCTGTTACACAAAACCGTGCTAGTATTGGAACCTATTTCAAATGTGGTTTCAAGTACCTAGGCAAAGTAATTGGGCAGATGCTACTAATTGGTCTGGCGTTTATCCCCATTTTTATCATTATGTTTATTGTGTTTGCATCGATTACAACTAATTCCATCGGTAGTGGTAGTGAAGACTCTTTTGTTGTTGCGTTTTCCCTTATTTTTTTGCTTATATTTATGATTTATATGCTTCTTTTCATGCATGCACCTGTCATATTAATCTCCGAAAAAACGGGTGTTTTTCGTTCCTTAAAGCTATCCGTACGCTTACTTATGAAAGCTTTTGGAAAAGTATTTGTTACAGGACTTCTTAATGTTCTAGCTATTGTTCTTCTCTACGTGATTCTGTTTATCGTAGTTGGACTCTCAGTGGAAGGAAATCCAAACCCCATCAGTTTACTTGTAATATACCTTGTTTTTTTTCCATTCTTTACTATATTAACTATTCTAATTATTGTTTATCGTTACTTTAAACACTTACGTCCATATCTGTTCCCGCATCACCCAGGTGGGGGTTCAGCCAATGGAAATGGCTATCCATCATATAACCCATATGGACAACAAGCACAGCAACAACCACCATTTACTTTTAATCCAAATCAAATGAATCCGCACGGACAGCAAAACCCTTACAACTATCCACCTAACAATCAGCAACAGCCAAATCCATATCCACCCAATCAGTACCCACCACAGCCACCATATCAATCCTAGTTAAACTCCTCCACCACATTTTATTGGGTGGAGGAGTTTTCTATTTTTGTGCTAAAAGGTGTGTCCATTATTTTTATTAACATATAAAATAGTAACATAAAAGGAGAGAATACTCTAAATCAACCATCTCCTACCTTTATCAAAAAAAGGGTTAAATTTTTGATCCGAGCGATACAGCACACTCAAACAATTAGACTCTACTTTTTAGGAGGAACCTTCATGACTTCTTTTTCTTCGCTTCTAAAAAGTCATGGCTGGCGAATTTTAATAGCACATGAAATAGGAATGTTCATTTTAACTATGATAGAGATGATTACAACTTTTATCTTAGTTTTGATGAGTGAGTACCTAACGAATATTACCACTCAAAACATTCTAAACCCTAAAAGTTTTATCTTTTACCTTACTCATTTTTCAGAGTTTAGCATTGGAACTTCTTTATTAATCTTTCTGACATTCATTCTATTAGGATTACATTTCTCCTTCGTGACCTGTGCCTCCTTTGGAACGATTATCCAAGTATATGAGAGAAGACCATGTAAAAGTTTTGATTTTTTACTTTATGGGCTCTCTTTACTTAGTCGGACTTTTACTCTCTTTTTAATTAATACAGCGGCCTTTATGCCTCTATTTATATTGGTTATTATAGGGTTAAATATAGATCATTCGATTCTTAACCTAGTGATGATTATTTCATTTTTCGTAATAAACTTCCTTTACTTTATGTTCTTTTTTTACTCCACATTGGTGTTGGTTGCTGAGAAGATCCGTCCCATCCAAGCATGGAAAATAACGTTACTCCTTCTCAAAAGAGCTTGGAAGCCAACTTTAGTTATTGGGATAATTTGCTTTATTCTCTCACTTCCTGATATCTTATTTTCTTCTATAGTTGATCCATTATTTTATATTCGTGGAGAGGGATTTTGGACCATGTTCAAAACTTTATTCCCTCCATCCGCATTTTTCACATCCACCATCATTAGTGCAATCTTACTAATGATTAGCTCAGTCATTCCAACCATTTACTATTTTCGTAATATGCGTTCCTGCATTCAAACGGAGCTGGACAGGATTACATACGAAAAAAAATCGATATATTGGAAACTTGATAAGAAATATTAATATAAAATGGGGCTCTCTGAAGTATGAATTAGTCAAGAGAAACCCTTTTTTATTTTACTTAAAAATAAATTACTCTTTAAACAGGTATCATTCGTTATGTTTTAGCTTAATTCCTCATATACATATAATATTCAGACCGTTTTACATTGAATATAGGAGGTAAATAACAGTACTCAGAAAGATAGTAAAGGTTAGGTAAAGGTGGAAAAGAGTATCATTTTTTTTAATTGGAAGGAGGGAATTGCTGCGAAGCATAGAAAAATAACCTAAGACGAAAACCAAGTGGAAAATGGTACATGATGCTCACCTATCGAGACCATGTATATATACCGATAGCTAATCGGAAATTGACGCCTGTGGAGTGTTATACAAACCACAGTAGGGAGAAGCTGCCGAAGTGGGACACGTTGAAGCAGGAACCTTCTAGACATAGGGTTTTTTTCTATGTTTTTAGTAGCAGGATAGCATATGGACAGCTTTCAGGAAGTGGTACATTTTGAGCAAAGTTTTTGGCTTCAAATCATGTATGATCATACGCGCTTTATTCTCGATGCTTTATCACCTAAAGAAAAAGAGGAGATCAAAAGAGCCAAGGCGTTAAAAAAATGTTTTTCCGAGTTAGAACAGTCTCCTTTAGACACGAGTCAGCTAAAATCTTCTTATCAATCGGTTAATGAACTAATCAAGTTCAAACTACATATTCTTCGACGCCTACTTACTAACTCCATTTCATTTAATCTTACGCCCACATTTGTAAATCATATGATCAATGAAGCTGAAGAGTACTTAAGAATTCTCTCGTGTTTAGTCGAAGGGAAAGCCCCTCAACCTCTTCATCCCTTACATCAACATTTATTATGGTTACCTGACGCTGCAGGGCATGCTGAAGGGATCGATGAAAAACTAGATGGAACTGAGAAAACTCTTAAAGCAAAATGCCGTTACTTTATTCATCATTTTGAGGATTTTTATATTAAAGCTGTCGAACTATCTGGTTATTTACGTACACGACTTAAAAATTTCCCTGCTTTATCCCGTTTTTATAAAGATGTCGAACTTGAGATAACATTATTTATGAACTTTCTAAAGGAATTAGAGGAAATGGGATTAAACAAAGAAATATTAGGTACTATGGCACCTTTAATGGCTGATCATATGTATCGAGAAGAACGTTACTATTTAACTAAGCTTGCTGAAGCAAAAGTACATGAATAGATTAATCCTATTTTACATCTCAACACTTTTGAGTTGTATAAACAAATCGATTCTTGGAGGCTTCCTTCACTATATTTTATATGCGTCCGTCAAAAATAATTTTCAACATAACATAAAAATGATAAAAAATAATCCACCATCTTGTAAAAATAGATGGTGGATTATGTGCATATTCACAATGTTCAAATGGATTTCTCCTACCATTCATGACTCAGGGGTCATTTTTCAGAGAAACCCATTTCTTTTTATCTTACTGTATAAGAGGATAAAACTTCTCTTTCAATGAAATTTAACTATTTATAAAGACTCATTAATCCATTGAACTAATGCTTCTTTAGGTTGGAATCCCATGCTTTTACTTACCATTTTTCCATCTTTAAATAAAATAAGTGTAGGAATACTCATAACTCCGAAACGTCCTGCCGTTTCTGGACTTTCATCTACATTTAATTTGGTGATTTTTACTTGGTCACCTATTTCTTGATCAACTTCTTCTAGAACTGGAGCAAGCATACGGCATGGTGGGCACCAAGTTGCCCAGAAGTCAACCAGAACTGCTCCACTATCGTTAGCTTCTACTTCTTTTGCAAAGGTTTGATCGGTTATTTCAATCACGGCCATCTTTAAAACCTCCTTCTAGTCACGCCAACCAATCAGCTAAATTCAAATAAGTACCTTTATCAATGTTAGTATATCATTAGAACAAAAAAGTTCCAAGATATTTCGATAACCAAAATAACTATCCTGCCTTTTAAACATAAGATGGGGAGCTTTATATTCCGATAAAGCAAGTATCGGAAAAAAGCTCCCATTCATCTTTTATTTAGCTTTTCTTCCCCATTGGACACAACTCTTCATAGTCAATCAAAGCTTTACTCTTACATATATTATTTACCTAAAACTTTTTTTAATTCCTCTGTTAAAAGTGGTACTACTTCAAACAAATCGCCAACAATACCGTAGTCTGCAACTTGGAAAATATTGGCCTCAGGATCTTTGTTAATCGCTACAATAACTTTGGAGTTGGACATCCCTGCTAAGTGTTGAATCGCTCCTGATATCCCACAAGCGATGTATAAATCAGGTGTAACTACTTTACCCGTTTGTCCAATTTGCAAGCCATAATCACAATATCCTGCGTCGCACGCTCCACGGGAAGCACCTACAGCACCACCTAATAGGTCAGCCAACTCTTGCAGTGGCTTAAATCCATCTTCGCTTTTTACCCCACGTCCGCCAGAAACAACCACTCTTGCTTCTGAGAGATCAACTCCATCAGCTGTTTTTCTGACTACTTCCTTTACAATTGTGCGTAACAAATCTTTATCAAAGGATACAACGAGATCTTCAACGGTTGCAGTCCGACTTGTGTCAGTTGCTAAGGCTTCAATATTATTCGGGCGGATTGTAGCAAAAATCAAGCCTTCTTTTACAGCTTTTTTTACAAATGCTTTCCCTGCATAAATCGGTCGTGTGAAAATAATTTTCCCATCTTGCACTTCGACGGAAGTACAGTCTGAAATTAATCCTAATCCGAGTCGAGCAGCGATTCGTGGGCTCACATCTCTTCCCACTGCTGTATGACCTGTAAAAATAGCGTCAGGCTGAACTTTCTCAATTACCTGCTTGAATGCTTGAAAATATGCATCTGAAGTATATTGGTCAAGCTCTGGATTTGATACAGTGATCACATGGTCAGCACCATGATGTGCAAGCTGTTCTACCAAATCTTTAGCACTACTTCCGAATACTGTAGCAGTCACTTTCCCACCATCAGCAATCATGCGAGCTACTGCCAAGCATTCTAATGCAACATTACGTAACTTTTTATCTCGAACATCTGCTAATATTAATACATTTTTGCTCATCCTATGGTTCCCCCTCCAAAGTAAGCCGTCTATATCACTTTGGCTTCATTTCTAAGTAACTGAACCAATTCTTCAACTTGTTTAGGAAGCTCACCTTGTAGTACTTTTCCTGCTTGTTTTTTAGGTGGTAAGAAAACTTCAAGGGTTTCTGTTTTTGCCGCAATTTCATCTTCATCTAAATCCAAATCATCAACTTCTAGACGGGAAAGCGGTTTCTTTTTGGCCTTCATAATTCCTGGTAAAGATGGATATCGTGGATCATTAAGTCCTTGTTGTGCTGTCACAAGAATTGGTAAAGTCGATTCGATTACCTCAAGATCCCCTTCAACATCTTTATCTACTGTTACTTGATCCCCATCAATATGTAGTTTGGTGATCGTGGAAATATGAGGGATATGAAGTAACTCTGCAAGTCTTGGCCCTACTTGAGCTGATCCGTCATCAACGGCCATGTATCCGCAAAGAATAATGTCATAATCCAAATCTTCCTCCTGGATTGTCGCTGCTAAGATTTGAGCAATCGTATGTTCATCTACTTGCTCTTCTAGCTCTTCAATATCAACAATTACACCTTTATCTGCTCCCATCGCCATCGCAGTTCGGAGTGCTTGTTCTGCTCGCTCAGGTCCAATGGTAATGACGGTAACTTCCCCACCAAATTTCTCTTTTAAACGAATTGCTTCTTCAACAGCATACTCGTCATAAGGATTGATCACAAATTCAGCTTCTTCTTCATTGATACGACCATTTTCAATCGTAATCTTTTCTTCCGTATCAAAAGTTTGCTTTAAACAAACTAAGATATCCATGCAGATGTCCCCTTTCATTTCAATTCCACTCGGTTTCATTTCCCAATTCCTTGAATAAATAAACGATGAATTTCATCAATCTGTTCTAATAAGCTATATTTATAATCATTCATAATCCAAGATGAAACTGTTTCGTCTAGTGTTCCAAAAATCATTCGCCTAACTAAACGGATATCAACATCTGATCGAAAACACCCTTTTTCAATTCCTTGTGCAATTACTTGATCAATTACATCCGTATATCTTTTTAATATCTTACTAATCCCTTCTCGAACCTCTGGATTTGATTGTCGGAGCTCAATCTGCATGACAATGGCTAGCTCCCGATTTTTCTCAAATTGATTTAGATGTAAGTGAATAAGATGATACAATCGCTCAATAGGCGATTCTACTTCTAGAAGCTGTTTTTCTACCTTAGAAATGAATGACCCCATTTTCTCACGAAATACTGAAATGAGTACGTCATCTTTATTTTCGAAATAAAGATAAATCGTTCCGTCGGCTACTTTGGCCTCCCGTGCAATTTTGGAAACCTGAGCATTATGATAACCATATTCTGCTATAACTTTCACTGCAGCATTAATGATTGCTTCGTATTTTTCTCCGGTTCGTTTCACCATAAAACATATTCCTCTCTGCCTTCCTGTGGGGTGAATGATTGTTCATTCATTTTTAGTCTATTATCCTCCATTTCATTTGTCAACTATTTTCAGCAAGGTTTTGTAAGCGTATACAAGAATGATATTTTAAATAAGCATTAATTATCATAATGCCCAACTTAACTTAATTTACCATTAGTTTGATTTATTATTTTCCTCTTCTTTAAGAACACGTCGTAAAACCTTTCCGATATTACTTTTGGGGAGTTCTTGTCGAAATTCTACAATTCGTGGAACTTTGTACGAAGCAAGCTTTTGACGACAATAATTCTCAATTTCTTTTTCAGTTAGTTGAAAGCCTTTTTTAAGGACAATATATGCTTTTACAGTCTCTCCACGGTATTCATGAGGAACCCCAATAACGACTGCCTCTTGAATAGCTGGGTGTTCAAATAAAACTTCTTCAACTTCCCTCGGATAAATATTAAATCCTCCTGCAATGATGACATCTTTTTTACGATCTAAAATATAGAAGTAACCATCTTCATCCATCTTGGCAATATCTCCAGTATTAAGCCATCCATCTACCAAAGTGGCATTGGTTTCTTCTGGACGCTTCCAATATCCTTTCATAACTTGTGGACCACGTACCTGCAATTCGCCAATTTCCCCTACACCCAAGATATCTCCTGTCTCAGGGTGCACGATACGACATTCTGTATCAGGTAAAGGTAGTCCAATGGTTCCGCTTTTAACCCGATCATATACTAAATTAGCATGAGTAATAGGAGATGCCTCCGTTAGGCCATATCCTTCAATTAAAGTGCCTCCTGATAACTTCTCAAATTTATCTTGTACTTCAATCGGTAGCGGTGCCGAACCACTGATACAAGCTTGGATCGAAGATAAATCATATTTTGATATTTCTGAGTGGTTAATTAAACCTATATACATCGTAGGCGCTCCTGGGAAATATGTGGGACGATGTTTATGAATTTCTTTAAGAATCATTTTTGCATCAAAACGTGGGACTAATACCATGGTTGCGGCAATATGAACAGCAAAGTGCATTAATGTGGTCAAACCATACACATGGAAAAAGGGTAAGACACCTAATACTTTTTCTTCACCTCGTTTTGCTTTATATAACCACGCAGTAGTTTGATACGTATTACTAATTAAATTTTGATGAGTTAACATAGCTCCTTTGGATAAGCCGGTCGTCCCACCCGTATATTGCAATAAAGCGACATCATCTTTGGAGTGATAAACAATTTCAACAGGGATGGGCTCTTCTTGAGATATTAACTGCTTCATGGAATAGTAACCGATTTCTTCTGGAATCGTTACTTTTATACCATCTTTTCTTAACTTCAGTTTATATAGCCATTTTTTAGGAAAAGGTAGTACATCGGCAATACCCGTCACAATGATATGAGATAGTTGCGTCTTTTCACGTATATTTTGCACCTTGTTAAAGACTAAATCTAAGCAGATAATCGCCTTTGCATCTGCATCATTAAGCTGATGCTCCAACTCATTTTCCATATATAGAGGGTTAGTATGAACGACAATACCTCCAATCATAAGCGTTGCATAATAAGCGATTACCGATTGAGGACAATTAGGTAACATGATCGCTACACGATCTCCTTTATTAATCCCTAACCTTTTTAAAGCGTTTGCAAAACAATATACCTGTTCAAGCAATTCTTGATACGTAAGCCGTTTACCCATAAAAGCAATCGCATCTTGGTTTGGAAAGTCATTCACCGCATTGATTAATAACTGAGCAATCGAAATATCTGGGTAATCGAGTGTGGCAGAAATTTGTTGAGGATACTGTTTTATCCAACATTTTTCTTTTATCCCCATAACCATCCTCCTAACTTAAAAATGAATGACTCCTCATTCAAAGGCTCCGAAGTTTGAATAAAGTATGACAATTATATTTTATCTAATTCTATTCCATTTTTGAATCTCTAATTATACATTTCATAGAAATTGTTTTTTTAATCAATAAATATTTTTTAATCCTAACTATTTGTCATTCGATTTAATATGGAAAAATAATATAAAGAAACCAAATAATATATTATCTTGCAATATAACGAGTAGACATCATGCAACGGTGATTTTATTATCTATTAGAGAATATGGATAAAATCAGATATACCTAAAGCTTGATTCCACTTTCTAATGAATAACCCAATTTCTTCAATTACAATCTTACTTGATTCATGATGAATTCTTAAGATATGATTAACTTAAGAATAACTAATTATAGATCAAAGGAGTTATACACATGCTTTTCCGTGACCCTAAAGATGAAATCGAATTTGAAATTGGCCCCTTGGAAGTAGAGATTGAGAGTGATGAAGTTGAACTAGAAATTGGTGGTTTAGAAATTGAGATTAGTAGAGATGGGATTGAAATAGAACTAGAAGACTAATCATATACCTGAGGTGTGAAATTATGTCGAGATTAGGTAAAATTGTATTAGGAATTGTAATCTCCCTTTTCATCTTATTTGTAATAATTGTTGGATTAGGAATATTCATTCTTAATAACATACTTGATTCGTTACCCAATTGGGATTGGCTTCAAGCTTTAAGTTGGCTTATTGATTTCTTTAATTCAAATTAAGCATGCTAATATTTGTCTAAATAGACATTTCATCATAAAAAAGATGTTGGAGTTTATTTCCAATATCTTTTTTATTTACTAGCAAAAGTTGTATGGAACAAATAATTATCCCCATATTATTTGTGTCTACCTTCACAAAATATCCTACGGCACTTCAATCGTACAGCAAATATGTCCGCTATTCTATCTTTTGATATATGCCTAACAGTCTTTATTTCCTTTGCTGTTCAATTGGTTAACAATAGAATAGGGGATACCATAAGCGAAACACCAAAAACTCCTCTTTTCATCCTGACTGTTGTTGCCTAAAATGAGGAAAGCTAGAAAAATAAATTTTATATCGCTAAGGAGGTAAATAACAGTACTCAGGAAGATAGTAAAGGTTAGATAAAGGTGGAAAAGAGTATCATTTTTTAATTGGAAGGAGGAAATTGCTGCAAAGCATGGAAAAAATAACTAAAGACGAACACCAAGTAGAAAATGGTACATGATGCTCATCTTACGAGTTCATGTATATGTACCGATGGCTAGTCGAGAATGGATGCCTGTGGAGTGTTATACAAACCACAGTAGGGAGAACGTGCCGAGGTGGGACACGTTGAAACAGGAATCTTCTAGACATAGGGATTTTTTTCTATGTTTTTAGTAGCAGTTTGTTTATGTACGTAGATGTGATTGTTATTGGAGGAGGACCAGCTGGACTAATGGCGAGTGCCTCTGCAGGGATACATGGAGCTAAAGTCCTTCTCTTAGATAAAGGAAATAAATTAGGAAGAAAACTGGCGATCTCTGGTGGAGGTCGTTGTAATGTTACCAATATCAAAGAAATTGATGAACTTATTAAACATATCCCCGGTAATGGTCGTTTTCTATATAGTGTGTTTTCTATATTTAATAACTATGATATTGTTGATTTCTTCGAAAATATGGGTGTTGCTCTAAAAGAAGAAGACAATGGTCGCATGTTTCCTGTATCGAATAGTGCCAAGTCAGTAGTAGAAGCTCTAGTCCGTAAAGTGAGCGAAGTAGGTACTGAGATTCGTATAAACACTCCTGTCAAACGTGTCTTATACCAAGATGGTCAAGTTCAAGGTGTAGAGTTAGATACAGGAGAGAAGATTAAAGCCACAGCAGTCATTATTGCTACCGGAGGGAAATCAGCCTCATTTACTGGAGCCAATGGAGATGGTTATGTTTGGGCAGAGGATGCAGGACATACCATCACTGAGTTATTTCCCACAGAAGTACCATTAACCTCAACAGATTGGTTTATCCGCTCTAAGGCACTTCAAGGTCTTTCACTTCGTGATGTCATGTTAACAGTGATTAATCCCAAAGGGAAAAAATTAATATCACATCGTGGAGATATGCTCTTTACCCATTTTGGATTATCGGGTCCGATCGCACTTCGATGTAGTCAATTTGTCATTAAGGCTTTAAAAAAGTTTTCCGTTCCCACAGTATCCGTGCAAATCGATCTGTTCCCCGATCAACATCAAGAGATGTTACTACAAACCGTAAAACCTTGGAGCGAAAAGCATCCGAAAAAAACAGTGCGTAATGCCTTAAAAACATTACTACCTGAACGACTCGTTCCAGTGCTAATGAGCCACTTGGAAATAACAGAAGATATTACCTGTTCTCAAGTATCCACTGAAAAATGGCAGACACTATGTCAAACTCTCAAAGCCTTTCCCATCAATGTTAACGGTACCTTACCTTTAGAAAGAGCTTTTGTTACTGGCGGCGGTGTACATACCAAAGAAATCGCTCCCAAAACGATGGAGTCGAAACTAATGTCTGGTCTTTACTTCTGTGGTGAAGTCATCGATGTACATGGATACACAGGAGGGTATAATATTACCGCAGCCATGTGTACAGGTTATGTCGCTGGAAAAAGTGCAGCTGAGCAGGTTGAGACTCGTAGAAAAAAATAACGAATGATTCAATCCTTTCCTATCCGATGGATAGGGATTTTTTGTTTAGAGCACGGCTTTGCTCGACAGCCCTGCATAGGAATTTGGAGCGGATTGCACATGCCTTCCCCGTAATCACCAACCAGAGTCAACGGGAAATTGCACTTCCGATCTAGATGTGAACTCTTCAACTCTGATTTATCCATAAAAAGTGGTAATCCCTATGACCTAATGATATCATCACAGAAGAAGACTCATAACACTAATCCGTTTTCCAAACGCAGAAACTAAACACGTATCAGTATAAGGGAAAGGAAGAACCAAATGAAAGCACTACCTCCAGCCTTTTTGGAGCAGATGAATGAATTATTGGGCGAGGAATACCCCCGTTTCCTAAAAACCTACCAACTCCCACCCATTCGCTCCCTACGCGTCAATACATTAAAAGTTCACCCCGAACAACTACCAAAGATGGTTCCCTTTCATCTCGAACCAGTCCCTTGGTGTAAGGAAGCTTACTACTATCAACATGAAATCGATCGTCCTGGAAAACATGTCTATCATGCTGCAGGACTCTATTATATCCAAGATGCAAGTGCCATGTCTCCTGCCGAAGCCCTTGATCCGCAACCAGGTGAAAAAATATTAGACTTATGTGCCGCCCCTGGTGGAAAAACGACGCAAATCGCGGCCAAAATGAAAGGACACGGTATCCTGGTAGCCAATGAAGTGGACTCCAAACGCATCAAAGCCTTAGTCGAAAATCTGGAGCGTTCAGGCGTTGCCAATGCGGTCGTACTCAACGAATATCCAGAGCATTTATCAGACCGTTTTGCCCATTTCTTTGATCGAATCTTAATCGATGCTCCTTGCTCTGGAGAAGGAATGTTTCGCAAAGACCCTGAAAGCGCTGAACGTTGGAGTCTACGTTCCGTTGAAAAGTGTGCAGAACTCCAGTTACAAATCTTATCATCTGCAGCACCTATGCTAAAAGCTGGAGGTAGACTGGTCTACTCAACCTGTACGTTTAATCCAAGAGAAAATGAACAAGTGATTACTCATTTTCTAAACAAATATCCTGAATTCGAGCTCATATCCGTTCCCCAGGCACAATATTACCAACCCGGTCGGCCTGAGTGGGTAGAGAGCTCGCCTTCTGAACTAACACATACAGCAAGACTCTGGCCTCATCACTTACGAGGTGAAGGGCATTTTGTCGCTGTACTACAAAAAAAAGAAGGGTCTCAAGGTTATCAAAAAAGAGTAGGCAAGCACCCTGCCATCCACAGCCAATTGAAAAAGCTACTTCAAAATTTCAGCTCGGATACTCTTAAGCAAAGTCTGTTTTCAGGAACACTGACCTTATATGGTGAACATTTATATCTTGTCTCAAGCGAACTTCCTTCATTAAAAGGTTTACGTGTCGAGAGACCAGGACGTTATCTCGGACAAGCAAAAAAAAATCATTTTCTTCCTTCACATGCTTTAGCATTATCGCTTAGGCCAGAGTTGGTTCAACAAACGCTCAACTTTACCGAAGATGAACCAGAACTATATCAGTATCTACAAGGTGAAGCCCTTTCCTATACACAAGGAAAAGGTTGGGTTCTCATCACAGTGAATCAGTTTCCACTTGGTTGGGGGAAAGCATCAGGCGGTCTTCTCAAAAACCATTATCCTAAATGGTTACGATGGGACAAATGATAGAGGGATAGGGTTTGCTTTTCCCTCTATTCATTCTTATCAAAGAAAGATCATCCAAAAGGAAGGATTTTGTTAATGAATGAATATCCTTTCCACTTATTTTCCTTCCTCTGTTCCCATAAAAACAGATTTCCAAGACCGCTTTTGCCTCTTGGTTGCTTGCACAAAGAGCTCCCTTTTAATGAGTAGATATCTTTGCATTTCATTAACAAAATGAAACAAAGCAGCTCGAACCTCAAATTCTTTGCGTTCTACTGGTAATGGAGATTTCTTGAAATTTTGCCTTATTTCCCTTAGTTCGTCCAAATAAAGGCTTACCGTATTACCTGGATGTATTCCTTGAGCCAAACGCTCTAAGTAGTCTGCAATGATAAGATTCTGTTCATAAGTTTCGTCAAGTGAACTTACCAATGGCATAATTCGTTGAATAATCTCAAACTGCTTCTCACGCATTTCAAAGTATCGCAAATAATCATTCTCAGTATAAAGTAAATTATTTTCTACATCACGGATCGCTTCTTCTTTTGCTTCTTGGATTAACTTCTGTGTTTCTAATATTTCTTTGCCGTCCCAATCACTCTCACCATAACGTAAATAAATGGCATATTCATTAAAAATTTTTTTAAAGTTAGCTTCTACTAATTCTTGATATTCTTTCAAACGCTTTTCGGAGCTAGGCATAATTATATTCATTAATAAAGCAAAACTAATCCCTACTACAATGATTCCCAGCTCATTAAGCAGCGTAAGGCCATCCACTTTCCCTAACATAAATAAATGTAAAATAACGACGGCACTTGTTGAAACACTATTACCAGCCTTTAATGTTACTAATAGTGGAATAATTAGGAGCAAAAGAATAGTGATTACCCAAGGGTGAAAGCCGAATAACTTAAAAGCAGCAGCTGCAAATAAACTACCAATGATACAAGAAATAAACTTCTCAACAGCACTTTCAATCGAACGTTGCCGTGTCTCCCTAATACATAAAATGGTTAGAACACCTGCAGAAGTATAAAATTCCAATCCTAACCATTTTGCCATAAGAATGGCTAATCCAGTACCAACGGCTGTCTTGATAACTCGAAATCCAATTTTCATGATATTTCACCTATACTTAACTCGATTCATATAAAATAACTTTGAAGTCTTTCCTTATTTCATTTATTTTCATTCCTATTTTACCTTATTCCCTCTTTAGCGACTACCTTAGCCTATAGCGAAAAGCTACAAGTAAATAGCATTTAACTTTACAATTATTCCATTATATTTTGAATGTACAAATGATTGTAAAAATATTTAAAGGAAGTTAGCTCGGTCAACTGGAATAAATAACTTGTATGTAAAAATAGGTTAAGAACAAAAGGAGTTGATATTTTTGAAATTTTTCCTCCCCATTCTTTTCTCTTTCTCTTTACTTTTTTCATCTGCCCCTATAAATGGATTTGAAACAAAACATTCACAAGAAATTATCGTTAAGACAAAACAAAAAGAATTTCTAAATCAGTTTGGACATATTATCGATCACAACAAAAGTCTAGGGTTTTATGTTTTACGTTTAAATAATCCCTTATTAAAAAGACAGACTATACAAAAGCTTAAACAATTTTCTTTTATACAATATGTTGAAGAAAATAGCTCCTTTCAAACTACTACCTTCCCTAATGATCCAAAATATAATCAACAATATGGACTGAAAAAGGTACATGCTAAAGAAGCATGGGCTGTCACACAAGGGAAGCCAAATACACTTATCGCTACAATTGACACAGGAGTAAATTATACTCATCCTGATTTGAAAGGAAAAGTAGTCAAAGGTAAAGATTTTGTTGAGAAAGATAATGACCCCATGGATAAAAATGGACATGGAACACATTGTGCCGGTATTGCAGCAGCTATCACAAATAACCAAATTGGTATCGCCAGCATGGCTCCAAAAACAAAAATATTAGCTGTTAGAGCATTAGATGAAAATGGCGAAGGCTATTTATCCGATATTGCAAGTGGTATCACTTATGCTGTTGATCAAGGAGCTAAAATTATTAACCTAAGCTTAGGATCTTCTGAAGACAGTCAAACTTTACGTGAAGCGGTTGAATATGCAGATCAAAAAGGAGCTATCGTGATTGCTGCAGCAGGAAATAATAGCTCATCCACACCCTTATATCCTGCTTTCTATTCAAAAGTAATCGCTGTTGCTGCTACTGACCAAAATGATGACAAAGCTGATTTTTCCAATTTTGGAACGTGGGTTGATATCGCCGCACCGGGTGTCGATATTTGGTCAACTTGGCTTAAACAAGGTTATCAACTTGAATCTGGTACTTCTATGGCTACCCCACTCGTTTCTGGTGTTGCTGGACTCCTTGCCTCCCAAGGTAAAAATGCAAAGCAAATTCGTCAGGCTATTGAACAATCCGCTGATCAGGTTCAAGGGACAGGGCTTTACTGGAGAAACGGACGATTAAATGCCGAAAAAGCGGTAAAAACAAAATCTTAATCTCCGATACATAGGGTTAGATATTTGTGAACAGAGTGATTTTCTATTGGATCTTTGTACTAAAAAAACGTCCACCAATTGGTTTGGTAGGACGTTTTTTAGCTTATTATTGTAACTTAAGAGCTTTCCCATCTTCAGTCGTAACAGAGAATTTCACTTTATTCGGGTCAATTTTACCTTTATCCACTCGGAAGTAGCCACGTGCTGGTAGATCCTTATCCTCTGGTGTACTAAAGCTTGGATCAGATGGTTTTACAACAATATTAATTAAATCAGGTCCTTTTTTCTCAACACGAATAACATCCAATTTTTTCCCTTTTAAATCTTCGTTTCCTACTTGAACCTCTATGTAATCTTCACGATCCCAAGAATATTTAATATAACTTTCTATACTACCAGCATGCTTATCTTTCGTATGCACCCGAATTCCTGGTGTTGAGCTTGGAGGATGGCTAGAGTTTGTAGGTCCATATTTATCAGCTCGAAAACCAATTTCCTCTCCTTGTTGTTTTGCTGCAACACCTACAGTTTGACTATTATTGTTTGTAGTATCGTTATTTTGATTCACACTATTGTTGTTATTATTTTCATTTTGCTGCTGATAGTCGCCTTGCGTGTTTTGTTCTTGGGGCTGATTTTTTCCACCAGGGAGTAATAGACCACACCCACTAAATAATAGCATAGAGAGGGCAAAAGTAGACAACACTACTAATTTCTTTTTCAATCTAAATACCTCCTAAAAAATTCTCTTAATTTGATTAAAACTCGTCCGTAAGAAAGTGTCAATAAATAATACCTATGACAATTTTGCCACATTTATCCTATTTAATAAAAGTATAAAATATAATTTGGTTTTTTATATATAAAACATTAGTTTTAGCAAAATCCCGCTGAATTAATCGGATATTTATTCTTATATATTAAAATTTAAAGTCCACTCTTTTGTGTACAGTTATGAAGAGTGGACTAAGACTGCTAATAAACTTTTTTTCGATATACAGAACAGAAAAACAATGCCAGCTAGACGATAGCAAATGATTAACGGTAAAACAGCCAGTAAATCCCAACAATTAAAAAAACCACACTAACGACCCCTAAGATTTTGGGAAGGTACTTCATTCGTATCCTCCATTCCATCTACTTCAATTCTACAATCGTAACCCCGGAACCGCCTTCACCATGAGAACCCATTCGATATGATTTCACATTGCGATGCTTACGTAGAAAATTATGCACTCCAGCTCGCAACGCTCCTGTCCCTTTTCCATGGATTAATGAAACATGTTTTAAGCCTGCTAAAATAGAAGCATCTAAATATTTATCAATGTCCAAGATCGCTTCTTCCACCATTTTACCACGCAAATCTAGCTCAGATTTTATATCGATAGACTTGCGTTTAACAGAAGTCATCGTTTTAGTAGGTGTAGCCACCGTTTTAGAAGCTCGCTTTTCTAATTGATTTCGAGAAAGTTTCATTTTTAACATCCCAATTTGTACTTGATATTCATTGTCTCCTATCTTTTCTACAATGGTACCTTTTTGATTAAATCTTGGGACAAAAACTTCATCTCCTAGCTCAAGTACATTTTCGTTATCTGAAACACTGACTACTTTCTGAGGCAATTCGGTATCAGGAACCGCTTCTTTAAGGCGTTTTTTCGCTTCAAATAGTTGGTGTTCTTTTAACTCCTGAGGACGTTGTTTAGCCCACTGTCGCAATTGTTTCATCACATCTTCTGCTTCATGCTCCGCTTTGCTTACAATAGCTTGTGCTTCACGCCTTGCTTGTTCTTTTAAACGGCTTTTTTCTTCTTCCCACTGCTCTAACTTTAATCTTAGCTCGCTAACAAGTTTTTCTGCTTCTGCACGTAAGCTTTCGACCTTGCTTCTTTCTACTTCAGATGTTCTTTTTTCTACTGTTAAAGCGGTTATCATTTCTTCCAAACGGCTTTCATCTTGTGAAAGCTCAGATTTAGCCAGATGAATGATGGATTCAGGCAGCCCGAGCCGCTTCGAAATAGCAAATGCGTTACTGCGACCTGGTACTCCAATCAGCAATCGATAAGTAGGTCTTAAGGTTTGGACATCAAATTCAACACTGGCATTGATAGCTTTTGGATGATTATGAGCAAATAGTTTTAACTCACTATAATGAGTAGTGGCTACAATAGAACAATCTTGTTCAATAACATGCTTTAATATCGCCATGGCTAAAGCTGCCCCTTCGGTCGGATCGGTTCCAGCTCCTAATTCATCAAATAAAACCAGACTTCGGCTATCAAGCTTCTTTAAAATCCGAATGATATTGGTTAAGTGTCCCGAAAATGTACTTAAGCTTTGCTCAATACTTTGCTCATCACCAATATCCGCAAAGACCCCACTATATACTGGTACCTTACTTCCTTCAGCCGCCGGAATTGGAAGTCCCGACTGAGCCATCAGAGCGAGCAGCCCAATTGTTTTAAGAGTTACCGTCTTCCCACCTGTATTGGGACCTGTAATGATAATCGCTTGGTATTCTGTCCCCATTTGTACATCAATGGGTACAATCTGTTCAGGATCTATCAATGGGTGACGAGCTTGTTTTAGTTCTAAGATATGATCATCAGAAAGATCAGGGACAACCGCTTTTAGCTTTTTACCAAATCGAGCTTTGGCCAGAATAAGATCAAACTTGGAGAGCGCCATCACATTTTGTTCTAAAGCTTCCACTTCTTGTGCGACTTCTCCCGTTAACTCTTGTAAGATTCGCTCTATTTCCTTTTTCTCTTTTAACTCACTTTCTTTGAGTTTGTTATTTAATTGAACGACTGCTTCGGGTTCTACAAACAATGTAGCACCTGAAGAAGACTGATCATGAATAATCCCTTGAAATGAACCGCGATATTCTTGTTTAATTGGAACCACATAGCGATCATAACGAGTCGTAATAATTGGTTCTTGCATCATTTTTTGATAGCGCGGATTTCGAATCATATTTTGCAAAGTATCGGTAATTTGGTGCTTGATCCGTTCCATTTCATGGCGAATTTTAGCGAGTACAGGGCTAGCTTGGTTCGCAACAAAGCCTTGTTCATCAATACAACTTTCTATTTTTTTCTCTAACTGTTCTAGACTGGCTATTTGATTTGTCAATCCGCGAAGGATCGATAATGAAGCTGTTTCTTCATCGATTTTGCGAAGCAGCGACTTACACTTTCGACCTGCATGAATCGTACTTGCAACATCTAATAACTCGTTTTCATAAAGTAAACCACCTACACGAGCACGACGAAGGATCGCCCGAATATCTCTCAACCCTCCGAGTGAAAAATCTCCTTTAAGGCGAATAAGATCAAACCCTTCCACTGTTTCTTGTAAACGATATTGTACCTCTTCTTTATCTGCAGCAGGAGTTAAATCTTCAATTAATTCCTTACCCAAGATGGAAGATGCAAATTGTTTGGCTATCTCTTTAACTTGTTGGTACTCGAGTGGCTTCAGTGTCCAGTTCTCCACGCCTCCATCCCCTCATCCTTATATAATCAATGGTTGTTTTTTTTTAAGTTTTCCAATCCCTATGTTGTTAAAAGTTTTGACGCTTATAACATCAACATAATCTTTTTTATTATAACACGATTTCTCTACAACCTTTCTGTCTAAAAACAATTCCACTAACACAAAATAACACCACATCATCATAGATGTAAAGGAGGATCTTTCGTGTTTATCGTTCACCATATTGTCCGTTTTATTGTGGCTATTGTTGTATTATGGTCCTTAAGTACCCTTGTCCCCGGCTTTTCTGTCTTAGGCTTTTGGACAGCATTTTTTGCTTCCATCGTGATAGCGGGAGTAGGGTGGGTGATCGAATCCTTTCTTGGTAAAGATATATCCCCTTTTGCTCGAGGCGTGGTGGGGTTTATAGTTAGTGCTGTAGTCGTTTTATTAACAGCTTGGCTTATTCCAGGGATTCGCATTTCCTTCTTGGGCGCACTCTTAGCTTCCTTAGTCATAGGGGTTATTGATATTTTCATTCCCACACGAACTCGCCAAACATAAATAAACTTAAAGGAAAGACAATCAGAACAAAGGCTCTTATTTGATGTACTTATTCATCAAGTAAGAGCCTTCGTTTACTTCATCATTCTTGATTTGTTATTTACAGAAAATATGTTTCCCTATTCGTTTCAGTTGTGGACGACTCCAAATCCACTTGGAGGTTGCACGGTCAGGATTAAAGTAATAAAGCGCGCCACCGGAGGGGTCCCATCCATTTAGAGCATCCATCACTGCCTTTTTGGCTGTTTCATTTGAAGATAGCCAAATCTGCCCATCAGCAACTGCTTCGAATGCTAATGGTTGAAAGACGATTCCTGAGATCGTATTCGGAAACAATTCACTATCCAACCGATTGAGTATGACCGCTGCTACTGCTACTTGCCCTACATAAGATTCTCCTCGAGCTTCAGCATGTACCGTTCTGGCTAGCAAATCAATATCATTTTTAGTTAAACCATGGGAGCTTTTGATAAGAGGAGGCTTATTTCCCTTTTTTGTCGGTGCTTTTTTAGCTTGCGCCCAATTTTTGGTCGCTAAATATAGTTTAAGTTTGGTTTTAGGACCCACCAGTCCATCTACTTTTAACCTAAATTCATATTGAAAGAGTCGAACAGCCCGTTCAGTTCGAGCATCAAACGTTCCATTTACGGGTCCTGTATAAAAGCCTAAAAACTTCAGTCGGTTTTGCATTTCCCAAACATACCCACCTCGAGCTCCACGTCTAATAATTTCTTTAGCAAATTCACTCGAGGAAGTAGGGGCAAGTGAAGCAGATACACTAGCAGCGTTGATTCCTGTAAATAACAAGGTACAAATCATGATCATGATAGCGATTTTGAGTTTTGGCATAACAGGATTTCAACCCTTTCCAGGTCTGAATTCTGCAGTTATTATGCCTTTATTTTTCAGGGATATACTTTATTTCTTCTTTTTGAATACTGTTTTCAGCAAAAAATAAATATTTTTGGGTTGTTCGCTTAATTACATGTATGATTAAAATAGCATGATCTCAATATTAAATGATATGGCAGAGGGGAAACAAAAATGGCTACATGGGATTTAAGTAAAACAAAACACCATATTTTCATTTGTAACGGTGGCAGCTGTAATCGAGAGGGAGCAGAAGAATTAACTCAAGCTATCCGTAAAGAAATCTCTGATCGTGAAATAGATGACATCATTCATACCACTCGCACACGCTGTAATGGAAGATGCGATGATAAATGCGTTGCCATCATCTATCCAAAAGGGGCATGGTACAAAAATTTAAAACCGGAGGATGTTCCCTTATTGGTCAATTCTCTTTTGGCAAATAAAGATTATACAGATAAAGTAAGCCATACATATCATGGTGAAGGTTTTGAACGAACCGATGGAACTACCGTCGGTATCCCGAAAGATAAAGCAAAAGTCAAAAAGGTATCTAAGAAATTTTAAAGAGGTAAGAGAAATGCAAATTTTATTAATTCGGCATGGGGAATCTATCGCTGATCTTTTAGATGTACATGAGGGACAGGTTGACTTTCCTTTAACTAATTACCTATCGCTAAATTTTTTCTAATACTAAAATCTCTCATTTACTTCCCAAGACTCGACAATTTGATGAGCATCTCTTGGATTATAACCTCTACCCATTAGATAGGTAATCGCTGCCACTTCGCGCAAAGCATGCTCGAATGAAGTATATTTAGCTTCACGAAGACCATATTGAACAAAAGGTTCTACTGTTCTTAATACTGGATACTTTAAATAAGCGTAGCGAGGTTTTCGAGGATGTCTTTTGGGCTCTCTAGGATAATAGGGATAAGAATAAGGGATATCGGACAATATTTTTCATCTCCTTTTTTAAGAATAAGTGGATTCACTATGTAGTATATGTATCAATACCCATCATGTACTGCCCAAAATGCCCTTTAGATTGGTTAGAAGGGGTAGACTTCAAAACTCTATGAGTCTACCCCTTTTTTAGCTCCTCTTATTTCTTTCTCAACACTTGCTTTAACTCGGATAAGGAATAAGTATTAATCACATCTTCTTTTTCCAGCCATCCTCTACGCGCTGTAGCTATCCCAAATTGGATTTGAGAAAGCCCACCAATAGCATGCGCATCAGTATTGATGGTAAACTTGAGTCCATACTCTTCTTTTGCTTGTTGCAAGTATGTATCTTTTAGATCGAGCCGATACGGGTTTGCATTTAACTCTAAAATCGTTCCAGTATCTCGGGCAGCTTGGAATAATTCATCCATATTCACCTCATATGGATCACGGCGTAATAGAAGGCGACCGGTTGGATGAGCGATGATGTTGACGAGTGGATGTTCAATCGCTCGAATAATGCGACGGGTCATTGCTTTTTCATCGAGTCGAAATTGGCTATGAATCGAGGCAATCACGATGTCCATTCCTTGTAATAAATCATCGGGATAATCGAGGGTACCATCGGTTAAAATATCGACTTCCGCCCCTTTTAAAATCGTAATTCCTTCTACCATTTGATTGACCTTATCAATTTCCTCCCATTGCTCATAAACCTCTTCGATCGATAGTCCACGTGCTACTTTCAGAGATCGGGAATGATCCGTGATAGCAATATATTCATATCCCAACTCTTTCGCTGCCTCTGCCATTTCTCGAACCGTATTAGCACCATCACTGTACAACGTATGCATATGTAAATCGCCACGGTAGTCGCTTAGCTGAACGAGGGTTGGAAGTTGATTTTGCTCGGCTTTTTCGATTTCTCCACGATCCTCACGGAGCTCTGGGGGAATCCAAGGAAGTTCTAGCTTGGCAAAAAGCGCTTGCTCATCTTGAAAGGTCATCATCTGTTTCGTCTTTGTATCTTCAATCCCATATTCACTTACTTTCCAACCATATTGTTTCGCCCGCTGTCGGATGCGTACATTATGCTCTTTTGATCCGGTGAAGTGGTGTAGACTACTCGCAAATTGTTCGGGAGTTACTAAGCGAAAGTCAACTCCCATCACAATCCCTTCTATATCAACGGTAATACTTACTTTAGTTTCACCTTGACCGATCACTTGTTTTACTTCAGACCAAGATACTATCTGTTTCCCTACCTCAATCGGATGTACTGTAGCTACGACAAAATCAATATCTTTGATGGTTTCTTTCCAGCGGCGAATGCTACCAGCTAATTCTACTTGTTCCACTTGATCAATCGTTGACAATTTCACCCGTAACGATTCTGCGACAAACATCGCCTGATGCACATATATTCGAGCAGGACCTTCTGAATAATTTTCAATTGCAGCTAAAATCTTTTCTTCTTTTTTCGGTCCAAATCCTGGTAAGCTACGGACTTTTTGTTGCTCTGCTAATTCTTTCAGCTCATTGATGTTCGTAATTCCTAATTGTTGATATAAGGTATAAATTGATTTAGGTCCTAAGCCAGGTAAATGAAGTAATTTGGGTAGCTCTGGTGGAAGTTGTAACCTGATCTCTTCTAACATAGCTAGTTGACCAGTCTCTATTATCTCTCGAATGATAGAGGCTGTTCCTTTACCAATCCCAGAAATCTGCTCCAGTTGATCTTGAATCTCTGTAAGTGACACTCGGCTACTTTCTACCGCTCGAGCAGCACGGCGGTATGCCTGAACTTTAAAGGTATTCTCTCCTTTCATCTCTAAAAAATCTGCCAATTGATGTAAGGTGTTAGCGATTTGTTTATTATTCAACTGTTATCCCTTCCTATTTTTCTTAGTTAGAGTCATATCCTTTACTTCAAGCTAAAGCATAAAGTACACGTTTCTTTTAACTAACACTATATAGGAATATATAGTTGGGTACAAAAGCTCATGGTTATTGATGCCCTTGAACATCGAAGACAGAGGAATCTTATTTATTAAACATATTTAGTGGTGTGAGTAATCAGAAATAGGCGAGAAGGAGAGACTTTTTATATCCTGTCTACATGGGAAATCGGCACTACATTAATATATATATAATTTTATACTTTGTGTGACTATAACCGTTATTGACAAAATACGGTCTCTATAATATTGTTTATATAATATTATAATTTGAAAAAAAGGAGTTTTGATATTGAATTTTTCACAAGAAGAATCCATAGTAGAATCTATTACAGTTAAGCCAAATCCAATTCTATTTTGGTTCACGGTGACATTTCAGTTGACTAATAAACGAATTTCATTGACAGACTATAATACACTTTTAGCTTTAATTCCATTCGGAAAAAATGAAATAACAATGACCTTGAAAAATGTAGCAAGTGTTTCAGTTAGCTCTGGTTTTTCTATTATTAGATTGTTAGTAGGTATTATCTTAACTGTTTTCGGATTAAACCTTTTATTTGATGGAATTTTCGGCATTATATTTCTCGCAATTGGTGTACTCTATTTACTTAAATGCTATTATTGCACTATAATTATTAATAATAATTCTGGTCAATCAAGATCCGTTGAAATTTCCTTCTTGGAAAAGTCAAAGTTAGAGTCATTTGCGGCTAAAGCAAATCAATCTCTAGCTAATCTATAATATAATTAGGAAATTAAATTATCGAATGTTCTTTATTATAAACCAAATTTCATTATCTGTTAATAAACCAGTTTGATAGGGAATTACAGTATTAAAACTGTTCCTCTATCAAGCTCTTTTTTTATATTATATTCCTCTTGACTGATGAATTAACAAAAATGAAAACACTAAAAAACCCCGCTACTTGCAGGTGGACAGTTCATGTTAACTCAGTGCTGTCACTTCCCACAAATAGGGGGGTTAAGTATTTTGACCTAAAAATAAGGCTTTGAACATCTCAGTCAGACTAGGGGTAACTTCCAAAATTCCTTGTGAAATTAGGGATTCATTAATGATTCTCTGCCCTGTGGTCCAAGGAAGAAAATAAAGCAGATTCACTATAATTATAAGTAACAGACTTATCTTAATCGCACCTAGAATTAGACCACTGCTTTGATTTAGCAAACTTAAAACAGGTAAACGAAAAAGTGGACGAAGTAAAAATCCAATCCACCCTAGTATTAGTTTGGCTCCGACAAACAAAATAAGAAATGCAGTCACAGATGAAATGAGCTTATCCATCGAAAGTAGCGACATCAAGGTCTCTTCATTTTGAAAGCCGATCAGATGACTTATAATCGGGGCAAACTCATCGGTAAACAGATAGGCCATTCCAATCGCAAGAATCCAAGAAACAAGCGAAAAAACTTGGGTAAACAAGCCTTTACGATAACCAAATATGCAGGAAAAGACAAATAAAACAATGATTAAGATATCAAATAGATTCATCGCAAACATCCTTAAGGTGTCTCATCTTCAACTAAATGTAAGATCTCATCATATTCTTGTTTTAGACGTAGATATTCATCTGCAATATTAACAGCTGACAAAACAGCTAATCGTGTCATATCTAAACGAGGATTAACATTAGCAATTTCCCTCATTTTTTCATCGACATGTCCTGCTACTTGTCTCATATAACTCGGACTTGCCTTACCTACAATTTGATACTGTTGACCATAAATCTCTACATTTAGTTTATTTTTGTTCAAATTAAAACCTCCTTTAAGCTAAGTAGGTAGCATGTTTTTCTTTACTCATTCAAAAAGGAGGGATCTCGCTTAGTAGATCCCTCTTCTCATTTCCGCAACTTATCTCAACTTCGCTTCCACCGTTTTTTCCAAGTGATGAATAATCTGGTCATGAACTTTTTGCACTTCTTCGTCTGTCAAAGTACGGTTTTTCGCCCGATAAACAAGGGAGTAAGCTAAGTTTTTCTTTCCTTCCCCAATTTGCTCACCAGTAAATACATCAAATAGATGGACAGATTCTAGTAATTCACCAGCCGCTTCTTTAATTCCTTCTTCTACTTCTTTTGAAACCACATTTTGCTTGACAATGATTGCCAAGTCACGAGTCACAGCTGGATAACGGGGTAAAGATTGATAAGTAACCGAATCTTCTGCAGCTTGACATAAAAGGTCTAAATCAAGCTGACATACAACGGTATCTCCTAAATCATACTCTTTGGCAACCTTAGGGTGAAGTTGACCAAGTAACCCCACAACTTGCCCGCTTAACCATATTGAAGCAGAACGCCCTGGGTGTAACCCTTCAAAAGTGGCCGCTTTAACTTCCGCTTGCTGAATGCCTAAACGTTGAAGCAAAGCTTCTAAAATTCCTTTCATTACAAAAAAGTCTCCACCGGTCATCCCTTCATATTGCCAATTGGTCGAACGATATTTACCTGTGAGTAGCATTGCCAGTTCTAGCTTTTCTTCAGGTAACTTCGTTAACTTCTGTTCCTTGCTTATATATGTTGCACCCATTTCAAAAATAGCTACATCATAGTTTCCATGATGGGTGTTATATGCAGCCGTTTCTATCAAATGAGGTAGTAAGGTCGTACGCAAAATAGAACGTTCTGAACTCATTGGCATGGATAGATGAATAGGGTTTGCATTAGGATTAAGTGATACAGTCTTTTGATTGACCTCTGGTGAAGTTAAGCTATAGGTAATGACTTCATTCAAACCTAAACCACGTAATGTTTGACGAATAATTCTACGGATTTTTTGCTCCTTGGTTAACTTTCCGGGAATATTTTTACCTTTGAGTAAACTAGATGGAATACGGTCATAGCCATATAGTCGAGCCACTTCTTCAATCAAGTCAACCTCAATCGTTACATCTTGTCGGCGAGTAGGTACTTGAACTGAATACTCTCCATTCTTATATTTAGCAGAGAAATTTAATCGTTTAAAAATAGCAAGTACTTCTTGGCTCTCTAGCTGAACACCCAAGAGTTTGATTAAACGATCATGTCGAAGAGTAATCACTACATCTTCAACATCACCAATCCGCTCTGAAATAAGATTAGAACCTACTTTTCCTCCTGCAATTTGTTGGATAAGCTGAACAGCTCTTGTTAGTGCAGGTATAATACGATCAGGATCAACTCCTCTTTCAAAACGATGACTCGCTTCTGAACGCAATCCCAGTTTACGTACTGCTTTTCGAGTAATCACAGGATCAAAGAACGCAGATTCAATTAAAACTGAAGTCGTTTCATCACTAACCTCAGTTGCTTCTCCACCCATAATACCAGCAATCCCCAAAGCTTCTTTTCCATCTGTAATCAGTAAGGTCTCTTCATCACATTTTCTTTTCGTTCCATCAAGGGTTATGATTGTTTCACCCAGTCTAGCTCTCCGAACAACGATCTTTCCGTCAGTTATTTTTTGATAATCATAAGCATGTAGCGGTTGTCCGGTTTCGATCATGACATAGTTCGTAATATCAACGATGTTATTAATGGGTCGAATTCCAGCAGAGATCAAAAAGTTTTGGAGCCATTGTGGCGAAGGACCTACTTTGATATTGTGAACAACTTGTGCTGCGAAGAAAGGACAGTCTTCCTCTGATTCAATACGAAGATGAATAGGGGATTCTTTTCCTTTTACCTTTTGTTCTTCAATATCAGGTAGATTTAACTTTCGATCAAAAATCGCTGCTATTTCAAATGCGACCCCTATCATACTGAGACAATCGGCTCTGTTAGGGGTTAATTGCAGTTCAATCACTTGATCATCCATGCCCAAATACTTCTTGATATTTTGTCCGATTGGGGCATCTTTTCCTAATACTAAAATACCTTCTAGTTGCTCTTTCATTATCATTTTTTCAGGTAAACCTAACTCTTTAGCTGAACAAATCATCCCATGAGATTCCACTCCACGGAGTTTTGTCTTTTTAATCTTGACTCCACCCGGTAGAGTTGCCCCAACTAAAGCAACGGGCACGAGTTGACCTTCAGCAACATTAGGCGCACCACACACAATTTGCAAAGGTTCTCCTTTACCAACGAACACAGAGCAAACCTTTAAGCGATCTGCAGCAGGATGAGGTTCAACCACCAATACTTTCCCAATAACTACATGGTTTACCCCGTTATCCCGCGTATAAATGACTTCTACTTCTATTCCAGTTCGGTTGAGCTCTTCAGCAATATCCTCAGCACTAATTCCATCTAAATCAACATATTTACTTAGCCACTCATATGATACAAGCATCTTCTTTCCTCCTATTCCGATTGGAATTGACGTAAGAATCGTAGGTCATTGTTATAAAAGTGACGAATATCATCAATCCCGTATTTCAACATCGCAATTCGCTCAATCCCTGTTCCAAAAGCAAAACCCGTATAATGCTCTGGATTATAACCTGATTTTTCAAGTACACGAGGATGGACCATTCCCGCTCCTAAAATTTCTAACCATCCTTTTTGAGGATCATAAATATCAATTTCTACACTTGGTTCAGTAAATGGGAAAAAACTTGGACGTAAACGAATTTCTGTCTCTTTGCCAAACATTTTTTGGATAAAGGTAAGTAAAACCCCTTTTAATTCACTCATGGATACACCACGATCTACGACCAGCCCTTCAATCTGCATAAATTGATGGGAGTGAGTCGCATCATCACTATCACGACGATATACTTTACCAGGGCAGATGATTCGTACAGGAACTTCTCCTTCTTTCGCAAGCATGGTTCGTGGTTGAACGCTAGATGTATGTGTTCGTAATAGAATTTCTGGATTAATATAAAATGAGTCTTGCATATCCCGTGCTGGATGTTCTTTTAAAAAGTTCAACATCTCAAAGTTATATTTATCTGTTTCTACTTCAGGGCCTTCGGCAACTTCAAATCCCATTCCAATAAAAATATCTTCCATCTGTTCCCAAATGGCTTGAAGTGGATGGATCGCACCGACTGTGAGAGGAAGTCCTGGCAAAGTAACATCAACCGTTTGCTCTCTGAGTTGCTTCTCTAGTTTCTCTTCCTCTAGCTCTTCTGTCTTACTAGAGATTAAACTTTCTAATCGATTTCGAATCTCATTCGCTAAAGCTCCCACCTGCGGACGCTCTTCTGGGGATAAACCTCCCATTCCTCTTAAAACACTTGTTAATTCTCCTTTTTTACCTAGAAACTTAACTTTCAACTCTTTTAACGTATTTAAATCATGAGCAGATTTGATTTTTGTTTCTGCTATGATTTTTAGCTCATTTAATCGCTTTTGCATCGTAAACGCTCCTTTCATCAGAGAGAATGTGATCTAGGTTTGCTTCAAAAAGAAATTTCTATAAAAATAAAAAAATCTCACGTCCTCAAGGGACGAGAGATTCGCGGTACCACCCTTATTGAAAAGCTTGAATTGCTTTTCCTCTTGATTTAGATAACGGTTTACCCGGTACCCTCTACTTTTGCTTTCGCTGTTCAAGGGACTGCTCCAGAGCGAATTTCAACAGCCGCTACCTTAGAGATGCTTTCAGTCTAAGACATCCCCTCCCTGCAAGGACTGCACTGTTTACTTAATCTCTATCATCACACCATACATATAAAAATTTTTTACTACAATTATATACAAAATATTTTCACTGTGCAACCATATAGAAGTATCAAATAAAGCATTATCGTATAAATAAGAGAGGCATTTTTCGACTAAGAGACCTCTCACTTTATCCTCATAGGATTAGAACTAAAAAGCAATAGATAATTGCCGGATTCTTTCATATAGAAGAATGGCACTTGTTACTGCTACATTGAGTGATTCCGTATTCCCGGGCATCGGAATCATCACTTCATCATCCACAAATGATAACCAGTCTGAATGCACTCCATTTCCTTCATTGCCTAGTAAAATGGCAACTTGTCTCGGAAACTGATACTCAAAAGATAAATTTCCGGCATGAGGAGACGTATTTACGATAGTAACTCCATTTTCTTTTAAGTATGTAAAACAAGTCGATAAGTCCATTTGCACGATAGGCAAACGAAATACAGATCCCATAGCTGCCCGAACCACTTTTGGATTATATCGATCTACTGTTCCTTTTCCTAAAAAAATACCCGTTACTTTAGCAGCTTCAGCCGTTCGCAAAATAGTTCCGAGGTTTCCAGGATCCTGAATCGCATCCAATAATAAAAAAGTCTTCGCTAAATCATCTGTCTCTAATAACTCTTCAATTTGCCAAGATTGCATTTCTATTTCAGCAGCAATTCCTTGAGGTGCTTGTGTCTCCATGAGACTAGCAAATAAAGAGTTGGATAGCTGATAGATCGGGGCAGGATGATCTAAATACTCTATGAACTCCTTTGATTGCTCATTAAGGATCCAAGACCGAATGGTTACTTTTGAACGGAGCGCTTCCTTGACCAAATGCTCTCCTTCAATGAGTAAGGAGCGAAATTGTTCTCTCCCTTTACGGCTACGTAGTTTTTTCCAACGTTTGATCTGTTCATTTTGGGATGATGTGATTTGTATTTGTTTATTCATCTTCTGCGCACGCCTCTTCAAGCTTTTGCAAATCATTATTATGCCCAATCACAACCAGGTTATCACTGGCATAAATGACATCATTTGGTGATGGAGTGATATCATACTTACCATTTCTCTTAATCGCCATCACATTACACCCAAAGCGCTGTCGTATATTTAATTCTTGTAATGTTTTTCCATCAAAAAATTCGCCAGCTTTCACTTCTATGATACTAAAGTCATTGGATAACTCTACATAATCTAAGATATTTGGTGAAATTAAATGATGTACCACCCGAACTCCCATATCACGTTCTGGATAAACCACACGCTCTGCCCCAATTTTTTCTAGGACTTTACCATGTAAATCATTTCTTGCTTTTACAACAATTTTATTAACCCCTATCTCTTTTAAGATTAGGGTTGTCATAATACTTGCTTGTATATCTTCACCGATCGCAACAACAACTACATCAAAATTACGTATTCCAATTGCTTTCAAAGCATTTTCGTCTGTGGAATCTGCTTCTATGACATGCGGAATAACTTGTGCCATATCCTGAACACGCCCGGGATCTCGATCTACTGCTAAAACTTCATATCCCATTGAATGTAACTTTTGTGCAACACTTCCTCCAAACCGTCCTAAGCCAATTACTGCAAATTGTTTATTCACTATTACACCTCCAATATGTATAACCATATTATATCCAACTTATTTTTAGGATAAAGTGAAGATTTCCCGTAAAAGCTATAAGTAATCAATCCGAAAGTTGGGAGGATACTTGATGAACTTTAATGTACGAGGTGCTGTAATTCATAATATCCAAAATCTAAATAACCAAGATTTACAAAATTTGGTTCAAGACTCTATCCAACAAGGCGAAGAAAAACTATTGCCTGGGTTAGGTGTCATTTTTGAAGTGATTTGGAAAAATAGCCCACCTCAAGAGCAGACACACATGATTCAAACCCTTCAACAATCTCTTTCGAAAGTCTCTACACCTTCTCCACTTCCTAAAATATAAAATGAAGCCCCTTGTTTGGGGCTTCAAATTCTTTAAAAACAACCTCCATATCCACCATAACCAAATCCTCCAAGTCCTCCCCACCAGAAAAAAATAAAGAATAAAAAGAGGATGACAAGGACAGCAATGATAATCCACCGTTTGAATCCAAATCCTATCCCACCAAATAATCCCTTGGTTTGTATGGTTGACATTCCTTACCTCCTCCTATCCATACACTCTTTACCAGTGTATGTGCTTTGAGGCAAGTGGGTTGGACAGATACCGGAGGATATGGCCTATTCTTAGAAAGCGATTGTCATTTCATCAACCCTTATTTGCACGTTGACATAGCCACAAGCATAACGTTATGAGTATAAATGCGATTAACGCTAAAAATGGAATCGTAATAAACCCTAGCCAATCAATATAATCTTTGTTACATGGAACCCCTACTGTACATGGTGCTATTTCAGCTAAACCTGGTACTTTTTGTTGTAAATAATGAAATAATGCAATGCCCCCACCAATGATTGAAAGCGGGAGCGTATAGGGAATAATTCTTACATCATTTCGGTAAGATGCGATTCCAAGTAGAATTACTAACGGATACATTAAAATTCGCTGATACCAACAAAGTGTACAAGGAACATACTGTGCTATCTCACTGAAATAAAGACTCCCCAGTGTCGCAACGATAGATATAATCCACGCAAAGTAAAGACCATATCGCTCAAATACTTGACTCATTTTCCTTGCAGCTCTTTCTCAATCGCTTTTTTCAACTCTTCGTACTTCATCGATGAATCTACTTTTTTTCCATTAACATAAACAGTGGGTACCGAATTGACTTGATGTGTTTGGGCTAATAAATTATCCGAATCAACAGCACTTTTAAAAGTGTTATTTTTCAAATCCTGTGATAGCTTATTGACATCCACTTCTGGAATATTCTTTTTCACTAGATCAGTCAAAAACTCCGGTGTAGCCCAAACTTTATCTTCAGCCTGCTGATTTTGATATACAATATCATAAAACTTCCAAAACGCCTCAGGTTTTTGTTTAAAGATCGATTCTCCAGCCATTGCTGCTGTCATTGAGTCTGGACCAAGGAAAGCCATATTCACAAAATGCATTTGGACTTTTCCTGTATCTATGAAGTCTTTTTTTAGTTTTGGATAAACTTCATCGTGAAACATTTTACAAGATGGACATTTATAATCACCAAACTCCACCAATTTAACGGGGGCATCTGGACTTCCTATGGCTGGCTGTCCCTTTGTTAATACATCATTATTTTGTTTTACACTTTCTGCTGAAGAGCTTCCTGTCAAATTACTAACTAACGAATATATTCCCAAGCCTAAAACCACAAGCAAAACGGTTACGATTGTAATCACTTGCATATCTAGACCTTTTTTCTTCTTTTGATTCCCCAAAAAGAATCCCCCCTTATCTTTTATTCAACTCGAATTATATCAGCTCTACTATTTAATTTCATCGTAGAGTTATAGGTTTTTTAAAAATACCTTAAGTAAAGTGCTATATCTTACTATGAAACTGTAAATACAATCTATTTTAAAAATCAAGTCGTTAAATTAGACATTTTTTTTACTATTTATATAGGAACCTTTGTTAAAATGATTAATAAAGAATAGTAATCCAAATAATAAAAGATCTAGTAACTTCATAAGAGGAAAAACAACATAAATACATAAATATTTACTATGTCCAACTCAAATAAATCCATACTTTTTTATATTCATGGGAGGGTTTAAATATGTCTAAGTCTGTCTCAAGTGAATCAAGAATGAGTATATGGAATATCGTTTCTCTCATTATCATATTGATAGGAATATTAATCTGGATTGTTTATTTCACATTTCCTAGCCTGCAAATTTCTTTTGATCAAGGTACACCCATTTGGTTTTGGACACTCATTCTACATCCGATTGGTATGATATGCGGTGCCATTGCATGGAAACGGAAAAATCATTTCGCTCGCTTTAACATTATCACCAATTTAATTATGACTTTTAGTATATTTTGGATATCATTTCTAATTGTACTTATTTATGGACCCTAACTTTTATGATAGAAATATAGTTGAATTTGCTATAATCAAATAAAAATATACTATTTATATGGTATTTTGAAAGGGTGCTTCATTCATGAATCAAAAAGTAGCACGTGCCTTAACCATTGCCGGCTCAGATAGTGGTGGAGGTGCGGGGATTCAAGCCGATCTTAAAACCTTTCAAGAACTGCACGTATATGGAATGAGTGCTATTACTGCCATTACAGTCCAAAATACATTAGGAGTTCATGGCATCCAAGAAATCCGACCGGATATTGTTGCCAGTCAAATCGAAGCAGTCACTACCGACATTGGGGTAGATGCAGTTAAAACGGGTATGATTTCAAATATCAAAATTATGGAAGCAATTGCTAGTCTAGTAAAAAAATATAAATTATCCAATTTGGTTATTGATCCTGTTATGATCTCTAAAAGTGGACATGCCTTACTTAAAGAAGATGCACGCCTCGCCTTAAAAGAGCTTCTTATACCTTTGGCGATGGTAATTACCCCTAATCTACCTGAAGCTGAAGTGTTAGTTGGACATTCTTTAGATAATATGGCAGCTAGAAAAGAAGCAGCGCAATACTTAAGAGATTTAGGTGCAAAACATGTTGTGATCAAAGGTGGACACCTTAGTGATCAAGAAAATGCTGATGACCTATTTTATAATGGTAATGAATTTACTCTTTTATCTTCACCTCGTTTTCATACACAACATACACACGGTACAGGCTGTACATTTTCGGCAGCCATAACCGCATATCTAGCAAAAGGTGAAGCTCCTGATATCGCTGTTCAGCGAGCCAAAAATTATATTACGGATGCGATTCGTTATCCATTAAATATCGGGCAAGGTCACGGCCCAACCAATCACTGGGCACACCGATTACAGGAGGAACAAAATGAAAAATAGTTTATCACTTTATCTCGTAATGGGAAGTCAAGATTGCCCTCATCAAAATCCCGTTGAAATTTTAGAAGAAGCCATTGCTGGAGGAATTACCTGTTTTCAATTTCGAGAAAAACTTTCGGGAAAAACAGGTATTGAAATCATCCGGTTAGGTAGGCAACTAAGGCAAATTTGTGCAGATCATCAAATTCCTTTTATTGCTAATGATCGTGTGGACTTAGGGCTGATTTTAGAAGCGGATGGAATCCATATTGGACAAGATGATTTACCTGCTTATGAAGTACGAAAGCTAATTGGTCCACGTCGTCTCCTTGGTGTTTCAGCTAAAACACCAGCAGAGGCTCACAAAGCTCTACAAGATGGTGCAAACTACATTGGTGTTGGGCCTATGTTTACCACTTCTTCAAAACTAGATGCTTCAGCTCCAATCGGCCCTAAGGCGATCGAACATATACGCCAAGAGCTCCCAGATATTCCAATTGTCGGTATTGGTGGTATTACTACTGAGCGAGCTGGTCAAGTAATTTCCGCTGGGGCTGATGGCGTGGCTGTCATCTCTGCCATTACTAAGTCATCATCGCCTTATGAAGTAACAAAAAATTTCTGCCGGCAAATTGCGATTACAAAGAAAGAAAAAAACAAAATGATAATGGATTAGAGATACTGTGGTTTTGGTTCTTCTATAATCTTGACTTATATTATTGATTGTATCAGAATTTTTTATAAACGGGAAACTAAAAGAGAGAAAAAAGGGTTGATCAAAGCATTCCCTAATGGGGATACCGTCCGAACAACGCTGTCTTTCATCCCACTACCCTACCATGGGTTTTCGGCCAGCAATTACTGTAAGACGAGTTGCTATTGCAGTGTTCTCTTTCGATTGATGAGTAAAATTCCATTAGTAATCTTCATCAGCGCCCATCCAAATAAAACAAACGCTATCCACCTGCCCATGTCCAAATGGAAGGATAGCGTTTGCTTATAAATAGATGAAAACTAGCTTTAAAATTCCTTTAATCCTGGATCAAATAATAAGAGGGAAGATTTTGTTCATAACAAGTAATGGCTTGTTCTGATTGTAGAGTGACTCCAATATCGTCAAGTCCATTTAACAAGCAATAACGACGATATGGGTCAAGATCAAATGTGGCATGAAAGCCAAGCTCATCCGTAATTTGTTTACGTTTTAAATCAACGTTAAGTTGATAGTTTGCATATTTAAATGAACGCTGGAATAATTCTTCTACTTGATCTTCTGAGATACGAACAGGTAAAATACCATTTTTAAAACAGTTATTATAAAAAATATCAGCAAAACTTGGAGCTATGATCACTCGAAATCCATAGTCCAAAAGTGCCCATGGTGCATGCTCCCTCGACGAGCCGCATCCAAAGTTGGTACGTGTAAGCAAAATGGAGGCATTTTGGTATGAAGACTGATTCAATATAAAATCAGGTTGTGGCTGCCCATTCTCTTGAAAACGCCAATCATAAAAGAGAAATTGCCCAAACCCCGACCGTTCTATTCGTTTGAGAAATTGCTTAGGTATAATGGCATCAGTATCCACATTCGCTCGATCCAGTGGGACGACTATTCCCTGATGTTGTTTAAACGGTTGCATGCCATTTCTCCCCTTTCTCTTTGAACTTCCACTTACGTACATCGACAAAGTGACCTTTAATCGCTGCGGCTGCTGCCATCGCTGGACTCACTAGATGAGTACGTCCACCGCGTCCTTGTCGTCCTTCAAAGTTACGATTGGAAGTAGAAGCACACCGCTCTTTCGGTTGGAGAATATCAGGATTCATCCCCAAACACATACTACAGCCTGACTCACGCCATTCAAATCCAGCCTCTTTAAAAACCTGATCTAAACCTTCCGCTTCAGCCTGTTGTTTGACCTGCTGAGATCCGGGAACAACCATGGCCCGAACAGTTGGAGCAACCTGATATCCCTTTACAACTTGTGCTGCTGCTCGTAAATCTTCAATCCGTGAGTTTGTACAGGAGCCGATAAACACACGATCAATCGAAATCGAAGTCATTGGAGTACCTGGAGTCAGTCCCATATAATCAATAGCTAATTTCACAGCATTCCTTTCTGTTTCAGTCGCCATAGTTTCGGGATCTGGAACTGTTTTAGTAATATCTGTCCCCATTCCAGGACTAGTTCCCCAAGTAACTTGTGGAGCCACTTGCTCTAAATCAACTTCGACTCTGGCATCATAAACAGCCCCATCATCTGTTTTTAACATTTTCCAAACTCCTACTGCTTTTTCAAACTCTTCCTCTTTGGGTGAGAAAGTGCGTCCTCTTAGATAATTAAATGTGGTTTCATCTGGGGCAATCAATCCTGCACGCGCTCCTGCCTCGATCGACATATTACATACTGTCATTCGCTCTTCCATCGACATCGCTCGAATCGCTTCCCCTGTATACTCAATCACATACCCTGTTGCTCCAGCAGTCCCAATTTGGGCAATCAAGGCAAGGATCGCATCTTTTGCGGTAACTCCTGGTTGTAATTTTCCTTTAAAATGAACCTCCATCGTTTTAGGTTTGTGCTGCTGTAAACATTGAGTAGCTAATACATGTTCCACCTCACTCGTCCCTATTCCAAACGCTAGCGCACCAAACGCCCCATGTGTAGAAGTATGGCTATCTCCACAAACAATGGTTTTCCCCGGCAAGGTAAGTCCCAGTTCTGGGCCTACAACATGTACAATTCCTTGATTTGGGCTGTTAAGATCAAATAACTTGATGCCAAAATCCCTACAGTTTTCAGCTAATGTATCGATTTGCTTTTTTGCAATGGGATCTTGAATCGGTAGGGAGCGATCCGTCGTAGGTACATTGTGATCCATCACCGCTATGGTTAAGTCGGGGCGACGCACCTTTCGTTTAGCTAGACGTAAACCTTCAAAAGCTTGTGGAGAAGTTACTTCATGAATGAGATGTAAATCAATATAAAGGATGGCAGGTTTTCCATCATGTTGCTCAACAACATGATAATCCCAGATCTTATCAAAAAGTGTACGTGGTTTCATTTTATTTCACCCCAATTTTCCACTCTTGTTCTAATCTTTTGATAATACGATCTCCGAATTCATGAGTACAAATAGCAGGTTGGCCTGATTTTACGAGATCAGGAGTACCAACTCCATCTGCAATCACTTGTGTTACTGCTCTTTCAATGGCTTGAGCTGCATTTTCATCTGCGAATGAATAACGTAACATCATCGCGATAGAGAGAATAGTGGCGCTTGGATTAGCAATACCCTGTCCTGCAATATCGGGAGCGGATCCATGTATGGGTTCATATAACCCTTTGTTTCCATTTCCTAAACTTGCAGAAGGCATTAAACCAATTGATCCCGTTATTACTGCTGCTTCATCACTTAAAATATCCCCAAACATATTTTCTGTAACGATCACATCAAAGTCTGTGGGGCGCCGTACAATCTGCATCGCACAGTTGTCTACTAGCATATGGTCAACCACTACTTCAGGATAATCTTTCGCAACTCTCTCCACGATCGAACGCCACAAGCGGGAGCTTTCTAGAACATTCGCCTTATCGACAGATGTCAAACGTTTTTTACGTCTGAGAGCCATTTCAAAACTTAAACGAACAATCCGTTCAATTTCATAGTCATAGTACACGAGCAAGTCACTAGCTATTTCACCTTGTTTGGTTTTCTCTCTTTTTTTCTCACCAAAGTAAATACCTCCTGTCAACTCTCGGACAACAACCAGATCCACACCATCAATCACTTCAGGGCGTAATGTCGAACGCTCTTCCATACCAGGAAGTAACGTTACAGGACGTATATTTGCATAAAATCCTAACTCTTTTCTTAAACCTAAGAGAGCTTTCTCAGGACGAAGTTCAGGAGGATTGTGGTCCCACTTAGGTCCACCAACCGCGCCAAGTAATACGGCATCAGCTTCTTGACAGATCTGGATCGTTTCGTTAGGTAAAGGGACATTCACTTGATCAAGAGCTGCTCCCCCTGCTAATGCGTATTGAATATCAAATGAATAAGAAGCATGCTCTTCAATATGATGAAGTATTTTCATCGCTTCTTTCACGATTTCGGGTCCGATTCCATCTCCGGGAATAACAGCTATTTTATATGTTTGACTCATGCTTCATCCTCCTCTTAGTTCGCGCAACCCACTGTTTTTCTCTCTTTTCTTCTTAGCAAGCGATTGATAGCATCTAAATAAGCTCTTGCACAAGCTTCCAAAATATCCGTACTCACTCCACGACCACGTACTTGAATCTCCTCTTGCTCTAACTGTACTGAGACTTCCCCTAGCGCATCTTTCCCATGTGTCACAGAATGAATCTTAAAGTCAATCAATTCAACTTTCTCATCAATCATCCGATCTACTGTTTTAAATATGGCATCGACTGACCCATTCCCACATGCAGCTTCTTCTAATAATTGATCTGAAGAATGATCACGAACTCGTAGTGATGCAGTCGGCACCGAATGACTGCCATATGAAATTTGTACCGATTCTAATGTATAAAATTCTTTCCCTTCACCTATTTTCTCTTCAACCAGAGCAATGATATCTTCTTCAGTAATCTCCTTTTTCCGATCGGCTAACTCTTTAAAACGGGTAAACAAAACATTGATTTGTTCATCTGACTGTGGATATCCGAGCTCTTCCAGTCTCTTTTTAAAAGCATGTCGTCCAGAATGTTTTCCTAAGACCAATAAGCTTTCGTCCATTCCTACTGTTTCGGGAGTCATAATTTCATAAGTTTCTTTGTTCTTCAACATTCCATCTTGATGAATTCCAGACTCATGAGCAAAAGCATTATCACCAACAATCGCTTTATTCTTCTGAACAAACATTCCGGTAAACTTACTAACCAAGCGACTTGTTCTAGCAATCTCTGAATGGCGTATGGATGTTTTCTTCTGAAAGAAATCTTCTCTAGTTTTTATTGCCATAATCACTTCTTCCAAAGCTGCGTTTCCAGCTCGTTCTCCAATACCATTAATCGTTCCTTCAATCTGTCTAACACCAGTTCGAACGGCTGCTAGACTGTTTACCACAGCCATTCCTAAATCATCATGGCAATGAGCGCTTAAAATAACTCGATCAATATTCGGTACGCGCTTTTGTAGCTGTATAAAAATCTCCGCATATTCATCTGGATATAAATATCCGACTGTATCTGGAATATTGATCACATCCGCTCCCGCTCGTATCGCTTGGTCAACTACTGCACATAAATAGTCAATTTCGGTACGCCCAGCATCTTCAGCTGAAAACTGAACAATCGGAAATCTACTTTTCCCATAGCGAACCATCTCGTCAACTGATTCTAAAATTTGTTCTTTACTCATTCTTAGTTTGTACTCGCGATGAATCGGTGAAGTAGAGATAAATATATGCAACCGAGGATAAGCAGCCTCACGAAGAGCTTCCCACGCTTTATCAATATCACTCTTCACACAACGAGATAAGCTACATACGGAAACTTCTTTTAAACGATTGGCAATTTGTTGTATCGAATATAGGTCTCCTGGAGATGCAGCCGCAAAGCCTGCCTCGATGATATCAATCCCTAGGCGCTCCAATTGCAAGGCAATTTCGATTTTTTCTTCTGTACTCAAATTCACACCTGGCGATTGTTCTCCGTCACGCAATGTCGTATCAAAAATTTGAATCTGATCCATAAGAATATTCCCTCTTTTCCCTCTAGTCTGTAAATATTTTTTAATTGAGTGTAACCAAAAATCATCGTTTTAACTACATAAGTAGGGTATTAAAAAAACCTTTTTCATCCCAACTTCCAGGTAAATCCTGAAGATTGGGGTGAAAAAGGTTCACGGTACCACCCAATTTTACCAAGTCTTCGCAGACATTGGTCTTAGTAAGTCTAAAAATTCTTAGACTTCGTCGATAACGGAGACGACCGATAGTGTTCTACTCAGAAAAGTCTCTTTTCGACACTCAACTCAGAGGTGAGTATGTGATATACCACGGTTCCGGTTTCACCAACCCCGGACTCTCTGGATCGCGTTACCATATCACTTATCCTCTTCATTGTCTTTATTATATTTCATTTAAGACTATCTACGATGATTATCAAGTCAAACGTATTAAATAAAGGTTAACAGCATTTTCTTTTATTTAGCTGTTATTATAATAGTCTCTTTTTGCAGCTGTCAATAGGATTTAATCATTTTTCACAAAAATAAATCTGAATGGATCTATCATTTTTTCTCTAGTAAATCATTTCTTTATTTTATCTTATTGTTGTTTTCTACTTCACACTTTGCTATATTATCTTAGACAACTCACATTTTAGGGGGGCACAACTGCTACGAAAGCATAGAAAGAATGGATTGAATAGCTTATCTATAGTAGCAGAAAAAAAATGTCTGATCGTATAACTATATCCTTAGAGTTGGAAAAAACTTTTTCCCAAGTCTTTCGCGAATTTAAAAAGGACCTAAAGCGTATTCTCCAAGACGACATGACTGGTGCTGAAGATAGCCTCCTACATTCTCTATTAGAAAAAAATCCACAGAGCATTACAGGGCTTTCACAAGATTTCCATGTCTCTGTCAGTCATATTACTCATGTGGTAGATCAACTTGAGAAAAAAGGCTTAGTACAGCGGAGACGCTCTCCCGCCGATAAACGAGTGGTTGAGGTTTATCTAACACCAACAGGGTTACAAAAGGGCGAATCCATTAACAAAAAGAAGCGGAAATATTTTCAGGAAAAATTTAGTCACTTAACAACGGAAGAATTACAAACTTTATTACAAATTTTCAACAAATTAAAGTAGAACAAAAAGGACCTGACTGATGAGACAGGTCCTTTTTTAAAGTACGTGTTTTTGTTATTGTGCATTTTTTGCAATGTTTGCTAGCTCTGTAAATGCTTTTGCATCGGATACAGCAAGCTCAGCAAGCATTTTACGGTTAATATCTACACCAGCTACTTTGAGTCCATGCATCAATTTGCTATATGATAGACCATTCATACGTGCTGCTGCATTAATCCGAGCAATCCATAGCTTACGAAAATCGCGTTTGCGTTGACGACGATCACGATAAGCGTACATCAATGACTTCATTACTTGCTGTTTAGCTGTACGGAATAATCTATGTTTCGAACCAAAGTAACCACGTGCCAACTTTAACACTTTTTTACGACGGCGACGTGTCACTGTTCCGCCTTTTACTCTTGCCACTGTCAATCCCTCCTGCTAAAAAACAACCTCATCTGTTCTTTTATTTGTAAGTGATTAATTGTTGAATACGTTTTACATCACCTTTGTGCATAATTGCACTTTTACGTAATTTACGTTTACGCTTCATTGATTTACCTTCAAACATATGGTTAGTGAATGCATGACTACGTTTGATTTTACCCGTGCCGGTTTTCTTGAAACGCTTTGCCGCAGCACTTTTAGTTTTCATTTTTGGCATCTACGTCGTCCTCCTTACAACTACTGCTGTTTGGGCGTTAAAATCATAATCATTTGTCGACCTTCTACCTTAGGTTGACGCTCAATATCAGACAAGTCTTTGACCTCATTTGCCATGCGATCGAGTACTCTTCGACCAATCTCTTGATGAGTAATCTCTCGACCACGGAAGCGGATAGTCAGCTTTACTTTATCGCCTTTCTCCAAGAACTTTTTCACGTTCTTTAACTTGGTACGGACATCATTTTCATCAATCGTTGGGCTAAGACGTACCTCTTTAACTTGAATAATCTTTTGCTTTTTACGTGCCTCTTTTTCCCGCTTGCTTTGTTCATATCGAAACTTACCATAATCCATGATCCGGCAAACAGGGGGTTTCGCTTGAGGGGCTACATTTACAAGATCTAAGTTTTGCTCTTGCGCAAGCTTTAACGCTTCTTTTAACGGCTTAATACCTAACTGATCACCACTTGGACCGATCAACCGAACTTCGCGAGCGCGAATCGCCTCGTTGACCTGATGTTGTTCCTTGCTGATAACTTGCCACCTACCTCCAAAGTATTTTTATACCAAGCAAAAAAGTGTGGACACATAGCGCCCACACTTTATCCTCATACCAATCTCATCATGGATGTAAATGGATAACCTAGCAACAGCCGAGTGCGTCGACCAGGTGAGAAGCGGGCGCTTCTTCTTGCACGGATAAGCACATCTTAGCATGAAATCAGATTATACGTCAAGGTTCATTCGCACTTTATTTTAAATGATTGCTACGCTGATGAATAGATTGAAGCATTTCATCAATAATCTCGTCAACTAGTTTTGCTCCCTGATCACCTAACGAGCGCTTGCGAACCGAAACTGTACCTGACTCTACTTCTTTCTCTCCTACGACTAGCATATACGGAATCTTTTGTACTTGTGCTTCCCGAATTTTATAACCCACTTTTTCATCACGTTGATCCAAATCTGCTCGAATTCCTGCTTTTTGTAATTGTTCAACAATCTGCTGACCATACTCATTAAAATGACGAGAGATTGGCAAGACACGCGCTTGGACTGGTGCTAGCCAAAGTGGGAATGAACCTGCATAATGTTCCACTAAAATTCCCATAAAGCGATCGATCGAACCAAAAATCGCTCGATGGAGTACGATGGGACGATGCTTCTCATTGTCTTCACCAATATAGGTGAGATCAAATTTTTCAGGAAACTGAAAGTCTAATTGAATCGTTGCACATTGATGACTCCGTTTTAGAGCATCCCGAATATGAAAATCGATTTTAGGTCCATAAAAAGCTCCGTCACCTTCATTTACACGATATTCAATTCCTGATTGATCCAGTACATTTTTAAGAGCTGTTTCTGCTTGCTCCCATAATTCATCTGAACCCATTGAGTCTTCAGGGCGTGTAGACAATTCTACTGTATAAGGGAAGCCAAAAATCGAATAGATTTGATCTACAAGATGCATGGCATTTTTAATTTCACTTTCAATTTGATCCGGACGAACAAAAATATGGGCATCATCTTGTGTAAAAGTGCGTACACGTAACATCCCATTCAAAGCGCCAGATAGCTCGTGCCGATGAACTTGGCCAAATTCAGATAGGCGGAGTGGTAAATCTCGATAGGAACGTAATTCATTTTTATAGATTAACATATGACCGGGACAGTTCATCGGTTTAAGGGCAAATGTATGATTATCTACTTCAGTAAAATACATATTTTCTTGGTAATGATCCCAATGCCCTGATTGCTTCCATAAGCGCTGATTCATGATAAATGGGGCTCGTACTTCTTGATAACCTGCTTGGTTTTGTAGTTGGCGAGACATGCTCTCAAGTTCATTTCTTATCGTCATCCCGTTGGGTAAATAAAAGGGCATCCCCGGTGCTTCTTCCGAAAACATATATAGCTTTAATTCACGGCCAAGCTTACGATGATCTCTTTTCTTCGCTTCTTCAAGGAAATGAAGATACTCGTCTAACTGTTTTTGATTCGGCCATGCAGTTCCATAAATGCGTTGCAGCATTTGTTTATCAGAGTCTCCTCGCCAGTAGGCTCCTGCTATATTTAACAGTTTAAATGCCCTAATTTTTCCCGTTGAAGGTAGATGAGGACCACGGCATAGATCAAAAAACTCACCTTGTTCATAAATCGTTATGACTGCATCTTCTGGAAGCTCATGAATCAGCTCTAATTTCAAGTGGTCACCAACCTCTTTATAGATTTGAATCGCTTCTTGACGGGAAATCACTTTTCGCTGAATTGGATGGTTTTCACTTACAATTTTTTTCATCTCTTTTTCAATTTTGGGTAAATCTTCAGGAGTTAGGCTTTTAGGTAGGTCTACATCATAGTAAAAGCCATCTTCAATAACTGGACCAATCCCTAATTTCACTTCAGGGTACAGACGTTTTAGAGCTTGTGCTAATAAATGAGCTGTACTATGCCGATAAACCTCAAGACCCTCTGGATCATCAGTCGTTAAAATCTTCACTTCTGCACCGTCCATAACTGGACTATTTAGGTCCACTATTTTCCCATTGATCATACCTGCCACGGCTTTTTTCTTAAGTCCTGAACTAATAGAAGCAGCTACATCGTTTACTGTACTTTGCACCTCATATTCTCTGACACAGCCATCTGGTAACGTAACTGAAACACTCATCTAATAGACCTCCTTTGCAAAAATAAAAAAACGCCCGTTCCCTAAAGGGACGAGCGTCAATGTCGTGGTTCCACCCTAATTCAATCATCAGCTAACATTAGCTTAAGATCCTCAATTCGTAATTAACGGCCTACTACCGACAATGGTTACTATGGATAATCTCAGTTCTCCATTGTAGCTCAGAGGTGGTAAATGTCTATCCATCGGGTGAAGGGGCTTCCAGCCGCTGACCCCTAATCTCTAGCACCATAGAAAAACATTCATGTCCTCATCATTGCAGATATCTTATCATTGACTGAATCTCTTTTAGACATTAGATAATATGTATCATAGCTGAAGCACCTTATACCGTCAAGCATCACCTGGAAAGTTTAATGAAATTCCACACTCATTACAACCATCACAAACAATGATTCGTCCTTCAAAAATCTGAAGTAAAGTACGTATCACGTTTTCTTCTGGAAGTTTGGTATGCAATACAACACGTTCTGGCGCAATACTAAGTAGAGTACTAACAATATAATCTTCATGCGAAACGGTATGATCCATCATCTCTTCACAAACTCCATCAATCTCTTTGAGCCTTAATGGCTTTCCATCCGCTTTAAGCAAATGAAATTGCTTTTTCCCCTGATGAATGACATGAACCAACGAAATTTTCGAAGATTGAACCGAAACGAAGTATTTAAGAAGCTGAATAAATTCTTTATACTCCTTATCCAACAAATACGATTCGATCGCTTCCTGAATACATTGGGCTAATACTTTTTTTCTGCCTTCAAGTCGAAAGCGTGCATATCCATCGATTGCAAAGTTTCTTTCCACTTTTAAAAATGAGGCGATTTGCTTTGTTAATTGATCTGTATTTTTCCAATTCGATTGTTGGCGTTTTTTTATGATCTTCTGAGCGTATTGCTCAATTTGTTTAACTTCTGGTGTATAAGCAAATTGGAATTTTTGCTGGATGATTTTACGAACTAATTCAGGCTCTTCAATCTCGGAAATAAATGCTGCTAAAACTCTACTAAGCTCTAAACGAATCTCCTTAAGGGTTGTTCTATCTCGATTCACGCTTTGCCATAAAAATATTTGCCGATCTTTACTTGTAAATTCTTCTATCCAACAATACATGCTTAAATCCCGTAAATACCCGACCAAAAGTGAGAGCCTTTTGCGTAAATAAACCACTTTGTCTAAATCTTGAAGGGAAATGGACAATAGATAATCCATTCTCCCCACCCCTTTCGAAGACCATGTAAAAGACAATGTATTTTTTTTAGTATATGGGCTGAATTTCATGACTATACATCATCGATATGGATATACTTCAGGATATATCTATTCAAAAAAATGGTTCTCATGACGCTTGAATGATAATTTCCTCAACATCCAATCTGAGATCAAATCATTCATTTAGGGAAATACTCGGCTCTACACAAAAGCGATTCGTTATAAATCATTCTGAGCTTTACACAATCACTATATACAAAAAACCCCCTGTAAACAGATTACAGAGGGTCAGCTGATAGATAAAGTTTTCTTATGTGGCTATTTTCCTTTTTCTCTTCACTTAAAAGAATCACACTTAGTTTTGCATGACAAAGTCCCGTTCTGCCACTTCTCCATCATGAAAGACACGTAAAATTTCGTATTTCGTATTACGCTGTGCAGGGATTTTACCTGCTTCACGGATTAATCGAAGAGCCAAGTTATTATTTACTTTATGAGCAGTACCTGCAGCGGAAACTACATTTTCTTCAATCATCGTACTACCAAAATCGTTACAACCATAATGAAGAGATAATTTTCCTACCTCTGGGCCCATTGTCACCCAAGAAGATTGGAAATTTGGAATATTGTCTAACATGATACGTGAAACAGCAACCGCTTTGAGATAATCTTCAGCGGATAACTTTTCTCGCTTTAAGTTCGTATTATCAGGTTGGAATGTCCACACAATAAAGGCAAGAAAACCACCTGTTTCATCTTGTGCTTCACGAATACGCAATAGATGCAACACTCGCTGCTCAATCGTTTCCCCAAAGCCGATAACCATTGTAGCTGTTGTGCTCATACCTAAACGTTGTGCAGTCTGCATCACATTCATCCAATCTTTCCACGACCCTTTTAAACGACTAATCTTTTTCCGGATACCATCATCTAAAATCTCGGCACCTCCACCTGGAATGGAATCAAGTCCCGCATCACGAAGCTGACGGATTACTTCTTCCACAGTAAGTCCCGATACTTCCACCATTTTCATTATTTCTGCAGGAGAAAAAGAATGCATATGAATACTTGGAAAGCGTTTTTTAATCTCTTTTAATAGATCCGTATAGTAGCTAAATGGTAAACCCGGATGGGTTCCACCTTGCATTAAGATTTCTGTTCCACCCACATCAACTGTTTCTTGGATCTTTTTGAATATCTCTTCATTGGATAGAACATAACCTTCTTCATGACCAGGGCGACGATAAAAAGCACAAAAACGACAATAAGTATCACATACATTGGTATAGTTAACGTTTCGCCCAATAATAAAAGTGGTAATCGGTTCAGGATGCTTCTGAAGCATAATCTGATTTGCAACCTTCCCCATCTTTTCTATTTCATTACTTTCCCATAACAACATTCCATCTTCAAGACCCAGCCGTTCCCCAGCTAAAGCTCTCTCTAAAATCGAGTCAATCTTTGACATTTTCCCTCACCGCCATTTGATTTCCCATCGTTTTATAACTATAGACCCATATCATTAATCGAATCATGTTTATGTTATCACAAAATCATCGTATAAAAAAACTTCATCTCCATAGTGATCAACAAAAAAATAAACCTCATCGATATTACGATGAGGTTTTCTGGTGCCTAGGGCCGGACTCGAACCGGCACGGTAGTCACCTACCGCAGGATTTTAAGTCCTGTGCGTCTGCCTATTCCGCCACCCAGGCAAAATGTAAAATTGGAGCGGAAGACGGGATTCGAACCCGCGACCCTCGCCATGGCAAGGCGATACTCTACCCCTGAGCCACTTCCGCAACTGGTGGTTCGGGACGGAATCGAACCGCCGACACGAGGATTTTCAGTCCTCTGCTCTACCGACTGAGCTACCGAACCGGACAAAAAGTATTATATCATGTATATTTTTGTTATGCAATATTAATTTATAAAAAAATACATAGAGCCTAATAATCTTATAACGCTCGACGATTAGGCCCATTAACCGAAAGTGGAATCACAAAGTGTCGAATACGTTCCATAATTCGTTTCGCTTTCAACCAATCTACACTTCCCTTGGCTGAATGAGCTAAATGCTCTTCTAATTGGTCCAAAGACATATTAGAAGTATAAATCGTTGGCAGCCTTTCAGCATAACGATAATTTAATACTCCTCCTAATATTTCATCTCGCTTCCACGGTGTTACATACTCTGCTCCAATATCATCTAAAATTAATACATCAACTCGTTTTAAATGATCTATTTTTTCATGAAGCGAATTTTCTTGGATGGACTCACTAATGTCCCTCATAAAATCTGGAAAATAAACCATATAAGAACTTTTCTTATACTGAATGATTTCATTCATGATAGCTCCAGCAATCCGGCTTTTCCCGACTCCAAAAGATCCATGCAAAAATAAACCTTTTTTCGGCTTCCCCATTGCAAATTGGTTACAAAAGTCAATCGCTACCGCAATCGCATCAACTCGTCCTACATCAAAATCAATAGTCTCAAACGAAGACTCTAAAATTTCTTTTGGTATATGATAGCTACGAATGAGTGATTGCGCTTGTAAATTCTCTTGATATACTTTTAGCTTACGACATGGTTGCATACGAAATTCTAAATATCCCAGTTGATCTGTTAGCTTTGTAAAATGCCCTTGAATCATATTTGGGCAAGCTTTTAATCCGGGACATTTTTGACAATTCTCTTTTTCCAAAAGCCACTGTTTTAAAGCGTTGACAGATCGCTTATAAAAAGAACGCGGGATCTCTGGATGCTCACGGATAAAAGCTTGTAAAGCAGGATGTTTCAAAATTACTTCAAAGTCTTTTTGTGCTTGTACATTTCTCCTGCTAAGCCATGGCTTTACCACTTCACCTATTTGTTTCACGGTGTATTCTCCTCTTCCTCCCATATTCTTTTCTGCTGTTCACGCATTAATGTTAACTTTGCCCGAATTTGTGCCTGCTTCTTTAGCAATTCTTCATCTGACATTTGCACAACCGGTTCACTTGATGGTGAACCTTTCTTTTGGCGATCCTGTTGCTTATTCTTGTTGAAAGAGACTACAGACTGTTGGTTTTTCTTTTTAGTTTCAGCTTGTCTTTTACTATTACGAAGTTCTTTTCTTGCTTGCTCTTTGGCTTGTTCTATGGTTGTAATGCCTAAACGTTTCCAATGACCTGCGATTTTTTGTACCAAAGAACGCGGAAGCTTGCGATCATGTTTTTGTAAAACATAGTCGAGCAACACATTAACCACACCTTGCGGCAGTCCGTAATCTCGTATTAACGACTCAACTAAATTGATATCACAGTCTGGAATTTTCGCCCCTCCCTGATAATACGATAATAATTCCAATGGAGATAGCATCCCCAGTTGCTGAAAGTATCGGTCCTCTTCGGTTAATGGCTCCTTTTGAGACTGTTTAGTTACCTGTTGCTTCATACTGGTTGATCCTAGCGGTTGTGGTTGCGCCTGCTTCGGCTTTAGCGAGTGACTCAGACGCATTTGATACTCACTTTTTACAAATGAGCGTAAGCGATTCATATCAATCTGGCCACGACCTGTGATCGTGGGATCTCGAAGTAGTTTTAATAGATCTTCCGCTTCAAGCTGATATAGCAAACACAATTCTTTAAGTTCAGCTTCTAATTCTTTAGTCCAGACATGAGGATCTATTTGGTTGCTTAAATGTCTTTGGATAACGGATAGATCATCATGATTCCATTCAGGAAATCTCCCATCTATCAACCCTTCATCATCTTGATCCCAAGACCAAAAATGATCTTTTTGTATTTCAGCAGCTTTCCTCATCTCATGTGGTGATAAACTACCAAAAATCTCTTGAAAAGATTTGGTGATATTTTTACTTACCTGAATGGACTCCACAGTATCTGGTTGAATAAACATTTTCTGTAACTCAATATACCGATCTTTTCCCAAAAGGTTATATAAAGTTAGGCTAAATACTTCACTTTGAAAAAATTTAATAGGAGAAAGTGGAGGTATTAGTTCAAATTCATAATAGCTACCATTCTTGAGATCTTTTTTCTCAAAGGTATTAAGTAGTCCAACTCCTTCCAACAAATATCTCGCTTCAAGCATTTGCTGTGAAGAGAGAGAAAGAAGCTTTAAAAGATACGATTGTGAACAAATAGTGGAAACTCCCGCTCGGTGTAGCGGTAGTTGATGATATAAAGTCATATATAATCCAATCGATGTTGCCCCGATAATAGGTTGATACAAATGTGTTAAAGCTAATAAATCCGTACCATGTAGCGGTCGATATGTGCGACTACACCATCCATATCCCTGCCAAAACATCGCCATGAGTAAGTCACCCTCCAACAGGTCAAAGCATCGGTTCGTTCATTTTATCATAGGGAGACTAGTAAAATACAAACGCTATTTTTAACCAATGAGACTTAAGAATCTATGCTTTTTTCTTTCATAGACGCTCGTTGAGATCGGTTCAGCAAATCTTCCAATTCTTTGACAAACACATTGATATCCTTAAATTGTCGATAAACTGAAGCAAAACGAACATAGGCTACTTCATCTACATCGATTAAGCGAGCCAAAATCATTTCACCTATCTCACTTGTCGCAATCTCCAACTGATCTGTTTCCCTGAGTGTTCGTTCAATATCCATGACCAACGCTTCTAATCGTTCGATCGGTACAGGCCGTTTTTCACAGGCACGTAACAAACCTCTAAGTAGTTTATCTTGATTAAATTCCTCACGACTTCCATCTTTTTTAATAACAATGACTGGCTTCTCTTCAATCATTTCAAAGGTTGTAAATCGTTGTGAGCAACGTTCACACTCTCTTCTACGGCGAATCGCTTTTCCGTCATGGATTGGGCGTGAATCAAGTACACGTGAACCTTGGTTCCCACAATATGGGCATCGCATCCGTTTTCCTCCTCTCTTCTTCTCTCTTCATCATAAAAGAGAAAAGAGCTCATTTATTTTAACATAATTCTATTTAATTTCCTTCTTAGAAGAAAAAACCATAAAAAGGGTATACACTACTTTTATATCAATTATTTTAATTTCCTTCCCTAAAATATATTTAGCTAGAAAAGGAAGATGGGATATTGGTAACCTAGTAGATAAGAGTATCTTAAGAACACATCAAGTGCTAGAGGGTGGATTAAAAAAGGGAGTAGCGTTTAGACATAACTTCAGAATAAAGTAGCTCTTTCATATAAAGTCAGATATACTTAAGATATTTTTATCAACAAATAAGCTTCCCTTATACAGATGGATCTATAAGGGAAGCTTATTTGTCCAAACGCTTTTGTTCATTTTTGCCTTTTAAAAAAATAGTTGTATTGATCGTTTTTCTATTCGCTTTGGTCTTTCCTATAATTTGATAATGCTTTTTATCTATATCTTCCTCGTTTATTGGTTGATATAAAAGTCGATTAACCCTTCAACCGTCCGAATCGCCACCCAAGCTTTTGAATGACTTCGCCTAATCTGTTCTAATATTCCCTTTTTATTAGGAACCAAACTTGCTATAAAAATTAACGAATGGCCTTGATAGTTCATGCTTTGTCAAATCCAATCGTTCAACTAATCGATTCGCCGAATGACAAGCTTGTTCATTAACATCCACACAAATAATTGGTAAACGTGTCTCTAAATACGGTTAATTAAGATTCTAGTCCCTTTATACAGGGAGAATCCTCTCTGTAAATCATAATCATTACGAATTATATTGTATAAACTCTCTCCTCTTTTGTAAATAGACCAATCATAGAGACCATTAATGAGTCTTTCTATCGTATCCAGCTGAGTATACAAAGTAAAAGCCGTTACTTGTATTCAATCATGAAGTAACGGCTTAAAATGAAAAACATATTATACCGGAACAGCATTTGCCTTCTTTTCCACAATGGAAGCACCTACAAATTTCACCAGATCAACAACACGACAAGAATAACCCCACTCATTATCATACCAAGTTAACACTTTCACTTGATTCTCACCAATCGACATAGTAGACATGGCATCTACTATCGAAGAGTAAGAGCTTCCATTGAAATCGGAGGAAACAAGTGGTTCTTCACAAAAATGAAGATATCCCTGCATGGAAGTTTTTGCAGCTTCTTTCAGTACACTATTAACTTCTTCTGCATTGGTTTTTGTTTCAAGATCAACGACCAAATCGACTACAGATACATTCGGTGTAGGAACCCGAAGTGCCATTCCATTTAACTTTCCTTTTAATTCAGGAATGACTACACCAATCGCCTTTGCAGCTCCTGTTTTTGTAGGAATAATCGATTGTGCACACGCACGGGCTCTACGTAAATCTTTATGTGGGTTATCTAGGTTTTTCTGGTCATTGGTATACGCATGTACTGTCGTCATTAATCCATGTTTAATCCCAAATTTCTCATGAAGCACTTTAGCAACAGGTGCTAAGCAGTTGGTTGTACAGGAAGCATTAGAAATAATATGATGGGCTTCTGGATTATAAATTTCTTCATTTACACCCATCACAATGGTTACATCTTCATCTTTACCTGGAGCAGTAATGACTACCTTTTTCGCGCCAGCTAATAAATGCATCCCAGCCCCTTCCCGGTCACGGAATTTCCCTGTCGCTTCGATCACTACATCTATATCTAACTCTCCCCAAGGAAGTTGTTTTGGATCACGGTTAGAAATTAGTTTAACAACATGTCCGTTCACTCGAATTCCATCTTCTAATGCCTCAATCTCTCCATGAAATGCCCCATGAACTGTATCATATTTCACTAAATGTGCTAAAGTTTCAGAAGGATAGCTAGCATTTATCGCCACAACTTCAACGGAAGGCTCTAATATTGCTTTTCTAAATACCATTCTACCTATACGTCCAAATCCATTAATAGCAATACGAAGTTTCATACAAAAGTTCCCCTTCCCATTTTTCGTCCATACTATTCACCTCTAATATTATAATCAGTATGGCACATTTTGCAATATAACTTGACAAAAAAAGCATATTAATTCTAAAAGGGTTACTTTAATCTGCTAAAAAGCACACAAAAAAGGATCATTTTTCCCAAAAATGATCCTTTTATTTTCCCTTCTCATTACGATTTATAATTGTACTTTTCTGCCAAATCCTTATAAAGTGATCGATATTTATCATAATAGTAGGTTACTCGATCTACATAATCCCGTGTTTCTTTAACAGGAATTTTATATGAATTTTTCCTTGTACCATCCCAAACGCCTTCCCTAATCCACTCAGCTACTTTCGTGGGCCCACGATTATATGACGCTGCTACGGCCACTTTATTTCCTTTATACCTCTCCATTAAAAAGGAAACATACCAACTACCTACTTGAATATTTGTAGCTGGGTCATGGATATAACTTTTAAGCGAAGGAGAAAAATTCCCTTTGGAAATGGCCCAATCCATCGTTTCCGGCATGATTTGCATTAGCCCTTGCGCGCCTACTCGCGATCTTCCTTTTGGATCAAACTTAGTTTCAACCCGGATAATTGCCATAATTAAAAATGGATCTGTATTATACTGCTTCGCACTATTAAATATGTACTCCTCATATTTGAGGGGGTAGATCCATTCATTTAAAATCGGAGCCATGACCAATAGATAAGCAGCGATGATAATTAACAAAACTAATAACACTCTTTTTGATGGAAGAGCATTTATTGCTGGCTGAACCCATTTTTTAACTTTAGACAATTCCATATCTGATCAACCTGTCTTTCCGTATTTTCCAACGTGCCGCTATTGTCAATGAGAAAGTCAGCATAGCGCTTTTTTTCCTCAATGGACATTTGCGCATTGATACGGCGACGAGCTTCCTCTTCAGTGAGATCGTTCCGTTTCATTAGTCGTTTTAGTTGCACTGGCTCTGGTATATATACAACAATAACCTTTTCGACGAAATTGGTCAAATTCTCTTCTATTAGTAAAGGAACATCCCAGAATACGATTTTATGCTTATTCTCTTTTAATATACGCTGTGTTCTTAATTCCATCTCATCCATAATAAGTGGATGTAATATTTGGTTGAGTTTTCGGCGTAGAGATTGATTTCGAAAAATAATCTCTCCTAGAGCCGCTCGATTTAGGCTCCCATCACTAAAAAAAACTTGCTCGCCAAATTCCTCTTCTACTTTTTGAGCCCCTTTACTTCCTGGCTCTACTACTTCTCGAGCAATTTGATCTGCATCGATAATCACAGCTCCGTGATCTTCGAACATGGATGAAACTGTACTTTTACCTGTAGCAATTCCGCCTGTTAATCCAACCCGCATCCATTCCCTTCCTTTCTAAAGAAGACGCAATAAACCAATGAATATAAGAATGATCCCTGGTACAAAAGAAAGCAAGCGATGCCATTGTTCACGGCAACAGCGAAAAGCTAACCACATACCCCATCTCAAGAATAAAATACTCATTGCAGCAATAGCTAGCGAGATCACAATAGGCGATATCCCCATCAATGCAGCCCCGATACCTGCACCAAAAGCATCCAGAGACAAAGCTGTCCCCAAGAGACAAGCTTCTTTTGCTGATATGACACCTGAGTCGTCCATGTCTGCTACAACGGGTGTTTTTAATATTTGAATCATGAGTCCAAGTGTTTGTAACCTGAATGTCCAAACTCGGATAGGTGCTTGATTGAGAGGAGCCTGATTTTTTTCTGCTTCAGGAAAACATCGATGACAAAGAGTCCAAGTTCCCATCGCTATCAGAATTACTGCTCCTATCATTTTAGCCAGTTCAGGAAAAAACCAGACTGAAAGCCATTCACCTAACTTCATCGCTAAAAACATGATAAACCCAGAACATATCCCAATAATCAAACAAGATATGACAGGAATCCGAATCTTTCTTAGACCATAAGTAATACCAACTCCAAAACTATCTACACTCACTGCAACGGCAATCCATATCAGGGATAAGCTTTGCCACATAGCGTCCACTCCTTCATAAGACAGGGAATCATAACCTATCTTATGAAAGAAGTGGAAATGAGTGAGTTATTTTTGACATTGAACACAGAGATGCGTACCTCTTCCTGCTACAACGATACGTGAAATCGGATGACCACAACGATGACAAGGCTCATTTTTCCGCCCGTACACTTGAATCTGTAGCTGAAACATCCCCATCTCTCCTTCACCATTTAGGTAAGAACGAACAGATGAACCACCAGCTTCAATCGCTGTTTGTAGTGTCTGACGAATCGCCTCATATAATCGTTTTATTTCATCATTCGATAAGGAAGAGGCAGCCCTCTCTGGATGAATACCTGCTAAATAGAGGGCTTCGTCCACATAAATATTTCCCAGTCCCACTAGATATTCTTGGTTTAGGAGAACTGATTTTATCTTTGTTTTTCTTTTGACTAAGGTTTCACTAAACCAGCTTAGCTGAAAATCATCAGAGAGTGGCTCTGGACCTAATTTTTTAAGCGGCAACTCTTTCTCTTCTTCTCCAACCGGAAAAAGATGCATGGTCCCAAATTGTCGTACATCTTTATAACGCAATTCTGTTCCATCTGTAAAATGGAAAATCACATGGGTATGTTTTTCAATTGGTTCTGATTGATCGCTAACGCGATATTTCCCCTCCATACGCAAATGAGAAACAAGTACCCATGGGTTCATATATATTTTTAAAAACTTTCCTCTCCGACCTATATCGGTAATCGTGGTTCCTTGTAATAACTTTCGAAACTGGTTTATATCTGGATGTTTAATAATTCGCGGCAAAGATACGGTAATATCGCGGATGGTTTTACCTTGAACTAGGTTCTTTAAAGTCCGTTTCACTGTTTCGACTTCTGGTAACTCTGGCAATGATTTCTCCCCCTCTATACTACTTTGCTTCGTACCAGTTTTCCCCATAATTCACATCTACTTTTAGAGGGACTGATAATTGAAGTGCATTTTCCATCACTTCTGGAACCAATGTACGTATGATTTCTAATTCAGAAGGTGGAAGTTCAAAAACCAATTCATCATGAACTTGCAGTAACAAACGGCTATGAAGATTTTGTTCCTTCATTTTTTGGTTTAACTCGATCATCGCATATTTAATGATATCTGCTGCCGTTCCTTGAATAGGGGTATTCATCGCTGTTCGTTCTGCAAAGCTACGTTTTGTAAAGTTAGAAGAACGGATATCTGGTAAATAGCGACGACGGTTTAACAATGTGGTCACAAATCCGTCTTTTTTTGCTTGCTCAACTGCTTCATCCATATAATTTTTAACCCCAGGGTATCTCTTAAAATACCGCTCGATAAACTCTTTCGCTTCAGCACGAGATATACCTAAATTTTGTGATAAACCAAAATCACTAATTCCATAAACAATCCCGAAATTAACTGCTTTGGCATGTCTACGCATTAATGAGGTAACTTCATCTGCACCTACTTCAAAGATATCCATAGCCGTTTGTGTATGGATATCTCGACCCTCATTAAAAGCTGTAATTAATGTTTGATCTTTAGAGAGATGGGCAAGTACACGTAACTCGATCTGCGAATAATCAGCTGAAAGCATGAGCCAATCCCGGTTAGAAGGAGTAAACACTTGCCGAATACGTCGGCCTTCTTCTAAACGAATAGGGATATTTTGTAAATTAGGCTCTGTACTGCTCAGTCTTCCAGTTGCTGTGATCGTTTGATGAAACTGTGTATGAATTTTTCCGTCTTTACCAATTTCCTTTTTTAATCCTTCAATGTATGTGGAATGGAGTTTTCCAACTTGGCGAAAGTGTAAAATCTTTTCTACGATCTCATGTTGAGGGGCTAATTTTTCGAGTACATCAGCACTGGTAGAATAGCCTGTTTTTGTCTTCTTCAGAACAGGTAAGCCTAACTTGTCAAATAAGATTTCTCCAAGTTGTTTGGGAGAGTTGATATTAAACTGAGTTCCAGCAATTTCATAGATCTCATCTGTCAGTCGATCTAATGTATCTTTTAATTCAATTCCAAGTTCTTCAAGTCGCTTTTGATCGATATAAACTCCTTGCAGTTCCATATCTGCTAGAACATTTGCGAGTGGCATTTCCATATCGAATAATAATGAGTTCAGATCTGTTGCTTGGATTTCTTGCAGTAGAACTGGGGAAATCCGGAAAATGGTCATTGTTTTACGAGCGAGATGCTGTGCCAATTCCTCTTCTTGGAGAACTCGCCGCTTTGCTCCTTTTCCATAGACCTCCTCATCACTAGGTAGTGTCGGTCCCAAATACTTACTAGCTACCTCACTCAACTCTAACTGCGTTTCTGAAGGATTTAACAAATACGCAGCAATCAACGTATCAAACTGTATCCCTTTGATCGTTTTCTGATGATTCTTAAGCAGAATTTTTATTTTTTTACTATCATATACCAGTTTAGTACGTTCAGGATCTCCTAACCACTGGTCAAAGACTTCCCAATCTAATGCGATCTCCTGTGGAATAAATAAACTTTCTTCCCCATCTGATAGGGAAAAGCCAATCACTTCCGCGTGATGAGGATTTTCCGAAGTAGCCTCGACAAAAAAAGCTAAAGCTCTTTTATCAAAAAACGAATGAAACTCCTTTTGGTTGTCTGCTGTGATGATCGTATACTTAACATCTTGGTAAGCTATGGTTGTTAATTCTTCTCCTACTTCTTTTTCTAATCGATCGAGCAAAGACTTAAACTCAAGTTTCTTAAATTGCTCTGCCAATTTTACTACATCGGGACCAGGATATACTAATTCTTCTAAGGAAAAGTCTAACGAAACATCACAATGAATCGTTGCTAATTTTTTACTAAGTAGGGCTTGATCATGATGCTCACGTACTTTTTCTCGTAGTTTCTTACCTGAAATCTCATCAATATGCTCCAATACTTCTTCAACACTTGAAAACTGGTGAAGGAGTTTTAGTGCTGTTTTTTCTCCGACACCAGGTATTCCAGGAATATTATCGGAAGTGTCCCCCATTAAACCTTTTAGATCAATAATTTGTTTTGGAGTAAGACCATATTTTTCATCTACTTTCTTTAGATCATAACGAACAGCATCAGACAGACCTTTTCGTGGGATACATACATGAACATGGTTATTAACTAGTTGCAACATATCTTTGTCACCACTTATGATTACGGTATCCAGTTGCTGTGATTCAGCTTGTTTACTTAGTGTTCCAATAATATCATCGGCCTCATAGTCCATCATTTCAAAATAACGAATCTGAAAAGCATCCAAAATGTCCTTAATTAACGGAAGTTGCTCGGATAACTCTATAGGTGTTTTCTCTCTCTTTCCTTTATACTCCTTGTAGTCTTTATGACGAAACGTTGTCTTTCCAGCATCAAAAGCGACAAGGATATGAGAAGGTTTTTCTTCTTCGATCACTTTGAGAAGCATCGTCGTAAAACCATATGCCGCATTAGTATAGACACCACTCGAATTAGACAAAAGTGGTAAAGCAAAAAATGCCCGATACGCAATACTATTTCCATCGATTAAAACTAATTTACTCACTGGATTCATCCGCACCTTTACTTAAAATAAATTCGACTCCGATCAAGCTAAAAACATGTCTATTGTATCATGAGAAACCTACATTTTTCCAGCTTCGCAGCTAATTTCACGAACATATATTTCTATTTCTTGGATGGTAATTATTTTAATGACCACATTATTTTTCCAAACAGTTTTTTATCCATCGTTTATATATGAATAATAAAGAATAGCTCAATTTATCTTCATATTTTTCGCTAAAGAGTCTAAATTATGCAACTATCCATATTAGACTATTTCATATAGACTTGTATAATGAAATATATACTCCGATTTATTTGGTTATCGGAATAAATATTTCAAAAGGGGCGTAAGAAAATGGATAGCCAAACCATTTATTTACAAAGAACAAGAAACTCGTCCTGTTTTTATCAAGAAGCTCAATCTTTCTTGCCAGGTGGAGTCACGGCGAATATTAAGTACTTTGAGCCTTATCCTATCGTCATGAAACACGCTAATGGTGCTTATGTATTTGATATAGACCAAAACAAATATATTGACTACAATCTTTGCTATGGAGCACTTCTTGTAGGACATGGGCATCCGCAAGTTTACAGAGCCATAGAAGAACAACTGCAAAAATTAGGAACAACGATCTTAGGAACCCCACATCTACTTGAAGTAGAAATGGCCAAGTCTTTAGTTGATTTATATCCCAGTATCGAATCCGTGCGTTATACCAATTCTGGGTTAGAAGCAACCATGCTCGCTATTCGTTTAGCAATGGCATGGACAGGCCGACAAAAAATAGCCAAATTTGAAGGTCATTATCATGGAGGCTATGACCAAGTACTAGTCAGCGTTCATCCTACTTTAAGGGATCAAAGTCAACTTCCTCCTGTTCAGTTAGATTCATGCGGGATTCCTAGTTACTATCAGGAAAACACAGTGGTACTTCCTTTTAATCAAATAGAACAAACCGCCGAACTATTAAAAAAGTATGGACATGAACTGGCTGCTGTCATTCTTGAGCCTGTTCAAGGAGGCTATATCCCACCCGATGCATCCTTTTTAAAAGAATTAAGGGAGCTTACTCGCCAATATGGAATCGTTCTTATATTTGATGAAGTGAAAACTGGATTTCGTCTCGGGCTTTCAGGTGCACAAGGAAGATATGGTGTAACACCTGATTTAACGGCACTTGGAAAAGTTTTAGGCGGAGGCTTCCCTGTTGGAGCGGTAGGAGGAAGAAAAGAAATCATGCAAGTTTGCTCGCCTATTGATCGTAGAGACATTTTAGGTGTAAGTGACGGACATAAAACAAAAAATGCTATCGATATTTTATTTCATAGTGGAACCTATAATGGACATCCACTAGTACTAGCAGCAGGTCTCGCTACGATTCGTATACTCGAAAAAACTGGGGTATATCAAGAGCTTGAAAAAAGAACCCATCAGTTAAAAGTAGGTATGCAGGAAATCTTGCATCGATATGGAATAGTAGGGAAAGCAGTAGGTGATGGTAGTATTTTTAATCTGGTTTTTAGTGAACATCCCGTCCTACAAATTCAGGATGTACTTCGCTCAGACCTAGCTACTCGTAAAGAATTAGATTTCTCTTTGCTTAATCAAGGTGTATATGTGAAGCCACAAAATCGCTTTTCTTTATCCATAGCCCATACATCACAAATTATTTCTGAAACATTAAATCGTTTTGAGCAAGCGGTTAAAAGCATAGTTAGCTAAGGGGGATTTATGGCAGATATAAAAAATATATTTCAGTTAATACGTGAAAAAAGCAGTAGAATGAGTAAATCGCAATTAAAAATCGCTAAGTTTTTAGAAGAAAATCTAGATACCGTCCCTTTTCTAACCGTAGCCAATGTTGCAAAGCAGGTAGGAGTCGGTGAAGCTACGATCATTCGATTTGCAACGAATCTTGGCTTCTCAGGTTTTTCTGAGATGCAGCAAAGTCTCCAAGAGCACATTCGTAAACGCCTGACTACTGTAGATCGGCTAAATCTAACTGAAAATATTTATTCCGAGAAACAGCGCCTCGCTACAGATGTTTTACTTGATGATATCAAAAATATTGAACAAACGATTCAAACAATAGATCTAAGAGTATTTGATGCAGCTGTCAAACAAATCAATCGTGCGAAATCAATAACAGTCGTCTCACTAAGAAGTTCTTACGCATTAGGATATTTCTTAACATTTTATCTAGATTTAATGCTTAAAAATGTACAGCTTATACCCGATTCTGATACCATGTTTGAAAAACTCTCTTCTCTTAGATCTGAAGATCTAGTCATTGGGATTAGCTTTGCTCAGTATACATCTCGAACGATTCAAGCTATCGAGTTTGTAAAGAAGAGAGGAGTAAATACCTTAGCGATTACTGATCATCATAGTTCACCACTCGCTCGGCTGGGCGATCTAACCTTAGTAGCTTCAAGTAAACTTCCTTCATTTTTAGACTCATTTGTAGCTCCACTTAGTCTGATCAATGCACTTTTGATGACAGTAGCTGAAACTAATAAAATGAATATTTCACAACATCTATCAGATCTAGAAGAACTGTGGGAAAGTGAACAAATTTATTATTCCCCCTCTAAATAACTCTATAGTCGGTTCATTTGAGCTGAATCGATGTATATAAGATAGCCGTCGTGTGTTTTTTCACGCCGGCTATCACTTACCTCTTTACGCTCCCTCAGCGGTTTTTGGCAGAGGATCTTTTAATTGCTCCCAGCTTCCCATCATTTCATCATCCGTTAACACTAATTGATCTAATTCATCTATTATCTTCTTATGATCCATATGTATCCCAATAAACACAATTTCATTGATACGGTCTCCCCATTTTTTATCCCAAGTCTCTTGAAGCTCAGACTGCTCTTGCAAAATGGCGACTTGCTCAGCTTTTGGAAGATCCGCTATCCATAGTCCTAATATACCCATTTGAATTGAAGGCCCTGCTTGACTAAAGCTAAAAGCATAACGTGGGCGTGTCGCTAGCCAAATTATCCCTTTTGCCCGGATTATTTCTTCTGGCCATTCGTCTAACCATTCCAGCAAACGCTCGGGGTGAAAGGGACGATGTCTCCGATATACAAATGACGAAATACCATATTCATCTGTTTCTGGTGTATGTTCATTTTGTAGCTCTTTAAGCCAACCAGCTGATTGACTGGCTTTCTCAAAATTAAATAGGCCCGTGTTTAGGATTTCATTGATATCTACTTGACCATGTGTGGATCGAATTAACTTAGCTTCGGGCTGTAATTTACGTAAAATTCCCTCTAACTGTTTTAATTCTTCTTCTTTAACCAAATCACATTTATTTAAAATAAGGACATCACAAAATTCAATTTGATCAATTAAAAGGTCGACTACATCACGTGAATCTTCATGATCCAGTGCTTGCTTTCGATCCAATAAGGATTCTCCCGAAGAAAAATCATGCCAAAAACGATAAGCATCTACAACCGTAGCCATGGTATCTAGCTTACACAATGAAGATAGATCAATTCCATTTTCTTCATCAGTATATGAAAACGTCTGGGCAACAGGTATCGGCTCACTAATGCCTGTTGATTCAATTAGAATGTAGTCGAATGCCTCATCTTTAGCTAACTGTTCTACTTCTTTTAGTAAATCCTCTCGTAAGGTACAGCAAATACAACCATTTGACATTTCTACTAATTTTTCTTCTGTTCGTGAAAGTTTAGCTTCACGACTTATGAGATCAGCATCGATATTGATTTCACTCATATCATTTACAATCACCGCAACTTTAAGTCCTTGTCGATTATGTAAAATATGATTTAAAATGGTTGTTTTACCTGAACCTAAATATCCACTTAGTACCGTAACTGGGATCTTTCTCATCTTTCATTTCCTCTCTTTTTATTCTTATCTAACTTCTTCTTTATATCGTAATTATTACGATTTGTAAATAGTAATAATTACGATATAATATTAAAAAAGTATACATATCCAAGAGATAGATATGTATACTTTCATCTATTTTAATTCTGTATCTTTGCAATAAGATAATCGTATTTCGTATTCATTCTATTTTATCTTTTTGTTTCTCTCTTTTTGTTTTTCGTAAGATAAATATAAAGCTCATGATCCATATGAGTAAGATCAAACTATAAAGTAAATACGAAGTAACTAAACTGATCTTCCAAGTTTTAATCAGAATATTCGCATTGGTCAAGAGGATAAATCCTCCTACAGTAACGCCCAAAAGATTAGCAGGGAAAATTCGCACAATCCAAGCTGCAATCGGTGCGGCTACAATTCCTCCTAACATTAATGCGCCTACCCATAACCAATCGACTTGCTTCCAACCTAAAGAAATAAAAAACCCTAATGACGCCGAAAGTGCAATAGCAAACTCACTTGTATCGACAGATCCTACAACTTTACGTGGTTCTATATGTTGCCTACTCAATAACACAGGAGTACTAATAGGACCCCATCCTCCCCCGCCTGTCGCATCAAGAAATCCTGCGAAAAAACCTAATGGAATTAGAAAATTCGGTCTCTTATGCAAGTTATTCGTTAGTTTTTTTGGTCTAATCCATAAAAAGCGCAACAAAACATACACACCTAACCCAAACAAAAAAGTAGCAATAAATGGCTTTACCTGCTCGCCTGGAAGATGACTTAAGAAGCAAGCACCGATAAAAGCACCGATGGATCCAGGTATCGTCATTCGCCAAACCGTTTCTTTGTCCACATTACCAAAACGAATATGAGAAATACCTGAAACAGCAGTCGTTACCACTTCAGCTAGATGTACTGAAGCAGAAGCTACAGCGGGTGCTATACCAAATAGCAACAATAACGAGGTAGACGTGACGCCATAAGCCATTCCAAGAGAACCATCTACAAGCTGAGCAGCAAAGCCGATCAGAGATAAAATGATCAGTTTACGCATGCACTCACTTCCCTCTCTTGTCGCAAAACAAAATCTGACATATCCTATGCGGAAAACAAAAAAGCTGTACTTGTTCTTTTTTACTCTTATGAACAATTACAGCTCCTGCCATCTGCTTTAGTTTAGGTCAATATATTTTCCTGTCTCGATATAGATTACACTTTCCGCAATATTGGTAACGTGATCACCAATTCTCTCTAAATAGTGCGCGACAAAGCAGAGAAGAAAGTATGATTCTGGATAGTCCTCAACATGGATTGATATGGTAGTGTTTCTGATTATATTATAATTCATTTGATCGACTTGATCATCTAATTCCGCTATTTTTTTAGCTAGTTGTATATTTCCGGTAATATAACTATTAATCCCATCATGTACCATACTTTGTGTCAGCCTAGCCATTTCGCGAATATCATGGTCGTTTCTAATAGGGGGTATTTTTTGATTACGCATTTGAATCGTAACTTCCGCGATATCTACAGCTAAATCTCCCATACGTTCCAAGTCTGAAACAATTTTTAGAGCTGCTACCAGCTTACGCATATTCTTTGCTACGGGTTGTTGTGTTGCGATCAATTTGGCAACATATTCATCGATTTTTTCTTCCAATTGATCAATCTCTTTATCATGATCAATCACTTCTTGAGCTAGAAATATCTCTTGATTCGCGAAAGAGCGAATGGACTTATCAAGCGCTATTTCTACTTTTTCACCCATTTTTAATAGGTATTGTTTTAGTTTTACCAATGATTCATCAAATGCGCGAGACATTTACGAGCCCCCTTTAACCAAACCGTCCACTAATATAATCTTCGGTACGTGAATCTTTAGGACTGGTAAATAATTGACTGGTCATACTATACTCAATAATTTCCCCATTTAAGAAAAATGCAGTCATATCGGAAACTCTTGCTGCCTGTTGCATATTATGAGTTACAATCACAATGGTATAGTCATTCTTTAATTGGGTAATTAGATCTTCGAGACGCTCCGTCGAAATAGGATCTAAAGCGGATGCAGGTTCATCCATAAGAATGACGTCTGGTTGAATTGCCAGTACACGAGCAATAACCAAGCGTTGCTGTTGTCCTCCAGAAAGCCCAAGAGCAGATGATTGCAAACGGTCTTTTACTTCATCCCATAAATTAGCTTGAACTAAGGTTCGCTCAACAATCATATCCAATTCTTCCCGTTTTGTTATTCCATGAATGCGAGGGCCGTACGTAATATTATCATAAATCGAAAGCGGAAATGGATTGGGCTGTTGGAATACCATCCCTACATTTTTCCTTAGCTGAACTAAATCTTGTTCTTCTCTGTAAACATTCTTCCCATCAATTTCGATGATTCCGGTGGTGCTTACTCCTGGAATCATATCATTCATCCGATTGATACTACGTAAAAATGTTGATTTTCCACAGCCTGACGGGCCGATCAATGCTGTTACTTTTTTCTCTTCCAGATTAAGCCCAATATCTTTTAACGCTTGGTTATCTCCATAGAATAGATTAAAACTTTCTACCTTGATTTTATCCGACACCCTCAAACCACTCCTTCGTTTGGCCTCTTAACCAAATCGACCCATTAGATAGTCTTCTGTTTCTTTACGTTTTGGGCTGGTAAATAATTGGTCGGTTAAGCTCCATTCGATCAGATCACCCATGTAAAAGTACGCCGTATAGTCCGAAATACGGGCTGCTTGTTGCATATTGTGTGTAACAATTACAATTGTAAATTCCTTTTTTAACTCTTGGACCAACTCTTCTATTTTTGCTGTCGAAATAGGATCTAATGCAGAAGTTGGTTCATCCAGTAATAAAATTTTGGGACTCATAGCGATGGCGCGTGCGATACAAAGCCGTTGCTGTTGTCCCCCTGATAAGTCTAATGCCGAGTGATGAAGTCGATCGTTGACCTCATCCCAAAGCCCTACTTTTTTTAAGCTTTCTTCAACCATTTTCTCCTGCTCTTGTTTGGAAGCACCATAGAGACGTGGTGCTAAAGTGATGTTATTGAAAATAGATTTGGCAAAGGGATTCGGCTTTTGAAATACCATTCCAATATGGCGTCTTAGATTAATCGCATTAATAGCTAAATCGTTGACATTTACATCTTCTACAAGTATTTCTCCTGTTACACGTGCCCCGGGAATTGTATCATTCATTCGATTGATGCACCGTAAAACCGTTGATTTTCCACAACCTGAAGGCCCAATAAATGCGGTTACAGTTTGTTTATAAAATGGCAAACTAACATCTTTTACAGCATGTTTCTCTCCATAGAAGACATTTAAATCCTTAATTTCTAATTGAGCAGAACCTTCCGGATCCATACTTACCTTTTTCGTCCGTTTTTGAACTGTAATTGGTAATGATTTAGACTTTACAGTCATAAAGCCAACACTCCCTTATTAAGACTTTGAACCTGAAGTTAACCGAGCATGTATAAAGTGCCCTAACCAACGTGCAAACAGGTTAAAGATCAACACCGCAATTACCAATAACGCAGAGGCACCACTGGCAACTTCCTTCGCATCTGCAACAATACTTTCGGCATTCACTTTCCAAATATGGACGGCAAGTGTTGAAGCAGGTCGAAATGGATTTAATGGAGAAGTTGGCGAACTGGGATCCCAATCTGTAAAGTCGAGCATAGGAGAAGTCATTCCAGCTGTGAACATTAAAGCAGCTGCTTCGCCAAAAACACGTCCTGCCGCTAAGATCGTTCCTGTCACAATACCCGGCAAAGCAGCTGGCAATAGTACACGTAAAATCGTTTGCCAATGTGTAATCCCCAGAGCGAGAGATGCTTCTTTTTGCTCTCTAGGTACAGCTGTTAATGCTTGTTCAACTACTCGTACCATGAGTGGTAAATTAAATACGGTTAAAGTAAGTGCTCCTGCCAACAAAGAAAATCCCCATCCGGTATATTGAACAAAAATTAATAAACCAAATAAACCAACTACAATGGATGGAAGAGAGGAAAGTACTTCAATACTTACTCGAAGCATTTTGGTAAGCCGACCTGGCTTAGCATATTCGGCCATATAAATTCCGCCACCTAATCCAAGCGGAATCGTAATCAGCATCGTTAAAATTAATAAATAGAAAGAATTAAATAACTGAGGACCAACTCCTCCACCACCTGTCAACAATGAACCTGGAGCTTCCGTTAAAAACTCCCAATCGATCACCTTAATTCCACGATACAAAATAAAGCCAATTAGTCCGATTAAAATCCCTAGAATTAAAAAGGTGATCAGATAAAACATCCCTGTAGCAATCCGATCTTTTATCTTCGCATTCATCAGCTCTGCTCTCTCCTTTTAGTAATCCAACGAATCAAAACGACAAATAATAAAGTCATTAAGAGGAGAATAAGTGCCATCGACCACAAAATACTATTATACGTAGAGCCTTGAACTGTGTTTCCCATATTTAAGGTAATGATACTGGTCAATGTACTAATCGGAGTTAGCAGGTTAAACGGTAGGTTGGGAGAGTTACCAATGACCATTTGTACTGCTAGTGCTTCCCCAAAGGCACGAGCCATTCCCAAAACAACACCAGTCATTAAGCCAGGCAATGAAGTACGTAGTAACAATCGGGAAATCGTTTGCCAGCGGGTGGCTCCTAATGCATAAGAACCTTCGCGTAAATGGCGTGGAATGGATTGAAGTGTATCAACACTAATACTTACAATCGTCGGTAAAATCATAATGGATAGTACAATAACTCCAGCTAAAAGACCAAATCCTAAACCTCCAAATTGCTCACGAATAAAAGGAACAACAACAGTAAGGCCTACAAAACCATAGACAACCGATGGAATTCCGACTAAGATCTCCGTTGCTGGTTGGAGAATTTTCCTTCCCCACTTCGGAGCAATCTCAGTCATAAAAATAGCTGCACCAATTCCTAGTGGAGCACTAACAATCGCTGCACACACACTTACAATTAAAGAACCTAAAATAAACGACAGAGCTCCATAAGAATTTTCACCAGGATTCCATTTTGTAGAAAAAAATTCAGCAAAACTAACCTCTCCACTAATAAAAGGAGCCGCACCTTTGGAAGTAATAAAAATAAGCAAGGAAAAGAGAATGAGAAGTAAAACCCAACTACTTACATACGTAAGAACTCTTCCTCTTCTTTCTGCTTGTAAAATTTTAGGAAGCGGCTTTTTTAAGTCTTCCGATAACGGTCTCTTTTGCTCAGCCACTTGATTGGTTACCAGCTGCTCCACGCATTAATCACCTCTCAATTAAGATGGGGACGAATATGTCCCCATCCATTTATTTCTTAGTGATATTTCCTTTAGCATCGCGTTCTACTTTCATATTGGTTACGGGAATATATCCTAATTTCGTAACTAGTCCTTGTTGTGTCTCAGGAGCAGTTATAAACTTAATAAATGCTTCTTCTAATTCTTTGTTTTTACCGTTTTTATTGGTATACATGTGCTGATAAGCCCATATTTTCCATTTATTGTCATAAACGTTTTCGTTTTTCGGTTCAACACCATCTAATTTAAGAGCTATAACCGATTTATCAAAGTAGGAGAAAGCTAGATAGCCAATTGCCCCAGGAGTTTCAGCGACAATTTTACGCACTGTACCTGATGACTCTTCTTCCAATCCACCTTGACCACGAAACTCTTTGTTTCCTTTAAGTGCCCACTGGGCAAAAGTAGCTCGGGTACCCGAACTTTCCGGGCGGTTAACGAGAACGATTTTTTGATCCTTCCCACCAACCTCTTTCCAATTTTTCACTTTCCCTGTGAAGATATCAATTAATTGTTGTTGCGTTAAATTATCTATACCTACTTGTGGATGGGCTACCGGAGCCATCCCTACTACAAATACTTTATGATCAACCACTTTTTGTGGATCAATTTTTTCTTTCTCTTCTGCGAAAACATCGGAATTTCCAATATCCGCAGTATCATTCATCGCAGAGGTAAGACCTTGACCACTTCCGCCACCTTGTACGGTGACTTGTACACCTGGATTTTTGCTCATGAACTCCTTAGAAGCTTCTTCAACGACAGGCTGCATTGCACTTGATCCTACAGCAGTCAGAGTGCCGGATAGCTTATTCTCTCCGCCACTTTGGTTTTTTGTTGATGCCGATCCACATCCTACCAATGCAGTAAATGCTAGAGCGACGACACCACCCAATAGCATGCCTTTTTTGAACATCAAAGTATGAACCCCCTAGTATAAAAAGTATCTATGATTTCCTCAACACTTTGTACTATAAAGCTTTTTTTTTGCTTCTAAATGAATATATTGTAAAGAAATCATTAAGCTTTTCAGACCACTAGAAAAGGCCTTAAGGAGTCACTTACTCCTAAGGCCTCTATCATTCACGGTTTACTTTGTAACTTCAGAAGTCAAATTCGACTGATGTGGAAACGTCAATGTAAAGTTCGTTCCCTTTCCAACTTCGCTATCCACCTGAATCTTTCCGTCATGAATCTCTACTAAATGTTTCACAATAGCTAACCCTAAACCTGTGCCCCCCGAAGCACGAGCACGCGCTTTATCTACACGGTAAAAACGCTCAAAAATACGTGGGAGGTCTTCTTTGGGAATTCCGATTCCAGTATCTTTAATTTGTAATTTCCATTCCTCTTTTCGATCCACTGCCATTAATGAAATTTTCCCACCTACACCCGTATAATTAATCGCATTGGTCAATAAATTAATCAAGATCTGCTGAAAGCTATCTGGATCTACCTGAACTTGAAAGTCAGATGAAATTTGAATAGTTAATTCCATCTCCTTGTTCCGAATTTGATCTTCTAGTGTTTTAACCACAGAATGAACGAGCGATTGGATTGACACACTCTTCTTTATGATATTTACCCGTTTGGATTCAATTCGCGATAAATCAAGTAAGTCACTAATCAGCCGCTGTAGACGAATACTCTCATCTAAAATAATCTGTAAAAACTCACGACATATTTCTGGATCTTGATGTGCTCCATCTAAAAGAGTTTCAGAAAATCCGCGAATCGAGGTAATAGGGGTTTTTAATTCATGAGATACATTCGCTACAAAATCTTTCCTTAATTGTTCAAGCCGACGAATCGCTGTTAGGTCATGGAATACGATTACTACCCCACATCCACTTGTCTCCATCCACATTGGTGTAAAGCTAGCGTCTAAAATACGTTCTTCAGGATAGTAAATATGGAGTTCTTGACGCAGTTTGATTCCTTTTTCGGCTACTTCGTTAATATAAGAAGAAAGATCATAAGATGATAAAACTTCTTTATATAAGGAGCCGATTAAATCAGATGCAGGTAGGCCAAACATTTGTTCAAAAGCTCGATTGGCTAAGTTGATTTTTCCTTCTGCGTTAATCATAAGAAGTCCACTTTCCATGGATTCAATCACACTTAGCAATCTTCGTTTATTTTTTCGAACTCTTTCCATCTGTCTTTGCAAACTATATGCCATACGATTGATTGCTTGTCCTAAACGAATAACTTCACTACTTCCTTCTGCTCGCACTCGATTATGCCAGCCTTTTTTAGCAATATCTACAGCAACCTGTGTCATTTCTTCTAAAGGCTTCGAAACACTTTTGGCGATCCTAGAGCTAGCAAAACCAGCTAAAGCAAAAGAAATGATCAACCCACCTATTAATGAAATCCATACTTCATGCATCGAGCGATTAACATCATCCAGATCAATCGCTAATTGAACAACTCCTACCACTTTTTTGTCTCGGACCACAGAGTGAGCCACATATATGTCATCATCTCGGCGTTCAAATGTACTTTCCTTATTTTGCAAAGCTGCCTTTACTTCTGTATAATTCTTCGAATTAGCTTTTCCAGTCTTTCCTTTGGGAATATCTTCTTCACCTGAATCACCGAGTACATGTCCATTGGCATCAATAAAGGTAACACGCGCAGTTAATATCTTCCGATACCGTTCGGATTGCGTTTGAAACTTTTTAGGATGGAGTTTATACTCTTGCCAAGGGATCATTTCGGCTATTAATTTTGCTTCTTTAACTAAACGCCCCGTTAGGGAATCAACATAAGAAGATTTTAGTAATATAGCTACATAAATTCCCGTTCCCACCACTGAACTACCAATCAGCAGCCAGCACATGGAAATAATCTTCGAACGTAGTGATTTCATCGATCCTTCCGACCTTCAAGCTTATACCCAATACCTCGAACCGTTTTTATATAAGCAGGATTACGCGAGTCGTCTTCGATTTTATCTCGCAAATGGCTCACATGAACATCTACAATCCGTGAATCACCTATATAATCATAGTTCCAAACAGCATTTAATAATTGATCGCGCGAAAGCACTTTCCCACGATGATTGACCATATAAAGAAGCAGTTCAAACTCTTTTGGGGTTAAGTCAATCGCTGATCCTTGTTTGGTCACTTCATATCCTTCTGCATCAATAAGCAAATCACCCACACGAATTTCTTTGCGTGATTCGATGGTGTGATCACTTTCTTTGATAGCTTCTAGCCGACGTAAAATAGCTTTCACTCTTGCTGTTAGCTCTCGTGGACTAAACGGCTTTGTCAAATAATCATCGGCCCCTAGCTCTAAACCAAGTACTTTATCAAATTCATCCGATTTTGCTGTAAGCATTAAAATTGGAATATGTTTCTGCTTACGTCGAATGCGACGACAAACCTCTAACCCCTCAACTTTCGGTAACATCAAATCTAAAATAATAAGATCTGGAGCATGACTTTCCACCATATTCAAAGCCATTTGTCCATCTAATGCAACATCGATTAAAAATCCTTCTTTTTCCAGGTTAAATTGAACGAGTTTGACAATTGCTGGTTCATCATCTACAACTAATATCCTCTTAGCCATGGTAGTAACCTCACTTTAAATTCAATCTTATTCCTGCACTGACACTTTTGGATTGTGACACCTATCTTTCGGCATTCGAGTATTTATCCTATCTCTTTTGTTTCAATTCTATGGAAATGGCTTCTTCAATAACTCCGAGTAAAGTGAGCTCTGAGAAGCTATTCATTTAAAATCGATGTTGAGGAAAACACTTACTTTTTGTTTAGGGGATCACTTAAATCATATCATATTGGAAATTATGTGCGTATAAAAGCTTTACAGATCCTTTATCCTTTTACTCGATCTTTTTATCTGAGTTTTACAAAGTAAAAGCAATCGTTCAACATCTATTTGTTCTAAATAACCACTTCGTACAACCTTTCCAGAAGCCAAAAATATAATCAGACGAGCAAGCTTTAGTTCTCTAGTCAATATATGTTGGAACTTAGTTCGTGCTTGTATTGCTTGATATGGGATGTAGTAAGTTTCTTTCGTATAGACACGTTTAACAAGTACAAGGCCACTAAGACCTGATCCGCATTTCTCATCTTTAAAACATTTCCATTGATATAAAAGAAAACAAGTGATGGCGAGTAAACTAAACCACGCCCATTTTATAAACCAAAAACAAAAAACTCCTTGAAATATAATCAGCAACGCAAATGTAATTGCTAACCGATAGTATCTGGACCTACACGGAGATGGATGAATTGACATTTCCATTAAGGGAAGAAACTCGGGTAAAAAACAACCAAAAAATTCCTTTTGCTTTTCCTTTTTGATAAGTGGAAATAAGACGACTTGTCCTTTCTTCTCTTCAATCCCCAATCCTGCGACAAAAATTTTTATGGTAGCCAAACCAAATAATTGTTGAAGTCCATTCTCTTCCAATTTAACTGCTTGAATTCGCCTAATTGGTATTGTTAACTTTTCTTGATGGATGAGTCCTTTTTCGATATACATATTTTGATCATCTCTGTACAGATGGAAATTCCCATAATGGAACCATGTAATCATGACTGATCCAAGCCAAGCTATAGGAAATGCAAGAAGTCCAATCCATATGAAATCGACTAGCTGACTCGGTGTTAACTTAGTATGCCAAATCCATTCAATCAACCATCTACCCATATCTACATCAAATAAGTCATCTAATTTTAATGTAATTGGAATGGCTACAGCCAAAAAGTAGCCCCATTTTCCTGATGTAAGCGCTGTTTGTAATAGCTGTTTAGATGTGATTTGATACCCTTTTAAATAAGAATCATTCCCCTTACTTAAGTTTTTCAACAAAGCTTGTTTTAATTGATCTGCTTTTTGTCTAGTGATGGTAGGCAACAACATCTCTGCCTCACTACTGCTACTTGTTTCAATTTTAACTGTAACTACTCCAAAAAACCTTTGCCAAAACTTTCTTTCAATCTCTACAGCTTGGATTTGTTTGAGTGGAATATATATTTTTTGACTTTTAATATTTCCCTCTTGATAACGAATCTCATGATTTTGTATCCAATATTTTGTATTTAGCCATTTGAAAACAACATAGAATCCATAAACCCCTAACCAAATAACAAGCATCCAAACCCATTTATCCCATCTGCCTTTAAGTAAAGCTACAATGATTGGAACGATTAAATAATGCCAATTGCGTACCATCATATAAAATATATAAATCGGATGTAGTCTTTCTGGTTTATTCATATTCTCCTCCCTAGATCCCACAAAAATCATTTTGATCAATAAAAATAGCTCAGCAAATACATTTGCTGAGCCATTTATAGAGTGAGCCACTAGTTTAGAGACTGATTCTTGGTTTCAGAAAAGAGAGAGACTTCTTTGATGAGACTAGTATTGTGGGAATCATCTTAGTTCAAGATTTTCATGACTTTACGTACCGAGTCAGCTGAACGATCAAGAGCTGCTTTTTCTTCCTCAGTTAATTCAAGTTCAATGATTTTTTCCAAACCATTTGCTCCTAAAATGGTTGGAACCCCTAAATACATATCGTTATACCCATATTCACCTTCGAGGTAAGCGATAGCTGGAAGGATTCTTCTCTTATCCTTGAGAATCGCTTCAGCCATTTGTACAAGTGCAGCAGCTGGTGCATAATATGCACTACCATTTCCCAGCAGATTTACGATTTCACCGCCACCTTTACGTGTGCGTTCAACAATAGCTTCCAATCGATCTTTATCAATCAGTTTCTCAAGTGGAATTCCACCCGCATAGGAGTAACGTACGAGTGGTACCATATCATCACCATGACCACCTAATACAAAGCCGGTTACATCTTCAACAGATACATTTAATTCCTGAGCTACAAATGTCCGGAAGCGTGCCGTATCAAGTACACCTGATTGACCAATAACTCGGTGTTTTGGGAATCCAGAAGTACGATACACTTCATAAGTCATAGCATCCACTGGGTTGGTAAGGACAATGATGATACAATCTGGAGAGTATTTTACGATCTGCTCTGTTACAGCTCGCATAACTTTTGCGTTCGTGGATACTAAATCATCCCGACTCATACCAGGCTTTCTAGCAATCCCAGCTGTAATGATGACTACATCGGAGTTTGCTGTATCTTCATAATTGCTCGTTCCGATAATATTCGCATCAAACCCTTGTACTGGACTTGCTTCGAGCATATCCAATGCTTTACCTTTTGTTGGATTTTCCACTTGAGGAATATCGACTAATACAATATCTCCAAGCTCTTTTTGTGCGAGCATCAGTGCAGTAGTCGCACCAGTAAATCCTGCTCCAATGACAGAAATTTTACGACGTCGAATCGCCATAATTGATTCCTCCTCGAATGATTCATCCTTACAAGTTTTTAATTAAGTGATCTGCAAACTCAGAGCACTTGACTTCCGTAGCCCCTTCCATAAGGCGAGCGAAGTCATACGTTACTGTTTTTTGAGCAATGGTTTTGCTCATCGATTTATAAATCAAATCAGCAGCTTCTTGCCAACCCAGATGCTCAAGCATAAGAACACCCGATAAGATTACAGAGCCAGGGTTCACTTTATCTAAACCAGCATACTTTGGAGCGGTACCATGTGTTGCCTCAAAAATAGCATGTCCGGTATTGTAGTTGATATTTGCTCCTGGAGCAATCCCAATACCACCTACTTGAGCTGCCAATGCGTCTGATATATAGTCACCATTGAGGTTCATAGTAGCAATAACATCATACTCTGCTGGACGAGTTAGAATTTGTTGTAAGAAAGCATCAGCAATCACGTCTTTGACAATCACTTTACCATTTGCTTCGGCTTCTGCTTGTGCACGGTTAGCCGCTTCCGTTCCTTGCTCTTCTTTGATGCGATCATATTGTGCCCAAGTAAACACTTGATCAGCAAATTCACTCTCAGCAAGTTCATAACCCCAGTTTTTAAATGCACCTTCAGTATATTTCATGATATTTCCCTTATGTACAAGGGTTACACTTTTTTGCCCGTGACGAATCGCATACTCAATCGCAGATTTTACGAGACGTCTCGTTCCTTCCTCAGATACGGGTTTAATCCCAATTCCAGATGTTTCTGGAAAGCGAATTTTCTTGACACCCATTTCATCTTGGAAAAAGCGAATGACCTTCTGAACCTCTTCTGAACCCGCTTCCCACTCAACACCTGCATAGATGTCTTCGGAATTCTCACGGAAAATAACCATATCTACATCTTGTGGACGTTTAACAGGGCTAGGTACCCCTTCAAAGTAACGAACAGGACGTAGACATACATATAAATCTAACTCTTGACGAAGCGCAACATTGAGTGAACGAATTCCTCCACCAACAGGAGTTGTAAGTGGACCTTTAATTGCTACTAAATATTCACGCACAGCTTCAAGAGTATCTTCAGGCAACCATTCGCCAAATTTATTGTACGCTTTTTCGCCCGCATAAACTTCAAACCAAGAAATTTTCTTTTTACCTTGGTAAGCTTTTTCTACAGCAGCATCTAAAACACGTTGAGCTGCTGCCCAAATGTCCGGACCTGTACCATCTCCTTCAATAAAAGGAATAATCGGTTGATCTGGTACACGAAGAGTTCCGTTTTCTACTGTTATTTTTTCACCTGCTGTCGGTGGTTTTAGATGTGTGTATTTTGACATAACTACACCCCTTTTTTTAATTTGTGAGCGAATTCGCTAGAAAGTTCTTTCTATCTCTGTCATTAAGAAAATATTTATGTAGAACTTGATTATAATTATACCTAAGTTAGCTGCTAACCGCTATGACAAAATACATCTTCGTACAAATAATTGACACAATATCAATCATGTTTGTTCGTCATTTCACTTATGACTGGATATAACGATAATTTAACAGGCGAAAAGCCGTCATGGTCCCAACTATGTCAGATAGGTCCAGACGGCTTACCGATTAAATTAGCGCTGATCAACAGGAACATATGACTGATTGGTCAATCCTGTATATTCAGCACGTGGACGGATTAGTCGGTTATCTGCATATTGTTCCATAACATGAGCAGTCCAACCCGTAATCCGACTCATTGCAAAAATAGGAGTAAATAAATCTTTATCTATACCTAAGTACGTATAAACCGAAGCAGAATAAAAGTCAACATTCGGTTTCAATCCTTTTTGGTCCACAACCAGATGTTCAATTTTATTGGACATCTCGAACCATTTTGGATTACCGACTTGTTGACCAAGCTGACGAGACATTTCTTTGAGATGTTTGGCACGTGGATCACCGTTTTTATAAACCCGATGTCCAAATCCCATGATTTTCTCTTTTCTATCCAATTTCCCTTGGATATAAGACTCGACGAGCTCTATACTATCAATTTCACCTAACATTTTCATGACTGCCTCGTTAGCTCCACCATGCAATGGACCTTTCAAAGCACCAATAGCCGCAGTAATCGAGGAATACATATCTGCAAGAGTACCTGCAGCCACACGTGCAGCAAAAGTAGAAGCGTTAAGTTCATGGTCTGCATGTAATGTTAGCGCTTTATCTAAAGCTTGCTTCGCAACATCTGTAGGTTCTTCCCCATTTAACATGTAGAGAAAGTTTCCAGCAAAGCCAAGTCCTGCTTTAGGTGAAACAGGTTCCAATCCTTTACGTAAACGAGCATAAGCAGTAATAATGGTTGGGATTTTTGCAGTTAGCTTCACCGCTTTTAAATAGTTGACTTCCGGGTCATTTTTATCGGCATCCTGATCAAACATCGCAAGTGCCGATACGGCAGTGCGTAAAACAGCCATTGGATGGGCATCTTTAGGATATTCTCTTAGCTGTTGAAGTACCACATCTGGAAGTGTGGCATGATTATCTAAGTCTTTCTTTAATTGATCTAACTCATCCTTCTGTGGTAAACGGCCTTTCCAAAGAAGAAAAGTCACTTCTTCAAACTGAGCATGTTCCGCTAGATCATCAATATCATATCCACGATAAGTTAGAACTCCATCAACAATTGAACTGATTTGGGACTCCAGCGCTACTACACCTTCTAATCCTTTAGCTACCGTCATACGAACACTCCTTTTATGAAGTGAGATCCATGGGCAAATGAATCCAATATTTGTAATAAAAAACTTGATTTGGTATATCGACAATAATCATACCCATGTCTAGTCGCTTTTAGTTTATCATAAAATACTTTTATTATCATCCCATGTATTTTACCATAATTACTGATAGGACCTCTTTCTTCAAGCATTGTATGGATAAACAAACATCCGACATTAGTAGTTTAAATTTTCAATTAAATTTATAATTATGCATGCCATAGCTAAGCATTCGTTTTAAGCTTCTACATTGAATTTTTCATAAAAAAAACAAGCTAGCTGTAGGATATCGATTTTCCTGTTCTGCTTTCACTCATTCAAGAAAAATCAAACAAAAGGTCATTCAGTTGGAAAAGTAAAACTATGTTGTAAGGCAATTTTAAACAAACGTCACGATCACTTGGTTATTTTTGCTATTTTTGAAGTAAAAAATGATATAATAGTTTCGTTAGTAAAATCGGAGGTAGATTTATGACCCAAACATATTGGAAACAAATATGTTTACGTACATTGATTGTCTTACTAATAGGTACAGGGGTCTTTTTTACATTTTATTTTATTTTACCTCTTATTTATCCATTTATTATCGCATGGGCGATTGCCATGCTTCTCGACCCCTTTGTCAAATTTTTGGAAAATAAAGTTCATATACCTCGTTGGCTAGCAGTAACCATTGCTTTGTTTGTATTACTGGTTGTAATTAGTATATTTTTTATCTTTTTAATTGGGGAGTTAGTAATCGTACTAGCAAGTTTATCAGAGAAGTTACCACTATTTTTCAAACAGATCACACAGTTATTTATGGATACATTCCAAAAGAACCAGAACATCAATAAAATTATCGAAACGGTACAAAACTATCTAACTCATAACCCACAGCATCAACAAAATATATCTAATAGTATCTCAACGAACATTGATCTCATAGCCAAGAAAGCGAGTGAACTAATAACCGATTTGTTAGCTGGGATTGGATCATTCATTGGCAACTTACCTTACTTTTTTACAGTACTCGCTGTAGTTATTCTGGCTACTTTTTTTATAAGTCTAGATTGGCCCAATATCAAACAAAAGCTCTATCGACTCACCCCCAAATCATTACAAAGAACCGGTGGTCTTGTCTTTCATGGTTTACGAACAGCGCTTTTTGGTTTTATCCGTGCTCAGTTAACGTTGATCTCTATTACTGGTTTAATCGTGCTTATCAGTTTATTTATTTTAAAAGTTGAATATGCGATTAGCATTGCTTTTCTGATCGCAATCGTTGATCTTCTACCCTATCTAGGGGTGGGGGCAGTTCTAGTCCCTTGGATAGTCTATCTCTTTTTATCTGGACAACTTAAGTTAGCTCTAGGGCTTTTAATCGTTTATGCCATTACCATTATAGTACGACAATTTCTTGAACCGAAGTTAGTAGCTCATAATGTTGGACTTGACCCTCTTATTGCATTGATTTCTTTATTTGTTGGCCTCAATTTATTTGGTGTTTTGGGCTTAATTCTTGGTCCTGTTATCATGGTTACCATTTTAACCTTAGCCCAAGCACATGTTTTTAAAGACATCTGGAACTACATTATAGGCTTACCCACTCAAAACGAAAAAAATGTTTGATGATCTCAATAATAAAAAGAATGGGTTCTCTTTAAAGCAACCCATTCTTTTTACGTAGACAAAGTTTCATTTAGTCGTGTTTGCTAGCGGTAATGTTGTTCCATTTTTTTACGAATCCATATGATGATCCATCGCTTAATCCAATTTCTAGTAAATGGAATGAGGAAAATAGTCCCCAATAAATCGGTAAAAAAGCCAGGGATTAATAGTAGAATACCACCTGCTAATATACAAAGACCATCTAAAATAGCGTCCCCAGGTGGTTCACCCCGCATCATATTCTCTTGTACTTTGCGTACCGCTTGTAAGCCTTCCTGTCTAGTCAGATAAATCCCCAGCACACCTGTTAATATTACTAATAAAATAGTATTAAGTGCACCAATTAAGCTACCCACTTGAATGAGTCCCCACAGTTCAATCAGAGGAAGCAATAAGAGCAAAAAGATCCATCCACCAAAAAAATTAGGCTTCTTCATTTGGTGCATATTGTAGTAACCTTTCATAAATATCTGGAAGAACATGGGCAAGATTAATGCGTTTCATCTCTCGATTTACCCATAAATGTTTGGAAAATCCAGTTGCTAATAATTTATTATCTTCTTTTCGTAGAACTTCATACTCGAAGATAACTTTTGATCCACTTAGTTCCTTCACATAAGTTTTTATAATTATTTCATCATCGTAACGGGCTGGTGAACGAAATACACAATTTACTTCAATAACAGGAAGCAGTACCCCTAACTTCTCCATATCGCGATATGAAAGCCCGATATCTCGAACGAAATCGGTTCTAGCCACTTCAAACCAAACCATATAATTGGTATGATATACTACACCCATTTGATCTGTTTCTTGATAGCGCACACGTATGATGGTTTCTGAAACACTTTTATTTGTTTCCATATCGACTCATACATCCTCCATTATATTTTTATGTTCAATTCGCTCCACCGATCATGGTTACTTCTGTCCATCTCATATCACGATATATAAAATAACAACTTCATTATATCAAAATAAAATAAGTAACAAAAAACCAAATCGGTAAATGAAATGGAAGCAACACATATTTTATGGTTTTATCTCACATAATGAGATTAGCATCGATATATCCTTTTCATATCTGAACGATTAAACAATCTGGTCTTGTAAGAATAAAGATGAAAAATAACGCTAAAAACATTTGGACATAAAAATAAAAGGTGAAGGGGGAATCGTTATGAAACTCCGTAAAAGAAAGAAAAGAAGAAAAAAATTACGGTGGTGGATATATCCACGATTACGACTAATATAAATAAAGTTTCACTTCTTTATTCACCATTCATCATTTTCGGACCTACTCCTATCAGATATCCTAGATTTTTGATCAAATTTTCTTATTCACTCCGAATAATTAAAAATTTTAGGATTTATTTAAAAAGCTGGGAGAGAGTCCCAGCTTTTATATTTATAACACATTAGCGCGTCCCGAGTATATATGTCCACGCTCTGCATCTACAGTAATCTCTTTTTCATTTTTTAAGATATTCATTGCATCTTGTACTCCAACAACAACAGGAATCCCTAATGTTACACCAACAACAGCTGCATGTGAGGTAAGCCCACCTTCTTCTGTGATCACAGCACCTGCTCGTGCGAATGAATCCATCATATCTCGATCAGTGGAACGTGTTACAATAATCGCTCCGTCTTCCATTTGGCTATGAATCTGTTCAGCAGTTTCTCCTAACACAACTTTTCCAAATACGACTTTTTTGCCAATGCCTTGGCCGTGAATTAATACCCCACCAATTACATGTACTTTCATTAGATTGGTTGTCCCTGACTGTCCTACTGGTACACCAGCAGTTATTACAACCAAATCACCTTGTCTTACATACTTTGTTGTGAGTGAAGTGGCAATTGCGGTTTTAAACATATCATCGGTTGTTTCACAAACTGGACCTTGAACAGGATGAACTCCCCAAATCAAGGCAAGCTTTCGCATGACTGGTAAATTAGGTGTAACAGCAATAATCGGTGCTTTCGGGCGATACTTCGAAACAATTCTAGCGGTGTATCCTCCTTCTGTCGCTGTAATAATCGCTGCACAGTCTAAATGTAAAGATGTATTTACAACAGATTGACTAATAGAATCTGTAATAGTATTTTCCCACTCACGGCTACGTGAATCAAATAATTCATTATACTCTAAAGCTGATTCGGTTCGTTCAGCGATGTTTGCCATTGTTTGTACTGATTCGATCGGATACTTACCAGCAGCGGTTTCACCTGAAAGCATAATGGCATCAGTACCATCAAAGATAGCATTAGCCACGTCACTTGCTTCCGCACGTGTTGGACGGGGATTTCGTTGCATGGAGTCAAGCATTTGTGTTGCTGTAATTACAGGTTTACCCAATTGATTACATTTGCGGATGGCCTCTTTTTGAACCAAAGGCACTTCTTCTGCTGCAATTTCTACTCCTAAATCTCCTCGCGCAATCATTAATCCATCGGAGACTTTTAAGATTTCATCTAAATTTTGTACTCCCTCTTGATTTTCGATTTTAGAAATAATATGGATATCTGCCTGTTGCTCTTCCAATATTTTGCGAATCTCCAGTACATCTTCTGCCTTTCTAACAAAAGACGCTGCAATAAAATCAACACCTTGCTGAATACCAAACAAAATATCTTCCGCATCTTTTTTAGTGATACTTGGTAAGTTCACTTTGACACCAGGTAAATTTACACCTTTTTTACTTTTTAAAATCCCGCCATTTTCGATTTTGCAATATATGTCTGTTCCTTCTACTTTTAGTACAGTCAAACCTATTAAACCATCATCAATTAAAATAGTGGATCCAGGTTCTACATCATGTATAAGTCCCTGATATGATACAGAAACTCTTTTTTCATCACCTAAAATCGATTCGGTAGTTAAAATGAATTCCGATCCAGCAACTAATTCTACTTGAGGAACCTTTAAATCACCTGTTCGAATTTCTGGTCCTTTCGTATCCAATAAGATGGCTACAGTTTTTCCTTCTTCCTTAGCAGCTTGACGAATATTATGGATCCGATTTGCATGCTCTTCATGTGTACCATGGGAGAAATTTAGACGGGCTACATTCATCCCACTAGCCATTAATTTTCTTAAAATTTCAATTTCCTCACTGGCCGGGCCTATTGTACAAACAATTTTGGTCTTACGTACCATTTGCATAGTCGCCCCTTCACTTAAATTCAATTTTTGTTGGTTACTCTTTTAGAAACCAGTATCCAAAGTTAAATCGACAAGATTTTGGATAAATCAAACAATGACATAATCGGTTGGTGTTTTTGCTTGATCGCTTCTGCAAAGTCTACTGAAATGACTTCATTATGCCGGATGGCAATCATACGATGGGACTCCCCTTTTAGTAGACACTCAACAGCCTTGGCCCCCATTCTACTAGCTAAAACTCGGTCAAAAGCAGTAGGTGATCCTCCGCGTTGTACATGACCTAAAACAGTTAATCTTGTGTCCATACCTTGTTGTTTTAATTGCTTAGCTATCTCAACTGCACTCCCTACGCCTTCAGCAACTAGAATAATACTATGCTTTTTGCCACTCTCTAAACTTTTTTGTAACCGCGCAATAACTTCATCCATTTTCATAGGGTTCTCAGGAATAATAATGGACTCTGCACCACCAGCTAGTCCCGCCCAGAGTGCTATATCACCAGCATCTCTACCCATAACTTCTACCACAAAGATGCGCTCATGGGAAGATGCAGAATCACGAATTTTGTCGACTGAATCAATGACTGTATTAATCGCCGTATCAAAACCAATTGTATAGTCTGTTCCATTAATATCATTATCAATCGTTCCAGGCACGCCAATAGCAGGGATATTATACTTAGCTAGTTTACTAGCTCCTTGAAAAGTACCATCCCCGCCAATCACTACCAGCCCATCAATTTGATATTTCTTTAATTGCTGAACAGCTTTTTCTCGTCCTACTTCTGTACGAAATTCTTCACTACGAGCACTATGCAAAATAGTTCCACCACGGTGAATAATATCCCCAACAAAACGTAAAGTGAGAGGTTTTATTTCTCCTTGAATTAAACCACTATAACCACGATAAACCCCAAATACTTCTAAACCATGATAAATTCCACTTCTTACTACAGCACGAATAGCTGCATTCATACCAGGAGCATCTCCACCGCTTGTTAATACTCCAATCCGCTTCATCATATCACTCCTTTTTTATAAATTATCCTGTCCCATAGGGACAAAAAACGACCAGCCAATGAAAAAAAGAGAAACCGACTAGCGGCTTCCTTTTGAAGCAGGCTCAAGATATTTCCCGATTTGAGCATACTTTTGATATCGATCTTCAACTAGTTCATCAGGTGTTAGCTTTAGTAATGAATTCAAATGCTTTACAATAGCTTTTTTAATATAAGCAGCTTGCTGATTCTGGTCACGATGAGCTCCACCTTTTGGCTCTGGAACGATCTCATCAATCACACCTAAAGTTTTAAGATCATTGGAAGTAATTTTGAGAGCTTCAGCCGCTTGTTGTGCTTGATTAGCATCTCTCCATAAGATAGCAGCAGCGCCCTCAGGTGAGATCACTGAATAATAGGCGTGTTCCAACATAAGCAGGCGGTTTCCTACACCGATACCCAGAGCTCCACCACTTCCACCTTCACCTGTCACGACACAAATAATTGGAACGGAAAAACCAGCCATTTCTCTCAAATTTCGAGCAATCGCTTCACTTTGACCACGTTCTTCAGCTTCAAGCCCTGGATACGCTCCTTGAGTGTCAATAAAAGTAATGATAGGACGACCGAATTTGTTAGCTTGTTGCATTAATCTAAGTGCTTTCCGATATCCTTCTGGATGTGGTAGACCAAAATGCCTCGCAATTTTATTTTTGGTATCTGTACCTCGTTCATGTCCAATAACGGTTACAGGTCTACCATCTAACTTGGCAATTCCACCTATAATAGCTGGATCATCCCCAAACAGCCGATCTCCATGCATTTCCATAAAGTCAGTAAAAATCGATCGAATATAAAACAGTGTGGTGGGACGACTAGTCTGACGTGCAATCTGTACTTTTTGCCAAGTTGTAAGATTTCCATAGATTTCTTTTTCTAGTTTTTCAGCTTTTTTTTCTAAGGTCTCAATCTCTTCACTTAAATCGATTGACTGATCTTTGGTGAATTTCTTCAGTTCAACAATTTTATCTCGCAGCTCAATGAGCGGTTTTTCAAAAGGTAAGTAGCCATTTGTCATAAGTACTCATACATCCTCCCTTATGCGTGAAACTCTAGAATTTTTATCAATGTATCACGCAATTCGAGACGTGGAACTACCATATCTAGTTGACCATGTTTTAATAAAAACTCTGCGGTTTGAAAGTCATCTGGCAATTTTTGCCGTACCGTTTGTTCAATAACACGACGACCAGCAAATCCAATTAACGCTCCTGGTTCAGCAATATTAATATCACCTAAAGAAGCAAAGCTCGCCGACACGCCACCTGTTGTAGGATTGGTCAGAATCGACACAAATAATACTCGTTCGCGATTCATTTTTTCAATGGCAGCACTCGTTTTGGCCATTTGCATCAATGAGAGTACTCCTTCTTGCATCCTAGCTCCGCCTGATGCACAGAACAAGATAAAAGGATAGCGCTTTGTTGTTGCTCTTTCAGCCGCACGTGCAATCTTTTCACCTACAACAGATCCCATACTTCCCATCCGAAAGCGAGAATCCATCACACCAATCACAGCAGGGTAACCACCTATGGTTCCTTCCCCTGTTACAACTGCTTCATTTAATTTGGTCTTTTCTTGATCTTTTTCCAGTTTTTTGCTGTAATCTGGAAACTCCAGTGGATCAACAGACAATAAGTCAGCATCGTATTCAAAAAAACGACCTACATCTACAGTAGCCTGGATTCTTTCAGGTGCAGACATTGAAAAATGATATCCACAGGATTTACATACTTTTAGATTCTTTTCTAGTTCTTTAGCAATTAAAATTGTATTACATCTAGAGCATTTTTGCATAATGCCCTCTGGTATCTCTTTTTTTGCTTGTGGTGACGGTATTGTCGCATATTTACGCTGTTTTCGAAATAAATCCTTAAACAAGTGTAACACCCCATCTGAGTGAAACTTTCCATATAGAGGTTGTCCTCTTAATCCACCGCTCATCGTTTCCTTCGCTTTGCGGCTTCATCTGGAAATGACTAAGTTTTTGACCGAACTATACAACATACTCTCTAGATTAATATAACTTCAATTTTTTAGTAGAAAATGGTTTAAATTATTTTCACAAGGGAACTGAAATAAGCACAATCATTTATTTTTCGTGTTAACACTAACTACAATTACTAATCATGTTTCCTATTCTCATTCATATGATTCAAAAATAGGTTCGAGTGAACCAATAGGTCTTAAAGACAACAATTTCTTTACTTCTATACTACATAGACGACAAAAAAAGGTAACTTCCATGGATTCTAACAAAAATTCGTCAGTATACTACAAACCTAAATTTTACTGAATAGTATACCATAAATTATTTCTATATTCATCTTTTACTTTTAAGCATAGCTACATCCTAGTTACATATCAAAGAAGGGTTCCATGCCAAAACAGCTCCATATCATTTTTGAACTAACTTCCTATTATGATTAGTTAAAAGTCTCTCGTTCAAAATAATATGTGCTTTTACAGTTTGTTTCCTGGATTAAGCACCATCTCTTTTATTTTACTACATAGATAAAATATGTACTCATCTTTTAAAATAAAAAACATCCAAATACATATCAATTCTTATAACTAAAGATAGAAGGAGGTATAGGAGGCTATTTTGCTTACTTGATCACAATTAAGTAAAATAGCCTCCTTCTTATTGAGTATTATCGAACTAATGTCTTTGTTAAACGTAGTGTATGGTTATAAACTTCCTCAGGATTTACATGAATACGAGCTTGACCCGTTTCAACAGCTGCATGAGCTACTGCTTTTGCAACAGCTGGAGCTACACGAGGGTCAAATGGAGCCGGAATAACATAGTCCGAACGGAGATCATTCTCATGAATTAAACTAGCGATCGCGTATGCTGCAGCTAATTTCATTTCTTCATTGATTTGACGAGCCTGTACATCCAATGCACCACGGAAAATACCTGGGAAAGCCAGTACATTATTTACTTGATTTGGATAATCAGAACGCCCTGTTCCTACTACTTTGGCACCCGCTGCTAATGCTTCTTCAGGCATGATTTCCGGCTCAGGATTTGCCATAGCAAAGATGACTGGATCTCGGTTCATAGAACGAACCATTTCAGGTGTAACACTTCCAGCTACAGAAACCCCAATAAATACATCTGCATCTCTCATTGCGTCTTCTAGGCTACCTTCCATTCGTTTTCTATTCGTAACCTTAGCAATTTCTTCTTTTACAGGGTTCATTCCGTATGGTCGTCCTTCATAGATAGCTCCACGACTATCACACATAATAATATCTTTTACTCCAAGGATGAGCAACAATTTAATAATAGCAATTCCAGCAGCACCTGCTCCATTGGCTACAACCCGGATTTGCTCAAATTTTTTGTTTACAACTTTTAAAGCATTAATTAGTCCTGCGAGCGTCACGATCGCTGTTCCATGTTGATCATCATGAAAAACAGGAATATCCAGTTCTTGTTTTAGTCGATCCTCAATGATAAAGCAATTTGGAGCCGCTATATCTTCCAAATTGACTCCACCAAAAGTAGGTGCTAATAACTTAACTGTTTCCACAATCTTCTCGACATTTGTCGTATCTAAACAGATCGGGAACGCATCGACCCCAGCAAAAGATTTAAATAAAACAGCTTTTCCTTCCATCACGGGCATAGCTGCCTTAGGCCCGATATTTCCGAGTCCAAGGACTGCTGTTCCATCCGTAACAACAGCGACCATATTTCCTTTCATTGTATAATCATAAATTGCCTCTGGACGATCATAAATCTCACGACATGGTTCTGCCACTCCAGGGGAATATACCAAACTTAAATCATGTGCATTATTAACGGCAATCTTCGAATTAACTGTTAACTTCCCATGATTCTCTCGATGTATACTTAACGCTTGCTCACGTAAGCTCTTCAACTTCATCGCTCCTTTTTTGCTGCCAGCTTGTCCAACATTATAGCAAAATGCCAATTGGAATAAAATAGGGTGACTTTTATTTATAATGCATATTTCCGTATTTCATTACTTATATACCGAGTTTGAATTTTCGTGTAATATCGATTGGTTTTTATAACTGTCTATCTACATTTAAATTTCTTTATGAATCGATCTTACCCTAATGAACTTTCTACTTCCCTCCTTTGTGTTCAAATAATAGGAATCCCTGATCGTTTAATATGATACAAGATTGTATAGATGACACAGTTCTCTTCTATAACGTTTTTCTTTTCCTATTTCACTCTAGTGATTAGAAATACGTAAACATCATTTATTCGGAAAAAGAAAACTGATAGATATGATCGTCTCTATGATGCATCCCAATATTAAACGAATTATCAGAATATTAAACCAAACTTATTGCTCTTCGACTCTCCTAAGAGATTAAGACTACAATGATATAACACATTAAAGTAAATAAGAGTTTTATAGAATGAATATATCACAAACGTACATTAAAATAAACCATACAAATTTACAATTAACACACAATTAATATTACTCTTTAAAGCATAAAAGGGATTTGATATAAATATAAAAATAATCTAATTTCAACTAAGAAAATAAATTGTAATCAACTAAGTTTATGAAACTTGCTATTTATTGGATATAGACCTGAAGCGTAACAAAAAAAGTAGTCCAAATTTAGATACGCAACAGGTCTAATCACTTTTAGATAGTTACTGTATGACAGATCCATGTTGGTCTCGTTTATAGTCTGTAAAATAGCGCTCAGCATTTGGATATTGATGTGCGATCCTTGCTGAAGCAGCAGCAGCGACACCAGCAATGAGATCATCTAGAAAAACATGAATTTGTGTCTGATGATTATTCAACTTACGCAAAATACCTTGTTTGTCTTTATCTAAGTATCCAAAGCTAGTTAGACCGATTGATCCGTATACATTAATAATACTTAAAGCGAGTATTTCATCCACTCCGTATAACGGTTCATCTATTTCCATAATGGTTTGAAACGGCTCTGGAAGTAACTTTTTTTCCGCTAATTGATCCAAAGAAATTCCCGTAATAATAGCATGTTGAACTTCTCGTTTTTTGAGTACCGTTTCAACACTTTCTATACATTCTCCCATTTCCAACTCGGGATGATATGGAACTTGCAGATCATAAACAATTTGTGCAATCTGATTTACCTTTACACCGCGTTCTTCGAGTAATTGAACGATATGATGATAAAACAAGTACTCATCCTCCTCTATCCTAAACATATGGGATAATCTATCTCGATTATTGTATCCATCGAATTTCATAGTCCTTATGAAGAAAGAGTATCTAACTAGAAAAAATCATTTTTTATTCCATAAATAGTACTACGGCAGTAACGTAGACATCGATCTAAGATTAATTAGGTATGTCATTTTATGTTTTTTACTTAATGAACGTGCTGAACTTCTTTGACATACACAGCTTGATATCCTAATAGTTCCTCAATCTGAAAAATACATTCCTTGGACAGGGAAATTCCATACTTTTGTACAGGTAGTTCTAAAACTTTTTTGTCGCGTTCATAGTATAGATAAACGGGTGTTTCGCCTCGATATGCGAAAATAATTTGTTTAAGCTGATGTAGCTTTTGTTTTTGCTCAGACTGTGGAAAAATCCGTATATATACTTTTCGCTTTGTTTCTGTTTGGGTTTGCTTCGCTTGAGTCTGAGCAAGATCGTTACAAGCTTCCGCTATCAACTTGATCCCTTTTTCATCCATTTTAATTAAGCCCGTTATTTGTATGGGCTGATCTTCGCGCAGAAGTGTACGCGCTTGAATAAATATGCGTGGAAATACAACCACTTCGATCGTTCCTGTCTCATCTTCTACTTGTAAAAAAGCCATTGGCTCTCCTTTTTTCGTTTTAATTAGCCGGATATCACTAATAAGTCCAGCAATCGTAACCTTTTTCCGTTCCTTTTCTTCCAATAATTGATAAATCTGATGGCTTCTCAACTTTCCAAGAATTATTTGATAGTCCTCAAGGGGATGGCCTGTTAAATAGATTCCTAGTAGCTCCTTTTCAAAGTGAAGCTGCTCTCGTTTCGTATAAGGAGCAATTTGGTCATAGCTATGCTCAGGAAACTCTTCATGAAATAAGCTAAGTTGATCTCGAGAGGCCGATCGATGATCATATCCATTTTTATTCATAATTTCTTCGAGCATAGCAAGCTTTTGCGCTCGGTGTCCTGGAAGAGAGTCCATAGCCCCACATTGAATCAATGATTCCAATACACGTCGATTACATATGCGTAGGTCAACCCGCTTACAAAAATCAAACAGGTTTTGAAATGGTTTTTGCTTCCGCGCAGCGATGATGGATTGGATCGCTAAAGCACCTACGTTCTTAATGGCTCCTAATCCGAATCGAATCGCATTTTCCTCGATTGAAAAATTGACATCACTGAATAAGACATCGGGTGGCAAAATACGGATATTTAATTTTTTGGCTTCTTGGATATACTCGGTCATTTTATTTTGGTTTCCCATCACCGTTGTTAGTAGTGCTGCAAAAAAAGCAAGTGGGTAATTTGTTTTCAAATAAGCGGTTTGGTATGCCAATACGCCATATGCTGCTGAATGACTGCGATTAAAACCGTAGTTTGCAAAACGCAAAATTAAGTCAAACACTTTTTGCCCGGTCTGTTCATCATATCCATTTTGTACACACCCTTGAACAAATATCGTTTTTTGTTGAGCTAATAATTCCTTTTTCTTTTTCCCTACTGCACGCCGTAAAAGATCGGCTTGACCAAGACTAAAGCCAGCCATTTTCGCTGCGATCTGCATAATCTGCTCTTGATAAACGATAATCCCATATGTATTTTTAAGGATATCTTCCAAGTCGGGATGCGGGTAAGTCACTTTTTCTATTCCATGTTTTGCTCGAATAAAACGAGGAATCTGTTCCATGGGTCCCGGACGATACAATGCCAATACTGCAATAATATCTTCAAAAGAAGATGGTTTTAGCTCTTGCAATACTTTTCTCATCCCTGCTGATTCCATTTGAAATACACCAATCGTTTCCCCTTGTGCAAGAAGCTCATATGTAGCCGGATCATCATACTCATGATGAAATGAAATGGTTTGTCCAGTATGTTCTTGGATTAGCCAAATAGCACGTTCAATCACTGTTAAATTTCGAAGCCCTAGAAAATCAGCTTTTAATAACCCAATCTCTTCGAGTACTTCCATCGGATATTGAGTAAGAGGTACTCCATCACTTCCCTCTTGCAAAGGGACATAATCTGTCAGTGGTGTACGAGATATGACAACACCAGCAGCATGGGTCGATGCATGTCGGGGAACCCCCTCAACCTTCGCTGCGTACTGGAGTAGCTGAGCTAGACGTGGATGACTATATAATGTCTTCAGTTCTGGTTCTAATTCAAAAGCACGTTTTAAAGTTATCCCTGGGTTTGCTGGAATCATCTTGGCGACACGATCTACTTCATGATAAGGAATTTCCATCACCCGACCAAGATCGCGAACAGCAGCACGCGGAGCCATTGTTCCAAAGGTGATAATTTGGGCGACACGTTCTTCTCCATACTTTTCTTTGACATAATGAATGACTTCATCACGGCGTTCATAATTAAAATCAATATCAATGTCAGGCATCGTAATCCGTTCGGGATTTAAAAATCGTTCAAATATTAAATTGTATCGAATAGGATCTACGTCCGTTATCTTTAGAACATAAGCGACCAAACTACCTGCTGCTGATCCACGTCCTGGCCCGACCGCGATTCCACGCTCATGTGCAAACCTTACAAAATCCCAAACTACCAAGAAATAATCATTAAAACCCATTGTATCAATCACGCTAAGCTCATAATTTAATCGCTCTTTCACTGTCTGAGAAAGTGTTCCGTATCTCTCTAATGCGCCCTTGATACATTGATCATACAAAAATTCTTTCGCTGTCTGTCCAGTTGGAATCGGATACTGTGGAAGTAACTTTTCGCCAAGAGGAATAGTCACTTGACAACGCTCAGCAATCTTAACAGTATTGATTAATGCTTCAGGAACATAAGAAAAGAGATGATACATTTCATCAGGGGATTTTAAATAAAATTGGTCACTTGGAAAACGCAAACGATCTTCATCTGAAATTTTTGTTCCTGTCCCAATACATAAAAGACAATCATGAACCTCTTGATCTGATTCATTCAGATAGTGAACATCATTAGTAGCTATCAATGGGATATTCATTTCCCCCGACCATGCTATCAATTGGCGGTTCACTTTTTGTTGCTCTTGAATCTGGTGATCTTGAAGTTCAAAGAAGAAGCGATCCGGGCCAAAAATATCCACATACTCATCAACTAGTTGCTTAGCCTGCTCTATTTTTCCATGTAAGATCGCCTGAGGGATTTCCCCTGCCAAACAAGAACTGGTTGCAATAAGACCTTCACTATACTTTCTTAACAGGCTTTTATCCACTCTTGGTTTATAATGAAATCCCGAAAGATGGGCTTCTGTCGTTAATTTAATCAAATTCCGATAACCCTTGTTAGACTCAGCTAAAAGTAGTAGATGGTAGTTTTTTTGCTCACTTCTTTTCGGACGATCCTGATAATTACCACTCGTTATATATACTTCACAGCCAATGATCGGGTGAATTCCTTCCTGTTTACATGCTTTGTAAAAAGGAACCACTCCATACATTGCACCATGATCCGTAATTGCAAGGGCTTTCATCCTTTGATCCTTTGCTTTTTTTACTAACTCTTCAATCCGTGCTGCCCCATCCAATAAGCTATATTCAGTATGAACATGAAGATGTACGAAGTTCATCATTTCCACCACCTATTTTCTAATCCTGAGCATATTTCTTTTATCTTACCACGACTTGGCTTTATTGCACGAACACATCTTCTCTTTGGGATTGTCCACATATTCCCATGTACCAAAACATAATTATGAACTGAGGTTACTAAATAAAAAAGCCACTCATCGCTTTTGTTCTAAGAATTTGACTATAATCGGAGTTTTCTATCCACCTTACAGCAAATATATCCATTTAATACCATAAAAAGGTAGGTTTTGACAATGGAAGAACAATTCTGGCAAACAACGATTCTCGACTTCTTTATCGCTTTCGGTGTTGTTGTTGGAGGGGTTGCATTGGGAGGAATTGGTGCATTTCTAACCAATGACTATCCAATGGAACGGATGCTTCGTTTAGCAGAGCAACTAAAGATTTGGGCGATGGTTGCTGCTTTAGGAGGTACTTTTGATACCATTCGTGCAATCGAAGTCAATGTATTAGGCGGACAAATGGGGCAAGTTGGACAACAATTGATTTTTATTATGAGTTCCTTCCTAGGTGCCCATATTGGAGTCTTATTAATTCATTGGCTTATTCAAGGGGAATTATAAATGTTCAGACAAGCGAAAAAGCACCGTTACTCATTTACTATTTTCCTGTTTGGTATGATTACTGGAGCATCCCTATTCCTATTTTTATATAGTCAAAAGATCGATAGTTTGTATTTAGAAAGAGACGCCATTTATTTTGCCAATAACCAAAAATACAAGCGAATCTTGAAGTTAGAACAGGAAATAACTAAATTATCCCAACAGAAATCTCCACAAACCGCTCATCAACCAGAAACCATTAAAAAAATCATTGTTGAGGTAGATAGTGAACAGCGTTTTGGTACAGAAATGATAAAAGCCCAAGTAGAATCCTTACTTGAGCCTTTTCTTGATAAATCAATGGATTGGGTTAGTAATAATCCTCAACTTGTCGAGTCTGTTCTACTTAAAAAGCCTATTCCTATTGATGAAGAAAGTAGCCAAACGGTACAAGTTTATGTTAAATATCTGTCTTTTCATCAACAAACATTAAAAATTTGGGTTAGTACCGAGGAAGTTTCTAACAATAATATGACAATTCCTCAAAAATAGGTGAAAAAATATTCATTTTAGGGTATATTCTTTACATGTAAATATTTCTACTCACTAATTACTTATAAGATTAAATTTAATTTTATCCTTGTTTTAAGTATCTTGAATTCCATATTTAACATTTGTCGTGAATAATTTCACATTCACGAACCTATGTATCGTTCGACGGGGATAAACTGAATATCGATTTTGTAATATGCTATAATAATATTTTAGACACTTGTCTAGTACAACTTCTTAAACCAACGAAAGGGGGAGCTATCTATGATTATTAGTCGTAAACACCTTGCAAAAGAAAAGCTTAACAAATTAAAAGATGGTTACTCTGCTTATGCAGAAACAGCAGAAGTAGCTAGCTACATCGAAAAAGAATTATCTAATTTGGATATGATGGTGCATATTGACCGAACCCCGCTTGGATGTTGGTTTATCCCCGAAGCCTCAAATTGCGGGGGACATTCTCACTGATCAAACGTATAATTGCGCCCCATCTAGTATGATGGTGGCGCTAATACATAATGTTTATTCCCTTTATACATATCTTTACCCGTTGAACGATTGAACATAGGAGGACTTATCGATGGGCTTTTTATTGATCGTGATTATCTCTTTGATTGTAGTGACCACATTTGGAACGATCTATTACAGCATAATGAAACGGAAAACAGAAGGAGTAAAACGGCAACTTTATCAAGCATGGATGAATATTCACATGGGTTTTCTATTTATTTCCATTGCTCTATTCCTTTTACTTACTCCAGATTACCGACTCTGGCGCCTTATTCTAATTGCCTTAATCATGATTCTAGGAATGATCAATTTATTTTATGGCATTAAATTTAAACGATTTTTTACCAATCAGTTGCAAAAAAAGACGAATAATAGTTAATGACATTTATAAATGAGTATTAATCTCGAAATTAAAGCCCCTTCTGCTATGCTTCGTACATAGTGAAAGGGGCTTTGCTAAATAAAGCTATCTCTCGATGGTTTGAGCCATCATCATAGCTTTGGCTACCACTTGATTTTCATGTATGACTTCAATATCCAATTTTGCTTGTTTACGACCTAAATCGAGAATTTTAGGGATGATTTCGATGCTACTTTCTAACTGAACCGGTTTTAATGAATAAAGGCTAAGGTTTTGTAATGACAAATCACCTCGGCGCAAGCGTCTAAGTACTCTAAGTGAAGACTCAGTAATAATTGATGTTAATACCCCTGTACTTAGGGTGCCTAACGAATCAGTCATCTGTGGTGTGACTTGTCCGCGAAATAAAATATTTCCTTGCCGGTCTGTCGCTTCTACAAAACCACGAAAGCTAAGATCTTGCATGGTTTCACCAACTTGTGGCTGTTTCTGTATATATTGCAATGATTTAATGACATCTTGCCGACTGATCACCCCAATTAACCGCTTTTGATCATTAACTACAGGCAACATTTCAATTCCTTCCCAAACCATTTCATGTGCTGCTGAAGCTAATGAGGTTTTAGGGGTAACAGTGATCGGATTTTTAGTCATCGCTTTCTCAATGGATTCATTGGCTGAATACCCCATAACATCTTTAGCAGTAACAATTCCAACTACTTTATTCGATTCATCTACTACTGGATATCGACTATGCCCCGTTTCCTTGACTTTTTCATGAAAATAAGAAACGGGGTCATGTTCAAATAAATAAATTAACTTTTGATTCATAGATAGCATATCTTCTACTAATAAAATTTCTTTTTTAATTAACCGGTCATAAATGGCTCGATTAATTAAAGAGGCAACCGTAAAAGTATCATAACTAGAAGATATCACAGGCAATTCTAGGCGATCTGCTAATTGCTTTACCTTTTCAGTAGCATCAAAACCACCAGTAACTAAAACAGCTGCGCCTCTTTCTAAAGAAATGCGATGGACATTATCTCGATTGCCTACAATGAGAAGGTTCCCAGGTTCAACATAGCGCATCATCGCTTCTAACTTCATGGCTCCAATCACAAACCGATTTAGCGTCTTATGTAACCCCTCTTTCCCTCCTAATACATTTCCATCGACAATATTTACTACTTCTGCAAAAGTTAGCTTTTCTATATCTGAACGCTGCTTTTTCTCAATACGTACGGTTCCAACTCGTTCAATGGTATTTACTAATCCCTTGGCCTCAGCGTCTTTAATTGCCCGATAGGCTGTACCATCACTGACATGTAACTCTTTGGCAATCTGTCGAACGGATATTTTATAGCCAACATCCAAGCTTTCAATATATTGGATAATCTGTTCATGCTTGGTTGTCATTCCGCTTCCCCCTTCTAAGCTGTATTATAACAAAAGAAATGCATAAAAAAAGAGACGGTTTCCGGGGCCGTCTCTACCAAAGGGGGTTTTCATCCTAGTTTCATTGTAGAGTATTAACATTACAGGATAATTACAAACCTTTTACAATTTTATATCTTATCTCTATCGAGTGTTCGGTCTAAGTTTTTATTTTAATCTATAATTTTTAATAATTATTTTAAATAATCATAAAATTATGTTGACGAATTTATGGTCATAGGCTTCTTATTGTTGTCCCTTGAGAGGGAAAGGGCTGATCCTTATCGCCAGCCCTCACGATCAGTATCGTATTTTATAATATCATTTGTCCACCAACATCAAGCACAGTACCTTGAATTCCTTTTTGTTCTAAGGATTTAGCAAAATGATGCGGATCTTGCTGGAGGAGTGGGAATGTATTGAAATGAATAGGGACAACTTGTTTTGCTTGCACCCATTCTGCTGCGAGTAGAGCATCTTCCGGTCCCATTGTAAAATTATCACCAATGGGTAAGAAAGCTAAGTCTACTGGTTTATTTCTACCAATTAGCTTCATATCTGAAAACAATCCAGTATCTCCTGCATGGTAAATTGTTTTATCTCCTAGAGTCAGCAAAAGACCTGCTGGCATTCCTAAGTAAATTATCTCTTTCTTTTTACCATGTTCTACAACTAATCCAGTTCCATGAAAAGCTGGTGTCAACTTCACTGTACCAAAGTCAAAAGTAAAACTTCCACCAATATGCATTCCATGAGTTTTAACACCTTGCCAATCTAAATATGTAGCTAACTCAAAGTTGGCAATAACCGTAGCCTTGTTTTTTTTCGCAATCTCTATGGTATCTCCAAGATGATCCCCATGCCCATGTGTGACTAAAATATAGTCCGCTTTTAGATCCTCCCAAGCTACCTTCGCCACTGGATTTCCTGTGATAAATGGATCTATGACGAGACAGTATGAATCATGTTCAATTAGAACGCCAGAATGACCTAGAAAGGTAATTTTCATCACGTTACCTCCATTTGTCTATTTAGAGGTGGTTGCATAAATCAGTCGCTTATCATAGCCCAACCTACTCCTGTTGGCTTTGGTCCTCCCATAGAAGTCCCTATAGGAGAAAAGTCGATCCTACACAAAACGATTCGCACCTATTTTAGGAGTGATTTAGGCTTTTCATCGAAATATGCAACGTGCTCTATTTACCAGTTACAGTCCCATTCTATAATACTACTTTCGTACGTGCTAGTTTGCTAATCGCTTACCTTGTGTCAAAAAGTTCTTTGGCAGGTTCATAAATTATTTTTTGAAGATCATTCATCAAAATTCCAAATCTTTCTTCAGCCTGTAGACATTTTATGATCGCAGGCACACCTTGAATGGCCATCGATAATTTTTTCATTTGCTCCTGTTGTTCTTCTGAAGGCTGTTTTCCTTCCAGCAATAATTGTTGCATCTCTACCTGTGTCTTTCGAAAGGTTGAAATCATCTCTTTATACTTTGGATTGTCCTCTACTTCTTGATACGCTTCTTTCCATTCTTGGTAAACGTTAGACTTTCGAATAGTACGTGCCAATTGATGTGCAAGATCATAAGCATTTTGCATTAGAGTTACTCCTTTCTGTGTGTTAGATATCATATTTAGTACTGCTGATTACTAATACCTATTCATAATGGTATATATAGGCAAGCCTTTTTTTATCACCCAAATATACATGCCTACATACTATACAGTAGTTATTTCTGGCGGAAGGGGATTGTCATGGGGCGATCACGAATTCAGATCAAGGTTATACCTGAACGCCATTTTCCTGCAAATACAAATATAAATATGAGTCGCTTTTTAGTCAAAAAGCTCGGAATTCATAGTCCGTCTATTCGAGTTATGTTTGGATCATCTATCCATATAGGTCAAATCTACTTAAATCGGAAAAAAAGTTCAACCATCCTAATTAGTTCAGAGTTAGCTTCAAAGCTTTACCTCCCTAATCAGTCTTCGGTCTATGCCCAATTTGATCCCCAAGCTCTCCGCTTAAAACTAGGTCCATTGCTTGGGATACTTATGAATACCCCAACTTCAGAAAATGCAAAACAAATCTTTGGAGCAATGACTCGCTTTCTTGAAGAATGCGCTCTTTGTGGCTCAATGTATGGTATTCAAGTTGCTATATGTTTTCCAGAAAACATCCTTATCAGAAAAAAATCAATCATTGGATGGATCTATGAAAAAGGAAAATGGATACAAAAAATTTTACCATTTCCAGATGTCATTTATAATCGGATTACTTCGCGAAAAATCGAACAACAAGAAACACTACAAGCAAAACTTAAACACTTACGTACCTATTATCAAGTCCCTATTTTTAATGAGAAATTCCTAAATAAATGGCAAGTTCATCAGATATTATGTAATGATGAAAAAATGCAAGATATGCTACCAGAAACCACCTTATTTTCTTTTAGTCATCTAAAAGAAATGTTGCAACGTTATCCGATTTTATATCTCAAGCCAGCCAATGGTAGCTTAGGTGGAGGCATTATTCGCTTAATTCGCCAAAATGGACGGATTATTTATCAATCTACTACACCAAGTGGCACTTTAACCCGTTTAACACATTCCCTTTATCACATGAATCAGATATTAAAACAAAGGATTAAAAAGCAGTCGTATCTCATTCAGCAAGGGCTCAACCTCGTCAAGTGCGAAGGGCGACCTGTCGATTTTCGTGTACTGGTACAAAAAAATCGAAGTGGTAACTGGACAATTACCTCAGCAGTCGGAAGAATCGCCAACAATCAACATATTGTTTCTAACTTAGCCAAAGGTGGAACAATCCGTAAAGCATCTGATCTGCTTAAAGAATTAAAACAAATAAGAAAGCCCTCTATTTCACAACTTCGAAAAAAGGCATTGGAAATTGCTAAAACGTTTGAGAGCTTAGCCGATGGACACTTTGCGGAGTTAGGTATTGATCTAGCAATCGACCAAAAAGGGGATATTTGGCTATTGGAAATAAACTCAAAGCCCTCCAAAACAGATGATTCAATGATTTCTTCTACCAACTCAACCCGCCCTTCTGTGTACAGACTCATGGAATATACTCATTTTTTGACTGGATTAAAAGAGCCCACTTTATTTAAGACCAAAAAAAGTTTTCCTACTTTTATGTACCAGAGGAGGACGATGTGTAATGACTAATGGTTCCAGTCAAACGCATACTCTTGGAGTCATCACATGTTTTCATGCTACAGGCGAACGACCTCCTTTTCCAGAGAAAATATTTTTTGAACAACTCACTCAAGCCGGGAAAAAATACCATATAAATATCATTATCTTTAATCCCAAACAAATTGATTGGTCTACTCGTACAGTAAAAGCTTGGACCCATCCATCTCCAAACCAATGGATTTCATCCACTTTTCCACTTCCATGCTTAATCTACGACCGTTGTTTCTACATGGATCGCAAGCATTATTTATCCTACAAACCATCAGTAGTTCGTCTAGCAGAGGATCCCGAAACTCGTCTCCTCGGTCGCCCCTTAGGCGGAAAATTACAAACTTATCTGATGCTAAAGGAATATCCTAAACTCCAACCATATTTGCCATCTACCTATCCTGTCCGCTCCCTACAATCAGTGTTATCAGCACTAAAAGCTTGGTCAACTATTTTACTAAAACCGAATGGTGGAAGCCTTGGTTGTGGAGTTATTTCGATTAAGCAAACTCTTTCTTGTTATTTTATATCTGGTCGTACAAAGCAGAACCAATTTTTCCAAGATGTCCTTTTTAATAAAAAGCAGCTTCTAGTTTGGTTAGAACATTTTATTGCGAATACACGTTACATTATTCAACCTTTTTTAAAGTTAACAACTCCAGATCATCGCCCTTTTGATGTGCGTATTCTAGTACAAAAAAACGAAAAACATGAATGGGAAACAACGGGAATGGCTGTCCGAATAGGAAATCCACATACAGTTACTTCAAATCTACATGGTGGCGGGGAGGCTGTTCCACTTCTCCCTTTTATCGAAAAATTATATTCAAAAGAGGTTGTAATTAAAATTCAGAATCAAATCAAAGAATTAACAGACCTCGTTCCAAATTATATCGAAGCAAAACATGGCCCTTTATTAGAGCTTGGATTAGACCTTGGTATTGACCCCCAAGGAAAAGTGTGGTTATTAGAAGTCAATTCCAAACCAGGACGATCCGTATTCTTAAAAATCGGTCGCCATGAGCTTAGAGAACGTGCCATTCAATTACCTATTCGTTATGCATATTCCCTACTTACAGGAGGGAAAGCCGGATGAGTTCAGTTATTTGTCAGATTCAACCATTACCTCAATCCCCGACTACTGCCATTTTTCTCTCCAAATCCTTAATGAAACAATGGAATTGTACACATGGAGAACTCATCGAAATAGAACTTGGAAATAAATCAGCTCAAGTTCGCATCTTTCAAAATAAACGCCCAGGATATTTCATCATTCTTTCATCTACTTTAGCACGGCAACTTGTTATTCCCTTTGCTGGATCAACACGTACACGGGCTTCTTTTCATGATAAAAAATTACGTTTAGGTCCAGTCATAGGGATCCTAACAACAGGTTTTACTGGAAATATGACAGCTCCATTTGGTGCAAGAACATTGCTTTTTCGAAACTTTTTGTTGGCTAGTGAGATTGAAAAACCCTTCTTTTATGTTTTTACTCCTGAGATGATTAACTGGCAGAATAAAACCGTTATTGGCTACTACTATAAAAAAGACAACTCAGGTGAATGGCGGTGGATGCGCTCTCTCTCTCCTCTACCTGATGTCGTATACGAACGAGTTCCAAATCGCAAAGCAGAGTCGCTAGCACGTGTACAAAGTTGTCTATTACGCTTAAAAGAAAGCACCCATTGCCAAGTTTTTAATCAAGGATTTTTCAATAAATGGACGATCTACCAATTAATAAAGAGCCACCCTCAAACGGCTAGCTATTCTCCTGAATCTCAACTAAATCCAACATCAAAAGTTTTAAAGAATATGCTGGATAAATATAAAATGGTATATCTAAAACCAAGTGGTGGGAGTTTAGGCATGGGAATTTTTCGTATTACCCATCACCCTACTCAAGGATATTTTAGCCGATTTCATCAAGGAGAGAAAAGTATTCTACATCGATTTCGAACCTTAGAAAATCTTCTTAAATTTTATTTTAAAAACAACCCCGATAAGTTAAAAAATTATTTAGTACAACAAGGTATACGTTTACTAAAAGTAAATGGGCGACCTGTTGACTTTCGTGTTCACATGCATAAAGATAGCACAGGAAAGTGGAAAGTAGTAGGTATAGCAGCAAAGGTAGCAGGGTTAGGCTCCGTTACTACTCATGTTCGTACAGGTGGGAGCGTCTTTACAGATGATTTGTTAAAAGAAATTTTACCTAACCATGCTCAGAAAGTAAAAGAAATGTTAGTTCAAGCTGCAGTCGAAATAGCTGAAGTACTTGAAGAGAAACTAAGTGGCCCCTTAGGAGAACTTGGGATGGATATGGGAATTGATCAAAATCAACGTATTTGGTTATTTGAAGTTAATTCTAAACCAGGACGCCATATATTTCATCATCCAAACTTACGGGAAGCAGGTCGTCAATCAGCTAAATATATTACAGAGTATAGTTTAAAGTTGGCAGAATTTGTATAAAAAGGAGGTCGTTCTGAATTGGGCGTTCTGCCTGCAGAAAAAGGACCTTATGTAGCCATTTTTACTTCAGATGGTGGTTCTTCCTTTCGTGGAAACCACCAGAACTTTATCGACTTGATCATGATGGGTAAAAAAATGGGGATCAAAGTATTTGTTCTAACTCCGAGTGGTCTTCAAATTGACCCATCATCTGTCATTGGTTATACTCTTACATTTGTTCGAGGAAAGCCCCGATGGAAAAAAACTGAACTTCCTTTTCCTCAGGTAATTTATAATCGGATTCCAAATCGACAAGTTGAACAGTCAGACGAAGTACAAAGTGCTTTAGCTAGATTGAAGTCAATCCCTGAAATTCACCTTTTTAATCCACACTTCTTTGATAAGTGGACGATTTATCAACATTTACGATCAGATAAACATCTGCGTTCCTATTTACCCGACTCCATTCTTCTACATGATTTAACTTCACTCAAATTAATGCTATTTAAATACCCTATCCTTTACCTAAAACCGATCCATAGTAAAGCAGGGATCGGTATGATTCGTATCACTTTAAATAACAAAGAATACGAAATAATTTATCAACAAAAGAACCAAAAAAAGAAATATTACTTTACTTCCTTTCAAAAGGTATGGTCACTAATCCAAAAGTTATGTGAATCCAACACTTATTTAATTCAACAAGGTATTACTTTAGCTCAGTATCATAACAAGTTTTTTGATGTACGTGTTCTTGTACAAAAAGATGCCAAAGGTATTTGGGATATTACAGGTATGGGTATCCGTTTAGCTGGTAGAAATGCCATTTCTACACATGTTCCAATGGGAGGAAGTATTGAAAATTTTGATGTAGTCATCAAGAAAGTATTTGGTTCTCGATCTACAGAAATTGCCAATCATTTAAAAAAAGCAAGCCTCTCCTTTGCCAAAGCAATTGAAGAAAAGGAAGATACAAACTTAGGAGAAATGTCCATGGATATCGGAATTGATAAAAAAGGAAATTTATGGTTTTTTGAGGCGAATGCGAAACCAATGAAATTTGATGAACCTGAAATACGTTCACTTTCGTTACAAAAAATTTTAGAGTATAGTCGTTTTCTAAGCCTTACAAAAAATTCTGTTCCGGAGGTGAAAAATTGAAAGTTCGTCGCATTAGCGCTAGTGAGTTTCATCGTGTACGTCCTATTCTACTTCATTTAATCAAACAATTTGGGGACGGACGTATCACAGCTCGAGCTATTCGTTGGTTTAATAAACTTCATTTAAATTCAGCAAAGGCTGGAACACTAGTCGCTATTTGTATGGAAAAGCGAAAACTAATTGGTCTGATTGTCATTGGAAATTACGGTTTAGAAGAATCATTTATCGTTGTACACACAAATCATCGTAAACAAGGTGTTGGTGAAGCCTTAGTTCAATTTGCCCTCCAACAGTTAAGTAAATTATACACACGAGTAGCCCATGATAATATTCCTAGTCTTAAACTCTGTTTCTCTTGTAATCTCGTTGCTTTTCATTTGATAAAAGGTCCTACTGGAAAGCCAACATTATGGTTTGGTGGAGGGAATTGGCAAACACAAGATATTTTTAACATCCGGTCATAAAAAATCCCCCTTTTCTTTTAGGGGGATAGATATCAGCTTTCCTTTTACAGATGTATAGCTTCAGAATTTTAAAAAACAACAATCGCTTTTTAGTTATTAATCACTCGTTTCGCTGTAATAAATCCTTCTTTTAACCAGCGAGTATCCATTGAATCGTAACGAACTCCTCCTGAACCCCAAGTGTGTAAAACTTTATTATTCCCAGCATAAATTCCTACATGCCCAATTTTCCCATTTGAAGAACTGGTTTTGAAGAAAAGAAGATCTCCTTTTTTAATCTCAGAACGGGAAACTGTTTTACCCACTGTTGCTTGTTGACGAGAGGAACGCGGGAGAGAAATCTTGTTTTCTTTGAACACTTGCTGTGTGAACAGTGAACAATCAAATAATTTCGTTTGCCCAGACGGTGCCCCCAATCTATATGGGACTCCTAAATACTTTTCCCCAGTTTTAATAACTCTGTCAGCGAGAGCATTTGATTGTTCACTCGAATTATCTAAGTCAGATGGATTCTCTATCTTATTTTGTGGTGGATTCTTTTCTGGAATAGATGGTGCCACATTGGAAGGTGTTTCGTTAGCCGAATCTTCCGAATAATTAGGTTGAGTAACCAGTTTACCTTCTGAATATTTCCAACCCACTTTCGAAAAGATTCTCTGCAAATCATCCTGTGGAGCAGCATGGCTCATGCTTAAAGGGATTCCAGCGATTACTGCAAGAGAAGTTAATGAGGCAAAAGCAACTTTTTTGATCTTTTTACGTGTAAGCATCAAATCCTCCTAAGAATATATAAATTTGTTGGACATTTCTTTTTGCTGATCTCGTCCAACTTGTTTTCCATGTTAACATAAAAAAAACCTGTTGTATTATGTAAATATCACCAATATAAGTAATATCCGGCATACTCTTTTTATGACTAGCCGTTAATGTCAATCTAATTTGGATATTTTTATTTTCTTTGTTTCCATGTGTCATGCTCATGAATATATAGTAAAAGGTACAGATTGTATAGAAAGGAGCATGAAAGTTGAAACGAAAAAAAATCGGTCCATCACGAAAAAAAATAATGTCAGATCACTTCCAAGATGAACTTATATTAGAAGAGATTATGCAACTTGAACAACTTGATTTAGCAAAACAATCCGAACCATTACCCACCGAACAAAGAAATCTTCTACCTCCTGACCAAGAAGAAACACATTTCAAAAATGATCTCCCCTTTCCCCATGAGTCCAAGCTCTCTAAACTTAAAAAGTTACGTAATCCCTCAAATGAAAAGAAAGCATTTATCTATACAGATGATTTACCTGATGCAGTCATTACTTCAGAAAAGCTTGCTAATCATTCCATCAGCGACAGCAAGATCAAAAAAGGAGCAGTTCTTACTGATCATCTACAAGATGAAAGCGTTATTTCAGCAAAAATAGCTGACCAAGCTATTACTTCTCCTAAAATCGCAGAGAAAGCGATCAAAGAGCACCATCTGGACAATCAATCCATCTCTGGCGAAAAGATTCAACGTGAATCCATTACTGCTAAGCATTTAAAAGAAAATTCAATTCCAGGCAACCGTATCATGGAACATAGTATTGAAGGCAGTAAGATTAAAGATCGTTCCATTTATGCCAATCATATTGGAATTGGCCATGTTCATCCAGAACATCTAGCTGACCAAGTCATCACAGGTGCAAAAATTAAAAGTGGCACCATCACCAATATTCATCTGGCCAATGATACTATTGATAATGCTAAAATTGCTGATCTTTCTATTTCAACAAGTAAACTCCAAGACCGATCCATTACAGCAGAGAAACTTGAAAATGAATCAATTACCCAAGATAAATTGGCTCATTCCTCCGTTTCGACTCATCACTTAAACGATAAGATCGTCCAAACCAAACATATTGCTGATGGGGCAATTACGCACTCGAAGCTCTCTCCACTCTCTATTCAAGATCATATGATACAGGATCAAGCGATTCAGACTCGCCATTTGAATAATCAAATTATCCATGCACAACATTTACAAGAACGTTCAGTAGGTCAGCATCACATTCAAGACAGAAGTATTCATGATCATCACATTGCGAGCCATTCGATTTCTGGTACAAAGCTGATGGACCATTCTATTACCACAGCTAAGCTAGCACCCGAGTCTGTCTCGACCGATAAATTAATCGATTTATCAGTTACTGGAAATAAATTAGGAGAAGGGGCAGTTACTCCAAGTAAAATCGCTTTTAAAGCGATCCTAAGTGAACATTTAAGCCCTGAATTAATTCAAAAGGACCATATTCAACCAAAGCAAATCTTAACTAAGCACATAGCCAATGATGCGATTACTCAAAGCAAATTAGCTCCAAATGCCGTTTGTACAGAGCATCTGTCTAATCAAATCATCACAGCCAAACATATTCAAAAAGGTCAAATTGAAACAGAGCTATTAGCGAGTGAAGCGATAACATCAGAAAAAATAGCAAGAGAAGCGATTATAACAAAACATATTCAACCACAATCCATCATTTCCTCCCATATACGACCTGATCAAATTGCAACCCATCATCTGCAAGATGAAGCAATTACAACCAATCAGTTAGCTGGTAATTCTATTTTGCAACACCATATTTCAAAACAAGCGATTATTGCTGACCATATTGGTGAAGAACAAATCCAAACAGATCATCTAGCTAATCAAGCAATAACGGCCGAAAAATTGGCTTTTTCCTCAGTTCAAAGTGACCACATTGACAAACAAGCGATCTTAGCTGGACATATTCAAAGTGGACAAATTAAAAACCGCCATCTCTCCGATGAAGTAGTAACATCTGGTAAACTAGCTAGAGGAGTTATCCAAAAGAAACACATTAGTGAAAAGTCCATTCAAGCAGAGCATATCCAAAATGAACAAATTGAAAATCATCACCTTGCCAATGAATCAGTTACCCAAAATAAGATCGCGAAATGCTCTGTGGAAGCAAAACATATCATTGATCGGTCTATTTTCTCTCATCACATTCAAAATGAGCAAATTGAAAATCATCATCTTGCGGATGAAATCATTACAGCAAATAAGTTGGCTCCAGAGTCGGTTGACGCTAAACACATTCAAGAGCAGTCCATTCTCTCTAAACATATTCATGATGCGCAAATCGAATCTCACCACCTCGCGAGCGAAATAGTGACTGCTGATAAATTAGCCAATGGAGCTATCCATGAAAAACATCTAACTCCAGAGATCATTTCTTCTAAACATATTCAAAATAAGCAAATTGAAAATCATCATCTTGCGGATGAAATCATTACTACTCAGAAGTTAGCCTTCGATTCGATAGAGGCTAAACATATCCAAGAGCAGTCCATTCTCTCCAAACATATTCAAGATGAACAAATCGAATCTCACCACCTTGCAAGCGAAATAGTGACTGCTGATAAATTAGCCAAAGATGCCATCTACGAAGAACATCTAACTTCGGAGATCATCTCATCTAAACACATTCAACCGAATCAAATTGAAAATCATCATCTCACGGATGAAGTTATTACAGCGAATAAGTTAGCTTCAGAGTCGGTTGACGCTAAACACATTCAAAAGCAGTCTATTCTCTCTAAACATATTCATGATGCGCAAATTGAATCCCATCACCTTGGGAGTGAAATTGTTACTGCTGATAAAATAGCCAATGGAGCCATCCATGAAAAACATCTAACTCCAGAGATCATTTCCTCTAACCATATTCAAAATAAGCAAATTGAAAATCATCATCTTGCGGATGAAATCATTACTACTCAGAAGTTAGCCTTCGATTCGATAGAGGCTAAACACATTCAAGAGCAGTCTATTCTCTCTAAACATATTCATGATGCGCAAATTGAATCCCATCACCTTGGGAGTGAAATAGTGACTGCTGATAAATTAGCCAATGGAGCTATCCATGAAAAACATCTAACTCCAGAGATCATTTCTTCTAAACATATTCAAAATAAGCAAATTGAAAATCATCATCTTGCGGATGAAATCATTACTACTCAGAAGTTAGCCTTCGATTCGATAGAGGCTAAACATATCCAAGAGCAGTCCATTCTCTCCAAACATATTCAAGATGAACAAATCGAATCTCACCACCTCGCAAGCAAAATAGTGACTGCTGATAAATTAGCCAAAGATGCCATCTACGAAGAACATCTAACTTCGGAGATCATCTCATCTAAACACATTCAACCGAATCAAATTGAAAATCATCATCTAACGGATGAAATTATTACAGCGAATAAGTTAGCTTCAGAGTCGGTTGACGCTAAACACATTCAAGAGCAATCCATTCTCTCTAAACATATTCAAGATGAACAAATCACCAACCGCCATATAGCTGAAGGCGCAATCACTTCTTATAAAATTGGCTTTGATACCATCCAAACTCATCATCTACAAAATAAATCCATCACCAAAGACAAATTGGCAAATGACTCCGTACAATCTGATAAAATTGCGGCTAAAGCGATACAATCCATCCATTTAGCTGAAGAATCCGTTCAATCAGAACATCTTAAAGATCATTCAATCGGAATCGAAAAACTAAGCTTTTCTCTCCCTCTCATTCTGTCAGGAAATACCACTTTTATCATAGGGGAAGAAGAAGTCGAAACTATCGTTGAAGTCCCTATTGAGCAGTCTTTACCTGCTTCTTACATTGTCGTAGCAATGACAGATCAGCCTTTTTGCATTGCAAGTTTATTGGAACGTTCGGAAGAAAAGTTTATGCTTCGAATTTATAAAGCTTGTTCGACAAAACAAGAAATCAAAGGGAACATATTTTGGATCGCAACTCCTTCTGTGGTTTCAAGCTCACAACCACCCACTTCTGGCTTAGAAGAAACACCTGAAACTATTTCCATCGCAACTCTCTCCAAGCCACTTTCTTATAATAACGAAAAAGGGTTTAACTGAGATAATTTCTAATTCGTGTTTGCGAAGGGCTAACCCTAGGCATTTCATGCTTTGGGGTCAGTCCTCTTTTCTTTATCCTTGGGGAACTAATGGCGAAATCTCCTTTTGATATGCAAGGGATAAGCGATGTAAGGCACGTGTACATCCAACAAATAGCAACTTTGCACATTGCTCATTTTCTGGATAAAATTGATCATCGACATCCAGTAAGATAACGGCATCAAACTCCATTCCTTTAACTAAATAAATCGGTGCTACAGAAAGCCCCCCTAGATACTGGTCTTGTTGTGAAGTAATTAAGTTAGGCTTTAACTCTGCGTTCATTAACATACGATATGCCTCTTTGGCTCTCATCTCTGTTGGTGTAACAACAGCGACTGTATGACTCCCCTGTGAAAAAGCATCTTGAACCCAAGTCATAATTTCTTGAAATGAATTCATTTGAAAACACTGTACAGGATCACCACTACGAAATACAGGAATGGCCCTTTCGATTTCTCCGCGATATGGATCGATTACTTGATTTGCAAACTGGATAATTTCCGTTGTTGACCGATAACTTCGCTGTAACTGATAGAAACGAACTTTTTGTATAGGAAACAAACTTTGAAATTCATTCCAATGGCGAATTCCTTGCCCCCCAAAAATATTTTGTAGTATATCCCCCAAGATCGTAAACGAACCACTGGGACAGTATTCTTGTAACACTGCAACTTGTAATGGGGAAAAATCTTGTGCCTCATCAATGACAATATGATCAAACAACTGTGTCTGATCTACTCCATACAACTGGGTATGTAGATAAACAAGCGGTGCCAAATCAGCACAGTCAAGCACCTTTAAGTTGATGTTTTGTCTAATAATGGAAAGATCAATATCTAAATCACTGGAAGGAAGAGGAGTAATGAGAAGATGATGGTATAATTCAATGAGGTTATGTTTCGGCCAAGCCTTCATATATGCACGCATCCGTTTCATTGCTTCTTTTTTTTGTAAACCTTTCGGATCTAAGGAGCGTATTTCCTTATATGCCGACTCTAACCAACGTTTGATGCGAGCAAATACTCGTTCCTTTCTTTTCATAAGAGGTTCATGTTTATATTCAATTTCAAACCAAGTTCGAATAGTTTCTTCAGAGAGAAAAACATCATCCCATGCAAGTATTCCACGTTTTGGAACGACATGAGATTCATAGTAGGCAAATGCCCTCTTTAAATAATGTAAAAAATCGATCGATCCTCTTAGGCGATCCCATTTTTCTGTTTGAGTCAAGAATGGTGGTTTTTTATCAAATTGTTTAGCCTGAGGAGAAGTTTTTAGCTCTTCAAGTTCGATGTGATGTGACTTTAAAATCTCCATCGCCCAGTTACGAAAAGTTGTCTGCTGAATATCACCCACTCCTAACTCCGGCAATACATCCGAAATATAATCCAAAAACATTTGGTTGGGTGCAAAAATGACAATGCGTTCCGCCCTGATTCTTTGTCGATATTGATATAACAAAAAGGCAAGTCGGTGTAAGGCAACTGTTGTCTTTCCACTTCCGGGTACTCCTTGTATAATCAACGCCTCACTGCGATCTGCACGGATAATCTGGTCTTGCTCAAGTTGAATGGTAGAAACAATATCACGTAATCGATGATCTTTATTCTCGGAGAGACGATACAACAAAAATTCATCGGTAAGCCCCATATTTTCTTTTCCTCGAACATAGCTATCCACAACTCGCTCTAGTTTTTGCTTACGAATAACAATATTTCGTTTTAAATGAATAACTCCTTCAACTAAACCATCAGGTGAAATATAGGAAGCAGTATCTCCTTTTCCAGTAAACGAATAAAACATACTAGCAACAGGAGCTCGCCAATCAATGATTAGTGGTTGATTCTCCGCTTCATCTTCCACACCGATTTTCCCAATATATAAAGGAGTAATCTGGTTCGTTTCACCCTCTTCAAAGTCTAAGCGACCAAAATAGAGTTGAGAATAAGCATGTCTTAGATCTCTTAGCTTCTTTTGTCGTTGATCATCAAGTATTTGCTCAACTAAATGATTGCCATAATAGCGAGGTATTTTTTCAAGTGCAGCTATCTGTTGACCAATTTTCTCTGTGATTTGCTTAAGCTTTTGCTTTTCTTCCGTATATAGACTCAAAATATTACCCCCTTGATTTGAAGAAACGTAACATATAATTTATTACAAAAATTCACTGATGTCAAATCAACAAAAAAACCTGAACATGAATAATGTCCAGGTTTTTAAACCGAGCCTCTATCTATATATATCGTCTAGTACATTTTTTTCCATTATAGCTAAATAAAACCTTTCGAGAGTCCATCATCGTTTGTAGATGAACATTTCGTCCCCAGAGAGCATAAACATGCGGTAGCGTTTTTTCCAAATATTTGATATCCAGCTCGACTCCTTCGTACTGGTGTACCAAATACAGCTCCCCGTTTTGGAGATAGTCCCCATTTTGTACTAAGATTACTGGATATCCACCATTAATACGGCTTGTTACCAATTCATCTCGGACTTTTTTCCAATTTTTATCTGTAATACTCCAATCATTCCCTTTCCGTTGAAACACATATAAATCTAATTCCTCTACCAAATCTTTCGTTAAATAGTTACGTAAGAAAGAAATATCAGAGTCTAATTCACGAACTTCAAAAATTTTCTTCCGTCCCTGGTTAGGCATACGCCCCCATCTCTTTTGTTCTTGCACGGTGGGATGATCAAAACGACGTTCAATATCTTCAAAAATTTTTAGTCCGAGATAATAAGGATTGATCGAAGTTGGAGCTGGTTGTGTGACTGATGCATTTAGTTTGGCAAATTCAATCGTCTCCTCTTCTGTCAAATCCATCTCTCGCATAATCCGAATATGCCAGTATGTCGCCCAACCTTCATTCATAATCTTTGTTTCAATTTGTGGCCAAAAATAAAGCATTTCATTACGTATAATAGTTAAAATATCTTGATGCCAATCATCTAAAATCCGGCTATGATTCATTATAAACAATAGTAAATCTTTCTCTGGGTCTTCTGGAAAATTTTTCTTTTTCGTATCTTTGGGTGGGATATTATTTGGCTCATCTAATCTCCATAAATCATCATATGGAGTTGTACGCTTCGGTGTTGGATTTTCATTTTTATCTTGATAAGTCAATTGTTGATCCAAAAGGCTTGGATTGATATGCTCTTGAATTGCAAGCACATGATCTAAAAAGGCTTCTACTTCCTCTTTTCCGTATTGAATCTCATAGTTACGGATTCGCTCAGCACTTGCAGCCATACTCTCAACCATATCCCGTGGCGTATTGGAAAAGCGAATATTATTTTTAAAAAAGTCACAGTGTGCTAAGACGTGAGCCACGATCATCTTATTTTGAATTAAACTATTTCCTTTTAGCAAAAAGGCATAACAAGGATTAGAATTAATGACCAATTCATAAATTCGACTTAAGTTAAAGTCATACTGCAGCTTCATCTTGTGAAAAGCTTTCCCAAAACTCCAGTGGGAAAAGCGTGTAGGCATCCCATAAGCACCAAAAGTGTAAATAATATCTGCTGGACAAATCTCATAGCGCATCGGATAAAAATCAAGTCCAAAACCAACGGCAATTTCCGTGATTTCATCAATCGCCCGCTCTAGGGCTTTCATCTCATTGGACATGATTGCCCCCCTTCCTTTAAACAAGGGAAGTTTGAAGCTAAGTTGATTCTCCAGATTTACAATTCTTAAGATTGAATTGACTAGGTGAAATATATTTTCAATTTTTTATATTTACATTATAGCATAAATTAATTTTTAATAGTGTGTAAAAAGACTTAACTCAAGAATAAATAACATTATAGTTGACGAAAAATGAATCAAGCAGCTATACTTAGCTTAAATCAATCATAATTGTATAGTTGATGTCTCTATTAGGTGAGGTTCCTGTTCGGAGATACGCTACTGCCCAAAAATGTCGAGAGACGCCAATGGGTCAGCAGGAAAGATCGGAAAGAAGGTCTTTTCTAACGTAGCTGGTCTTATGACCTATGCCGCTCAGTGCCAAAGCTCAATGAGGGGGACATTCAAAAATAGCCCAGAAACAGGCAAATATTGGGCTTATTTTGTGATGATGAAACCCTCTCGATCTTTTTAGAGAGGGTTTTTTATTGGGCATAATACAAAAAGGAGGGGAAAGCATGGATCACACCATCATTCAAAAAGAAATTGAATTCGCTTTACAGAACAAGAAAAACCCACAACATTTGTTTGATTTGGTTCATTCTTTACGTCCATATGATATTTCCGAAGTTTTGAGGGAGTTAAGTCTTGAGGAACAGCTTGATTTGATATCTAAGTTGCCAATCGTGCTTGCCGCTGAATCACTTGAATATCTTGAGCCTGAGGTGCAATATCATATTTTACGACACTTAAAGGACTCCATCGCTTCCCCTCTGTTGAAGCAGATGTCAAGTGATGCAGTGGTAGATATGCTACTAGCGATCCATCCGTTACAAGCACAACGTCTTTTGGATTTACTCCCCGAAGATTATCGTGATAAAATCAATCAATTGATGACTTATCCCGAGTATACAGCGGGAAGTCTCATGACAGTAGATTATATAGCTGCCAGAGCCTACTGGAATGGCGAACAGACTCTCTCACATATACGAAAAGTGGGACATGAAGCAGAAATTGTTTCCTACATCTATGTCACTGATATTCGTGGCGAACTCGTAGGGGTCTGTTCGTTGAAAGAGATCATCTTAGCTCGTCCTGATACTCGTTTAGGTGAAATTGCTATCCAAGATATCATCACAGTTCCTGCAGATATGGAACAAGAAGAAGTAGCCAACATTTTATCTCGATATGACTTTTATGCTCTTCCAGTCGTTGATCAGCAAAATCGGCTAAAAGGGATTATCACCGTAGATGATGTAGTTGATGTTATCCAAGAAGAGGCTACAGAGGACTTTCAAAAAATGGGAGGTAGCTCTCCTTTATCCGAGCCTTACTTTAAAACATCGACCTGGGAACTTTTCCGGAAACGAATTATTTGGCTACTTGTGCTCTTTATTGGTGGTGCTTATACTGCAAATGTGTTAGAAAAGTTTAGTGATACACTAAGTAAAATTGTAGAGCTATCATTCTTTATCCCTCTCTTAACAGGTACCGGTGGCAATACAGCTTCACAAATTGTTACCACTTTAGTACGTGCTCTTGGTATGGGTGAAGTCACATTTAAGGACATCTTTCGTGTAATACGCAAAGAAATCATAACTGGATGTCTACTAGGCTTATCGTTAGGATTCATTATGTATATACGAGCGGTGCTCATGGGTGTCCAAACGAATGTCGGTTGGGTTGTATCCATTTCTATTTTAATTATTGTATTATGGTCATCTTTAGTGTCTGCTATTTTACCACTCATCTTACATCGACTCAAGGTAGATCCTGCCGTTGTATCTAATCCATTAATCACAACTTTAGTGGATGGAACTGGACTTATTATTTACTTTACCACAGCAAAGCTACTTTTACATCTATAGTAGGTGAGGTCTTAAAGACCTCATCTTTCTTACTCGAATGATCTATCTTGTTTCTTCACCTTTTTTATTCATATCTCTGGGTACACAATTCTTAATTGATTACCAATCCAGCTACATCTACTCGATATACCTTTTGAGTTTTTGATAAAGCTAAATTAACAATTCGTAGAATTTCCCTTTGTGTTGCTTTCTCCACTCTTCTTAATAGGTTATTTTTAAAAGTATTTCCTAGAACCAACCAATCAGCCTCGAAAGTTCCTTCTGCCTCAATATCGACATCAACGATCAATGACTGTATATCTATTTGGTCTAGTTTAAACTTATGAAATTTAACATCAGCATTATGTCCAATCTCTTGTTTGATTCTCTTTATGTTCATCAATAGATTGGTTGTTAAATCATTTGACAAGCCGTTTTCTGAACTTGTGTTATGTACTCTGTTGATTGATTATTTGTTGGCTGGTTGTTAGAAGATGAAACATCGTAATTCGATTGGTTATTTTTTAATTTCTTAGTTTTTAGTCACTTAAATCCCTTTGAATTCTTTACATCAGTCATATGGATGTGTCCTTTCAGAAAATCCTATCTTTCCCTTTTAAAAATCAACATAGATTTTGCTCATATTATTTCTAGTTTTTGTGACAAGAAGGCTTTCTATGCACAGTGCGTCCGTTACGTTAATGGTTGATACTCTTTTTGAACCGCTCACATAAATAAAAAAGTGAGCTTGTGAATAAATCAGGCTCACTTTTTTATTTATCAACCTTTTTATATTTTCCGTAGTACGGCTCGAACCAAACTTCCATCTGCACCTTCAATCGGTAGTGGCAGGGCGATCAGCTCATAATCCCCTTCTTCCACCTGATATAAAACAGTACCTTCTAAAATATGCACACCATGTTGATGTAAAGAATGATGACCTAATAACTCCTTACTATCTGGCAAATCAACCGATGGTACATCTAATCCCAACAGCCGAATCCCTTGCTTCTGTAAATAAGAACCTAAATCGGGGCGAATATAGGTGAAAGATGTGGGGAAGACAGAACGATCTTTCCATGAGTCTGTACGGATAATTAATCGCTCAACCCCTGCTAAATTATACTTCGCAAGATCATGGGCTCCAATCGAAGGAAGATCAAATAAGTGAATCACGCGACAAGGGCCCACATAAAGAGAAAGATCTAGCTCATGCACTTTTTGTCCTTCATTATCAAAATGAAAAGGAGCATCAATATGGGTTCCTGTATGCGTACTAAATATAACTTTCCCAACATTGACAGAGCCTGTTTCCTCTTTTGTCCAATTAAGCGTAAAAGAAAAAGGCGTGTCTCCGGGCCAGCCTGCTACACCAGCCCGAAGTGGTTCCGAAATATCGATGAGGCACATTAAGCAACAACCTCACGTTCATTTTTAAATTTCTTATAGGTTTGTTCTTCCATTATCACTTTTAAACGGTGGATCATATCCCATACTTCTTCATAAGAAGTATAAAGAGCGATAGGGGCTAAGCGAATGACATTGGGAGCTCGGAAGTCTGGGATAACTAGTTTTTCTTTTAGTGCTTTACAAATCCGGGGTGCCTCTTCATGTTCTAAGCAAATATGCCCCGTACGACGATGATCTTCAGTAGGATTTCCAATATAGAAACCATAACCACTTAACTCACTTTTGATTAATTGCATCATATATCGAGTAAGCGCAAGCGATTTCTTACGAATTCGCTCAATCCCAGCTTCATCGAAAATTTCAAGTGATCCAATGAGTGGGGCTACACTTAGTAAGTGTGGAGTACCAATTTGATAAGCACCTGCCGTTTGCGCATGCTCCATATCATGGGACATATCAAACTGTTTATCTTTATCGGAACCAAACCAACCTGCAAGCCCAGGTGCTAAGCCAAAGTGTTTTTCATTGACATAAAGCCCAGCGACTCCTCCCGGACCACTATTCAGATACTTATACGTACACCAGAAGCCAAAATCGACTCCCCATTGACTAAACTGATGTGGAATCGCTCCAATTGAATGGCACGCATCAAACCCAATCAAAATTTCACGAGCATGGGCTTCTTTGGTTAAAAGTTCAATATCTAAGAGTTGTCCACTTCGATAAAGTACAGTCGGCAGAAGTACTAAAGCCACTTCATCTGTCATCGCATCAATGATATCGCTTTCATTTAAAGTACGTCCATCCCGACTTTTCACACGAATCAGATGAGTATCTGGATCAAAACCACGCGTACGCAAATGACTTTTTAAGGCATAGATATCAGATGGGAAGGTTAATTCATCAGCAACAATTTTGGTTCGTTTACCTTCTGGACGATAAAAAGTACTAACCAATTGATGTAAGTTTACGGTTGTGGAACCGGTTGCAACAACCTCTTCAGGTTTTGCCCCGATCAGATGAGCCATTTTCGCTCCCAACTGTTCCGAAAGATAATACCAAGGGTATTTCCCTTCTGTCCAACCATCGATGCCATAACGTTTCCAAGATGCTAATAACTCTAATAAAGAGGATTCTGCTCGTTTGGAACAAAGACCAAGTGAGTTCCCATCCATATAGATGGTATCCGGTTGAAGATAGAACTCTTCACGAAATTTGGCTAACTCATCTCGGCTGTCTAGCTCTTTCGCAAATTCCCTCGTTGGTTGAAATTCCATATAACCCATCCTCCATCTCTATGAATCATGTTCAATGATTTATACAAAAACATTCGTTTCTTTGGTCTTTAGTGACCATAAAGAATCCATTCATACTTATAATTGAGTACGAATTTTCCAAAGTTCCGGGAATAGATAACCATCTAACACCTTTTTCAAATAAGTTACACCTGAAGACCCACCTGTTCCCATCTTATGACCAATAATTCGCTCCACTGTTTTCATATGTCGGAATCGCCATTGTTGGAGCCAATCTTCAAGGTCAACTAATTTTTCAGCCAATTGATAGAGATTCCAATATTTATCCACATTTCGATATACTTCTAACCATGCAGCCTCCACAGTTGGATCTTCTTCATATTTTTCGCTCCAATCGCGATCCAGTAACTTTGGATTGATTTCCAGTCCAGCCTTGGCCAAAGCTTGAATCGATACATCATAAAGGCTAGGTTGATATAAAGCTTCATATAAACAATCATATAACTCTTTATCTTTTTTATAAATCTCTAAAATATGTTTACTCTTATTTCCAAAGGCAAATTCAACTAAGCGATATTGATAAGATTGGAAGCCAGAAGCATTCCCCAGCTTATCACGGAATTCCATATACTCAGCAGGTGTCATCGTTGCTAAAATATCCCATGATTGTATAATTTGCGATTGAATTTTGGAAACGCGAGAAAGCATTTTAAATGCAGGTTGATAAATATCTTGGGTAATTAGCTTCGTTGCTGCGTTTAACTCATGTAACATTAATTTGATCCAGAGCTCACTCGTTTGATGAATAATCAAAAATACCATTTCTTCATGATGGCCTGAAAGCGGATTCTGTGCAGATAAAATTTTATCTAATGATAAATATTCTCCATATGTCATTTTTTGTAAAAAATCTGTATGAATTCCTTTCTCGGGTACGAGCTTATTTTTTTCACTCATAATATGCACCTCAACCCTTCTAATTTCAAATACATCTATACTATAACACAATTTTGATCTTGGAAGTTCATGACAAAATTTTCGTTTTATTCCCATAGTGATTATGGGATATAGCTTATATATATGATAATATTTAAAGGTATATTTAGATATTTTATATCTTTGTACATTCAAGTAGAGTTGTCAAAGACATAATCCTCATGAGAGTCACTTAACTGAGAAAAATCGTTAATGAGATTTGAATTCCAAAGCAGAAATGTCAAAAGTCTTCATGTGGATAAAAACTTATGGAAGTCTATTCACTAACTTGAAAGTTCATATATTTTATTATTTAAAACAGTAGCTATGAATAGCTATACATCGTTAACGTCAAGATTCAGTCCTTCTGCTCTTCCCTCATTTGTTCACTGTAAAGTAATTCCAGAGACTGACCAACTAATCATAGTAGCAATGATTTCATCGCTTTTTGCAAAGGTTGTAACCAATTGATTTGCTTCCTCAACTCCAGTTTTATATCCTTCTCGCATATACGATTCATACTATGCTAATGCGCATTCATCTTAAAAGTTCATGATTAGGAATTGGTCAATCTAATCAACTCCTAAGTCGAACTTTTAGCTTGTTTTTCTTCATTCTTCTACCTTATACTTAGATGGACTGGAAGGGGGATGGATATGAATCGGATCGCCATTATTACCGATAGCTCTTGTGATTTACCAGCTAGTTTACTTGAAAAATGGAACATCAAAGTAGTTCCAATCCGTGTGATTTATTCACATGGAGATTATCGCGATGGAATTGATATCACACCCGAAGAAGTTTGTGATAAACTTCACGAGGAAATCCCGAAAACATCGATGCCTGCCCCTAAAGATATCATTCAGACACTTAAGCTAGTTCAAGATGAAGGATATACACATTGTATCATTTTAACAGTCTCAGCAGCGTTAAGCGGCACTTACAATGCTTTTAAACTCATCGTACAAGATTTTGATATGAAAATTGAAGTCATTGATTCTAAAGGACTCTCATGGCTACTCGGTTTTCTCGCCATTGAAGTTGCTAAAATGGTTCAAGATAAAATGAACTTCCAAGAAATTATTGAGAAAATTGAGCAGACTCGGCAAAAGTTGATGGGATTCTTTATAGTAGATACACTCGAGTATTTAAAGGCTGGTGGCCGTATTGGAAAAGTAGCTGCTACTCTTGGCTCTCTCCTTAACTTAAAACCGATCATTTCCGTTGACGAAGAAGGAAAATTTTATCCTTTTACGGTAGGACGTGGGCGTAAACAAGCCATTAAAAAAATGCTTGAACCTGTCTTAAAACAAGTCGAATCGACTAAGACCAGCTTAACGATTATTCATACAAAAGCAGAGCAAGAAGCGATGATGCTAAAAGAGCGATTCAAAAAAATGGAAAATATTGTTGAGATTTATATCAGCCACATTAGTTCTTCCTTAGTTGTTCATACAGGACCTGGATTATTAGGTTTAGTTATTAACACGGCTAGCTCCGAAAATTAATCGTTAAGTAAGTAAAAGCAGATCTGTAGAAAAGGAAGATCTGCTTTTTGGTGTTGTCTTTAGCTATCTAATTCCCACAATGAACTGGGAGTTCCATAGGAAGTCACATATAATTTATCTCTAGCACGTGTACTTGCCACATAGAGTAGAGAACGTTCCTGCTTCTCATAATCTTCTAGACCCCCTTGTTCTAGATCTAAATACTTATCATATAAAGGAATGACATCTTTATTGACACCTGCGATAAACACAATCCGAAACTCCAATCCTTTACTGCGATGCATCGTTCCGCAATTGATTCCACTTTCAGTCTGAACAAAATGAGATTTGAGTGTAACAACGGGAATTTGATGGGATTGTAGACTCTTTTTTAACTTTTCTACAATCTGACTGGTTCTTGCTAAAATAGCAATCTCATTACATCGAATACCTTGGTCTAATAGATTCCTTACTTCATTGACTATAAATTGCTGTTCCTCATGTTCAGTCGTAAAATGAAGTCGCTCAGGTGGCTCCCCATAGATTAGTGATGTATCTTTTCCATCTAATTTTCCACCATCTAGATCGTCAAACTCAAATCCTTGTAATCGTTTGACAGCTTGTTCGCGAATCTGCTCTGTCGTTCGATAGTTAATGCGTAAACGTTTTGAACGCTGTCCTCGAATATTAATCCCACAAAGTCGTAATACCACATGATGAGAATCAATTCGTTGATGAGGATCTCCTACAATAAATAAATCATTCATTTTCTTTGGAACCAAGGCACGAAGTAATTTAAATGCTTCCATGTGAAAATCTTGTGCCTCATCAACTACTGCACAGCGGTAGACAAAAGTACCTGGATTTTGTTCAAGCCATGTTCGCGCTATACGTAATATATCTACAAATTCATACCACTTTAACTTGTCCATTTGTTGGCGTACAAAACTTACAACCTGCCAAACTTTTTCTCGTTCACGAGAGGAGATACGTATACCTCTTCCTATACGTGGGATATGTGCATACTCTTCCCATGTTTGAATACCATGATTTTGAATAACATGGATATACTCTTGAATAACAAAATGCAATTTTTCAACCGGATAACCTGTTTCTTGACACGATTTGATCCAAATTTCTTTCATATCCATAGCTTCATTAATGATCTTATTAATAGGCAGTTTGACCAGTTGATAGATTATTCTTTTGGCTAATTGATCAATCGGTATAACATCAATTTGATTAAACTCTTGTTCCGTACACATGGTTCGTAAACATTCCTTTAAATAGTCAGCCAGATTAGAGTTATATGTAGTTACTAATATTTTTTCTTGTGGCTTTAGTATATTTCGTACCAAACGCCGGGCGCGATGCAAAGCGACGACAGTTTTTCCTGTACCCGCTCCTCCCAACACCCGAACAGGACCTAAATAATTTTTTTCTACTAAAACTTTTTGACTTGGATGAAGAAAAATCCGCCATTTTTCCAGCGGTTTCGTTAAAATCTCATTTAATTGTTCATCATCCGATACGACCACAATATGCCTACTAGAATGAACACTTTTGATCGCTTTCTCAAATGCTGTTGCCTCTTTGGTCTGATTCGCTAATTGTTGCGCTTCCACTTGTAATTCTTCCATAAATCTGACTACTTCTTCATATGCTTCCCCATGCGCCAAATATTGTAATGCTTCGATAGCATCTGAAGGAATCTTTCCTTTTTTTTGTTCCAGCTCTTGGATTGTTTTTATTTGCTGTACTTCTGCGACTAATTCACTAGGAACGCCTAATGTTCTTAGTTGTTTATCAGTTAAGGATGTAAATAAACCATACGTATTAGCAGACACATCTTGTATGAATGACTCATTCGCTTCCTCCAATGACCACATTTGGATAACTCCAGTCTGTGGGTTTACTGTGAACCGTTTACGCTTAGCCCAACGATATGCTTCGTCATGATGATCTACCCATACTAGAAGCATCGTATCACTTTTTTCTGGGCGAATGGCGATTGCACGATATGTATGATTAACTCGAATCGAATAAACTCGTGGATCCACAGCCTCTTTATAACGTTCTAAATTCAAACTAGAATAAAAGGAATCTTCACGCAATTTTCTGATCATTTCTTGGGTACGCTTTTGTTCTGCTTTTGGTAACTTGGAAAAAGCTTCTAAGAAGGTATCTTGAATTGCAATAGTTTGCATTACTTTTCCTCCCTTCGCTATGATCTGGTAGTGTTATACCTTCAGAAATTACTAAAATATACAATGATCCTCTTCTATGTTAGATTATAAATGATTTTCGCTTCGAAGGGAGAGGTTTATCCATTTACGAGAATTTACTTTTTGATAGATAAGGTTGCTTGGTACGATTTTGATTTTCAATCAAATTATGCAACATACTGTGGTAATTGGTTTAGTGATCATATCCAAGTGATCGAAAGCTAGCCATCGTTACCTGATTAAACGGAGACATCGGATCATAAAACTGAACGTGGTGTTTTGCTAAATGTTGAAAAAACGGATGTTCTATCCTTCCTTGTAACCATCCTTTCTGTACTCCCTCATATTGGAGAAGCCAGTCATTTTCAGACCATCCATTGGTTAGCTGTTGTTCCCATCTCTCTTTTGTAAGCCCTTTTAATAACCCTAAATGAGATAAATCAAGTGCTAATAGTACCACAAATGGATTTGTGATCATCGATAAGCCTTGCCCAAGTTGTTCTGGTAAAGTTAAATTTAAACACTTACATAGCCATAATGCCCAAACCAACTCAAAGTCATGCTGATACTGAAGACACTCTTGAATCGAACGACTTAATACTCTTGTAATTCGTTTTTGATCTATCGGCATTTTTTTACGTTGGTAATAATTAAAAAGATCTACGATCAATGGATAAGTATTCGATACATCCATCCAAATTCTAAGTAACCAACTTTCATAGAGCTCCCAGTTTTCCAAGTGTAATTGATCTGGAATGGATTTTTTTAGCGCATACTTCATAATGGCGGGATTCTGATATTTTTGATATAATTCATATGCTTTGTGAAACAAATTAAAAAAATCGACACGTTGTTCCTCAGCTTTTTTTGAAGAAATCTTAAATAAATCGAGCTCAACCTTCCATGATTCATAGAGCCTTTCAGGTAAATGAAACACCTTGGTTTTATGAGCATTCAAATCAAGCTCATAATACGCTAATGTTTCCCGGATAGTAGTTAGAGCTTGTTCAGCTTCTCCCATCGTATCAAAAAATAAATAAAAATCATCTACATATCTCAAACCACGAATATTGGCTATTTTATCTTGTAATCGCATATCAATCGCACAACCAATTAACTCTGCCATTACTAATGAAGTATCAGGCCCAATCGGAATCCCTAATGTTTGACCTTCTTGTGTATTTCTGACACCGATATCTAGACGATTCCCCAATAATTTCTTGTCTCGTCTTTTTTTCTTCCCTAACTCTTTAGTATGAAGCGCCCAAGGAATCACATGGGTATAGATGGTTGAATAAAAACGTGAAATATCAGTAAAAAGAGCTATTTTAGAGATAATGGAACTTCGTAAACGCTCCTCCATCACTTCTTGAAAAGAATAGGCTCTATCAATTGCTCGCTTTCCACTCAAATCTACTTTAGGATAACTAAAAGTAAGTGTTGATTTAGTACAAAATGCGTAAATTTGTTCCCACTCTTTGGCAATCTCTATGCTTAGTAAAATTTGATGGAATGGATGGGGTACATGTAAAATACGTCGATAATGTTTTTGCTTTGGAATTGAAAAAGTAATACTTTTACTTGGTTTTATGTTATATTTAATTGGAAGTTCATGGATACAGCTTCCTAAACTACGAGTGGTAAAAACTGGTGGAAGTTCTTTTGGAAAAAAGCCTCGAGATAGTAAGGATTCCAGTAAGTTCACTGACAACTCATTCCTTCCACAATTCAATTAGATGCGAAAAAAATAAGGCAATTTCCTAGAAAAACGGCATAATTGATGGTTTTTTACCCTATTTTTTGTTACACTCTTCTCATATCGTTTTATAAACGGAGTAAGTTTTTAATTTCAATCTATTAGAGAGAATAGTCAATATCTTCCTTCTAATTTGATATCCATATGCTCGTTTATTCATGTTCTACTTAACCTTAAGTCTTAAATGCTTTTTATACCTATGACATTTTCTTACTATTGCTCACCTCCTGTTATACCATATAATAAAAAGGGTTATTATTTTAACCGTTTTATTAGAACACGAGGTCAATCAGAAGAAAGGTGATATTCGTGAAAGGAAAAAAATTGGGTGGGAGGTACGAAATTATCCAGCTAGTCGGCGGTGGAGGCATGGCTGAAGTATATAAAGCTCGTGATTTAAAAAAGAATCAATTTGTTGCTGTAAAGGTTCTTAGCGAGTCACTAAGTCATGATAATGAATTTATTCGTCGATTTACCTGGGAAGCGAAAGCAACGGCAAAATTATCCCATCCTAATGTTGTCAAAGTCTTTAACATCGGTCAAGAAAATAAAATCCATTATATGGTAATGGAATATGTAGAAGGGCGTTCTTTAAAAGCTCTGATTAAGCAACGCGGTTCTCTCTCTCCACATGAATGTATTAATATTGCGATCCAAATTTGTGACGGATTATCACATGCTCATCAAAACGGAATTATTCATCGGGATATTAAACCACATAATATACTAGGAACACGTGATAATGAATATAAAATTACAGACTTTGGTATTTCTCGTTTAGTTAAACCTCAGTCTACTTTTACTAAAACAGGAATGGTCATGGGGTCTGTTCATTATATTTCTCCTGAACAAGCTCGAGGTATGCGAGTGAGTTATCCCTCTGATATTTATTCATTAGGAATTGTACTATATGAAATGGTTACAGGGCGATTACCATTTGATGGAAATGAAAATATCGCGATTGCCCTACAACATATTCAAGAACCTATACCCGATCCCCAGAAAATTAATCATACAGTTCCCAATGAGTTAAAACAAATTATTTATAAAGCATTAGAGAAAGACCCGAACCGCCGTTATCAGTCGGCCTTTGAAATTAAACAAGCTTTATTACAAGCGAGAGCGAATATTCCTAAAGATCATCCTTATGTAGCAAGTAAAGCGATGAAACAAACAACACATGTAAAAACAAGCTCTTCGCGTCAAAGCTATGCAAATTCACAATCTAATCGCGCTCAAATAGATCGCCCGGGAATGAAACGACCAACCCCGACTAAGCCTATATCTTCACGTTCAGAAAAAATGCTGGAGCCCAAATATTTATCTCAAACAACAACATTAAGTCGATCTCAACATCGGCAAACCCCATCAAAAATATGGGATGAATACAAAAACCATATAATCATTCTCATTGGCGTATTGGTTATTTGTATCATTGCAACCTACTTCTTACTTACTGATTAGGGGGCTCTTCGTCTACCGAGTAAGTAATATACACTTATTAAGTAATAGTGATAAGGTCACTGTTCTAATTACCTTTCACTTTCTTTCGTATCCTTTCTTCTGGTAAACGTGCCCCCTTTCTTTCTTTTGAAAGAAAGGGTACTTTGTTATGCCTTCTCCGTTATATCCACGACCTATTCTATTTCCAAAGTACAGAAAGTTGGTTAAGACTGATGCGCACTGATAAATTACTACTTGTTGACGACGAACAAGGATTACTTGATATGTTAAGTATTGTGCTAAAGCGTGAAGGGTTTCAAAATATAGAGACAGCGACGACAGGTCAACAAGCTTTAGATTTAGTAAAATCTCACACATTTGACCTTATTCTGCTCGATGTGATGTTACCTGACTTGGATGGATTTGAAGTTTGTAGAAGAATCCGAGCATTTAAGGATATTCCTATTTTATTTGTGACAGCCCGTGCGAGCGACTTAGATAAATTAATGGGTCTAGGTATCGGTGGAGATGACTATATTACCAAACCGTTTAATCCACTCGAAGTGGCAGCACGAATCCAAGTACAGCTCCGTAGACAAGCGATGTTTCAACGTGCATTACAACAAGAATCCGAAGAAGAAGAATGGAATTTCGGCTCATTTATACTAAACAAAAACCGTGGTGAGTTACTTGTCGCTGGACAGCCCGTCCATTGTACGGCAAAGGAGTTTGAATTACTCTCATTTTTATGTGCTCATCCTCATCGTGTTTTTACAATTAGTCAACTCTACGAATCTGTATGGGATGCTACTCATATAGGGGATGAAAAAACAGTAGTGATCCATATCTCTAAATTAAGAAAAAAAATCGAAAAAAACCCAAGAGACCCAAAAATCATTATTAATCTACGAGGCATTGGCTATAAATTTATACCACCTGAGAGGTAGAGCACCATTATGAAACTGAAATTACGTCTGATGTGGCATTTTATTTCTTTTTTTTGGTTATCCATGATCTCTACTGCAGTAATTCTTGTCATTATGTTGGAAGGGATTTTTCCATTATTTCACCTTAAACAGGATGATGATATCCTATTAGCACCCATGACTATGATCATCAGTATCCTCTTGATTGCCTTTGCTTATGGTTGGTATTTCGGGAAACCCTTTTTCTTCCTGATGAAGTGGATTGGCGAGTTAGCTAATGGAACCTATCAAGAACCCGCTAATTTCCATAAGTTATATCATGAAAAGAATGGCAAGCTTAAATATCCTTATCGTCTATATCAAGAGGTTTTTTTACATATGCATGCATTAACGAAGGAGCTAAAGCAAGCCGAAAAAGAACGGAAGCAACTAGAAGAAATGAAACAAAACTGGGCAGCAGGAATCTCCCATGACTTAAAAACACCACTAACTTATATCACTGGATACTCAGCGATGTTATTATCAACCGATCATAAGTGGAAACCCGAAGAACAAATAGAATTTATTCAACAAATTCATCAAAAATCGTACCACTTGCAAGAGTTAATTTCCGATTTAAACTTATCTTTTCAAATGGACTATCGAAAAATCCCTTTAAATAAGGTTAATCACAATATCGTCGAGTTTGTTCGCCGAATTATCGTCGATGTGATTAATGATCCCAGAGCGAAAGATTATCATCTAGATTTTTGTATATCCGTTGAGAAAGTGGATCTTGCCTTTGACGAAAAATTACTAAAACGCGCTTTAGTCAATCTCCTAATGAATTCAATTATTCACAATCCGAAAGGAACTAAAATTACCATTTCTGTTGATGTAGACTCTGATGAAAAAAAGGTGATTATCATCATAAGCGACAATGGAATAGGAATGGATGAACAGACAGTCAAACATTTATTCCACAAGTATTATCGAGGTTCATCCACAACCCAATCTGATGAAGGCAGCGGTTTAGGAATGGCCATTACCAAACAATTAATTCTTGCTCATGATGGGCAAATCGAGGTACATAGTCAACCTCAAGTAGGTACTTTTTTTCAAATCATACTTCCTATTTCATTAATATAAACAATACAAGATAAGTTTCACAAATTTGATCAAAAAATTAGATCATTCGCTAAAGCATTAAGTAGCTAGTTTAGAATGAAACGAGAGCGCTATGATATATTAATCTACTATCTACAGTCCAAAAGGATATGACCCCAAAGGCGCTTTAACGCAACTTGAGGTCATACCCTTTATATTTTGCTTTTTACTGTTTAGCCAGCTGACGCCATGCCGTAATCGAGAAGAGTAAGATAGTAATTCCCAGTAAGAGGAGTGTATGCGAAAGTATAGGTTGACTTACTCCCATATAGTCGAACATAGGGTTCGCGTTTACAGGACCAAGGTACCATAAAAATAAATACAAACCCTCAAACAACTTCCTTGTACCACTTAGACTTCCTAAACAAAAGGCTAATGTTGGGATAAATAAAGCACCTACTATCCAAGCAAAAATAAAGTCACTTTCATTGTAAAAACGTATGATTGCTCCACTGCCAATAATAAGTGCTAAAATGACTCCAGCTAACCAGCTGGCCATAAACTGACGCCTTCCAGATATTCCAGTCGCCACGATTGCTTCAGTTCGATATAGCTTTTCTTTCACCGCCATTTGAGACCAAACTGTAATCGGCCAAATCCATACAAAAGAAAGTAACCTTTTATCAGGTTCAATCGAACAATTGAAGCTAAAAAAAATAAGTCCAAGAGCGATGATATGCCACCATAAATTCATCCCCTTTAACATCAATCTTAGCTCATGAAAAGTCATGGTTAAGAGTGAAACCTGCTTCTGACCGCTGTATGGAGTCAATCGAAAAGAGGGAGACGAAATATCCATCACTTCAAGTTTTTGATGCTGATGTTGATAAAATTTCGAGAGATCAAGATATGTTTTCTTCTCTTTCATCGGCTTGGTTAAATAAGATCTCCGAAATAAAACAGTAGAAATTCCCATAATAATTAGAGCGAATAGCAACAACCAACTACGTTGTAACAAGTAATTAAAAGACCAGTCGATCCCTTGCCACACAAATTTTTTAAGTGTTATCGGTGTTTCAAAGAAGTTAAAGCCAAAGTGAATCATATCTGACTGTGCTGCCTTTGAATCAATCGGGGTTATACCTGCTTTTATATTCTGCAAAATAAACTCTGTTCCAAAAACATCATAAAAGCTTTCTTGTTCCATGGATTGAATAAATAAAACCATAATCCCAATAAAGTAGATGATATTTCCCCAAGCACCTGTCAGCCATGGAATCACATCAAATAATACAGTTAGAGAGGCGAGTATCAAAAACACAGGGAGCAAAATAATCAAATAAGTCAATAGGTAATCATGTAAGTAAAGTCGGAAGTCTTCTGCACGAATCAATTGCATGGATATAAATCCTAGAGTTAGAACAGCTCCCATCATCGCATAAACCAAAAAATTGCTTAAGGTTTTGCCTATGATATACTTCGCCTTAGAAATGGAGGAAGATCCAATCATTTGCCCCATTCGCAACTGTATATCCCTCGAAATGGGATCTCGTAAATAATAAAAACCAAACATACATGTAAATACACTTCCTAAAATACCTAACATACCACTCATCCAAGCAGAATTGTATATACCCCGTACTCCCGCTATATCTAATGTCGTATAGGGTGCCCCATCAGATGGAACAAATATATAACTTAGTGCAATAATCGCACCTAAAACAATCCAAAACGAATGACTTCTTACTTGCCTTTTTAACTCTGTAACCACAAAATAAACCATCTGATCATCCCTATCCTTTTTAAATCATACACATCATATTGCTATTTTTTAGTTAAATATATTTCTCCTGTTACTGATTTCACTTTTAAAACGGGACTATCTTCTTTCTTTTCCCCAATATATCCCAATTTCTTTTTCGTTCCATTGGAAGATGGGTGAATCAGAAAGTCTGTTTTGACTTCATTTATTTGTGAATCAAGATCTACTTTTAATGATTGAGGATTTTTGTCCATCCTTACTTGAACCTTTCCATTTTTTACATTGATTTGATTTTCTCCGATAGGATCCTCACGAAGAGATACATTGACTTGTCCGGTTTCACTTTGTAAGTCAAATGATCCTATAATTTTTTGTAAAGTCATATTTCCAGCCGAAGATACACCTTTAATCTTCTCGCTTTTTACTTCGTTGAACTTGACAGACCCTGTTTTTGTAGCAAATTTTACATCACCAGCCTGAATACTACGACTATATATATTTCCTGCTTCTGTTTTCATCGTAACTTGTTCATATAGTTTATGGGGTAGATATACTTTAACATCAGGTAAGGTTAGATCTAAATCTAATTGAATTCCGGACTTTACAGATCCTATCGCTTTGATTTCTAAACTCTTATCTTGTTGGTTTGCTTTTAAATGAATAGAATCGTCTCCTTCTTTCTTCCATAACTCTACTTTTATCTCTTCTTCTTGAGTTGGCTGAACGGAGATATTGGCAACATTACTTTGAATATTAATTTGTTGAATTTCATCCGCTAGAAAAGCTTTACTTTCCGCCTTTTCAGGTGGTTGATTCGAACATCCGACGATGGTAAATACCGAGCTGGCTAGAATTACGGAACCTAAAAGTTTCTTTTTCAATTTTCATTCCTCTTTTCTATTAGAGAAGTTTTAGATAGCCTTTTTTCATTTCATTCTGATTCAATATCTAATCTTTGTTTTGGAACCAATGATAAAACCTTTTCATTTTTCTAAGGTAGTATAGTACAAATAAACATCTTCTAAGGTTGCAGCAACCTTCTTCGCTTCTGAACAAGGCGGTTGATCTGAGATCACTCGTATTTCCATGCCCTCACTTCGATAAACAGCTTGGCTTACAAGATACTGTTTTTGTATTCGATTGAATTGGTCACTGGTTACAATGCACTTCCATACTTTCCCTTCGATGTTTTGAATAAGTTTTTCGGGTTGCATATATGCCAATAGTTGACCTTGATGTAAAAGGGCTATTTGTGTTGCTATTGACTCAATATCTGAAACGATATGAGTTGATAGAATTATAAGGCGATCGTGTGCCAAGGTTGATAACAATTGTCGAAAGCGAATTCTCTCCTCTGGATCTAAACCTACGGTTGGTTCATCAACGATCAGTAACTTAGGGTCATTTAATAACGCTTGAGCGATTCCCACTCTTTGCTTCATTCCTCCAGAATATCCACCAATCGGATACTTACAGTTCTCTGTTAGATTCAAAGCTACGATTAACTCATTAATTCTCTTTCGGGCTATCTTCATTGGAACTCCTTTGATCGAAGCCATATATTCTAGAAATTCAATCGCATTTAGCCCTGGGTATACCCCAAAATCTTGTGGTAAAAAGCCTAGCTCTTCTCTTAGCTTTTTCGGTTTTTTGGCAATATCCGTTCCGTTCCATCGAATCTGTCCTGAACTAGGCTGATCAAGTGTAGCTATTATTCGCATTAGCGTTGATTTTCCAGCTCCATTCGGTCCAAGTAAACCGATAATCCCAGATGTAAATTGAACGTTTATATCCCGTAAGGCCACTTTATTTTTATATTTTTTACTCACTTGTTGAATGGTTAGATTCATATTTTATTCCTCCTGTGATCATCTATGATTGATTATAGGAGGTGAAAGTAAAAACAAAGTAAAATAAAGACGAAATACAGATAAAATTTCCCCATAAAAAAACTGGCATTCTACAATGAATGTAGAGTACCAGTTTCACCTTTGTATCGAATTTAAATTCGCAACAAAATATGATCTAAGTTTTTTATTAAGCAGCCTGACCTTCTTGTTGCTCCTCGCCTTTCGCTACAACACAAGCTACACAAGCATCTCCGGTAATATTTGTCACAGTTCGACTCATATCAAGCAAACGGTCAACTCCCATGACAATGGCAATTCCCTCTACAGGCAAGCCAACTGAGTTTAGTACCATCGCCAGTGTAATAAGACCTACTCCCGGAACTGCTGCTGTTCCAATCGAAGCGAGTGTAGCTGTTAAAATAATCATTAATTGAGCTTGTAGATCAAGTGGAATTCCCCACAGTTGCGCGATAAATACAGCTGCAACCCCCTGCATGATCGCTGTACCATCCATATTAATGGTTGCTCCAAGTGGTAGTACAAAACTACTAATGGATTTGGGTACTTTTAAATCACGTTCTGCACATTCCATCGTCACCGGAAGTGCTGCTGCACTACTACTCGTGGTAAAGGCAACCTCCATGGCTGGAAGCATCGACTTAAAGAATCGTAATGGATTCATTTTTGCAAACACACTTAAAAGGGTTCCATAGGTAATCGCCATATGCAAAATAAGTGCTAATAAAATAGCAATCATATACCAAGCCATCGATCCGATTAAGTCAACCCCGGCTTTCCCGACAGCTCTTGCCATCAATGCAAATGCCGCATAAGGGGCTGTTACCATAATTAGCTGAACCAGCTTAATCATAATTTGATTGGCTTGTTCCACAAACTCGTTCACACGAGCTGCTTTTTCTTTGAGAAAGGCCATACCGATCCCGAATAAAAGGGCAAAAAAGATAATTTGTAGCATTTCGGCATCAGCAAATGCCTTCACTGGGTTTTCTGGGATAACATTTAATAACGTATCTTTAACACTGGGCGCCTTACTGATTTCTGGCTTTTCCGTAGTTGTACCAATATTGGTCCCAGTTCCTGGATCAACCACATTCGCTATCACAAGCGCAAAAGTAATAGCGATCGCCGTTGTAAGCAAATAAAGAATAACTGTTTTCCCACCGATACGCCCTAATTTTTTAGGATCAGCAATCCCCGCTGCTCCAGATACAATGGAAAAAAACACTAACGGAACTACAACCATTTTAATCGCTTTAATAAAAAGCACTCCAATTGGATCAAAGAAGTATTCATTAATCGGCTCAAACGCTTTAGGAAAATATAAATTTAATATAAGTCCTACTGCCAATCCCAAAAGAATACCAATGAGTATTTTGGTCGTCATCGTCAGTTTCTTCATTCATTCCACTCCTTATCTCATAATTTTCAATCCATAGATAATCGCTTTTCAACTCTAGCCTTATCAATTTAAACCTATTTCCTCTAATTGCATTTGTTATCATTAAATATTTAGGAATAAGCAAGTTGAATCGAATTACCATAATATTCACTCATATTGCGATATATCTATCGATTTCTTTTTGTGTCTATATTTTATCAATAAAAAGCAAAAAAGAAAACGTTTCCAACGGGAGAATAATAAATATTATTATTCTGACGAATGGATTTCAATTGTAAGATGTGAATGAAGTAATATCAAATCAAATATCCACCGATTTTTAATAATTATATTTAATATTGTAATATTTTAGAAAAAAGGACTTTGAACTGTGAGATGAGAAACGAGAAATGGCTGATCAAAGTGTAATTCTTAGAGTTAATATTCTATTTATTATCTGTTAAGCTTCTATTAATCTTTGTTTCTTATAATATAGATTACAAGGGGGTTACTTATGAAAATAAGAAAACATTGGCTTTCAATTACCGCTGTTACTGGCCTAGTGGTTACGAGTTTATTTTCGACAAACATATCATATGCCAATACAGCGTCAATGGATGAATCACCTGCATGGAGCAAGTGGTTACAAAAAAACGCTTATCCCGTTAAGAAACTAGCTCCAAGTTCAAATGATCTGTACAAGGATTTGCGTTTTTTAAAGAAAGTACTCAAAGACAAAAGAGTCGTCCTATTGGGAGAAAGCTCCCATGGTGCAGCTGAATTTAACTCATCCAAAGTTAGACTTGTTCAGTATTTACATGAAGAGTTAGATTATGATGTAATCGCTTTTGAATCTGGACTAGCGGAGAATCATGCTGCTGATATCCACGCTTCAAAAAACACACCACTTAAAACCATGCAAGATGCTATCTTTGGTGTATGGCATGCCGAAGAAACTCTACCCCTTTTCGATTATCTAAAGAAAGAAAAGAAAACGAAAGATCCACTTACATTAGCTGGTTTTGATATGCAGCCGATGGGTTCATATCCAACGTTTCTTAAGGATTGGTTGACAAAAGTAGACCCATCGATGGCCGAGAAAGCATATCAAACAGAGATAAAATTCATAAACTATTATCATGGTATCAACACTACTTTTGATCAATTTCAACAGGAAAAGCCGAAAATGATTTCCGAATATCAAGATATTATCAACTTTGTAAAAAAGCATAAGAAGAAACTATCTGCTATCTATCCACAAAATTCTAATCTGATCCAAGTAACCGAATATGCGCTAAAAGATCGGATCAATTCTACAGAAAAAATCATTGAAAAAAATCTACTGTTCAGCCAATATGTAAATGAAGGAAAATACGAAGAAGCACAAAAATACTTTGATGAGCTTTCGGTCTTACGTGATCAAGCTATGGCTAATCATCTAACTTGGTTAGCTGAAAAATTATATCCCAACAAAAAAATCATTGTTTGGGCGCATAATCTGCATATCCGTAAAGCAAATACCAAAGCCGAAAATCCGAATCGCAGCCCTGTTGTCAGTATGGGTGAACTCATTCCCGCACGCTTAAAGAAACAGTCCTATGTAGTTGGACTATATATGAACAAAGGGGTTTCTGCTCTTAATAACAGAGAACCTGCTCCGGTACGTTATCCACACCCCTCAGGTAATTTAGAGTCCATCTTAAGTAAGTCAGGTCATCCCAACGTTTTTGTAGACCTAAAACAGAAGAATAAAAAATGGACTTCATGGATGTTTACCAAACGCCAAGCGTTAGACTGGGGAATGTGGGACGAAAAATTGGTTCCTTATGAACAATACGATGGAATTTTATTCATCAATGAAGTTCATATGCCCAAATACATCCCCTATCAACAATCGAAAACTATGATGCAAAAGAATAAAAAGCCCTTGCCTGTATCTAAAAAGGATATTCTATATGAAACCTCTTTCATGAATAGATAATTAAATGACGACACCCCCTCTATAAAAGATGGGGGTTGTTGTCCATTTTCACCCTATTGTTCACATATAACCACTGATTATTGGCGATGATGAAAGCGATGATACTCATAACAATTCCCTCAGATCATCTTCTCCTTATCAAATCCGATCGCCGTGAAATCATCGATATGAAATTCATGGACAAAAGGAGAGATTCTTAATGGTGACTCATCCACATAATATAAAAATACTCGTTTTCGTGCTCGAGTGATCGCCATATAGAGTAAATTCTTTTCTTCAACAATAAGTCGTTTCAGATCTGATTGATAATATTCATCATCTTTTCCTGCTTTTTGCTGTAAAACTTCTATTTTTTTCAAGAGTGGATAGGTTGATTGGGTAAATTGTAGAATAAACACATAGTCAAACTCAAGGCCCTTGACATGATGGATATCAGCCAGTAGGATGGGTTTTTTCTCCTCATTCGTCATCGACTTTTTCATATAGTCTTTTATATTTATAACATCTAGTTCTTGCTCTAGTGCCCGTAGAAGTGGGATGTGATTCATCTGATCTTGTTCTTCATAACGATCGATCAAACAGATCGATGCATCTGGATCACGCATCTGGATCCAATGAATTTGGCTAACTATTTTTTGGACAAATTCTTTGATAGATGGGAAGTAGCCAATGTTAGGTAGCTCACCATTTCGTAGACTCGTAAGCTTAGGTTGACGCTCATACTCTCTATCTTCCAAGCGAAGGGCATTGGCAAATGCTAGAATGGGTCGTGTCGATCGAAAATTTTGGTGTAAAACTCTGGTCTTATCACCATTCAATTGAAGTCCTAAGCTAGCATCCGAGTGCGGACTCATTTGATTGATGGGTTGTCTAGAATCCCCTGCAAGTACCAGCATTTCTTTACTTAGTTGCACTAACGCTTTTATTTGCATGGGTTGCAACTCATGTACATCATCAACCAATACGAAATCATAGTGAAGGGACTGGGGGATTTGCTTAAGATAATATAATAGTAATAAAGCATAATCCTCAAGATCTATCTCCCTCTGATATTGGGTATGCATTTCTTGTTGATAGAGCGTAAACAAATGATAAATGGTTAGACGTTGACTTCTAGTTAAATGAGTACACTTTTCCCGCCCAACCCTCTCTACTTCTAGATAATCATCTTTACGAAGAAGTCCATTCGCTTTCATCCACAAAAACTCCTCCAGTAAAAACAAAGGGGTATGAGTATGATCCAACTCTTGTTCCGCTGATAGTCCTCTGTACCATTCCGATTGAATGAAGCGTTCACGTAGCATTTGGATACGATAAAGTCGTGTATCTGGGACTTTCTTTATATCTAGAGAGAAAGTGTTAGGCGGAACTACTATCTGATATCCAATTATTCTAAGTAAATTAGCTGCCATCTCATAAAAAGTACACAGCTCAAAATCATGTTTTTCTATTAGTAGTGTAAACTCAGGACAAAGTGAAAGACGTTGATAAATATCTTCTTTAAGAGTTGGTGTTCGTGTAATAAATAAAAACCTCTTTCGCTCCTTATATTCATTCATCATCTTTAACATTTTCAGCATTAAGGTTACACTTTTCCCATTGCCAGCAGCCCCTTGAATATAAAGCTGATCACTTTTTTGCTCCAAAATCATTTGTTGTTCCTTTGAAGGCTGAATCTCTGGCAATCTATTAGGCATCTCAACATAAAATTGCCAAGCTTTAGCTGAACGTAACCAGAAGTCTTTCTGTTCCTCTTTACATACTTCGCTCAATCGTAAATTCCCCCTCTGTACATGCATAAAGATAGGGACATGTCTTGCAATGATCTCCTACTTTTGCTTCAACATGTTGCTGAAAGATCGAAGAAATCCTTTCATCAAGCTGCTCACTAACCTCACATATAGTCTGTTCTTGATCGTTCGTTTCTAAGCTTTGAAACTGGATCAATGCTTTGGGATACTCTATTCCTTGAAAATGTAAAGATTCACGCAAGGGCGAGTGAGATACCATCTCGATCAGATCACTTTTTTGTTGATCGGTCCATTGTGGAAACAAAGGATATACCATTTTACGCACCATTTCTTTCCCACCTGCTTGTTGAGAGAGCAATGATCCAAGCAAAGCAAATACTTTTTGTTGATGAATATCATCTGTATATATTGGATGCAATTCTAGCAAACTATTATAGAAGAATTTCCGCGAGCATACTTCCTGATCTGTCCAATAAACCTGAGGGATTTGCTCAATAAAATGATCCAGTCGAGCATATAAGCGGTGATCTTTCATATCTACATTTGAAACATCTACTTCATAATTTAAATCCCAAGTTAGTAATTCTTTTCCATTTCCATACAATTGAAAGAGAAGCTGAAGATATGAACTTTCTTCATCTTGTTCATGTAAGCCACGAATCCAGCTGACAATTAATTTTTTACGATGAAACACCAATAGAAAAAAAAGACGAAACAGCAAGAGATTCTCTTTTAATTTATCTGCCAAATAATGAATCATAACACTGTGAGTACGCTTAGCTGCTTGTGGATTTTGCTCGCCAAACTGTTGGCGAATCGACTGAATTAACCACGACCAACTCAATATACTTGGCAAACACCCTCTCTGTTGAACTTGGTCAATTCCTCTCTTAGATAGGTCGGTCAGATGAATCTCATCGGCTGTCAACGTTAGTCCTTCAATCTGTGTAAAACTACTTAAGCTTCCCCATTGATCCCTGTCTTGATCTTGTTCACAAAAGGAAAGGAAAAATTGGCGTAAGTCAGCTCTTGTGACTTCCCAGTCTACAAATAAAGGGGTATAAAGAATCTCTTCGATCTGCTCTTCAACATCGACATCTATTTTTCTCCTATTTCTCATTTGCTTCCAATATTTTCGTAGTTGATCCATATGTTGTTTGATAGATATCTCTTTTCCTTCTTCTGGGAGAAGTTCCTTGATCATATCTTCTAAATTCGTTATGGCATTTTGAATTTGGCGTATCGTTATCGGATGACGATCGAGATGTACATAGGGGAATACTCGAAAGGGGTTTAATAAATATTGTTTAATTTGATTCCCTTCTATCTTGTCTTCCGCTAACTGATCAAATTGCTTGCTTACATCTAACAACTCTTCCAAAGACCGAAATCGTTCCTTTACTTCTCGGATTGTAGAAATTCCATCCATATAACTTTCCAAATCGATAAGTATTGGTAAAATGTCTTTCCCCAATCCATCATCTAATTCAACCCAGCCTGAAGTCATACATTCGACTAAAGTTGTATAGTCGAGATAAATTTCATGTTGATCTCGACTAGACTGATAAAAATAATATAAGAATTTCCCTTCAGGATAAGACAGAATATTTGATTCAAGTCTGGTAGACAGGCCATCATGAAAAGCTTGACTCATCTGTGGATAAGAAGTTGTGACATATTGACGTGTCTGTGCTCCATCTTGGTGCCAATCCAAATAATGCTGAAAGTGTGCAAGTGACTCAAAGAAGTGAAACTCGATTTTTAATGGATCAAATAGATTTCCACTTCTTTTTTGCTCCAAAAAATGGACCCATCTCCGTCCCTTTGTAAGTGAGATCGACTGCTTATTAACACCCCACTGATCAACTGATTTTCTAGAAACTTGTTCATATAACTCTTTCCAGCCTAATGACACCATCGGATATTGTGGATAATAGGGAATGCGAAAGATAATAGGAATCTTTGCAGCACGTAACTGCCAAAAAAACATCATCTGATCAGCCGAAATTTGAGACATTTGATAAACATAAACTCGTTCAAGCTGGGGATGTATTTTTTTATAGAGTAATTTGGCTGGACATTCTTTTCTCTTTTTACATAGTTTTTGTATCTGGGGATCTTGATGTAGAAATGCTATCGTTTTTCGAAATAAAAAAGCTTCTTCTGCTTCCTGTGTTACAGGGCTTAAGTCATTTAAATCCAATTCTACTAAGTAGCGAAAAGCCTTGACCCACTCTCCGATATGCTCTTCCAAGTAGCGATATTGTTTAGGATCCGTTACCTCTGCCTGAAGATAAGTACGGATTTTCGAAGCTAACATCAATTCGGTTAGTCCATACCAGTCTCCATATAATATTCGCTGTAAACGATCATAGGTATAGATATGAAATGAATCCCCTTGCTTTTTGGCATAATCCTTCAAATAGCTAGCTAAGGTGGATTCTGATACGATATGAATCTCATTTTCTTTAAAAATAAGTTGTGAAAAATAGCTATAGGGATCTTGGTATGTCTCAATACTAAACAACGTATTCATTCCCCCATTTTTAATAGATCCATCCATGTATTCGGCAGGTTGCTTCGCTTATTTTCCTCTATCGCATGAACAAAAACTTGCTTACGGACACGAGTCAATGCGATATATAGTAAACGTGCCTCCTCGCCTAATATCTCTTTCATCTCTTGAGGCTCTCTTTCCATGAAATAGGTATTGCGTACTAATAATGATGATAATAAAAAACGATAATTTAACCTCCATTCCTCATTTTCCTTATGTAGGAAAACTACGGTACGGCTGTCGCTCACCAATGGATCATAAGTATAAGGTAGAATAACATGATCAAACTCATTTTCCTTTGCTTGTTGAATAGTCATGACATGGAAACGGTGTCCTGTATATTCTGTTGATAATGGATCGAGCATTTCTTGATCATCTGTCTCCATATATTTGCGTAGTACTCTTTCCATTCCATACAACGTAGCTGCTGACTTTGAAAAGTGTTTACGTAAAAGATAAAAAAGCTTTTCCACTCCCATCTGGTATTCCATCCTTCTCGCTCGTGCCTCTTTCACAAAGTCTTGGATATCACGATTAGGATGGATCGTTTTCATTCTCGTAAGAAAACGTTGACTATATACTTCATGTGGGCTCAAATCCTTTATAATCATTCTTAATATAGAAAAAATAGGCTTCCTTTGTGCTAGCTCTTGCATCTGCCTCCAATAAATAAAATCGGGTTGTTTTTCTAATAAGGAAAGAATTACTTTTTGATCTGGTTCAAATTGCTCAATCAACTGGTCATTAGATAAAGTATTGACACCATAAGAAGACCGATGTAATGCGTATGCAAAAGATGGATTTTCCGGAAAAAGGAGAAAGCGAACTAAAATATACATTTCTCGCACAGGCAGACTTCGATAAAAATTTCCTAATCTACTTCTTTCGCAAAAAAAGCCAAGTTGTTCACACTGTTTGATCACTTCTTGTATTTGGTAGTCAAATCGTACCAAAATAGCTGTATCTGTTCCTCTTAGCTGTTCGAGTAGCTGACGAAAGGCTTGATTCTCCGATTCAGCATACCCCATCGCAAAGGGACCAAAGACAATACCCTTGTTTTTATTACCAATTGGGCGCATCGATTGTAACTGATCGTATATCGAAGCGGGAAATGATGCTAGTTGATTCCCCCATTTCATGACCAATGTATTTAATTGTTGAACTAACCTCGGGGTATTCCGATAATTTTTAGTAAAATGGATCGTTGTTACAGATTCACCTTGTTGAATGAGTCTTTTTTTCAACGCCGAAAAGGAAGTATATTCTGTACCATGAAAACGATACATACTTTGTTTGGCATCTCCTGTGATCGTTAAAGTACACTGAGTTGCAAGTTGTAATCGGAACAGAAAATCAACTTGAACTGGACTTACATCTTGAAACTCATCGATCAACAAGTAACGCAAATTCCATTTCTTCTTTAATCGCTTCATCACGACCATTCGTTCTAGATAGCGAACAACATCTTGTATTTCCCACTGCTTTAGTTCCTTTTTTTCTGTTTCCAAATGCTGATGTACATATTTAAGTACAAATTTGGCTAAAGGAGCAAATCCAACTTGATCATTTCCAAAATGGAGTTTCACGTGGAATAAACTCCCCAAATATTGACATTCCAATAGTTCATTCATTTTTAGTAATAGCTCTACCAAATTTTCGCGCGGAGTTTTAGTAAACGGACGGAAAGCTTCTGGACTTACTTGTGTATACTCACGAATTGCCTCGAACATTAACTCCTTCTTCCGCTTACGAAAACTACGTAACTTCTCTGTAACTGGGATAGGCTGATGAATTCCCGCCTTTTCAAATAAGGTTTCAACAAATGCTGATAGGGTGGAAATATGTAGATGTTTTACCTCATCGATCCACTTTAAATAAATAGGTTGATAGGTAACCTCATAGTAATCACGAAACCGTTGAATGATCCGCTGCCTTATTTTTATTGCAGCTTGATGAGTGAAAGTAATAAAGGCAGAATGGAAAAATAAATCCTCCATTCCCATATGTTTTAAAAATAAAAAGCGTTCGATCATCCATGTTGTTTTCCCAGTACCTGCACCAGCTGATATGATCAAATGCTGGTTTGCAGGAGAATGCTCAGCTTCATATAGTTTGCTAGGAAAATCGGTATGATGACAAACATAGTCATATATCTGTTGATTTGTCACTTTCCCATCTATAAAGGAGACGGAAGCCCCTTGATAATCGGTTTGATAGGGAACTTTCCACCACCCAAATAGCTTCCTTTTTTTAGCTTCTTTCCATTCATCCCAATCTTCATATTCCTTAAGTGAATCCATTGTGAATAAGTACACTTTAATTCCGTTATAAACATAATCATCGAGTAAAGACTCTATAAAATCATCTGTTAAATGATTCCTAAAAATAAAAAGTGAATGTTTGGGTTGTTGATCCAACATAACCCCTCCCTACATAGTCCAACAATGATATCTCTATCTAATAATCATATAAAGTATAGAATATAGATCGCAAAAATAATACATTACACAATAAATTCCTTTAAAAACATAGATCATTCACGACGTTACTATACGAGCTTGATGCCCCGTCTCGTTTTCCTTTTCCCATTGAACGACTTTTCCTCGCTCTTAACAAAATAAGCTAAAATTGATATTTCATGTCATTATTGACCTTTACACAATGTCAACGTTTATGATAACAAAAAAACCGAATGATCCAAGATGGATCACTCGGTAAAATTGTAAGGGTGAATAGGGAGACGGAATATACTTAGGCTTTTTTGACTTACCTCACCTCCTCTTCTTTCTCATAAATAGGTACCCAACCTTCTTTGGTTTTGAAAATACGAATAGCTACGACTTGACGATCTTCCATCAAGGTGAAGTAATGCCGATAATCGGCTGGTACAGAAATCAGATCCCCTGGCTCTAGCTCTACATCAAAGAAACGGCCATTTTTACCTTGAATCGCGAAAATACCATGTCCACTTACAATAAAACGGACTTCATCTTCGGAATGATGATGTTCAGCTAGAAAATTTTTCAGTAATTGCTCAAGATTCGGTGTCGCTGGAGAAAGTGAGATAACATCTTCTGTGATATACCCATAACGAGCAGATAAGTCATCAATTTCTTTACGAAATACTTGAATGATCTCTGCTTTTTCTTCATCTGAACATTGATAGTTCTCACGTAAATGTTCTGGGAGCTTATCTATATCCCATCGCTCGTAAATAACCCCTTGTGAATCAAGATAAGAAATTACTTCTTCTAATTTTTCCAAGCGTTCTCCATTATCGTGAAAACGTAATTGTGCCATTGTTTTTCATCCCCTCAATATGATGATTTTTGTAGTACTGAAAGTTGTGAAGCTAATTTTATTTTTAAATGGTATGAAAAGATAAATTCCAAAGCTTCCAAATGTTTCTTCGCCTCAAAGCCATTTTTGCCCCAGACAGTTAGCCCATGATTACGAATTAACACGGCTTTAGTTTCTGGTTTAATCACCTTTCCACACTCTTGTGCTAATCGAGAAATATCTGCATAATTTTCTACGATTGGGATCGTAATCTCACCATTCTCTTCCCAAATGCCAAACGCTTTAATAAGTTCCTGTCCCTTCAAAGTTATGGAACCATTGGATGCATATAATTCAGAGATTACATTATTATCCACTGTATGTACATGGAGACAACAGCCCGCATTGGTTAAACGATAGACTTCACAATGGATTAAGGTTTCAGCAGATGCCCTTAGATTGGTTTCTTGTAGTGGACGGCCTTCTCCATCCACCAACAAGAAGTCTTCATCGGTTCGTTTACGCTTATCTTTCCCACTTGCTGTAACCAAAAAGGTAAGAGGCTCGTCATTTACTTTGATTGACAAATTCCCACTGGTTCCTAGAAACCAATCTCTCTCTGCTAGCTCATCTTTGATATCTGCTAACTCATTCCATCGCTGTTCCAGTACACTCATCTAACCTCCTCCTTCCTACTTAATCCCTCAATCACATCATAAAAGGTGGTAAAAGGTGTATATGAAATCCCATTTTCTTGACATTTTTTGATTAAGAAGTCTCGCGCATAGACTTGATCCGCTAATTTAGCTGCTTGTAAGTCTGTAATGGAATCTCCAATAACAATTCGTTCATATCGGTTAGGGTCAAATTTACGTAAAATGGTCGGTTTACAGCAACCGCAATCATTGGTGCAAGGTTCAAGACATGCATATGGCCAAGAAATTTGAATCGTTTCCCCTGAAAAGTCGCTACCATTACAATAGATCTGCTCCGGATCGACAAGACCTTCCAAAATCGGATAAACAAAAAAGTCTATACCACCACTAACGATATACAAAGGGATTTTTTTCTCATTGGTAAAGCGAACAAAGTCACTAAATCCTTCACGAATGGTAGTTTGATCGAATACGAACTGGATAATCTGCTCTTTTTGTGATGAAGGAAGGAGAGAGAAAAGTTGCCCTACTCCTTTACGTATGGAAATCTTTTGCTCTAAGATCTGGTCTTTGATCTCTTCCCATCCTGGTGGAGCAAATTGCTTCATGATCGCGATAATATTATCTTTCACTGTAATCGTTCCATCAAAATCACAAAAAATAATTGGACTGCGACCCATGGATCATCTTCCTCCCCACAACGACAATGCCAGACTTAATTCTTCATGCTCTTGTACCCAGTGATCGATAGGAACTTCTCTTAACACACCATCAATGATCTGCCGAAAAGCTTTGCCCCCTGCAACTGCTCCACTTGGATGACCATGTACTCCTCCACCAGCGTTGATCACTGAGTCAATCCCAAAGTCTTGGATTAATAAAGGTACTAATCCTGGATGAATTCCAGCTGATGGTACTGGGAAAGATTGTTTGATATGCGGATTTGGACGTGTTAATTCATTGGCAATACCTAATGCCGTCTCTTTTTTAAGAGCAACGCTTCCATAGGGGGATGGGAACAATACAAGATCCGCACCAGCATAACGCAAACATTTTCCAAGCAGTAAAGCATGATGAACCCCATACAATGCTGAGGAGGTAAGAGCACCTGAAACAGCTGGATGAGCTAAAATAGGAATCGGGATTTCAGGGTCTTCCGCTAGAGCTTGTAGAACATCTAGACTGTAAGCAAATACATTAAATAATAAGGCATCTGCACCTAGTTCAACAGCTCGTTTGGCTTTTTCAATTAATTCAAAAGTAGAACCTGATAAATTCACGGCATATAGTGTTTTCTTCCCTGTCTCTGCTTCGACTTTTTGTAAAACTTCTTTGGCAACAATGATTCGAGAGTCAAAAGGAGTAATAGGATTATCAAATAAAATTTCATCATCTTTCACTAGATCGACTCCGCCTAAAGCCTGTGCGCGAAGTTGCTCACCAAAGCAGGAGAGATCTCGTCCTATGATGCTTTTAAAGATACTCATCAACAAGGGCCGATCATAAACTCCCAAAACTTCACGAATTCCATCAATTCCAAACTTAGGGCCAGAGAAGTGTTCCAAGAGATCACTTGAAAAATCCAAATCGATCAGTTTAATCTCGCCATCAAGGGATAGCTTTCCAAACACCGTCGTTAGTATCGCTGGAAAGTCTATGGTAAAGTTTGCTGAGGGGTATGCCACTTGGATCAAAGCTTTTTTCCGACTCTCCCCAAAATACCGATTAATTTCATCATCTTCCGATAGCTCCTGTATATTAAGGACTTGCCCTTTATGCTTTTGAAGTTGTTCTTTTTCTAAGTCTGGTAAATTTGTCCAAGTACCCACAGTAAGTCCTAGTGCAATTCCTTCAGCTTTTTTGGCGAAATTGCCATCCTTATCATAAACTTGATAAGTTGCAATTACTTGGCCCATGTTATCTCACTCCTTAATCAAAAAAACCTCTTCCCAGAGGAAGAGGTTTTAATTTCATATCTCACCGCTTCCTCTTATCTCTCAGCTAACGCTGCGAGAATTAGCACCGTGCCGTATGTCATACATTACCATGGCCCCTATCCAAAAATAAGTGCCCCATCTCACGATGGTATTACGGTCGGTTGCTGGGCTTCATCGGGCTCGTCCCTCCACCTGCTCCTGATAAGAGAAGTTTGATCATTGTTCTATATTCGAATTTACTTGTGATTATGACAGGGATTTTTTAAGCTGTCAACTATTTTTTATCAGTCTATTCAGAGGTTGTTGCATAAAACAGTCACTCATCGCTTCCCCTCTCACTCCTGCTAAAGGTTTGGCGCAAAAGTCGATCCTACACAAAAACGATTCGCTCTTATTTTAGGAGTGATCTAGGTTTTTGATCGAATTATGCAACAAGCTCTATTCATGCTTACACTTTTTCATTTTATTTTCCTGTTGCTTATACTAAATGTCAATACCCTGTATAGTTTGGGCAATCCGCTCTGCTGCCTCAATGAGTCGTTTTTCGTCTGTAAGTAAGCCCACTCGAACATATCCTTCACCATTTGTCCCAAAACCAATTCCTGGTGCTACCGCGACGTGAGCCTTTTCTAATAATAAGTCTGAGAAAGCTTCAGAGGTATAGCCCCTTGGAACAGGTAACCAACAAAAAAAAGATCCCTTTGGAGCTTCTACATTCCATCCCAGTTCTTGAAGTTTCCCAATAAATGCATGGCGACGTTGTTCATAGGTACGAACCAGCTCTTGGACACAATCTTGTGAACCCAACAATGCTTCTGCCGCAGCTGCTTGAACAGCTCCAAACAAGCTTACATAATAGTGATCTTGAAGCAAATTAATACTTTCGATCACACTTGCGTTTCCAACCATAAAAGCAACACGCCATCCAGCCATATTATATGTTTTACTAAGCGTATAAATTTCGACTCCTATCTCTTTGGCACCCGGAATCTCTAAAAAGCTAAGTGGCTTCTTTCCATCATAGCCAATCGCACCATAAGCAAAGTCATGTACCACTAAAATACCATGTTTTTCAGCAAGCTCTACGGTATCATTAAAAAAATCGAATGTGGCTATGGCTGCTGTTGGGTTATTAGGATAATTGAGAAACATGAGCTTAGCCTGTTTGAGCACTTCCGTTGGAATCTTCATATAATCTGGTAAGAATTGATTTTCTGCTTTCAGTGGCATGGTGTGCATTTGAGCTTGAGCCATAGCCAATCCAGACCAATAGTCTGGATATCCAGGATCAGGTACTAAGGCTATATCCCCAGGATTTAAGAAGCAAGGAGAAATTTCAACGAGTCCTGCTTTTCCACCAAATAGAATGGCTACTTCTGTTTCAGGGTCCAGTTCTACTCCATATTCACGCTGATAAAAGGTAGCCACTGCCTCTTTTAAGAAAGAATAGCCACGAAAGGGCGAATATTTATGATAAGCTGGCTCATTGGCCGCCTCTTGTAACGCTCTGACAATATGAGGTGGAGTCGGTAAGTCTGGATTACCTTGTCCCAAATTAATCACATCGATTCCTTGTTCTACTAATCCTTGTACTTTCTTTACGAGTTTAGCAAAAAATTGTTCAGGGAGTTGTGTTAAAACTTCCGCTGGTGGAAATTGTTTCAATTTTATTCACTTCCTAAAATTGTCGAGGTTATTTTCTAGTGACATATGTTAGCGATTGAAATCAAATTTGTAAAGTTTTTTCTCTATATTGACAGATAAAATAAATCCATTTATTATTTCGATTAATAACCTCATACAAGCAAACGGTATGTCTCTTATCAAGAGTAGGTGGAGGGAATTGGCCCGATGAAGCCCAGCAACCGACCATAATACCATTGTGAAATGGGGCGCTCAGCTTTTTGTCGAGAGCCGTGATGAAAAATCACATATGGAACGGTGCTAATTCCAGCAGAATTTATTCTCTGCAAGATAAGAGGTGGCAGAATATCGATTTCTGAGCCTCTTTCTTGCGAGAAAGGGGCTTTTTTCATCCTATTCTAGCAAAAAATCTACTTAACTTAAAAAAGCTAATCAAAATGGCTGCTATCACTCAACAATCACTTGGTATTTTCTCCTTACCATAAATCGCCCAGGATCAGAGACCAAGATTCATTGAACTTTTACCAAAGGTTATTCTTTTTATAACAATATGCTTATAGAAAATAATTAGATTTCCTTAGGTAGTTTTTACCATTATTCCTATCATTGAAATATTTTCGATTCCCTTTCCTATATTTTTGATGTTAACCTTTGTTATATTGGGTCATATTGTTTTAAACTATACTCGTTTCGGTCGTCACTTTATATTACAGGTGGCAATAAAGAGGCTGCTCGCTTATCAGGTGTTCCAATACAATGTTATAAATCCTATTCTACTCAACGGTTTAACCATGTAAAACGTACCCTATTATACGCAAGACATGATTAAAGGAAAAGGATCCATGTTAATTTGTGCTTGAACATTTGTATGTACAAAAGAGAAAAAATTAAAAGAGAGGGGATTACACCATGTCTACACCTTCTATCCAGCCGCCTTCCACTTATGAACCGTTAAATGAAAATACGGTTGTTCAATTTGTTAAAAAATTAAACTATTTCACTGAAGATGCTGCGTTGCAAGTACGTGAAATTGGTGACGGAAACCTTAACCTTGTTTTCCATATCGTTGATGAAAGCCATGCCAAATCAATCATCGTCAAACAAGCTTTGCCCTATGCAAAAGTAGTCGGTGAAAGCTGGCCACTTACCCTAGAGAGAGCACGCTTTGAAAGTAGCTATCTACAGAAAGCGGCTGAATATGTTCCTAACCTTGTTCCTAAAGTCCACTACTACGATGAATCACTTGGGCTTTTTGTCATGGATGATCTATCTTCTCATCTCATTTTACGTAAAGGAACTATCGAGGGAATTCAGTATCCACACCTTGCAAGGGATATAGGTACTTTTGTTGCTAAAGTTACTTTTTATACCAGTGACTTTTATCTACATCCCTTTGAGAAAAAACAGCTCGTTAAACAGTTTATTAATCCAGAATTATGCAAAATTACCGAAGACCTTGTCTTTACTGATCCATTTTTTGATCATGAGACCAATGATTTTCCGACAGAAATTCGGGAAGCAGTGGAGCAGTTATGGAATGATTCAGAGTTACGGCACGAAGTTGCCAAATTAAAGTTTCAGTTTTTGACACAAGCAGAAGCATTACTTCATGGGGATTTGCATACAGGTAGCATCTTTGTAACACCTGAATCAACTAAAGTCATCGATCCTGAATTTTCCTTTTTTGGACCGATAGGTTTTGATTTAGGTCAATTCTTTGCCAACATCATTTTAAGCTATCTTTCTCAGGAAGCTCATATTTTAAGTTCTAAGGAGCGCAAGCAATATCAATCTTATTTAGTTGATACACTGAAGCAAACATGGAGCTCCTTTAAACAAGAATTTAGTAAGCTATGGGAAAATGAGGGGAATGAAGTATATACCCAAGTTCCTGGTACCCTTGAATCCTTTTTAGGAAAAGTGTGGGTAGATGCTGTTGGTTTTGCAGGTTGTGAAGTGATCCGCCGAACTATTGGACTTGCCCATGTCGCTGATCTAGATACTATCCAAGACTTAACTCAGCAATATCAACTCAAGGAAAAAGCATTGGAACTGGGTACCTACTTTATTAAAAATCGAACACAGATTACAAATATGGAGCAATTGATTCAAGTCTTCTATCAAGAATAACCTCTTTTTTCTTCAAGTCAGACATTCATTGTCTGGCTTTTTTACATTTTTCTATGTGAACAGGAGAATCTAATGGATAAGGAGTGATCAAGATGAAAGGCTTGCTCGTTAAACTAATTGTTTGTCCAGTAGTTGTATATATCTCTACGTTTTTATTTCAGGATGTGTTCTATCCGGCTAACTATCAACCGATTATCGTCGGTCTTGTTTTAGGCATTGTAGGTCATCTCATGGAAGTATTGATGTTAAGACCTGGTACTCTATGGATAAGTACATTCATGGATTTTCTAGCTGCTACGGTCATTATTTACTTTAGCCAATGGTTTTTCACTGGATCGCAAATTACTTGGATAGGTGCATTATTAACAGCGTTTTTTCTTGCTGTTACTGAATACTTTCAACATATTTGGTTATTACGTAATGGTGCTACGGAAAAATCATAAATTGTTTATTCTATCCATCCAAAAGCCCACCTTCTCCAACAAATGGAAGAGTGGGCTTTTTGGATTCTTTTTATAAACCTTGATTAAATATACCTATTCCAATAATGGGAAAGTGTCACCAATGGCCAAATATGATTATAGCTATGATAATAAATATAAAATTGTCCCGCAAGCCCTGCTCCAGTCGGATAACTGATTTCCCAACTATCTTTTTCTAATAATTCGAGTAAACACTGCACTCCTTTTTTGATTTCGGGTGTTGGTTTATCATGATAAGCAATTAACGCATCAAGTGCCCAAGCTGTTTGTGAAGGAGTTGATGCTTGCAATGGAATATAACGATGTTCGATCTGGCTTTGACAAGACTCTCCCCAGCCACCATCTTGGTTTTGAATTGACTTTAGCCACTCCACCGCTTTTTCAACCATTGGATGTCCCCTTGGAAATTGGACTGCGGCTAATCCAGTTAGTGCTGCCCATGTTCCATAAATATAGGAAATTCCCCAACGTCCATACCAAGAACCATCAAATTGCTGATGGCGGGCAAGCCAATCAACCCCCTGCCTAACAGCAAAATGGTACGAAGACCAACCTAAATAGTTACCTAAAAACTCTAGAGCCCTCCCGGTTAGATCTGCCGTCGATGGATCACCCAAAATGCTTTCCGTATCGTCATATGGGAGTAAATACAACCACATTTTATTCGTATTTTTCTCAAATGCAGACCATCCTCCATCCCTATTTTGCATGGATAAAAGCCAGTTGACCCCTCTATTCCAAGATTCTTCATACTTTCCCTTCATTACAGCAGGGGCTATCACGCGAAGACAAGCCCCAGTATCATCAATATCTGGATTGATCGTATTATACCGTGAAAATCCCCAACCTCCTGGACAGATGCCCGGATTCCGCCATCGCCAATCACCCCAAGTATGTTGCTGGTTGTTAAGTAAATAGTAAGTACCGCGTCGTATAGCAGGATGCCTTGAAGATACTCCCGCTTCTTGTAAGGCATATAAGATCAAGGAAGTATCCCAGATCGTCGAAGAAGTCTCTTGTAGATGTCCTTCTTCTTGTAAAGGAAATATTAGATCGATTAATCCTTCCATCGCTTGACAAATGAGCGGGTGATTTTTGGGATATCCCAAACTTACCAAAGCAAAAATCATTAAAAACGTACTTGTAAAGTAACAATATAAAGTTCCATCTGGCTCAATTCGATTGAGCATAAATTGTTCGGCTAATAAATAAGATCTGTCTTGAAGTCTCCTCCGTACCGATGATGAGCGAAGCCATGTCGCCATCTTAAAAAAGCGTGTCCACCAACTTCTATGATTATGTATCCAGTTGGTACTTCCACAAGCTTGAATCCACTCCGAAACTTTGTCATGTCCTGGTAATTTCACCGAAAAGCGCTGGTTTGCTAGCACTAAAACAGGAGCTAAATGAACACGAGTATAACCAACAAAATCACAAAAGTTTACAGGCGAATTCCCCGATAAAAGTAAAATTTCAATCGGCATACTTGGCGACTTTCCCCAATCCAAATGACCTAGTATACTGAGTACTATTTTACTAAACGATCCTCCTTGGACTACTCCTCCTTTTGAATGAATAAAATCCTTAGCTCGCTGCATTCTTATATCCTTAGGTTGAATATTATCGGTATATAATAACGCTAAACAGCAATATATAGTCTCATTTAGATTTCCTTCTTTTTCGTCTTGAAATAGCTTCCATGTCCCTTCCTGTGTTTGTTTTGAAAGAATGCGCTGGATAAGCAATTCTTCTATCTCTGGCTTCTTATAGCCTAACCACTTCATCAGTAAAAGCATCAGTGCATCAGTCATAGTTCCACTTTCAAAACAATAATCCCAACACCCAATTTCATTCTGTTCTTGGAGTAATCGACGAACAATTTGATCAATCGCATTCCCAATCCGTTCCTCCATCCCGTCACCTCCTTCTATCTTCAGATTATTAAGGAAAAGTAGAAGGGATGACGAAATTATAAAAAAGACAGGCTACTTTAAGCACCTGTCTAAGACCATGCAAAAAACTTTATTTCCTTTTCGATAATGAAAAATAAAATAAAAGTCCTACAATCACTAAACCTAAAAACATAATGAAATGAAGCTTTACCAATTTGGTAATGAGCAATCCCAAAAATAGTAAGATTATAAACAAAAGAAATGAGATCTGTCGTTTTTTCATCCAATGATTCCCTCTATGCTTTTCGGTAGAATAAAAATAGTGCGATTGCCATTAATGCCAGTCCTGCTAAGCGATAACCATCGATCGGAATCTGCTTTCCACCTAAAAGTCCAAAATGATCAATCAAAGTACTTGTAAAAATTTGTCCTACAATGATTGCTACAAGAGTTGAGGCAACACCAATTTGAGGTACCGTAATAACCATACATAAAATAAAAACGGCCCCAAACACTCCACCAATTAATTGCCACTTTGGAACAGAAAACACTTCACCTAATTCGCCCTTGCCAAAAATAAGCATAAGTACTAGCAAAGTACAGGCTCCTACCAAAAATGAGACAAATGCTGCTTCAATCACACCTACTTTTTTACCTAACGCACCATTTACACCTGCTTGAATTGCCGAGGCAACGCCAGCACAAATAGCAATTGAAATCAAAAACAAATTAACTCGCATCATCATAATGTCCTTTCATTAACCATTACATTTCCATCATCTTGAGAATATCCACTTAGTCCGTCATTTATCGTTTCCCCACTCAAGCTCGTATTCTGGGTTCCTTCCATAGCGATTCAAAGAGCTAGAGCTTACACAAAACATATTCGCTCTTATTCTAAACATGAAGCTTGGTTTCTGAACAATTTCCATAAAAAAGAGCCTTCATTGGCTCTTTAATTTATATTTGAATCGCCGTTTCTAATGCTACTTCAAACATCTCATGTAGCATTTTTTCTTTTTGCTCTGAGCTAATCATTTCTTTCGTAAATACATGATCAGACACAGTTAAGATGGATAACGCATTGACTCCGTACTTAGCAGCAATGGTGTATAAAGCGGCTGTTTCCATTTCTGTTACAAGCATTTGATAGTCACCAAGTAGTTTATAATCCTCATCGGTAAGCTCGTAGAAAAAGTCAGAAGTAAAAACAGAACCTACTTTAACTGGTTGCTCTTTGGCAAGTGCAACATCATACGCTGTTTTTAAAAGATGAAAATTAGCCGTTGGGGCAAAGTCGATTCCTTTAAATCGTTGATGATTCATTCCGGAGTTAGTCGATGCACTCATCGCTAAAATAAGATCCAGCACTTTTACATGCGGATGAACAGAGCCACTTGTACCAATCCGGAACAAGTTTTTCACACCATATTCTGCAATTAATTCAGTTACATAAATGGAGATGGAAGGCATTCCCATACCTGTTCCTTGTACGGAAATTGGTTTCCCTTTATAAGTCCCTGTATAGCCAAACATCCCACGTACTTGATTATAGCAAACAGGGTTCTCTAAATAAGTTTCAGCTATGTATTTGGCCCGAAGTGGATCTCCTGGTAATAATACGGTTTCTGCAATCGCACCCGGTTTTGCCTCTAAATGAAAGCTCATATGACTAACTCCCTTTCATGAAATAACTAAAAAGTCTAATATCCAACACTTGATATATAAACATACAAGAATACTATACACCAAAAATCGGTAACTATACAAAGTTGTATTAGCGTGGATCGTGAAGATCAATCCTAGATGCCTTAGGTATTCTTTTGGATAGATACTTTAGAAAAACACCTGTTATCTCTTTACCAATTCGGGGATATATTAAGTGTCTATATTTATATTGGAGTGAGGCCTTTGATCCAACATCCTTTATTTGTTATTATCGCTAGCCTAATTACAGTGGCAGTTGGTCTATATTTGGGCTCAAGTTATATTGAAATTTTTGCTACAGTCATGGGAATTATCAATCTTTGGCTTTTAGCCAAAGAAAAAGTATTGAACTTTCTATTCGGAATAATTACAGTAACTACCTTTTTGTATATTTACTTCACACAAAGCTTATATGCAATGGTATTACTATCCGTTTTTCAACTAGCTTTTAATGTCTACGGCTGGTATTATTGGCTTCGTGATAGAGGTAATCAAGACGTACGTCCAACAGTGCAGATGACTCCAAAACAAATCGGGATAACAATTGTTGTCATCCTTATTGGATGGATGGCTTGGTCCTATTATGAAGTCAATTATACAGAAGTTCCTCATCCTTATTTAGATTCTCTTAATTTGGTGATTAGCCTTGTCGCTCAATACCTGCTTAGTAAAAAATTCCTTGAAAACTGGCATCTTTGGATTCTAACAAATATTATTTTAATTATTACTTATTTAATCACTGGACTATATGTCATGATTATCTACAGCGTTATAGGTTTTATCTTATGTATTCAAGGATTAATCGAGTGGAAAAAGAGTTTGCAAATGTTAAAAAGGTAAGGCGATTAGACATTGCCTTACCTAACGTCTGAAGACTAACCTAGTATTCTTAACCTTTGCCTTTTATAGAATCTCTTCTATACGTAAAGGATTGGATTATTAGGACTATTACCCATCAATCAATGTTATTAATAAGCCTAACAGGATAGCTAAGATACCTATTCCTATAGTCCAAGCCCGCTTTTTACTATATGATTTTACTATTTGATAATAATTTTGACCTTTTTCTATTTCTAGTAGAGTCCATTTTAATTCAAGAGCTATGTCCATTGCAGATGAGTATCGATCACCTGGCTTTTTTTGCGTAGCTTTATCAATGATTTGATATAAACTCTTTGGCAGATTCGGATTAAATTTTCTGGGATCAGGTAACGGTTTTTCAATATGTTGATAAGCTATAATCACACTATTACCATTTTTAAAAGGAACTTCTCCTGTAACCATTTCATAAAGCATGATCCCAAAAGAATAAATATCTGAAGTAAAACTTAGTTTGGCACCGCTAGCCTGTTCAGGTGAAAAGTAATGAACTGTTCCAATTACTACATCCGTCTCTGTTAACTGGGTGCCTCCTTCAACAAACCGAGAAATGCCGAAATCCGATACTTTTACATGTCCATCTAAAGTTATTAAAATGTTATGTGGCTTTATATCACGATGAATAATTCCGTGTTTATGAGCATAATCTAATCCTTCACAAATTTGTATACCAATAGAAACGATCTCTCTTAATGATAATTTCTTCTTTTGAATCCAATCTTTTAAAGATACTCCCTCAATATATTCCATTACCATGTAATATAAATCATCATCACGTCCTGCATCAAACACATTCACTATATTGGGATGAGAAAATCTCCCGACCAATTTTGCTTCACGTATAAAACGATAGATAAGTTCTTGATTTTGCTTAAGCTGTTCTGACATCATTTTAACTGCCACATAACGGTCAAGTACGATATCTTTTGCTTTATATACGCGAGACATCCCTCCACCTACATAATGAATTATTTGATACCTCCCAGCCAAAATTTTTCCTTCCAACTCAATCAATCACCTTTCTTTCTACACCTTAGTTGCTGCGTTCCATAAACCTGAGATTTATTATAGTGTAATTTGTAATAAATATTTATTTAAATCCAAATAATATATTTTGTATAAAAAAGACACCTTCAAAGGTAAAGATGTCTTATTTTAAGCACAGCTTCTGATATAGATGGTTTCCTTTTCCATTCTACCCCTCTTGCTTACGAAAGAGCAAATGTCATTCAACAAAAGGAACGCTTTATTTTTGGAAGTCATTAGCCATGCCTATCCATCTATTTCTCTTACAGCAGCAACAACCTCTCTTCAACTAGATTTTATTTATAAATTAGGCTGCATGCTCGGAAGTAAACTGCTACTATATAGATGTTACTTTCTCAATCAAATAACCACCTTTATAATCATCCCAATCCACTTCCTCATCCAAGTCTGTGCTTAAAATCATTTCTTGTATCTTATCTTCTGAGTAATAATTGATTTGATAAGTTCCCGGCTCCACACTAAAGATCAATATATTTTGGTCAATTTTATCATATAAAATTTCATAATTTTTTATGTTTTGCTGGTGAAACTCTTTAAAACGTTTGGCACATATTTTATTAAAACCAACTGTGGAACTAGCTAAAACTAAATAGCCAGAATCAATATTTATCGTATAAGAAGAGCAATCTTCAATGACTGATTTCTCGTGATCAGCTACTGTATCAGGCATTACTAACAACTTATTCAGTTGATCCTTTATAATGGGAAAACCTACAACAGCTGTACTAAAACCATCAAAAAGATATGCCACCCCTGCTCCTACAGGGATCATGGAAGAAACCGTATAGAGGCTACGATCATTATCGCACAGTTTTCGTACAACTAAGGTAATCTGATACTCTTCCCCATCTTTCGTATCCATTTCTAAAAAAGTAATCTCTTTTTGGCTATTTACTTTTACCTGTCCATATTTCTTTAAGTTATTAATCAAACTTTGACGAAAAGCAAAAATCTCTTCCTTCGTCCCAACCCAAAATAAGTCTTTAGATATCAAATGACATTTCCTATTCCATTCGTCTGGGAAATCTCCTTGCCTAATAAGTACCCATCGGTCTGAATATGGCTGTAAACCTTTCCAACTTTGAAAGTATTCATAGTCCATCATCATTAGAACATCACTAAATTCCATTCGAGTCATCAAACAAAAGGATAGATGACTTCCTTCACCATTTGTGGAACAAGACATCCGCTAAACATACCTCTCTTCAACCATTTTTAGAAATTACAATCAATTATCATAAAAGTTAAAATATATATATATCATATCATTAATTCGATGTAAAAAGTAAATAATTACAAGAAGTACGATTAACAGCAAAATATGGAACTCTTCTAACTAAAAATATCCTCACACACGAAACGGGCTGAACTCGAGTAGGTTTCTTAAAGTAGTGCTTAAGAGAAACCTACTCTTTATTCACTACCTCATTATCTGGTGTGGAGGATATAATGTTCTCTTATGTAACAGTTTAATCTCCATTTTCAATCCATACCATCCATTAAAGCAGCTGGCTCAATGGACTCTATTCAAATTGAATACTCTTACTTATATTTGGTAATTCATCATTAATCATTTTATCTAGCTGGGATAGCTTCTCTTTTACATCTTCCTTTACATTACCACTTTCATCAAAAAAGGAAGCTGGAGGTTCGGTTGATTGCATGATTGCTAATGTTTTACCATTTTTCGTGGTAAGGTATTCCCACTGGTTAGCTAGTTCTTTTTGATCCCATGCTGATTTAGAAGGGATATTAAAAACACCAATCGTAAAAATAGGGGCATTCTCATTTTTTAACTCAAAGGTAATCGTTTCGAGTTTTTCGGGTATAGCTTTGTCTGTATTTGATTTCACTTGAAAGACATCATCCCAACTCTCTGGAAGTTTGGCATTAAATTTATATTTTTCGTTTTTATATAAAATATAATCTCCATTACTTGTGAGAACATGATCTCCATCCTTAATCGTTCCTCCAGAACATGCAACGGCTATAACACTTAATATACATACAAACAGAAAAACTATAATTCTCTTCAATATTTATCTCCTCACTTTAGGTTTTTATAGCTTTCATTCATAGATTATAACACTTTATCATCTTCGAATTATAAATTAACAAATTGTTCATATTTTTCTTCCGAAAATATTTATATTTAATTTCCTTTCTAATAGTTATCCAATCAATTCCTTGCTAGTATGTATGGATATCGATTTTATAGTAAAAATATAACTGTACTAAGTAAAAACAGTCAATCTAATAAACCATCATTTGTACTCTTTTTATTTCCTCGAACCTAGAGGTGCTTAAAATATGCGTACCCCCCTTCTACGAAGCTTACGCAAAGCCTCTTCTATAGCAGCCGAATCATTTAAACGAGGAGTTCCTATAGACGAAGTGATCACTAATAAGAGCAACGATACTTCAAACTGTGGAGAGTCTCAAAAAAAGACGTATCCCGAACTGAATCCTTTTATACCAAACGTACCAAAAAATGCACCCTCTAATCCGCCTGAAAAAGTGGTCATTGTAGGTGCAGGACTTGCTGGATTAACTTGCGCTTATCGTTTAAAAAAAGCAGGCATTAATACTACAATCTATGAAGCAGCCCATCGATTGGGTGGCCGATGCTGGTCCGAGAGAAACTACTTTAACGCAGGGCAAATTGTTGAGCGTGGTGGTGAGTTTATCAACACGGAGCACTTTCATATTCGCCATTTGGTAAATGAATTAGGACTGCGATTAGACAATGTACAAGAAGAGAACCAAGAAACAAAAACTATTCTATACTTTCATCAAACCCCTTATACCATGAAGGAAGTTGCTGAAGATCTAAAAAGAGTTTATCCGCTTCTTCATCGGGATCAAACAGCTATTAAAGGGGGAGTATATTATAACCATTACAGTAAGAGGGCTTGGGAATTAGATCACATGTCTATTAACGACTGGATTAAACAAAATGTTCCAGGTGGAATAGGCTCCAAACTAGGTACACTTTTAAATATTGCATATACGACTGAATATGGGGCAGAAGCAAGTGATCAAAGTGCTTTAAACTTAATTTTGCTTATGAGCTGCAATCATATCATTAAGTCAGATGAAGCTTATCATGTACATGGTGGCAACGATCAGATTATCACGAGGCTGGCGAAAGAACTACAAACACAAATTAAAACCGGTCACCAACTAGTAGGTATTAAAAAGAATCCAAATCACAGTTATACATTAACCTTTAAATATAAACTACACACAAAAGAAATAACCGCTGATAAAGTAGTATTAGCCATTCCATTTACCATTCTTCGTTCTTCTGTCGATTACAGCCAAGCTAACTTCCATCCTTTAAAACAGATTGCAATTGAAGAAAAAGGAATGGGTAACAACACGAAATTTCAGCTTCAGTTTACAAAACGTCACTGGAGAGATCTAGGTTACAATGGCTCCTCTTTTTCTGATACCGGATACCAATGTACATGGGAGGTTACACGTGCTCAAGCGGGGAAACCAGGTATTTTAAATAATTTTACAGGTGGGGCTACTGCCAAAAGCTTTACATCCAACTCTTCGCAAAAGAATGTAGATGAATTTTTACAGCAAATTGAATCGATCTTTCCCGGCTTGAGTAGCTGGTACAATGGTAAATTCATAATCAATCCTTGGAGTCAATATCAATGGACAAAAGGATCTCATACTTACTATCGCGTTGGGCAGTATACGAAATTTGCAGGAATCGAAAGTGAGCCAGAAGAAAACTGTTATTTTGCAGGAGAACATACATCCTATCAATTTATGGGATTTTTAAATGGAGCTGTAGAATCTGGTGAACGAGTAGCATATGAAATTCTACGAGACTTAAAAGGCACACATGATCCATCTTTATTAGTGAAATCTATATCATACAATATACCTACTCTTGATTGACTCCTGTTACCAAACAAATGAGCTTCTCATTAATGAGAAGCTCATTTCCTTTGTATAGATATTTTGTTCGCTAATATATCCAAACATCTAAATATTTCTATTATCTATATATAAAAAATTATATAACTTATGCCTCAAAAATACGGAAAACATAATAGAACAAATATCCCATCAATGCTGTTCCAGGAAGTGTCAATATCCAAGCATAAACAATTTTAGTGGCAACACTCCACCGCACACTCCGCAAGCGCTCTGCAGCTCCTACACCGATAATCGATCCTGTAATCGTGTGGGTAGTACTTACTGGCACACCCACTTTAGCTACCACAGTAAGTAATAAAGCAGCCCCAGTTTCTGCAGCAAATCCTTGTGGCGTCTCTAAACGGCTTAAACGCGAACCAATTGTATGAATAATTTTTTGTCCACCAGCTGCTGTTCCTGCAGCCATTAATAAAGCAGCTGCAATCTGAGCCCAAAGTGGAACAGTTAGGCTCGTTTGATGTCCGTATGCCATCAATGCCATTGCAATAATCCCCATCGCCTTTTGAGCATCAGAAGCCCCATGGCTAAAAGCCATAAACCCAGAGGAAATAATTTGTAAATATTTAAATATCGATTTCACTTTCGCGCGAGGAGTATTCCCAAAAATACGGCGGATCAACTTCATTAAGCCCGCCCCCATAAGAGCTCCTAATACTGGTGAAATCAACATACCTATTAAAATCACCATAATTCCTTTTGCTTGTAAAATACTAGGTCCTCGATGAGCTACTGCTGCTCCGATCAGACTCCCGATTAAAGCATGAGATGAACTCGTAGGTAAGCCAATCAATACGGTCACTACATTCCAGACAATCACCGCAATCAATGCGGCTACCAATACCACTAAAGTGACACTTTTCGGATCCACAATATCATTACCTATCGCTTTTGCCACCTCTGTAGAAAAGAAAGCACCAACTAAGTTTAATACAGCTGCAAGTGCAATCGCTTGCCACGCTGTAAGCGTTCGAGTTCCTACTACTGTCGCAATTGCATTTGCCGTATCATGCCAGCCATTTGTAAAATTATACGCAAGGGCAAGAATTACCACTGCGATAAGTAGATAATATGGATCAAGCATATTTCATAACCACGCTTTCCATAACGTTCATCACATCTTCAAAGGAGTCAGTGATATATTCTAATCTTTCATATATTTCTTTCATTGTAATCACGTGAATAGGATCAGTCGGTTTTTTAAACAACTGACCGATTCCTTCTCGCATCAATCTATCTCCTTCATTTTCCAGATCATTGATTTCCACTGAAATCGATTGGATCGTTTTATAATCCTTTTTATCTAAAGCTTTAAATGCTTCTTGTAGTAGTTTTGCACACTTACTTAAGATCTCAGCAAATTGATGCAAGTATGAAGTGGGCTCATTGACCCGCATATAAACCAAACGGGCAGAACAAGCTTCAATTCCATCCAAAACGTCATCAAGATAATAAGCTAAGTTTAAGATATCTTCATGATCAAGTGGTGTCACAAAAGTTTGGTTCAATTCTTTAATAAGAAAATGAGTATACTCATCCCCTTTTTTCTCCAGTTCTTTTAATTGCTCTGCATATTTTTCTTTTTCTTCTAGAGTTACCACATTTTCATGAAATAGTTTGACCGCTTCGGCTATATTATTTGTAATTTCTAACATAGTTTGTAAAAAAAGCTGGTCTTTTGAACGATTAAAGAGCACAATTGCTTCCTCCTATTTCGCTATATATCGAGCTATTTCTTCTACATGACTAGTAGGCATCCATAAAACTCTATAAAATATAATATCTCTAATTATAGATTACAAAAAGACCCTAAATTTGGTTCTCCTTCTTCTACATGTAAAATTTCTGATCCAACAGCTTTTTTTCCAAAATAATTTATACATCCCTTCTGGAAAAAGCCTGAAATGTAACCAAAATGAAAATGATATAGTATATAGCAATGACCAAAATCGCCCACGCAAGCGAAACACCTTCTGGTAATTGACCTAAATTCAAAAGCCCAAATAAATAATACTTAGATAAAAAAGGATAAAACATATTTATAAACGATGAGAGCCCTTGGGTAAGTTGTAGAAAAATCGTTAGTGCTATAGCTAATGCCGATTTACGCGTGAGTGTCGCAATCATAAACGCAATCGTCATATAAACCGTCTGTAAAATTAATGCATACAGTAGGTCGCGAATGAATAAGGAAAAATATACTTTTTCAATAGTAAAAAACCAAGTTAATATGTACGCTATTAAATAGGTACCGATTAATTGAAATAGTAACATCAAAAATACAGCAAAATACTTTGATAATAAGACATTAGTTCGTGAATATGGACGAATCAATAACTGTTTAATCGTTCCATTAACATATTCCTCTGCAACGGTTGTAGCAGCTAAAATCGTTGTGTAAATCCCTATAAAACTCAATTGAAATACCAAAGCAAAATCAATAAAGCTTTTCTGCCAAGCTGATCCTGTTTTAAAAAAATAGATCAGAATAAATAGAAAGGGGATGCTATAAAAAATGATAAAGTATACCCAAGTTCTTTTTCGTACAAAAAATTTCATTAGCTCATTTTGAATCAGATTACCTACCATCGTCTTTATCTCCAACCACTTCTAAAAATTTCTCTTCTAGAGATTTACTTACAACATAAACCTCATAGATACGAATACGCTCTTGAGCAAGATGGTAGATTATTTCAGGAATCTCATCCACCGCTCTTGTGATTAAAACACCATCGTCTGCTTGGGAAATCTTAAGTTGTGGATCATAAAGATGTAGGGCATTTGTCACTTGTATAGGATCCCCTTTAATTTTCACCTTTTGCTGTTGCTTCATCCTATTTTCTTTCAGATCTTGTATAAAAACTCGCTTCCCATTTTGAATAATAATCACCCGATCGCACATCAACTCTACTTCAGCTAACAGGTGACTTGAGACCAAAATAGCGATATTCTCTTGATGGGCTAAATATTTCAAATAGTTACGGATTTCCTTAATCCCTGCTGGATCTAAACCATTCGTGGGCTCATCTAAAATTAAAATTTGCGGCTGATGAAGTAAAGCAACTGCGATGCCTAAACGTTGTTTCATCCCTAGAGAGTAATTTTTTACTTTTTGATCTAATACTTTATCTATTTCAAGACGTATTACGACATCATTAATCCGGTTCTCATCAACTTCCGTATACATTCTAGAAAAATATCTTAGATTTTGTCGGCCTGTCATATAGGGATATAATGAAGGCGTTTCAATAATCGCTCCAATTTGACTAATGGATGGCCTCCATTCTTTTTGGATGCTTTTTCCAGCAACAATAATATCTCCATCAGTAACTTTCATTAAACCTGTAATCATTCGAATGGTGGTCGTTTTCCCTGCTCCGTTTGGTCCCAAAAAGCCTAAGATCTCTCCATACTTTAGCTCAAAGGACAGGTTGCTGATAATCTCTTGTTCTTTGATACGTTTCGTCACATTTTGTAGCTCCAAAGCATACATGGATAATTGCCCCTTCGCAAACCTACAGTCTCAATAGTTAGTATTTCCATTCGATCACTTTTTATTTTCACCCAAACAGCACCCTATCCAAAAAAAGACAATAAAGTCACATTGACATTTATGCTAAATCATTTTAATATGGCACAAGGCAATCATTTATTTTTAAAAAACCCTTTTAATATAAAATTATAGATTAATCTTCTTATCTAGAGAGGCGGAGGGACTGGCCCAAGGAAGCCTCGGCAACGGGCTCTCGACTTAAGAGCGCTGTGCCAAATCCAGCAAGCATCAAGCTTGGAAGATAAGAAGAGTGCCTCTTATTTTGATAAGACCTCTTCTTCTGCAAGAAGAGGTCTATTTCTTTTCTCTCTGGCAATAAGAGGTTCGTATAGCAATGTCTTTGAAAGGTGGCTTTAACAATGAAAAAAGGGAACCCCATAGCTTTATTGCCGTTAGCTATATTTTTAGTTTTATTTATCGGTATTGGTATTGTCATTGGTGACTTTAATAAAATTCCTGTGATTGTGGTAATCCTGATTGCTGGAGGAATAGCTCTAATCATGAACCGTAAGGAGTCAATGCCAAATAAGATCAATATTTTTTGTAGGGGAGCTGGCCATCCAAATATTATTTTAATGATTATTATTTTTCTCTTGTCTGGTGCATTTTCAGCTGTTGCTAAAGGCATGGGAGCGGTAGAATCGACCGTTAATCTGGCTATGTCTTATTTACCACAAAATCTTTTGATTGTAGGGATTTTCGTAATTGCTTGTTTTATTTCTTTATCTATGGGAACATCTATGGGCACTATCGTTGCTTTAGCTCCTATTGGAGTGGGCATTAGCGGACAAACGGATATTCCTTTAGCATTATCAATGGCTGCTGTCATTGGTGGTGCCATGTTTGGTGATAACCTATCTGTCATCTCCGATACGACTATCGCAGCAGTCAATACACAAAAAATACAAATGAGAGATAAATTTAAAGTTAACTTTCTGATTGTCCTCCCTGCAGCAATCTTGACTGTAATCATTCTAACTCTGTTAACTTCAAGTACGCAAAGTGAACTCATCAAACATCATTTTGAATGGATACAAACCCTTCCATATCTAGGTGTATTAGTCGCTGCTCTCATTGGCATCAACGTAATTATTGTATTAACAGGAGGAATTATTTTTGCTGGAGCTATTGGTCTATGGTATGGAAATTTTGACTGGTTAAGTTTTCTACACAAAATAGGTGAGGGCATTGCAAGTATGCAAGAATTATCCATCTTAGTTCTATTGATTGGTGGTACAGTTGAGCTTATCAAACATCATGGTGGAATCGACTATCTCTTATATACCATCACAAGTAAAATTCAATCAAAAAAAGGAGCCGAATTTGGGATCGCTGGACTTATTATGCTTACAAATCTTTCGATTGCTAACAATACCATTTCCATTCTAATCACAGGACCCTTGGCGAAAGATGTTGCTGATCGATATCAGATTGATCCACGTAAATCAGCTAGTTTACTTGATATCTTTTCATGCTGCTGTCAAGGACTTATCCCGTATGGACCACAACTTCTGTTGGCAGCTGGTATCGCTTCAATTTCTCCGATCAGCATCTTACAGTATTCTTACTATCCAATTTTGATCGGTCTTTGTGCTATTATATCTATTTTGATCGGCTTTCCTAGACTCACATCACTCAAAGCTAATCCTAAACTAGAGCAAAAAATGAATGCGAACTAGCAATCACTCTTATGTTTAATTAACTGAGTAGAAAAATGAAAATAGCCTCCAGCTAATATAGAGCTGAAAGCTAAACTATTTTGAATAGAAACCCCCACTTCATAGCTAAAGTAAGTGGGAGTTTCTTTCAAAATGGGTTCTTTAATAAGAACCCATTTTCAAATTTATATTTTCTCTCTTCCCCCAAAAGTTCGTCTTTGGATATATTATTATTCTCTTTTAATACTACTTCAGATATCCAATTTAACTGAAGGACGACATCCTTTTCTGGCATCCCACTAATAGTCCATTCATATATTTCCTCTGCTTGGTTATTAATGGTTCCATTAACTCTTTAGCTTGATCTGAAGTAGCTTCTACTATTTTTATGCCTTCCGGATCTTCCAGTTGAAAAGACATTTTAAGAATCGGTATATCTAGAACATCTTTATTTTGTAGTGTCTGCTTATAGCTTTGTTTGTGTGAATCTGTTGCTTTAATAGATAACGTAAGAAATGTTTTCCCTTCATCACGCTGATACTTAACCAATTTAATTTTAAATTTATTATCAATAATAATCGTTTGATTGAGTGCAAGTGGAATCGAATCAGGTTTCGTATTTGAAAGGAAAGTCCATGTTACAAGCGAAATTACAAGAATCCCAATGCAAATTAAACTAAATAAGCCATTTTGTTTTCAATAATTGTTGTATGATCGGATGAGTGGAAACAATTTCTTTTGTTGCTGTAACATTTTGCGTGCTACTGCTTTGATCCCACTGGTGTTTAAATGGTTGGGTAGCTTGCGCAGTTGCAGGCTCTTGTTCTTCTTTATTTTTATCATCGAGATCTGTACGGGATTGTGTGGTTGGATGTGACTCATTCTTCTTGGTATATGTATACGACATGTCTACTGCTGGTAAGAATTATTTTCGCTTTATTTCCTGTAACTTTTGATCATATTTCGCTCGCTGTTCCGGGTCTAAAAGTATTAGTTTGATCTCATCCAGTCGTTCTATCATTCGCTCTGCTTCTTGACGACGTGCAAGAGTTGGAGTATTTGTTCGTTTTTGCCAAATCCGTATTTTCTTTAAAATCGCCTTGTCAATCTCTTCATTAGAAGCATCTGGTGGAAGACCGATTAGCTCATAGTAATTTTTCTCTTCCATAAAATTAGCAACCTCGTTTTTCATTTCGGTAACTGTGTGTAATGATCAATAATCCAGCTTATTCTGATTCATTAAAGTACTCTTCTTTAGCAATTGCAAATGCTTCAACTTGTTTTTTATTCACAATAAATTCAATCCCGAAAGGAGGGAAACGGTAAAAATAATACTTGGTATCTACACTTTCTAATTTTCTTTTATCACGCTCACTCGGCTGACCAAATACTGTTAATAAATGATCTACAGTTAGGTCTTTATATCTCTTCGATAAGTCAATAGCTTGACTATCTTTTGCAACGAATTCAGAATCGTTAACATCGAGTAAGCTAACATGATAGGCCCAATAAGCTAGAGCACCATCCCTATTAAAAATAAACTGTACATTAGGTGCTTTCCCCCAAGTTTCACCGATTCGAGCCGTTTCATCTGCTTCTCCCCATTTACTTCGCACTTCCTCCGCCTTAACTCCTACTGTAAATGGAATACCATATATCTTCCCCTGCTGAGCTAGCTTTTTAATCTCTTGGGCTTGTTCTATTCCAGGATTCTCAATTTTTACTTTCGACGTTGTAGATACTGCTTTTTCTTCTGTCTTTTCACAACCTAACATCCCTAGCATAAACATAAACAAGATAGCAAAAGAACTAACCAATCGTCTTTTATTGGCTAGAAAGCCCATATCTCCACCTCTTCTTATTGTTGACGTAATTTTTTCAGATCTTCTTGCACAAAAGGATTTGTCTGTTTGGATACCATAAACGAAACCAGTTTATTTTCATATACAGCAAAGCGAATACAATAATCAAAAGATAATGTATAAAAGTAACTTACGGTTGATCCGGCCGGCTCAGTATAAGTTGATTGATAATAATTATCCCCGAACACTTTAATCACATCTTGAATCGTGACATCTTTATAGCGATCAGGTAAGCTAATATATCGTCCATTTAAAAAATAGGGATCAGTTGATTTTACATCTCTTACCCCTACAGTAAACTCTTCATAATTTCGAGTTTCTCCAAGAAAAGTGAAAAATACGGAAGGAGCTCTTTTCCAATAGTAAACAAAAATACCTCCATTTTCTGTCACTCCTCTTATCCTTGCATCAGCAGCCCCCCATTCTTTAGGAAATACATGTTCATTGAGTCCCACGGCAAACGGAACACCATATACTTTTCCTTGTAAAGCCAAATTATAAATTTCCCTTGCTTGCCTAATTCCCGGACTTGCTGTTTTAATTCTCACTTCTTTTACTTCCACCTCTACTGTTTCTGATTAACAGCTAACTAAAAGGAAAGATACTAAAATGATAGATACCATTTTGTAAAGCGCATTTCGTACAAACATTCTCAGTCAAATAACTCCTTTATCCATTATATAAAACGCAGATTCACAAATTATTATAAAATAAAACTTTGTTATAAAGTAGCTTTATATTCCTATAGTCGAAAGATTTAAATATATATTTGACACTAAGCGAAAATTTTTTCGGGGTCATTAAGGGAATTAGAATTTTATATTACCTATTTAAAAAAATGAAAAAATAAAAGCCGCTGTCTTATTTTTTTAACAGCGGCTTGAGTCATCATAAGATAATACTATGTACCTTCTTTGATACGTCGAATCGCTTTAATAATATTTTCTCTTTCGATCTCTTCCAAAACAAAAACCCGTGGCATAGAGGGAATAGCAAACTGAGTATGACTGTGAAATAATTCAATGATAAAGGTACCGATTGGATTGTTTTCTTGATCTTTGACTACACTCCAAAGCATTCGATCACGATTTTCTTGTGGTCCCCACTCTTCTAAAGAATCATGCAAATTTAATATACTCTTGAACTGAAAGCCAGCTTTAAATAATTGTTCAAAAACTGGGGTCATTAGTTTTTTAAGATAAATTCCATACGTAGGTTCTCCGATTTTCTTGAAAGACTGTAAAAGCAGGTCATAATTTTCCTCAAGGACTTTCTGCCAATGTGCTGTCACATAATCCTCAATTAAGCTCCCAATTTCTTTTATTGACATACCGGGTTTAAACTCTCCCATTTCCCATACCCTCCTAATAGCCAATTACTAACCATTTGTATTCAAATGTTCTGAGATATTTTCTTGAATCTCTTTTAATTCCTCTTCGATCGAGAGCAACAATTTCATTAATGACTTGGAATCACCTTGATTCACTATAATAAGAGCAGATTGCTCAATCCCTTTTTCCACTGAACCAATCGTGCCATCTAATTTACGAGCTACTTCTGCTAGTAACTTTTGCATCTTTTGAACCCCTTTTATATTTTCTTTAGTATTCTTAGCACTTTGGGAACCTTCTATATACAAAACATCGTTTATTTGTTGAAATGGGACAACATGAGGATCAGCTTTAGGACTTACTGCTTGGTTAAAAATGATCTCACCTTCATCAAGCGGTGGTAATTGGGACATACCAGAGGAACTATCGCGGATCTTTATCAATTGCTCGATAAATTTAAACACACCTTTGGATTCCCAACATCCTTGATCCGATGTAAACTGAGCGAAGGGATACTTACAAATACTAATCCCTTCCTCTCGCACAACCATCATATATTCTAATTCTGAACTATTTTCCTTAGGTACACTATAAAACTGTAAATGATATGAAACGGGTAGGTAACCATGATTACATATATGTTCAAATAACCCCATCACATCGAGTGGATCTACTACTAACTCACTAGCAACCTCCCACACTCGGGAAATATTGCACGATCCATCCTTCTTTTTACACCTTTCTACCAACCAGTCTTCGATGATATTTTTCAACTTCGCTTCCAATCTATACCCTCCTAATAAACCTACTGCTGTCCCAAGCTTTATAATCCTAGTCCATCTGCGCAAAAGTGGATATAATCCCACATCCCACCATAACTTTGAATTGTAAATCAATTAAATAATATTTATGTAGCATAATGGTTTAGCCCAATTTTAAATTATATGTCTATACTTTACAATTAAGTAACTGAAATATAAATTTATATGTAAATTTAATGTATTAATAATCCGCTCATAGGCATAATTTAGTGTTTGGTGAAGTATAGAGTTCAAGCAATGCGCCATTATTTCTTTCGCGTGATACTCCATTCATAGGCTTTTTCTTTGGGAACTCCTAAAGAGATAAACCTTTTTACTTTAGTTTTTTGAGTTCTTTCACTGCTTCCATAAACACATTCTGAGTCTTCTGCGTATCCATTCGTCCAATGGATGCTAGCCTCGTATAAAGTTCGTGTTCCTTAGGTTGGAGGTTTACCGCCGGCTTCCTTCAGATCCTGCCGCCTTGGGCTAACGACTACTGCTACCTTTGCTGTACGGGACTTTCACCCTATAGAATGTGCTCATGCCGAGCGCACATTCAAAAAGCCTTCAGTCACAAACATCTGAAGGCTAAATTTATAATAATCGGGATGCACTTTAATAAAAATGAATAATTAAATGATTGCTTAGGTAAAGTCTTCTGCAACATCCTTGAACACAATTCCCATTTAGGAAATCGACAAGCAATTGACTTCATCTATAAAACATTTAAAAAGAAGGCAAGCGGTTCGCTAACATCGTCAATTCCTCAAGAAAATCATTGATGAATCTTGTAAGTGACGAACTGGGTGAAATCAACTGGCGAATGCTGATCAATTTTTGCACCAATTGATCAACTGATCTCTGATCGATTTTCTCCCGTTTGATTTGTTCGACAGTCCACTCCAACATTTTTTTTACTTCAAACTTAACTTCCATTGCAACTTCAATATCCTCTTCAATGAACACATTTAATCTTCGCATCATTTCAGAAAACCTATCTTGTGGTTCTCTTTGAACTGCAAAAGACTGTGAACTTTCAGCTACTGTACTAGCTGTTTCTAAAGCTTGCCATGAATCTATATTTTGGGTAAACGAATACATATCCTTGTTTGTCTCATGGCTTGAAGGTTCAAAACCGAGGAATTCATCAGATATAGCAATATCATCTAAAGATAAAGAACCCGTTTCTTCCATATACGGAGTCGCATAAGTGCGGCGGTAATCTTTTTCCATTTTGCTAGCCTCTATCTCACTCTCTAATAAATGAATAAAAGGAATAATCACTTGCTGATTAAATTGGCGACAGGCTTCCTCTTTAATCTGATGATCTTACTCCCGCTGATCACCACCATACATATATACAGCCTGATAGATACTAAATCGACCATATGTTGCTTTGATATATTTTAAGAGTTGGTATATAAAAGATATTTCATCATCCATCGGGATGTTCAATTTTTTATTATAAAGAATTCCTGACTCTACAGCAGACTGAACATCATAATGACAGCGAAATTTGGCAGCTATTAACTGTGCTGTAATCGGATTTTCCTCTATAAATTTCACCAACATCGTAATAAAAAAGTATTCTTCTTCATAGGACAGATATTGAATTCTTTGTTTTAAATGTATAAGTTTGGCTAATGAACGATGAATCTCTACTACTTCTTCATGAGCAAAATGACTCAAATTCCCATAACCTCCTTGAAGCCTGAGTGAAGTCTACTTCTTTTTTCCTCATCTTTTCATCATGGCATATTTACATGACCTCTGGAGTGAGCACTGTTCACAGCGATATAGAGTTGTAACGATCACATCTGACTTTCTCTCTTGAATATTCTTTAAAGCTTGCTCAAGCATGTTCTTCACTCGTGACGTTAGATACACATTGGTAGTTCGATTTTTATAATGAATCACACCGTGTTCTAAATTATTAAAGAAGTTTTTTAAAATAAGGAGATTAGCTGCTACTTTTGCTACGTCATATTCATGAGCATAGTGAACATAGAAAGGTAAAATGGTATCCTTTCGATCAAGAACAACAATCATTTTTTTTGTCTTTTCATCATAATCTAATTGAAATGATTCCTCATATATATTTAATGATAGATCTGCTAGTGGATATTTCTTTCCTTTAAACAGATTCTTAATAATTTTTTCAATTTCCTTTTGTTTTGATTCATATATTTTATCCCATTTTCTTAGTTCATTCTCTAATTCCTGCTGGTATTGTACCTTTTGTTGCTGATAGATCCGATCCGCCTCTTCTTTCTCTTTTTCATACTCTTTCCAAACTGCAGCATGTTTCTTATCATATATCATCCTTTTAATCATATTGATTATGGGTCTTATTATTTTATAGGGCACGTATAGAATCATGATCAAATAGGGCATTATATACATCCCGATTCCTATTAAAATAACGATGCTAATTATTTTTAAAATGAGATTTAGATCAGCCAAGATAAGTGGCAATAAGATCAGCGCCCCCATTATCAGTAGAAGATAAAAAGGGAAGTCATCTAAAAAATCGGAATAACTAGATGGCAAAGGTCGAAATTCTTCTACATCCGGCTTCAGAATATTATTTCTGATGGGCTTCTTCTTGTTGGGAAGGCGCTTGGAATGATATATGGTATGATATGCATTTCTAGCATCTTGTTCATCTTTCGATATCTGGTAAAACTGATCGTTTTTTAAATGGAGTTTTGCTTGAGAATTTAACTTTTCCTCACGCTTACGTTTCCATTTCTCTGGGCAATACAAAAAATCCCTGATTTCATCGGTTGAAAACATCTTTGAATGACCCATCATCTATCTCCCTTCAATACCCACATCTTCTTCGAGGGAAAGTTGCAGTAATGCGATAGCACAATCATCATATGTTCGGTCACGGATCACATTCTCCAAATTTCGTTGAATCGCTTCCTCAACAACTTCTGCTGGATATTGGGCTAGCCAACCCATCATTTTTTTAGCACCATCTGCAATTGTTTTTTCCTGTCGATGAAATAAGGACTCAGCCGAACCATCTGACATCAAGATAAAACCTCTTTTTTGATTGATTTTTTCACGGTAAATACGAAAGTGATGATGCGCATCGACAGAAGTAGTAAAAAAGGTGGCATTGGTAAATTCCCCATTTTCCGGAAACGAAAGAACCCTATGGTTTTCCTCCTCTTGGCACCCAATCACGCCATCCCCCAAATGTCCAGCTAAAAAATATTCTCCATCTACAGCAACAAACAGTAAAGTAGAAGAAAACGGTTTTAGGGAGATTGTGGCTGGATCATAATTTCTAATCGCAGTAACAATCTCATCTAGCATTACTTCTACTATCTCTTGTTCGGTCATTTCTATAAAATCGGTAAATCTCTCTGTTAATACTTGAGCACATCGCTTAGTAGCAATCGCTGCTCCTTCATGTGATCGAGCACATGAGCCAGCTCCATCGGCTAGAGTAGCTACTGTAATGCCATTTTCAGATATACAGTAAGTCGAGTCTTGGCAAGGTATTTCTCTCTTCATATGATAACGTCCTACGATTTTACCTGATGCAATCTTCCAATGCCCCATCATTTATAACTCCATCCAAATTAAAGTTCTCCCCATCCTTTAGCTTCTGGGAGTTTAACCGATTCTCCAATAGTTGACTGTGATACAGCAATGACACTCTTGCTAAGCCATTCAAAAAAAGCAGAGAAATTCAATCCTTTTAATCGGACAGGCGTTCTTCTAGGTGAAAATTTAGCTAATGTCTGTAAATCAGCAGCGGAACCTACCCCAATAGGGAAAACAGTTAGCTTCTTGGCATTAGCGAGTTCGGATGATCTCTCTGCTGCTAGAGTAATATCATCGGTAGGAGCACCATCTGTCATCAAAACTAACCAGGGTTGATAGTAATCCACACCTGTTGTAGAGTACATTTTTTTCCGCTTCTCAAGCATATCTAATCCCATCTTAACCGCTGCTCCCATCGGCGTACGGCCTGATGCTGTTAAAAAAGGGATCGCTTGATTACCAATACTTGTGAAGTTTAATTCGCATTTGGGCTCCTCATCTCCAAACGAGACGACTGCAATTTCTGCAGAATGTGCCGCTATATCGTCTTGTCGAATTGCTTTCATAAATAATTGAATTCCTTTATTTAACTCAGAAATAGGTTCACCCCACATAGAACCACTACAATCAAGAACTAAACAAATCGGTACTCTAGCCGTCGGATTATCGAATAGTTCTTGTCTAGAAAGACTGAATTCTTCTAAATCATGTTTTGGTCGAAATGCGTTAAAATGGTCCATCATGATCCCCTCTCACTATGATTTAAATCGGTTTAAAAAGTTCTGTAAGAATGAGCTAGGTTGATTTGTATTCCCAGCCATTTGACTTGGATCAAAGAGAAACGGATCCTGATGTGGATCAATTCCATTTGAACGGAAAGAACCCATTTGATCTTTGGATGTTATTTCATTTTCCGTACCATATAAATTTTTCATCAATTTTTCCTCTTGGATCTTTTCCTGACATTTATAGCAAATCAATTTATTACCATTTTCCACCATCTGCTTCTTACGATCAATATGAATATCAAATTCCTTTCCACAATACGGTTCTTGACAAATGGCTGTCGTTCTTTTTTCAGCAGGAATTTTATGTCCTTGTGGAAAAAGTTCATCGCTAAGGTATCCTTTGGATATCGTATATTCATAATGCTTTAGCACTTGAATCCATTCCATCGTGTTTAGACGCTCTTGTTCTTTAAATGAACGGTAAAATGCCTCTTTCGTCTTAAAAGGCAAGTGACTCCAAATAAATCGCCATGGACCATCTGGCGCTTTTCCTGTCGTATTCTGACCTAATGGATATGGAAAGTTACCATTTTTGATATTTTCTTGTGGACTCCCTCCATCTTGTTGAGCAAAAGGCGCTTTTCCTGGAAGTAAGATCATAAAGATTAATGTAGCAACTGCAAAATATTCGTGCTGAAAACTCCGTAGAAAACCTCCGAACTTCTTTCCTTGGATTTCGGGTGCTGTATAGTTAACCGTCCCTACAGGACAGGGGTACTCCGCGATTTGAAAACTATCGGTATCTACTAAAAAAACCTCTCGCTCATTTTTAATTAGGATATTGAGTGGATTCAAATCTCCGATAATAATGTTTCTCTCATGCAGATATTGAATTTTTTCTAAGATGGCTAGTGCTAGTTGTACCAGATGACTTCGTTTCCAATATGGAAAGTTTTTCTGCAAAAGCGGTTTGACAAAGATGGATCGTTGTAAGGGTTTACCCACTGCTTTTGGCATAATATAGCCAACAAACTGTTGTCGACTATTAAAAACTAAATCCTGAGGCCAGCAAATCCCCGATTTATCAATCGGATATTTTAACATAATACATAGCTTTTCTAATTTCGCTTGGGTAATGCTTGTCTTCTTATAAATTTTACATATTTGCCCATTACTAGTTAGGTAGATATCTCCTTCTCCTCCGCTACCCACTTTTTCAATCAAACGCAATGGACCAAATCTTCTGGTCGAGATCAGTTGGTTTAATTGTGGAATCTCCAAAACAGGTAAAGGGTGGTCGATTCCTACTTTAACTTTCTTACCTAGAGGTAGCTTCTTCATCTTTTCTCGCGATGGAGAAAATGGTATCTTTTTGTTTTCGCTTTTATGTGAGGATTTTTTCATTAATTCTTGTATATTTGATTCTTGGAGATTAAAGTTCCAAGGAGACAACTGTCCAAACTGGTTAATCGTTAACACTAAAATATGCTTATTCGAACGAACTGATTTTTGTCGATTTAGATTATCAACATCTTGTGCTAACTTACGATCTTGTGTAATAAAGGCAAGATGATATTTTGTACGGTAATTGGTAAATACCGTCAAAATGGTTTGATCAACAAAATTATCTGCTGAACTACCAAACCCCTCCAGTATTTTTCCTCTGATGTACAGCTTGATCATCTCAGCTGCTTTTCGTGCTTTATAACGTGTTTCTTTTATTTCGCTTTTTAAATGCTTATTTACCTCATCGATTACTCGAACGGGTAGTTTCACCGTTTCTCTTTGTGAGTATAACGCTCGTGGTAACTCATTCTCTAAGAAATGAACGGCTTGTGGGAACATCCATGTACATGTATCGATAAATATTTTATACTTTGCAACAATTTTTTGGATATTCATATGACTAACCCTCTAATGACAAATGTTGAGAGATATTTTCTCGCATCTCTTTTAATTCCTCCTCGATTGAGAGCAGCAATTTCATCAATGCTTTAGCATCACCTTGCTTAACTAAAATAAGAGCAGATGCCTCGATTCCTTTTTCCATCGAACCAATCGTGCCATCTAGCCGATGAGCCACTTCGAATAATAACTTTTCCCTTTGGGCCCACTGTGGATTTCCTTTATGAAGACCCGTACTTTGGGAACTTTCAACTGATAAGTTATACTTAATCGGTTGAAATGGAGCAAGATAAGGATCTACTTCAGAAGGAGTCGACTGGTTGAATAACATCTGACCTTCATCAGATTGCGGTGAATTGGATATATGGGGGGAACTGTCGCGGATTTCCATTAACTTTTCAATAAATTCAAAAACACCATTGGGATTCCAACACCCTTGTTCGGATGTAAAGCTGGATAAAGGATAGTTATATATGGTGAGCCCCTTTTCTCTGATAACCATCATATATTCCATATCTGGACTATTTTCTTTAGGCACATGATAAAACTGCAAACGATATGACACAGGCAGATAACCATGATTGCATAAATGTTCAAATAATCCCATCACATCTAATGGATCTACTTCCAATTGGCTAGCAGCTTCCCAAACTTGTAAAGAATTACATGATGAATCTTTCTTTTTGCACTTTTCAAGTAGCCAATCTTCTACGATATTCTTTAGTTTCACTTCCAAGCTACATCCTCCTAGTAAACACATTTCAGCCCAAGTTTGACACCAAAATCAAGCATACATTAAAACCATTTGATTTCTATTATAGATATCACCTAATCCATTACTTAAATAAATAATTGGATAATATAACTATTTAATCCAATTGTAAATTATATAAATATATATTTCAATTTAGTATAAATTAGAGAAAACATATATATTATAATTTGTGACACTTTATTAAAATATAATAAATCCAGCAAAAGCCCCTCCTTCGTCTGGCGCTCGCTTTCACCCATAACTGAAGCTAGGGGTTTTCCCGTTCACAAAGAATGTAAAATTTCTGGGGTTGGAATAAAGTAATTTTCCGACATATCCAAAAATCATTTTATAAATAAGATTGGCTGAGGGGACATTTGTCCGACACATCCCAAAAAGGGATGCTTCCTCAGCCATTGTTCAAGTATCTAATATTTTTAGTTTACAATCAGTTGTAAGAGAATATCTCCTCATGTCATTTGCTAAAAGATGGATTCCTCTTAGCAAAAAAATGCTTCAACGCATCATATACTTGTCCCTTTTCACGAATCACATAGTACATAAACTTTGGATCTTTAAGATGACGATATGCTGTCATCAATGTAGAATGACGATTATACTGATTCACTTCACCATAACCAAAAAGATTACTACGTTCCATTAATTCTTTTACTAAGCCAACACAGCGTTCATTATCCGAGGTTAGATTATCTCCATCAGAGAAGTGAAATGGATAAATATTATATCGACTCGGTGGGTAGCGTTTATCGATAATTTCAAGTGCTTTACGGTAAGCAGAGGAGCAGATTGTCCCTCCGCTTTCTCCTTTGGTAAAAAAGAGTTCTTCTGTTACTTCTTTTGCTTCAGTATGATGGGCGATAAAGACTATTTCTACATTTTCATACTTGGTTCTTAAAAAGCGAACCATCCAGAAAAAGAAACTACGTGCAATATATTTTTCAAAAATCCCCATCGATCCACTTGTATCCATCATTGCAATCACAACTGCATTAGAATGAGGGATTTTCTTTTCTTCCCACGTTTTAAAGCGCAAGTCGTCAACTGAGATTTTCACTTTCTCTTTTTTTCCTTTCAGGGCATTTCGTTTGATCGCTTCGAGCAATGTGCGCTTTTTGTCAATATTCCCCATTAGCCCTTTTTTACGAACATCATTAAATTGGATTTCGTCTACTAACATATCATCATGTTCTTTTACTACCAAATGGGGTAATTCTAATTCTGAGAAGAGAATATTTTCTAACTCATCAATGGAGACCTCTGCTTCATAATAATCTGTGCCCGCTTGATCTCCTGCACCCGGTCCTTTGCCGGGGCCTGCCTTTTGTGAGCCTTCGCGTGCAAGTACATCTCCGACTTGGCTTTTTCCATTCCCTTGGCCCACATGTTTCCCTTTATTAAAGTTGTAGCGGAACCGGTACTCTTCCATCGATCGGATCGGTATTTTTACAATTTGCTTTCCATCCGACATAATGATACTTTCTTCACTGACTAGATCAGGCAAGTTTTTGCGTATCGCTTCTTTGACTTTCTCTTGGTGCCGCAATTGATCTTCATACCCTTTGCGGTGTAGAGACCAGTCTTCCTGGGAAACGATATGTTGGGGGTGTTTCATACCAGTTCACCTCCCGTTCTCGTTCGCCAGCCGCCTACCGGTTAAGCAGGCTGCCCACGTAGCGCAGAAGTCCATTGGCACTAGCCGGGGTATATCCATAATCCTCTACCAGACGAGCAATCACTTCGTTGATCTTTTTCAATTGGTTTTCATCAGGCATTTTGGTTGAAGTGGTGATTTTGACGACATCTTTTAAATCAGCAAAAAGCTTCTTCTGGATCGCTTCCCGGAGACGCTCATGACTATTATAATCAAAGCGTTTCCCTTTGCGTGCATAAGCAGATATACGAATTAAAATCTCTTCACGGAATGCTTTTTTGGCATTTTCTGAGATACCGATTTGCTCCTCAATCGAACGCATTAATTTCTCATCAGGATCAAGCTCTTCTCCTGTGATCGGATCTCTAAGCTTAACACGGTTACAGTAAGCTTCTACATTATCCAAGTAGTTATCCATTAGTGTTTTAGCTGATTCTTCATAAGAGTATACAAATGCCTTTTGGACTTCTTTCTTTGCAATCTCATCGTACTCTTTCCGCGCCAGTGATATAAAGTGAAGATATCTTTCACGCTGCTCTTGAGTAATCGATGGATGTTGATCAAGTCCATCCTTAAGGGATCGTAAAATGTCTAAGGCATTAATATAATCGACTTCTGTACGAATTAAAGCACTGGAAATCCGGTTTATCACATAACGTGGGTCGATTCCGGACATTCCCTCATCCAGATATTCTTTCTTTAATTCTTCAACGTCAATATCTGTGACACCTTCGATAATCTCGCCATCATAAAGGCGCATCTTTTTAATTAGGTCGACCCCTTGTTTTTTGGAATCTTTTAAGCGTGTAAGAATGGTAAAAATCGCTGAAGTTCGAAGTGAATGAGGTGCGATGTGGATATGTGCTAAGTCACTTTGCCCAATTAATTTTTTATAAATCTTTTCCTCTTCAGATACTTTGAGATTATAAGGAATGGGCATTACGATGATACGTGATTGCAACGCTTCATTTTTCTTGTTTGAAATAAATGCCTTATATTCTGATTCATTGGTATGAGCAACAATAAGCTCATCTGCTGAGATCAATGCAAAGCGTCCAGCTTTAAAATTTCCCTCTTGTGTAAGAGAAAGCAAATTCCATAAAAACTTTTCATCACATTTCAGCATTTCCTGAAATTCCATTAAGCCACGGTTTGCTTTATTTAACTCTCCATCAAAGCGGTAAGCTCTAGGATCTGATTCAGACCCATACTCGGTAATTGTTGCAAAGTCAATACTTCCAGTCAAATCAGCGATATCTTGTGATTTAGGATCTGAAGGGCTAAATGTTCCAATTCCTACACGCTCGTCTTCAGACAGGAAAATTCGTTCAACAGGGACATCTTCAATACGATTATTAAATTCCTCACGGAGTCGGAAACGACAAGCTGGGCAGAGATTCCCTTCAATTCGCACTCCTAGCTCTTTCTCTGCTTCAGGCTTAAGTTCATTTGGAATCAAATTTAACGGCTCTTCATGCATAGGACAGCCTTTGATACCAAAAACGGCTCCTTCATCAGTCCGAGCATATTCTTCTAGTCCCTTTTTAAGAAGAGTGACAATGGTCGATTTTCCTCCACTAACAGGCCCCATCAATAGCAAAATCCGCTTCCGAACATCCAAACGACGAGCAGCGGAATGGAAATACTCTTCTACTAATCGCTCTATTGCCTTATCTAATCCAAATAATTCCTTGCTAAAAAATAAATATTTTCTATTACCTTGTGAATCGACTTCAACCCCAGCACGAGCAATCATATTATATATTCTAGAATGAGCTGTTTGCGCAATTTGTGGATTCTTTCTTACCAACTCCAGATAGTCCGCAAACGTCCCTTCCCACTTTAATCTTTCTTCACGCTCCCGATATTCGGCCAAACGATTTAAGATGCTCATGGAAGCCTCCTTTCCCTTAGTACAGCCTCTCCTTTAAAAACAAACTACATCTCTTTTGTAACTATTCCCCAACTACACTAGATAAAAGCCTAAAAGTACGGAAAATAAATTGAACGGAATTTAGCAGTAACCTAGAATAGAGAAAAAGGGGTAAAATGGAGAGGATACTCAGGTGCTTTCCTTTGATTTAACAACACGGCTTCACTAAAGACAGTCTTAACATTTTTACTTATTGACATATTAACAAGTTAAAGTTTCTGATGGAAACATATACAGGGACTGCCTTTAGCTGTCTTAAAGGAGTTCCTGCAAACATCGGTAGACCATCTCTCATCATATAATTGATTTGGCACGGTTTTCAAACAATAGTCTCACTATCCAATCAATAAGGTTCATTAATTTTTGTATTAATATTATACAATAAATCAAATAGAAATACAATAATAATCATATAAACAGATAAAATATTCCATCTATTTATATAGCTTATAGACTAGACATTTGAACACTTCCGCCACCTAGCTAACGCTTGAGGTGGGGAATTCTTGGAAACTCCCATCTTCTGACGGGATATGAACCAAGCTTAGACGGGCTAACCGATCGCAAGTAATCGGCTCCCTTCTCACAAAATATTAGTAGCAGTGTCAATCCCCTGTCGTGTTCTATACCACATTCTGAACATGTCCACTGTCTTTGTACCATTGGAAAGTATTGCGAAATCTTTTAAGCCGAGATCCATACCAACCGCTCTATTTTTATTTACTGGAACATATGGACAAGAGTTTCACAAAGGATGGATACAAAGTCTTTTCCTGATGGACTTCTCCGAATGGTAGTGGGAGTACTCTTTCAGAAAGACTGATAGATTGATAATTTAGTCTTAAGTACCCTTATATACAAATACTTAACTGAAAACAGGTCTAGTATTTTTGATTATTGGCGAAAACTAGACCTGTTTAATTATCAATTATACAGACCGAAACACCCCAGATTGATTGCGTATGGCTTCTAATAGCTCATCCATATAACCAGACTGATCTATTGAATATACTGGATTACCACGATCAATCGGGTGATCTTTGAGATAAAAAGTCTTCATACCCAGCTCTGATGCGACCATATCTTCTTGCATATCATTTCCAACCATAACACATTCGTTCGGCTTCAACTGAAGTCTTTCTACAATCTCTTGATAATATTCTATATTCGGCTTACAAAAATGGGATTCTTCATAGGCTGTAATCCAATCAAATGGAAATTCATGTACACCTGACCAGCGCAATCGCTCTAATACGGCTACTTGAGGGAAAACTGGATTGGTAGCAATGACAATTTTATAGCCTTGATCAACCGCTGCTTGTACGACTTTTGATGCTAAGGGATTAAAATTAGTAAACTTCTTAAGTTTAGGGAATTCCTCGTGGTAAAAACGATCTACTTCTTCAACAATCTCTTCCCACTGTATTCCTGTTTCTTTAGTAAAAGTCTCTTCGAAAACTTGTTGGTTACTCTTTTCCTGTTCTTTATTTTGAATCATTGCTAATGTTGATTTCATCATAACTGCAATAAACTTCTTAGGTGCTATGATGTTCACCATATGAGGAGCCAACGATTTCATATACGCTTCAATAAACTGATGCGTATCCATCGGCAATAAGGTTCCATCTAGATCAAATAATACAGCCTTAATCATTTCATTTCCTCTTTCTGATTAAAATAATGCTTTTTTCAAAGCTATGATCCTTGTAATCAATTAGTTCGGAGGCTTCTGGTCTTCTGATTATTCGTACTTGATTACAAAAGCAAAAGCCTCCTACGATTATTAAATTAAACTGGGGAATTGTAATTGACGTAATGCCTCATACGCCACAATTGCGACTGAGTTGGATAAGTTAAGTGAGCGACTAACCGGAAGCATAGGAATTCGAATTCGCGTATCATGATGAGCTTCCAAAATCTCAGGCGCAAGACCTTTAGTTTCTTTTCCAAATACAAAAAAATCTCCATCTTGATAAGAAAAGTCGGTGTAAAGCTTAGATCCTTTCGTAGTAGCACAAAAAAAGCGCCCATTTGGATATGTTTGCTTTAATTGGGCAAATGAATCATGAAATTGAATATTTAATTCATGCCAGTAATCCAAACCTGCCCTCTTTAGTTTAGCATCATCAATACGAAAGCCGAGTGGTCGAACCAAATGTAATTGAGCTCCAGTTACTGAGCAAGTTCTGGCGATATTCCCTGTGTTTTGTGGGATTTCAGGTTCAACGAGTACAATATGAATGGGCAATCTTCATCACTTCCATTACAGCATTCTTTTTCTATTTTACCTAAAATTAATTCTCACTCTCAACTATTAGGAAATAATATGAAAAAAAGCATATTTAATCTTTGGCGTCCACGCACTTGAATCTCGATATTCCCAATACCGATGTTGACTATTTGAGGTATGAGCATTAACCAACGGATTTCCATCCATATCGAAACGGGTCACAATGGTATTATGATTCCAAACACCATTCCCCTCAAAATCATAACAAATGATATCCCCCAACTTTAAATCAGTGGGGCTTTTTACCGCATCCGCTCTTGGCCCTGTTTTATGCTTTCCTCTTAAGTACCAATAAAGGCTATGAGCAACCGACCAGCTATAACTCCAATGATGTCTAGCTTTTCCTTGACGGTGATACCACCAACCTACCGATGGATTCTCGGTACCTGAAGTCATGGGAATTCCACCTGCTAACAAACATTGGGATATATAGTTCGTACAATCATCTGTGAATTTAAGAAAATTAGGATTATAACTATTCCAATACTGATCTGCATACCAGACTGCTGCTTCACGATCATATCTAGCCATTAGATAAACCTCCCTATGCTTTTCTACTAAGATATGTAGCTTTTGACATAAGAGGTAATAAAAAAGGCTAAGATCTATTCTTAGCCACAGTTAGCCTAAAAAGTTCCCGTTATTTATCCCTTCTGCTATTTACCTTCGTTTCATTTTACTCCTCTCAATAAGAAGAAGTAAAAGTAGCTCATACAAATTCAAATTTCTAAAGAGCTAATCTTCGTGGGGCAAATACCCTTCCAATGTTAACAAAAATTCCTTAATAAAAAGACCCCCTCCATATCCAACCAGTGATCCATTAGATCCGATCACCCGATGACATGGAATAATGATAGAAACCGGATTCCTATTATTCGCTCCACCTACTGCACGAACAGCCTTAGGTATACCAATTGCTTCAGCCACTTCCTTATATGAACGAACCTCTCCATAAGGAATCGATTGTAGCTGCTTCCAGACTCTTTTTTGAAATGGTGTTCCATATATATCAAGTGGAACATCAAACTCTTTAATGGTCTGATCAAAGTATCTATCTAATTGTTCACTATATAAGAGTAGCTCTGAATCATTTTTTTCCAATTGAAACGAACGAAATGTTTTATTTAGCCATACCTTTAATCCAATTGTGGGCTCCCCTGACTTACTAAACAAAATGTGACACAATCCATCTTTTGTTGCCGCAAGTGTAAGTAAACCAACGGGACTATCCATTTGACTCCATGTAACGATTCGGGTATTTGGAGACATGAAAATAAGCCCCTCCCTAATTTAACGATTACTTTTATTTTACTATTTCTCCAGAAAGAATGCGATGTCAGCTACCCATCATTTCCATGGTAAGTTTGTTTTTGTCTAGAAGTCAAATCCATATGCCGAGTCGGTTCCAAAAACCATACCCCTCTTCCTTACTTCTGTATGACACTGGAAAGCAGTTGAAAACTAATATTGTAGATTATGTTACTGATATGGTAGAATATGCTATTTAAAAATATGGATCGTATACAGATCGTGATTTTCTAGTTTTATGTAGTTCTTTTGTATCAAATTCCATATTTGATACAAAATTATGATTATATCCACTTTTTTTGAATTAGTGTTGATTGGTCAATGAGATCATCGCCATCATTTCGATCTGATCCACCTCCATTTCGCTAGAATTATTTTATCACAATATATCTGAATAGAAAGTAATTTGGAGATATCTGCGGTGTCATTCCAACATCTCCCTTAAATTATTTTTACATCAGCAATGATCCATCATAAAAATTACTATTGAATATTCTGCTATATTGTTATAAAATGAAATCAAATTTATATAATCATATTTTTAAATAAAAATTTGCCTTAGGGAAAAATATTTGATAGAGATTAAAAAAATGGTGGGTGAGAAAGAATGGTAGCCGACTCCAAAGGAGCTTTTCCTCTCTGCGATGCTCAGATAGGTGATAGCGTCCGTATTACTCAATTATGTATTGAAGGAGCGATGCGGCTTAGGCTTTTAGATTTAGGATTTATACCTGGTGCCATTATCAAAGTATTACAGAAGAGCCCACTTGGTGATCCAATGGCTTTCCGTGTCAGCCAAACTACCATTGCACTTCGAAAAGAGGAAAGTTCACAAATTTTAGTAGAGAAATTGGGAGATGAATGAAAATGCGACATTATCGCATAGCCTTAGCTGGAAATCCAAATACAGGGAAAAGTACGTTATTTAATGAATTAACAGGTCTACGCCAGCATACAGGAAATTGGCCTGGAAAAACGGTCTTACATGCCGAAGGCTCATTTTCCTATCAAGGTAATTCATATACCTTAATCGATTTACCTGGTACGTATTCCCTATTTTCCAATTCAGCTGATGAAGAGGTAGCACGCGACTATATTATTTTCGAAAAACCAGATGCAACCATCGTTGTTTTAGATGCCACCTCATTAGAGCGCAACATGAATCTGGCTTTACAAGTATTAGAAATGACTGAACAAGTGATTATTTGTATCAATCTAATGGATGAAGCTCGAAAAATCGGGATTCAAATCGATGAAAAGAAAATCGCTTCGCGACTGGGTGTCCCTGTTATCAAAATGGCAGCTCGAAATGGTGAAGGGATCGATCTTTTGTTAAAAACCTTACATCAATTAGTAACAGGAAAAATTAGTCCGCAACCTCTAACGATCCAATATAGCAAAGAAATTGAAGAGAAAATTGATGAACTAATACCCCATATTCAAAATCTAATCGGAAATTCCTATCCCACTCGTTGGATTGCCTTACGACTGTTGGACGGGGATGAGTCTTTTGTTCAACTATTAAAAGAAAAATACTCTAAAGGAAAGCTACAGTTTAATCCAATTCGATTCCCTTCTAAACACGCGAATTGAAAGGAGGAGGAGCTTAATGGTAGATTCCATAGAAAAACTAATCCAATATTCTCAGTCGCTTCGAAAACCAAACATTCGTGATGAAATCGTTACCCAAATTTACCAGACTACTCGCTCTATTTGTCAAGATTCCGTCATCTATCCCAAAACAGAAACGAACCGTTCCGAAAAACTGGACCAAATTCTAACATCTCCTATTTGGGGATTTCCGATAATGTTTGCTATGTTGGGAGTGGTTATCTATTTAACTATTTGGGGAGCCAATGTCCCTTCTGAAGCTTTGGCTAATCTTTTTGGAATAGGTGAAAATTACCTAACAGCCGCCTTTCAAGCACTGGGGGCGCCAAGCTGGTTACATGGCTTGTTAGTATTAGGATTATATCGTGGAACATCCTGGGTAGTAAGTGTAATGTTACCTCCTATGGCTATTTTCTTTCCCATGTTCGCCTTACTAGAAAATTTCGGTTATTTACCTCGGGTCGCTTTTAATATGGATCGTTTATTTAAAAGTTCGGGTGCTCATGGCAAACAAGCATTAACTATGGCCATGGGGTTTGGGTGTAATGCGGCAGCAATTATTTCTACACGGATTATCGAATCTCCACGTGAGCGGATGCTTGCCATCCTTACCAATAATTTTGTTCCCTGTAATGGACGCTGGCCCACATTAATACTACTTGCTTCTTTGTTTATGGCAGCAGGATTTGCTACTGGTGTACAATCAATTGTTACTACTCTTGTCGTTATGGGAATTGTCCTATTAGGAATCATGGTCACTCTACTCGTATCATGGATTTTATCTAAAACAGCACTGAAAGGTATACCTACACGTTATACCTTAGAGTTACCTCCGTATCGTCAACCTAAATTTTTGAATACAATTTTTCGTGCAACAGTAGACAAATCTCTCTTTGTATTAAAGCGTGCCATTATCGTTGCAGCTCCTGCAGGACTTATCACTTGGATACTTGCGAATATTATGATTGGAGAACAAAGTATTTTACAACATATTACTTTATTTTTAGATCCATTTGGAAAAGCATTAGGACTTGATGGTTTTATCCTCATGGCCTTTATCTTAGGATTACCTGCAAACGAAATCGTCATGCCTATTTTACTGATGGGATATCTAGCCACAGGAGCAATGACGGAAGTCGATAATATGGTAGAGTTAAAAAAGATATTTGTTGACCATGGCTGGACATGGCTCACTGCACTCAATATGATGTTGTTCTCACTTCTCCACTATCCTTGTGGAACTACAATCTTTACGATCTATAAAGAAACCAAAAGTGTAAAATGGACTATCTTATCTGCGGTTATTCCGACAGCGATCGCCATCACTGTTACATTTATCACCGCTCATGTTGTACGTGGATTAGGACTTGTATAATGATGCTAAGCTTCCCAATCAAGACATCTCGAAAGTTCGAGATGTCTTTTTTATGATATATTTACACATTTATCCAAATTAGTGTAAAATAAGTCTTAATCTTACAAACTACGGGAGGCTATCCCTATGGAAAAATTACTCTTAAAGCAAATTTTAGGCTGCTTAACACTGATTCAGGAAAATTTCGTCGATTTCAGAGATAACTTGACTTCTCTCAAACAAGATAGCAATACGATCAAAGAAGATATCCAAATCCTCAAAGATGATATGAGCACACTCAAAAGTGATGTGAACATCCTTAAAACCGATGTAGAAACCCTAAAAAGTGATGTGAACACCCTTAAAACCGATGTAGAAACTCTTAAAAGTGATGTGAACACCCTCAAAACTGATGTAGAAACTCTTAAAAGTGATGTTCAGATCCTAAAGAACGACATGATTGAAGTGAAGACTCGTTTGGATTATTTAGAAAATAAAACGGATGGGATTGATAAAAAGGTAACTCGGATGGATGCACAAATGAACACATTATCTGCCGACTTTGTTGCAGTTGCCGAAGATGTTTATCAACTTAAAGGTAAACGGGCATTTTGATATGTTCTCTTAACCTCAGTAAACAGAATATTAGTGTTATTTTAGGAATATTACATGATTAATTATCCAAATCTTTGCGCAAATAGTGAAGACTCGTCCAAAAATTTTTGGGACGAGTCTCTTTGTTATTTCTATGATTCTAGTTTTTTTAGCGCTCTTTCAATTTCTATCTGTACTTCAGTATTATGTTCAATATTTTTAGCTTGTACTAGAGCATCTTCCGCTTCGAATCCACCTATTTTCCCTAATGCCCAAGCTGCTGTTCCACGTATGACAGGACGCGGATCTTCTAAAAGCAAACGAGACAGTTCTGGAATTGCAGTTTGATCGCGAAAATGAGCTAAGGCTATCATTGCATTTCGTTGAATTGGCTTTTTACCACGCCACGAACCGGACATTTGCCCAAACTCCTTATTAAATTCACGTTTGCTCATCGTAAGTAGTGGCTTTAACAATGGCTTAACTTTTTCTGGTTCTGGTGCAAATTCGGGATGATGATCAAAGTGAAGACCACGGTTTTTGGGACAAACTGTTTGACAGGTATCACAACCATAAAGGCGATTTCCAATCTTCTCTCGATATTTGTCAGCTAAAAACCCTTTCGTTTGTGTCAGGTAAGCAATACAAGCTTGTGCATTCAGTTGTCCAGGTTGTACCAAAGCACCGGTTGGACAAGCATCGACACAAATATTACAGTCTCCACATCCATCTTCAACGGGGTGATCGGGTGGAATATAGATATCTGTAATCATTTCACCTAGATAAACCCAAGAACCAAACTCTTCTGTAATAAGAGAGGTGTTTTTCCCGATCCATCCAATTCCGGCACGTTCTGCTACCGCTCGATCAGATAAAGCACCTGTATCTACCATTGACATTATATTTGCTTCAGGGATTAGTTCGTGGAGATACATTTGAAGCTGATTTAATTTATCTCGTAACACATGATGATAGTCTTCTCCCCATGAGGCTCGACAAAAAATACCCCGATTGGCCCCAGGTGCTGATTTTGGAGGATTTTTCAACTTGGAGGGATAGGCGAGCGCAATCGCAATAATCGTTTTTGCTTCGGGTAAGCTTAAGTCAGGTCGAACCCGTTTCTCGATATCAGGCTCTTCAAATCCTGATGCATAACCTTTCTGCTGATGTTCTACCAGTCGTTCCCGTAACTCTACAAAAGGGTCCGCTGAAGCAAATCCGATTTTATCGATACCTATTTCTTTAGCTTTTACAATGATTTTTTGCTTTAACTCATTCGGGCTCACCTTTATCACCTCCTCTAAATTTTGACCTATTATTATAACATAAATATATTTTAAAAACAATGATCTTTTATACTCCAAAAATCTCTTACTATCTACTACCAACGGACGAGTTTACCACCGACGAATTAATTTGCTGGACGGGTGTAGATGCAACTTCTTTGTCTTTATACTGTAAGGTTCGATTCGCTATTTTATCTAAAGCAAGATATACCAATGGGACAATCACGAGGGTGAGCAAGGTTGAGGAAATTAAGCCAAAAATCACAACGACAGCAAGAGACCGTGAGATAAGACCACTTTCCATCGAAAAAGCAAGTGGAAGTAAAGCACCAATTGTTGCAATTGCTGTCATTAAGATAGGGCGTAAACGAACAGCTCCAGCCTCTATTAGTGCTTGTTTGGTTGCCATTCCTTTATTACGATTTTGAATTACACGATCTAATAGTACAATCGCATTCGTCACAACAATTCCAATCAGCATCAGAAAACCAACAAGCGCAGGGACGCCTAAAGCTTCACCCGTCAGAAAAATTCCTATAAATCCACCTACTACAATAAAAGGGAGTGAAAATAAAATCGCAAATGGTGCTAATGCTTCACCAAAAGAGAAAAACATAACGACATAAACCAAAAGGATCGAGACTCCGATGGCAATCGCTAAGCTCTTAAATCCTTTCTGAATCTCTTTTGCTTCTCCTTCAAAATAATATGTCACATCAGAAGGCATCTTCAGTTTTGCTAATCGCTTCTCCACCTCTTGTTGAACAGCCATCGTGTTATTTGTAGTAAATTGACCTGTAATAGAAAGGTATTTTTGTTGATTTAATCGATGAATAGCCGCTGGAGCCAGTACCTCTTCTATTTTAGCTACATTTGATAGCTGTACAGGGGATCCATCTATATTCGGAATCATTTGTGATTCCAACTCTTCTAGTTGCTTCCAGTCCTGTACTTCTAATCCGATTTTCACTTCATGATCTTCAATTTTCATAGTAGAAGTTCCAGTTGTTAATGTTTCTCCTCCGATCATCCTTCTTACACCAGCTACCACCATATCAGTAGTTACTCCATATTGATTAGCCTTATTCATATTTACATCAATAGATATTTGTGGCTTCTTTTCTGACCAATTTGATTTTACATTTGATATCCTAGATACTTTTTGAATTTCTGCTACCATTCTATTACCTGCTTGTTTTAAGCTCGTTTCATTAGAAGCAGTTGCTATTACATATAGACCACTCCCGCTTGTTGTTATACTTAATGGGCTTACCGTAGCTATATATCCATTTCCTAAACGATCAGCAAACCGTTTCAGATCATCAGCAAATTTGGCTGTCCCTTGCTTTGTTATTTCCTCCTTTAGTTCAATTTGTGCACGCAACTCTTCGTTTTGTACATGGGATTGGAATTGCTTTACATCATGGTGCGAAAGTAAAAATTGATCTAGGCGTTCAACAGATTCTGAAATCCTTTCTTTGTTCTCTCCATCTGGAAAACTAACCTGCAATTGGTACGATTCTGTTTTATCTGCTGGTAAAAAGTGAACAGGAATAAAAGGCCATAAACAACACGAACCAATCAATAACAACATCGTAATCACTGCTAATTTCCCTTGGTTCTTAAAAGACCATAGTAAGACTTTCCGATAGATTCCTTGCAACGTTTTTCGCTTTTGATCATGTGGTAAACTTCTACATAGAAAGAAATGAGCCATCAATGGGACAACCGTAATAGCTACTATTAAAGAAAAAAATAGTGACACAATCACAGCAACAGCGAACGGTTGAAACAAACGCCCAATTACACCTGGTACAAATAACAACACTACAAAAGCAACAATTGTCGTTAATGTTGAAGAAGTAATTGCATGCCCAACCTCTCCTGTAGCCTGAAGAATCATCTGCCTATTCCGCCTACGACTAATAGCAAATCGACGATAAGTATTTTCAATAACAACGATTGAATCATCTACAACACGTCCTGTTGCCACTGCCATACCCGCTAATGTCATTATATTTAAGCTATAATCCATGTATTTCAAAACTATGATCGAAGCCAAAATCGATAATGGAATTGATAAAGCAGCAACAAGTGTTGTCCATCCATTTCTTAAAAAGAGAAATGTAATAATTACTGCAAAAACAGCACCTAAGAGAGCTTCGCGCCACATTTGATCGACTGATTTTTGAATAGCTTTTGAACGATCATGAATAAAGACCATTTCGGTACTATTAGGAAGATGAAGACGTTCTAATTTTTGTTTAACTTGTTTAATAATCTCAACAGCATTCGCACCTGGCTGAGAGTAAATCTCAACAATTACCGCCTCTTTTCCATTTAAATGGGTAGAGGATATTTCTGACTCCTCATCATTTACCATCGCGACATCCGATAATTTTATATTTGAACGAAGAGGGAAATTTTGCAGTTGCTCGATGGAATTAATTTCACCACCTACGACTACAGGCAGTCTCTTTTGATCTAAATTCGTTTGCCCAGCAGAGATCTTCAAATGATTTGATTGAAGAGTTTGTTTAATTTGATCATAAGAGAGTGAGTTGCTTCTTGCTTTGGCAGGATCAATCCGTATGACTAAATTTTGATTGTCCCCACCTTTGGTCTCAATATGTCCTACACCTTCAATCGCCATCAAAATAGGTTTGACATGCTGGTCTAAATACTTCCGCAAGTCCTTTTGACTTTTCTGATAAGAGATTAAGCCAAACGAAAATACCTCTCCTTGTGTTGGATCAATCCGCTGTACCTGTAATTTTTGTGCATGAGAAGGAAGTGAAATTGTTGATAATGTTTGATTTACCTCTTTCTCCATTTCCTCTATATCATAGTGATCATCAAATTCTAAAATCGCCTCGACTAAGTCAGGCTTAGCAGTCAAGTAAATATTTTTTAATCCTTTTTGCCCTGACAGTGCTTGTTCAAGAGGCTTTCCCACATATTCTAAACTTTGATCTGGGGTTGCCCCTGGGTAAGAAACATATACACTCAAATAGGGAACATTGGCATAAGGAAACATTTCCATCTTCATTGTTTGTATCGAATAAATACCACCGGTTACTACCAATATCATCATAAACAATATGGCTACTCCATTTTTCAACGAAAATTGTGTTAATCGACTCATTCGGCCTATCTCCCTTCCCTATTTGCTGATCTATTTAAAATAGTATGTAAACCATAATGAAAAGATAACACAAATAAAACTATATAAAGGTATATAAAACAATCTAGCTTTATCCTTTTTCTTTTTTAATTTTATCTGATAATATAAAGATATAATACCTCCTTCTTCCAAAATAAAATTTATAATTTACTTTTATATGTTATACTTCAGTCAATTTCCTCAAGTATAGCAAAGCATTTTCACGAAATAAATGACGGAATAGATACATTTTTTAAATAATCAATTTATTATAAATTAAAATACTTATATAAAAAAGCACTCTGATTTATCTAAACAGGAGTGCTTTTTGTAATCAATTACCATTATCTATTAAATATCAAAACAGACAAGGAACACTTTTAATCCATCTATCTATTTTTAACTTTTAGATTTGGGTACAGCAGCCCTTGCCAGTTCATCACAACGATTATTTAGATCCACATTACTATGTCCTTTTACCTTAATAAATTCCACCTCATGCAGACGTACTAGCTTAAGAAGCTCTCGCCATAAATCTTCATTCTTCTTAAAACCTGTACGTTCCCATTTCTCAAACCATTTTTGATGAAAACAATTCACAATATAAGCACTATCGGAATGTACCTTTACACGACATGGTTCTTTTAGTGCCCGTAACGCTTCGATTACAGCTGTTAATTCCATCCGGTTATTTGTGGTGTTTTTCTCACCACCTGATAATTCCTTATAATGCTCTCCATAAATTAAGATCGCTGCCCAGCCACCCGGACCCGGATTATATGAGCAAGCACCATCTGTATAAATAATGATTTCTTTCATTTTCAACCTCCAGAGCGAATCACTAGGGATCGTAAACGATTAATAGCACCAGCTAATTCAAATTTTCTCGGCAAGCTCAAATAACCAGGATGTTTTCCATAATATGGCGATATCACATCAAGTCCCTGTGTCTTAATTTGTGTATACACTTTTTCAATGAGTTCATCTAATGTTTGTCTACCATCAGCCAACTCACCGACCCGATAAATCATCCATGCAATAGCTTGCACTTGACTGACATCCACCAATTGTTCTAAAGCAGTTAAATCAATCTGATGCATGCCAAAAATAATAGTATGTAAACCTTTTGCATCCATTTTTTCTTTTTTTCCTTTTGAAGCATCAAATCCTTTCTTAAGAGGAACACGTTGGGTAAGCTTACCAAATTGCTCTCCGCCTTCAAATTGACGTTCTACAATGCTATCGTTCGCAATTTGCTTTGCTTTTTTGGTTACATCATATGGAACATATTGATCCATTAAAATCACCTGATCAGCTACCTCAAAATAATCACCAGATCCCCCTAGAACCAAAATACTAGAAACACCTTGCTCTTTATATAGTTGCTGAATTTTATCAATCAATGGGGTGATTGGTTCTTTTTCTTTTGTGACTAAGCTTTGCATCCTTGCATCACGAATCATAAAGTTGGTAGCACTTGTGTCCTCATCAATTAAGAGACAAGAACATCCTATCTCTAGACTTTCCATGATATAAGCTGCTTGTGAAGTACTTCCGCTCGCATCCTCTGTCGAAAATTGCTTTGTATCTTGTCCAAATGGCAAATGATTAATAAAAGGCGAAATATTGACCTTTTCTACACGCCGACCATCTTCAGCTCTAATTTTCACTGCCTTCGGATCTGTCAGTACATACTCTCTACCATCTTGCTCGATATGATTATAAACCCCTCGTTCAATAGCACGGAGTAATGTACTTTTACCATGATATCCTCCTCCAATAATAAGGCTTATTCCTGTTGGAATAGCCATCCCAGATATAGAGTCACCATGAGGAACTTTTACCACTTTTTTCATTGTCGGAGGAGCTTGAAAAGGAATCACATTCATTTGCTGTAAGGGTCGATCACTGATTCCACTTTCCCTTGGTAGTATCGCCCCATCTGCTATAAAAGCAATCCACTTTTGCCGAGACATCTCTTGACGAATCGCTTGTTGATTATCTACTAACTTCATTCGTCTTTCAATTTTTAATAAATCCTCTTCATTTAAAAAAAAGGATTGTTTTACCAAAAACGGAAGCTGTTCAACTAACATCTCTTTCGCCTGTCGTCCTAATACCGTTCTCCCTTGTGCAGGCAGCCCGATCGAAATGCGCGCTTCTGCAAAATCTTCATTTACTACAACAGCCGTTCGCTCAAGAATTTCTTGACCTGGACAATCAATGGTAAAGAGCCCACTTTTCCCACTACCACGCTTCCTTGAAAGCTGGTCAATTTGTTTAACCCATTTTCGGAGCAAATAATCCTCTAATGCGATTTGGCGAACTTTTGTTTGAATCCAATCCGAATGAAATTTTAGATGTGCTTGCATTACACGTATCCGAATACGAGAGGGGGTAGCAAAAGGATCTCCCTGTACATAGTCAACTAAAAGCTTAAACAAGGGAAATTGGTATCCCCCTTGTAAATCTTTATATGCTTTATATCCTTTTCCATCAATTCTCTCTAAAATTTGTATCAGATTCTTCATCTTTCACACTTTCCACCCTTACCAATAATTGTCAAGTTTTTAACCCACATGCTCCTCATAATAAAAGGAGAGCACTCATACTTTCTATTATGTCAAAACGAGTGCTCTCTTTCTATTTACATCATCTTTTTCCAACCTTTTTCCCAAACTAATTAATATATAAATAATTTATATTAATAAATCAATACACAATATTCATCGTATAAATACATCCATATTTAATATAGAGCATATTGTATAATTCAATCCAAAACCTAGATCATTTCTGGAACGAGAGCGACTCGTTTTTTGTAGAATCGACTTTTCCCTGAGGACAAGAGTTGTCTCAAAAGCAATTTCTCAGAAACTCTATGGATCGATTAAAGCTATAGGAGTAAGTAGAGAAGCGATGAGCGGTTGGTTCATGCAACATTCTCTAATATAAATTATTTCATGCCTTCAATTTATTGAGCCACCGACGTAAAAGTGATCCCCTTCCAAGTTTACCAAAATAGTTTAATTTGTCTTCGCCATACTCCACTCCTCTCATATCATCTACAGATAATCCATAGGCCGATACAAACTGTTTAATCTCTTTGGAATTCCGCACTTTTCTTACAGCATTTGTTTCCAAATTGTACACATACAATGTTTTATTAGCCTCATCGATCCAAAACTTAATCTGATCCATTCTACAAAATACCTCCATATTAAAATAGGGACTCCAGATTTTTCACCTGTATCGAGCGGCTCAAATAAAAAACAACATCATTTGCAAAGTATATTTGTAGCAAGTAGTTCAATAGGAGCTAAAACCCTTAGTGCATCTACTTTTTAAAACAAATCATTTTTCGTGAGACGGATGTTTGCATTAAGCACTGGTGGGAATAGTTCAAAAATGATGAGTGGCAAAATAGTAGGCAATCTTTAAAGAGGATTAAAACTAAATCTAGTTGACCCATATTATATACAACAGACAAAAAAATGGCAAATACAGGGAATAGTAGACATGAAATCATTTGAAACTGATACTACCCAGATCAACTTTAATTTAAACGTAAAAAATTTCATTGATCCTTAAATATAAAAAAAACCAAGGTTCATCTCCTTGATTTTATCGTGGTCGGGATGACAGGATTCGAACCTGCGACCCCCTGGTCCCAAACCAGGTGCTCTACCAAGCTGAGCCACATCCCGGTATTCGTTTATAAAATCAAATGATCAACCTTGGTTTTATCGTGGTCGGGATGACAGGATTCGAACCTGCGACCCCCTGGTCCCAAACCAGGTGCTCTACCAAGCTGAGCCACATCCCGATGTTCGTTTAATTTACCGCAGCGACAATAAATAATCTACCATGTAACTTACATACAGTCAATACTTATTTTGAAGTTATTCTATTCTGAATACTGATGAACCCTATTCGCTTTAATTAATTAGATTAAAACGAATGCTATTTTAAAAGATAACACTATATGTTATAGTATATATATAACAGATAGTAAAGGTGAGACTTATTATGTTAATCGAAATCGATTTAGAATCAGATTTACCGATTTACTCACAGCTGGTTAACCAAATCATCGAGGGTATTGCTACAGGTCATCTTAAACCGGGAGAAGGTCTTCCTTCTGTACGTACCCTAGCTGCAGATTTAGGTATTAACTTGCATACGGTAAACAAGGCATATCAGATCCTAAAGCAGAAAGGCTTTGTACTTATTCACCGGCAAAAAGGAGTTGTTATCCAACCACAAGGTATTGCAAAAGCGGATGCCTATTTTATTGAAGGTATAAAAGAAACAGTGAAACCCTTAGTTGCCGAGTCGATATGTAGAGACATTTCCGAAGAAGAGTTTATTACTTACTGTAGGGAATTATTCTCTTACTTTCACAAACAAAAAGGAGGATTTTCCAATGAATAACATTAGTGAACTTCTACCTTTCTATTTCGGACTTATTTTTCCTTTGATTTTTGCCATCTTTCAACCCTATATCACTCGAAAAACAGAATCGTTTGGCGTTTCAATTCCTGAGGAGTTTTACAACGATCCAGGAATCATTGCCTTTCGAAAACGATATAGCACCATCCTATCTATATTTGCTATCTTTATGCTTATTCTTTTTACGGCTTGTATCTTTTCCATTTCTTTAGACAAGATTGGAACTTGTTTTGCCATCCTACTCATTGTAGAAATCATTTTATCATACTTGATCTATTGGCAATTCCATAAAAAAATGAAAGACCTAAAGTTGAATAAGGAACTCCTTCAAGACAAAAAACAACGGCGTATTGTAGACAGTTCTTTTCATCAACAAAAACTTACATACTCAAACAGATGGCTACTTATTCCTTTTGTGATCGCTGTTGGAACTTACCTACTTTCACTATTTTTTTACGAGCAGATTCCTGAACAAATTCCTATTCGTTACAATTTCGACAACCAAGTCACAGCCTATAAAACGAAGTCCTATGGTACTTTACTACAAATTCCTTTGATCCAACTTTTTATTACAGGTATATTTTTATTTGTCAATATAAGTAATTCCAAAGGAAAACAACAACTAACAGCGAGTAATCCCCAAAAATCTTTACAACAAAACATCTTATTCCGCCGTAAGTGGTCTTTATGGTCGATTATTAGCCCAATCATCTTTACCTTATCATTTTTATTAATACAATTAAACTATATCATACCAATTCCTCCTAATCTGCTAGGAATGGTCCTTCTCTTTACAATTGCAATCGTAATCATCTGGTCCGTCATCCTCTCTTTCAAGCTGGGACAGGGAGGAAGTCGTATATCAGAAAAAGAGACAACAATAAATCCAAAAATAGTTAATATCGATGATGACCGTTATTGGAAGGCAGGGATCTTTTACTTCAATCCAAAAGATCCTACTCTCATTGTAGAAAAACGATTTGGAATTGGATGGACGTTTAATTTTGCTCGTCCTCTTGCTTGGCTAATCCTCGTATTAATCTTGGTTGTCCCATTACTCCCATTACTCCTACAGTAAATACAGAAAGGGATGACTTTCAAACTTTGAGTCATCCCTTTCTTTTACTTCATCATCTCTTATCATCTAAATATCCTTTATTCTCTGTAGTTGGGTCGTTTAAGATACCGAAAAATACCAAAATACTTAAAAGAACATTGACAAAATCATTATAGTTTCCTTTAGCAAAATCAACACCAAATAGCTCAGCTACAATAGCAATAAATGCAGTCATCGAAACCCAAAAGCCGTAGTTACGTAAGCGACCGTGCATCCTCATCTGCTTCCCTCCCTGATATTAATGCATATGATAAATTCAATCCATTTTCGTCAGTATTATATGTGACCAGAAAAAAAGTGTTTGGACTTTTACCCCTTTCTCTCCATTAACTCCCAAAATAAAAAATAGGACATTCTACAAAAGAGAATGACCTATCTATATTTCTGATTTAGCATACAGTGGATTGATAGAATGAATCATTTATGAGAGGGTATCTAAAACTTAATAGCTACCTTTTTTTCTTGGAATAACAAACACACCATCAAAACCGGACTTTTTCACCTTTTTAGTATAATTATTCATATTGGCTTTAGAGTTAAAAGCTCCTATTTGTACACGATAAAACTTTTTACCGTTCACATATGCTACTTTAACAAACGCATCATATCCCTGCTTTTTCAAGGCGGCTACCCGTTTGTATGCATTTGATTTGTATGTGAAGGAACCTGCAAATACATAATAATTTACGGGTCTATAATCAGGTGAAGTACCTGAAGCTGCTGATGCTGGAACAACTCCTACTAACAAGAGAGCAAACGCAATAAACAATGCTGCAATGCGACGCTTCAATTTCATGAAGTTCACCTCCAAAGTTATATAATTCATTTCTACAATTCAATTATAGCCATGTCTCTAGAAAAAGTCTATATATTTTTCTGACTTATTATTATATTTATATTTAATAAAAAATATAGATTGTCATTCCATATAATGAAATCATTTGTATTTTATGTAAAAATAAAGGATATTTCTTATTTCGATGCTTTCTATCTCATCTATTTTTGCCTATTCATAAGTTGAGATATGGTTTTACATTAGTAATTACCGATAAGATTGTTAAAGTCAATAACTTTCTATCAGCCCTTCTGAAATTCCTATGAAGAAGCCAAAGAGTTAACTGAAAATGATCTGTATGTCATCAAAGGTGTTCGTAAGAGTGGAAGATTGAATAAGCAGAATCTCCTCTAAACTAACGATATTTAGGGGAGGTTCTGCTTCCGTTTTATAAAATAAGTCCAATACTTTAAGACATTGATTTCATTTTTATCCAATCTAGTATTTGTTCTACATCCATCTCTGCAATGTAGCCACTTCTTATTTTTCGTCCAGATGATATAAATGTTCTAAAGCGGGCTAGTTGAGCTCGTTTCATTCTTCGAGATTGCAAACAGGTACGTGATTGCATAGACCTCTGTGGAACATAGAATGTATTTCTTACTAACACCCGATTTCTTAAAACAATCCCATCTTTGGCTAACCCCCATCCTTCGTCTTGATAACGCAACCACTGATACACCATTAATATTAGAATGACAGGAATCCCGATCCAACTCCAAGTCGGACTCAGATAAAAGAAAATACATTGCACAATGATAAGGCCTATCAATTGAGGAATAAGGCGATAAACCTTGGATTTAATGGGTGTAGGACGTAAAGCGATATCTGTATAAGCAACATATTCAGGAAGAATATGTTGCAGAAGAGAAGGGATCTCTCTTTTAGAGACTAAAGGAAACAGTACTATTTTCTTTTTCTCTTTCGACTCTTCATCATTATTCTCACCATATCCAGCTATTTCCAATTTAACTAATGCCCATCCCAAAGGTTGACGTAACCAATTCTCTTCTACATTCACCATTTGTATACGTTTAATAGGAATGGTTAGCTTTCTTAAATGAAAAAAACCATACTCTACATAAAGTCTTTTTTCATCTCGTCGTACTTTAAAATAAGCAAATTCAATCACTGTCCAAACAATGGAAATCAGCCAAGCAACTATTAAAAAAGAAGGGATGATCCAAAACAAATGCATAAGCATCGACATTTCAAAATGTTGCTTTTCAATGAAAGCATCGACATCAATAAATTGACTGGCTTCATCGATATATTCTAATAGTTTCAAACCAAATAAAACCGGTAACGATAAGGTGTAAACAATTTTTCCAGATGTCATCCCAGCCTGTATCAATGTCTTCCATGTTACGCGATAAAAAATAGAAGTGTCATTCTGATTTTTCTCTAGAGAAGAGCCTAGATCAACCTTATTTTCCTCTCTTAAAAGAAACTTTTGCAGGGAAAGGGCATCTGTTTTTTTCACTGCTTTAAGGACAGCTTCAGAATCGTTCCCACTTGCAGTTTCAATATGAACTTCTACGACATCAAAAAGCCGATGCCATAACTTTTGTTCGATCTCCACCGCTTGGATCTGTTCAAGAGGGATAAATACTTTTTTATGAAATATCCCTCCTTTTTGCAAACAAAACTCTCCATGATCAATAAAATAAATACTTCGAATCCATTCAAATACAGAATAGACTAACAGGCACAAAAATACAATAAAGCAAATTCCTAAGGTTATGAGCCAGTCTTCTATTTGAACCCATAAAAAAATAAACACGGGTAATAGGCTTACAAAATGCTTTGGCACGTCAAACAATATAAAAATAGGATGGAGTTTTTGTGGTTTATTCATCTTCAACTTTCACCCACTCCATGATCTGTACTCTTAGTTCATCCGCTTCTGATACCTTAATCGCTGGAATTTCAAAAGAGTCACCACCTGCAGTATAAATAACCAGATTAGCAAGATCAAACATTCTAAGAATGGGTCCTTGTTCTGTTGTCACATGCTGTACACGGATCATCGGGATAAATGTTTTTTCCATAAAAATAATACCTGATCGTATAAATACTTCTTTCTGTGTAATCGCATATGCATAATACTTCCATACCAATCGAGGTAAAATGCTAATACTAAGGATTCCTACGACTCCGATGATACTAAAAATAGTGATCATTATTTTAGGATACTGATCGAAAAGGTCAAAAAAAATCGTTACACCCACTGCGATTACCAAAATGACTAAAGTGCCAATTAAATTTGTAATCGTCCAAGCGCGAATTGCACTTGGACTAAGTTTCTTCTCCTCCACTCAAGACACGGCCCTTTCTATATTTTTATAATATAGTACCAGAATATAATATTTTCTCACTTTGTTCCATTTAAATAAAAGAAGTATAGGATCTCTATGTAAAAATACTTTACTAGGATGGTAGATCTCTTTTTTCAAACACTTTAATCCCAATATAAGTAATCATTATAAATAACACTGAAATAAGAATATAGAATCTCAATAATGAATCAAGTGGTGTTTCGTCAGCTGGAGACATAGCAAGGGCAGGTTGAGCCCAAGGATAGTATTGGCCATACACAGTTAAAACAGGTAGTGTAAAAGCGATATTAATGGCTAATGGGACACCAAAGCTTCGATAATATATGGATATAATCAACTGTATAGCGGCTAATGGAAAAGTAGCATACAGTCCTTTTCCAGTAAACACTAAAATTTCTAAAAAAGGGAGAGGGCTAGGTATTTGAAATAAAGAACCTAGAAGCAGAAAAAAAATCAGCAGTAAAGTTTGAGTTCCTGCTAAGAGTAAAATAACCATAAATAACTTACTTAAAAATATGGTAGACCGCTTTACCGGGAGGGCAAGGATCTGCTTCCATCCATTCCCGATATGTTCACTTCTACAAATTAATGCTGCAAAAACTCCCGTTAAAATAGGATAGATAATCTTTGCATAAAAACAGTTCTACCTGTGTCCACGCCTCAATCCATCCATTATCCCCTGGATCCATAAATCTATTTAGATGATTAAAAAAGTTACTAATTCCTAATGTATTATCCGCAATCGGAGCTATTAAAACCAAAATCCATAGCATCGATCGCTTCGTTTTTAATAACTCATTGTAAAACAGTCGAATAAACATCCAAAGCCTCCTTATTACACTTCTTTTTGAACAAAATTTCGCATTCCTAAAATCAGCATCACAACAGTCATAATTAGACTCAAAAAAAACCATTTTATTAGGTCCTGATTAGGTAAAACTCCAGTAAACTGATTATTCGGAACAATAGGCATTACCAAAGAAGGATATGCCCATATTAGCCACTGTGTAATCGGTCTTTGAACCAAGAATAAACCACTCATTGTTGTAATAATTCCAATCGAAATAGAGATAGCTTGATTTTTAATTGACATGGATAACCAAAGCTGAAAGCTTATAATAGGTAAGAAAGCGAAATAAATATATATCACTTCTTTTAAAACTAAGTCAAAAGGTATTTTCCCTTCAATCCCTAATATGATACCAGTGATTGGAAAGACAACACATAATAAGGCTATAGCAATAAAAGACCAAATTAGTAGATTAAGAAACTTAGAAATATAAATCTTATATTTATTTACTGGTAAGGTCATCATTTGTTTCCATGAATTCGATTGATGCTCAATATTTGGTATTATGGAAGCTATCATCGTAATCATTAGAGGAAAAGAAATAATTAAGAATCGATGTGTACCTATAAGAAGGTAAGTCCATAGATCTACGTGTAGCCTAGCAGCAGATTCCAAAACTAATTCAGTTCTTAGTAAATAATTAATCGCTTGAAGAAGCATAGTTAAGAAAGGCATAAGGATAACAACTAGAGCAATCGAAGTTCTTTTGTTCTTTAAGAAATCCGAATACAATAACCTTCCAATCATAAGCTATGTCCCTTTTCTGTTAGCTCCAAAAAGATATCTTCTAAGGAAGGATGGACTTCCTCTAATTTATATATTGATACTCCTTCTTTTACTAATTGCTCATTAGCTAAAGCAATTCGCTCTGGATCTATCGTAGATAGCCATATAAAATTATTTTCAATAATTGGTTTCCATCCATTTTTGTAAAGTACTTGATAAGCTTGTTCTAACTGTAAAGTGCCCATTTTGAGTTTAGGCCGATTTTTCTTCTTGATTGCTTCAATTGAATCTTGAAAAATTAACTCACCTTTCAATATAATACCTACTTGCGTAGCAATTTGCTCAATTTCGCTTAATAAATGACTAGAGACTAAAACAGTCATTCCGTATTTTTTAGGTAACTCTTTTATTAAATCACGTATTTCTTGGATACCTGCAGGATCCAATCCATTCGTGGGCTCATCTAAAATCAATAGTTTTGGGTGGCTTAATAAAGCGGTAGCAATTCCTAATCTTTGCTTCATTCCTAAAGAATACTCTTTAACTAATTGGTTCGAAACATGACGCAGTCGTACAACTTCAAGCACTTCATCAATACGTTTTTTAGGTACATCGAATACGCGCTGAATCGTTTTCAAATTTTCATAAGCGGTTAAATGACCATAATAAGAAGGTGATTCAACAAGCGATCCGATTGATTTTAGGATAGTTAATCGATCATCTATTAAATCCTTACCGAATATTCTTATTTCACCTGATGTAGGTTTAATCAAGCCTAATAACATTCGGATCGTGGTAGTTTTTCCCGCACCATTCGGGCCTAAAATCCATAAATTTCGCCCCTTTTAATGCTTAAATTTACTTTATTTACACAAGCATGTTGACCATAATAGCGTGTTAACTCTTTCGTCTCCAGTATAATATCATTCACCACTATCACCTCATTATATTTTAAATATTTACTGAAAATATATGATCCGTCTAAATTCAATTTTCGTCTTAATCAGATCCAGATGAAAAGCCGCCCCTCTTTTTAAGTAAAAGCTACTTTAAAAGTGATGAGCAGCTACTTTACAAAAATATATTTTAATAATAAATTATCCTTCAAAATATTTTTATACATTTTTCACTTGCTATCTTTAATTCTTTTATAATAATTAACCCAATAAATTATATTAATCGCTATCACAATAACAAAAGATATAATGCACCATATACAAATAGCTTTTAGAAAAAAAATCTCTACAATTGTTAGATAACATGAAAATATAAAGCCTATTCCTAGTAAACAAACAAATAAAGTATGAATATTAACCTTTTGGAACATCCAAACTACTAAAATAACTCATCGCTATTTTAGCGTTACAAAATCGATGCCTCTTTCCTTCCATCGTCCATCATCTTTAAAATCACAGCGTCTTTGGGCTTAGATTTCTGACTTTCCAATCTCGCAAGAAAAGCCCTAGAGCTAGGTCAAAGTCTTCCTCTCGTTATTATCATCATTCACAAAAACGTCATTGAAAACTAATTAATTTTTGCGTCGTGCCACTTCAACTAACCCCACTTCGTAAAATTAGTTTGCACGACTTTTTGAGTCTAAAAATGCAAAAAACACCGGGGCAATTTATTAAAACCCCCAGTGTTTATGCTATGTTTTGGTGCCGAAGGTGGGAGTCGAACCCACACTCCCGAAGGAACACGATTTTGAGTCGTGCGCGTCTGCCAATTCCGCCACTTCGGCAAGATAATTAAGCTTATAATTAAAGCAGCCGTTTATGCTGACAATGTATAATTTATCATGCTCGTCTGTGAATGTCAACACTTTTTTCTAAGAAGATATATTTCGATGTAACGTATCATCGCAAAAACTGTATAAAAATAGATATTAACTATGTTATTCGACAGATTATAAAGGGTATTTTCTGATATATGTAAATATTACATGTATATGAGATCAAGGTTTAGATTTGGTACATGGCGTGAAAAACATCTTTGAGTAAGACTTTAGAAGGTGGAGGTTTTTTTATGGAGCAAAAATTAATCCGCCTCAAAGATCGCTTAAGTGATATCAGCCAAGATAATCGAGCAATCCGATTGATCAAATTATACCACAAATGGGCTTTTGATATAACAGATCTAACCCGTCTTCGTGGAGCTGATTTCCTCTCCTATTTCCTAGAAGAAATCAGAAAACCAAATGCTTTGATTCCCCTCCTCAAGCAAACTGATGCCTCACATCATGCAGATCCCATTGATAAAAACCTTTTATCTTTATATCGGAACTGTAAACAGCTTGAAGAAGAAACAGGGATTTATGACTTAGCTGTTGGCTATCCTTTCTTAAGCGGAACTCTTGAGGATGGTACTTTTATTCAAGCACCTTTATTTCTTTATCCCGTAAGACTCGTTCGATGTCAATCAAATCCTATACGCTGGGAACTCTATCGCCAAGAGACAGAACCACAACTCAATCGCGCACTTTTTTTAGCTCTAAAACAATTTCATCAATGTAGTATTGATGAGACTATTTTTGAAGATGTAGATCGTTTAGCTCGTTTGGAGGGAAATACAGTAGCCAAATGGGCGAGTTGGCTAAAAGAATATCAGGTTGATGTTACCTATGAAAAAGAGACGATTCAACCTTTTGACGTTTATTCAAAGAGTACTTTACCTAATCAAAAATTGGAGATCAAACCACATTTAATATTAGCTAGTTTCCCTCAAGGAAATTCATCCATTTTACATGACTATCAGCGACTACTCCAGTCTACGGAAGTTAAGACACATCCCATTGTCTCTTCACTCATGCTACAAAAACCAACTGGGAAAAAAGCGGATATATCCGATGCTGAATCGACAGATCCTTTCTATTTGTTACCAACGGATCGTTCACAAGAAGCTATTCTTGCAAAAGTGAGAACAGAAACAGCAGTAGTAGTGAACGGTCCACCTGGTACAGGAAAGTCTCAACTTATCACTAACCTAATTACTGATGCCCTTTCACAAACGAAAAAAGTATTGGTTATTAGCACGAAGCGAACTGCACTGGATACAGTCTATACTCGTTTAGAAAAGTTAGGTATTTCACCATATGTCGCTCTGATTCATGATGAAAAGAAAGATCGAAAGGCTTTATATCAAAAAATCCATCAACTCATTACCAAGTTCTATTCGAATATCCCAAACTATGAACCTTTTTTACGTAAGCTTACCGAAAAAATAGATGAACATGAGCAAAAGTTAAATGAGGTATATAAAGCACTACACGAAGTGCAAGCTTTTGGCTTAAGTGCTTATGAATTATATAGTCAGGCTAAACACATTGACTCACCGATTTTAGTCTCAGATATTGCTTACTCCATTCATACAAGCCAGCTAAATAAAATTACACAAACGATTAGCCGTTATTCCAACTATTATGAGAAATTTAGCCAAGAAAGATATGTCTTTAAAGAGCGTCGTTCTTTTGCGGGCTTAACCAGTACTGATTTCGAACAGTTAAATGAAAGCTTAGAGGTGATGATTGCAAAGGCCAAAAACAGTATAAATAAGCTAGATGAGCTAAATAACCCTGATATTACACCCCAATTCCTGTGGTCTATCGCGAAAAAGCTTGAACAAATTCCTATTAAGTTAAAGCCTGAAGATCTAAGCTTATGGGAGAAAACAAAACTAGCTTGGTGGACGAATTTCCAAGGTAAAAAATTAATTCAAGAACTATCGGATTCCTTACCACCTCTAAAAAATCAATCTCGAACTTGGGAACAGACCAGTCAACAGGTACTGCTCATGGGAAAAATTGCACAAATCACTTCTGAGTTAAATAAAGACTTGTTAAAGTTAGAAAAGATATTTCCTTCTAGTCAAGTTCAGAAACTACAAGAGCAATTAGCCAAAGGGAATATTCCTCTTAAGGAATTGGAGAATATTCGAAAGTGCTTCACAGATGATTTTCATCAAGTAAAAGATATGGATCAGATCTATGAAAATACAACCCCAATTATACGAACCTTGATTGAACGCTTACAAGAAGTAGATACAAAAAAAGAATTTCCATTATCTAAAGTATGGAATCAAATTGTCATTCAATCCCTTTATCAATTTTGGATTCAAGAAATTGAACAAAAATATCCGATTCTAACCATGATCTCTAATGGTGAAATTGAACAAGTTCGCATCCACTATCGCCAACTTTTGGCTGAGAAAAGAGACTTAGCTACCAAAGTACTACGATCAGACTTACAGTATGGAACCAATCAACTTCTCAATCGATATCCTCGAGATGTAAAGGAGCTTAGGGAACAAACAGGTAAGCAGAAAAGGACATGGCCAACTCGCAAATTAATCCATCATTTTGCTCATCGAGGATTACTTGAAATTCTACCTGTTTGGCTCGTTTCACCTGAAACTGTTTCCTCGATCTTTCCTTTATTAAAGGAATGCTTTGATTTATTAATCATTGATGAAGCCAACCAGTGTCCCTTTGAGCAAAGCATTCCAGCCATTTTTCGAAGTAAACAAGTTGTAGTCATTGGGGATGATAAACAACTTATCAATCATCGAGCGATCTCTACAACTTTCGAAGAAACAGAAGCCCATACAGAGAGTTCAGAGAGTTTATTTTACTATGCCTGTGAGGCATTTAATAAAAGCTCCCTTCTATACCATTATCGCTCACAAGCGGAAGAACTCATTCATTTCTCCAATCACGGTTTTTATCAAGGTAAATTACAGATTGCTCCCAATGTACACACAAATTTAGACAATCCAGCAATTTCTTGGGATAAGCATGAAAATGAGAACGAAGAAGCTAAAAAAGTTGTCATTTTACTAAATCAGCTTTTAAAATCTCATCCCGATAAGTCAATCGGTATTATAACTTTCCATCCTAAACAAAAAGAAACAATCACTGAATTAATCGAAACCATGCTAAAAACAAATAACCATTTCTCTACTCTTTATAACCGTGCCATTGAAGAAAAAATAGATGAGCGTATTTTTATTAAAACAGTAGAACAAACCCAAGGAGATGTACGCGATTTTATAATTTTTTCTATGGGTTATCTCAAAAATGAGAAAGGAAAGGTTCAATTTTATTTTGATACACTCGGTCTCGAAGATGGAGAACACTATTTAAATATTGCCATTACACGTGCTCGTGAACATTTATACGTACTTTCAAGTATTGAACCCGAAGATATCGAACTATCTTCCACAGATCACCAGGGACCTATTTATTTAAAACATTTTTTGGAGTACGCAAAAGCAGTTCATAGACAAAATAAAGACCAAGTGGACCATATTTTATGGAAAATTAACGGTACTAGTAAGATAAAGCGATATATGGACACTCCCTTTGAAAATCAACTTCAAACAGCATTAAGTAGGCTTGGTTATACCGTCGTTCCTAAAGTAGGATCTTCTTCTTACACCATTGACCTTGGTATTGTGCATCCCGAAGACCCTCACCGCTATATTCTTGGGATCGAATGTGATGGAGCAATGTATCACAGTACATCTGATACGAAGGAGAGGGAAGTTGATCGTCATATCTTTTTAGAAAGACGTGGTTGGAAAATCAAACGTGTATGGAGTCGAAATTGGTGGCAGAATCCAGAAGCTGTGATCGAAGAGATTGAGGAAGCGATTGACCAATACTTACGCCCTCATATTTCAAATGGTTCAAGAACACCTTATAAAGAAAGTAAACAAATAGATGCTACCGAAACACAAGAACAAAAGGGAATTAAAGTGGCCCATCATCAAAATGACACTTCAAAAACACTTTTAAAAGCTAGTTTAAACTCGAAACCATCATTCGACCCCAATAAAGAAATCGATCATATCTTATCTTATTACAATTTTAAGTAAATCAATTAGCCGCTTCTCTTCCAAGAAGTGGCTTTATATATTTAAGGGTAAAGAGACTGCCCTTTTGCGCAACCAACAAAAAAGACTTCCTAAAGCAAAGTTTAGGAAGTCTAAGTCATTTAATTTTTTATCTTTCGGCTCTGTTTCATAAACTTAAATACTTCTCTTTGCTCATCCGGCCACCAAGCTCCGCATTTTTCACTAACGATACATCCTAGACATTTTTCTAAATTATATACTTTCATATCTTTAATGGGTGGCGAGTAGACATGAAAGGTAACAAGCATATCTTGCTCCGATGGATTTTCGATACTATGAATTAATTGACTCGTTTCCAAAAAAGCAGTTCCTTCTTTTTCTATTCGGGTTGCGGTATGAGTTAATACTTCTTTCTGATCGAGTGTATAAATTTCATGCAATGCATCTCCGTATACAAAATAGATCCAACCAAATGATTTTCCATGATCATGTGGAGCACAAGCGAAACGATTAGCCCAATTATTGACTACTACTTCAACCGTATCATTTTTATATATAATGTTTCTTCCATATGGAAAGGTTTCTGGATCATTCAAATAAGGCTGCAACTCTTCTAAGGTAATTTTTAAAGATTTTATTGCTTTTTTTAAATCATTAGAGGAAGGATTTGCTAGCTTCGCAAAAGCTTGTTGCACTCTCTCTTTTAATTCCATATAAACCCCCTCCTTTACTCGACAAAAAAACTTACTAAACTCATCGGATTATTGTTAGAAAAATGATAATATCCATTATAATGTTAATAGTCTGTAACTTTATTCTACAATAAAATAATCATCATGCACATAGAAAATGCATTCTATTTCTGGTTTATCAAAAAAACATCGATTGATCCAAAAGAAATGGATCAATCGATGTTTTTCATTCCGAAAAGGAAAATCGAGATGAAGCAGTCTTATCTCTTCATTTTCTCTAATCGGTCTTGTATCTTCTCTTTAGATAAAATTACCTGAACAAATTCAGCCTCTCCTACAATAGCTCGGTTATGTTTAGCAATCACTGTACATATGACTTGGTTTTGGATCACACGAGTCACCGTTGCTGTAAAAGTAACTTGTTTTCCAATGGGAGCAGGTGCACGGTGTTTAACTTGGATTGATGCACCTAACCCTTCTTCTCCATCTTCTAAAAAAGGAAGAATCACTTTCCGTCCGACCCACTCCATATAGTAAACCATACTTACTGTTGATAAAGTGGGATGAATCATCTGACCTCCAAAGGATGCCGCCATCTCTTGGGTAACGGTAATCGTCATACTTTCTTGATAGCCAGAGGTAAGTCCTGATCTCATCGTCATCCCCTCTTCTACTCATCCATTCGTTCCACCAATGTAGCGATACCCTGTCCTACACCAATACACATGGTAGCTAGTCCTAACTTTCCTTTTCTTCGCTTTAGTTCATGAACCAGTGTAGTTAGGATACGTGCTCCACTCGCTCCAAGAGGGTGCCCTAAAGCAATAGCTCCACCATTTACATTGACCTTCTCCAGATCTAGTCCTAACTCCTGTATGCAGGCAAGTGCTTGTGCTGCAAATGCTTCATTTAGTTCAATCAGATCCAACTGTTCCACTTGTATTCCTGTTCTTTGTAGGAGCTTTCGTGTAGCAAATATAGGTCCAAGTCCCATATAATGTGGATGTGTACCTGCTACTGCAAAGCCAATGATTTTGCATAAGGGTCTTACACCTAGTCGATCTGCTGTCTCTTTTTCCATCAACAAGAGGGCTGCTGCTCCATCATTGATGCCTGAGGAATTCCCTGCTGTTACCGTTCCATTGACACGAAAAGCAGAACGGAGTTTTGCTAGTTTTTCGATCGTTGTATTCGGACGGATGTGTTCATCTTTCGTAAACTCAATAGCCTCTTTATTTTTTGTTTGAATGGAAATGGGGATTACTTCATCAGCAAACTTCTCTTGCTCCCAAGCTGCTGTTGCACGCTGATGGCTCATGAAAGCAAATTGATCTTGCTCTATTCTTGTAATTTGATATTTTTCCGCAACGTTTTCGGCAGTCTCTCCCATACTCTGTGGCTCATACATCTGTGATAGCAGTGGATTGATAAAACGCCAACCTAAAGTGGTGTCAACCAGAGTTTGATTCCCCCGTATAAAACTGGTCTCTGGTTTTAACATCACCCATGGAGCTCGTGTCATACTTTCGACTCCACCTGCAACCATAACATCGCCTGATCCAATCTTAATCGATGCATACGCTTGGTTGACCGCTTCTAATCCTGAACCACACAAGCGATTGACTGTACATCCTGCTACTGATTCAGGAATGCCAGCTAAAAGCGACGCCATTCGAGCTACATTACGATTATCTTCTCCAGCCTGATTAGCACATCCCATGAATACATCTTCGATCAAATGGGTTTGAAGGTTAGGATTTCGTAATAAAAGAGCTTGAATCACATGCGCAGCTAAATCATCGGGTCTGACCATACTCAATGTTCCTTGATAACGACCGATTGGTGTTCGTACGGCATCTACAATCACTACTTCTCGTTCGCCCATATCCTCCACTCCATCTAGTCATAATCATAAAAGCCGCGTCCTACTTCTTTTCCTAAATACCCAGCATAAATCATTTTACGCAGCAGTGGGGCAGGTCGATATCGATCTTCTCCATACTCTCGATATAGGCCTGTTAAAATAGCATAAATATAATCAATTCCCACTTGATCTGCCCAAGATAGAGGCCCTTCTGGAAAATTCGTTCCCAGTTTCATGGCTAAATCAATATCTCTTGCATTGGCAATCCTTTCGCTTAAAGCAAAAGTTGCTTCATTGACGAGAAGGGCAAGGGTTCGTGGGAAAACAAGTCCTGGTTCGTCTCCAACTATTTCTACTTGTTTTCCTATTTCACTCCAGATGGTAGTGAATTTTGCCCACTTTTGTTGGTCTCGCACTTGCAATGGTGAACTGACTTCTAAAATTTCCATTTCTGATAAGAGTAAGGGGGAAAAGCCAATAATCCTCTCAGGAACTCTAACCCATGAAGCGATTTCAGTTGCCGTACGATGTAGTACTGAAGTAAAAATAGGAATATCGGGTGGTAGAATTTTTTCAACTTCAATTAACAATTGTCTTTTATCATCATTGAAACCTGATTCAATTTCGAGGACAGCGTGGATCTTCTCTCTTTCCTGCCAACTCTCCTCTACGGAATATACCATCCAACCTTGCAATTTTAAATAGTTCGCTATTTCCGGATATAGTGCTCCATTTCCAGCTAGTATTACTCTACGACTCATAGGTAAAATGCCCCTTCCCTGTCTTACGACCCAAGGCACCACTCTCCATCATTCTCTGCTGCCGATAGTGCGGGCGAAAACGTGGCTCTGCAAAAAATCCTCTATAAACTGATACGGATGCCGCCAAATTGATATCGATACCGATCAGATCTTGTAATTCAAAGGGTCCCATCTTAAACCCAGCTGCACGTAAAATCCGATCCACTTGTGCTTTATCTGCTAAGCCTTCACTAATCAAACGATATGATTCGATATGAAAAGGTCGAGCCACACGATTAACCAAAAATCCAGGGGAGTCAGCTACCTGAACAGGCTCTTTTCCTATTTCTTTTATCCATTGTGTTACCTCTTCCATCCATTTTAATTCCGTTACTTCTCCTCTAATTACTTCTACAAGTGGCATTTTCACAGCAGGATTAAAAAAGTGTAAGCCTAGTACCCGTTCAGGATTAGCTGCTGCCGCCGCAATCTCAGTAATGGATAAAGAAGAAGTATTGGAAGCTAAAATCGTTGTATCTGAAACGATTTGCGATAGCTGAGAGAATAATTCTTTTTTTACCTCGATATTTTCAACCACAGCTTCAATAATCAGATCCATTTCCCTTAAATCTGATAAGCTCGAAACAAGATGAATGCGCTGACATAATTCTTTCATTTCTTTGGTGGTAAGCTTTCCTCTCTCTACTTGCTTAGAGAGTCGATGTTTAAGACGGCTCCAATTATTTTTCCAAGCTTTGGATGATGATTCATAAATGGCTACATTGTAGCCAACACTAGCTAAAAATTCTGCAATTCCTAACCCCATCGTTCCAGCACCGATGATAGCTAGACGATGAAATGTATCGTTGGTCATTTTACTTCACCATCAACTTCTTCACCAATAATCATTGTGACAAGCTTTCCAGCAAACTTCATTAGATCTTTGGCAGCTGCTTTTCCTTCAGGGCTCATCATGGACTCTTGTAATGCTTTCTTATCCTTGAAATACATTGTCGCTTGGAGGTAATAAGGGGATGGATCTCCCATTGGAGTAGATGTAAAACGGGTGACTTCTAGTTTTAAAAGTCCTGGCATTTTTTTGGTTAATGGGGTATGCACGTGAAAGTAATGTTCATCAAAGGCTTGAAAGTCCTCAGGATGTTTGTATAATGCAACTAGCTTTACCATGTGATATCCACACCTTTCCAAATAAATGATTCTATCTCAAACTTTAGATTAGCTTTTCATTTACCATACAAGGAACTTCATAGGGATTGGTTCAGATTCTATGATGTAGCAAACTTTACCTATCATCGATCACCCGAACTGCTTTTCCTTCACTACGTGGGATACTACCAGGTGATCCTACATGAACTTGGCAGGTTATCCCTAATGTTGCCGAAAGTTTAACCATCATCTCTCCTGCTAACTCTCTTTTCTTCTCTTCACCTCCTTGATGGTTAAATTCGTGAGTTACTTCTACTTCCAATATCAACTGATCTAAAGCACCTTCTTTTTGTACAACTAACTGATAGTGAGGTGCGAGTTCTGAATAGCCTAAGACAAATGCTTCAAATTCAGAAGGAAAAACATTTACTCCCCGAATGATGAGCATATCGTCGATTCTTCCTTTTACCCTTGACATTCTTGTATGTGTCCTGCCACACTGGCAAGGTTCTCGTGTAATGGAAGCCAAATCACCTGTTCGATAGCGAAGTAAAGGAAGTGCTTCTTTGGTTAAAGTAGTGAACACTAGTTCACCCAGTTCCCCTTCTCGTACGGGTTGTAGGGTTACTGGATTGATCACTTCAACAAAAAAATGATCCTCTGCGACATGTAGTCCATCTTTGGCTTGCCAACATTCCATAGCTACACCAGGTCCCATCACTTCTGATAAGCCATAAATATCCACTGCATGGATATTCCACATCTCTTCTAGTGCTAGTCTCATCTCTTCAGTCCATGGTTCAGCTCCAAAAATTCCATACTTTAGAGAGCTTTGGCGAGGATCTTTGTTATTTTGTATCATGACTTCACCTAGACTTAAGATAAAAGAAGGTGTTCCAGCAATGCCATCTGGCTTTAGATCTTCAATGAGCATAGCCTGACGGAGTCGATTCCCTCCTGAGGCTGGAACAGTAGCCATTCCTAGTTGTTCTGCACCATAATGCATCCCTAGGCCACCTGTAAATAGCCCATAACCATATGCATTGTGGAAACGATCCCCCATTTTCCCGCTTGCCATTACAATCGCCCTAGCACATACCTCAGACCAATTCTCTATGTCTCTCTGTGTATATCCAACAAGAGTGGGCTTACCTTTAGTCCCTGAGGAAGCATGAAGACGGACAACCTCTTCCATCTCTACGGCAAACAAGCCAAAAGGGTAGTGGTCGCGTAGATCCGATTTGGTTGTAAACGGTAGTTGTGTTATTTGTTCTATTCCCTTAAATCGACTTGGGTTTATTTTTGTTTGTTGAAATTTTTTCTGGTAAAAAGGAACCACATGGGACACACGTTCAATTACATTTTGTAAACGCTTACTTTGTAAAGCAGATAACTGAACTCGACTCATCATTTCGACTTCCGGCTGTAACAAATTAGTCACTCCTTCATTGTCTCTTTAAACCCTTTTCATTCCCTCAAAAGGTTGTTTACAGCGCTTACAATAATAGATAGCACGACAGGCAGTCGGACCAAATAAATTCTCTACTTCTCCATCTTTTGCATTACAGTAAGGACAAGCCGGAGTCGATAGAGTTTGTGTGTCATCTTGTGGAGGTGGTGCAATTCCATATTCTTTTAATCTTTCTCTGCCACTTGTTGTAATACAGTCACTGGTCCAAGGCGGATTCGTGATCCACCGTACTTCTACTTTCTCGATCCCTTCTTCTTCCAACAGCCTTGATTCAATCCGTTCGCGAATGATATCTAAAGCAGGGCAGCCCATAAAAGTTGGCTTAATCTCAACAAGGAGTTGATGATCCTTTTGAGTAATTTGATGGACCATACCCATTTCAACAATACTGATAGAAGGAATCTCAGGATCTTTCACATCTTGTAATGCCTCCCACCAACGCCCTCTCATCCTTATTCCTCCTAGAATAATCACCATCTAGCAGATGGGTCACTTTGATACACTTCGGACATCGTACTGAGTAACTTAGCTAAATCTGGGCTATGCTCGCCTTTCCGACCATCTCTTTTCACTTTGGGCCAATCACCAGGCCAAGGTAGTCCTGCTTTAAGTAATGTCGATTTAACTTGCATAATCCAACGCTCTTGTAACTCTTTCACACTAATACTAATAATTCCATATTCAAATAGCTTGTTTTCATATTCTCCCCAGCAAAATAATCCACCGATTTCCGGCCAAATATCATGAATCGCTTTCTCCAATCGTTTTTTGGCTTCTCCACCTGCTTGTCCTAAACGGTTCAAATACGCTGACATGTGTAACCGATGATAATATTCCTCTCGCCGAATTTTTATCGCTCCTTGAGCCAAAGGCTGATAGCTTGACTGTTCAATCGCTTCTAATCGACAAGAATCAAACACATCATACAAGTAGTGACGGACGATTGAATAAGCAAAGTCCCCATTTTCTCTCTCGAGTAATGTTGCATTTCGTCGTTCGGTAAGCGGACGTGCAAAAGCAAGCTGATCAGGATTTTTCTCTCCTAACTCATGTAAAAGATCGAAGTAAAACACCGCATGACCTACTTCATCTTGAGCAATGGAGCTAAAGGCGACATCTCCTTCAATATCCGGACTTAGACCTAACCATTCAGAATCGCGGTGCCCCAAAGTTAACTCATCATCAGCTAATTGAAAAAGAAATTCACATAAAACTCGATGGTAATCTTGATCTTCTTGGGCCTGTTTTGCGTTCGCGACTTTCATCGATCTCCCCCTCATCTCTTTATCCTCTAATAAATCCACTATATACACCTTATTGGATAATTCATAAATCTTTATAGAGGTTACCCTCTTTATCATCCACCCATCGTTTTTGACTCAATTCCGTTGCAGTTTGGCACAAAAGTCGATCCTACACAAAAATGATTCGCTTAAACTCTCGGTATGCTCTGGCTTTTCAATCGAATTATGCAACACGTGTTAATAGCATTTAATCTCGAAGCAGTTTTAACGATATAATTTCTATTTTTTATTCTTGGACTTTAGGTTTCTATTTTTCTCTTCTACCGCTGCTACAATCTCCTCAATTGTAAGCGTTTTCTCTTTAAACATTCGCCAAAGTCGTCCATTTTCGGTATATCCTCTTACTTCTCGATACTTTCTATCTAGCTCTCGAGCCAAAAAATCGGTTGACGTTTGATCGATGTGCTCACGTTGTACTACCCATAAACTTACAGCTGAATCCCTACGCAAAAAGTTTTCACGTGCCCATTGCATAGCCAATTCAGAGGTAGGAGCTACAAGACTCCCTACATGAATATGTGGATCTGTATAGCTCTTCTGAATAAACACTTCATATACGCCGTACTCAGCCACTTCTTTTTTGGTCATGATATCCCCCCTTAGCCAACCGGCTTACATAACATGGCTTGGCGTACCCAGCGACCACCTTCATGAGCTTGACGTCTTAGCTCAATTCGTTCACGTGATTTTGGCCCATTATTTTTCTTTACAATTTCACTAAATTTCTTCCAATCCGGTTCGGTATAAACCCAACATTTTTTTTCAGTATCATACTTTAAGTGAGGATCTGGAATGGTAAGTCCAATGGAGTGGATACGAGGAATATATTTATCAAAGAATTTTTGACGAAGTTGTTCATTAGTGAGGGTACGAATGCGGTAATGAATCATCCGCTCTGCCGCTGGAGTTACTTCTTTAGGCCCAAAGAAGAATAAAAGTGATTCCCACCAATAGTTTAACGAATCTTGGAGCATTTGCTTTTGTTTTGCCGTCCCCATGGCTAACGTTAAAATAATATTTTCTCCATGCTGCATATGGAAACTTTCTTCAGCACAAATTCGCTTAAGTACACGTGCATAAGGGCCATATGAGGTAGATAAAAGGGCAGCTTGATTAATAATCGCAGCACCATCCACTAACCAACCGATTAAGCCAGCATCAGCCCAAGTCCTAGCCTCCATATGAAAAACATTATGAAATTTCACCCGGTGATAATAAATATCTTCAATTAAATCTTCCCGCTTTTTTCCAAGGGGGTAAACCAAATCTTCTACGATACGTAGTAGTAACTGACCATGTCCCATCTCATCTTGGACTTTGGCCATGATCGCTAATTTACGACGTAAACTCGGCGCTTTCGGAACCCATTCCTTCTCTGGATAAGCTCCCATAATTTCACTAACTGCATGCATATGAATGAGTTTAATAAGGAGTTGTCTATATTCATCAGGCATCCAATCTGTAGCTTCGATTTTTTCACCCTGTTTGATCCGTTTCATAAACATTTCTTCCTGATTCAAAATGAATCCCCTCCTTTTGGCCTAAAAAGCCATAGAGTAGAATCGTCATAAACCGATCTACTATCTCATCAACCGATAACTTTCCATCTGGCTTGTACCATTGATATAGCCAGTTACCAACCGATAAGAGTAATAAACGAGCAAATTTACCATCCAAGTCATGAAGTTCACCCGATTGGATACCTTCAAGCAAAATCTGCTTCCACATTAACTCATATTGATCTCGCTTTTTTTGGATTTGCTTACGACGTTCACCTGTTAGTGCTTTCCACTCATGAAAAAAGACCGTAGCAGCTTCGATATTCTCTGCGACTACTTGGATATGTGCTCGTAAAGCAAGCCTTAGCTTTTCAGCTGCGGATTTCTCACTATTTACCACTTGCTGTAGGGATTGTAAAAATGATTGTGCTCCACGATCTGTAATTTCATAAAGTAAATCTTCTTTTGACCGAATATGTGTGTATAAACTTCCAGCCAATATACCACAAGCTTCGGAAATATCACGCATGGTAGTTCCGTGATAGCCTTTTTGACTAAATAGATGACAAGCAGTAGTTAGGATCTCTTCCTTCCTTTTAACTTTTCCCATTTTTCATTCCTCTTCTATAGAAAACAAGCGCCCGTTTGTTTTTATAATAAAAAATAGTATGAATATATGTCAATCACTATATCATCCGTTTTTTTGAATAATTCTTTCATATATTATTCTCTTCTTTGTATTTTCTTTTAATATCTACCATTTAAAAAAGTACAACCTATTCAAGCTAATATAATCGATAGCATCAACCTTCTGTCAAACAATCTAGTAGCGGTTGAAAACACAATATAATTACGGAATTTCGGGTATCTAGCAGAATAACTGCTATTTTCCCTCTTCTGTCCAGTTGTCAGTTTTTTTACATATCGTTTACAATTAAGTAACAAAAGTATTTCAAACACATCATAAGGGGGTTTCATCTATGACGTTCAACAAACTGGTACTTGAACAATATCAAGATCCACAACGATTACAAACTCGTGCAGAATATCATCAAAAGTACGGTTTAGCTCCCACATCCCTAATCGATTGGGTTTTGAATCAACTTCCTCTTCGCGGTGATGAAAAGGTTCTTGATGCTGGGTGTGGGACCGGATCTTTTCTTTTTCCCCTCGCTAAACGATTACCAAAAGGTGAGATCATTGGGATTGATCTCGTCCCTGAAATGATTACATATATTAAGGAAAAGCTTAGCCCCAACTCCAACATCCAAGTACAACAAGCAGATATCATAAACTTACCTTTTGCTGATGAAACATTTGACATCGTTATGGCTAACTTTGTCTTATTTCATATTGAAGATATTTTCGCTGCCATTGCAGAATGTAAACGTGTTTTAAAATCAGGAGGACTGGCTGTATTTGCCACCAATAGTATACATAACCGTGGGAGGTTAGAATCTATTCATCGTGCAGCACAACGCGAACTCAGTTTTCCCGAAGAAGTCATCCACTTCCCTTCACCATTCAAACGTTTTTCTATCGAAGGAGGAGGAGATTATCTTAGCCATCACTTTTCATGGTTTGAAGTCCATACACTCTATAACCAGTATGTAGTGCCAGAGACCGAAGCTGTCTTAGCATATTACACCTCAGGAATGATCGATTGGGCACTTAAAAACAAAAATATCCAAGTTCCTGCTTCTAGGTTAGAGCAACTTCGTCAACTCGTTGCTGAAAAAGTTGAACAAATCATTCATGAAGAGGGAGGTTTTCGGGAAAGTCAACTAAGTGGCTTTTTCTTAGCACATAAGAGTGAATAACAGTTTGAAACTAGCTATTAAATTTATAAAAAGAAAGGGTGTTTAGGATAAAGATTCAAACAGTCATTTTTGATTTTGATGGTACGCTCGCTGATACTCTGCCCTTGGTTTTTTATGCATTTCAAAGGGTCTTTAAGGAGTATGAACAAAGAAATGTTACACCTGAAGATATAATAAAGATGTTCGGTCCCTCTGAAGTAGAAATCATTCAAAATAATATTTCCGATCATGAGAAAATTGAGGATGCTATCCATAGTTTTTATCAGTATTATATGGACCATCATCGTCATCTAGTCAAACACTCGCAAGAAATCTTAGATTTACTTCATTATTTGAAAGCAAAAGATATGAACCTTGCTATTGTCACTGGAAAAGCGAGAAAGAGTCTGGATATCTCTCTTCAAACATTAAAAATGGATTCATTCTTTGACGTAGTAATCACCGCCGATGATCTCAATTACCCTAAGCCTCACCCAGAGGGGATTTTAAAAGTATTAGAAACACTTAAAGCAGATAAGAATCATACTCTATTTATCGGAGACAGTCTTGCAGATATTGAAGCTGGGAAACGTGCAGGTGTTTATACAATAGCTGTTCAGTGGCTTTCAACCCCACAAACCAGAGAATTTGCGATCCAACCACATCAGCTCTTTTATCATATTAATGAATTCATTGAGTTTATTGACAGGCTAGGTTACTAATCTAGTGCCAACCTCTATTGATAAATAAAAGACTAAAAAAACGAAGGAGATCATTTAGCTCCTTCGTTTTTTTAATAATTAGGATGATAATATCCAATCTGCTTAAATACTTTTTAGAGAAATCTTAACAGTAGATTAATTTTATAAAAATAACCTTGAGTACTTGTTTAGTTACCCTTAATATAAAAGAGCGTACTAAAATCTTAGTAAAAACATTTCCCAACTGTAATCACGAATATCAACGGAGGGTTTAGAAAGGGAATATCATAAAACATTTTAGTGTAATTTTAATAAAACTAACACATCCCTTTAAAGTGTTAGTTTTCTGAATACCCATTTTTACATCTCAAATAAAGAATGAACTCTTCTTTGTCACCAAGGAGTTGACGAATCATGTTTGAATTTTTTTCGAATTATCGCTTTGCTTTTTTGATTGGTGCTGAAGTCACATTTTGGATTTTGATCACGTCATTTTTCGCACTCCGTTATCTATTCCGATTTGAAAAAGCAAGTATCTTAGCCATACCACTTATATTAGCCAATGAATTGTTTATTGCTTTTCTAGGCTATATTGATTACAAAATCACAGGTCAGTTTTCCCGTTTTCAGATTATAGTGATTATCATTCTGATCTATAGTTTGACTTATGGAAAAAAAGACTTCAAACGGCTTGATCATTTTATAAAAAGGAAAATAGCAAAGTGGCGTGGGGAGCCAATCCCATCTGAGTTAGAAGAAGTAAAATTATATGGATGGGCTCATACCAAGTCGGAACTAAAACAATGGTGTATTCACCTACTTGTATACATTACCGTCCATATTATTTTTATCTTTACATTTGGCTTAAATACAGAAGTGCTTCATGATCTTTCATCTGCATTAGAAAAAGGTCAATTGTTTAAAAATGAAAGTATAACCTCACTAAGCTATGTTTGGAGTATTATCTTCGTAATTGATACAATTATTACTCTTTCTTATGTCATTTCTCCCAAAAAGAAGAAAGCTTAATTTCTTAAAAAAGAATAGAAGCCAATTGCTTATCCGGGCCTTTTTATATCTTCCTTAATCTCTGGGCGATATACTATATATAAGGCCTATTTTTTAGCTTTAATTTAATAAATTCTCTAAACTTGTCTCTTAAAGACTTCAATTCCTCACGGTTTAAATAACGATCCTGTCTTTGTACGATTCATTATAGAAGCAATGATCCAACGTCCATTTCACATCACTTCATTATATGCCAAAAGCTATGAAAATATTAAAATCGATATACAAGGAAAACTCCTAGGATATTAAAATAATTCAATACAAATTGAAAATGTTAAAATCCTTTTCCATAATAAAAATATGTTAAACTACCAAAAAACTTAAGACCCTTATTTTAGGGACATGAGGCTAATATTTTTTCCATTATATATAGAATATTTCTCCACATATAAACGTTGAACTATGTTAGAATAAAATTATACAATTCATTCAATTTACACGCTTTCTATCTGTTTCATAAATAAAAGCGTTTCGCTAAATTCCAGCATGATCTATTTTTAACCAAAATATTGCTATATGCTCTTGAGGAGTAGATTCATATGACTCGATCCTCTTTTCCTACTAATTATGATTCCACAAAGATAGACTTAATAAAAAATCATCCTTTACAAAATTCTTTACTTAAAAAGTTTTTAACGAAACCAAAAATCACTAACTACTATTCTTTTATAAAAGTGAACAACCTTTTTTATAGTAAAACAGAATTAATAGAACAGATACGTTTATTAAATCGAGCAAAACGATTTGATTATTTGGATCTTTCGCCCCTACCAATGGGTTATCAAATTCAATTTGAGTACCATGCCATCAAGCGTTGGAATGAACGGATTTCCACCCCCATTTTACCTCAACAGTTACAACTCCTACTTCAACAAATTTACTTTATGGGGCGAATCAAAATATCCAAAGATGGTTGGGGTTTTATTGATCAAGATATTCTACTTGGCTATCGATGTAAAAAAGACACATTTATTATTCAAACATTTCTAGGACGAACCTCTCTAGTTCCTCATTTAGCAAACTATCCCTCCTTATTACGGTTTAATCAAATACAAAAAGATCGAATCAATCTTCGTATTCCTACACGGATACTTCATAGACAAAAACTCCCACTAATTCCTAGAGAAATTCTATGCTTTCAAGGTGATTATCAAAAATATCAACTTGAAGAATACACTTATCACAATAACCATCAAACTAATGGGACATTATATCTTATAACCATCAAACCATTAAAAAAAGATTTTCAGACACCTCCTATCCGAAAAATTATCGATATCGACAATCCTTATATTCCAATGCTCACACGAAAAATTCTTTATATCCTTTATAAAAAAGGTCATAAGGATTTTATCTCCCGACATGTTATTTTTAATAAACCGGAAAAAGTGGGGAGACTATTAGCAAAGTCTTCAAGCTTTTTTCTCAAATAATCCAGTATCTAAATAGGATACTGGATTATAACTGATGGTATAACTCGGTTTTCTAATTCCAAAACGATTTTCTTATAAACAACAAGCAAAAGAAAACCACTATATACACAAAACTTTATCTACAAACTGAAATCTCCCTTCAGCAGGGAGGTTTCTAATGATTTCTCTTTTTTCTTTACTTCAATACAAATGCTTGTCCATGTTTCTTTAAAGCAATTTGATCTGCTTGATCTCCAGCTACTTGGATAAGCCGTTCCATTGGTTCAAGGACAGGTTCATACGATAAGACAAATGTGTCCCAATGAATAGGAACCAACCACTTAGCTCCAGTATCTAAAAACATTTTCCAGGCCTGCTCAGGTGTACAATGGGCCCATTGAAATGATTCAGGTGTATAGGCGCCTATCGGCATAAAGGTGATATCAATATCTCCTTCTTCTCTAAGTTGACTAAACTTTGGTGTATAAGCAGTATCTCCTGGAAAAAAAAGTCGTACACCTTTACGTTCGATTAAGTATCCTGTATAACTAAAGCTTCGGTTCCATGGATAGCGATGACCCCAATGTCGAACGGGAACTCCCTTTATTTTTACTTGTTCGTCAACTTCAAAAGTATTTTCATCTGCCATCTCAAGTATTTGCCCAAAAGGCATTTTTCGGAGCAAACGTGCAGTTCCTTTTGGGATAATCACCTTTGTTTCTGGTCGTGCTAGTTTCCGAAGTGTGGGAATATCAAAATGATCCATATGTGCATGTGAAAGTAAGATTAAATCGATTTTTCCAATCTCCTCAAGCGATACTGCTGGATCAATATGTCGTTTGGGACCGATAATCCATCGATCCCCAGACCCAATTCGAATTCCTACTCGCTTTGCAAATACAGGATCTGTTAAAATTGTATAGCCATAAATATTCATTAAAACTGTTGAATGCCCTACCCAACCGACAGTTACTTCATCGTTTTTCCATTCTTTTGGGGTCATCTTTACTTCTAACTCTTTAAAAGAAGGTCTTGGTCTTTTTAGAACCCAGTAAAGATAATAAGCAATTCCTAACAGCAGAGCTATCAGTATAACCCCTATAATGATCACAATTGTACTCATGTTCAAGTTATAATCTCAATGCCCCTTTAAAATAGAATTTATATCAATAAGCGAAAACACAAACAAATCAAATCAATCAAAACATAGCATATTTCTTTTTGGAAATCCATTCTTTCATTTATAGAATGTTGAAGGGTTTTTAAATAATAAATTCAGTATACTTTTATAGTATCGGCATGATGAATGGAAGTTATTCCTTACTCTATCATCCAAGAAAAGGTGATGTATTAAAATGGAATATATTTTTTTAGGTACAGGAGCTGGAATCCCTTCAACTACACGCAATGTTTCCTCAGCTGCTTTAGTCCTACCTGAATATCAAGGTGAGACTTGGCTTTTTGATTGTGGAGAAGCAACACAACACCAGATTCTCACGACATCAATTACATTAAGCAAAATACGACGTATCTTTATTACTCATCTTCATGGAGATCATATATTTGGACTCCCAGGAGTCTTAGGAAGTCGCTCTTTTCAAGGGGCAGAAACTCCTTTGACTATTTATGGACCAAAGGGGATTCTATCTTTTATTGAGATTACATTAAAAACTAGTCAGACTTATCTACGCTATCCACTCGAGATTATCGAAATTGAAGACGGTATGGAGATCAAAGTACCACATTTTCGGATTAAGGTTGCCCTACTTGAACATGGCATTCCGTCTTTTGGATATCGGATCGTGGAGGAAGAAAAGCCGGGCTCCTTACAAGTAGATAAACTTAAGGCTTTAGGAATTTCACCAGGTCCCATCTACCAAAAAATTAAAGCTGGTGAATTAATCACTCTGAACAATGGTACCCAAATCCATGGTGCAGACTTTCTAAATCCCCCTAAAAAAGGAAAAAAGATCACAGTCCTTGGTGATACAAGACCAACAGCTAGCTTAAATATGTTAGTGCAAGAAGCGGACTTACTTATTCATGAATCTACTTTCCGCAAAGGGATGGAAGAAAAAGCTAAAAAACATTTTCATTCTACGAATATCCATGCAGCACAATTGGCTAAAGATGCGAAGGTCAAAAATCTGATCCTGACTCATTTCAGTGCACGCTTTCTGGAAGAAGAATGTAATGAACTCTTATCTGAAGCACGGGAAATATTCCCCCAAACTTGGCTTGCTTATGATGGCTTTTGTTTTACGATCAAGTAGAAATCATGATCTAGCCATAGTTATGTTACTATGGCTAGATCTGATTACATCATGGAAGTAGTTTCTTCTCTTCTATTTTCTGTAGTTGAGCGATAAAAAACAGCTAGTATAACAAAACCTCCCAAAATGGTAGAAATCAAATAGAATAAGGAACCTCCCCCAAAATATTGAATCAAAAGGCCACCCATATAAGGACCCAGCATGCTTCCTAAACTAAAATGGATAGAAGCCATTGAATTGGCTTTCGGTAAAGCATGAGCTGGTAATAGATCAGCTAAATAAGAAAGCCCTAACGTAAACAAAGATCCGACAAAACCACCAATTAATAAGAATAAAGCAAGAAGTGCATACACTTGATTTCCGAGTAGTGGAATGAGTGCCATACCGACCGATCCAATGATACAAGCTAAAATCAAAACTTTTTTTCTATCCCAACGATCACTTAAAATTCCAAGAGGAACTTGTAACAAGAGGGCACCATACACAAATGCTGAAATTAAAATGGAAACCCATTCCTTGGAGATTCCTTCACGCAGTCCATAAATTGGGAAGCTTACCGCCATCCCCGCTTCAAGTAGTCCGTACATCATTGCAGGGCATAATGCAATCAAACCAAGTCGATAGATCCACATCATACTGATATTTGTCTCATTCTCTTGACATGATTGCAATCCCCCTCCCAAATCGAGTCGATAAATCAAGAAAATAGCGATTCCCATGACTATACCAACCACTAAGAAAGGGACAGCATTTCCCCACTTTAATAAATGAATCCCTTGTGGACCTAATCCAAATCCAACACCATACATTAAACCATATAAGGAAATCCGCTTCCCACGTTCGGCAGCAGGAGCTGCAAATGTAATCCAGAGCTGTGTAGAATAATGTAGGAGGCTATCTCCCATACCGACCACAAAACGTAAAAGCGCCCAAATCCAGATATTAGAAAAAAAGGGAATAAATAAAATCGCGATAGTAGCCACTACCAATCCAATTAAAATACTTCTCTTATAACCTATTTTTCTTACAATCATGGGACAAAAAGGGGTAACAAAAATAATACCTAGATACAGTGCAGACGCACTTAATCCATTTACACTAGAAGGAACCCCTTTTACTTCTAATAAGGTGCTTAATAAAGGATTTAAAAGTCCTTGGGTAACTCCGGCCACAGCAATAATAAATACCAATATGCGAAATTTGTAGATGGACCATTGTTCCACCATGGGCTCCTCCTTTCGTTTGGTCATTTTTACACAATTATTGTAGCGAGAATCATACAGAAATGTGAAGCTTTTCCTGTCATTTTCCCGTATAAGAAGTTTCATAAAATATTATATAATAGAAAATAAATATATTCTCTTATTGGAGGGTTAGAATATGTATCATATGACTGTTTTTGATCTGGATGGAAAGGTATTATATGACGAAGTGCTTCATGCAAATACAGACCAAGAGGCAAAAAAAGTAGGATATGCTTGGTTAAGTGAACATAACCATGAAGATAAGCCTCATCGTATTTTTCATACAACAGGTCGGCTGGTTTCCTTCAAACCACATTCATTTCAGCTGCATCAAGCAAAAAGCTCATAGACAAAAGACCTTTCCAACATCTATTGCTTGGAAAGGTCTTCTCTTTGGAGATGAAATTTTTGCTGCCAATAAAGCAAAACCTTTTCTAGTAAATATAAATACTCTTTCATTTTCTTCTTTTTTAGCTCCGATTTACAAACAATGCTTGCAAAAGTTTTTTGAAGGGAAAGCGGTGGTAGGATGATAGATAATTGTAGTAGTTTCGATTTCGATATATTTAACATAGAACTAGCACTACCACTAGCTAACTGTTGAATTTTAATTCTCATATTTTTTTCATTTAAGAGCTTCCATAAAAAAATAGGATCAAGCTTTTCCGATCGTGGATGAATTCGGAGTCGAAACATCGTATCAGGAATTAGTAAATGATCTCGTGTTTCAAAAACATAGGCACACTTTCCTACTAATTCCTTAACATTTTTACGACATATAAGTAAGTCGCCAACTTGGACAGTGAGTGTTTCTCTTGCATCGATTTGAGATGGTAGTGTTTTATTTTCTTCTTCTTTATAGAAGCCTTGTGAAATTGCACTAAGTTTTAATACTCCCCAACCATTCTTAGGAGTTGGTTGATCTATACATACTGGGCTCCATCCCCCAACAATCGACGAAACGCCACTTCCCAACTCATTCATTTCCCAATTTTTCGTATTCTGGACAGGATCATCAAATAGTCCGTAAAAAATAGACTGTATCCATTCATCCACCATAGCAATCGCTTGCTTTTGTTTCTGAATTAGTAACTCTAGTTGACCTAATATCTTACTTATTTTCCTTTGTCTTTCTATATCAGGCAATGGAATTAACAAATTCTCTATAAACTCTCTCTGAATATGCCGAACGGTAGCCCCTTTGCATCGACTTTTTATCAAAGGAGATTGACTCTGTAAGTATCTAGCAATATAATCTGTACAGATTAGGGTATCGTTTTTGGGTTTCAAAACAGCTAGTGTACTACCAATTACTCCAGATAATCCAGTATAAATATCTCCTGCATTTACCCCATCCCATACCAAAATGATATCCTTATGATCTACAGTTACAGCATCTCCAATAACAGATATATACTTCGGCTTAATTCGATTCTTTAAGTCCCTACATTGCAGATAGCGGTACACCTTCGGCTGATATTCATCACTTGATGCTAACAGGGAACTCCCTTTTTCTTGTCTATGTAGAATGCCTTCTTGCTCGTAAGCAACCGTCATCTTTTTGCCTTTTTGAATATCAAAAATATCTTTAACTTTGATCCACTGAGTCTTCATGCATGAATGCCTCCAACTCATCAATTCCTTCGAAAATCTCTTGCTCCAGTTGTCTAAGCTGTTTAAGAATGAGTTCAGGACTCTCATATTTAATTTTTGGATAATTGATTTCTTTATACTGATAAATACTTAAGTCATACTGATTTTGGCGAATTTCATCGATAGATACAAAAAAAGATTGTGCAGTTCGTTGATTTCCTTTTTCTGCTTCTAAATTTTCGAATCGACTTATAATATCAGGTATATTATTTTGTTCGTGCAAATTTTCATCGAGTTTTATCCTCTTATCATCTAATGAAAAACCATCCGCCTTCATTTCATAAAACCAAACATCATTCGTTCCACCTTTGTTTGTCTTCGTAAAAATGAGCACAGCTGTTGATATACTAGCATATGGTTTAAAAACTCCGGCAGGAAGGGAAATAATCGCTTCAACTTTCTGATGTTCAACTAACTCTTTCCTTATACGAATATGTGCTTTACTCCTACCAAACAACACTCCTTCCGGAACAATGATAGCACAACGCCCTCCTTGTTTTAATAAACGTAATATCAGTGCCAAAAATAGTAACTCCGTTTTTAATGGTTTATTCTTGCTCGCTCCAAGTAATTGCACTAAATCAGGTGATACATACTCTTGATCAATCGAACCTTTGAAAGGCGGATTAGCTAATATTAGTGTGAACTGGTCTTGTTGGGAATAATTTTTAGAAATCGCATCATGATAGAGAATATTCGGACTATGAAATCCATGTAGTATCATGTTCATAGTGCTAATACGTAGCATCGTCATATCAATATCTAAACCATAAAACATCGTTTGGTAAAAATGTTTACATAAGTTATTTTTTTCTCTATCTGTAAAAATTTCTGGATAGTGCTTTCGGATATACTGTGATGTCAATACCAGAAAACCCGCAGTCCCTACAGAGGGATCCATAATTCGATCACTAGGAGCGGGCTTCATCATTTTAATGATCATTTCAATAATATGACGTGGAGTACGAAATTGACCATTCTGCTTTGCTATTTGTAATTTTGAGAGTAGGTATTCATATAAATCTCCTAAAAAATCATCATATCTTATAGGTAAATAATCAAATAATTGATCAATCCCCTCTACCACTCGTTTTAAAAGAATAGGAGTCGGAATGAGAAACACCGCATTTTCCAAATATCTAGTTATATTCGATTCTTTTTGAGTTAACTGTTTAATAAACGGAAAAACATGTTCTTTTACTACTTGATACATAGTATCTGCAGACAAATTTTTAAATCGACTCCATCTCAACTGCTGCTTTTCATTAAAAATTGATTGATATATAATTCCTCTCGTTTTCCTATTCTCTTCCTGTTCTCTTTCTAGATCATCCAGTTTTTTCATAAATAGAAGATATGTCAACTGCTCGATAATGGTAAGGGGATTTGTAATACCCCCTGTCCAAAAATACCTCCATATTTCATCTACTTTCCTCTTAATTTCTCCCTTAATCACTGATATTCACCTCAGGAACTTCTCTAGATCATATCTTTATGAGACAGGGACACAAAAAAATGCTTGATGTTATTGACTACACAGTGATCTTCTTCCCCATTTATTCTTTCATTAATCAAAGCAACAATTTCTTTTTGTATTTTCATCTCTGGGACAGGTATAACCATTTCCTTTAAATCATTAGCTCGTAATTGGGGTAATGTATCTCCGGTTTTCCATATCGCAAAAGTTTGGTGTACCCATCTTGTTTTAAAGTAGTAGGCCAAATATTCACTAGAAAGTGTGGTTTGGTCAGGTGTAAGAACCCACATATTTGAGTTTGCAATCGATCCATTCCATTCTTTAGTGATAAGAGCTGACCGTCCTAGTGTTCCTCCTATTCGTAGCACTAGGATATCCCCTGTTTGGAGTACTCTTCCTTTGGAATCATAAACTATATTTTCTGGAACATAAACCGGCTCTTGAGCGATTAAATGGATCGTTTCATCCGAAAGATTACTTGGTCTAATATAAGGAATTCCTTTGTTGCTTAAGTCATTTCGTCCAACAGGTACACTCATTCCCACTTTTACAAGCTCTTTTAAAGGAACTTGTATACACTTCCACTCGACCGATATATCTTCAGCTAAATAGTGAGCCACATCAAGTCGACCGGATAGCTCTTCATATGCTAAGACTTTAATCAATGACCTCTTATCCTGTTTCTTTTCTCTAATCAGCAACTTTTGCTCAAATACCTCTTCTACTACAGCTGATAGTGACTTTCTTTTCTGATAACAAGCTAGGAGTTGTTGATAAAGCTCTTTTGCTTTCTTTTCTTGTAATAGAGAAAGTGATAAAAATGGGAGATTATAATCCTTGATTTGTTTAAGCTTTAAGCTGGCGATCGTACCGGTTGCCAGTTTTCCTAATTCATTGAGTACTTTTGGATGTCGTAATAAAAAGTAAATTAGTTCGGCACAAAATTCTTTCGGCCGAAGCACAGCAAACCCACTACTTACAATACAACCATCCAATTGCTCTGGAATAATCGCTACTGCTCCTCTTTCGGGTCTAACCAATGACAAAATAATATCATCTTTTCTAGCGAATAAGCGAGCCCTTGCTGGTAGATCGTTTGGATCTACCAGCTTTGTTGACTCAATCATTCCCATATCCACATTAACGGAGCTTAATTCTACATATTGATATTTGTGACCTTTAAGTAGATCCTTGGAGGGAAGGCTTTCAGTATTGATATCCACTAGATCAGATAGTAATATGGTTCGATGCTCGTTTTGTTCTTGATCAAATACTAAAGAACTGACTGTCCAATCATCTTTTTTGAGTATCTGTTCATAAGAAATGATATGAACCAAGTTCACCCGACTTTCTCCCCTTTACGCCACTTTGCAAAAAGATCGACTACTACCGTAAAATCTTCTAAGCTCTTTGGCTCTGCTAAAAAAACTTCTTTTCCTATTTCAGTATGATCTAATTTCTTTTTTAGGACAAGTAAGCTTGTTTTTACAGCAGTATAGGGTCGAAGAGTATGAGGAGGTAGACTAAAAATTCCTTCAATGATCGTTTCTTTTCGTATATAGTCTCTTGTCGTAACTGGATTCTTAAAAAGCAATCCTTCTGTAAGAAGTGTCAAAATCATTCCACCTGGTTTAGCTAGTTGAATGGCTTGCTCTAAAAGAAGTTCACTTAAGTCAACACGGCGACGCCTTCCATATTCTGTTACTGCAAATTCATTATAATTAAGTGCGTCAGAACGAATTCGCTGTCCGAGTGGTGGATTAAGCAATATGAGGTCATAATTTTCCGTCGATTTATACTCCAATGAATTCATCTGGTAAATGGTAACTCGATCATAAAGACCCGTGACTATAAATAGAATTTGCGCTAACTCTGCTGCTTTGTGGTTTACTTCTATCGCTTCACAGATCGTTGGCTTTATCACTTGTAAACAACGAAAAAGATTAAATCCAGAGCCTAACGACAAATCCAACATACGCCCTTGATCAAACACCACTTGAATAGTTTGCTGAAAAAGCTCACTTAAAGCAGGTGTAGTAATCACTTCACCAATTTGCATTTTAGGATGTAGAACCTTTTCTACTAACTGAATCAGAACAAATCCTAGATTATAATGGGTTGGAATAATATGCTCCGTCTTCCGAACCAAGGATTCTATTTCAGTTGAAGTAAACCCTTTTAATGCGAGTAGTAAGTTCTGATCAATTAAATGATACGTATTCATCGTTTCTTCCAGAAGTTGAATATAAACTTTAGGTGATTGAATTGATGACCATCCTTCTAAATTTCCCTTTTGTTTTAGATCATGTCGTAAGAGCATATTATATGCTAGTAGTGCTAGTGTATTTTCGCTATCGAGTACACCACGAAACGTATGATAGCATCGCCAATAAATTCGCTGAATTTGCGTAATATCAGTAATATATTGACTACACGAATAAACTGTATTAGGGGGAGAAACAGGTAATAAATTTTGGTCATACCATACTTCTCGTTCTCTCGTAATCAGCAAAGCATAAGGGACATCTAAGCTTCTAGCTGCACCTTGTAGATAAACTGGAGCATGAACAGGAGGATCTTCATATATATCTACAACAACTTGCGGAATCAAATTTCCCTTTCCATCAATCACATATGCAACAAGATCAATCGTTTGTTTTTTACCACTTCTTAATACATCTTCTTTAATAATAGGATAACCCAAGCTCCTTAGACGAGAAATAATTTGTCTCTTTCGCTCATCTACTCCCGACCATTTAACATTCCGATTCAATTAACTAGCCACTTCCTTTTTCCCTTCTTGCTTTGGTTTAAAGGACATTAATTTTTTCAAATATAAGTTCTCTTTTTCGCTCTCCTTCCCTGATTGATAAGTTGCTTTCGAAATAGGTGTAACTTCTAAGATTCCTCTACATTTTACACCTGGCATTGTAGAAGCAATTAACATCACTTCATATATATCTAAATTCGCGTTTGTTTTCAAGTAGCGTGCAACACTTACATCTTTTCTTTTTCCTACGTGACCATATCGACAAACTACTTTCCAATATTTCATTTTCAACATGACCACACCTTCCATTTATTTATTGTAAAAAATATAGGCGTGTTTTATGTGTACTAATCTTACAATATTTCAATCTTATATGTCAATGACAATATAAATAAATTTCAGAAATATATGAGTATGTTTATCCAATTTACTACTATTGTTATTTTATATCGATCTCCTTATATACTAGAATTATGTAAAGTAATCTCCTTTAAAAAACAAAAAACCGATCATCGTTCGGTTTAAAAAACATGAACCCATTTGTTAAGGGGTGATGGTGTGAAAATTAGTATTTATATCATGGCAGTTACTTGTTTTATAGTAGGAACTGTAGAATTAGTTATAGGAGGAATACTGAATCTAATTGCAGCAGATTTAGGGGTTTCCATTAGTGAAGCAGGCAAATTGATCACAGTCTATTCACTTGCTTTTGCTCTGTCAGGTCCTGTGATGCTGACTATGACATTCAGATATGAACGCAAAAAGCTGTACCTTTACTCGCTGTTTGTCTTCTTGATTGGGAATTTATTATCTGCATTTAGCCCTAATTATTCTGTTTTAATGTTATCCCGAATTCTACTCGCGTTAAGCAGTTCATTATTGATCACATTATCGATTACGATTGTTACAAAGCTAGCGGCGCCTTCGATTTACGGAAGAGCAATTGGAGTTATTTCTATGGGAATTAGCGGTTCACTCGTTTTGGGTGTTCCTCTTGGGATCATCATTAGTCAAACTTTTGGATGGAGATATATTTTTCTAATCATTTCTCTACTAACTATTATTTCCATCATTAGTATATTCTTATTACTACCTAAAATATCATCTGATTCAGTTTTACCTCTAAAGAAGCAGTTAGCCACATTAAAAAACAGTAAAATATTAAGTGCACATTTGATTATCATTTTAATCTTAGCAGGTCATCTTACCTTATATGCGTACCTAGCACCTTTTTTACAGGCATCCCTACACCTCAGTAGCGATTGGATTAGCTTATACTTTTTCATATTTGGTATTTCAGCCATATTAGGTGGAGGTATAGGTGGTTGGGTCACTGATAAGTGGGGATCATCAAAGACGATTTTCATGATCATTACCCTGTTTATCATCGCGCTAGCTCTTCTACCCATCACGATATCATCTCTCCCTGTTTTTATCATGAATCTAGTTATATGGAGTTTATTAAGTTGGGCAATTACCCCAGCACAACAGATATACTTAATAGAGAGCGCGCCCGAAGGTTCAGATATTCAAATAGGGTTTAATAACTCGGCATGCCATATCGGTATTGCCATCGGATCTTATATAGGCGGAGTGGTTATCAAACAATCTTCTGTATTGTTCAATCCTTGGATAGGTGCATTAATATCCCTGCTTTCTTTAGGATGTGCTATCTATTCTCATACTAGACCTAATATTCAGAAATAAGGCAGATAAATACAAATTAATCCAAAACCTCAATCACTCCTAGAATAGGGCAAATCGTACATTCCCAATATTTATAACAAGCTTATTTTAAAAGGCTCTTACCATGTGGTTAGCATATCCACTAGAGTAAGAAGCCCTAACTTTCCAAGAAGTCTCCATCTCTTTGTATTCACGTAGGTGCTAACGTAGTCTATTGAATTAATTTTTTAACATACTTTTCCAAGAAGTCTCCCGCTTCTATAAGCGGTGAGATGAATGACGCGTCAGACGAGGGAGGGAGTTTTTTTGTCCCTCTCGCAAGTCTGACCATTTTTTCGTTTTTCAGAATCGTTTGTTGCCTATTTATTTCACAGCATTAGGTGATAAAATGGCTGATATCAGACATGTCCTGTCTGCAAGAAGAGAAAAAAGGTCTCTTCTAGAAACTACCGTTGTTCCTGTGGGTATCAAGAACATCGAGACACACATGGAGCGATTCAGCATCTCGATGTTTCCACGAAACAAACGTATCTACGGATTGCTTAGCGAGAAGTAGTAGATGGTCTGTTCCGACCCTGGTACATCCTTTTTGTACCTGTTGCTTACTTAGGAATCCAGATGACTTTCCGATCACTTCGATACGTGAGAGCTTCTTGATTCTGATGGTAAGAAACTCCCACTTCTTAGCGTTAGCGTAAGTGGGAGAGGCTCATTAGATTAAATATACGCTAATCATCTTAATAGCCGCAAACCATTCAATATCACCAGTAAAGTACTTCCTTCATGCCCAATTACCCCAAATGGAAGTGTCATTTCTTGCAGGAAGTTAGCAAGAATCAATGAGCAAATAACCAATAAAGCAAAAACCATATTCTGTTTCACAATTCGCTGTGTTCGTTTTCCTAAGCGAATGGCTTGAGGTATTTTACTTAACTCATCGTTCATCAATACCAGATCTGCCGTTTCCAAAGCAACATCACTTCCAGCTCCGCCCATCGCTACACCTACATTGGCTGTAGCTAGTGCTGGGGCATCATTTACACCATCACCAATCATCGCTACTTTTCCATAATGTTGTCGTAATTCTTTAACTGCCTTCACTTTATCTTCCGGTAGGAGGTTACTATAAACTTGATCTATACCTGCTTCTTTCGCTATCGTTTTAGCAGTTACTTCTTGGTCTCCTGTTAACATCACTACTTTTAAGCCCATTTTCTTCAATTGTTGTACCATGGTATTAGCTTCATCACGCAAAGTATCTCTTAGAGCGACCACACCTACAATTTGTCCTGCCCTTTCGGCTAGGATGGTTGTTTTCCCTTCCATCTCTAATCCTTGAACAAGTTCTTGTATTTCATTTGTAATTTGGACAAACATCTTCGGTTTCCCCACTCGCCATCGTTGACCTAGATATTCTGCCTCAACCCCTAAACCTGTGATTGCTTGTAAATGTGCGGGTCGGCTTAAACGGATCCCTTCAGTTTGAGCCTTTTGCACAATGGCTTTGGCAATGGGATGCTCAGATAATGATTCAATCGATGCTAAAGCCGTAAGTAATTCGTGTGAATCCATTCCTTGTGCAGGGATAAAGTCGGTTACAACCGGCTTTCCTTTCGTTAATGTGCCTGTTTTATCAAAAGCAATTACTTTTACATCTGATAACAGTTCTAGTTGTCGCCCGCTTTTAAATAAAATTCCTTTCCTAGCACCACTGGAGATCGCTGAAAGAACGGCTGGCATAATGGAAGCAACTAATGCACAAGGAGAGGCAACTACCAAAAACACCATTGCTCGATAGACCGTTTCAGACCAACTCCAGTCCAACAAATAGTGCGGCAAAAAGAGTAACAATACAGTGATACTTAAAATGGCTTTCGCATAAACCTTTTCGATTCGCTCTATTCTCGTTTGTGATGCTGGAACTTCATTTCTCGCTTGTTCTATATGTCGAATGATCTTTGCAAATACACTATCTTCTCCAGCACGAGTTACCTTCACAATTAGTGATCCAGAACCATTCATTGTTCCTGCATATACTTCATCGCCTAATTCCTTTTCGGCTGGCATCGATTCTCCTGTAATCATCGCCTGCTCAACTGACGAAAAACCTTCTTGTACAATTCCATCAGCAGCAATTCGCTCACCTGGACGAATAATTAGTAAGTCTCCTTCTTGTAACTGTTCAATCTTAACTTCTCGCTCTACTCCGTTTTCATCAACCACTCTTGCTGTTTCTGGTTTCATCTTCATAAGTTTGGATAGATCACGCTCACTCTTCGCTTCTGTATAACTTTCCAACGCTCCACTTAAGGAAAAAATAAAAATGAGCACAGCTCCTTCTAACCAATAACCAATCGCCGCAGCGCCAATCGCCGCAATAATCATCAATAAATTGACATCAATCTCTTTTTCTTGTACCAACGTTTCAATGCCTTCTTTAGCTTTGACAAATCCACCCATCACGAAGGCAAGGAGATAAAGGATAATCGATGTTTTTGGCATGGTAGGCATGAGGAAATAAGCGATAAGCACAATCAGACCTGACCCTAATGCTGCTATCATCTCACTATGTCGTTTAAGTTTTTCAAATCGAATGGTGTTACTTGATTGCTGATCTGTTTTAAGTGGTTTTAGATTCTTTTCCAATGGATAAAGGGTATTCATACTTTCACCAGCCTTTAATGAAAATAATTATTATTTTTAAATGACCCAAAGACACTACATGCGACTCGATCTGGAGTCGCATCATGTTGAGAATGATTATTATTATTCTCTTTTTATTATCATTATTAACTTAGAATCATTATAAATTAAAAATAAGTACACTGTAAATGGTTTAGATACAAAAAATTCCCCTTCATACAGCTTCATTTTTCATTCTGCATGAAGGGGAAATTTTATAAATCATTAACGAATATCGTATGATATTTTCCTTCCAATTTCACTTTCTTATTACATAGGGCATGCGTAGATGCAGGGGATTCTTGGGTAATCTCTTCTAATAAAAATTATCCATTAATTAAAATAATGGACTCGTATCTGGATTATTAATTTCAACATCTACTAGCTTTTTATTCTCTGGATCGAAATGAAAAATCACCTGATATTTACTAGCTTGATATAAGTATGAGTACATATGCGAACTTACATCTCGTTGTGGTTTACCAAGCACTGCTTTCATCTGTTTAATAGTGATCCCTTTATAACGCGGATCATAAGATTGAATATTGTAAATCTCCTTTGAGCCTCTATCAAAAGAAAGAATTACGTTAGGCTTTTTATATACATATTGATTATCTAGGGATATTGGATCTGGATTACCATATCGCTTAATAGCTTCTTCAATACGATCGTCCAAAGACAGATTACTATTAATCACTTTTCCTTGTTTTGCTTTCTTCATTATATTACTAAGGACTGCCGATTTCTCATTTTTTTCTTTGTTAACTTTTTTTTCTTTTTCCTTCTCTTTTTCAACTTTATTATTTGTATCATTATTAACATCTTGCTCTTTTTCTTGATTAACTGTACTTTGCCCTTTTTCTTGATTAATTGTTGCTTGCTTACTCTCCGTTTCTTTCTTCTGTGTTACAACCGCTTCTGTTTTTTCTATACCATTCGTTGAAGAATTACATGCAGCTAGCAAAAATAGACTTATCATAATTACAAATGAATACAGTAAAAGTTCCTTCTTATTCAAACTATTCGCCATCCTAACCCTAATATATTTTTTGCAATAATATTATATATAAACACCCAAAGCGATGTAAAATGAACACTTTTCAAAATAACAGAAGATAATTCTTGATAAATTGTAATATTGTCATTCAATATAAAATATGCACCTTCTGATTTTGAAATGAAGGTGCATATCGTTCATTATTGATCCAGCTGCTGACGAAGCTCTGTTAACTCTGTAATCGGTGCTTTACACGTATAGTTCTCACACAGATAAACAACAGGCCGATCTGCAATTTGGGTTTCTTTCCCATCTACCAATGGCAACCATAATTTCATCGTATTAGCACCCAATTCCTTCGGATAAAGAGCTAAAACTGCTTCGGGTAAATATCTTTTATGGACTTCTTTGATCATAGACTTCGTTTCTACACTTGTTGGTGATCCAGCAATCACAATCTCCTTAGTCGGTCCTAACGCAAACTGCATCGCAATCAAGAAGAAAGAATAGGATATGGGAGAGCTTTTTACTGTTTGGGCAAAAACTTTCATCTGTTTATCTGCTTCTTTAATTAGCTTTTCATCTGAAGTTAGTTTACCTAGACGGATAAGATTATAAGCTGCTACGGAATTTCCTGATGGAAGTGCTCCATCATACAATTCTTTCGAGCGTGAAATCAATGATTCTCCATCTTGGCCACTGAAGAAAAAGCCACCTGCGTCTGGATCACCAAATAGTTTCAGCATTTCCTTGGTCAGTTGAATCGATTGCTCTAAAAATTCCGTTTGGAATGTAGCTTCATACAGCTCCATTAACCCCCAAGTCAAAAAAGCATAGTCATCAAGATAAGCAAGGTATTTGGCCTCTCCATCTCGAAAGCTCACCAACAACCTTCCATCTTCTCTTTTTAAATACTTGACGATAAAGCGATAAGCTCTTTCAGCAGCTTCTGCATAACTTACCTCATTTAACACACGTGCCCCACGTGCGAGAGCAGCAATCATTAGCCCATTCCAGCTTGTCAGGATCTTATCATCTTTATGGGGATGAACGCGTTTTTTTCGTACTGTAAATAATTTTTGCTTTGCTTGTGTAAGCAGTTCTTGTAACTCCTCTACAGAAATACCTTCCTGCTGCGCAACTTCACTTGCTTGAAACTTAATCTGATTGAGAATACTGGTATGATGTTCAAAATTCCCTTCTGGAGTTACATCATAACAAGTACAAAATAATTCTCCTTCTCTCTCCCCTAGGACTTCCTTAATCTGCTCAGGTGTCCAGACATAGAACTTTCCTTCTTCTCCCTCTGAATCAGCATCTTCAGCAGAATAAAATCCACCTTCTGGTGAAGTCATATCACGTAAAACATAAGTGAAGATTTCCTTCGCCACATCAGCATACTTCTTCTCACCTGTCGCTTGGAATGCTTCTAAATATGCAATGGACAGGAGCGCATTATCATATAGCATCTTTTCGAAGTGAGGGACTAACCATTCACGATCCACGGAGTATCGAGCAAATCCATACCCAAGATGATCATAAATCCCGCCACGATACATCGCATCCAACGTTTCTGTTACCATATGCAACGCTTCCTCTTCTTGCTCTTGTTTCCAATAACGCAATAAAAAGAGCAGATCATGTGGGCGAGGAAACTTAGGTTCATCACCAAATCCACCATGTAAATCATCAAACTGTCGAGCAAATAGCTCAAAAGCATGATCCAAAATCCCTTTATCAAAGTCCGTCTCTTGATCTGCTGGATCTAGGTAAGTTTGAATCTGTTCCACCACTTTATCGCTCATGCGATTCGCTTGATCCCGCTCTGTTCTCCATAAATCTGCAATTTTAGGTAACAATTCCATTAAACCCAAGCGCCCGTACATAGCCCGCTTAGGAAAATATGTTCCTGCAAAAAACGGTTTTTGTTCTGGCGACATAATGATAGTTAGTGGCCAACCCCCATGTCCTGTCATCATCTGACAAACCATCATATAAAGCTGATCAATATCCGGTCTCTCTTCCCGATCAACCTTAATGGAAACAAAATGTTTATTTAAAAGATCGGCTACTTCTGGGTCTTCAAAGCTCTCTCTTTCCATGACATGACACCAATGGCAAGTACTATAGCCGATTGATAGAAAAATAGGTTTATCTTCCTGCTTTGCTTTTTCAAAAGCTTCCTCTGACCAGGGAAACCAGTCAACTGGATTATATTGATGTTGAAGCAAATAGGGTGACTTCTCTTTGGCTAATCGATTAGGCTTATTATTCGTTGACATGGGGCATCACCTCCTGTTTTTTTTGGAGATTTTTGTTATTGACAAATCAGGTTTAGTATACCCTATCAACCAGAAAAAACCTACGTAATAAGAATAGGTCATTTACGGCTTAATCTTTCAATTCTGTTAGCTCAAACCTCATATGATATGGGAAAACCATTTGTCTAAAAAACGAAAAAACATATACATTTAGAGCCCCATTGACCTTTAACTTTAGACCTTCGTTTTAACAGTTTTTATCAATACATTCATCCCGGATGATTTTGATCTTTCAACAATTATGTTATCATTTAGCTTATAAGAGGAGAACTGAAAATGATATAAATTTATATAATTTTAGTTTAATTGATAATATTACTCATATAATATTATTTAAGGCATAGACATTATAAAATTTTATTTTAAATCCATATCGTTATTTACATCAATCTAATAAAAACCTCAACAATTTATCAACTTTTTAAGAGACAAAATTAGTAATTATATATTATAATAATTAGTATTAATTACTCACCTTTTGACAGGAAGGAGTTAACTAATGATGATTAAGCTTACTATGCTCTTTCGACAGCATGAAGAAACAAAAGATATCAATAAGTATGTTGATTTCTTACACACAGATATTATTCCAAATATTCTTAATCTAAATAAAGTATCTCATGTTGAACTATGTCACTATGTTCCATTCTCTTTTGTTCCTGATAAAAATCTTGATGACCAAAAATACATTTTACAATTGGATATTTACTATGAGAACCAAGAAGCTTTTCAACACTCGGTTGCTTCATTTAATAGTGCTAAACTGGTAGAAGAGATTATTAAGGCATCTGAATATCAAGACATTTATATTTCTTACATAACTCACTATACCAAAGAAACATATAAATAATTTTCCGACGGATTTATGTTTATTTTCTTCTACAAAAAAACCACCAGATTTTTTTATGGTGGTTTTTCACGATATTCCTTCTATAATTATCTATCTATTTAAAATCATTCATTTATAATGTGAAACATTGGATTGACCCATCTTCATTTTAAGTTGCCAATTTACTATACTCCTTAATTTCTAACAAATAATCCCATTTCCTACAAAATACGAATATAAATTATTTTTATAAGAGGATACAATTTTATTATATAAATAGTATAATTGAAATAGAATAATTTTATTATATAGAGGTGAATAGTGAATGGACCAAAACTACATAGCTGTAGTTGGAATCGGCTGTCATTATCCAGGAGCCAGCGATCTTAAAGAATTATGGGAAAATCTACTCGCTCGTCGACGACAATTTCGTGAAATGCCAAATGAACGCTTACCACTAGCAGAATATTATCATAATAATCCAGATACACCAGATAAAACATATGGTCGACATGCAGCTGTAATTGATGGATTTGAATTTGATTGGGTTAAAAGAAGGATTCCAAAAAGTACATATGAATCTTCAGATATTGTTCATTGGTTAGCTTTAGAGGTTGCTACACAAGCCATTATAGACGCGGGCTACTCTCGAGAAAACATTCCCAAAGATAAAACAGGAGTCATATTAGGAAATACATTAACAGGTGAATTTATGCGTTCAAATACGATGAGACTACGTTGGCCATATGTTCGCAAAACTTTACGTGCTGCTGGAATTGCCCAAGGTCTATCCAGTGAAACGCTCTCTAAACTAGAAAAATATATGGAAGGAATATATAAATCTGTTTTCCCACCTGTTACAGAAGATACTTTAGCAGGTAGTTTATCCAATACAGTCGCAGGGCGAATTTGTAATTTTTATGATCTACATGGTGGAGGATATGTAGTAGATGGTGCTTGCTCCTCTTCTCTGATTGCTGTAGCCACAGCTGCAGACAAATTAGCCAAAGGAGAGCTTGATCTAGCTTTGGCAGGAGGAGTAGATATTAGTTTAGATCCTATGGAGATCATTGGTTTTGCTAAAGCTGGGGCTCTAACTAACAAAGATATGAATGTCTATGATCGAAATTCAAGTGGTTTTATTCCCGGTGAAGGTTGTGGCTTTGTCATCCTCAAACGTTTGGAAGATGCCAAAAGGGATGGAGATTATGTATATGCCGTAATCCGAGGATGGGGTATTTCCTCTGATGGAAAAGGTGGAATCACAGCACCTAAAACCGAGGGACAAGCACTTGCTTTACGTCGGGCATATGAGATGGTGGACTATTCTCCACACGAACTTGATTTTATCGAAGGACATGGAACTGGAACTGTTGTTGGTGATCGAACAGAGCTTGAAGCCATTTCTTTAGCAAGAAATTCATTTGGTGATGCAGAGTTACGTTCATGTGGCGTAACCTCATTTAAATCGATCGTAGGACATACAAAAGCTGCTGCAGGAATAGGTGGGCTGATTAAAGCGGTACTATCTGTCAACCAGCGTATCTTACTCCCCACTGCTGCATGTAAAGAGCCGAATGAGATTTTTTATACCCAAGCAAAAGATATCTATCCGATCTTACAAGGAGAAGTTCGAGCTCCTGATCAAGTCATGCGTGCAGGTATTTCAGCAATGGGCTTTGGAGGTATTAACTGTCATGTAACGATAGAGTCTGCTGATTTACCCAAGCAAGAATTAAAGTCATCAATTGAAGAAAGAGCGTTACTCGCCTCTAATCAAGATACCGAATTAATTGTGTTTGCGGCAAATACCAAAGAAGATTTACTTACCCAAGTGGAAGAGGTTTACAAAATGGCTTCAGGGATGAGTATTGCCGAGATCACCGACCTCGCTTACCATCTAACCCATCAAGTCAAATCAAAGGACAAGGTAAGAGCTGCTGTTATAACGGATCATCCTGACCGCTTAACAGACCAATTACATTATTTAACAAAAAAATTGGCGAACGATTTCCCAAGTAAAGGAGAAGTCTTTGTCAATATGGAAAAGCAATGTTGGATTAGTAATCAGGTCAGTAAACATCAAGTGGGTTTTTTATTTCCAGGTCAAGGTTCACAAAAAGTGAATATGGCTCGCACTTTGTTAGAAAGATTCCCTTGGGCAAGAGAAATCGCAGAAAAAGTATGGGATGTATTACCACATGGTAATCAGGTTATGTTTCGTTCTCTTGATAAAGCAATCAACCAAGATGAAATAAAAGATTGGGAGAAACAATTAAGTCAAACGGAAATTGCCCAGCCTACCATTTGTTTATCATCTGTTTTATGGACTCTATTTTTAAAGCGGTTAGGTATTCAACCAGTAGTCACCGCAGGACATAGCTTAGGTGAATTAACAGCTCTTTTTGCAGCGGGAGCCTATGATGAAGAAACATTATTTAAACTAGCAGCACTCCGAGGACAGATTATGTCTTCTTCAAGCGATGAGGCTGGATCCATGGCTAGCCTTTCGTGTAACCAAGAAGAAGCCGAAAATATCTTAGCGAATATTTCCGGCTATGCTGTGATAGCGAATTTAAATAGCCCTAAGCAAACAGTTATTTCAGGTGAGAAAGAAGCAATCTCTGAAGCCGTTAAGTTAGCAAAGAATCGTCAAATTCAAGCGATCAACTTACCTGTATCCAATGCTTTCCATTCGGAACTGGTAAAGAAAGCTTCGGATATTTTACGACAGCAGGCACCCCTTCCAATGGAAACAATCAACTTAACTGTTCCTTTCATTTCAGGAATTGACGGAAAAGTTGTCCAAAATTTTTCAGATTTAAAGGAATATCTCGCAAATCAAGTCACTCAACAGGTTGATTTTATTTCCCTTACTTCCACTATCCAAAAACAATGTGATTTGTTAGTAGAAGTGGGACCAGGTCGTGTCTTAACTGGGTTAGTTAATAGTCATTCTGAAGGAGAACTACCTTGTTTTCCAATCGAATCAAAACCAGGATCCAGTCGTGATTTACATCTATTCCTAGCTACTTATTTTATATATGGTGGACAGATCCATTGGGATGTACTATACGAAAATCGCTTAGTTCGTCCATTTGTTCCTGCAAGAGAGAAAAATTTTATTGTTAACCCATGTGAAAATCCTATATCCATGACTGATTCAAATAAAGTTGACCATTTTACTGATTTAACTAGCCTTCTTCCACAGGCATCCGATCTACCTGCTGAATTAGTCGCAAATTATCTGAAACAAAGAGGCGAATTTATACTTGATGTGATTCGAGCCGATTTAAAAAATACGACTTCTGTACCATCTGTCCCTGTTGTCAAACAATCTATTATACCAGAAAATCAGATAGAACCATCTTCGCGATCAATTGATCAATCTATTGGGACATTGGAGCAAACCGTTATTCGATTAGCAGCTGAACTAACTGGATTTCCTACCGACTCCATTCAGCTTACTCATCGATTGTTGGATGATTTAAACTTAGATTCGATTAAGTCAGCAGAACTAGTCTCTTCGCTGGCACAGTCCTTTCAAGTGGCTGATCAACTCGATCCAAGCGGATTTACGAATGCTACATTGAAAGATATCATCCATGAGATTGAAGCATTGCTTCCAGATCAAGCAACACTAGAGCCTAAGAAAATCCATCATGATATCTCACATGTACTTATCCAGCACGTCGAGAAAATTACAGGCTATCCACGTAACTCGATTCATATGGATTTGCGATTGTTAGATGATTTAAATTTAGATTCGATTAAATCGACCGAATTTGTTGCAAGTGTTGCCAAAGAGCTAAACATAACTGATCAAATTGATCCTAGCCAATTTGCAAATGCTACTTTACATGATGTACAACTGTACTTTGAAAGCTTAGTTCCACAAACCGATCGTCAACAAACAGTTGCAGAATCGTTAATAAGTAAGACAATCCAATTAACCGGCTTTCCTCGTGAATCAATTAGTATGAATTTACGCTTGTTAGATGATCTAAACTTAGATTCGATCAAATCAGCAGAGCTAGTAAGTCAAGTAGCAAAGGAATATGAATTAGAAAAAAACATTGATCCAAGCTTATTTGCCAATGCCACTTTAGGCGACATTGAGAAAAGTCTAACCGAATGGACCACTGCTGTACCCAAAAAACCCAAGCCCTTGCATTCAAAACTCACAAAGAGCCCTACTCAAACTTGGGTACGGAATTTTGCGGTCAATTATATAGAAGATCAAAGTATTCATACAGAAAATATATCTTTTCCTAATTCATCTTATTTCTTAATCGTAGCAGAAAATACAGAGGATTCCCTCGTCCAAATGTTGGAAGGGGAGTTGAATCAGCTTCAAATCTCAAGTCATACCACGACATTTGCTATGTTAAAAGAAAAACAGCATCTGAAAAAAGAAGCATTTAGCCATATAATAGTGATCTTACCCAAATCGGATCTCAGCGATGACATAACGAATATGGTAGAACGTCTACAAAGTGTCATTGAACCCGTAAAAGATCATGGCTATCAAGCTTCTATCACCTATATTCAGTATGCGGGTGGTACCTTTGGAAATGACAGCGATTCATTCCAGTTATCCTCTTGTGGAGCACACGCTTTTGCAGCAAGTCTTCATATGGAACGTCCACATGCCAAAATTCGTGTTATTGATCTAAGTCCAAAGTTACAGGCTGAAGAGATTGTAACAAACGTGTTAGCGGAAATCTCCGCTGAAGATTCTTTTATCTCTGTCGGATATGATCAATATAAAGTGAGACGTGTTCCACAGGCAGTCGTACAGCAACCGAGTCAATATCCACGGCGTTCGATTGAATGGTCAGAAGAAGACGTCATTTTAGTTACAGGTGGAGCTAAAGGAATTACGGCTGAATGTGCTCTAGCTGTAGCCAAATCAGCGAATACGAAAATGGCTTTGGTTGGAAGCTCTCGTATAGAGGATAGTTTAGAGATTCAGCAGACAATGGAGCGCTTTTATCAGGCAGGAATAACTTGCCAATATTACCAATGTGATATAACCAATCGCAGCCATGTCGAAGAATTGGTTAATTCGGTTCAAACAGATCTAGGTCAAATTACTGGCGTGATTCATGGAGCAGGCCTTGTTCGTTCAAGACGAGCTGAACAGACTTCACTCCAATCCTTCCTAGAGGAAATTGGTCCCAAAGTATTTGGAGCTATGCATCTTGGTGAAGTATTAAAAAATCAACCACCTAAATTATGGATAGGCTTTACTTCCTTGACAGGTATTACCGGAATGTCAGGAAATACTTCTTATGGATTTTCTAATGAAGTATTACAGCTCTTTTTACAACGATTTGAAAAGGCACATCCAGAGACCCAAGTATGCTCGATTGCTTATAGTGTATGGGATGAAGTAGGTATGGGAACCCGCTCTGATAGCATTCGCTTTTTAGAGAAAAAAGGAATCTATGCTATACCTCTTGATGAAGGTGTGAAACGGTTTGTTCATATATTCCATCATGATCCTCAAGCAAAGCAAGTAGTGATTGCGGCTAAATTAGATCGTGTTGATACTTGGCATCCACGTCCTGTAAAACGGGAAAAGGAGTTCCGATTTGTTGAGGATATTATCTACGATTATCCTGAAGTTGAACTGATAACTCGTGTTCACTTAAGTTTGGATAAAGATCCTTATGTGGAAGAGCATCAATTTAATGGATCATATTTGTTTCCAGCTGTATTTGGTCTTGAAGCTATGGCTCAAGCAGTTTCTTATGTCACAGGCATACAAGATTTTAGTCGTGTTCGTGTGGAGGACATTCAATTCAAACTACCAATTGTTGTCGATCCTCAGAAAGGACGAAGACTAGAGATTCGCGCAGAAGTGTTAGAGGATAAACGGGTAGTGGCGGAAATACGGACAGAACAAACTGGCTTTTCTCAAGTTCATTTTTCAGCAACATATGTATTTCCATCAGAAACCGATGTTCACGAGAAAAGCATCGTTTTCCCTGAACAACCTTTAGCTTTTACGCCAAAAGATGACTTTTATAAACCATTGATGTTCCAAGGACCTTCCTATCACCGTTTGGAACAGGTATACAAGGTTTCACACGATCCAATCGAACATACAGGTAGTTGCCTATTTGCGGCACATAGTCATTCCATCGATGAATATTTACTAGGTGATCCATATTATCATGATGCCATTATGCAATCAGCTCGTGTTATCACGCCGCAGGATGAATGCTTACCTGTCGAAATCGCTTCGTTTGAAAAATTTGGGCTATATCCTTATTTATCTGGATCTTGGAAAGGTGTAACTCGTCTCAAAGAACGAAATGGCTTTTACTATACCTATACCATTGAAATATTGGACGAAGAAAACCGTGTTATTCAAAGTTTAACTGATTTTAAAGTTCGTATTATGGAAAACAAGCCGGAGCTTCCAACTGCTGAGGAGCTATTTTCTTCCGCTTCTGTGGATGAACGAATGTTAACCCAAGCATTGCAGACATACTCTGATCAGTTTCAGTTGGCTCCTCCTGTTATCACAGTGGCTCACTTTTCTCAGATCCATCAACAGAAGAAAGAACAACGCCATGCACGCGTGCTTCCATTATTCCAACGAGCACTAACCAAAGCAAATACGACTCATGAAGACTATTCATTAGCATGGGATGAAACAGGGAAACCATCCATATTAAAGCATGGTAAGCAAATTTCTGACCTTCAAGTCTCTTTCTCGCATGATGATGAGATCACCATTTGTACAATAGGTAGTAATAAACAAGGTTGCGATATCCTTCCTATTGAAAATCATCGTAGTGAAGAAGATTGGATCAACTTATTAACATCAAAGTACCAACCCTTACTCCAATCATTGAGAGAATCCGGAGATTCTGTAGTCGAAGCAGGAAGCCGAATCTGGTCTTGTCTAGAAGCTGCAAAAAAAGCTAGTGGGAAACAAATAGAGGAAATAATATTGAGAGAAGTTATCGGTCAAGCTGTCTTATTTGAAGTGATAAGCCAAAAAATATCATATTTAGTTATTACATTCCCTATTCAGCTATCGAAACCACTTCCAAGAATGCTAGCTATCGTGGCCTCTTCTCACTCTCTCGAATCATCTGAAGATCTGCTATATGGTAGATTCGATGCTGAACATGGATTTGTCTATCGCTTCCCCTTAACTTTTAAAGACACACCAACACTAAGTAGACATGTGAATCTCTCAAGTTATTCAGCTTGGATGGGGAAAGTTAGAGAGCTATCATTAACCAACATTCTAGAGAGCGTAGCTGAACAGTTTGCTACAGGAAAATGGGGAATGGTTACCAACTTTGTTCAGACAGAAATAACGGGTGAAGCAGCATCTCACGATATCATCGAAGTACATTTGCAAATCGAGCAAATTCAAAAAGATAGCTATATAGAAATTGTATACTACTGGTATAAAGTAAAGGATAATCATACTTTAGAGCTTATTGCCACTAGCCGCCAAGGTTTAACTTGGGTAGAAATCATCGGACACGGTTTAGTAAAAGTAAGTCCATTTCCCGCCTATTTCAAGCAGTTTTTAGAAGAAAAACTAGTAGTGATGAGTAGTAGAGAGAAGCTCCTCAATCAAAACAAGATATTATCTACAGAGCTGTTAGGAAAAGAGTTATTTTCAGTCAAAACCGGACCACTCAATCGCCTAATACTACAAAAAAATACCTTTATAACTTCATTAGAAGAATCCAATTTAGTTGGTAACATCTATTTTTCCAATTATACGATCTGGCAAGGAAAAGTTCGTGATCAATTTTTCTACCAACTTGCTCCAGAGTTATTTCAAGGCACTGGTGAACAAGGTGAATGGATTGCGCTTAACACACATATTCAACATCTTCGCGAAGCCATGCCTTTTGACACTATTGAAGTGGAGATGTCTCTTGCCAAACGATATGAATATGGAGTGAAGCTATTCTTTGAATATTACAAGCTAGCTTCGGATGGTCAAAAACAGAAGTTAGCTTTTGGAGAGCAAGATATCGTCTGGATCAAGAGAGATGAAAACGGAAAGCCACACTCTTCGTCGCTACCCGATGTATTTGATCAAGCATTCATGAATGTCACAAATCAGGTACACAGTTAAAGTTATATCAAAGGGCTTAGGAGCAACCTAAGCCCTTTGATATATAAAAATAGAGCTGCTCGCCTCATCAAGAGGTTCACAGCCCTACACTTTCATTATAATACTATTTTAATTCGGAATATAATTTATTTAATAAGGTTTTATTTCGATCACCACTTAGCTCCCAGAACATCGCTCCGCCTAAGCCTTTTGATTTAATAAATTGCATCTTATGACCCATTGATTCTGCATCATCATAAGAAATAAATGTTCCATTACTTGGGTTGAATAAGAATGGTGTTTTAGTTACATCATTCCAATAACGGGTATAACCATTTTTATTAATATAGTTATTTTCTAAGTCTATAAAGTCAAAATTACCATCTTCCCAGGTTCCTTTAGGTATCCCGGCACATGCTTGATACTCACCATGATTATCTTTACCACAGCCTGTCCAACCACGACCATAGAATGGAACTCCTAATACAATCTTTTCTGCTGGAACTCCTGCATCAATATGACCTTGTACCCCTGCTGCAACATTAAATTTATCTTTTTGTTCAAAAGGATCTTTTGCATCAACATAGAGCGGTGCATTATGTCCACTCACTTTATCCCAACCACCATGGAAGTCATATGTCATAATGTTAATCCAGTCAAGATAATCTTCGACTTTACCTAATTCCGTATTTTGTAAATAGCTAGGCCCGGCTCCAGAAGCAATCGTTAGTAAATATTTCTTACCATCTTCTTTTCCAGCAGCATCTAATGTTTCACGTAACTTTTTCATGAGTAATGTAAAGTTTTGTTTATCTTCCGGTTTCCCTGGAGTTAGCCCTCCACCTACTGGATACTCCCAGTCAATATCGACTCCATCAAAACCATACTCTCTTACAAACTTTAAGGCACTATTTGCAAACTTAGTTCTTGAAGCTTCCGTCATTGCTGCATCAGAGAAATTCCCTGACCAAGTCCAACCACCTACAGAAATAAGCGTTTTCAAATGAGGGTACTTTTGCTTCAGTTTTTGTAATTGATTAAAGTTTCCACGCTTACAACCAGCTTCCCAGCAATCTCCTGGAAACGCTTTATCTAGATCAGCATAAGTATCTCCTACAACGATCTCACCATTTTGCACATTTGCAAAGGCATAGTTCAGATGGGTTATTTTCGAACCATCAATATCTGCTACTTGATAGTTACGTCCATAAGTAGACCAAGCTGTATAATATGCTACAATTTTCTTACCTAGAGGAGGCGTTGTTCCTCCATCATCTTCAGCTTTAGTTTGAACAGTGATTGCATTGCTGGAAGCGGATACATTTCCGGCTGCATCTTTGGCCTTAACTGTATAAGTATAGCTAGTATTTGCAGTCAAACCTTGGTCAGTATAGCTAGTTGATGTAGAAGTTCCTACTTTAGTTGTACCTCTATAAACATCATATCCAGTTACACCAACATTATCGGTGGAAGCAGTCCAAGATAGGGAAACAGTGTTTGCTGTTTGTGCAGGTGAAGAAAGATTGGTCGGTGCACTTGGGGCAATGGTATCGCTTCCACCACCATCCGAACCAACCGTTACAGTAATCGTGTTGCTAGTGGTTGTACCATGGGCGTTACTTACTTCAGCTTTATATGTGTAAGTACCAGCTGCTTTATTTTTTATCTCAAAGGAAGCCGACTGTGCTTGTGGGGAATTGTCTTGCAATGTTGCGGAATGGATTTCTTTGTTATTTTCAAATAATTTCCATGACGTTCCATTATTTCCCCACCATATGTTCCATTCTAATTTAAAATTATTTTGATTACTATAATTATTATGACTCAAATTTACAGTCGCTGGCTTTCCACTAGCCTCTGCATAAACTTGAAGTGACATGAATGGAAATGCCATCGCGATCAATGAAAATACGACAGTAAACATCGCGATTTGTTTTACCAAATTTAATCTTTTTTTCCGCAAAATAATCCCTCCATATTCTAGTAGATTTAACTAAAGACGAATGTTTTTTGTGCCCCCCTTCAAAACATTCATTATAATGTTTATTTTAAATGATAAATACTATTAATTCAATATGTTTTATTTGGATTATTATGTGTATTCCATTTAATACCGAATAAATAATTAATATATAAAATAACTTTATACAAAATTAATAGTATGACCTATTAATTCTTTTATCCTAAATTACTATCATTTTTTATCAAGGAATTATAGATAGGACGTTTGATTTAAACATACTAATGAATAAATATAAATTTATTCCATTTTGTATTCACTTGATTTTGTGATTTTATAAAAAATAGTCTTCAAGAGACTAGAGTGAATTGTTTTTGGATAGGATCGACTTTTGCGTCAAACCTTTAGCAGGAGTGAATGAAAAAACAATGAGCGGCTGATTAAGAGGGGGAGTCCCTCTTAAACGAGCTCTCCTTTAACTACTAAGACAACTTTACCTCCAATGGAAATGTCAATTTTCTTATCCATATATTTAGCATTTAAATACACTAATGAGGGTCTCTGAATTTCATATCCTTGTTCCACACGCAAATCAATATCATCTTTATCAAAATAGCGATACTTGACGAGATAACCTGCTAAACAACCATTTGCGCTCCCTGTAGCTGGATCTTCAGGAATGCCATAACAATCTACGAAAACCCGAACATTTAGATCATGGCCAGAATGATAGGTTTCTGGACAAAAGATAAGGATACTTTTTCCTCTTGTATATTGGGTTAAACGATTCAATAATTCCTGATCCACTTTCGCTTTTTTAACTGAAGACAATGACTTTATAGGTACAATGATAAAAGGAAGACCCGTAGAAACATCTTGGATTGGAAAGCGCTCATCGATTTCATCTTCATCGAGATTTAAAACTGGTGCAATTTCTGATCGCTCAAAAATTTGCCCAAATAAGGGTTCATTCTGTTTCATCCACAAAAACTCATCGGCAATGATAATAGGAATCTGCCCTACTTGTAAGTTTAAAAAAATCTTATTCTCCATCTGGGATAATAGCTCCCGCTGAATGACATAAGCAGTACCTAGTGTAGGATGACCTGCAAAGGGTAACTCAGCTTCAGGAGTAAAAATACGAACCGTATACCCACCATCAGCTTCTTTCTGATCTGAACAAATGAAAGTCGTTTCTGAATAATTCATCTCTCTAGCTAGTTGTTGCATCTTTTGATCAGAAAAAGAATTAGCATGGGTAAAAACAGCAAGTTGATTTCCTGTATATTTTTCCTCCGCAAATACATCCACGATGTACAGTTTACTTTTTTTCATACCAATCCCTCCAGCTTTCATCTTTGATAAACAAAAAAAGCCCGCTTTGCAGGCCTAGGCACTTGAAGACTCTAATGGATCAAGCACTTCATTTACCCATATTTCAATCATCTCTAATCCATAGGGGAAAATCTTTTTAAGTGTTTCCATTACTATTTCTCTGTCTTGATAGATCAGATAGAGATTCATCGCTAGCTCTTTTACTGTCGTTCTATTCTGTGCTATCCGCGGATATTCCACATTAAAATGAGCAAATAGCGAATTGACAATCGCAGCATTTCCTGCTACTTTTGCTTCAATTTGCTTTAATTGTTTACTTATCGCCTGAATTTCCTTAAAAGTTTTCATAGAGAAGGCTATTGTATCATCGGATAGTTTTTCGACAAACTCATGTTGAATACGATTCGTCGTTTCTTCTACTTTTGATTCCAACACCACTAATAAATCGCTTAAATCGCTACTTATTTTTTCTTTCATCTGATATAGACCTTTGTTTACCACTTTTAACTCTTTATGGCTTTGTTTAATCTGCTTTTCTAGATCAGCTGTTGCTTGTCGAAAGCGTTCAAAAAATTTGCTACCTTGTACATCTAGATAAAGATCTAAAAGTTTATCAGGGGTTAGGGGTAAATTTCGTCCATCTCCACGAATCATATATAATCCTTTTTCAGTACAATAGGGTTTATACTGACCACTGGGAATTTCGATTCTATAAAATGATAAGCCTTCCTCGGTAGTTTCTATAAATATTTCAATATCTACAGGTGGTCGACAGGACATCGCTTTACTTATTATCGCAAGCTTTTCTCCATCACTAATTTTACACCCTACAACCTTTCCTTTCTGTTTTCCGTTTTCATCTTCTGTCTCGTCAACTCCAAGCAGAATGACTCCACCATTGGGTGAATTGGCGAACGCAACAATATCCTCCGACTTTAATCCTCCACGTTGCCGTTTAAAATCCACATCAGTACCTTCTTCTTTGTCTAAAAGCTCTTTTCCCCTTTGGCTTAACAATTCACTCTCTTTAGTTGCATCCGAAGACAAGGAAATACACCCCTATCATTGGTTTCATCAAGGTTAGTGAACTCATTTTTCACTAAATATCAACCATGTGGTGTGTCAATTCCCTAAACTCCCATTTCGTAACCTTAATTTTCATTGATATAACAATAATAAAATATACCGTTTCCCTGTAAATACAGAACGGTATATTTTATCTATCTTCTATTTACGTCTAGGTTGTATAGTTACTACTAGCACACCCATCAATATAAAAAAACCACCCATAAAAAAATTAGAGTTTAACTCTTCATGAAGTACGAACCAGCCCAAAAAAGCCCCTACTACTGGTTGAAAGAAGAAAAAGAGTGATCCAATACTTGCATCCATCAGCTCCAATCCTTTATTCCATAGAAAAAATGCTCCTGCAGTAGCGACAATCCCTAGATAAAGAATCCCTAAAATGACAGAAGAAGATTCTAGTACTAGTGGATGCGTTTTTAATTCCCAAACCATCCAAGGGATCGTAAAAATAACCGCAAACCCAATGGCATACGTAGTAATCACTAGTGTAGAAAAACGTAGAGATGCGACTTTGACATATACAGAAAGCAATGCCCACGTAATAGCCGCTCCTACTAAAATGATACTTCCCCAAAAATAGGTACCTAAATATGGATTGTAGCCAACAATAAAAATAACACCGATGGTAGCAAGTACAAGAGATAGAATTTTACGAGCAGTTAAGGCTTCCTTTAATATAATCCAAGCAAACAAGACCATAAATGCAGGCGTAGCTGATGTAATTAAAGCTCCAGTATGGGCATCCGACCATTTCGTACCCATAAATTGAAGAGCAATCGAAATAAAATAGCCAATAAACCCGATCCAGCCCAAAAGTAGCCAATCTTTTAACTGGATTTTTTCATGTTTTTTATTTTTCCATTGCTCCCTTTTTAAAAGCGTATACAGTATTGCAAACGCAATCATATAGCGAAAGCAAACGAGAGTTATCGGTGGAACAAAATCCAAAACATACTTACTTACCACATACATACTACCCCATATACTAGCAGCCAGCGATAAACAAATTGCACCAGTTACACTTGGTTTCATCATTCATACCTCCGTCTTTCATTGGGATAAATAAAACATTTAATCCCTAAAGACGAGGTTGAATAAACTTTAAGAACTGTTCATCCCCGTCTTTAGGTTAGGAATAAACAGTTGGTTGGTCATTCTCAAATAGATCGAAATACATTCGCATCGATTTCCCCCCCTATCATCTAATTCAATAATTAATTCCATATATTATAGCAAATTAATAAACTTCTATGAACAATGAGGTTGCCTTTTTAATCAGCCGTTCATCGCTTCCCCACTTACACCTGCTAAAGAATTGGTGCCAAAGGCGATCCTACACAAAAACGTTTCGTGATTTTCCTCTAGGTATAATCTGGATTTTCAATCGAATGATGTAACATGCTGAACAGTAATAAAAGTTTGTACTTATTGGATCTACTCCATCCTAGAATTAGGAAATACCTACTTCTCATGATAATATGAAAAAAAGAAAGGGGAAATCTTCATGAAAGCCGTTCTTGTAAAACAACCTGGTGGGGTAGAACAATTGAAAATCGTTGAATATCCAAAACCCAAGCCAACTTCAGATGAACTTTTGATTAAAGTACACTATACAGCCTTAAATCGGGCAGATATTGCACAAAGAAAAGGCATTTATCCTCCACCTCCTGGAGCAAGCCCTGTTTTGGGACTTGAATTCGCTGGAGTAATTGAAGAAGTAGGAGAAAATTACCAAAACCAATGGAAACCAGGTGATCGAGTATTTGGCTTACTAGCAGGTGGTGGTTATGCGGAATATGTGGTAACAGCTGGTGATTTAGTCATGCCTATTCCAGATTCATTGTCACTTGAACAAGCTGCTGCCATTGCTGAAGTATTTCTCACTGCATATCAAGCATTGTTTTGGATTGCTCATATCTGTCCACATGAAACCGTGCTTATTCATGCAGGAGCAAGTGGCGTTGGGACTGCAGCGATCCAACTTGTAAAGTCCATGGGAGGGCGTTCCATTGTTACAGTAGGATCAGAAGCCAAGAGAGCTTTTTGTTTACAACTTGGTGCTGATTATGCCATTAACTATAAAAAAGGTCCCTTTTTATCTGAAGTCATGGCCTATACCCAAGAAAAAGGAGTTCATATTATTTTAGATTTTATCGGCGCTTCCTACTGGGAACAAAACCTAGATGCTCTCCAAATAGATGGAAGACTTGTATTAATCAGTGCTTTGGGTGGAGCCAAACTTCAAAACACTTCTCTTCAAAAAATTTTAATGAAACGGTTACAAATTACAGGAACTACCTTACGCGCTCGTTCTAGGGATTATAAGGTCGAGCTCATAAAAGATTTTATGACTTACGCACTTCCTCGCTTTGACAATGGACAACTAAATCCTATAATTGATCGTGTTTTTCCTTTTGAACAGGTCAAAAATGCTCATCAATATATGGAAGAAAACAAAAATATGGGGAAAATCCTGTTACAACTCATCAACTAAAATTCATTCTTCTATCATTAAAGGCCTTTTAGGCAATGAAAGATTGTCTAAAAGACCTTCTCTAATTTCATTTGAATAAAACAACTACATTTTATTAGCTTAATCTTAGGATGTAGGTAATTCAAAGCGCAACTTATAATGGTAGCTTTTCTCTTCAGCGGATATGATTTGTTGCCCTGTTTGACTATCTTGAGTTTGTTGTCTCACTTCTAAGCCCGTAATACTATTAACCATAAGCATGTTACGTCCTTCAGGAAGCCCTGCAAACGTCCACTCATACGTTTCTTCCATGTCATCTGATAGCTCCTTGGTTAGACGCCTTGCTTGAGAAGTATTTACTTCTTCTTGAATCAGACGATTTCCTGATTCATCTTCTAGATAAAACGATATCTTTAATAATGGACGATTTTGGAGATGTTCTTTATTTTTAATGGTATTCTCATAATTCACTTTCTGCTCAGATGTTGGCCTCATTGAAAGGGTCATCACAGTATTTGAACCTTGTTTCTTTAATCCGGTTAAGGTAACCATAAATTTATCATCTATAATCACAGGTTGATTCAGTGTTAGTGGTGTAGAAGGAGCAGGTTTATTCCATCCTTGTATTCCAAAATAGATACCAATCGAAGCAATAAGAATAAAAAGAGAAGACCAAGCTAAAACCCTTCCTTTTTTCCCTTTCTTTTTTTCGTTTAATTGTTCTGATTCAGTTGGTTTTTCTTCTAAGACTTGGTTAAATGGGGATGAAGTCTCATTTTGAGTCTTAAACTCATTCAGGGGCTGTCTTTTCTCATGCATCTCAGCCCTTATTTCATCCTTCACTTCTATTTCTACTGTCTTTTCAGTTTGGTCTAATTCATTCGGGGATTGACTACTTTGTTTGGATTCTGGCGATGGGGTCTCTATATTTTTTTTCTTCTCAATCTCCTCTTTAGAAATCACTTCTACTTTTGAAGCTTTTTTAAGTTTTTCATCGTATTGTTTACGTTTTTCATCATCGAGAAGTATAACTTTTATCTCCTCAAGCATATCAACCATTCGTTCTGCTTCTTGTCGCCGCTCTCGCGTTGGCGCATTAATACGATGATTCCAAAGTCGCAATTTGTTGAGAATAGCTTCATTAATCTCTTTGCTGGATGCATCTTGGTCAACCTCTAAGATTTTATAATAATTATCCATATACCTATCAACCTTTAAGTCCATTTATTAATCTTTTATAACTATTCATATTATTTTTATTTATATTACCATTCTAATCATCTTTATTCAAGGATAAGACAAAATATACTAGAAATAGAGCCAAAGAGCAAATGAAAAAATTGCGAATTAAAAATCCAATTATCCAAAGGGTTAACTATACCGACTTATCTTGTAATATCGCTTGACGTAATTTGCGAGTCCATAGATCTGCTTGACGAATAATTTCGGGAATTCTACTTTCTTTACCTATAAAATGCATCGTAAAGTCAAGGGCATTTTGCAATGTAACACGATTACCTACCGATACAAACACTGGTTTAACATTCGTCTGAGTTCGTAAGACAGCACCTATCACTTCGTCACCATCATAGATATTTTCATAACTTCCCTTTGCTTTATTTAATTCCTGATAACTACCTATAAAATGAGTTTTTGCTATACCAATCGTCGGTTTATCAATAAAAAAAGAAGCATGTGTAGCAATTCCTACACGATTTGGGTGTAAAATACCATTACCATCAAAAAATACGATATCCGGGTTTGATTGCATTTTCTCCCACGCTTTCAAAAATATAGGAATCTCTCGAAATGCAAGAAGCCCCGGAACATAATCATAGGAAATGTGATCAACATGATAGACTGTTTCAATAGTTTGTCTAGTAGCAAAATCCATAACAACAATTACAGCAACTGCTTGGTTATCAAAATAAGCCAAATCAACTCCACAAACAGTCTTTGGCATCGAAGTATAGGGTATAATTTGAATATTTTTTGCTAGCTGAAATTGAATCTCTTTCATTTGGCTTTTCTTTAAATCAAAAGAATGAATATAGTTCACATGCATAAAAATGTTCAACAGGAGTCTTAGATTTTCAAAAGACAAAATACATCTTTTTTCTCCTGTTCTCCTCCTTCTTCTTTTTATTTTTATATGATAAAAAAACAGCCTAACTTTGATCGTTAAGCTGTTCTTTATCATTTATTATTTACCAAGGTTTTGAACCTGATCAAGTAGATTAATAATCGAGTTCATCGTTTGATATAGCTCAGAATTTTTAAATTCCTGCGGATCAAGTTTACCATCCTTCACTAAACCTAAATATCCATCGATCGCTGTCTGAAGCTTTTGGTTGTGATCTTGAATCGTTTGGTGGATGTCTTTAGCAAAATCAGGTGGTGTTAATTTTTCAAAGTTTTGAATCTCCGTTTTTAGATCGTTTAACTTTGTTTCTAAGTCTTTTCTTACTTTTGAGTCAGTAACTGCTTTTTCAACCATCCCTGGAACTTCATTATAGAAATCTTGTACTTTTTTAATATAATCGGCTGTCTTTGAAACATATTCCACTGAAACACTAACTTCACCCGTCAGAGAACATCCTCCGGTCACAACCAATGTGAAAACAGTGAGTAAAGAAAGTAGCCACTTTTTAACCAATATAAATCCTCCTCGTCTTGTTAACCAGCCATTCACTCTATCATTTTGATCTTACTTATTCATGATATAAGTGATTATAAACAATGTAAAGAATAATCGATATAGTTTAAGCTAAAGTTTAGCTAAAACTATCTTCGATTTTTATTCTTTATGCAGCTTATTCAAAAGTTTAGTAATATAGAAATAGGCTAATAAAATCAATAGCAGCTCAAGCAACGTGCTCAAGTTGCTATTACACTCGATCTTATGCGAGCTGTTGGGCTTGATCTCTTAATTTAAGCATCTCTTGAATGGTTTTAGTAAATGCAGGAGTTTGGAAGACTTTAGGATCAAAATTCCCTTTTTTTATTTGCTTTAAATAAGAGTTAATTTCCGATTCAACTGTTTTATTGTAGTTAGTCATGTTTTGATGAATTTCCTCTGCACGTCTCGGGGGAATCATTTCATTATATTTCTGGAGCTCACTTTTTACATTATTTAAGTTTTTCTCCAATGTCGTTTTTGATTGTTGGTCACTTGTTGCTTTTAAAGCTAAGCTTGGTATATTATTCACTAGATGATTCACCATGTTTGTATATCTAACCGTCGTTTTCACATAATCTACCATTCCCGCACGTTGGTCAATAGAGCATCCACTCAAAAGAAATAAAGCCACAAACGATACCATTAACATTTTTTTCATGTTGATCCCTCCATTCACTCAAATAGGACTAATATAAGTAGTAATTCGCCATGCCTTCAATAAACGTTTATTGATCTACAAGGATCTGTGATAGTTAAAACCAAGTCATGTTAAGTATATAACAATCTCACACCTATTCCATTATAGTCAATTGTAACTAAATACCCAATCCTTTTCTTCTTCTAATAACATTAGTAGTATAATGAATTGGTGTAATTTGGTCTTACTTTTTTATGAAAATAGACAAATTCTCTCTAGTCTATCTTTAAGATTATCAGATATACTAGGACAAGAGTAAACAAGGAGATTACTATTATATTCCAAAAGTCACCGTGAATCATATTCCAAACTTATGTGTTATTCACAGGAACTATCCATACTTGACAACATTTGGTTCTTTATAAAATTACAGATAAAAGATAGGTGAACGGATAAAATGTGTGGTTTTGTGTCAGTCTATCACAAATATGGTCAACCCGTACAACCCGAAGAAATCGAAAGAATGGCAGATCAAATTCACCATCGTGGCCCAGATGATACACACTTTTATGTAGAGGATCATATTGGATTTGGCTTTAAACGTCTAAGTATTATTGACTTAGCTCATGGAAGACAGCCACTTTGTAACGAAGATGGAACGATCTGGATCGTCTTTAATGGTGAAATCTACAATTATAAAGAACTACAACAATGGCTTAAAGATAAAGGGCATCAGTTTAAAACAAACTCAGATACCGAAACCATTGTCCATTTATATGAAGAAGTTGGATTTGATACTCCCAAATACTTACGTGGTATGTTCGCTTTCACCATCTGGGATCTAAATAAACAACAATATTTTGGTGCGCGTGACCATTTTGGAATTAAACCTCTGTACTATACAGAAACAGCTAGAGGATTTCACTTTGCATCCGAAATTAAATGTTTACTTGAACTAGAAGATTTATCTCCAGATGTAAATACGTCGGCTCTTTATCAGTATCTAACATTCCAATATAACCCATATACAGAAACCTTTTTCAAAGGGATTCACAAAGTCTTGCCAGGGCATTGTTTCCTGATTAGGAATGATCGTTTAGATATTCGCCCTTATTGGCAGGTTCACTTTGATCCCGATGAGAGTAAACCACTATCTTATTATATTGATCAAACAAGAGCAATTATGGAGAACTCGATTCAATACCATCGGCAAGCTGATGTTCCTTTGGGAGCTTTCTTGTCAAGTGGAGTTGACTCTTCAACGACAGCTGGATTACTTCGTAATCATGGTCCACTTAAAACGTTTAGTATTGGATTTGCCCTTGGACAAAATGAATTACCTTATGCTCGCCGAACAGCGGAACATTTCGGAACTGAACACTATGAGCTTGAAGTAACACCACAAATGTTTATCGACGAGTTACCACAAATTATTTGGCATATGGATGAACCTCTAGCAGATCCAGCAGCTATTCCGCTTTATTTTGTATCCAAACTCGCTAGAGATTATGTAACCGTTGTTCTTTCAGGTGAAGGAGCCGATGAGTTTTTTGGTGGGTATGGAATTTATCGTGAACCCAATGCACTGCGTCCATTCAATTATATGCCGAAAGGTTTACGGAAAATGTTAGGGAGTATTGCCTCTAACCTTCCTAATGTTAAAGGAAAAAATTATATTATTCGTGGTTCTAAAGATTTGCAAGAAAGATTTTTTGGGAATGCTTTTATTTTCAGTGAAGAGATGAAGCGAGAAGTTCTAACCAGCTGGGTAAATCAACAAACCCAACATTTGCATCCTCTTGACATTACTTTACCAATTTATGAAAATGCCAGTATGTATGATGATGTCACCAAGATGCAATATCTAGATATCCATACTTGGTTACCTGGTGATATCTTACTTAAAGCTGACAAAATGTCGATGGCTAACTCACTAGAATTACGTGTACCATTCCTCGATAAAGAGGTATTTGAAGTAGCAAGCAAGATTCCAACCAAGTACAAAATTGCAGGTGGTACAACAAAGTTTGTATTACGTGAAGCCATGAAAGATTTGTTACCTAAAGAAATTCATATGAGACCGAAACTAGGTTTCCCTGTACCAACTCGACATTGGTTGAAAAATGAGTTTTATCTATGGGCGATGGAAATTCTAAGTACTAGCCAAATTGACCAATATATTAATAAGCGTATGGCGATCCAGTTACTCTCTGATCACAAAGAAGGTAAAGCAGACTATAGTCGTAGAATCTGGACTATCCTTTGCTTTGCACTGTGGCATCAAATCTATATCGAAAAACAAGCTCTTCACTTGCTAAATAATGTAACCATCTCAAAAATCTCCTAATCCGACTCAAAAAAGGTTGCCTGCCAATTGTAGGGCAACCTTTTTCAATTTATAGATTGGGTAAAAATATAATGAAAGACATTGATCACACAACCCCAGATCTTATAAAACTTTATATAGAAGATGTTTTTCTGCTGCTGATGAAAGGATGACTTCAAATGATTTATGAGCTATTATCTAATTTTTCTTTATGGACCTCCGTCACGGCGATCGTACTAGCTCAAGTATTAAAAGTTCCTTGGAACTACTTTATCTCTCAAAAATGGGATTGGGGTTGGCTTCTTAACTCTGGAGGCATGCCTAGTTCTCATACTTCTGCAGTTACCTCCCTCGCAACTTCGATCGGGCTAATCGAAGGCTGGAATTCAACTTCATTTGCTATTGCAACTATTTTTGCTGTTATTACCATGTATGATGCGACAGGTGTTCGTCGTCATGCTGGAATTCAAGCACAAGTAATTAATCAGCTTGCAGAGGATTTTACGACACTACTTCATGAAATTCGCCAATTAAAATTAAATGAAAAGCCTCTAGGTAAGTCACGAATTAAGTTAAAAGAAATATTAGGACATAAACCTATTGAAGTATTCATCGGTCTTTGGTTTGGTATCTTAATTGCACTCGGTATGTATTGGTTGTGGTTTTAAGCCTGTATACAAGGGGGATAACGTTATGAAAAGGATCATATCTATTTGCCCAAGCAACACAGAAATCCTCTATTTTCTAGGGATGGGAGATCGTGTTATCGGATTGGATGATTTTTCAGATTGGCCTAGTGAGTGGAGTTATCTCCCACGACTAGGCCCAGACCTAGATATCGATATTGAAAAAGTCAAATTACTTAATCCTGATCTTGTCATTGCATCGCTAAGTGTGCCAGGAATGGAGAAAAATATCGAGCGTCTAAAAGAAGAAAAAATACCCTACATTGTTTTAAACCCAAAATCACTTCATGAGATTCCGAATGATATCATGAAGCTCGGCCAAGCCCTTTTTGTTGTTGACAAGGCAGAGAATTTGGCAAATCGATTTCGATGCGAACTGGAGCAAATTCAAAGTCATATACCTGCTTCATCTTTACCAGTTAGACTTTATTTTGAATGGTGGCCAAAACCCGTCTTTAGCCCGGGGAATAAAAATTGGTTGACAGATATTTCGCATTTAATCGGCGCCTCCCAAATTTTCGAAGAATATGACCAAGAGAGCGTACAATCCGATTGGGAAACAGTTGCAGATAAAAATCCCGACTACTGCTTAATCGTTTGGACGGGTATTCCCAAACATCGAATTCGTAAAGAGCTGATTACCAGTCGCCCAGCCTTTCAAGGGCAAAAATGGATAGAGCCAGGGCGACTCCATATTTTAGAGGAAGGTTGGTATTGTCGCCCCTCTCCTCGTATTCTAACTGGGATCAAGTATTTAGCGCACATCCTTTATCCTGAACGCTTTATATCTCCAAATCCAAATGACCCTTTTCACGACACTCGTCAATAGATTACAGCAAATGGGTTTCTCCAAACGATAAAGTTAGAGAAACCCATTTACTATACTAAAACATCTTATATCCTTTGGAACGCAATGTTTGAATAGTCCAGCCACCTATAATAGTCCCTGCTAATCCAGAAATCATCACAGAAATATCGGCAAAATGAAATGAGGATAAGGTAAAAATAAGGTAACCTGCAAAACCAAAGTATAATACCAAAGGTAGCCAAGTTGTTTTAAGAATCATATTTAAAATAAAGCCAATGCCAAAGAATAAGACGAAGAACATTACAATAGAAACGGCCATTTGCAATGTATTTATCTTTTCAACTAATAATACAAGGGCCAGATTCACTACCCTTCCCTCCATTTTTACAAACAATGTCTGTTATCATTTTACAAGAAATATATAAAGGGTTCAATGAAACGACGAATTATCAAATATGACTAATGATTAACATATTATAACAATGGATCAAATTTAATCTTTTCTTCTTATTACTAATAAAAAAGAGGATATTAGTCCTTGTATGACTAACCATCCTCTTATATCAAACAAAACGATTATAATTTTCCCTTCTTTAATACGAGGGAAATTCCACCTAGTAAATATAGCCAACGCATATCGATTAGTTTCTTCATGAAAGCTGCCTTACCACCAACTAATTTTTTATCTCCAACCGTACCAATCGCTTCTCTTCTACCCAACGAAGCAACGGTTCCTTTTGGCATATACTTAAATGGCTTCATTTCTCCACCACGAATTTTAGAAGCTAAATTTTCTCCCAAGAGTTGACCTTGTTGCGTTGACATTTGCGCTGTAGGCGGATACGGACGTTCTTCTTCGTTAAACACTAAAGAGCTGTCTCCAAGAACAAACACATTTTCATAGCCCGGTGCACGCAAATATTCATCCACTTTTACCCGACCACGCATCGTTTCAATACCTGATTCTTCAACCAGTTTATTTCCGCGCACTCCACCAGTCCATACTACTGTTGCTGCTTTAATTTCTTTTCCACCTTTGAGAATAACACCGTCTTCTTTACATTCTTCAATAGGAGTACTTAGAATAAATTCAACACCTTTTCCTTCCAAGTACTTCACTGCATAGTCTACCAAATCTTTATCAAAGCCTGGAAGAACAGTAGGTGCTGCTTCTACATTGACAATACGAACTTTTTCAAGTGGCACATCATATTCATGACAAAGCTCTGGCATACGATCTACAAGCTCACCAATAAACTCTATTCCTGTGAATCCTGCCCCGCCTACAACGATAGTGATCAGCTCATCTTTTTGCTCACTTTGATAACGCGCAAACATATACTCCAAATGCTCGCGAATTATACGGACACTATTAATATTGCGTATAAAATAAGCATTTTCTAATAAACCTTTAATACCGAAGGTTTCTGGTGCACTCCCCAAACCAATCACTAGATAATCATAAGAAATGGGCTTATTGTTTTCCAATTGAACTGTTTTGTCTTCTAGTTTAATTGCGGTCACTTTATCTTGAATAAATTTTACCTTTTGCTGGTTGATTACTGAATTGATCATGATACGTGCATGATCAGGATGACTAGTACCAGCAGCTGGTTCATGTAACTTGGTCGTAATATAATGATATGGATTTAGGTTTACCAAAATAACCTCAGCTTCATTATAATGTAGCTTCTTCTGTAATCCCTTTACAGTCATTAAACCGCCATAACCTGCTCCCAAAACCACTATCTTAGGTACACTCATTACTAATCCCTTCCATCTACTAATTTCCGTTATGATTAACCCATCACAAACAAAAAAATAAAATAAAAGATATCCGCCGAAATTAAATTATACCAATGAATATGATATGACTTTCACGAACCTTTGGCAAGAGATTTTGTTCACATTGTATCCAAATATTTGAGTTGCATCCTTAAAACATGCTGGAAAAGGTTACAAAAACCCACTATATCCAATTTAATAAATATTCCTATTAGAACAATATAACTTTTTCATGGTATAATGGGAAGAAAAAGTTCAAAAAATATATACTTCTGCTACTGAGGTGGTATTCATGACAGTTACAGATATTCTTGTTATCGGAGGAGGTCCAACTGGATTATTCACTGCTTTTTATGCAGGAATGCGAAAAGCAAATGTGAAAATTGTCGAAAGCATGCCTCAGCTCGGCGGACAGCTTGCTGCGCTGTATCCTGAAAAGTTTATCTATGATGTAGCAGGATTTCCAAAAGTGCGCGCCCAAGAGCTGGTCGATAACCTGATCCAGCAAGCCCAATTATTTCAACCAGAGTATTGCCTAAATGAAAAAGTAATTCAAGTTAAGAAAAAAGAAGAGCGACTATTTGAAGTTGTTACCAATCAGCAGATTCACTTAACAAAATCCATTATTATTACAGCGGGTTGTGGAGCTTTTGAGCCCCGAAAACTAGTATTACCTCAAGCCAAACAGTATGAAGGTAAAAATTTGCACTATTTCGTGAGTGACTTAAACCAATTTCGAGGTAAAAAAGTTTTAATCGCTGGTGGTGGTGATTCGGCAGTAGATTGGGCACTTATGTTGGAACCGATTGCACAAGAAATCACTTTAATTCATCGTCGAGATAAATTCCGTGCCCATGAGCATAGTGTTGAATTATTGATGAATTCAAAAGTGAAAGTGCTTACACCACGCGAAATTGTCGATATTCATGGAACAAAGCGTATCGAAACGGTAACCATTCAAGATAAGAAACAAGGAACAACAGAAATTGTATCCATCGATGATCTAATCATTAGCTTTGGCTTTGTTTCTTCACTAGGTCCAATAAAAGAATGGGGTCTTGAAATCGAAAACGGTGCTATTAAAGTAAACTCTCGGATGGAAACAAACATCCCTGGGATTTATGCTGCGGGAGATATCGCCACTTACCCCGGAAAAGTCAAGCTAATCGCAGTTGGTTTTGGCGAAGCGCCTACTGCTGTGAACAATGCTAAACAATATCTTGACCCAACCGCTCGCCTTCAGCCAGGGCATAGTTCTAATATGAACCTTTAATCCCCATTCCCCTTCAGGTGAAAGGGGTTTTTTTATTTTTATTCTTAGATTTATAGAGGTTGCCCTCCTAATCGTCCTCTCATCGCTTCCCCACTCGCTCCCGTAGACTTACCATTCAAAAGTCGATCCTACAAAAACGATCCGCGGCTTCGTCTAGGAATGGCTCGAATTATGTAACATGCTGTTATAGAAATACTTTCCTAACCTAACTGCATGATTATAAAAGATTTGGCCCATCCTAAGTAAAAAAGAGGGTGGGCTTGTTGCTTCATACTAATCCATACGCATGTCCAGTTTGTAATGGATTTACTTCCTATACAGCATATTGTCCAAAATGTAGCCATATCCTCCAAGATGGTGGACGGATCTTTGACTATTTTGCCGACTATAGTCCTTATCGCCCAATCGATGACTTAAAAATGACAGATGGCTTGCTTGATTACCAAAATCATACTTGCCCTCATCAAATATACTGTGAGCATTGTGGATATCGAGAAGTTACACTGATGCAAGAAAGCCACTACTAAAAGATCATTTTTAGATCATTCTTCCTCTGAAAATAATAAAACCCAGCTCTATTCTACATCGTCCATGAATGATATAGATAGAGCTGGGTATTTCTTTCTTTGAAAAGATTGGAGAAATTTGCTATATCAACGATATCGTTATCAAAATCCTTAACAGTCTTCAGGTTTTCCGGCTTCTGTAGCTGTACGGAATGAGGCACCACAGCCACATGAAGCAATAGCATTAGGATTATCGATACTAAAGCCGCCACCCATCATCGATTCTTTAAAATCGATAACCGTTCCTTGTAAATAAGCAATACTATCTTGATCTACCAAAATCTTAACTCCATGCTGACTTAATTCCATATCGTCTTCTTTTTTGTCCTCATCAAATCCCAGTGAATAATTCAAACCACTACATCCACCAAATTGAATACCAATCCGTAAAAACTGTCGATCTGGGTTATCTGTATCTTGAAGCATCTCTTTCACTTTCAGAGCTGCTTGCTCCGTCAATGTTATCATATTGGTTACCCCCTTTATATACTTAGTATACAGGGTAAACCTTTTCTTACTCAACCCAATTAAACGACTGTACGAATTGGTACTTCACGGATCGTTGAAGAATGAGGACGAATTGGATAAATTCTTTCTACCGATTTATCCAACTCTTTCGCATACTCTCGATGCCATTCGTTGTGAAGTTGATCAAGCGCTTGGCTTAGTTCATATACATTGGGGTGACCTAATCCCAGATCAAGCGCTGTCACTTCCATCTCTTTTCTTAGCGCTTCTATTTTCTCCTCTAGCTTCCGTTTCACACGGAATTCCCCCTCTTTTATCTTTCTCTACAAAAATTTTTTCTTTACGAAGCCGATTTGTTCGAAATATGGTTAGTTTAGAGAGTAATGGGAAATTTCCAACCACAGGCATCTACAAATTCTAACAAGTCGAAATCGACTATTTTTAGTATACACTCCCAATTAATAGAAAGAAAGTCGCTTTTTTTACAATTTCTCCATCCTATTTATTACTAAACATGATAAAGAGACGTTAATTGACAACAAATACGTACAATTACAAGATTTTTCAACAAAATTGATTCGTTTATTTCCATACATCGATATGATAGAATGAAATAGAATTTAGTTTTTTAGAGGTACGAAATGATTGGATTAAGATTAAATATTCGTCTTCAAGAGATAACATACACCTAATCCAATCGAATATACTCTTAAAACTAGTGTGTGAATAGCATCCATGACCCATTCTTATGCCGTTTATCTGGGATTAAAGCATTTTTTGTCAAACGTCATGCTGAATTATGGAATTCATATGTAATGAAAGAGGGATTTTTGATGTCAATGGCAGTAAAGAAAGATCTTTCTTATGTAGTTGATAAAGTACGCAGTGGCGAACGTCTGACGTTAGAAGATGGTATGATTCTATATGAATCACCTGATTTGCTCACTATTGCACAATTAGCTAATGAAGCAAATTTAAAGCGAAATGGAAACAAAGTATATTTTATTCAAAATATGTATATCAATCCAACCAATGTATGTGAAGCAAAGTGTTCTTTTTGTGGATTTCGCCGTGATCCAGGAGCTGAAGGTGCCTATACTATGTCACCTGAAGAGGTTTTAACCTATGTCAAGGAACGCTATACGGAAGGGATTCAAGAGTTTCATATTGTAGGTGGGCATAATCATACTGTTCCTTTTGATTACTATCTTGAAACGATTTCCATTTTGAAAAAAAATTATCCACAAGTACGAATCAAGGCGTATACAGGTGCTGAAATTGAATTTTTCGCTCGTATCACAGGTTGGTCAATGGAAAAGGTATTACAAGAGCTAATCAAAGCTGGCTTAGATACTCTTCCAGGTGGTGGAGCGGAAATTCTAACCGAACGCTATCGTCTAAAAATGAGCCCTGATAAAGCAAGTACAGATCAATGGCTTGAAGCACATGAAATCGCGCATTCACTTGGTCTTAAAACACATGCAACCATGCTTTATGGTTCCATCGAAACCTTAGAAGAGCGCCTAACCCATATGATTCGTGTACGTGAACTCCAAGATAAAACAGATGGATACTTAGTCTTTATTCCTTTAGCTATGCAACCACGTAGTAAAACCGCATCGATCAAACGCCGTACTTCTGCAATGGATGACATGAAAACGATCGCAATTAGTCGCTTAATGCTAGATAATTTCCCCCATATCAAAGCTTACTTTATCAATATCGGTACCCAATTAGCCCAGCTTTCCCTCCACTATGGCGCCTCTGACTTACATGGTACCCTAGTAGAAGAACGCATTAGTCATGCTGCTGGAGCACTTACACAAACGGCTTTAACCATCGATGAGCTTGTCTGGCTCATTCAAGGTGCCAATCGGATCGCAGTCGAGCGTGATACGTTCTACAATGAGATCAAAGTTTATGAGTAAAGCCAATCAGTCCGACTCTATCTTATATCGAGTCGGACTGATTGGTTTTACGTGGTAATTTTAGTTTGAGGGTAAATAAAGTTTTTACAGAGACCAGCCCACTTGCAAAAATAATTATAAACCAAGCTAGAATAGCGAATAAATAATAGAGAGTCAATCCTGGTGTATGATGCATTTGCAAATACGTGACTCCACTCATCAAAGCGATAAACATCAAAATAAATAAGAGCATCGCCGGAAAGCGAAACGGAACAGGATAAATCTTTTGGCTTTTATAGTACAAAAAGATATTAATCAACAAGTAAGTTAGTACATTCATTCCACATACAGCCCATAAGCCAAAGACTGGAATGAAGACCAAACTTCCAATTAGATAAATCACAGCAACCATACTAAATATCCTTGATATCATCACTGTCTTCTTCTGGAAAAAGAGTCCAACCCCAATGATCAAATGTAATACATTTAAGATCGTACTAAACGAAAGTGCCCACATATATGGATAAGCTGAATGGTATGCTGGCTTTCCTCCAGCAATCAGCTGAATAAACGGTTCAGCAATCATACTAAACAAGAGAACAACAAATGAACCAACAATCAGCACTCCTTTGGCCAAACGGCTAAATAGCTGTGGGGCATCACTACGATCCTTAATCGACATCGAAAAAGGTCGCCATGCTAATTGAAATGAAGCAGTTAATAAAACAATATAAGAAGCGACTCGGGATGCCGCATCGAAAATCGCGGCGCTCGTGGGTGAAATCATATGATAGACAAACAGTCGAGAAGTCGCATTTAATACCCAAAATGTAAGTAATGTCGGAATAAGGGGAACCCCATATTTTAATAGATGTTTTGCATAAGGAATTTGTATTGGGAACCTAAAATGATTCCAAAGCAATATGACCAATCCTAACAAGACTAGGCATTGTCCAATAATTTGTCCGATAAAAATCCCTGACAAACCTTCTTTAAGTCCCACGACAAAATACACACTAAGAATAGCTGAACCTGCAAGCTGTAAAATCCCAAAAATCATAAAAGGCCATTTACGCCGTTCTAGACGGAGGTAGCCAAGCAACAACTGATTGAGTACCGAAAAAACCGTCGATAACAGCGCGATCATCAGAATCCACTTATTTTTTTCGCCACCTTCGTAAACCAGTGATGAGACCCATCCATTTACAAAGAAAAAGGCGATAACAAAAGCGATTCCTACCAAGCCACTCGTTAATACTGCTGCTGTTAAATAGCTTTTTCTCTCCTCATCCGTTTTCACATCATGGTAGTAAAACGCAAGTGCTGTATCCATCCCTAATAAAAAAAGATAGGAAATAACTAGCGTAACGGTATTCGTAACTCCCCAATCCGCATATTCATTCAGGGACAAATATGCGATAAAAATGGGAAATAAGAAAAAAGCGACAAACTTATTGCCAATGGTTACGACTGCAAATGCAAGCGAGTCTGAGGCAAGACGTTTCCATAACTGTTTCATCTATGGATGCACCTTTCTGATCTAATAAATATATTTATTATCCCTAATCAGCTTTAACTTGACAATAGATCCGATTACGAAGACACAAACTCGAGCATTATACTAGAAGAAGGAATAAAAAATCCCTTTAGCAGATACCCCCGCTAAAGGGTTTTAGTAATGAAGTTCAATCTCTTCGATCGCTTTATAGATTTTCTCTAATAGCTCTTCAGCTGTATCTGCTTGAATTAACTCACCATTTACCAAACAATATGGGTGAACAGCACAGTTGCCACAGTACCCTAGACAACCATATTCAATGACATCTAAAGAAGAATCTTCATCTAGTTTCTTTTTGATCTCCAATACATCATCGGTTAAATTATTTACACAAAACTCAATCAGAGGCCTCATTTTACATTCACTCCATTTCTGATCCAAATTGGTATCCATTTTACTCACAATACATTTATTATATATCCTTTCGACGATGAGAAAAACCATCCTTATTTAAGGATGGCCTTATTTGTAAATGATCATGATACTTTTTAAGCGACAGGCTCTAAACCTAATTCTGTAAGTTTTTGGGTAATCTTTTTTAATTTAGGATTTCCTTCATCAATAACTTCATCATCAATCACTACCACAGGATACCAAAGATCTTCATCGATCACTCGCTTGGAAAAGTTTTTTTCTTTTTCTCCCTTAGGCGCAAAAATATCCACATAAACCACTTCGACTTGTTCGCTAAATTTACGCTTTAAAGCTGATTGTAACCAAGTTGCTGTTTCTTGGGAAGAAGGTAAATTTACACAGCTAGCACAAACTTGCTCAGCCCCATAGACAAAAACTTGAATCGGCTTGGTGTTGTTCATAGGTGCAACTCCTTTATCACTATAATCAATTAAAAAGTAAGTGCTTGATCTAAATCATCTAATAAATCTTCGCTATCTTCAATACCTACGGAAATACGGATCAATCCATCCGTAATACCCAACTCCGCTCTTGTTTCTGCAGGAATCGATGCATGTGTCATCCGAGCAGGTACAGATATAATACTTTCTACAGCGCCTAAGCTTTCTGCTAATACAAAGTAATTGACTTGCTCTAAAACTTTCTCTGCTTTGGCTTGACTACCTACATCAAAAGAGATCATCCCACCAAATCCACGAGCTTGTCGCTTGGCTAAGTCATGTCCAGGATGTGATTTTAAACCAGGATAATAAACTTTGTTTACTCGTGGATGTTGTTCTAAATAACGCGCGATTTGCCCCGCACTTTCCTCATGCTGTCTCATGCGAAGACCCAATGTCTTCATCCCACGGATTAATAACCAAGCATCAAAAGGACCAATCACACCACCAATCGAGTTTTGTAGAAAATGAATCCGTTCACCGAGTTCTTCATCTTTCGTGACTACCAAACCTGCTACAACATCACTATGGCCACCTAAGTATTTTGTGGCACTATGCAATACAATATCAGCTCCTAAATCCAATGGATTTTGCCAATAAGGAGTCATAAATGTATTATCCACAATCAGATATAAGTTTTTCGCTTGGCAAATTTCACTAATTAACTTGATATCGGACACTTTAAGGAGTGGATTACTTGGTGTTTCTAAGTAAATGGCACGTGTATTTTCCCTAATGGCATCCATAACATAGCTGATCTCACTTGTATCTACAAAAGTCGCTTCCAAACCAAAACGGGAAAATACTTGGCTCAAGACACGATAAGTTCCACCATAGACATCATCACTGATGACTAAGTGATCTCCTTTATTAAACATCGACAATACTGTCGAAATGGCAGCCATTCCAGAGCCAAAAGCTAAACCACGTTTACCATTTTCCAGAGTAGCAATTAACTCTTCTAACGCCGTACGTGTAGGATTTCCTGTACGAGAATATTCATAGCCTTTATGTTGACCAATAGAAGCTTGTTGATATGTAGAAACTTGATAGATAGGTACACTAACTGCTCCCGTTTGTGGATCAGCTACCACTCCACCGTGTATTAACTTTGTATTCATTTTCATTTTATATCCCACCTTGATAAATTTTCTGACTTAAATATCGTTCACTACTATCAGGAAAAATGACCACAATCCGCGTATCATTAGGTGCCTTTGCTGCTTCTTGAAGTGCTGCATAACAGGCAGCTCCTGATGAGCTTCCAACTAATAACCCTTCTTGCTTTGCTAATTCAGCAACAAGATGAAAAGCATCCTTGTCAAGAACCGTATATACTTCATCAATCAACGAGTGATCAAAAAAGGATGGGAAAAATTCCATGCCAATCCCTTCAGTTTGATGCGGACCAGACTCTCCTCCACCGATAATCGAACCTTCTGGTTCAACAATCACTGTTTTAATCTGAGGATTCTTTTCTTTTAAAAACTGAGCTACTCCCATAAATGTACCTGACGAGCCCGCTCCCGCTATAAAAATATCCACCTTACCATCTAGTTGTTCCCATATCTCTGGGCCTGTTGTTTCATAATGAATCTGTGGATTTGCTGGATTAGAAAACTGCTGTGGACAATAGGCTCCATCTAGCTCTTGTTCAAGCTCTTTTGCTTTGCGGATAGCTCCTTTGATCCCTTCTGAAGTAGGTGTATTGATCACATGTGCTCCTAATGCTCGCATGAGATCTTGCTTTTCAACCGAAAATTTTTCAGGAACCACAAAGATGACTTGATATCCAGTCCCGATCGCAGCAAGTGCCAAGCCAATCCCTGTATTTCCAGCAGTTGGCTCTATGATCGTCCCACCTGGTTTTAACTTACCAATACGTTCGCCTTCCCGAATCAACGCCACTCCTAACCGATCTTTTACACTACCTCCCGGATTAAATGACTCCAACTTAGCGTAAAGCTCTATGTGACTTGGTATTCCTAACCTTTTTATCCGTATCATCGGTGTATTCCCGATCAGATCATGCACATTCTCAAATACATTTTTCATGCTTAGCGCGCCTCTTTCCATTCGAGTTTCATCCTTATCCATCAAGATCAAAGGGATAAATCTCCCATCGATGTTAAAATAAGAACCCGCTAACACTATCTTAACAATTTTACGATGAATTTAAAACATAGTATGCCAATCGGTTTTAAATATTTTAAGGCTTAGAAATGCTTATGTCAAAGTAATTTCTTCTAATTAAACGAAAAGATCCCGCAAATATCACAAAAAATCCAACCCTCCACTCGCAAAAGATCTTACTTGTTTTATAATATATGATAAAACATATGATGAAACTAACTCCTTGATAAACGGATTCAGAAAATAAGGAATGGATACATAGACATCATTTTTGTTTCTACTCCAGAAGATTTTAATTCTTGGAATCACTCCATTTCTTTGAAGAAGAGGGATACATGATGAAAGTAACAGGCTTTAATCATCTAACCTTATGCATTAAAAGCTTAGAGAAAAGTTTACCATTTTATTGTGACATATTAGGAATGACCTTAGTTCATCGTGGTAATACAGACGCCTATTTGGAATGGGGAGATGCTTGGATTTGTCTATTAGAAAAGAGTGACTATCAAAAAACAGAAAATCAGATTGGAATGGATCATATCGCTTTTTCCATTAGCGAAGAAGGGTTTAACGATGCTATTACCGTACTACATAACCATCACATTCCAATTACCCGAACACCTATCGAGCGGGGTGGAGGCCATTCTGTCCAATTTCTGGATCCGGATGGAATCACGATTGAACTATTTACTGGAAGCTTACAGCAACGAATGAGGAATTGGAAGTAAATAAAACAAGCATAAAAACACCCGAACTTTTGTATAACAATCAGAAAATCAGATGTTTTTCCGAATAGTAATCTTGAATCTAATCTGCAAATATTTTTTCAAATAGAAGAATAAGCAATCGCATTGTAACGTAAGTAATGAAGAAAATAACCATTAGCGCTAATAAGGTATAAGTAACAATATTGTATTGCCCTTGTATATCCCATTTGTGTACGAGAAAAAATAACTTCGTTACCCCTCTTAAATTAAAAATTCTTTCTACAATATACATAGAACCTATCATCATACCACATATTTTAAATAGATCCGCTTTAACAAACGGCAAAATATTTCGGATCACATGTTGGGAGTATATATGCCACTTAGACAATCCTTTTGCCTTAGCAATCAATATATAATCTTCTGTTAATACATGATAAGTTTCGAATGAAACCATTCGGATCATATACATAAAGGGGATATAAGCTAACGTAATAAAGGGGAGGAGAATCGCTGTCTCCGATCCCGTTGCAGCTACTTCAGCGACAAGGATACCTGTGGACTGAAAGATGACGATTACCAGTACACATAATAACAAACCAACAAAGAAATCAGGTAGTAGAGAGAGAAAGCCAAAAATATCTTTTACCCATGCTTTTCTTTTGGCTAACCATAGACCGACGAATAATCCCAAACCCATTGCTACAATACCTGTCAAAATTAAGAACACAGCTGATAACACAAACGAATCTGGCCATTCATCCCAAATAGAGTATTCACTAAGAACAAAACCATCTGCCACCCATTTATATTGAAAACTCTCACCCGTTAATAAGCCACTAAAATAATTTTTCACATATGTAAATATTTGCTCATTAAATGAAAAAGAATTGCCGTCATAAGAGAAAAGAAAGGGAAAAGTTGAAATCACTAATAAAATGATTACCCATAAAGTCCCCATATATAGCCCATGAAATAATTTACGAATCATCAGCTCACCTCCTGTTAAATGTATGGCTGCTTACTATATTCTTGCTGGTATTTCTTCTCAAATCCTCGATAAAGTAAATAAAAAGAAAGCATTAATAAGAAAAAACCTAGTAACGGGTAAGCGATAACCCAAATTTTATAATCAAGATAATCTTTATGTTGTCCTAGCAAACTCATCCATTCCTGCGACTTGCTATAATATTTTGGAGGTCCACTACTACTTATTTTGATAAGTGAGCCACCTAAAAACACATTGACTATACTAAGTTGACCAAACATCACCAATACTAAAATAATTTCATATAAAAACATTAAAAATAAATTCTCCTTTAATAAAGGAAAAATATGTTTCCATATGACTCTTTGGGTACTAGCCCCCATTTGTTTGGCCACCATGACAAACAAATGACTTTTAATGACTTCGGTTTTAGATTTAACACTGATGACAATAGGAGCAATGCCAAACAATATCATCAACACACTTTGTACAACAATTAATTCCCATTTAGCTGGCGTAACATCCTCAGTGATACCCACCTTGGTTAGTAAAAAAGAAAGGATAATAATCACAGGAACACTTCCCAAAACCCGAAATATCCCTTGCTGCTTGACCTGTACTTCTTTCATTCCTAATCCTAGACCGATCACTCCCCCGATTAAGATCCGTAAGAAAGCTATGCCTATCGAAATAAACAAAGTATATTTCAACCCATACAACATCAAAGTTAGTAAATCTTTTCCTTGATTATCACTCCCTAACCAATGAGTCGATGAGGGATAAAGCGGTGGGTCCGCTGACCAATCCTCATCAGTCACCGAATAAGGAGCTATCCATGGTCCCAAAATAGCTAAAGTCACAAAGCATATGAGTAACCCTCCTCCGATCCATAGGGATAGATTTCGTTTTTTCCTTTTCATTTCCATATAATCTTTTCACCTCAAATCGAGTTCTCTAAAACCAAGGACGATAAATAGTTAAAAATCCAATCCTTAAAGGGATTGGAAATCGAAAAAATGATGAAAAAAACCTTATCTTTCCTCTTCTCTAAATGGTCATATTCTTATTTCACATGTAAATCTCTTGATTAGTTTGTTTATCTTTCTCCATGATATAAGATGATACTTGCAATTGATATAACTCAGCGTATAGTCCATCGAGAGCCATCAGTTCTCTATGGGTTCCTTGCTCAACAATTTCCCCTTGATCCAAAACTAAAATTTTATCTGCAAAGCGTACAGAAGAGAAACGATGCGAAATAAAGATACCTAATTTATCTGTCACTAACTCTTTAAATCGATTAAATACATCCATTTCTGCCTTTGGATCTAAAAAGGAACTTGGCTCATCTAATATATATAAATCTGCTTTTCTCATAAAAGCTCTAGCGATTGCCAACCGTTGCCATTGACCTCCTGATAATTGCAGACTTTCGTCGAACCATTGTCCCAACTGTGTTTCTAGACGCTTTGGCATTTGTTCAATCACTGATTGAATTCCTGCTTTTTGTGCGGCATCAAGCAGCGCCTGATCATCATCCATCCGATCCAGATCACCAAATCCGATGTTGCTACGAACGGGCATCTCATATTGAACAAAATCTTGAAATACAACACCGATTTTACGACGCAGTTCTGTTACGTCGATGGATTTAATTGATATTCCATTAATCAAAATATCCCCTTGAAAATCATCATATAGCTGCGTTATTAATTTAACTAATGTACTTTTCCCAGAACCATTTTCTCCTACAAGTGCTAAGGTCTCTCCTTTTTTCAAAGTAAAACTAATACGATTTAAAGCTGGACGATCCATGTCAGGATATTGAAAATATACATTACGAAATTCAATGGATTCAATGGTTGATAATTCAATGTCCTTAAGGGAGTCTGATTTTGATTTCGTTGTTAAATCAAGATAGTGAAATAATTGTTGTATAAATAAATTATTCTCACATAAGGTAAGAACATTATGAATCAAAGTATTTGATGTACTATAAGTCAAATTTACTGCTTGAACCATTCCCACTAAATTACCAATTAACATTTTTCCGATAAATGTCGTCCAAAGAATAAATAAAATAATACTCCCTATCACGATATGATCCAAAAACTCGAAAGTGAGGGAGATCTTTACCTGTTTCTTAGCCAGATTCCGATCCTCTGTAAGAAATGTTTCGTTTATCTTATTATATTTATTTAGTATATACTTTTCTAAACCAAACAACTTAATTTCTCTAAAACCATTATCTTTACTAATTAGAAAAAAGAGATACCAAGAAAACCGAAAACGAGAAGCTCTTTTATATTGGACAAAGAATCTTTCTTGCCCTAAGCGAAAAAATGAAATAAAAGAAATAAACGGAGTAATCATTAAAATAACAGCAATCCACCACTTCCAAACTGCCACAACAGAAACCGCGGAAATCAAGGTTACTACTCCTGACACAAAAGCAATCATTTGAGAAAAAATCTCAAAGATACGATAGTTTGCTTCCATTTGCGCTCGCTTTAGATCATCTTGTATATTAGGATCTTCAAAATCTGCTAATTTCAGTTGCGTTGATTTTTCCATAATTTTATAGCCTAAAGTATTCGATAGAATGGTTTTAAAAATACTATTACAGTAATTCTCAATAATATTAAGTAGTTCATTACATAGACCAATTCCAATCAGAAAGCCAAATCCCCAGAGAACTAAGCTAAAGTCTCCTGTTTTCTGAGCTACCATGACTTGATTGACTAAATTCTGGGTTGCCAGCAGAGACAACACAGGGACTACAGCCTGTAAAATATTAATAAGAATAAGGATAGATAAATATCCTTTGTGTATATCCCATAAAAGCTTTAAGACCCTTGGCCATGATCGGATTGTATACCATATATTGGATAATGAAAAATCCTGTAATTGTTTTGTAGCCATCTACTCTCACCTTAATATGACCGTCTTCTTCGCAGCTATTTTAAAACGACTTATGAAATGAATTCTAGTTTATTAAAAAAACACTATCCCATTCAGGCTCCTGATCACTTATTAAACTAAGAAGCGTAAGACCAATCCCAGCAACACCGCTTAATAGACCAGCATTGGTAACCTTATTGCTCTTTGTTTTTATCATTACCATTTCATAAAAGCGTAATGGTGCTTGATGATCATAGAAATCAAGCACTTTTTCTAATAAATAATCACGATATCTAAAAAGTTCTTTATTATTTGTATCTGCTAACATCCGCTGAGTCATCTGTAATAGTCCTATATATCCATGACAAAATGTCGGAGAGTTTGTCTTCCACTCTTGTTCAGGACGTCGGAAAACAGATAAAAAAGAATCAGATGCAATCTGTTGATATCTTGAGTCATCAAGTGCTCGGCCTGCTAGTAGCAGCGCGCGGGATATCCCTGGGGTACCATAACACCATGCAGCACGTGTTTGAACCTCTTTCAGTCTACCTTTTTGGTAATCTTCTTCACTAATCCAAAATGGCCAATATAATCCATATTCATCTTCTTGCTTCCATTGAATAAGCCATTCTGTTATTTTCATAATCGCTTCTCGTTGTCTTGGTACCTCCACTCCCTGTAAGAGTGCAATCGATAATAATGCGAGAGGTCCTGGAATACCATGAGCGAGTCCAAGATTAAAAAGCCCATATGGATACATTGATTCGCCTGCTATACTCATATGATGCTTATCAGGTATAAACCAACCTGGGAGTAATTGCTGATTGATTTCCTTATCTTCACATAATTGAACAAGATAAATCAGGATCTCTTTCAGTGATTTTGTTAGTTGAGGATCATGTTTATTAAATAGTAGGTACCTGCCTATTCCCGACCAACCATCAACCACATCATAATATTCCGCACGTGCTCCCTCATGAAGTTCGGACAGCGTAGTATCCAACAACATCGGATAATCACTTAGATAAACATCATGAAGTTGCTTCATCATATTTTGATACCGTGTTCCTTCTCGGGACAAAGAACGTACAGCCATCAAAACGCCACAAATACCACTCCAAAGAGAAAGATTTTCTATCTCTTCTTCAATAAATGCTTTCTGAACCCATTGCAAGTATTCAAATCCTACTTCATCCCATCCATCATTGGGAAAAAGGCGATCAAGCTCACCATAAAAAAGTGCAATGCTTGGAAAGCCATTGGACAAGCTTAACGCTGACCAAGGAAAAATACTAAACCCAGCAGCAGTTAGATTATTCTCCTGTGCTGTTACCTTTTTCACTACCTCTTGTGGATTTTTCAGCAACGAAGCAAGTTCCAATACAATTTGCCGCACTTTTTGCCGTAGTTCTTTTGATTCAACCGGTTTCCAACCACTTTTCTTCCTAATCATCAAACCACTGTTCCCCTTGTATATTGTAAGTTTCGTAAGGTATGACGAGTCAAAGTCATGATCTTCTTTTCTCTTTCTTCATCTAAACCAATCAGACGATTTAAATGCAAATGCATTACACTACCCAAAATATCATGAAAATAAGTAAATAACTGCCCTTTCTGACGATAGTAATCGATTTGCTGTTTATATTGCTGAATACTATCCTTGCGTAAGTTAAGAAGAGAAAGGATTTGTGGTCCATCTGGATGAGTCTGTAAACCTTCCCAGTGATTCATTGAATTTGCTAATAGCATATAAGACTTTCGGTGATTTCTAAATTCATCAAGATATTTTTTATAATTCACATGTTGATCTAACCAATTCAATTGCTCTAAAAAGGGTAGACCGAAATGATTAAGTAGGTCAACACAGCTAATCACTGCTAATAACTCTTCGCTTAACTCTATTTGACCAAAGCGTTGGAGTGATATCAATTCTGTAACCATCATACTATCCGCGGCAAATAAACGCTCTGCTTCTCTAATTAAATGTGGTCCACCAAATCTTTCTATTTCAGGTTCATATGTATCCAATACCAGTCGGCTTAATATTCCTATTGCTTTTAATTCTTGTACCCATGGATATATGTGAGATAAACCCTCTGTTAATAAACGCTTTGGTTCTCCATGAAACCGTAAGCGAATATGGGGTTCAGGATCGACATAGCGCATAAAAAACCAATTGTCCGCCCAACCAGTATTTAGGGCTTCCTGACAAAACTGTTTCATATAACTACCAATAAATTCTTCTTGTCTATTATTTAATCCATAAAGCTTCAGATAAAGCCACTCATCACCTGGCAATTTCATTCGCTCTTGGCTTGAAATATGAGGTTGATTCATAAGCATAGTCATTTGATATTTTAATTGTTGATCGACTTGACTTTCTTTATTAAAGTATTGATCGTTCCTTATTAAAGGAAAAACGAATTCATTAATATATGTTCCTTCAGTACTTTCGATCCATGTTTCTGATAACTCAAAGCCTGTTTCTGTAAGCAATAGACACTGATCTGCTGGTAAGTTCATAAAATCTCGTTTTAACTCTTCGACATGGATAGGATTGGTCAAATCAAGTAAAAGACGATGATCCCCAACTGTAAGATAAATATACTGTGGAACATTCCATTTTTTTCGCCATTCTTGCAAAGCACCAAACCATGACTCGGTATCAGCTTCCTTATTAAGCATCCAACTTCCTAATTTCCATTGTGCAGGTGAAAGAATAACTCTTCCATAACGCAAACGGGGTAAAAATACGGCATCATGTATAACCGAACCCCAATCAAATGGATAAAAAGGCTTTTTCATTTCATAAGCAATCTCTAGTAAAAAGCGACAAACGTTTGGCGCTCCTCCCACATTCAACATATGCCCTGTTACAGGGATCACTTTTTTTCCCAGTGACTTGGACTTTAAATAAAAACCGTTCTCCGTACATCCTATAACTAAATCAGAAAGTGGGATCGTATGCAAATCATCTTTGGAGGAATTGGTATTTAAAACAATTTCATAAGAACGCATATTTTGTGATAAAACTACATTGCCCAGCCGTCCTTCTACAGGCATATAAACAAGCTCTGCTAAAATCGATTCAGGTTCCCGTTCCTGCTCTAATTGATGGATTTTTTTCCAGTGTGCGACTTCTTGATGTTCAAATAAATCTATAAAGCGCCCAAAAGTCTTACCTGCTCCATTGGATCCAGGATTTGGGCTAATGATTAAATGATAATTCCCTTGATCAACCGCTTCTTTTGAATTAGAAACTACTGAAAAATATAACTCCATCGATAATTGAGTTTGATTGATCTCTTCTTCTTTCATTAATAAGCTTTCTATTTTCTCATCAGTTAACTCAACCTCAATCTGATTTTTCTTGATTGCATCAAAAATCCATTCCAAAAAAAGGATATTTTTTTTACTTGATTGTGATCGGTTCCATTGGTATTTACGATGACTAGCTGGATTTGTATATGTCGCTGGCGCTCCTAATCCTTGATCTTCATCCAATACTTCTAATAATGAAACTTCACGATATGGACCATATTTCTCCAAAAATTCTTCTCTAAATGATTGAAGATGAGGATTAGCCATGGTATTTGGAGATAGTTTCCATAATAGATGTGCAGCTTGAGCCACATCCTCCTTTATCTCCTTATGCAAAAAGACTTGTTTGGTATCTAAGGCCACATCGACTTGCAATGGATTTTTTACATCAGCTAATCTTTTCATTTTATTATTTAGTTGTAAAAACTTCTCTTCGCCTTCTCCTAACATCAATTGATCATACTTTGTAATTTCATTTTGTATCTCTATTAATTTTTGTATCTCTTCTTCTAGACCTTCCAATCTGGATAATTTATTGATCACATAATCAAAAGGTGATTTGACCATCAATGGTGGACGTAACTCACTCATTAAAAATTCTTGTTCAAATAACTGCCATAAAAATGGGTAGATGACTTCTTCAGATACATCTCGATAGATCCCACTCAATTCTTCTAATAATCGAGAAAATAGTATTGGCTTCTCAGCGAATTCAAAAACTTTTTGTACAACTTCTGTATAGTTGATGGAAGCCATCTTTATATCCGGATCTTTTTCAACTTGTCCATACTTTGTTTGATACAAAAGCTTTGCTCGTGAACCATGAATATACACAGCTTGATTCACTTGAACATGTAATTGAACTAAAACCTCTTTTCTTTCTTCAAGCTGCTGAATAATCTTCATTAACCATTTCATATCTGGACGCGTCCGTTTACGAAAATCACCTATTTTCCCCAATTGTACACATGTCTTCTCTCTAAATTCCCCCATAGCCACACCTGCACACAAACCATAAGGTGTTGATCTTGTAGCCATACGTATAAAATAACGTAACAATGCTTTAGCAACTTGGTCTTGTCTACGTGGCTGATCAAAGTTGGCTAGATGAGGCAGAGAATAATATAAGGAAGGGCTGGCTACAGCAATTGATTCACGAATTATTTGATTATCAGTCAGTTCAATTAATCTTTGAATAGTATTTGTATGAATCGTTTCTCCATCATCTCTTAATAGGTCTTGTGAAAATATTTTTTCATACATATCGAGTGGCAATAACGGAGTTCTGAGCATAAAAAAATCTAAAGGTTGAAATGCTTTTGGTTTCATCCGATTCACCAATCGTCCAATCCCTTCTGAATTTAATTCTATATAGAACGCAATATATTTCACACAATAACAATCTGCTTCAGATAAAACCGAAGCAGATTGTTAGAAGGTAATGACTATTTATTACATACAGCATAAAGCTGTTCCGCGACCAGGATACCATTGTGATTTAGTTGGACGGTAGATACCGTCATCTCCCGCTTTCACTACTTTGCTTTCGCTTGACTTTTTTATTTGTAAATCCAAATCAAATCCTTTTGAACTTTTCATGACTAGCACCACTCCTCGTATATTTATATTTTGCAACCGGTTACAATTTAATATTAACATTAGAATATATAGAATTCAATATATAATATGTATAAATTTCATTTTTCCATTTATATTATATTAATTTTATATTAGTAACATTTATTATTTTATTCCATTAAAATCATATGTTATGTAGAAATAGATTCCCGATACCGAAGTAACATAACTAACAATACTTCCATTTATTGATACTAGTTAAATTCCATTAAAATCCAATGATATACTTAAAGGTATTTACAGGAAGAAAAGCCAACTTGATTTTCATTCTCAAAAAGCCTACAATGAATTTGACGGCTCGATTGGAGGAAGTAGCAGTCGGAAAGGAGAAATATCATGAGCGTAGAAGAACGTGTACAAGAAATTTTAGATAAACTACGTCCTTACATCCAAAGAGATGGTGGGGATGTTGAATTAGTAGAAATGGTGGATGGCGTTGTTCGTGTACGATTACTCGGTGCTTGCGGTAGCTGCCCTAGCTCAACTATTACTTTAAAAGCAGGAATTGAACGTGCTTTGATGGAAGAAATTCCTGAAGTAAAAGAAGTTGAGCAAGTACTATAATCGTTTGCTAAAGATACCTCTTTCATAATGAAAGAGGTTTTTTATTAAGCGTTGATTGTAACCGTTTTCAGTTAAATATATAATATTTATATAAAACTGAAAGGGGTTATTTATATGACAAATGCAAATTCCCCACAATCGGTCCCCTCTTCATGGCGAAAACGAATCAAATTAATGGGACCTGGGCTCATCGCTGCGGCAACTGGAGTCGGTGCTGGTGATCTCGTCGCAGCATTGGTCGCAGGAACGCAGTTTGGTTTTCTATTATTATGGGCAATTATTATTGGTTCGATTATTAAATATTATTTAAATGAAGGAGTTGGACGATGGCAATTAGCCACTGGAAAAACCATTCTACAAGGGTGGAATTCCTTAGGACGCTGGACACTCATTTATTTTGGCATCTATATTATTCTTTGGGGATTTGTCTATGGTGCTGCTGGAACCTCTTCTGCTTCTCTTGCAACAACAGCGATGTTTCCACAGTTGGATCTTAAAGCTTGGGCGATTCTTCATGGAGTTATTGCTTTTTTATTAGTGCTTTCAGGCCGTTATCAACTCTTTGAGAGAGTGATGACCGTTTTAACAGGTCTCATGTTTATCACCGTTGTTGGGACAGCAATCATCGTATTTCCTCATGTGTTCGACTTATTATCAGGGGTTATCCCACGTATCCCTACTGGATCAATTATGTTTGTCCTCGGACTTATTGGTGGTGTCGGTGGTTCCATCACCATCGCATCCTATGGTTATTGGATTCGTGAAAAAAATTGGGTCGGACCAATTTGGCTTTCATTCATGCGACTAGATGCCAAAGTTGCTTATATCTTAACAGCTATTTTTACCATTTCATTATTAATCGTCGGTGCAGAATTCCTATATGGTACAGGAATCATCATTCAAGATGAAAAGGGTTTGATTCAACTTTCACAGTTACTTGGGGAACGTTTTGGAGAAATCGTTCGTTGGCTTTTCCTCCTTGGCTTCTGGTCTGCATCCTTTACTTCTGTACTTGGTGTTTGGAATGGTGTTCCATATCTCTTTGCCGATTTTATCCGTCATTTACGTAAAAAAACATGGAGTCACAACCAACCGATCACCGAAAAAGACCCTGCTTACCGTACGTATTTAGTTTGGCTTACCTTTCCTCCCATGCTACTTCTATTTCTAGGAAAACCAGTTGGACTCATTATCATATATGGGGTGCTTGGTGCTCTATTTATGCCTTTCTTAGCCATTACTTTACTTTGGTTGCTTAACTCTAAGCAAGTGGAAAAATCTTATCAAAATACGCTAGCAACCAATACGATATTAATCCTTAGTTGTATTCTATTTATCATTTTGGCTGGGCAGGAAATTGTTAAAATAATCTTTAAGTAGATTTGAAATCATTCTCTTTATTCAAGTTAATCACATCGGAATGGATGAGAATCTTTTCGTCACATAACCAATGATATCTGGGGGTTAGCATCATAGATGAATTTACTCCCACCGTCTAAATTAATTACTGATGAGAGGGACCATTTAATATATTTGTATGTTCATATAATACTATATTTATATTTAAACTCCACAAATAGCCATTACTTTGAATTCCCCTTTAATACAGTAGTGTGTTAACATTTCAGATTATATATAAAAGTAAAAAAGCAATGGCTTTCTACTTGTGCATCTAGCCATTGCTTAAAACTATAATTTTCTAGAAAATAGAATCCTAAGTTTATGAATACAAGTGACAAGCTACCCAATGATTTTCTTTAATTTCTTTCCACTCAGGAACCACTTGGGAACAAATATCTTTTACTTTTGGACAACGGGTACGGAAACGGCAGCCGCTTGGTGGATTAATTGGGCTTGGTACATCTCCTTCTAAGATGATCCGCTCTCTTGTTTTAGCGACATTTGGGTCTGGGATCGGTACAGCTGATAGGAGCGCTTCCGTATAAGGATGTAACGGTTCATCATATAATGTATTACTATCCGCTAGTTCAACTAGATTTCCGAGATACATCACACCTACGCGATCACTAATATATTTTACCATTGACAAATCGTGGGCGATAAAGAGATAGGTAAGTCCTCTCTCGGTTTGCAGCCTCTTCATGAGATTGACGACTTGAGCTTGGATTGATACATCGAGTGCAGAAATAGGCTCATCGGCAATGATAAAATCTGGTTCTACTGCAAGTGCTCTTGCAATCCCAATCCGTTGTCGTTGTCCTCCACTAAATTCATGCGGATAACGTTCAAGATGTGAACGATTCAGACCAACCGTCTCTAAGAGTTCAATCACTCGGTTACGTCGTTCTTCCCCTTGAGACAAGCCGTGGATATCTATCCCTTCCGCAATAATATCCAAGACTTTCATACGAGGGTTCAGTGAAGCATAAGGATCTTGGAAGATCATCTGCATTTTGCGATGGAATTGCTTTAAGTTAGCCCCTCTCAACGCATGGACATCTTTATCATTAAATAAAACTTTACCATCGGTTGCTGAATATAAACGAATTAATGTACGCCCCACCGTCGATTTTCCACAACCCGATTCCCCTACGAGTCCTAATGTCTCACCGCGACGAACTTGGAAGGTCACTCCATCAACTGCTTGCACGAGTTGTCTACCGACTTTAAAGTGCTTTTTTAGATTTTGAACATCTAAAATGATATCTTCTTGTTTCTTCGTTTTCGTTTGTTCTGCATTCATCTTTATTCCCCTCCTACTGCCGCCGCTGGTGGTTCAACTTTGGGTGCCATATCATGCTCAAGCCAACAAGCCACTTGATGGGTAGAAGAAACTTTTGTGGCCTCTGGCATTTCTTCTAAACAAATCTTCATGGCGTGCTTACACCTAGCAGCAAATGGACATCCTTTTGGCGGTTTAAATAAATCGGGAGGAGATCCCGGAATCGGTAAAAGCTCTTGATCGCTCGTTTGGTCTAAACGAGGCATCGATGCAAGGAGTCCCCATGTGTATGGGTGTTTGGGTTGATAAAAGATTTCTTCCAATGTACCTGATTCAACAACTTTTCCTGCATACATCACGACGACTCGTTTCGCAATATCAGCTACAACACCTAGGTCGTGTGTGATGAGGATAATCGAGGTTTTGATATCTTTTTGTAACTCTTTCATGAGATCGATAATTTGCGCCTGAATCGTAACATCTAGTGCCGTTGTCGGTTCATCGGCAATGAGCACTTTTGGAGCACAAGCTAATGCAATCGCGATCATCGCTCTTTGTCTCATCCCACCACTAAATTGATGGGGATATTGATTAATACGCTTTTCAGGGCTAGGAATGCCTACTTTCTTTAGCATTTCTACCGCTTTCTTCTTCGCATCTGATTTACTCATTTTATGATGTTTCATTAAGCCTTCAGTAATCTGATCCCCTACTTTTAAGGTGGGATTCAGCGATGTCATAGGGTCCTGGAAAATCATGGCGATTTGTGCGCCACGGATTTTTTCCATTTCTTTCTCTGAAACTTTTGTCAGATCTTTTCCATCAAATAAGACTTCTCCGCCTTTAATGACTGATGGTGGACTAGGAAGTAATCGCATCAGGGTTTGAGAAGTCACACTTTTCCCACACCCGGACTCTCCAACGATGGCAATGGTTTCCCCTTCGTCAAGATCAAAAGAAACACCACGTACCGCATGTACTTCACCACTATAGGTCTTAAACGAAACTTGTAAATCTTTTACTTCTAATACTTTTGACATGGTTCATCCCTCCTCTATTTCCGCATTCTTGGATCCAGCGCATCGCGCAGTCCATCACCAATTAAGTTAAATGATAACATCATGATTCCAATAATAACGGATGGAATTAATAGCTCATGCGGGAAAATTTGCAAGTTTTGTGCACCATCATTAATAATTACTCCTAAACTTGCTTCAGGAGGACGAAGCCCCAAACCGATAAAGCTTAAGAATGCTTCATAGAAAATAGCAGATGGAATTGCAAACATAACGGCAATAATAACGATACTCACAATATTAGGAAGTAAATGCTTTGTCATAGTCCGAATATGACCTGATCCCAATGTACGTGCTGCTAACACATACTCTTGTGATTTTAATTTCAGTACTTGCGCACGTACAATCCGCGCAGTTGGGAGCCAGTTGGTCAATGCTAACGCAAGTGCTATCGGTACAATTCCCGGATCAAAAATGATAAGAAATAAAATCACCACGATCAAGTTTGGAATACCATATAATACTTCAATCACACGCTGTAAAATATTATCAACCATACCACCGAAGTAACCAGAGATGACTCCAATCGTCACCCCAAAGACAATCTCTAATATCGCTGCAAGTAAGGCGATCATCAATGAAACTTTGGTACCATACCAAACTCTTGTCCATAAGTCCCGACCAAGATTGTCTGTTCCAAAACGATAATCATCACCTGAGATCATATTTTGGAAAGTGGGTTCTTGGTCTTGTACACTTAAGTTTTGTGCTTGATAGTCGGTTTTTCCCATCGATGGTCCTACAAAGGTTAAAACTAGTATGATACTAAGTAATACTAACCCTACCATTGCACCCACATTTCGATAAAAACGACGCCATACGTCTTTCCAAAAGCCGATCGAAGGCCTAGCAATCGCATTTTTGGCAGAGTCATCGATTTCTGCTGGTTGAAACATATCAGGTGTTAATTTCATTGTTTCCTTCATCATGGATCACTCCTTCCCACTCTGTGCCACACGAATTCGTGGATCGATTAAACCATATAAAATATCAACAATAAAGATAGCAAATAATAGGAATGCACTATAAAATGTGGTCGTTCCCATGATTAGGGTTAAATCTTTATTGTTAATACAATCCACAAACAACTTACCCATTCCAGGAATAGCAAAAATTAACTCAACAACCATGGAACCGGTCATTAAGTTTACAGTCATCGGTCCTAAAATGGTTACAGCGGGAATCAGTGCATTACGTAACGCATGCTTCGATAAAATTTTATTTCTCGCTAACCCTTTTGCCTTCGCTGTTTTAATATAATCCTGTTCTAAGACTTCAACCATTTCGGTACGGGTATAACGAGCAATTTGGGCGATGACGATAAAAGTTAAGGCTAATGTTGGTAACACGGTGTGTGAGAAAGTTCCCCATAATGCCACCGGAAACCAGCCTAATTTTAAGCCTAAAGAATAAGACAAGACAGCAGCGATTACGAAGCTGGGTACAGATACCCCTAACACTGCGATCACCGTCGTAATGTTATCTACCCAACTTCCTCTCCTAAGACCTGAAATTACACCTAAGATCAATCCGATCAGACAACCAAGAATGATTGCTTGAAGTCCTAACTGGGCAGAAGCTGGAAACCCTTCCATCACCATATCTGTAATTTTCTTCCCATCAAAAGTCATAGATGTCCCCAAATCACCTTTAAGTAAGCCACCCATATATCTGAAGTATTGCACATGAAGGGGATCTTTGAGTCCATACTCCTTAAGAATCTGCTCTTTAATTTGTGGAGGAAGTTTTTCCTCATTACGTAGTGGGCTACCTGGCAGTAGATGCATGAGGAAGAAGGTTACAGTAATAATAAACCATAAGGTTACGATCATATAGCCGAAGCGTCTAACTGAATATTTGACTAAATCCATATCTCCTCACATCCTTTCATCTTTAGTGAACAGTGATAAGGTATATGTCCTAATCTGGACATATACCTTATTTGTCGTTTTTACTTACTTTCGATATAAGCTTCTTTCAAATCAAAGTCAGCATTAAAGAAGTGCCATTTAACCCCTTTAACATAAGGTTTCACAAGATAAAGTCGATCAGATTGATAAAGTGGTACTGTAGCATGATCATCTACCCAAATTTTCTCAGCTTTCATGAGGTCTTTTGAGCGCTCTTCAAAATTAGTATTGGAGTAGGATTTTTCGATCAATTTATCATATTCGGCGTTCGACCATTTTCCTTTGTTATTCGGGCTATCACTGGTCCAGAATTCCATATAAGTCATCGGATCGTTATAATCAGGTCCCCAACCATACAGTACTAAGTCAAATTCACCACGATCAGACAGTTCTAAACGTTGCTTAAATGGAACCGACTTAACAACCGTATTCAATCCTAAATTTTTACGTAATTCTTCTTTGATGTACTGAGCAATTTGTGGGTTGGGATCAATATTATTTACTAAGATTTCAAGAGTTGGTGCAGAAGATAAGCCCGCTTCTTTTAATCCTTCTTGGAGAAGCTGTTTTGCTTTAGCTGGATCTGGTTTAGTTGGATCTAACTTACTTTCTTCACGGATCGATTTACCACTAGTCACAGTGATCTCTTTTGGTACCCAAGAGCCAGAAGGTCTACCAGTTCGAAGTACTTTGTCTACTAATGTATTACGATCAACCGATAAGTCAATTGCTTCACGGATTTTCTTGTTGCCAAAGAATTTTGCTTTATTTGGATCTTTCGCTTTAAAGTTTTGGATCAGTACCCAACTACTTGCATAAGGTGGAACAAATTTATCTTTGTGATTTTTATACTTAGTCAAAAATGCCCCAGATAATGGTCCCGACCAAGCGAGTTTACCTGTTTCATAAAGTTTGACTGCTGTAGCATCATCTTCGATAGAATGCAAGTTTACTTTTTCTAATTTTACTTTGTCTTTATCCCAATAGTTCTGATTTTTCTTTAGAACAAACTTACCTTTTTTACTTTCGGTACTAATTTCAAATGGTCCATTGTAAACCAATTTATCTGGTGTTACTCCATATGCCTTACCATGTTTCTTTACAATATCTTCACGCTGTGGAAGATACGTAGCAAATGCAACTAAATCCAAAAAGAATGGGGTCGGATTTTTTAATTTTACTTCAAGAGTCTTATCATCTTTGGCTTTAACCCCGAGTGTATCAGCAGGTTTTTTCCCTTGGTTAATCTCTTGTGCATTTTCAATGAAAAACATGATATTAGCATATTGAGAAGCCGTTTTTGGATCAACCACACGCTTCCAAGCAAATTCAAAATCCTTTGCAGTAACAGGTTTACCGTCACTCCATTTAGCATCACGGAGTTTAAAGGTGTAGGTTTTCTTATCGCTACTAATTTGTGGTTGTCCTTCTGCAATCGCAGGCTGCGGTTTATGATCCGCATCGAGACGGAATAGACCATCCATACTATTACTAATCAGATAGTTCATGCTTTGGTCAACATCCAAGGCATAATCGAGGGTTTTAGGATCCTCTCCCATATACCACTCTAATGTTTTGGTGTCTTGTGGCTTTTCATTAGCTGTATTACCGCCGCCACCGCCGCCACATGCTGCAAGCACGGATGATGAAGCAAGTAAAAGTCCTAATGAGAGCGCTAATTTTTTGCGCATGTACCTCAGCTCCTCCTCTAAATCTCTAATTTTTTAGAATTTATACGGTTAAGACAAAAGTCTTAAGCCCAAATTATAAAAAAAACATAGAACTAATAAAAATAAGTGCTAAATAATTTAAATAAATTAATCTAGAAACCTATATTCATAATTTTGACAATAACCCCACTTATAGAAAACGCTTACACTCTGGTAATATATCTTCTTCGAGGATTAATAATATCATATTATATTCTGCAAATATAGTAAAGTATGTATCCACTGTTTGTTTCTTTTTTAGATAAAAAAAATAAGAGGATCATTTTTCCTTTAAGTTGTAAAAGAGAGAAATCCGGGAGAAATTCGCCTTTTAATTTTAAAAAATAGATTTCGTTTATCCTCTATTTTCCATCCAATCAACTTCAGGTACAGAAATATGCCAATTTTCCCTAATCAAAAAGGTATATTTTTTTAGTAAATCTAACTTTTTTCCTTCAATCTTAGCTGCACAGCGAAAATAAGGCTTAGCTGACTCCACTCCTAATGTTTGTTCACTATAAAACGCCTTTAGTACACGAAATAGATGATGTGGAAAAAGTAATTGGGTATAAATTAGAGCATATTCTGATTCAATCAGAGGACTAACCTCTTGATAGGCTCTTAATATCCATTTTAAAACCTCTATACTTCCTGTTCTACCATAAGCATATTGAAGCCACCGAGCTAAATCGGCGGATCGGGTATTAAAGGTGACATCATTCCAATCAATCAGATAGATTTGGTCATCATGTGTTATTAGTAGATTTTTACGATGTATATTATTATGACAAACTCTACTATATGAAACTGTTTCTTTACAAGTCTTATCTCCACCTATTTTTAAATAGTATTCTATTAAGTTTTCCGTAATTCCTTTTATATAACTCGCATAACTCAACCATGTTTTATCTACCTCTGTTGGTAAATTGGTCCACCTAGCGGCAATCTGAAATAATTCCAATTGTCGATAAGTTTGTTTAAATGTAGCTAACCATTTTCCGGTTTCCTGATATTTACGATACGAATTGCTTGGCGTGAAATTCTTTGTAGTTTTATGGAAAAATGCAAGAAAACGGCTAACCTGCTGCCATTCTTCTAAACGTAAAAGCTGTACGGGATTCGCTTTAATCCAAGGCATAAGTACATAGCTATAGTGAAAGCCATCAAAATAAGGCTTACCAATTGCGGTTAAAATCGGGGTTGGAATAATGAGATCTATTTTCTCCAAATGCTCACTCAATTCCAAAATTAATTTGAAACGATCTTTTTGCCCTTTTCTTACTCGTTTTAAAGCCATAGGACCTTGATCTGTTTTGAGATATAAGACTCCACCCATTGGCTTTGCCTGTATGATCCGCAAGTTATAAAAGCTCTGCAAATAATCATCGAGTCGCGACTCACCCGTCCAACTCTTAATCTCTTCCATAGTCACAGACATTCGCTTCACCTCTTCTAATTAGGCTATGTCAGAATAAGGAAATAGGTGCCTACAAAAGGATTTAGTTGAAAAAGAAAACGAAGCGTAAGTCGTGATAAAGGATGTGGATTAACCAGTAGCTCATCGCCCTCACTCACTCCCGTAGCCTTAATCGGTCCATCGAGCTTCTTAGAGAGCTTAGCTCTTGAGACAACTCTTGTCTTTTGGGAAAAGTCGGATTCTACACAAAAATGATTCGCTCTCGTTCCAGCAATGATCTAGGTTTTGGATTGAATTATGCAACATGCTCGTGATAAAAAACGAGGTTACTCCTCTGCTCCAAAGCTTCATTCATTTGCTTAATAAGTGATAGAGTAACCTCGTTTTATCATTTATGACTACTAATATATGCCCATTTTAAGCTATACTCTACGCCAAAGGGATGACGATAAAGATCTTTGACATATTTTTTTTGCATAAAAGCATTCCCTTTGAAGTATAACGGAATAACAACGGTCAATTCCCCTGGTTTTACCAACATTCGTTCTGCTTCGAACCAATTTTTCAGCTTGATTTCATTGTTGTTTGTCTGCATCGTTGCCTCTAATAATCGATCTAATTCAGGACTACTAAATTTTCCTTCATTTAATTCTGAATCAGAGTGCCAAATATTAATAAAACTATTCGGGTCGTTATAATCTGCAGTCCATCCTTCCATTAGCAAATCAAATTTCATGTTTTGTTTTAACACTGTTCTAGCATCGGGAGCAGGTGTATTGATTAAGACATCAAGCCCCAAAATCTCTTTCAGCTGCTTTTTAATCTCGAGGGCGACACTTTTTCGTTCATCATCAGGTGTAAGTAAAACCAAGGATGGTATTTTTTGTAATTTCAGCTCCTGCAATCCCTTTTTAAAATATGTTCTAGCCAGTTGTGGTTGATAGCTAACTAAGTTTTTATCACCTTGATCACGAAATGATTGGCCATTCACAGTAATTCCTGGAGGGACTAAAGCATCTGCTGGTGTTGAAGCCTCTTTTAAGGAATTTACAATTTCCTTGCGATTAAGCGCCAAGGAAAGGGCAAACCGAATATTTTGATTACGGAAAAATGCTTTAGTATGATTCATTAATAAATAGTTCACACGAGCAATTTCTGAGTGAACATAATCGGGAGAATTACGATATGCTTCTGTAAAATTTTTCAATCTGGCAATATCTAATTTTCCGCTCTGATAAAAGTTAATTTCTTTCTCTGAATCGATCCCAATATGAATAACTACTTGATTTAAACTAACATTCGAACGATCCCAGTATTCTGGGTTTTTCTTCAAGATAATCTTAGAAGGGGTAAAACTTTCCATGATAAATGGTCCATTGTATACCATTGTTTTTGAGTTAGTAGCATATCTTTCTTTGTACTTTTCGACAATATCCCGTCTGAGAGGGGAAAAGTTAGGCATAGCTACAATACTTAAAAAGTTAGGATCTGCCTCTTCTAATTCAATTTTCAATATTTTGTTATCAATAGCATGAATGCCTACTTGATTTTCTAATGCTTTCCCTTCGTTAAATTTGCTCGCATTTTTGACTTTCATTAGAGCATACGCCATTTGTGCTTTCATTTTCGGATGAAGCATCCGTTTCCAAGCATATTCAAAATCATTCGCGGTGACAGGCCGACCATCACTCCATTTTGCATCGGAACGTAGCATAAACGTATATGTTTTTCCATCTTCACTTACTTCATAACTTTTAGCAATGCCGAGGGTGGGGCGATTATCCTTCCCTATTCTCATTAAGCCTTCCTGAATATTGTTAAGGACATTCACACCATTCATTTCTGCAAATTTGGCTGGATCAAGCGTAGCAGGCATTCTAGTTTCTGTAAGTTCCAGTGATTGATCTTTACTTATCTCCTCGGATTCTTTCGACAAGTTCAAATCAGAAGATAAATCACAGCCGGTTAGCAAAAAAGTACCCAAACAAACACTTAAAATAATAGCCTTCCACTTACTCAAGCTCCTTACCCCCAGATATTTATATAAAAAATTAAAAATCTCCCTTGCTTGTTAATTATAAACAGATCCCCAAAAAAATAAAATATATAAGGATTTATTAATAAATTACCAACTTATGTAAATTTTTTATTCTATTTCGATTTTATTTACTTTATAAAAGGTTTCCCTCTAAAAAAGCCATTCATCGTTTCCCCACTCACTCCCATCGCCTTTTTCGGTCCATTGAGCTTTTTTACAACGATGTAACTTCCTCTATCTCTTCATTGCAGTTCAAAAAAACAAGCCTATTCTCCAATATGGGAAACAGGCTTGTCGTGCAAGTTATATGAACTTAAAGTTGTCTGCAAATTACATCACTCTTTCATATCGCCAATAAAAATATGTAATTATTGAAAAAGAAAAGAAAAAGCTTTCAAACTATCTTTTCTCCTTGCTCATATAGGCCCATTTCAAACTATACTCTACACCAAATGGGTGATAGATCATATCTTTTACATAGCTTTGTAACAAAAAAGTTTCCCCATGATCATACAGTGGATGAACCATTGCTAATTGGTCTGGTTTAACAAGTAATTTTTCGATTCGTGTTAAGTAGGTTAATTTCTGCTCTTCATTATTCGCTTGCTTCGTCAACTTGAATAATTCATGGAGAGTGGATGATTGAATCAAATTCCCATTCTCTTCGAAGTCGTTGTACCAGCGATCCAAAAAGTCACTAGGACTATTGCTATTTGCTATAAAGCTATCCAAGATTAAATCATAATTCCCTTTTCTCTTCAGATCTTTTAACTGATCTACTTCTACAGTACTTAAAAGTACTTCTAATCCTAATGTCTTTTTCAACTGCTTTTTAATCTGAATGGCTGCTTTTTTCCTTTCATCGTCGGGTACAAGTAGGTGTAATGAGGTTGGTAGTTTTGATTTCAACTTACTTTTCCCTAGCCGAAGTTGTTCTTGTGCTTTTTTAGGATTATAAATCACCAGAGAATCTAAGCGAATATCGCGATATGAATGACCTCCACTGGCTACGATTGCTGATGGAATGAGTCCGCTTGCAGGCTTTGACCCATCATTCAGTTGTTCTGTAATATTCTTTCGATCAATTGCTAATGTAATCGCTTGTCTAATATGATCGTTTTGAAAGAGGGGCTTTTTCAAATTCATTAACAAATAATCGGATTGGGCCATCTCCGTTTGCAAATACTCGGATGATTTTTCATCCTTTGATGTTTGCTGTACTCTGGCAATGTCAAGCTGTCCTTGATGATACAATTCCCGTTCTTTAGTTTGGTCTTTGACCACAAAAATCTCGGCCATTTTAAGCCCTACATTACTACGATCCCAATAAGCATCATTTTTTAATAATACTAACTTGGAAGGCGTAAAGGTAATGAGTATAAAAGGTCCATTGTATACCATTGTGTTTGAACTGGTTGCGAAGTTTGTTTTATACTTCTGGATCATATCCTTTCGCTGTGGTGCCAGTACAGGTAATACAACTTTATCCAAGAAATTCCGATCTGGATGGTTCAATTGAATTTTCAATGTCTTTTCATCCATAGCAAAAATACCAACCTCTGCTTCTTTTGCTTTCCCTTCATAATAAGCTCGAGCATGTTTAATTCCAAATAATACATTAGCATAAGGCGATTTGTTCTTAGGGTGAAGCAATCGTTTCCAAGCAAATTCAAAGTCATAGGCAGTTACTGCTTTTCCATCACTCCATTTCGCATCCTTACGTAGGAAAAATATATAGGTCAGCCCATCTTGGCTTACTTGAAATTCAGCAGCCATCGCTGGCTCTGGACGATGATCTTTCCCTAATCTCAGTAACGATTCCTGAATTTGATTGAGTATATTTAAGCTGCTTAATTCATTGACTTTGGCTGGATCTAATTGACTATCTATTTGTGGTTCTGTCATTCGTAGTACTTGTCCCTCGACCACTTCTTTTCGTAAATCAAAGTTAAGACGCGTTTTCCAATCACATCCCGTAAGAAATAATGAAAAAATAATTACATACAACAAGGATTTTTGCCAGTAATTCAAATTAATCACCATTTCTCTATCTGTCATTTATAATTTGATTCTAGCAGACAAAAATCCTAATCCATTCCTATTAACAAATTCATTTCCAACCCTTTACATTCTATTAAAAATAGGTGGAAGATCCTATTCGGGATCACCTTCTAAACAGTCGCTCTAGTTCTAGATTCAACTAAGGTTATAATATATACAATAAAAAAACCCTACTTTCCATCCTTGAGAAAGTGGGTTAAAGCATTCATTTATGAAAAAGTATCATGCTTCTTTGAGACGGGATGAATCACATCCAGCCCACCCGTCACATTGATGATGTTTCCTGTTACAAAATCCGAGGCATCCTGACAAAGAAAATCAATCACCCTGGCTACATCTTCTCCTGAGCCTGGGCGACCACGTGGTGTTTCTTTGTCTGTTAAGTTTACCACGTCTTGTATACGCCATTCCTTTTTTTCTCCAACAATATCCCCAGGACATACCATATTGACGGTAATGCCATAGGGAGCTTCTTCGACAGCCAATGTTTTGGTAAATGATACAAGTCCTGTTTTTGCGGCTGCATAGACCGAGCGGTCAGGCCAAGATGGTGCTTCACCGGCTCTTCCAAATCCAAATAGAATTATTCTGCCCCATCGTTGATGTCGCATATGAGGTAAAACAGTATGAACCGTCCAAAGAGCACTTAGCAGATTACCAGTGATCATCTTTTCAACTTCTTCCAAGGAATGCTCGTAAAATAACTTACGCTCCCGAATAAAAGGTCCTACTGCATGAATTAAGACATCAATTCTTCCAAATTGGCGGTACACGTTTTCAACTAACAAAGTGGCTTCTGCTTGATTCATCACATTAGCTTGAAAAAATTCACTATGGCCTTCTCGATCTGTCTTTAGGCTTTGTAACCAGCTTTCGAGCTCAGAAGTCCACTTCCGACCATTGATAGCTAAGTCCCAGTCTTTTTCCGAAAGTATGGTTGCCGTGAGCTTGCCCAACCCATTTGTTCCACCTGTGATCAATGCCACACGCCTTTGTTTCAATCGCGAATTCATCCTTTCTGGCTCCAGAGAAGGCTTCCTGCTTTGAGGCGATTTTAATAATGGGAATATTCAACGATGCAATAAGGTCTGTTTTTTATTTATCTTTCCATCCATGTTCTCTATTATCTTCATAAACTTTACTATTGATGATTATGAATGGGGTTTTATATAAAAATAGATATCATCTTTCTCTTCGCCATCTATTTGATTGTTTTGGCGCAGATATTCTAAATGAGCCAGTGTTTCTGCCATTGCAAACCGTAGATTATGAATGGATAAATTTTGACCAAAGATAGCAAAACAGGTATCCGCTGTCGTAAGTCGCCCTCTTTCTGCAACAATCTTCTGGATTTGTTGTAGCCTCTTTTTATGATGATTTTCAAGTTGAGAAATACGCTCTTGATAAAAGTCAAATACTTGACCATGCGCAGGGAATACCTGTTTTACAGCAAGGTCTTTCATCTGAGCCAATGTTTCTAAAAATAGAGCAAGTGGATTCGAATGACACTTAGGCCATAAACTTATATTGGGTGTAATCTTTGGTAACAAAAAGTCACCACCCATTAACAGTTGCCGTTTAGGATCATAAAAGCTTAAATGCCCATCCGCATGACCGGGTGTATGATAAATTTGATAAGGATAGTCACCTAGCTCTATCATTTCTCCAGCACGAATAAATTCCACTTGGGGATGCGGTTCAACCCATCTGCAAAATCCTCTGAGGTGATCTGGGATTTGCTTGACCCAAGCTTCAGGTAGACCATGTTTCTTATAAAATTCAGCCATCTCATCAGGTAAGCTACTCTCTCTATCAAAAAAGAGCATAGCCTGTTTCCAATCGGTCTCCGATATATATACTGGAGCTTGGGTTAAATTTTGTAAAGTCCCAGCTAGTCCAAAATGATCGGGGTGGTAATGAGTAATTATAATTTTTTCTACATCTTCCCAAGTAAAACCCACTTCTTGTTGTATTTGTTTCCAAGTTTCTAATGCTTCTGTCGTATGTAGTCCTGCATCCACAATGGTATATCCCTTTTTCCCCTCTATCAAATACGCATTGATAATTTTTAAGGGAAAAGGTAAGGGCAAAGCAACCTTAATAATATCTCCCCATCTGTTCATTTGTTTGTTTCCCCTTTTTTATAGTTTCCATTCACGCAGTGTAACAACTTGATATTTCGGCTTAATCTCAGACTGGTTAGCTATATCCATGGTCGTTACCCCACTAAGCACAAGTAAGGTATCTATCTTAGCTTTAACACCTGCCAAGATATCTGTTTCTAGGTTATCTCCTACAATCAAAGTCTCCCCAGATGTTGTTCCTAAAGCTTTTAATGCATAGTGAATAATTATCGATTCGGGTTTACCAATGATTTTTGGATTTACCCCTGTCGCCATAGCGATCGCTTGAATTAATGAACCAGCTCCAGGTAGTAAACCTTCTTCTGTAGGAAGAGCTTTATCTGGATTAGTGCCAATAAACTGAGCTCCTTGTCGAATAAAAAGACATGCTTTTTTCATCTTTTCATAGCTAAATTCACGATCGATTCCTACAACAACAGCTTCTGGATTTTGCTCTGTCATCAAACAGTTTGCTTCAATTATCGCTTTCTTTAGTCCCTCTTCGCCAATCACAAATACGGAAGGAGAGCCTAATGTATCTTTTAAATAAGCAGCTGTAGCTAGCGCAGAAGTATAGACTTGATCCTCTCTAGCAGGAAAACCAAATTTTTGCAATCGTTTAGCTACCTGAGCTGGTGTTTGAGAAGAATTGTTAGTCAAAAATAAATATCGTAAACCCATTTGGTCTAAGGAAGCTATAAATTCGACCGCTTCCGGAATAATCTCATTACCTCTATACAAAGTCCCATCCAAATCAATTAGATAACCCTTATATTTTTTCATTTATAAACCGTCCCTATGATAATCATTCGTTCACTTTCTTTCGTATATGGTTCCCCTTGATAGCTTCCATATGTAGCATTTACGGTCATTCCAGCTTCCTCAATCATACTGAGCAGTTGATGATAGGTGTACATTTTAACCCGTTCTTCATATCTTCTTTCTTCATTCCCATCAACGATTCGAATGTTTTTGCAGACATAATCGCCTTCAATGCGCCTGTTTTCTTTAATAATCATGCCTTTTTCTTGTCGCTCGCTCTCAGGTATCAAATGGCTAACAATGGCTTCCTTATTTAGAAAGTCAATAAAAAATCGGCCTTCAGATTTAAGGACTCGAGCAATCTCTAAGAGAACTTGGAAATTTTGCTGGTCTTCATGAAAATAGCCAAAGGAGGTAAATAAATTGAGTACAACATCATACGATTGATCAACAAAAGGAAGCTGTCGCATATCCCCATGTATAAAATGAATAGGAAGCATTTCACTCTGACTCATTTTCGTTGCAATGTTTAGTAATTCCCACGATAAATCCAAACCTAGAACATTGAAGTTTCTTTTTGCTAAGGAAATTGAATGACGACCTGTTCCACAACAAAGATCTAATATTTGATCCTTTTCTGTAAGCTGTAACCAATCGATCAATCGTTCAACTTCATCATTTGCCATGGCTCGATTTCTATGAGGATAAACTAATAAATAGTCTTTCCCAAAACTTTCTTTATACCATTCCAAGCTCATTATTTTTCCTCCTGTATTAGCTTACTATTTTATTTTATCAAATAAAGTTATTTAGAATATAGTCTATTTTAATGCAATGCACCTTTTAACTAGTGTTAATCATATAGCCGATTGCAATCTACAATAGGACATCATCCTAAAAAAGGGCTGATTTTTAGTAATCACCCCTTTAAGACCCTATTTATATGAATTTTCCGTATATAGTATGCGAATCATATCATTGTAAAACCTTTTCGCATCTCACAGATGACAAGCCCTTTAAAAGGAGTATTGCCAAATAAAAAGATATCATTCTCTATGAAAGACGAGATTGTTCCATTATGCTGCTACCTATCGCTCCCCCACTTACTAATTTCTTAGAGTTATGCTCTTAGGAAAAGTCGAGTCTACATCAAAGAGATTAGATAGCTTCGTCTCAGAGTAATCTAACTTTTTAATCGAATGATGCAACATACTCAATTGACTTTTAGAAGTTCTTGTCTCTGTGAGGATGAGGTTATTTAATCGCTTCCTTTATGACCTCCTGATTCTCTGCTTTTTGACGAATGAAATAGACACAGTTTTGTCCACCTTTTGCCTTACATTCATATAACTGTACTTCAGCGTCCAAAAGGTTTCGGAACCAATTGAGCTCACAATTACAGGCTTGATTATAACGATTGGCTATTTGCACGATAGGACAGTTATGCTCGACCAAAGTAAAAGATTCAGCAGAATTTTCTTCCCATTCTACCATGTATCCTTTAGACTCTTGTAGTTTGGCTAATGTTTCTATCCGTTCGCGCAAACTTTTTTCTTGAAACATCGATTGATAGGACTCAGTTAGTCGCTTCTCGCGATTACGAAATAAGCTGTCGATAAATTCGCTTCCCTGTAGTTCCTCTAGATCTTGAAGGAGATCCAAAGTAAACATATGGTAATTTTTCGGGAAGAATTCCTCAGATTTTTCAGTTAGGAAGTATTGACTAGTTGGTCGACCCATGGACTGACGTAACAGCTGGGATTGAATTAATTGATCCCGTTCTAAAGTATTTAGATGGCGACGAACAGCCATCTCTGTTACCCCTAGGTGCTCAGCCATGTCGCTTACAGTCAATGGTCCCTTGGTTTTAAGCAAAATAAGAATCTGATTACGGGTTGAGCCGTTTTCTCTCATCTGGCTTCACCTTCCTTCTCCTCATTGTACAAAAATGCACAAAGGTTGTAAATTTACCTAAACACGCTAATCTTAGCATCTTATTGACAAAATGAGAATAATAATGCTCCAATGTTAAATTTCAAAAGGAAAGATTCAATTTGTTATCGTATGGTCCCAGCGGCACGTTCTTTTTCTAAAAAAGACTTAACAGCATGAATAAATTGACGATAGGGCTCAATATCTATACTAAATCGACGAAGTTCCTCTGTTTCGATCACATCATAGTATCGAATCAGTTTTTCTCTAAAAGTTACTTTTTCTTTGACTTTACCCGATAATTGCTTGTCGATAACTTGTTCATCTTCTAAAATATCTACAATATCAAGGTAGCCCCCTGGATCACGCATAATAAATCCATCAATCAATACACTCCCTACGTCAATCATGCTCTCTACTGCAATGTGAAGTGCTCGAGCTGCCGCAAATCCCTGTATACTATGAACATCGTCCACATTTGTCTGCTCTAGCACTTGAATACAATTTTGCAAATATCGAAGCTGGCTCTCAATTCGTTTTATATTAATATCATAAATCATCGTCCTAAGTTCCTCCAACCATTAAGATAGTCATCATCTATTATACGACATGTATACAAGCAACCAAAAGGATAGTACAAAGTTAATCATACACCAATATACCAAATAAAACAGACAACGCAATAGTTTACTAACTCTAATACGCGATTTCCTAATTAGTCATATCAGCTCCCATTGATGATTGGAAGCTATTTGTATTTCATCCACTAGTTTTGTATAAATTTGGCTTCCTTTGTCATGTCTGAAGGATTGGAATATGATTCCCAGAAAATAGTAGATATAATAATTACACAGACTGGAGGAATTTGCGATGTATCATAATATCCAAGATATTCAAGCTTATATTTCAACACGGGAAGCAGCTGAAAAATTACAAGTTCATGCACGAACGATAAGAAAGTGGATTGATATGTTTGAAGATTATATCAGTCCAGATTGGAATGAACGTGGTCATTATTTACTAACAGAACAAAGTCTCTTACGTCTAAAAGATATAAAAGAACGCCTCCAAGAACCTAATAAATCGATGCGCCAAGTTCGTGAAGACTTAATTCGAGAAGGTAAAATTACGAAAGAAACCGAATGGGCTCAGCTTGATCCCGAAAAAACATTTCGTTTTATATCAGAAAATATGGAAAATATGATTGACATGGTTGAAGAATTATTCACTCGAATGGAACGGTTTGAAGGTCACCTGTATACTCTCTTTGAAGCGATCGAAAATTTAGAACAACAATTAGCAACTGTCACACATGATAGTATCCCAGCAGGCGAACTTCATAAAATGTTTGATGATATTCGTAAGAAACAAGAGCAATTAAAAATAGAGTTACGTAATGCTCATTTTACACAGCGCATGGTAGCAGTAACACGAGAATCTTCTCTTCCACCCCGCAAAAAGAAAAAGAATTTTTTATTTTTCTAACATCATCCTATTTGGGTAGAATTTCTCTAGGAGATACTGGACACAAGTCGAAGACCATGACAAACTGAATGCAGGAGAACATTCTCATGACAAACACCAAAAATTCCAACCTATTGGGTAAAGCTTATCTTTGGAGCCCGATTGGAATTAGACTACATGAAGTGATTGAGATAAACGAAAAGGAGTTTACTTTATGACAGACTTGATGTTCTTGTATGATGATGTAGAAAATACCCGTACCCGCTTTGTTAGTTTTATGGGAGAAACAAATCGTTTTGATTTAGCCATTATCACAACTGAACGCTTTTATGGAAAATTATTAGTTTTAAATTTACAATCAAGTCGATTTGCCATTATAGGATCGGATGACTTAGAGGAACCTGGCTATCTTGAACATGTATATCAGCTTTCTGAAGAGGAAGCAGAAGAACTTCGACACTTTTTGCATACACTGATCTAAGCCTAATCGGTATGGAGAATACCCCCTTCTAACTAAAAAAACCTTGGTTCACAAAATAGGTGAACCAAGGTTTTTTTATATGGGTTGGAGATGGTCTTGATTGCCAAAGCTAGCTTATCTTTCCCTGTATACAATTGTTTCTCGACGGACAATTTAGGAAAAAGAGGTGAAAGAGCATATGTCCAATCGACCTGATTACAAAGAACTAAAAACTGTTGAGTCAGTCCGTAACGAAATTCTTCCAGAGGAATTTCCCGAAGGGCCTTATGGATCAACAAGAAATGAAAAGCTTGGTAAAAGTACCCCATGGGAAAAAGATCAGCATGCTGTCTCCAATTTTGCTTATGAGAATCGTGAATTCCATGAAGGTTTACAAAGAGAAATGCCAGGAAGTCATCCCACCCATGATGATCCAGAGGTATAATCTTAATTCGGAATGCGTTTTAGTACAAAGTAAGCACAGCCGAAATTACAAAATTCATTTAAATACTCTTCTAAATAACTAATTTTTGTTTCTGGTGTTGCACGAATATGTTGGTCTCGAAAAAAACCTTTCAGCCTAAGTTGACCATATCCCCAATCACCTACAATAAAATCGTATTTATTTAAGATTTCACTGTATCTCTTCTTAAAAGCATCTGGATTCCACGCATCCCGATAGTTGGTTAATAACTCAAAATGAATTCCTTGTATTTCCATTCTATCCATAAAAGCGGCGTAAGTATTATACGCCCTTTCCTCCTTTTTTAATAAAAGTGCTGCCATCTCTTTTTATTTTTAGACTGCTATAGAACAGTACAGGATTGTTTAGTTGTGTAACTACTATATCACAACTGATAATTCCTTACTATGTTTTAATTGGAAGCGTATTCATATGAAAAACGGGCAAGCTATCCTAAAAGGAGGTATCAATATGACTCGACGAGCATGGGTACTGGGTATCTTTAGTGTAATACTATTGATTACCACAGCCTGTTCACCTCGAAATCAATCTGCAGAACATGACAATACCAGTCCACAAGAGCCGATTTTTCGTGAAACCAATAATCCGTCTCGACTAGGAGCTGTACGTCGTGATAATAGTGATATCAATGGCCATGAAAATGCTGCTACCGGAGGGCAAAACGAAATTGGTTATTTTCGGTACAATCCAGCCAATTATCGGACCAATGGACGTAAGATTCCACAATCCCATAATGTCTTTGTAGATCGTCCTATCTTGGCTAAACATATCGCTCAATTGGTCACTGTTTTACCAGGTGTTAAAGAGGCCACTGCTTTAGTAACGGATGATCATGTATTTATCGGCGTGCGCACAAAGAACGGAAAACACAATCCGAAAATTATCAAAGAGGCCAAACGGACAGCCGAAGCTGTTACCCCACGTTATTTTAAAGTACATGTTACGGATAGCCAAAAGCTTGAATCACAAATCAATAGTGTCGGAATGCGTATGAGAACAAATAATGATGTAGAAGGTGTAAGAGGAGATCTTGAACAGCTACTTCGAAAAATGGGTGATGAAACTCCACCTGATGTTAATGAAGATAATAACCCTAATTCCAAAACGCAAATTGGATATTAAAAGGACGCTTCAACTATGAAGCGTCCTTTTATTATTGAGCCACTGCTTTTTTCTCTGTATTTGCTTGTGCAGATTGAACTTGTTCATGAGCATGATAAGAACTTCGAACTAATGGTCCTGATTCCACATGGGAAAAACCTAGTGCAAGACCCTCTTCTTTGAAAGAAGCAAACTCTTCTGGTGTATAATACCGTTCAATTTTCATATGTTTTCGAGTAGGTTGTAAATATTGTCCAATGGTTACAATATCGACCTGATGTGCCCGAAGGTCTCGCATGGTTTGTACTACTTCATCGTTGGTTTCACCTACTCCAACCATAATACTAGACTTAGTAGGAATTTGGGGCTGCATTTCTTTCGCTCTCTGTAACAATTCTAAAGTCCGATCGTATTTCGCTCTAGCTCTGACACGATCTGAAAGTCGGCGAACTGTTTCAACATTATGATTTAAAATATCTGGTTTCGCATCCATAACAACTTGGAGTGCTTCCCAATTTCCTTGAAAGTCTGGAATAAGTACTTCTACACTCGTAAATGGATTTCGCTGTCTGATCGCTTTGATGGTAGCTGCAAATATGGCTGCTCCACCATCTTTAAGATCATCTCGAGCAACCGAAGTGACTACCGCATGTCTAACTCCCATTTGCTCAACTGCTTCAGCTACACGCTCGGGTTCAGCCCAATCAAGTTCAGTCGGTAATCCTGTTTTTACTGCACAAAAACGACAGGCACGCGTACAAATATCACCAAGAATCATAAAAGTAGCAGTACGATTAGCCCAACATTCATAAATATTAGGACAACGCGCTTCTTCGCATACGGTATGTAGCGTTTTACTGCGCATCATTTTCTTAAGCTCTTGATAGTTCTCACCTGTTGATAGCTTTACTTTTAACCATTCAGGCTTACGCTCTCTCGTCGTCAATTTTTTCCCTCCATCTATCCGTAACTCTCTAGAGAAAGGTCACTATTCACTAAAGGCATTTTCGTATTTATTTTATCACAAATTACCTTTTTCTACCCTGCTAAATCAAACTGTTCTTTTTTTAGTTCTTGCTAGTAAATAGATAAAGTAAGGGGCACCAATTGCAGCAGTAAATACTCCTGCAGGTATTTCTAACGGAGGAGCAACCGTACGTCCTACTAAATCAGCAAGTACCACTATAGTTCCACCCAGTAGTCCAGATACAGGTAAAAGAACTTCAAATGAGGAGCCGACAAGTCTTCGAGCTGCATGAGGAGCAATTAATCCTATAAAGCCAATGGCCCCTGCAAAAGCAACAGCCGTTCCGGCAAGACCTGTACTAATTAGTAAAATGAACAAACGATTTCTCTGTACGCGATCTCCCATACCTGTTGCAATATCATCACCAAATTGCTGTATATTTACAGTTCTTGCCATGATAAAAGCAAGCGGAATTAAAATACAAATCCATGGTAATAAGGTAAATACTTCTTTCCACTCACTTCCATACACACTTCCAGTTAACCATGTTTTAGATTGGGTCGCCCGATAAACAGGACCTAGTAAAATAATTAAATTCGTAATGGCTTGTGTAGCCGTATACAGCCCAATTCCCACCAATACGAGTCGAAAAGGTGATACACCTTTCTTCCACGCTAATCCATACATGAGAAGAGCAATAACCGTTGCTCCTAAAAATGCTGCGAAAGGAATCCACTGCATACTTACTGAAAGGGATTTTGTACTATCGCTAAAAATGGTAATCATAGATACAGCAGCCACAGATGCTCCACCAGTAATTCCAATGACATCGGGTGAAGCAAGGGGATTTCGGACTAGAGCTTGTAATAGTGCTCCTGAAATCGCCAAGGACATTCCTGAGAATAATGCTACTAGAATGCGAGGCATTCGAAAGGTCTGAATGACCATCTGATGAAGTTCGTCACCTTGACCGATGAAAGTCAAAAACACTTCAAGGGGTGATATATAAATTTCCCCAATCCCTGCACTAATCACAATCGAAAACATTAAAAGAATGAATAAAACCACAATTGTACTTACTGCTTTTTGATCGACAAAAAAAGAAATTCGATTACCTATCCGCAAAGTACGAAAACGTTTCATACTTTTTCACCTGCATTTCTACGGGCAAGATAAATAAAAAATGGAGTCCCAATGATAGCTGTCATCACTCCCACTGGAATTTCTTGTTTGGCCATAATCAGTCTTCCACCTATATCTGCACTCATTAAAAATAGAGCTCCAAATAGGATGCTATAAGGAATAATCCATCGATAGTCAATCCCAACTAATGCTCGTACTATATGCGGGACAATCAGCCCTACAAATACAATGGGACCAGCGATCGCTACGGATCCACCTGCTAATAAAATAATAATACAACCCGTCAATAGCTTAATCAGACCTAGTTTCATTCCGAGTCCTTTGGCAACCTCATCTCCTAAAGCAAGGACATTCATTTGCTTCATAATGACAAGTGCAAGTATCCAGCCTAGAAAAATAAATGGAAATATACTCGAAACCATTTCTAATTTTCTTCCTTGAACCGAGCCAGTAAGCCAAAATAATAACTCTTCAAGACCTTTTTCGTTCATGACTAAAATTCCTTGTGTAAGTGAAGCAAACAAGGCTGCCATCGCTGTACCTGATAAAGTTAGCTTTACTGGAGTCATCCCATCCCGCCCCAGCGATCCTAAAAAATAAACCAAAAATGAAGCCAGAGCTGCACCAACTAACCCTACTATCATTAATGAAGTTAATGATTGTATACCTAAAAAAGAAACAGCAATCACAATCAAAAAACTAGCTCCCGCATTCACACCTAATGTAGCTGGTGAAGCAAGGGGATTTCGTGTAAGTCCTTGCATAAGCCCACCTGCAATCGCTAAACTAGCTCCAACCACTGTAGCAATTACTGTCCTAGGTATGCGACTACTCCGAATAATTAAGTGTTCGTTTGATTGATTAAAATGGAAAATAGAGTCCCAAACCATTTGTATCGACATATTTTTAAATCCTAACATGATACTTAACAACATAAAAAGAAAAACGAATAATAATCCAATTATCAATCCAGCAACTTTTAATAACCTCGTATGTAAAATCTCTCTCAACGATCGTCACCTAACTTCCTTAATTACCTGAAACCATTTTCAGTCTAATGAATCTATTTAGTACATGTCAATGAAAATCATTTTCAAATACTAATTGACAATAAACTAGCTCCCTATTATAGTATTAAATGAAAATCATTATCAAATGGAATGAAGGAGCTACAGTCATGTTTAAGCGCCATTTTTTAGGACTATTTAATATTATTTTTATACTTTCTATGCTCATGGCTGGATGCGGGTCTATCCCCACACAAAGTTCAAAAGAGGAAAACAAAGGAAAATCCCGTACCATTGAACATGTGATGGGTAAAACAAAAGTACCCGAACATCCTAAGCGCATTGTTGTCCTTACCAATGAAGGAACAGAAGCACTACTTGCTTTAGGCATTAAGCCAGTAGGTGCTATCCAAGGTTTTACAGGAGAGTTTTATCCACATATCGCTAAAGAGCTACAAGGAGTGACCTCTGTAGGTACGGAGCATGCACCTAGCTTAGAGACGATTATGAAATTAAAGCCAGATTTAATTATTGGTATGAAAATGCGCCAAGAAAAAATTTATAATCAGCTTTCTAAAATAGCCCCTACTGTTTTTAGTGATAAATTACGTGGAGATTGGAAAGAAAACTTTTCACTTTATGCAAAGGCAGTTAATAAAGAGGCAGAAGGGAAAAAGCTTTTAGCAGATTATGATAAAAAGCTTGAAGAAGTGAAAAAGAAAGCAGGAGACTTAACTCAGAAAAAGATTTCTGTTGTACGTTTTATGCCTGGTAAAGTTAGAATTTACCAAGGGGATACCTTCACAGGAAATATATTCAAACAGTTGGGATGGGCTCGCCCTGAACTCCAAGCAAAAAATGAATTTGCGTTAGAAGTAACACGTGAAAGAATCCCAGATATGGATGGGGATATCCTTCTCTATTTTACTTACACACCAAAAAAAGATGGCTCGGGAGCTCTTCAATTAGAAAAAGAGTTTACCAATGATCCATTATGGAAAAACCTCAATGCCGTTAAAAATCAACAAGTATTTAAAGTTGATGATATTATTTGGAATACAGCTGGTGGTATCAAAGCAGCTAATCTAATGTTAGATGAGTTAAGTAACAAATATATACCACAGTTTAAAAAGTAATCCATGTTATTCCTCCTAATAATTAGAATCTACTTCCACTACAAAGCTTCATTTCGTTATGAAATGAAGCTTTGTTATTTCCCTCAAACTTCCACCTATCTTTTTTTGAATTTAAGACATACTAACTTAAAACGATCAACATCTCGGTGATCTTATGAAAACAAAGAGATTGATGTGCCTAATTAGTTTCATCATCTTACTAAATTCAATAATAAGTCTAAACACCCCTGTTCATGCACAAGTGGCATCACCTGAATTAGAGAAAATTTATCTATTTAAAGCAATGGAAGCACTTACTGGAGCCCCTTGGAATTATTTAGCTGCTATGAACCAATACGAACAAAACCTTACAAAGTTACAAAAAAAGAAAAGCGAAAAGAAAGGACTTATCTCCATACAGGTTTCCCCTAGTATTTGGGCTGGTCCTGCTAACCCGGATCTTGAAAGTATGTACCCACGATCTATTCAATTTTTTGCTGGAATTGGTCGGGATGGTAATGGGGATGGATTAGCTAATCCCAAAGATGATATGGATATTCTATACTCCATCGCCCACTTTTTGACACAAAAAGGACAAACACCGCAAAATATTCGTGAACAACTTTGGCAATACTATCAACACTCGGTTCCCGTTGATATTATTACTCATATAGCCAAGATTTTTGAGAAGTATGAACGAATTGATTTAGATAAATATACTTTTCCGATTCCTCTACATTACAACTATTCTTATCGTAGTACCTGGGGTACAGGACGTAACTGGGGTGGGAGACGTATTCATGAGGGAACTGACATCTTTGCCGGTTATGGGACTCCCATTCGTAGTACTTGTTATGGTTATATCGAATTAATGGGTTGGAATCGATTTGGTGGATGGAGAATCGGTATTCGTGATACCCAGAATAATTATCATTATTTTGCCCATTTAGCAGGCTTTCGTAAAGGGTTAAAGCAAGGTGATATTGTAAAACCTGGGGAGTTAATAGGTTCAGTAGGCTCTACTGGATATGGTCCTCCCGGAACGGCTGGAAAGTTTCCGCCCCATTTACATTATGGATTATATAAGTTTAATGGACGAACAACTTATTCTTATGATCCATTTCCTTCATTAAAAAGATGGGAACTATCTCTAAAACAAAAGATGAAAATAAAAAAGAAAAAAGGACAGAAGCCCACCTGGAATTCCAATGATGTTAAGATTTAATAAAAAATAGACTTCCCTTTCAATCTAATGAAAGAGAAGTCTATTTTTTAATACTTAGAATCATTCAATCGCCCATTGCTCTTTTAATCATCGTGATTCAGCTTAGATTTACGTACAGAGTATGCGAAATATACAACGATACCAATTGCCCACCAAATAAGGAAACGAAGCCATGTTCCCCAAGGAAGCTGTACCATCAGGTACACACAAGCAATCACAGCTAGTATGGGGAGCCACGGAACACCGGGACAGCGAAATTTCCTTTCCAAATTAGGCTGAGTTTTTCGTAAAATAATCACAGCGATCGAGATAATAACGAAAGCAGCAAGAGTACCTAAGTTAACCAACCTTGATAATTCACCTAATGGAACCAGAGCACCAAATAAAGCACAAACAGTTCCGCAAAACCATGTGGCTTTATAAGGAGTTCGAAGTTTGGGATGAACCGTTGAAAAAAATTTAGGTAACAGGCCATCACGCGACATCGCATATCCAATCCTGATTTGTCCGTACAACATAACAAGCATCACTGTCATCATACCAATCACAGCTCCAAGATCAATCATACCAGCTACCCAGTCTTGTCCTACAAATTTAAATACGTATGATACTGGAGCATCTTCATGACCTTTAAAGTTTAGAAAGGGCATAGAGCCTGTAACAACAAGAGTAACAACAACATACAGAATCGTACAAATACCAAGTGACCACATAATTCCTTTGGGTAAGTCTTTTCCTGGATTTATCGTTTCCTCAGCCGCTGAACTTACTGCATCAAATCCTAGATAAGCAAAGAAGACGACAGCGGCAGCAGCCCCTATCCCTGAGAAACCATACGGTGCAAATGGAGACCAGTTTTCAGGTTTCACATAAGCCACACCAACAAAAATCACTAATGCAACTACAGCCAGTTTTAATACTACCATGATATTATTGACCAGTTTAGACTCACGAATTCCTAGGGATAGTAAAAATGTGATCAACATAACAATCAGAAAAGCCGGTAAATTGATAACAGTCCCTTCCGCAGCATTATAAGCTCCTGTAAGCGCTTTCGGTAACTCTAATCCAAAACCAGCTATAAATGATTGAAAGTATCCCGACCAACCACTTGAAACAGCACTTACTGCTAAACTGTATTCCAATACTAAATCCCAACCAATTACCCATGCTAAAAATTCTCCAATCGTTACATAGGTATAAGTATAAGCAGATCCGGAAATTGGAACCATGGAAGCAAATTCTGCATAAGCAAAAGCTGCTAAAGCACAAGTAATACCCGCAATAATAAATGAAACCACAAGTCCTGGCCCAGCAGTTAACGCCCCTTCACCCGTTAAAACGAAAATTCCAGTTCCGATAATCGCTCCAATACCCAAAAATGTTAGATCAAATGCGCCTAAATTTCGTCGAAGTGTTACTCCTTTCCCACTTTGCTGCAATAAAGTTTGAATGCTTTTCTTTCTAAAAAGATTCACTTCATCAACCTCCTTTTAAATCGAGAATATTCAGTTTGAGGATGTTGCATGAATCAGACACTCATCGTGTTTGAACTCACTCCCGTAGCCTTATCAGTCAAAAGCTGTTTCTACATAAAAACGATTCGCTCTCGTTACAGAAATGATCTAGGTTTTGGATTGAATTAGGCAACATTCTCTGTTTTCATGCGAAATAGATATTTATTTATTTTTCGAAAATACCTATTTCTCATTGTAAAAATATCATAGCATAATCATATCTAAATATGAATAAGAAATTTCATTTTTTTGTAATAAAATCAATGATTCGATCGGTTTTTATTATTATAAAATGTTATATAAAAACTATTATTGATAATTAGTTCACCCACTAAGACAATGGGTGAACTTTGCTTTTATTTCTCCGCTTTTTGACCTAGTGCTTCGAGGATTAATTCTGGTTGTAAACCATGGATCGCTTTATCTCCAACAACCGTTACGGGAACACCTAAAAATCCCATCTGTTTAACTTCTTCCAAATACATTGGATTTGATCCACAATCTTTTACCTCATATTCGATTTGATAGTCGGTCAAAAAACGCTTTAAGATATTACATTCAATACAGTGTGGTTTCGAATAGACTAAGACTTTCATTCTCGTTCCTCCTTTTTTATCAATCATCTATTCGTTCTACTTATTCCTTACTATTCAACTTTACAATAGAACTTTATAATTTGTATAACAAGATACCCTTATTATATCTTCTTACTTTCGCTATAATAGGACTAGATTATGAAGTACGGGAGAGATGACTTTGCATAAAAATCTACGTTCTTTTATTAAGCAACTTAAACAAGAGAAAGATCTAGTGGAAATTGATACACCCGTTGATCCGAACTTAGAGCTCGCAGAGATCCACCGTCGAGTAATTGAAGAAGAAGGGCCCGCTCTTCTCTTTACCAATATTCGTGGGAGTCACTTTCCAGTAGTAACCAACTTATTCGGGACTACTCGTCGTGTTGAGCTTGCTTTTGGTCCGAGGCCTGAACAATTAATGAAGCAAGTCGTTCAATTAGTACACAAGTTAATGCCTCCATCTCCTCAAGCACTCTGGGGAGAACGAAAACTAATTGGTGATCTACTTAAGGTTGGTTTGAAGACTGTTAGTAAAAACAGAGCTCCTGTCTTGGAACAACAACAGAGTAAAGTAGACTTAACTAAATTACCTGTCATTACTTCATGGCAAGAAGATGGTGGTCCTTTTATTACACTACCACTCGTCTATACAGAGCATCCAGAAAGTAAACAACATAACTTAGGAATGTATCGAATGCAGATTTTTGATGGGCAAACGACAGGAATGCACTGGCAGATTCATAAAGGTGGAGGTTTTCATTATTACGAAGCAGAACGAAGGAACCAGCCTTTGCCTGTGCGAGTATTTTTGGGTGGACCTCCAGCCTTAATCGTTTCCGCTATTGCTCCATTACCCGAATTTCTACCAGAACTATTGATGACTTCTCTTATCCTTGGAGAGAAATTACCTGTCGTAAAACCAGAAGATGGAGGATATCCTTTTGTTGCCGAAGCAGAGTTTGTCCTATCTGGTAAAGTATTTCCACATGAACGTCGTTTAGAAGGACCATTTGGTGATCATTATGGCTATTACTCTCTTGCTCATGAATTCCCTGTCTTTCATGTTGAGAGTGTTCACCACCGAAAAAATGCCATTTATCCTGCAACCATCGTCGGTAAACCCAAACAAGAAGATTATTATTTAGGTGAGTTTTTACAGAAGCTTCTTTCCCCCGCTTTTCCTATGGTTATGCCAGGTGTTCGTGAAGTATGGGCATATCCTGAGACGGGTGTCCACGCACTTGCAGCGGCTATCGTCCGTGAGAGTTATAAACGTGAAGCTTTAGTCAACGCGTTCCGAATTCTAGGCGAAGGTCAGCTTACCTTAACAAAATTCTTGATTGTAACAGATCAATCTACATCACTTGAGGACTTTCCTCGCCTCTTTGAACTTGTAATGGAACGGTTTGATCCGGCAACCGATCTTTTTATCTTTAATAATACTTCTATGGATACACTTGACTATACGGGCCGTCGTCTTAATCATGGTAGCAAAGCAGTTCTCATCGGAACGGGAGCTCCTGTACGATCTCTCCCAGCCCAATTTGATGGGCCTGATATGGCTGGTGTGAAAGATGCTGCTGTTTATTGTAAAGGAGCATTAGTCTTAGAGGCGGACTCATTCTCACAAGATCCAGAACTAGCTGAAAAACTTCTAAAACATTATGGCGATCAGCTAACAGAATGGCCATTTATTTTCTTAGTGGATGATATCCATGCGGCATCAGGACAAACTCCTTTCTTATGGACAATCTTTACTCGCTTTGATCCAGCTCATGATATTTATGCACGGACTGAGCTTATACGTCATCATCCCAGCTACTGCTTCCCGATTATCGTCGATGCACGTATGAAGCCAGATTATCCCGATGAACTAGAAGTAGATCCTGATATCAAAAAATTAGTCGATGAACGTTGGAAAGAGTATTTTGGTAAATGATCGAATAATGAACTCTAGAAGTATTTTAGTTATCCACTAATTATTTTGGATACTAAAGATAAAGCCCGTATCACCTTGCACCTTAACCAAAAGTGATACGGGTACTTTTTTGAATTCACTCTTTTATGCTTAAGCTATTTTTTCAATCGAATGATGTAATATGCTAATCCTATATGTTAACAAACAAAGATCTATAAAGAATTTCTATCCTATCTTTCTTCTCCCTATAACTAATTCATACCAACCTTTTAGCAGAAGGTTGCCTAAGTTTTTTGCCGAAAGGGAATATATGAGTGAGATGATATGAGGAAAGAGTTGAGAAGAACATGGCAGACTCCATCCCTATCGAGTTATCAAAACAAGATCATCCTGAAAATAAACTTTTATTTCAAACATTAAAGAAGTATCTGCCCAATGATCATTTGATTCTCTATCAGCAAAATCTATATGGCTATCAACCTGACTTTATTATTTTTGGTCCTGATTTAGGCTTGTTTGTGTTGGAAGTCGAGTACCTTTCCAATCTTTCCACTTGGTACTTTTCCAAACTAGCGAAGTATCAAATCAATTCGTCTGCTCACTTTTTTCAAATCCCTACACTTTTGCGTGCTCGAAACTATGTTTTTCAAATTTCCAAAGTACTACAACAAAGTCTACAAGCTATCTTTAAAAATACTTGTATCACCTTTCCCTATGGCTATGGGACTATTTTTCCTCAACTTTCAAAAAAGAATTTACAGCAAAAACAATTAGGTTCACTTCTCCAGTACCCTAATATAATGACTCGTGAAGAGATTGATCCCAATTCTTCCGCTTTCTCATCCAAAGAGCTAACTGAGCGATTTAAAATCATGATTAAGGGATCTCACTCTTTTACAGAGCCACTATTTTCTGATGCCATTAAATCCATTCTTTTACAAGACTCCCTTTCAACAAAAGCTATCTAACTTAATGAGCATTCTACAAAAAAAGTGACTTGAAAAAAGCCCAAGTCACTTTTTATCATCTTATACTTTAACTAGGAAGACCTTTGAGACGTTGCCCTACTTCTTCTGCTGTTAACCCATGGGCATTGATTACTGGACAATTTTGTACGATATCTTGCATTCCCATCATATTTTGGTCAATCCCCGAGATTACAATCGCATCAAAATTCGCTTGTATAGCCTGATTCACATTTTTCGAATTCCATACTTCGACTTGGTAGCCTTGTTGACTTAAATATTGTTGAACATTGGAAAGATCTGCTTCAACAGCGATACGCTTCAAAATGAACACCTCCAATCATAGTTTGATTCGAAAATGATCCCTTTATGCATTTTGCTTATGACAAACCAAAGAGACAGGCGTATAGATTTACTGCCTGTCTCTTTGATTTGAAAATGTATAATGGGTATAAATAGTAACTGCTACTCCAGAAATCCCTCAATAAAACTACCACCACTACCACTACTTCCACTGTCTGTCGTTGAAGCTTCTGCAAAGATTCGACTTGCTAAACGGCTAAATGGTAATGACTGAATCCAGACTGTTCCAGGCCCTTTTAATGTAGTCATCGTTAATCCTTCGCCACCAAATAAAGCTGTTTTTATACCACCAACGAACTCCGTATCGTATTGAACATTTTTAGTCATCGCAACGATACAACCGGAGTCAACCCGAATGACTTCATCTGGAAATAATATTTTTTTATAAATCGTTCCACCAGAATGAATAAAAGCTAGTCCATCACCTTCCAATTTTTGCAGGATAAAATTTTTCCCAGTTAATGCTTTTTTTGTTGTTTTTTGTTCAAACTCAATCCCAACTGCAACACCTTTGGCAGCACAAAGAAAAGATTGTTGTTGACAAATAATTTTTCCACCTAATTCAGCTAGATCCATCGGAACAATTTTCCCAGGATAGGGTGAAGCAAATGATACATGTCTTTTCCCAGTGTTACCTGTATGTGTAAAAACAGTCATAAATAAGCCTTCACCAGATAGCAGACGCTTTCCAGCACTTACTAGCTTTCCAAAAAATCCACTGGATTTTTGACTTCCGTCTCCAAATATCGTTTCCATCCCAATATCATTTTCCATCATCATCAAACTACCAGCTTCTGCAATCACACTTTCACCTGGATCTAATTCAATTTCGACAAATTGCATGTCCTCCCCATAAATTTTAAAATCGATTTCATGGGCATTTTTCAACACAGTTCACATCCTATGTTTGAATTTTAGGTCTACTTTAATCTTATCACTTTATTCACTATTATTGTATTATTATTTTATAATCAAAAATTTTCATTCATTTTAAGTTATAACCTGTATTTTTCAAAACCACAAGATATTCATGTGATAGTATTAAATACCCTTATGATCTAATGGTAATTAAAAGGGCATCCCATTTCCATTTCATTATAAATTTTTATTAAAATAAAAAATCCGCCTATATTTAGGCGGACTTTTTCTTACTGTTTCATTCTTGGATCAAAGATATCCCGTAAACCATCTCCTAGTAAGTTAAAACCAAGAACTGTTAGTACAATCGCTAAGCCTGGGAAGATCATCGTCCATGGTGCTGTTTGAATAAATGGTCTAGAGTCGGCAAGCATAGTTCCCCATTCAGGTTCTGGTGGTTGGGCTCCCAGCCCGAGAAAACCGAGTGCAGCTGCTTCAATGACCGCTGTCGCAAAACTAAGTGTTCCTTGTACCATAATTGGTGTCCAACAATTGGGCAAAATATGATGAAACAAAATCCGACCATTTTTCATACCCATTGCTTTTGCTGCTAAGACATAGTCTTCTTCTTTGATTCTAAGCACACTGGAACGCATCAATCGCCCGAATGTCGGAATATTAATAATAGCAATTGCAATCATCGCATTATTAATTCCTGGCCCTAAAATGGTTACCATCGCAATGGCCAATAAAATACCTGGGAAAGCCAATAAAATATCAAAGATACGTGAGATGACTGCATCTCTCCAACCGCCAAAGAAACCTGCGATCAATCCTAAAAGACTACCAAGTACAATCGAACCTATTACGGCAAAAAAACCAACCCATAAAGAAATTCTTGCTCCATAAATCACCCTTGTAAATATATCTCTTCCCATTTCATCTGTACCAAACCAGTGATTTGCTGAAGGTGACTGCATCAAATCATTTGACTTAGCTGAATACTCAAATGGTGTTAGTACAGGGGCAATTATAGCAATAAGAATGAGAAACAAAATAATAACGCTTCCAATGACAGCAGAACGATGTCGTAAAAAAGAGCGCATAAAATCTTTCCATGGCTTATCTTCTTCAACCACTTTATTTCTGATATCAACAGTTTGGGTTTGCATTATCTAAAGAACTGCTACTTCAGGTGTTACATGCATCGTACACCTTTTCCGTAAAGCAGCAGTCTCTACACCTCCTCTTTACACGAACGGATATCATGTTATTTTTTTCCATACTGGATACGTGGATCAATCCAAGCATAAATTAAATCAACAATTAGGTTAATAATGACGAAAATCGTAGCAACAATTAAAATTCCTGACTGTACGACAGTATAATCACGTTCTCCAATCGCAGTATATAAATATCTTCCTACTCCTGGCCAGCTAAAGATCGTCTCTGTTAGAACTGCTCCACCTAACAATGTTCCTAACTGTAAACCGATCACCGTTAAAACAGGAATGGATGCATTTTTAAGTGTGTGTTTATACACTACCCAAAACTCCGACAATCCTTTTGCTCTAGCAGTCCGAATATAATCAGATCGCATCACTTCAAGCATACTAGATCTCGTAATTCTAGCAATGATGGCCATGGGAACTGTAGCTAGTGCAACAGCTGGTAAAATCAAGTGTTTTACCGCATCCCATAAAACTTCTGTATCCCCATAGAGAATCGTATCGATAACATAAAAATAAGTAATTGGTTCCATTTGAATACGTGGATCAAGTCTTCCATTGGAAGGTAACCAATCAAGTGTTTGAGCAAATAGCCACTGCTCCATCAAACCTAACCAGAATACAGGAATAGATACTCCAATAAGTGCAATCATCATCGCCGAATAATCAAACCATGAATTTTGTCGCCAAGATGATAAAATTCCTAAATTCACTCCAAAGAAAACGGCAATAAACATAGCTGCAAACACAAGTTCTGCCGTTGCAGCTAAAAAAGGTCCAATTTCTTCTCCGATTGGGCGTTTGGTCGTCATAGACTTACCTAAATCACCTTGTAGTAACCCTTTTGCATAGCTCCCATACTGTATATATAATGGCTCATCCAGACCCAGTTCTTTGCGGATTTCTTCAACACGTTGGGGTGTTGCCTTTTCTCCAGCGATCGTTTGTGCTGGGTCCCCAGGAATCATATGGACAATTCCAAACGTAATAATAGACATCCCTACCAAAACTGGAATCAACATGAAAAGTCTTCGTACGGTATAAGCAAGCATAATCGGTCTCACCTACCATTTATTCCAGATTCTCCATATACAAAGCGGCATTGCACAAAGAGAGCAATGCCGCTTTGAGCAAAGGTTGTTTATTTGTCTGAGTTTTTCATCTAGCATCAATCCATTTTAAACACGATTGATTTGGAATTGAGTCGTAATTTAGCTTATCTTGAAACTTTATAAAGCTTGTAACCACTGGTTGGATGCGGGAAGAAACCTTTCAGTTCTTTTTTACCTGCAACAGGGACAGTCGCATGAACAAGTGGTACCCACGGTGCATCTTTCTTGATAATTTCTTGTGCCTTTTTGTATAACTCTTCACGTTTCTTTTGATCCACAGTGCTTTGTGCTTCTACTAGCAATTTATGCACTTCTTCACTCATATAATAAGAAATATTAGAAGCATCCTTTTCACGTGCATTGTTTTTATCTAGCAATACATACAAGAAGTTATCTGGGTCACCATTGTCACCATTCCATCCATATAAGGCGAGCTCATGTTGTCCACTTTTTACTTGATCTTGATAGGTTTTCCATTCAGCTGTTACAATCTCAGCATCAATGCCAATTTTCTTAAAATCCTCTTTTAAGAATTCAGCTACTTTCTTTCCATTTGGCAAGTAAGGTCTTGGATCTTGTGGTGCATGTAGCTTTAATTTTAAACCTTTTTCAAATCCAGCTTCTTTCAAGAGCTGTTTAGCTTTATCTAAATTAAATTCATATTCTTTCACATCTTTGTTGTAACCCATCATGAAAGAAGGGTACGGATTAATAGCTGGTTCTGCTAAGCCGGCATAAAAATTTTTGATAATTCCCTCTTTATTCACTGCATAGCTAATTGCTTGACGTACTTTTGGATTATCAAATGGCTTTTTCTTCATATTAAAAGAAAGATATGCCACGTTCATCCCTTGCTGTTTAAACAATTGAAGTTTACTGTCTTTTTCTACTTGTGGAGCATCTGTTGGATTCATTCCATTCATGAGATCAATATCACCAGATTTTAGTGCATTAAAACGAGCTGTGTTATCCGGGATAGATTTGAAGATTAGCTTATCAGTCTTCGGAAGACCTTTTACCCAATAATCGGGGTTTTTTTCAAGAGTAATCGTGTCATTTTTCTTCCACTCTACAAATTTATATGGTCCAGTTCCAACAGGGTTTTCATTAAATTTTTCTGGATCTTTTTTAATAGCTTCTGGTGAACCAATCGCAAATGGTGGCATGGCGATATTTGCTAAAAATGGTCCGAGTGGTCGATTCAACTCAAACTTGACAGTATGATCATCTACCTTACTTACTTTGTTAATAACATGGGTAGAATCTCCTTTATAACCACCAAACATATCCGGATAATAAGTAAACTCCCCACCTTTATGTTGTGGGTGATTTTTATCCATCCAACGCTCGAAGTTAAACACAACTGCATCAGCATTGAAAGGAGTACCATCATGGAATTTCACATTTTTACGCAGATGGAAAGTCCAAACTTTTCCGTCAGCACTGTTTTCCCATTTTTCAGCGAGTCCTGGTTGAACTTCCGTGTTTTCATCTTTGTATTGAACTAAGGTATCATAAATCATTTGAGTAACCTGTAATGATTCACCATCTGTCACTTGAATAGGATCTAACTTTTTCGAATCGGCTCCACGGCCATAAATCAATGAATTACCAGTGTCTTTTTTAATTCCGCCTTCCTTTCCTCCACATGCTACAAGGAAAATTGAAAGCAAAAAGACCAACGCGATCATACCCGTCCATATCGGTCGCTTTTTCACTAATGATCCCTCCTAAAGATAATAATTTAAGATTTGTAGGAAACATTCGAATGAGTCCATTCTAATTAAAGATCTACACCTCCTTTATGAAATCAAATGACAAGCTACAAAATGTCCATTTCCTTTGTCAACAAATTCAGGTCTTTCTTTCTTACAAACATCCATTACATATGGACAGCGAGGATGAAAAGCACATCCTTTGGGTGGATCAGCAGGGCTAGGTACATCACCCTGTAATAGAATTCGCTCTCTGTTTACCTCAGGATTTGGAATAGGTACTGCTGAAAGTAGTGCCTGTGTATAAGGATGAAGTGGATTCTGATAAAGTTCGTCGCGATGCGTTAGCTCAACCATCCGTCCCAAATACATAACACCTACACGATCACTAATATGTTTGACCACACTCAAATCGTGAGCAATAAAGATATAGGTGAGTCCAAATTGCTCTTGAAGGTCTTCCATAAGGTTTAACACTTGTGATTGAATCGATACATCAAGGGCCGATACGGGTTCATCTGCAACAATTAATTTCGGTTTCACAGATAACGCCCGAGCAATTCCAATTCGCTGTCTTTGTCCTCCACTAAATTGATGGGGATAGCGACTGGCATGATGCTTATCTAGTCCGACTACCCTAAGTAATTCCAAAACTTGTTCTTTTCTTTCTTTAGCATTTCCTATTCCATGTACGATTAGAGGCTCTTCCAAAATATCTGCTATTTTTTGTCGCGGATTTAGTGAGGCAAAGGGATCTTGAAATACCATTTGTAAATCCCGACGGGTTCGACGCATCTCTTCCTGACTTAACTTTAATAGTGATTTTCCTTCAAACTCGATTTCACCTGAAGTTGGCTCATACAATCGAAGGATAGAACGACCTGTCGTTGATTTGCCACATCCGCTTTCTCCAACCAACCCAAGAGTTTCACCAGGAAAAACATCAAAACTTACTTGATCAACTGCTCGAACCTCACCCACTTTTCTGCTGAATATTCCACCATGAATTGGAAACGTTTTCACTAGTTCTTGTACTTTAAGTAATGGACTAGGTTGTGTCTGCATCTCCTTTCCCATTTTCTATCGCCTCCTTCCCTTGATGTAGCCAACAACGACTTAAATGTTCTTGCTCAATTTCATAAAGATCTGGCTTTTTATTCCAGCATGTCTCCATCACATATTCACATCGAGGAGCAAAACGACATCCTTGTGGCATATTTAACGGATGAGGTACTTGTCCTGGAATCGAATATAAGCGTTTTTGATTTTCGTCTAGTTTTGGAATCGACTTTAACAATCCTTGTGTATAAGGATGGGATGGATTTTTAAATAGTTTGCGACCATCAGCTTCTTCGACCACTTGACCCGCATACATGACCACAATACGATCACACATTTCCGCGACAACTCCCAAATCATGTGTAATCAGTAAAATGGAAGTTCCAAACTCTCGATTCAAAGAGCGCATCAAGTCTAAAATTTGTGCTTGAATCGTTACATCCAAAGCGGTCGTCGGTTCATCCGCGATTAGAAGTCTAGGTTCAAGTACCATGGCCATCGCAATCATCACGCGTTGTCTCATTCCACCTGAAAGCTGGTGTGGATACTGCTTTAGGATCCCAACACGTTTAATCCCAACTTTTTCAAGTATAGCTAAACTAAGTGATTGTGCTTCTTTTTTAGAACACTTTTTATGAACACGAATCGCTTCTACCAATTGATCACCAATAGTAAATAACGGATTGAGGGAGGTCATAGGCTCTTGAAAGATCATAGAGATGTCTTTGCCTCGAATTTTCCGCATTTGCTTATTAGTCCAATGCGTAATCTCTTGACCCGAAAAGCGTATACTCCCACCTACAATTTTGCCGGGTGGAGTGGGAATCAAGCCCATGACTGCCAGAGAGGTCACGCTTTTCCCACAACCTGATTCTCCAACAAGCCCCACAATTTCCCCTTCACCCACTTTTAAATCGACTCCATCAATTGCTTTGATTACACCTTTTTCCGTAAAAAAATGCAACTCCAATGTTGAAATATCTAGTATAGATTGACCCATAGGAACACCCCAAAACATATGAAAAAATAAAATATCTCGAAAATAAGTACTGTATATTTAATATAAATGGTTCTATATTCTATATCAAGTTCGCCATTTAGACAAAAAATCCTTTTTTTAAAAAAACAAAACATCTCGATGACAAAACTTATTATTCTATCTACTTTTTGCAATCCATTCCTTTTTAAAAATCAGTAGTAAAATGTGATAAAATCGATGAGAATGTTAGTACTAAAGAGAATAGAGACAGAAGTGGAGGATGAATGAGTGACTATAGCCATTAATCTGGAGCAATATGTATCCAACTTAGATAGAAATGTTTATACCATTTATAACTTACCCGAAGAGGTTATCGCAGTTATTTTTGCCTATGTTAGCCGAAGTTCCGCAGGTTTCCGAGAGAATCTTGCAAAGCTGTTAGCTGATGAAGATTTAGCCCTTGCTGGGCATTCTGGAAACCGTGCTACTATCTATTCAGAGAAAGCAGCCCGGTTTCATGAAAAGTGGGTTGTAGGCTATGGGCATAGTAGCGTAGCAGAGCACGCGGTGGCTCATATCGGTATTGAAAAAATTAGCCGCCTTGCCTCAGCTGAGTTGGAGCTTGCCAATACCTTTAATAGCTTTACAGAGTATAGTCAACGTTATCAACGCCCTAAACGTGGAGACTTTTATCTTCCATCAAGTTTAAAATCTAATCCGGAATTACAAGCGAAGTATATACAGTTTCATGAAAAAGCTTATGATATTTATGAACAGTTAATGTCTGGGTTAGTTAAGTACTTACTCCAAACCGTCCCAAAGCAAGAAAAAGAATCTGACAAACGATTTAAACTACGCATCGAAAAAATCGCTTTTGAAGATGCTCGCTATGTTCTTCCATTATCCACTTTAACTAACTTAGGAATGACAGGAAACGGTCGGGCGTTACGGGATACATTAGTTCGGCTTCTATCCAGTCCTTACAAAGAATGCCAAAAGTTAGCGCGTGACATGGAACATGAAATCACAACAGTGATCCCAACACTATTAAAATATGTTAAACCAAGTGAATACTACCAGAAGACTCAAGCAAATTTGCAACAGTGCTTTCAAAAGATCCGCCCCATTGGTATAGTCGAATCATCGATGGGACCTTCTGCTCGTTTTATCCAAATGCCCGATTATCTAGAAGCACTCAAACAGCTTGCAACGTTCCTACTAATTAGAGAGCAACCCCTTTCTTATGAAGAGGCAAAGCGAATTATTCATCAGTATCCTCAAGAAGAACTAGAGCAAATCGTCTCTTATGCTTTATTATCTTTACGATTCTTTGATAATCCAATTGATGAGTTACAACATCTCACTTATCAAATCGAGTTAAAAATTTCGGAAGCAAACTGGCATCAACTGCTACGTCATAATCGAAAAACACACTTTACTTACTCCAAACCGACCACTCGTTTTGGTTACACCATTCCTCCTCATATACAAGAGGCAGGACTAACTGACCTTTTTAGATCATTTGTTCAAGAATCTGAACAAATGATTCAGCAGTTTTCATCCTTTGATTCGACTATCGCTGATTATTTCATTACCAATGCCCACCATCGACAAATTATTGCTTCTGTGACATTATGGGAACTTTATCATCTTATCAATTTACGTACATCTACTGAAGCACAATGGGATATTCGCGAAACCTTTGTCCAAGTCTATCAAGAACTACAAAGGCAGCAGCCCATATTCGCACGCTTTGCTAAGCGTAGAGCCTAAATAGAAGCCCAAGTTGGTCATATTTTTACTCCAGCTTGGGCTTATGACTATTCCATTTATTCTATCTATTCAATATAATAATACTAGATTATTAGAAAGCTCCCATTTTTTGACGTATGGAGGGATCACATTATGACCAAAAAATTGGTCATTGATCCAGGACATGGTGGGTCAGATTCCGGTGCAGTCAATGGTAGCTATCAAGAAAAAAATTTCACATTAGATATTGCCTTAGCTGTTCATGATTATCTTCAAAACCACTACATGGTGGAGCTATTTATGACTCGCAAAACCGATAAAACCCTTTCACTTAAACAGCGAACAGATTATGCAAATCAAAAGCAGGCAGATTATTTTATTTCCATTCATATTAATGCTGGCGGAGGAACCGGGTGGGAAAGTTACATCTGGAATGGCCCTGTCAATCAAACAACGATAGATGCCCAGAACATCATTCATAACACAGTCATGAATGAAATTGGTCCGAAATATCAGGTAAAAGACCGAGGTAAAAAACGAGCCGACTTTTATGTCCTGCGGGAAACGATTATGCCAGCCATTCTATTAGAAAATTTATTTATTGATACAACTAATGATCTTCATTTACTCATAGATAACCAATTTATAACTGACCTGTCGTGTACAATTGGAGAAGGACTAGCCCAAGCACTTTCTTTAGACAAAAAAACCTTACCAAAAGATCAAGATCACACACAGGATCGTCCGTAGTGTGTATTAAAAATACCGCCAAATAAGAAAACTTGATCTACAAGCTGAGTAGTGTCCATATATCACTACTCACTTTTTTGTTTGGGCCAAAAACGCGTTGGCGTCATTACTTCTTCATAAGAAGTACCTTGCTTTAATGCTTGTTCTTCGATCGGAATTCGAATCATAAGTAAAATAAATAGATTTACCAACGAAAATACAACGGAAGTCACAACAGCTCCAAATATAAGTGGAAAGGAGAGAAATTCAAGGATGACAGCAAGATAATTCGGATGACGCAAATATCGATAGGGGCCTCGTACACATGGGGAATGTCTAGGAACAATCCAAATCCGCGTATTCCAGTAGCGTCCCAATGAAACCATACACCAAATACGTAAAGCCTGAGCAAATATAAAAATAAGAAAAGGAATCCACCACCATGAAATGATAATCTTTGATCTCCATAAATTCTCTATAAAAGTGGATATAAAAAAAAGCAGATGCATATTTACCAACAAAGGATAATGTTTACTTCCAACTTCATAGCCACCTTGTTGTTTCATCCAATCCGCATTTTTCTTAGCCCACCCTAATTCGATAATCCTTTGAAGTCCAACTATTAACCATAAAATATTAAAGAGACTCAAAGTTATCCTCCTCATCCCAGCTGATTAGTGCAAGTTCAGAGCTAAATCCAGGACCTAATGCTGCGAGTAATCCATAGCTACCATAGCGATGACTCTGTTGTAGGGCTTTTTCCAATACAAATAAAACCGTAGCTGAAGACATATTTCCATAATCATGTAAAGTCGAATAAGCATGTTGAAATTTATTCTTAGGTAATTCCAAGGCATCTTGATAAGCTTCTAGCACCTTCCTACCACCTGGATGGAAGATAAAAGAGTCAATACAACCTAGGTCAAGATTTTCTTCTGCTAAAAAATTTTCAATCAAACATCGAGCTTGTTTACGAACAAGGGTGGGGATATCTCGTGAGAAGATGACTTTAAGACCATCATCCTTTAAATCCCAACCCATTACATCAAGCGAATCGGCCCAAATCCTACTTTGTGTTGTTACAATACGTGGTCCAATGGGTATATTCATTTTTCTTCCTGATACCAAAACTGCAGCAGCACCATCAGCGAATAAAGAAGTAGCTACTAGATTACTCTTGGAATGATCTTGACGACGGAATGTTAAGCTACATAGTTCTAACGCTAAAAGTAAGACCTTTTGCTCAGGAAATGCTCTTGCATATTCATAAGCTCGTGCCAGACCTGCCACTCCCCCAGCACATCCCAGTCCCCAAATCGGGGTTCTTTTCACATATGGATTCATTTGCAAACGATTGATTAAATGAGCATCTAAGCTGGGTGTTGTTATTCCTGTCGTAGAGACAAATATGAAATGATCAATATCACTTATTTCCATCCCTATTGGCTCTATACAATTACGAATAGCTTCCTCTCCTAGCCGAGAAGCCATATCTATATATATCTGATTTCGCTCTGCAAAACTATGTTCAGTATCAAACCATTCTCTTGGCATACTAAAAAAACGTCGGTTTATCGCAGTATGACTAAAAATTTGGATTAAACGATCGATATTCGGAAAGGAATCTCGGAATAAAGTATAGCTAAAATCTTTCACTTCATCTTGATAATAAGCATATGGTGGAACAGCAGTTCCTATCGATATAATTCTTGGCACACAGATTTCCCCTGTCTATCTTTTCACCTATGGTTCCCAAATACTTTCTTCCTATTCATTGATTTATGAGAATGCCTTAAATAGACTTAACCATCTTCATGAAAAAGGTTTTCTATCAAGTAAATCGGTAGATGCCTTCGTTGATGGTGAATATTATACACGTATACTTGTATCTAGCTTTAATAAACAATCTCAAGCTATTCAATTAGTTAATGAACTAAAATCTAAAGGATTGGAAGCATTTTGGCAAAAAGAAAAATAGGCTTGATAAAAAAGAGCCGATATCCTTAAGACATCAGCTCTTTTTTTATTAACTAGATTTTTGTACACGTTTTAAAACATCTGCCATATATAATCGATGCGTCCAAAGATAATATAATCCAAAAACAAATAGATAACCAATCACTGCCATCGCAAAGAGATCCCAAACAGGCTTTTTGAACAAGGTGCTAAACATATTCATCGCTGCCATCCCGTGACAAACACTAACAATAAAAGGGATAAAAAACAGGAGGCGGATCTGTGTACTCATTAAGCGAATAGCATCTTTTTGTCGAATGCCTAATTTATGAAGAACCATCATCTGTCCTGCATCATTGGGTAATTCCGTAAAAATACGAAAGTATAAGATACTACCAGCGGCCAGAAAAAACAAGATTCCTATAAAGAGGCTAACAAACATGAGAGGGGCAAAAATACCTTTGAGTGATATATACAGCTCATATGTGCTTTGCACATTGTAGGGATCTTCTCCTAGTTTTGTTATTTGTTGGTCTAAATCCATGACAATCTGATCAGCCTGTTTCCAATCGTCAAAGCGATAGTTATGAAGTATAGATAGCTCCTCTTTTTTCGCTTGTGCCTGCAACTCCCTAAATTGTGTATCGTGAAGTACTAATAAAAAGTGGGTTCCTTTATGTTCGTTAAAAAATTTACGACTTAATTCTTTTTCTACTTTAAAAGAATAATTAACTTTCCCCATCATCACATCCATTTGCCGAATAGCCATCGTTTTTTCTGCATCGGGTGTATATCCTGTTGCATTAACAAATACCGCTTGGTCTTTCTGTAATGAAATAGCTGGATCGCCTAGCTTTTGAAGTAAGCGGTTGATATCTTTTTGACTAATCGCTGAAACAAATCGCTTTTCACCTTTTACCTGAACGGCAATCAAAGGAATATGTACTTCTTCAGTAACTTGTATTTTTTCTTTTTTAAATAGGGATTTTAATTCAGCAGGAGACATATTTGGTAAATCTCCTTGAATACTTAAATGATAAGGAGATTGATCTGTTGCTACTTTTTCCGCTTCAAAATAATAAGTTAAGCAAACACTAACTGAACTAATCACTACACTACTTAACAGTGATACAATAAATAAGATCCGTGCATTATCCTTTAAGCGGAACCGTAATTGGGATAAAAGCATCATATTGGTTCCTTTATAAAAAAGCTTTTTCTTTTTTTGCATATAGCTGATCACTGCTACACTTAACTGGGTAAAAAATAGATGCGTACCAATAAGCACGAGTACAAAAATAGGGATGATCCTTTGTACTAAACTTGCTAAATCAGCAGTCCAAGCAATATAGTAAGCACCACCTAAACATCCTAGAGAAACAATCACTTTCCACCACGCAAAAGTGGGTGTCGGCTTCGCTTGTACTGACTCACGAAACAATTCAGCAATCGATAATTTTCGTATAGTAAAGCGACTCCACCAAGATAAAACAGAGAAGACCAACAAGAATCCGATACCTGTTAATAAAATAGCGGGCATGGGAATCACAAAGGGAATTGGTGTTGCCAAATCCAAAATAAATGAAACGGCTAAGAAAAATAGTTTTGAAAAAACAATCCCTAGCAGGATTCCAACTCCTACTGCTAGACTACCTACCAACATATTCTCCCAAAAGATCAAACGAGTTATATGTTTTACCGACATTCCTAAGCATTGTAGCAGTCCTAAATCTCTCTTGCGATTTCGTAAGAAGGATGATTGAGAATAACCAATAAACAAACAGGCAAATAAGCCTATCATTACTTCGACAACCATCATGAGGGATACAAATTGATTGGGGAGTGTTTTTTGTGTTACCATTGGGTGAAATAAGAGTGAACCATAAAGATAAAACATCCAGACGGAAAAGGTACAGCTAATAAAGTAAGCTAGATAGCTTCTAAATTGAAACTTAGCATTTTTAATAGCTAGATTGCGTAAGTTCATAAGACTCCCCTCCTAAAGCAGCAGTTACTTCCATAATGTGTCGATAAAATGCTTGTCTTGTTTGACCTCGACGAATTTCAGTGAAAAGCTGTCCATCCTTGATAAAGATAACCCGATCACAGTAACTAGCTGTAAATGGATCATGTGTTACTGTTAAAATAGTAGCTTTTTCTTTTTTGTTTAAGTTAGATAGCGATTCCATAAGGGACTTAGCTGACTTCGAGTCCAAGTTCCCAGTTGGTTCATCCGCTAATATTAAAGCAGGTGAGTGAATTAAAGCTCTGGCTGCAGCTGCGCGTTGTCGTTGTCCACCTGATACTTCATAAGGTCGGTGAGAGAGAACTTTTTGGATACCCAAATAATTAGCAAGCTCCTGAACTCGTCTTTCCATTTCTGCAACAGAGCGCTTTTCAAGGACGAGGGGTACGAGTATATTCTCTTGGATTGTTAATGCATCTAACAAATGAAACTCTTGAAATATAAACCCTAATTGTTTCCTGCGAAAATCAGCAAGTTCATTATCTTTCATCTTCGCTACATTTTTCCCTGCTATCAGAATATCTCCTCGCGTGGGACGATCAATGGTTCCTAATATCTGTAATAATGTTGTTTTTCCGCTCCCAGATGGCCCCATAATTCCAATAAACTCACCTTGCTGAATCGTTAGGTCAAAGTCCGTTAGTGCTTGGTGAACTGCTCCTGTTCCTTTTTCTCCATATACCTTGGTTAATTTTTTGGCTTCAAGTACGATCATGTGTGCCGCCTCCATTTCGTTTGCTCTTGTTATATACAGTGTATAAATTTCTTTATGATGCTCCCATCGATTTATCTTGCAATATCGCTTGACAACCTTACATTTTTGTTAGAAATGATCAAAAGCTCTTTTTGATAAAAAACCTACTGACAACGTGCTTTATCAGTAGGTTCAATCATTATTTATGAATGGAGTAAGTTAATATAAAAGTAGCCCCTTTACCTTCTTCAGATTCAGCTGTAATCTCATGACTTAAAGCAGTAAATACTTTTCTTACCAAATATAATCCCATCCCAGTTGCTTGAGAGAAACGTCGACCATTTTCTCCCGTAAAGAATGGATCAAAGATCCGGGGCAAATCCTGTTTAGGAATCCCTGGTCCTTGATCTTCAATCAAAAGATAGATACTCTTCTTTTTTTTCAAAAAACGAAAGGTGAGATAGCTTCGCTCTTCCATCTTGGATGCATATTTTAAGGCATTTTGCACGATTTGTTCAATAGCAAATTGATTCCACTTACGATCCGTTAAAATTTCCCAATCCTCATCCTGATCCGCTTCTATTTTAGGGAAAATTCCCAAACGAATAAAACTTTTTTTCTTATGATGAATCACTTCACGTACACTTTCTAAGAGAGAAACCGGACGAATATGATAATCCGTAGCAAAGTCATCTAAACGAGCCATATTTAACACCTTATCTAACTCGTCATTTAGCTTCTCGATCTCTTCTTCCATACTTTTCATATGATTTCTTTCCTCTTCTGGTAATGCATGAATATCCATTTTTTGCAAAATTAAAGATAAAGAAGCAAGCGGTGTTTTCATCTCATGAACCCATAAATTCATATATTCTAGATGCTGTTGGTGTGCATCCTCATACTGATTTTTCTCCTGGCTCGCCACTTGATATAAACGACGCATGACCTGATAAAACCGTTTATGCTCAGCTAAACTTACCTTGCCTAAATGCCCAAAGTCATCCATTTTCTCAGCTTCATGAAGTAACAATTCCGTCCGACGATAAAACGGATACCAACGTATAAATTGAATCACTAAGAATAGTAAAAGAAGGGTTCCAGTAAGGAGAAGAAGATAGCCCCAATCTGCTATCAATAAATCAAAAGCCTGTTTATGAAAATAAAAATAAAGATATAAATATATCAGTATAAAAAATATCTGCAATACACATAAGCTAATCCAACCGATTCGTTCTCTGATAAAATAATAAATCGTACGCCACATTCACTTTCCTCCTGCCCGAAAAAGTAACACTCCCTTTCGCCTTCATATTAAGCCTGATCCATTGTTACCAAACAATATCCTACACCTCGTTTGGTTTGCAGCATTTTATCTAAATTCCACTCGCTTAGCTTTTTCCGCACACGTGTCACATTAACCGTTAGTGTATTATCATCAACAAAATCTACCTCATCCCACAATGCTTCCAGTAGATCTTCACGTGATACTACTTTTCCAGCTCGTTCCATCAATCGATGTAAGAGTTTTGCTTCGTTTTTCGTCAGAGATTGTACTTGATTTTGATAATGAAGTTCCATCTTACTTAGATGTAGTGATAACTCTCCTACATTAATCATGATCTCTGACTGGTTTTCTTCTTTTGCATACTCACCGTATGTACGCCTTAATGTCGCTTTCACTTTGGCCAGTAATATCTCCAAATGAAAAGGTTTCGTAATATAGTCATCTCCACCACTTTCCATTCCCATTACTTGCTCCATTTCGGAACTACGGGCGGATAGAAAAAGAATCGGTACAGCAGAAATCTCTCTAAGTCTACGACATAAATAAAAGCCATCTTGATATGGTAAATTCACATCCAAAATGACTAAGTGAGGTTGAAACTGTTTAAACTCTTCAATCACTTGGGTAAAATCTTGTACGGTTTGAACTTGATATCCATATTGTTGTAAATAGTTTTGTATAGATTCGGCAATTTTTTTTTCATCTTCAATTACATATACTTGATATTTCATCTTTTACCTACCTTTCTTGTAAAGAAAAGCCATAAAATATATATCAATCATTATATCATTTAATACTTTAGCACATTAATATAAAGAACGATAAAATATGATTAGAGATAAAGTAGTTAATGCCGAAAAAATAATTAATGATGTGAATAAGGCATAAATAAATATAAAAGCACGAAAGCGCTGAATACGTTTATTCATAACACGTCTCAATTTTTGCATGATAAAATAAACAACAGGCCCCCATAATAAAGCAGAAAATCCAATTACCCAGTACAATAAAACGGATTGTCCAATCACTAATGGGTGCGATGTGGTTAGCTGATAGTGCTGAATGATCCACCATCGTCCCAATCCAAAAAATAAAACCATGATAAAATAATAAATAGACCATTTTCGATTCACAGCGGGATCCTCCCATTCTTTCATACATTTTGGTACTAGCAGCCTTAGTTTTTTAATCATTTTATGTAACAAACACTCATTAATTTGTATTTATAATTTTATCATTTAAAGTGATTATATAGAATAACGAAGTATCTGTGTATCGATTTTTCATCTTGATATAGAGATTGCATCAACTTTTCGGAATAACGTTGCTCTTACTTGTTTTGTAAGCAATGGAAGTAAAACTAAGAAAGGAAAGCTGCTGCAAATTTATTCGATATCATAAAACAGGATGAGCCTACTTATCCAGTTTAGGCTCATCCTGTTTCTTTTTTTGTCATTTTCTTTAGAGCTCTTTTCCATTCACTTTCCTCAACATAAGTTATCTTTAGTACCGCATTTGGCGAGTAATAGCTACGATAGGGATGCTGTTTTTGATAGCTCTCCCATTCCTCAGCTGGTGCCTTTTCGATATGAATAATATGAGGAACTTTTCCATCCTTTCCTTTTTTAAACTGATGATAATCATCTTCGTGTAAAATAATTATTCTTTGTTGATTAGAGGAGATATGTTCATTCGTTATATGATTTTTTTCAGTATTTGTCTTCTTCTCGAATGGCTTCGATTGTATTTGATCTTGATCTGGTTGATTTTGTTCTATTTTTTTGGCAATAAAATAAAACAACCCGACAATGATGGGAATTGCGAACCATATAGGGATAATTATGCTCCATTCGTATACGGTTTGCGTTAAAAAAAAGTTCGTGAAGCTAGATTGATATTTTCTTTCTTGAAAATAAAACAAAGATCCAATGAGTAAGACAGGTACTAAATAGTGACTAACCACTCGTAAATAGTTAGGAAGTGTTTGCTGCTCTTTTTTTAAAATAAATAAATTAAGAAACCGCCGTGAAAAGATAAAGCGGAACAGTCGACCAAATAATAACTTTATAATCTCTCCCATTTTTCATCATCACCATTTCAAATACTTTCTTAATAAGTAACGAATTCCTCCCACTAGCAATCCTGCTATCACCCCAAACAATAGATTGGATATCGCTGAAACATAAAAAAATATCATTACTGCCCATGCGATTGAAATTGTAATAGAATAAAGGTAATTAAACACCAGTAAGCAAATAAAAATGACAATAGCAGTTGCTGATGATCCAAATAAATTTCCCAACACAAATGCTGGCAATGCTAGCTCAATAATAGGAAAAAAGGCTTTAAAAAAACCAAAAATAGACCTCACCACCAGCTTCTCCCCCTCTCTCTATGGATGTCTATACAAATGATGTCTTGTACAGAGAAAAGGCGCAAGGTTCGATGTTCTTTACTCTGCGCCCTTTACTCTACAACTAGGAAATATTCGCAGTCTCTTCCATATAATCAAAAATTTCATGATCCAGATCACGGAGTGGTCGAGCTTCGGGTGACTTACGCATTATCTCTCTTCCCCACTCAATCCCGAGCTGATGAGCCTGCTTGATTCCGTCTCGATTGCTATGTTCCACTTCATGTCCTTTTGCATCATAAACAATAGGTGGTTTACATCTCACTTTATAGGTATCGTGTTGGGTTCGTTGCATCAATTTTCCTCGGACATACACCATCATCATTCGTTCAGGTAATGGCTCTAAATCTTTCACGGTAATTCGCCCACGCGTAATATTTTCTACTTCATCAGCTCCTTCTTCTTGGGCACAGCTTAGTACCATCCCGATATTTGCTTTAATCGTTTGCATTAATACACTATTGTTCTTAAAGTCATCAATATCCCTCGTGACCAGACCAAAACCATGATCATAGCGGGCATCTTCATCAAAAATATTGGTAAAGATCGGAATCTGTGAACGATGAGCTTCATCAAGCATCACCAGATGAAACTTCTTACTATCTTTCCGTCTCCGGCCGATTTGATGATATAGATAAATAAGATAGCCAACCGTAACTTTGAGTTCATGAGGCTTCATCTCGTTTAAATCGAACATAACCAAATGTCCTTCATCCATATATTTCTGAATATCGAGTGCCATCTCTTTCTGTAGATAAATTCGACGGGTAGTTGGATCTTGTAATAACGGCTCTATAAGATCCAGCAAAGGTTGAATCTCCTTCTTCCATTCCTTCCCTCCAACATGAGACCAATAATGTCGGACATAAGGATCTTGAATTCTTTTTAAGATCTGCTTCCGAAATGCTTCGTTAGTCATCATATATTCCACTTCCAAGAGTGTATGAGGTTCATCATCGAGTAATAAGGCATGGATCGCCAATGTTAAGATCCGTTGTAGAGGAATACTTTGATTTTTATCTTTAATACCATCATACATCAAGAGACGGGCAATTCGTTCGGCAGCCTCATTAAGCGGCATATTCTGGATTTTATGCAGGAAATTAAGTCCAATTAGGTTTGTTGTATCATCAGATAAATCGTAGTAATGAATTTTATCTTTGGGAATGGGTACTCCGTCTTGCTCTAACTTCCGTAAGCGATTAGCAATAATAGGTACAATTTCACGTGCTGGATCAATAATCGTAAAGCCGGGTGCTTGATCAGGATTCCTTAACCAATCATCCAACATCGATTGGAGCATTTCGACAGCCGCACTTACTCTTCCCATGCCTTTTGATCCGGTAAGTAGAAAGTGATTACTCAATTGCTCATACCCAATTTTAACCAATTTATCTTGATCTAAGGGATGAACCAATGACCCAATAACTACTCCTTCACTTGGTGTCGTATATTTCTCAGGCTCATACGTTCCTAAATGAGCGAGATACCCTCTAGCTTCTTTGGCGCTAGGCTCTTGATAGATTACATGGTCACCAGGAGGTAAATGAAGGAGATTGGCTAGCTCTTCACTGGCCCAGACCATAAAAGTGAAAGGAATCGGGAAAGGGATCAGATTACGATCCTGCATAAAATTAAAGATGGCTCGCTTTCTTCGCCTAAACTGGATATCTCCCACGTCTTTTAATGCTGAAGAAATAGCGTTCGCGGTGGAACTAACCACCTGATCCGTTTCCTTCTCATGGTTACTCCAAATGGTTAAACGCAGCTTAAAGGCATAAGCCTTATCTGTTTGCCTTTTTTGTAACGCTGCCTTCCGATTCCGTTCCTCTGGTTCCATATCCTGTACTTTCTTACCTTTAAAACTTTTTGCTGCTTTATCAAATCGTTTGTCTAGGTATTCCCAATTAATAGGTGAAAAATGAAGATCGATATAGGATCCTCGTCGTAATGTCGCTAAAATCGAACCAATCTCACTTTTTTTGCTTTCAACAAGCGAAGTAAGCGGGAGTCCACTTCGAAGCGTAAAAAATCCTCCTTTTCCTCCTTTTTTGGGACCTGGAAATTCTTTTTCAGTAATGGGCACAATCTCAGCGCGTGGATAGGTTCCTCGAATCGCTTCATGTACTTCTTTTTGCTTATCGGATGGATACGCTAAATAAATACCAATCTCCAAACTGTCAGGTAACATGGCAAATCTCATTCGAAACCATAACGGGCCAAACTGCCCTTTCTCTTTGAAATGACGTTTCATATTGCCAAATGCTTTTAACATACTCATTATTTTATCAGGGTCTAACTGTACATCACGACGTGGTAAAATACGAATATACTTCACATTTTGTTCAGCGGATCGCCGATAAGCCTTATAGACAGACCAAATCACGATCCCAATGATTAAGGCAAATACCAGGATTATCAGTAGAATTTCTAGGAGTATCCCTCCTGCTTTGATGAACCAGTCCCCAATCGAGCTCATGGTTTGATTCGTGGTTCGTCCTTCTAGTTTAAACTCCAAATACTGATGAAGCTCCCTTAAAATAAGAAAAAAAGCGATAACACCTAAAACTTTTAGCACCATTAGCATCTGATTATCATTACCTTGCGGCTGCTTAAACCAACTCATTTTCATCCCACCTTTCTATTAAAATAAATCAAGTATACTTTAATACCTTTTTATAAATTTTGGTAAGTTACTCTTCCCTTTATCCAAATATTTTTGTAATATGTTAGCCAAGTTTTGAATACCAGGATCATTGTATTGGACATTTTTGATTACACTAATTAGATCATTTCGTTTCCACAAAACTCCTAAGATCAACACGGCTTGCATAAGAATCGTTAGTAAATATCCATTCTTAGGTGGAGTCATCATATACAAGAACTGGGAAATAGCTAATACTAAGCTTAAAAATAAGCCAATGACGATCTTTACTAAAACATAACCAACAAATTTTTTTAGCCAATCGATAGCTACACTAGACCAAGCAGGATATAAAGATAATAGTAAGGCAAATGGAGCAAATAGTGCTAAAATGACAAATAAAATCTGATACAAAATCATGGCTCCAGCTATTACTATAAAAACAATACCTAAGATAATATGTGTAATAATAAGTAGTAAAATAAATCCTAGACGTTGGAAGGCACTTTCTGGCTTCATTAATGGATTCTTGTTTGCTTCAACTTCCTCTTTAACAGCCTCACCACGTTCTGTGCTTCCTACTTTGTGTTCCAAAATTTTTTGGATTCGCTCTGATGTTAAAGAGGGGTCACTCGATGTTTTACCATATTGCAACATCAAATAAGGTTCATATACTAACATGTCATATAGCTTATCTGCTGCTACAAAAGATGCAACATCGGAATCATAACTACTTTGATCTTTTCCAATCGAAATTTTATTAGCCACCCCCATGATCTCTTGACTAATCCCGCTGCTAATACTATTCAGATAGGTCATCACCCCACCCGCATTGGCAAAGAAAGCTAGTGATACCATTAAAAAAAAGATCGTGCTAATCATTGCTCCCCAAGCTTTAGTCGTATTTTTTTTTACCATTCCGTTATAAGCGATCCAAGCACCAGCAATCATTAGAACAAAGACTAGAAAATTACCCCAAAGCCCACTTGATCCAATCCCTCCATTGGAAAATCCCGTTAATTGCTGAATCGAACCTTCTATAGCAGTTGCAAATGTATTAACTAGATCTAAAGAAAAGCTGCTTTCTACTAGCATCATGACATTAAAATTCCAGGCAAGTAACAACTGCCAAAACATATTATTGATTTCGTGCAGTAAGCCATATCCTGTATTTTGTGCTGTGCTTAAGACATTCCATGTATTTTGTTCTCCAGCGTAACTATCAAGTGAATAACGACTTGGTGGATACTTCGCAAACCGTACCTCATATCCTTCTGCTCTAGCTTTGGCAATCCCCTCGTCTGGAAAGTGTGTTAGAATATCAAATAATCCATTATGCCCTTGGTTTTGACTGTCCGTTTTGGGATCAGCTGCTAGAACACTCCCTGTACAAAACAAAAGTGGAAACAACAGCGCAACGATGACAACCCATGTGACTTTTCTTTTCATCTTTCCTTTAATCTCCTTCTGGTTGGAGTACCATGACTTCCCCGTCATGGTACAATCGCCTTTCTAGTTGTTCGATGGATTACAATCCCTTGCTCCTCTTTCGATTCCCTTTTTTCTATTCTTTTTGCACCTGGCCTTGTATCGAAGGCATGGAATAGCCTTTCGTCAAAAATACGAATTTCTACTTCATTGACTCGTTTTTCCAAATCAGACATTAAACAAGTTCCTGTCGATAGGTTACGGATTTTATCAATATTTTCCTCATTTTCATCAATCCCTAAAATACGACATGCTGCTTCTGCTTCTTGTTGGTCTCGACAACGAAATACAAAGCGACATCCTAAATTGGAGCGAATCTCCTCTCCGAGTAAATCTTTCGCATTTTGGCTAATCAGGTAAATCGCCGCATTTTTACTCCGTCCAGTTCGAACCAATTCTTCCAAAATTGCTCGTCCTTCACGTACTTTCGCCAAACGCCAAGATTCATCAAAAACCACCATCTTAAAATGATCAGAAGACTGGTTGGAAAAGCGCCGGGAAAAGTCAGAAATCGCCATGAGTAGAGCAATTCCCATCCGTCCAAAGTCGGTTTGACTTTCCTCCGGTAGTTGTAAGTCTTCAATCTGTAGAATTGTAAGTGGCTGAGACAAGTCTATCGCTTCTTGGGTTCCATCTCCAAACAGAAGCTGACCTTGACCGGAGTGAGCTAAATAACTTAATACATCAATCATCTCCTCAATCCGCTCCTGCTTTTTGTCAGGAACTGTTCCCAAACCATCTCTTAACACTTGGAGTACTTGCATCATTGATGGAGATGCCGTCTCTAGCGTATAGTCCACTGCTTTTCCGATAACAATCGCTTCATAAGTACCATCTGAGGCTCTAGCTAAAAACTGTAAAATGCGCTTCGCCGTTTCAGCTGAAGCTGCCTTTTCAGATGGTGTCTTTATCCCAATTAAAGGATCTAATTTCCCACGATCCTCTATACTCGCACGAAGTGTCACAATACGTGTAATACTTTTTAATTCAGGAAGATATTCCGGCCAGTGCCCTCTTTCATCTTTGGGGTCAAAGATTAGTACTTTAGAACCACTTAATAAAGCTTGATATGCCAAAAGATTAGCTCCTAGTGATTTACCGGCTCCCAGTGAACCAATAAATGCAGCTGAAGCAGTCGTAGATAGACGTTTATCCTTAGGTCCACGATCATGCTGGAAAAATACAGGCAAATTGTGCGACATCCCAATCAGATGACCTTGACCATCACCCAGCTGTTTTGTAGCTCCAATCATACTTGCAGCAACAGCCGCTGGTTCCATATAGTGAATATAATCGGTAATATATCGGTCTGCACCTGGGATCATTTCATTAAACCCACGCCATTGGTCACCATAAGGAACTTCTATTTGAATCATCATATCGCTATACAAGTCTCTGACCAACTGAATTCGCAGATTTAAATCCTGTTCATTATCAGCAAACACACATAACACAATTGAAGTAGTAAGTAACGGAAACTTCCCTGTTCGCAAATCATTTTCTAATTCTAGGGCTTCTTGGCGACTATTTACGATGTGGAATGATGTATCCTCACCACTTTCCATGGCATGTTCATCCTCAGCTTTTAGCTCTTTCTTTTTATTGGCTACTTGAGCTATGGCTTTACTATACTCAATAGACTCAGTCCGAATAGAAGCCTCTACAGGAAAAGAGAGCTTCTGCAAACAATACAGCCATTCAATACCAGGGAAATGAGACTTATCAGGAATATGGGAGATTGTCAAAAAGGCCATATATCCCTTTTTCCACTCTCCATCCAAATGTTGCTCAACGACGAGCTGTCTGCCATAAGAGTTATCAAATTTTCCTTCGGTTAACGTGAGGATATCACGCCCAGGTCGAATGACTTTTTTGTTATGTTTTGTTTCAGGTGCTGGAATCGCTTGCGGTTTCCAGTTTTGGCGTCGTGGAATTTCTCCCAAGCCACGATAAAAACCGCGGCGGATCAACCACTCTAGATCAGTTGCTGTTACACGTCGTACATCGAGAAAACCATTTAAACGCGTATAGACAAACTTTTCTTTGGATAATGCTGCTTGAATCTCTTCAACAAAGATTTCAGGTACATCAGTGCCTGAGCGGTCTGTGAGATATCTTTTAAAATCTTTTAACAGATAGATTAATTCTTTGAAGATCGGTATTCCTTTTACTTGAGTGTCTTTTAATTTCACACCTATAAAAAAGCGATAATTAATTAATTTTTTCCCTGCTAGATGATCCATGCAAGCCTGAATGTATTGATGTCCCGCTTCCGTTAACGGTTCAACCATTTTTTCTTTTAAAGATTCTTCGATTTCGCTTAGGTTTTGAAACTCTGGAATCACTAGTGTATGCGTATCTAAATTGATATTCCAATAAAAAGCCTCCAGACTACTATGGAGGCTTAGTTGATCATCTGTGGAGCGATAATCATAATGAAACGGATAGAGCTCATAATACGCTGAAACAGAACCATCGGCACTAAATACTAAGTTATGTTCAAAATATTTGACCGGGAATACAATGCGACTCAAAACGGATCACCCCCAGAACATTTACGATAAGCAACTACTCCATCATATTGGTATTTATTAGCTTGCTTTTCCAAATTTTTATATCTTGCAAAGTGCTGACTGTTCAATCTATGCTCAAGATAACGTATAATAAATCGATGGGGTGCTTTTCCATCCAATGTTTTCCTTGTGAAAAACCACGCAACCAGAAAAGGGATGCCAATAAACTTCACTAAAAAAAGATCAATCATATTCATAGGTGGAAAAGCATTTAATATGATCATTACAAGTAAGGTTCCTACAAAAAAGGCGAGTTGCCGATATGAAACAGGTTGAGGCAGATGAATTCCTTGGATTGAGTAGACGGTTTTTTCAATACGAAATACTTGATTATAAACCCGAATTTGTCTCATTTGAGATAATCCTCAAATAGCCATTTAAAACCGTCCGTTCCCAAGGATTTAATTAATTGTGGCTGGAAAACAAATACACTAACTACCATCGCAAAAAGGACAAAGCCAATAAATGCAGTAAATGCACGTTTCCAAAATAGTGTTAAACTAACCACAATAACCACAAGGAAAAACAAAGCACCTATTTCTTGGCTTGCTACTTGTTGCAGTTTTTCACCTGGACCCGCAAGCCATATCGTTAATGTATGAAACATATTTATTTCTCTCCTTGTTTCATTTTTAATACATAAAATCGATCTTTTTCTTGCACTAACCAAAATTGATAATGATAAGTGACGCGAGCTCCTGACTGAACGTCCTCGAGTAAAACATCAAAATCTGTTTTATATTCATTATCTTTTTCTTTTACTGTACTTATATTGGATAGCTCGATAAATTGAAACATATCTTTATAACCAATCTTTGGTTTTTGATCTTTCATCATATAACCAATTTGTTCATTACTATCTTGGGTATATGACTTCCAAAAATCACGCAAAAACTCTTCAACCTTTTTCCCTGTTGAGTCATCAATATTTTGACCTTTTGATGGTTCTTCTTTCTTTTCACTCAATTGGGCTGCAACCGGTCGAGGAATTTCGAAAGGTTGATCAATCACGCGATAGGAGTTTCCTGCTTTTTTGATAGGTACAACTAGATAGCGAAAAATTCGTTTATCATTTGTATCTTGGTTACCCACTAACCACTGATCAGCAAACACTGTTATCTCTTTTATGCCATCTTCACCTTCACGTTCTTGAATATTCCATGTACTCACATCATAAACTTTAGCTTCTTTATACTTCATTTCTTTGGCATCGATCTGAACTGCTTCTTTTAAATTTTGGGTGATAAACGGTAATAAGCGTTTGGTTCTATTCTCATCATCTTCCTTTTGCCATGTATAATATTCCTTAGTAAATTGCTCGGCAAAAGTCGTTTCTCCAAAGTTCAAACTAGCCGCTTCCGCTTGATTTGGCTTGATCGGCTCTTCAATGGTACGAATACGTTGAGGTATAAGTCCTAATTGTACAGCCCATACGAGCGAAGTGCTTAAAGCAATATAAATAATTAATAGCCAAAACAAAACACGGATGATCTTCTGACCGACCGATGTAGACAATGTTTACGTCCCCCCTTTGCTCTGACTCTTACTAAGTTAATTGATTCTTTCTCTTAGAGTCGACTGGATAATGTATCGCTTCGGAGCAGGTCCCACATAGTAAAATGGATAGCAAGTTGTTAATGTAAGTGTAGGTTTATCATGCGGAACAATAACCATTCGATCATCCGCATGGGTAATCCATGTCTTATTAATTACATAAATAAATGTTCCTTGATTAGTTTTAACGCGAAGTTCATCCCCCTTCTTCAATTGCCCTACTTTACGGAAAATAGTATCACGATGTCCTGAAAGCACAGCGTTATCTGGTTCGCCAGGTAATACACTGCCTGCATAGTGGCCTACTCCTTGGGCTAGTTCATCTTCATGAGTTCCTTCAATAATTGGCATTTGAGCATTTAATTGTGGAATAATTAAATCAGCAAAGTGTTCCCCCTTAATCGGGCGATCCTTGGATGGGAAAACCACCCAAGGCTCCCCGTTACTTTTGGCTGCTGCTTCAACCATAGAGACAGTGGAGTTGGTTTGGATCGAATCCGCTTCTTTCACCACATTGATCTTTTGGAAATAACTCACAGCTGAATAACTACTGTAGGCAATGCCAACGACAACCAATCCATATGCTAATATTCGATCCCATTTCACTTTCTTTTAACTACCTTTCTACCTTTGTCTTTAAACAAAATATAAAGTGATCCTAAAAGTGCTACAAATGCTCCAAAGATGACTCCTTCTAGATCACGACCAGCTGTATCTGGTAGCTTACCACCTTTTTCGGTTGTTGGTTTTTTAGATGGAATTGTCGGTTTCGTAGTTGAAGAATCTGAACCATTTTTAGCATATGCTTGTTGATCAGAAGCAGGAGTTTTGGAAGGTGGATTGGTTGTTACTGCTTTTTTCGTGCCATTTCGACTGCCTGCTGTTTGCTGATTTTTTTCATTTACTGAGTTGGCAGCCTTTTTTTCTGTTGCATTTGCACGATTTACTTGCTCTTTTTCCTTCTGTTTAGCAACTACTTGAGGTTCCTTTTTCGCTGAGTCTGGCATTGTCGAACTATTATTTACCCCGTCACTGCTATTTTTAGGCTTTTCTTTAATTTTATCATAATCTTCATTCTTTTCATTAGTTGTATATGTATTTGATTCTTTTTCTTTCTTTGAATCCATTTTCTTTTGCTCTACATTTTTGGTTGAAGAATTTACTTCAGGATCTTTAGGAGGGAGGTTCAACTCTTCTTCTAGTTTTACATTTGCTGCTGGCTGAAGAGATGGAAATTTATCTGGTGGTTTATCATCACTTGCAAATGCAGATCCTACTCCAATAGTTAGACCCGAAACAAGACAAAGTGCTAATACAGCCGTATGAGAAAAACGCTTTCTTGCTTTTCTCTTCATTTGTCGTCGACTGCGAGTACGACTCAATTCGACAGATGTATCTAATGATTCGTATTTTGATTTGACTACTCTTTTTGACTGATTCAACATTTTTCGCCTCCTTTTAGTATTCAAGCTTTCTTCTATCTATAAAACTAGCTAAAGATATATCATTTTTATACTTTTTTGGTAACACTTACCAAAAACTAAATAACCTAAATTTGGATACCCTTGCTTCACTCATAAGAAAAAGTATCCATATGGTTTTTTTCCCGAACTTCATCTTTTTAATCAAATTTTTATACCCATGAAGAAAAGGAGATTGGTACAATCTTTTGGCCCAAAATCTCCTCCAGTTGTTCTATGCGTATCGACATTTTTGTCATTTTCGCATTATTAGACAATAAATTGTTTGATTTTGTCCAAATTGTTCACTCTTTGTCCTAATATTATTACATCTAACTTCTCTTTTTCAATACTTTCTTCAAATTTTTGGTATAAATGCCAAAACCCACGATAACGTGGGTTTAAATCTCTTTTAGCGTTCACTTACCAATCTCGTAAAATCATTAAGCTAAAATCTTATAGATATAGACATCTTCATTCACAACTTGACGATTCTTATCTATTACTTGATAAGGGATTCGAATAATAAAAGAGCTATCAAACTGATTGGGTTCTAATCGTAAGCATGTATCACTTTCCCAAATCCAGTGATACCTTACACCTTGATACATCAAACCATTTTTATACCATGGATGGGTATTTTTTTTGGGCTCATTTAAACATATTGCCAATGATAGATGATCACAAAACTGTAAAAGCGCAAAGTTTTCCTTCATACTTTGCATTTCCAATCGTGTAAAGTGCTGTTTTAATTTATGCTGTCTATCGAGTTCACCTTGGAAAAAATACATGCCCAACTCTGACTGGTCATTTTTAAAAAAAGAGGCAAAGTGTAAGCTACAGAGATAACCAGCATAAGGTTCCTTTGATTGGACAATCTTAATTCCTTCTTGATAAGCTTCTATCTTCTCTTTCAATGGATACCGTGAAAAATCGGTAGGCTGATTCGTTTTCTCATCCCATAACACGGACTGATCTAACTTCTTCCAACCTACATCATGATAAGAAATCGCATAAAGTGTTTCTTTCCTAGGAACAATCTCATGATTCCAATGCAGGGCAAACTCCCCTGAAACTAAAGCATGATCATGTTGAGGAATTAGAATAAAATGGTCTTCTTGCTGCCGGACGATCATATATTGTCATCCTTTCTCATATTACCAGCGAGCCATTTATATACTTATTTTTCCCTTTTTCTATCCACACTAACCAAAGATCATTTCATTTTGCAAAGTGTTTATTATCATCTTCTTTTTTAATTATTTGAAGGGATATATAAATTCTATTATCTCTACTATAATAAAAGTATTAGATTGTTTGCCCACTAAAACGAATCCATTTCTATAATCGAAAGGGAAGATCCTATGATTCGAATGGTTATTTTCTCATTTCTTTTGGGAATTTTCTTTATCAATTGGTATCCTCCGATTTGGAAGAAAAAGTTCCGGACTAGACGATTTATCACTACCCAAATTATTCGCTATATTTTGGGTAGTCTATACGCATTTATTCTCCTATACTTTCATTTACTTGATCAAACTTTCTTAGCACTATTTTATTGGATTGGATCTATCTTTTTCCTAGTAATAATTATTGATGGTATACGATGTTTGGCGGCATATGAGAATGAGCGTCGTATTCCAATAGCAATGATAGGAGTAAATATAGGAAGCATTGCCCTTATTTCTTTTATCTTTCTTTGGACCATTTATCCATTTGCCATTGCGCAAGATCGACATGATTTCATGAAAAAATTCGTAAAAACAAAGGAAACCACCGAAAATATGAGTCCGACTAATGAACAACATATTCCTGTTGTTCCCCGTGAATATGCTCGATATAAAATGGAAAAAATTCTAGGAAAAGTTAAAAATTACTCTTATTATGATCTAGAAGAACCTTATATACAAAAGATTAATAATAGGCTTTATTGGATAGCTGCCTTAAATCATAAAAGCTTTTTTAAGTGGTTGAATACGGATGGTGTACCTGGTTACATGAAGATGAGCGCAGAAGATCATCAATCGGAAGCACAGTTTGTTGCCCATTCCATCAAATATGTACCTAGTGGATACTTTAGCGAAAATCTGATTCGCTTAGCTCGAACTAAATATCCTGATCTTATTTTTATGCAACCTTCTTTTGAGCCTGACGAAAATGGGAAACCTTATTATGCTCTTAGTTATGGATCCTACCATAAGATGCGAAATATTCGCTCTGTCGAAGGGGTTATTTTAATAGATCCAGCAAACGGCCAGATGAAAAAATACCCCATGAAGCAAGTACCTTCCTTTGTAGATCAGGTAGTTCCACATGATATTGCCTATGACTATAATTATTGGTTTGGTAAATACAAACATGGTTTTTGGAATTCCATCTTAGGCAAAACAGATGTTCATGTCCCACCAGAAGAATTTGTGGCTGTCTTTGATCATCGACTCCATATGTATTGGGCCACAGATCATACACGTGATGAAGAAAATGCTGGTTCCATGGTTGGCTATTCGATGCTTAATTCACGAACGGGTGAACTCAATTATTACAGTAAAACAAATGGGATGATTAATGGAACAACAGCTATGAATGTAGTCGAAAAGACATTCCGTGAAAAGCAATGGCATGGTGCTAGTCCCATCTTATATTATATCTACGGACAATATACTTGGATTGTTCCAGCATTAGATAGTAATAATGTGATTCGAAAAATTGTTTTAGTCAATGCCAAAGATGAGAAAGTGATTGGACATGGTGATAGTAAACAAGAAGCCTTTGACCAATATCAATATGCTATATCTACCAACTTCAATGGTGATTCTGCTACACCTACCCCAAATGCTAAACTTGCCCAAACCAAAGGGAAAGTGACTGCTGTTTATAAAAATCAACAAGCAGATGAGACCTATGTCCAATTTTTAATTGAAGGTAATAACCATATCTTTACAATGTCTTCCAAAAACAATCCTTATATTATCTTTTTAGAAACCGGACATGAAGTTGATCTTCGTTATATTGAAACAAAACAAACTATAGTAGCAACCAAACAAGTCAAAAATCTTACTCTAAAGAAATAATGGAGCACCCCTCCAAAATCTAATAGTTTTCAATGAATAATAAATAGATTAGAAGCTATTTCAAAAGTATTTTTCACATCATTATTCAAGATAACCTGTGTACATCTTTCGCTTCTGTTGTCCGCACAGGTTATTTTATTCTATGAACTTTGAAATAGCTTCTATCATTCCAAAATAATAGTTTCTCTTAAAGTTTATTTCTGTATAAACATCTCTTGGGCAAGGTTTCCATTATCTAATGATTTTCCTTCTCCGAGGTAGCCCTCTTAATCAGTCGCTCATTACTTCGCTACTCACTCCCTCTAAAGATTGGATACAAAAGTCGTTCCTATACGCGATTCCATTGGGGAATGATCTCGATTTTGAATCGAATAATGTAACAAGCTCTATTATTTTTCACTTTTTCAATCAAGCGTTATCAGCGCTTTTCGCTCTTTAAAGACCCAATCCGGATAATAGGTTTGAGCTACCAAAATATTAGGACCTGTACAACGTGCTTGTTGACAGTAACAGTGATACTTATGAGCCACAGGATGAGCTAGCCAACGCTCAAAAACTTCGGTTAAAGAATCTTTATAGATATTTCCTAATACTGGTATGTCTCCAAAGTCTGTCACGACTACATCACCAGTAAATACATTGACGTTAAGTCGGTTTCTACCATCTGGATCTTGTCGTGCTGTTACATTCGATTCATCCACAAAAATTCTCTTCCAAAGAGTAAGATCTTCATCTTGATTACTACAAGGAAAAAAGGGGAGTGTACCGAGTAAAATCCATAAATCAGGATGACGGTGATCCAACAAATGAATGATAGCCTCACGATATTCCTGTAAAGTTAATAAACTCATTCCTTTAGCAAAATCACTTGGGTATAGTGGATGTACTTCATGCCGTTTACATCCCATCTCCTGAATCGTTTGATGCATATCAACAATGTACGGCGCTGTAAAAGGACTTAAGAATGATTCAGCCGAGACAAAGATCCCTGCTTTGGATAATGTACGGGCATTCTCTTTCATCCGTTCAAACAAGGATTTCGCTACTTCAAAACTTACTTCTTTACGGAAATTACCAAAGGCCATCCGGTAAAAATCTTCCGCATGACGATAGTTATAAGAAATATGTAATACGTCTACATCTTCAATCCAATCCTCATATCTTGATAACGGCAACGTTAAATTTGAATTGATTTGCGTATAAATGCCTCGAGATTTTGCATATTTTAATAAGGGGATGATCGTCTCTTTCACTACTTTTGGACTTAAAATGGGCTCGCCACCAGTAATACTTATCGTTTGAAGAGTTTCTATCTCATCCAATCGGTTAAGTATAAAGTCGATAGGAATAGGAATGCCATCTTTCTCTACTAATTGTTCACCTACAGCACAATGTTCACAGCGTAGGTTACACAAATTGGTGACTGTCAATTCAACACTGGTCAGCTCATACTTTCCTTTCTCAGACCGTGTATACCATGCATCCCAAGGATCCCAATCTGGGGTAATTCTACATTTTTCCATTTCATACTTTTCCATAGCTTTCTCCCATCCTTCTATAACCTTAACCCGACGATGAGTATAGACTAAATTGTTTTCCAAGGTCAATCATACCCTCTTTTCTTCAACAATCGACCATCTTTATATTTTTTTCGACAGTCTCACTCTATTTCCCCGGAAATAGAGTGAGACTGTCGAAATAGGTCTGTTATTTTTGTAATCGATTTGTAATGATAAATAATAACTTAAACCCTTTATTTACGGACTTTCACTCATAAATCAGGTCATTCTTATGTCACAAAAGTGTTGTTGTATTTCTAATTGGTAACCCTAACATTACATCTCTTTTACATTTCCCCAAAATGAAAGACAAGAGTAGACTCCTTTTTTATAATGAAAATACATTCAATCACACGGAGGGATAATCCAATGAATAACGCAACTATCGGATTAATTAATGGTGCTTTACTAAGTCTTCCTATTTGGGGTCTGATCTACTTTGCAATTCATCTAATCCTCAATTAATTAGTTATCTACCTTTATGGAGGAATCAAAAGTGAATATCGTTACTTTGGAAGTATCTTTTCCATATCGACTAAGACTGTAAAAAACGCTTTCTTCTAAATATCAAGGGAGAAAGCGTTTTTTACATTTATCCGCTGGTAAAACATACTTTCTAAAAATGACTGTTTACTTTTCCTTCAATCGCCCCCCATAAGCAAGAATAAGAATAAAAACCATCCTCCATAACACAGCAGGCGATAAAGGTCCTTTAGGTATAACGAGTAGTACTAAGGCGATTTACATGTTCTGTCACTGCATCTGAAAGAGTTGTTACTTGTTCCCTTATTAGCTGTAAAAGCAATGTTCCAAAGAAGGAATTATCGATAGTAAAAGTAGAAGAAATCCAAATGAAGCAACCCGTCTGCTTATGTTATAAAAAATATCATCTCTTCGCCAGTGACTTAAAAATTCTCTACCTTCACTAAGAACAGTGTTGCTCTATAAGTTCTCCTCCTCTATAATGAAAAGTTGAAATAACATATGTAAGAGGTGTAAACATATGCACTTCCTGTTCTTGTTTAAGTTAGATATGCCTACTTGGCTTAGTATATTTTTCCAATTTTATTGGATTTTTTTGGTTGTCTTTTTGGGGATCGGTGGGTACTTTATGTTTCGGAAATTTTTAAAAGCACTGCCCCAAGCAGATGGTAAATCCATTTTGGATTGGCAAGAGCACTATATCAATCAAACCATCCATCTTTGGAAAGATGAAGATAAAAAACTATTAAATGAATTGGTAGAGCCTGTTCCTAAACTCTTTCGCGATGTAGCTAAGCAAAAAATTGCTGCGAAAATTGGGGAAATCGCTTTAGAACATAAGGCTACACAGATGAAACAAGAATACATCATTCAAGGTTATATTCTAGCTACCCCCAAACGTGATCATAAATGGTTAATCCAAACGTTAGAAAAGAAGAAAATCGATCTCTCTCCTTATCAACATCTTTTTTGACAAATTGCGATTCTTTTTTACTAACACTTGCATTGTAGTTGCTGATGTGGTACTCTCGTAATAAGCAAAAAAGTGGTATGAAAGATCAAGCATCATCTTGGGCCTCGTGTTTTACCTCATTCAGAAAGGCCCTCGCTTTTGCGAGGTATGCAATACGAACGGTTCAAGTGTCTTGAGTTTTTCCCGCTTTTTACCTCATCTATCAGGAAGATCTACAGGCTCGTAGATCATGATCGGTAGATGTGCCAGTAAACTGGCTTATATCATCTCCACTTCGGAGAAGGTTTTATTTTTTTTAAAGGAGGCCCAAGCATGAAGGGTAAAGTAAAATGGTTTAATGCAGAAAAAGGTTATGGTTTCATTGAGCGTGAAGATGGTGGCGATGTATTCGTACACTATAGCGCTATTCAATCCGAAGGTTTTAAAACCTTAGAAGAGGGAGAGCCAGTTGAATTCGACATCGTTGAAGGAGACCGTGGTCCTCAATCTGCTAATGTAATTCGTTTGAACCACGCTCGCTAAAAACTTAGGACACGTATATAAGCACTTTCCTAATGGAAAGTGCTTTTTACTTTCTCTATTCCCTATTTAAAGGAGCTAATCCTATGTCCTCTTCAATCATCTCTATCCAAACTTGGACTACAGAGCAATTAAATGAATTACAAAAGTTACATCATCTCTGTAATTTTTATGATCAAATAAATACTCCCATTAATTATTATATGTTAAAAAATCGGCGTCAATCCGATAAGTACGACTTTTTATATTATATTGATCATAAACTGGTTGGTTATTTGGGTTTATTTATTTATATGGGTGACGAAGCAGAGATTAGTACGATTGTCCATCCTGAATTCCGACAGCAAAAAATATTTACTCAATTATTTACTTTAGCTAAGCAAAAATTACAGTCTAAACAGATCCAGCGTGCCATATTTCTTACTGACACAAGATCCAAATCGGGTAAGCAAGTTCTTCAACACTTACATACATCTTATCGTGAATCATTTTATCACATGCAACATCAATCCCAGTCTTTTCCAAGTATCACGATCCCTACCTCATTTTCCCAGGCTGAACCCTCCGATTTAGATGAATGGGTTCAATTAGAAGCAAAAAGTTTTCAAGAATCAGAAGAAGTTCTTCGCTATCATATCCTGATGTTTTGGAATCATTCCCACCATTATCACTTTAAGTATTCATATTCCAATAAACTAGTAGGAAAAATAAGTGTAAGTGGGGATGAAACCCAAGCACATATCTATGGATTGTGTGTAGATCCGGAATTTCAAAGAAAAGGGATTGGTAAATCCCTCATTTTGTCAACTCTCAAACAGCTTCAAGATCAATATACAAAGTTTACTCTAGATGTTGAAATCTCGAATAAAAGAGCCATCAAACTCTACGAAAAGTGTGGATTCCAAATTATTGCCAAACACGATAACTATGAACTTTCTATCTCATAACTTATAACATCAGATTCATTTCTTTCTTTTATACGAAAACAAACTAAAAATCCATTTTGTATCATCATCACTCAAAGAAGATCCCTCACCACCTCATATGGTTTGGGATCTTAGTTGTTTGGCTAATTAAGTTTCTTTTGAGTCATTCTTTATACTATTACTTCGAATGATATACTCTTGCCGTTTCTCCTTGAATGGATGATTTTCTTACAAAAGGAAGCCACCAGTTGGCTTTTCCAAGCATTCGCATTGTGACAGGCACTAAGATAGAACGAATTAATGTTGCATCTAAAAAAATCGAAACGGCTAGCCCAAATCCCAACTCTGCGATTACAGATATCTCTGAAAACGCAAAGGCAACAAAAACTGCGATCATAATGAGTGCTGCTCCATTAACTAAAGCTGCGGTCTCAGCTATTCCTCTGGCAACACTCTCCTCATTAGATCGTCCTTCTTCATATAATTCTCGGATACGGCTAATGATCAGTACTTCATAATCCATGCTAAGCCCAAACAGAACCGCAAATAATACAACGGGTGTCACCGAGTTGATCGTTTCCATATTACTTCCGATAAAGAAGTAAACCAAAGCCCCCAAACTGGAAAGCATGACTAAAGAGTTTAAAAGTAACGCCTTGATTGGAATCAGAATAGAGCGGAAAGTTACGACTAAAATCAAGAAACTGATCACCATAACCGATATAATGACGTAGGGGATACTTGCAAAAATCCGCTGATCAAAATCGGCTCCAATTGCAGTAATTCCTCCAACATAAACATTCATCGTATTGAATGAGTTTTGGTCAATGATCTTGCGAATCTCTTTGATCAGTTTATGAGATTTTACATCATCTGGATCTGTTTTCGGAGCGATCGTAATAATACTGGTCTGCTTTCCTTGATAAACATTGACCAATTTGTTGATATTATTTTTCACTGGGTCAGGAATATAATCCCAATTTTGATATGCATTTTGATAATCACTAAGTTTCCAATCTTTATTCCAGTTAGTTAAACTAACAACAGAGTCAATCTGAGATAACTTTTCAACTTGTTTAGTTAAACGATCAACTTCAACTAGATTTTCTTCGGTAAAGAAGTCACCTTTTTTAGCCTTGAGTACAACTTCAATCGGAAAGATATCCCCTTGTCCGAATTCTTTGGTCAATCGTTCGAAACCAATTCTTGTCGAATCAGATGATGGTAGTAGTGAAGCAGAAGCTATAGGAACTTGCATCTGAATATTCATCACGGGTAGAGACAACAAAATTAGTAGTAAAGTAGTAGGAATAAAAAATAAAAAAGGTCTCTTCATCAATGAATAGGAAAATGTCAACCAAGGGGATTTTTCTTTTTTCTTGCGATACATCGGTAATAATCCCCAGTTAATTCGTAGGCCAAGTATTGTTAAAATGGCTGGTAGTAAGGTCATCGAGATCAGTACAGATAAGAATACAACTATAATTCCACCTATAGCAATTGAAGAGAGTACCATAATATTAGGAATAAACAAGGATGATAAACTGATTGCAACGGTCATCCCTGAGAAAAAGACAGCTCTTCCTGCTGTTAGCATAGATATCTGCACTGCCTCTATTACTGTACGATTTTGTTCCAATTCCTGTCTAAAGCGGCTAATAATAAACAAACAATAATCAATGACCACTCCAAGACCAATCATCGAAATACTATTCGTAAGCAAAACATTAAGGGTTACTTGGTCTGCTATAAAATAACACAATGCCATCGTAATTCCCAAAGCAAATAAGCTCATGATTAAAGGAACTAAGGCAGACACGACAGAACGAAGCACCACTAGTAGTATAATAAGCAGAGCTGGGATCGCGATCAATTCTGCTTGGGTGACTTCCTCTTTTGTGGCAATCGTTAATCCATATGCTAAAGCAGGTCCACCCGTTAACCACCATTTAAAGTCTTTCATCTTTATTTCAGCTTTCAGACTTTGTAGCTCTTTATCCATCTTAGGTACTAAGTCATTGGCTTCACTTTCGTTTGCATCTAATCCAATACTAATAAATGTTTTTTTCTTATCTTTTGAAATGAATGTTTGCTGATTCTGGCTATAGTAATTTTCAACTTTACGTACCATTTTATGCTTAGCAATCTCTTCTGTAATTCGTTCTACTGCTTGCTGATATTCTTTATCACTTACTTGATAACGATCACTTTGCACGAGTACGATCAATGAATTGGGGTAACGATCAGCAAAGTTTTCTTCCAGAATTCTTTGTGCTTCTGCAGATTCGCTTTCTGGATCTTTATTGCCACTTGCAGTTAAAAGAGAGGACAGATGTAAAGCAAAATAAGCAGAAACAGCAAGAAGTAGAGCCCAACTTACAATGATTTTCCAAGGATGACGTGTTGTTAATCTAGCTAACCAACCAAACATATTCTTATCCTTCCCACTTTCTATTCAGTATCTTTTTCAAAAGGTGAAAACGGTTTGACTGGTAAGTAAACCTTAAGGTAATCCTAACATTTCAAGTAAAATGGATACATATGAAATAACAAGTTAATCCACCTTTTTTATATAACTTTTTAAATCGACTATAGATCATATAGCATTATTACCTTTAATTCATTAGATGCTAAGCGAATCGTTTTTGAGCGTAAGTAGCGGCTAATTAAAAAACAACTTTGTTATAGAAAGGTGAAAAGACCTATGAAAAAAAAACAAAGGCCTAGCAAATGGATGACCTTTTATATTTCACCAGAGTGGGATGGAGCAACTGTAGAAACGATATTAAAACAGCCTTTACTCATTTCTGGACGCATGATTAATCGTTTAACACGAATCAAAGGGATTAAGCTTAATGGGCGTATTCCATGGCTCAAAAAGCCCGTCAAGGTAGGAGATCACCTTCAAGTAGCAATTAGGCCTTACGAAAAATCAGATCTCAAGCCTCAACCTGTTTCCTTTGAAATTGTATTTGAAGATGAGGACATCATGATCATTGATAAACCAGCAGGCATTCAAGTACATCCTGTACGCCCTAGTGATCAGTATACCTTGGTGCATGGAATTACCTATATCTTGCAAGAGCGGGGGCTTGACGGAGTGGTTCGTCCGGTTCACCGGCTTGATCGCGATACTTCTGGTTTAATATTAATCGCAAAAAACGCGTATATGCACCAGTTGTTAGATCGACAACTGCGTGAAAAGCAGATTACCCGTCGTTATCTCGCTATGCTCAATCGCCCTTTATCTGATACAGATGGCACCATCCATCAACCGATTGGTAAAGATCCCAAACATCCGTATCGCCGTATCGTTACCCCACATGGGAACCTTGCTATCACTCATTATCATATTCTTGATCAAAATAGTAAGGGAGCTCTACTCTCTATCGAACTGGAAACAGGACGTACCCATCAAATTCGAGCTCATTTTGCCCATTTAGGATGTCCTTTAATTGGTGATCGGTTATACGGCGGAGACTGCTCTATCCTTACTCGTCAAGCTCTCCACTCAGCCAAAATTTCGTTTACCCACCCTTTATCTAATGAATTATGTACGTATATTTCTCCTTTACCTCATGATCTTGATCAAGTCTGTCAAACTCTTCAGCTAAAAATTCCCTCAAAAATCAACGAGAAAAATTAAAAAAGGAATGGGTATTTCTAGAGCGATTTACTGCTAGATAAACCCATTCCTATCTTCATTTGCTACTAAGCCTCCGGATTATATTATCGAAGTTTATGGACAAATCTTTCTTGTGCGGCGGTTTAAAAGTAATCAAAAGCCATTCATTCATCGAAAAAGGAACACTAATCTTAAAGACAGCTATCAATTAGGTCATAACATTTTTTGTAGAGCTTGGGAACCGATCATACCTTTATATATTCCTAAAGCCTCTGCTTCATGGGTAACCGATTCTAGTGGAGCATTTAATAACTCTTCCAAGGTACGAACTCCCACTGCTCTTCCCGCTATAATCTGCCGATTGGCAAGCTTTTCATTGAGCAAGCCAACATCTAAAGCACCACACATAATATATCCTTTTTCAGTAGCAATCGCTAATAAGTTCGTTTTCGGAAGCTTCACTTCGATTCCTATTACTGATTGTCCATCCATATTTATAGGCTTAACTTGTATCACTTATATCCCTCCCTCATGCATCATTTATTTCTAAACTATGCATGTAGAGGAAGATAAATTAATGCAAAATCGATGTTTTACGAGGTGGGAGTTTTCCATCCTGAATCATTTTTAACTTTAACATCTCAACTAAATAAATACCCATCATCTGCATTACTTCATCGTCATTCATATTTCCGATCAAGCTCATAATATCTTCTCTTGAATGATCTTCTAATATACTTAATACTATAATTACAGCATCTTCTTCATCATCTGTCAGTTGGTCACGATATAAAGAATAAACTTGATCTACAAAACTCATGATGTTCCTCCTAGTCTAAGTCTATCTAACTTCACTACCAGACCCCACTTTTTCCAGAAAATTTCTACGTTCATTTGAAGTATGTACTTTCAGAGACCCTCGCTTTAATATGAATCAGATGGAAGCCTACAACTCATACTTAATTTAAAAGGGAGGATTTCATATGTCAGTGAGAAAAATGACTACCATTGCACTTATTGCTGCTACATACGTTGTTTTAACCTATACTTTTGCTCCACTATCCTATAATTATATCCAATTTCGTGTCTCAGAAGTTCTAACTGTACTACCATTTATTACCCCTTTAGCAGTACCAGGGCTTTTTATTGGTGTTATTCTTTCAAATCTCAACAGTCCATTCGGGATATATGACATTCTATTTGGCAGTTTATCGACTTTAATCGCAGCCTGGTTAACTACTAAAATGCCAAATAAATGGTTAGCACCGCTACCTCCTGTCATTGTCAATGCCGTGATTATTGGGACTTTACTAGGCACAATTGGGAATATTGGTGTATCCATACCGTGGGCTATGCTTTATGTTGGAATCGGGGAGTTAGGTGTATGTTATATACTTGGAATTCCTTTCTTGTATATCATGGAACGAATCCGACATCTTATTCCTAAACAATAGCTATCGAATAATCCATCGATTGTCAAAACACTCCTGTAGTGCTAGGGGGTGTTGTAATTGGGCAATGATAAGATCTCGTAAAAACTCGGGAAGATAATATTTTATCAAATTCCCTTTCTTTAATTCTAGGTAACCAGCACCAAAAACAAACATATCGATTGTGGCTATTTCGATGACATCTTCATCTTTTAACAGGCGATCTTTAAGCTCAATCGTACGAATCTGTTCATAAGGCTGTTGTGTGAGGTCTACAGTCACTTTCATTCCAGATATACACATCGAACCTAATACTTCTCCACGGAATCCATATCCATGAATAGGCATCTCTTGAAAATGGTTCATCAGCGATTCTTCAAGGGTTATCCGAATTTCTTTCCCCGTTATTTGCAGTAAGACAGGATTAATCAAATGTGGGCAAATCGCATGAACTTGACCTTTGGTAACTGTACCTTTAGGAAGATGATTTAATAATTGCCCACTATTTACCAAAGCAATCTCTGCTCCCACCCAATTTCTTAGACTATCTGCCAAAAGATTGCCAAGAGGTGATTCCTTCTTCCAATCCATATGGATAGAGTGACTTAACTCTGCGACTGGCTTAGACAAGGTTTCTTCTGCTTGTTTCCTATATTTTTGTAGTAGTTGTACGATTTCACTCGCTTGATTTTCTTCTGATATCGAAACCGGATAACCTGTGATTTGCTGAACAACTTTCTGATCTTCATCCCATTCAATCAGAACTTTGCCTATATATTCACCATATTTGCCAGCGGCTACAATCCAAGTCGAGCCAATTTGCTCAGCTTGCTCCAATAAATGATGAGTGTGACTCCCAATAATCAAGTCAATTCCTGAAATCATTTGGGCAATTTCACGGTCTCGATTAATCCCTAAATGAGATAAAAGAACCACAATATCTACGGATGGTTTTATCTCTTGTACAACCTGTTTAAGCCGAATCATGGGATCTTGCACATCCCATCCTAACAACTCATAAACCTTTTCATAATACACAGTCGCTGCAATAAAACCCACTCTTATTCCATCGAGAGAAAATATTTTCCATGGCTTAAGCCAAGAAGGCTGTTTACCTTCCTCCTGCTCAAAAATATTGCTACTAATTATACAATAAGAATGATCTTTGTACGCCAGCCGCAGCTCTTCTTTGGAAAAAGTAAGGAGCTCATTATTTCCCAAGGTGACTATATCATAACCTGTCTCTTCTAAAATAGCTCCATTTACTTTTCCATCCGTTCCTTCTGTCTCCATACAAGATCGATCCATGTGGTCACCAATATCTACTAGCAAGCTTTGTTCACCTTGTCTTGCCCACTCTTTCCGTAAACGATGCACAATGGAATAGATTTTTGGTGTTTGATCCAAATGACTATGTAAGTCATTGGTATAAAGAATATGAAATGGTTTGATTTGACCCATCATGCCCCTCCTGACTTCGATTAGCTATTTCTCCTTCATTATTCAAATATCTTCAAGCTTCAAAGTGAAATCTCAAAGAGGTGGTATGGATAAATAGTACATGTTGTTTTACTTGAGAAGCTTCTTAAATAATATGAAATCCATTTAAAATCATCCGGATCGCCATTAATATCAATGATACACGGAAAACGATCAACAATCCTTTCCCACTTAGTTTCGAAGAGATCCATGCTCCTGCTTTACCACCTAACCATGCACCAGGTGCAAGCAAAAGAGCTGCTAGAAAGTGGACATTTCCTTGGATCAAATGTGTAATACTTCCAACACTCGACGATAGTAAGATAATAAACATCGATGTAGCTGTTGCTACATGGGGTGGGTATGCAAAGAGAATAATCATAACTGGAACGAGTAATGAGCCTCCACCAATTCCAAATAAGCTAGAGAGCATTCCTATGAAAAATGAAATAGTTACGACCATAACCCGATGGTAACCATACTCATATTTTTGTCCAAAACCATCCACAAAAGTCCGAGATACATCCCAATGGATTCGTTTTACAGGTAGACGATCTTTAATGGTTAAAATAATAGAAATAACAATCATAAATAGTCCAAATGCAATAAAAAAACTGTCTGCTTTAAAATAGCGAGTAAAATAAGCCCCTAAAATAGATCCTGGACCCGAACCCAAAAAGTATAACCAACCACTTTGAAAGTCCACTCGTTTTTGTTTTGCAAAAAAGAGGGTAGATGATAAGGAAGTAAGCACTACCAACAACAATGATGTACCTACAGCGATAGAAGGAGTGATATTGGAGAATTCAGGAAAGATCTGACCAATAAACATCAGCGAGGGAACGATGATGATTCCGCCACCTAAACCGATCAGACTTCCAAATGTCCCTGCAGCCAATCCTACAATTACAAGTAGAAGCCAAAACAATGACATGATCATCTTCCTATTCTTATAGAGCTCATAAAATCTCTAATTGCCTTGGTGACAAATCCAAATAGTCCAAACCTAGCTTACATATCATCTTATTCGCACTATCTACGGCATCTCCTTGTGAGTTATTATTAAACAATAGGATGACTTGATTCGCATTTTGCTGTAATTGTTTTATATGCACAATCCATTCATTTAACTCTTCATCTGAATACCGATATGCATAACGAACATCACGCCAATCTGGACGGCCTGTATTATTCCAACCTTCTACATTACGACCATGAAAGCGAACAATTGATAAGTCTGTATTGGTTACTTTTGGCACGATAGGAACAGAACCAATCCCTGCTTGTGGTTCATCACAAACGACATGGATTAACTGTTCTTGTTCCAAAAAATGAAGTGTTTTATCTCGATAGGAAGAATCAAACCAGGTCCGATTACGAAATTCAATCGCTACCGGAAAGTCACGAAATGCTTCGCGAACCTTTCGAATATATTTCACATGCGCAGCCGTACAATCATACCAAGGTGGAAATTGAAACAAAACCGCAGCCAATTTACCAGCTTTTTTCATGGGTAATAGAGAGGCTCGCATCTCTAGAACATTGTCCTTCCACGAGCGAATTGGGGCACCTTGTTTTCTTCCATGCCCTGTTAACTCACGATAAGATTTCACTACAAATTGAAAAGAATCAGGTGTTGCCTGTACCCACTGCTCCATTCGTTCAGATGAAGCAATCGCATGATAAGTACTATCTAATTCAACGATTGGAAAGTATCCTGTATAAATAGGTAGCTTATCCTTGGAAGATGTACCTGGTGGATATAAGTCATCATGATCTCCCCAGCCACATACACCCACTAGGATCGAATTCATATTCATCCGCCTTTCTTACATGCTGCTTCTACATTATTTTAACATATTTCATGGAAGTACTTTGGCTTCACGCTGAAGAAAACTTCATAGACTTTTTTACAATAGGAGTTATAAAATAGAGATAAAGCTTGTTTAATTAATCGGTCAAAAACCCTTATCATCTCTCTAACCTTAAAACACATTATTTTTGTGTAGAGGCAAATTGTAAAGCGATAAGGAGTAGTTTGTAGAGGGTAACCTCAGACATGATCTAAGACTAATAGGTGAAACCTAGTAAGGTGGACCGATGATGACCATATCCTATTTTTCCATTGATTCCCTAGTTATTAAAAATATTCAAGATTATTGTACATCATTATTTCCTCTTCAAGGATACGGAATTCTCGCTGGGCAAACACATTATATTACTCATTTTTTTCCGATTACCAATTTAAATACATGTGCTTGTTCTTTTGAATTTGATCCACGCGACTATATTGAAACCATAAAAAAGCTTCGCGATCTTCAGCTAGAATGGATTGGTATTATTCATTCACATACACTGACAGATGCTGCTCCATCTGCACGAGATCTCACGCATTGGAGCTATCCAGAAAAAAGCTGTTGGATTCTCTCTCTAAAAGAGGTTGAATTTAACCTTTGTGCATACTATATCAAGCATGGACAAGCAATTCCGGTTATTTATGAAATACTATAAATCAAGGAGATGTCATCATGAATTCCCCTGTATCAGCCTTACATACTGATAAATATCAAATTACCATGATGTATGCCCACTTTAAAAATGGGAGCCATCTAAAGCGCCGTGCTTTCGATCTATACTTCCGTTCTCTTCCCTTTGGCAATGGCTATGTCGTCTTTACTGGATTGGAAAGGGTAATCCATTATATAGAGAACCTTCACTTCACAGAAGAGGATATTGAATACATCGCATCTCTGGATGATCAATTTGACACAGCCTTTTTAGACATGTTACGTTCTTTTCGGTTCACTGGAGATATTTGGGCTGTTCCTGAAGGAACTATTGTTTTTCCTGAAGAACCTCTTCTACATATTCAAGGTACCATCATGGAACTACAACTTATTGAAACTGCCCTTTTAAACTTTATTGGCTACCAATCTCTAATTGCCACTAAAGCAGCACGCATCCGTCATATTGTAGGTGATGACTTATTACTGGAGTTTGGGACACGTCGTGCTCAAGAGAAAGATGCAGCTGTTTGGGGAGCTCGTTCAGCTTATATCGGCGGCTTTAATGCTACTTCCAATTTGCTTGCCGGAAAGCAATTTGGTATCCCCGTCAGTGGAACTCATGCTCATGCTTGGGTACAAGATTTTGATCATGAACTAGATGCTTTTCGTGCTTATGCATCAGCATTTCCTAATCAAACCATCCTGCTCGTCGATACATATGATACTCTCAAGAGTGGAGTACCTCACGCAATTCAAGTGGGCTTAGAAATGAAAAAGCAAGGAAAAAAACTATTAGGAATCCGTCTCGACAGTGGTGATTTAGCCTATTTGTCCAAAAAAGCTCGTCACATGTTAGATCAAGCAGGCCTCACTGATACAAAAATTGTCGCTTCTAGCGATTTGGATGAACATACTATTCTTCATCTAAAAAGCCAAGGTGCTAAAATTGACTCTTGGGGAGTAGGAACTAAGCTAATTACAGCTTATGATAAACCAGCTTTAGGTGCAGTTTATAAAATGGTAGCACGCTTAGAACATGATCATTGGATGCCAACCCTAAAAATCTCTTCAAATCCAGCTAAAATATCTACACCAGGTCTAAAATCATTGTATCGAATCATCGATAAACGAACTGGAAAAGCTCGTGCTGATTTTATTACTTTGTTAGAGGAGAAAATAGATCCCAAAAAGACACTTGTTTTATTTCATCCACAACAGACTTTCAAACGCAAAAAAGTGAAAAATTTCACAGCTATACCTCTACATCGAGCTATCTTCAAAAAAGGACAGCGAGTATATGCCATCCCTACATTGGAAGAGGTTAAAAAGTATCATCAAACTCAACTATCTTTATTCTGGGAAGAATATTTACGCATCTTAAATCCAGAAGAATATCCTGTTGATCTCTCTAAAAAGTTATGGAACTCTAGACAGACATTAATTAAAGAAATCTACGAACAGATTAAGCACGAGTTAGAAGAATAAATAATTTTTAATATACAGTAGAGCATGTAGCATAATTCGATTCATAACCTAGATCATTCCTAGAAGAAGTCGCAAATCGCTTTTGTGTACAATCGACTTTTTTAGAGGACAATCTCTAAGTAAATAATGGTCACAGATCATTTTAAAAGCAAAAAGGTTAATCTTTTCCATCAACCTTTTTGCTTTTTTATAAGTTGAATAACATCCATTTTTACTGGAAAGGCTACATATTCATCTTTTCTAACTCTTTTAGTTTATATTGATCAAAGAGAGTTAATATTTCGGATTAAATGTTTACCATTCCATTTCTTAATTATTTGCCTAAAATATATTTGTGTATCCATTACATATGCTTCAGATTTTATTTCATAACATAGATAATGAATGGAGACTAGTATAATGAAACACTATTACGATGTCGTTGTCATTGGAGCAGGTCAGGCTGGCTTATCAATGGGATATTATTTATCCCAATCTGATTTATCTTTCGTATTAATCGATGCCAAATCAGAAATCGGAATGAACTGGCGCGAACGCTATCAATCACTAAGATTATTTACACCCAGTCAATTTTGTAGCTTACCAGGAATGCCCTTTCCAAGAGAACTCGATTACCGTCCATCAAAAGATGAAGTTGCTGACTATCTGCAAGCTTACGCCAGATACTTTAAATTACCCATACACCTAGAGACTCGAGTATCTTCCCTAAAAAAAATAGGCGACGCTTATCTTGTTTTAACCAATCACGGCAGTTATTATGCTCGAAAAGTAGTGATAGCTACAGGGCCATTTCAAATACCTAAAATCCCGGATTTTTCTAAAAATCTCCCAGATCATATCTACCAAGTTCATGCCTCTGAATTTCATGATCCAAGCCAACTACAAGAAGGACCTGTCATCGTAGTCGGTGCTGGAAACTCAGGTGCCCAGATCGCTGTCAAGCTATCAAAAATCAAGAAGACCTACATTTCAATCGGTCGTCCTATCAAATATCAACATACTCATGTTTTAGGTAAAAGTATCTTTTGGTATCTAGATCGCTTAGGAATTATTACAGCTGACCTTCATACAAAGCGTGGTGCGTGGATGAAGATAACGAGTGAAGAAGTTTATGGATACGATTTGAAACATGCAATTGAAAAGAAACAAGTACTTGTGAAACCACGAGCAATATCAACAATTGGTAGTCAGTTATGTTTTGCCGATGCGACAGCACTTTATGTTCCGAATATCATTTGGGCTACAGGTTATCGTTTGGACTATAGCTGGATTCATATCCCCAATGTTTTAAATAGTGCAGGACATCCCATTCATGATAAAGGAATTAGTCCTATTTCAAATCTATATTTTATTGGACTTCGTTGGCTTAGCTGCCAAGGTTCCTCATTATTAGGCTGGGTCGGTCACGATGCTAAGCGAATTTTTGAACATCTATATAAAAAGGACTCTATCGCTATGGCATAAATAAGGGTTTGATTTGTGAAATTATACACAAAAACTACTTCTAAGCCAGTGAACCCATTTCGCGGGCTTTTAAATTGGCATTTATCATAGGCATCCTAATCATTCCAACAAATATTTAAGAGAACTTAATGAACTTCTTATTGATTTTTATACCCATTTTCAGTAAAAATATTTTGTTAAACTATTTTAAAAGGATGAGATTCCATGTTAATCATTCGCGATGCCTATGAAGATGATATTCAAGCCATATTAGACATTTATAATCATGCTGTCATTCATACTGCTGCTACCTTTGATTTAGATCCTCAAACTTTTGAACAAAGAAAAAAGTGGTTTGCAAACTATGGAGAAAAGTATCCACTGATCGTCGCAGAATTAGAAAACAAAGTAGTTGGTTATTGTTGTCTTTCTCAATTTCGTAATAAGCCAGCTTATAATTCAACAGCTGAACTTTCCATCTATGTAGATCCAAATACCAAAGGACAAGGGATTGGTAAACAGCTTATGCAAGCCATTATCAAACTAGCAAAAGCAAAGAAGTTCCATGTACTTGTCTCTGGCATCGCTGATGGGAATATGGTTAGCATTCGCTTGCACGAAAAATTTGGTTTTCAATTGATTGGTTCATTCAAAGAAATTGGATTCAAATTTAATAGGTGGCATGATGTACACTTTTATCAACTCATTCTTTCATGAACCTCCCTCAGGTAAGGTAATGCGCTCCTATTTTTAGAGGAGCCATTTCCTTATAGAGCATTTAGCATAATCCAATCTGAAACCTTCATCATCTCAGGAACGAGAGCGAATCGTTTTTGAAACGGTCGACATTTTACTCATTAAGGCTATGGGAGTGAGTTCAAACACGATGACATCTGTGATTTATGCAACATCCTCTTTATAAATATAAAAAAAGAGGCTACCGTCCTAAACAAACAGTAGCCTATATAAAAGGGTGTAGTATGACATAAAACAAATTCGCTCACATTTAACTTAGATCGAAGTAAATTGTTCTTCTTCCGTTGAACCAGTTAATGCTGTTGTCGAAGAATTACCTCCAGAAATAACCATGGATACCTCATCAAAATAACCTGTTCCTACTTCACGTTGATGGCGTGTTGCGGTATATCCTTGCTCTTCCATTGAAAACTCTGCTTGCTGTAGTTCGGAATAGGCAGTCATGCCAGTCTGACTATATTTATGAGCCAACTTAAACATGCTATAGTTAAGCGAATGGAAACCTGCCAAAGTGATAAACTGAAATTTATAACCCATTTTCCCTAGTTCATCTTGGAATTTTGCAATGGTTTTGTCATCAAGTTTCTTCTTCCAGTTAAAAGATGGAGAGCAATTATAAGCTAGTAACTTGCCCGGAAATTTCTTATGAATCGCTTCTGCAAAACGACGTGCTTCTTCCAAATTAGGTTCAGAAGTCTCACACCAAATCAGATCAGCATAAGGAGCATAAGAAAGACCTCTGGCAATAGCCGATTCTAACCCATTTTTAATACGGTAGAAACCTTCAGATGTGCGTTCGCCCGTCAAGAAAGGTTGATCAGCTGGATCAATATTACTCGTTATAAGTTCTGCTGCATTCGCATCAGTTCTTGCCATTAAAAGAGTGGATACACCCATCACATCTGCTGCTAACCTAGCTGCAACTAGATTACGAACCGCATGTGAAGTTGGAATTAAAACCTTTCCACCTAAGTGCCCACATTTCTTCTCTGAAGCAAGCTGATCTTCAAAATGAACTCCTGCTGCTCCTGCTTCAATCATTCCCTTCATCAACTCAAACACATTGAGTGGACCGCCAAATCCAGCTTCTGCATCAGCAACGATAGGAGCAAACCAGTAGCGATCACTTTTTCCCTCGGCATTCTCGATTTGATCAGCACGTTGTAATGCTTGATTAATACGTTTTACTACATGTGGCACACTGTTTGCAGGATATAAACTTTGATCTGGATACATTTGTCCAGCTAAGTTAGCATCTGCCGCTACTTGCCATCCACTTAAATAAATAGCTTGAAGACCCGCTTTTACTTGCTGAACAGCTTGATTTCCAGTTAGTGCACCTAACGCTTTTATATGTGGTTTTGTATTTAATAGATGCCATAAACGCTCTGCACCTTTTTGGGCTAATGTATACTCAATTTTGAGTGTTCCTCTTAAGCGAATGACATCCTTAGCTGAATATGGACGACTAATCCCATTCCAACGCGGGTTCTCTGCCCAATCCTTCTCCAATGTTAATTGTTCTTCTTTTTTACTTACCATCTTAACCCCTCCCTAGAGCTATTTTTTATTTACCAAATATTCATAACCTGGAATAGTCAAAAATTCTTTGAACTCATCATCTAAAATCAATTGGACAAATAAACGTTTAGCTTGCTCAAACTTTCCTTTTTGAAAATGTTTTTCTCCCACAAGAAGTCGAATTACTTGTATTTCCTCTTTTAAAAATTGCATAACCATTTCTGCTGTCACTTTTCTTCCATCATCTAGAACCCCTTTTGGATGTCGAATCCAATGCCATACTTGTGCCCTAGAGATTTCAGCTGTGGCAGCATCTTCCATCAAATGATTAATCGCTACAGCTCCGTTACCACGAAGCCAAGCTTCGATATATTGTATACCTACCCGTATATTGGAGCGAACCCCCTCTTCGGTAATGGTCCCACTGGGCACCTGCAATAAATCTTCAGCTGTCACCTCTACATCTTCTCTTAACTTAGTTATTTGATTTGGAGTAAACATAATCTGATCAAATACATCCTTAGCGACTGAAACTAAGCCTGGATGGGCAACCCATGTTCCATCGTGTCCATCCAAAGCTTCACGTTCCTTATCGACTCGTACCTTGGTTAAAGCTATTTCATTGGCTTCTGGATTGTTTTTCACCGGAATCTGTGCAGCCATCCCCCCGATACAAGGTGCATTTCGCCGATGACATGTTTTAATTGCTAAGAGGGTATACGCACGCATAAAAGGGGTTGTCATCGTAACTTGTTCGCGATTAGGTAAAATAAATTCGGGTTGATTACGTAATTTTTTTAAGTAACTGAAAATATAATCCCAACGACCACAATTGAGCCCTGCCGAGTGTTCACGTAGTTCATATAATATCTCGTCCATCTCAAAGGCAGCCAAAATGGTTTCAATCAAAACAGTCGCCTTAATGGTTCCCTGTGGGATTCCTAATTCTTCTTGAGCAAAAACAAACACTTCATTCCACAATCTAGCCTCTAAATGATTTTCTATTTTCGGAAGATAAAAGTACGGGCCTGTCCCCAACTCTAATAGCTTGTGTACATTATGAAAGAAGTAAAGACCAAAGTCGAACAATCCACCAGGTACGGGTTTACCATTGACCGTAACGTGTAACTCATTCAAGTGCCAACCACGTGGACGTACAATCAATGTTGCTATTTGTTCTTTTAACTTGTATTGCTTCCCGTCTAAATTAACAAATTGGATGGTCCTCCGAATTGCATCACGAAGATTAATCTGACCTTGAATCGTATTTTTCCAAGTTGGTGAATTGGCATCTTCAAAATCTGCCATAAATACTTTAGCTCCAGAATTTAAAGCATTGATTACCAGTTTCCGATCACTGGCTGGTCCCGTAATCTCAACTCTGCGATCTTGGAGGTCCAGAGGTATTGGTGCAATGGTCCAATCTCCTTCTCGAATTTCCCGAGTTTCAGTCAAAAAACGAGGAAGTTTACCCGTGTCTAATTCCTTTTGGCGAATAACCCTGTTATATAACAATTTCTCCCTTGCATCATTAAATTTCATCGTTAGTTTTGCTATAAATTGAAGCGCATCTGGGGTTAAAATCTCATCAAACGCAGCACATCTTTCTCCTAGTATATTTATTTTCATAAATTCCCCCTCTTTCTCTTGTACCATAGCATCACATCCTTTATCTTATTATATAACAGATTCATTTTTCATTTACTATATTAACACAGTTACTGTTATATAACAATACTCTTTTCTAAATAAAATGGAAAATAGGGTAATCAAACAAATATTCCATTCATTCTTGCAATCTATACTTAACGAACCCCTCTTTTTAAAATGAATCCCTCTTTTTGTAGAGCTACTATATTTTTAAGCCTCATATCCAATACAGTAGATAACTTTGGTGCTCTCTCTGCTTTATCTCTTCTCATCCTTATAAAAAAATTGAATAAAAAAAGAATATAACAACATTTTAGCTCCAAAATATGATATATTATAAATATAAATATATTCTCTAAGATTTGATCTAATTGATCGAATGGTATGCACTAAAATCTTAAAAAAAATAGCCCATCCTTAACGGTTAGGGCCCTTTTTCATCTTCTATCAATTAGAGAAAATTTTTTCTTCTTCTAGTTGCGTTTTTCTTGCTTGCTTTAATTTAAATAACCGATACACATGACTAATCACAACTTTAGCTACAGCATAGGTAGGAACAGCCAATAACAATCCTAGAAATCCTCCTAAGCTACCAGCTACTAATAAAATAACAATGATCGTTAATGGGTGAATCTTTAGCGTTTTACCCATAACTTGAGGAGAAACAAGATTTCCTTCCAATTGCTGAGCAATGATAGCAACAATCAACACCTTAAGCACCATGAATGAACTGTCAGCATCCGTCCAAGCAACAATGATCGCAGGGATGGTTCCAATCAGCGGTCCTACAAACGGAATTACATTGGTAAATATGGCGATGATCGCTAGGATCAATGCATAGTCCAAATCGATAATTAAATAACCAATATAAGCAACAATCCCCACAAATAGGCTTACTAATATCTGTCCTTTAATATAAGAACTTAATGCCGTATCCATATCAGCAAGAATTTTCCGTCCATGGGCTTGCTCGTCTATTGGTAAAAAACGAAGAAAATACTTAGGAGCTTTATCTCCCTCTTTAAGCATGTAGTACAAGATAAAAGGCACTGTTACAAACACCATCACAATATTCATGATCACACTAAAAAACTGAGCAATATTCTTTCCGATATCCAGAAAACGATTTTTTAAGTAATCCACAGCTTGCTCGCTGATCTCACTCCACTTTAGGTATGGTTGAATCCAAGGATGTTTCTGTAACTCCATAAATCGTTTTTGGAACTCCTTCATAATGGTTGGGAAATTATTAATCAGACGCTCTATTTGCTCATTCAAGGCTGGACCAACTAAGAAGCCAAGCAGTACCAATAAGCCGATAAAACATAGATAGATTAGTAAAATCGATAAGGTTCTAGGAATGTTCCATTTTTCCAATAGCTGTACGACAGGCCGAAGTAAGTAATATAAAACACCAGCTAATAAAAATGGAAAAAATAAAGTCTGGACAAGAACAACAATCGGTTTAAAAATAAAATTAACTTTTGTTCCTAACAAAACAATCAAAAGGATAATAATAATGCTATATCCAAATAAAAACGGCTTTGATTTCGGCATATAAACACCTCTCTAGGTTATATTCATTTCTTTTTATAGCTTAGCATATTTGTAATAGCCAAAAAGTAAAAATTTTAAAAACGTAGAAACTATCCGAGAAGGGTTTTAAGCTTTTGCTGGAGAAAACATAGATCATCCTATTTTTTACTCAATTGACATAAAATGGCATTTATCTGACCACCTATAATTAATACAAAAGCTGAAACATAAAACCAACCAACTAATATCATGATCCCACCTAAATTTCCATAAAGTAAGGTATAGTTATTGATTGAAACATAGTAGGAAAATCCAAAAGAACTAATTTGCCATCCCAATGTAGCAAAAATGGCTCCTGGTAATGCTTGATAAAACCTCACTTTTGTATTTGGAGCAAAAATATATAAGCACAAAAAAACCAACCAAATTACTAAACTACTAATAAGCCAGTGTATTGTATTCCAAATAAAGTATGTGGGATCAAGGCCGAATAAATAAACGGAAAATTCACCAATTATTTGTCCTATTATAGGAAGCAATAGTGAGAAAATAAGAGCGACAAATAAACCGAACATCAGAAAAAGTCCAAGCACAATATCTGCCCAAACAGAACGTGTTTGTTTTACTCGATAAGCGCGATTGAGAGCTCGAATAATGGATTGAAAAGCGAGTGATGCCAGATATAAAGAAGCTAAGACACTTAATGACAACGCTCTTCCATTCTTCACGTCCAGTATCTGAACGAGGTTTGATTTAATTAGTTCATAAGTACTAGGAGGTGCATAAGGATGAATTAGATCTAAAATTTGTTCACTTGAAAACGGCAAGTACCCCATGGTGTTAAAAACGAGAAAAAGAAATGGAAACAGCGAAAGCAAAAAATAATAAGCTAGTTGTGCTGCCAAATCTAGCACACGATCTTGGATAAACCGATCTATAAACTCTCGCAGGAATCGAGTAATCATATGGCCCTCCCTGATTCTTTTTCATTTCTAACACGATTTGGTATTTCCCACATTCTTTTATCTAAACCTCAAAAAATGAACTAAAAACCTTATATTTCATTTCGTTGACACAAAATGGATCATTTATACTCTTTTCCTACAGCTTAATTAGTACTTTATAAAAAATAAAAGAGGTGAAATCAAATGAAATCCTTAGCTTTACATGAAATTGGTGAAGTCATTCGTAAAGTGCGGAAACAGCGGGGATTAAGATTAGAAGACTTAGCTGATGAAAACATTTCTCCTGCCACAGTCAGCAACATCGAACGTGGTGTAGCCCATGTTAGTCCTGAAAAGGTCTCTTATTTATTAGAGAAACTTGATCTTCCAATGCATAAACTACCCGAAATGCTTGTCAAAGAACAAGAAGATCTAAGAAAGATTCAATTTGATTTTTTGACAATCTCATCTCTACAACAAATCGGTCATGTAGATGATGCTCTGGACAAACTTGAACAACTAAACCTCGATGATAATCATCCATACATTTCCCATTACTATTACTACAAGGGCTCCTGTTATCTCTCAAAGAAAAAATGGAAACAAGCAGAGCGTTCTTTTTACAATGCCTTACGGAGTGCACAACATCATTCATACAAGGAGCATAACATTGAAGCAGCATCATACTTACTACTTGGATTCAGCCACTTCTGTCAAAATCGAATTGAACAAGCACTAGAGTATACGAATAGCGGGATTCAAGCCTTTGTCCCTGATGGTGAACTTCCACACATTCGTATTCGTCTTTACGCCAACAAAGGTCTTTTCTTGCACCGTCTTGGCCGTCATACTGAAGGAATGCGACTCATTGAAGAAATATGGAACTCTATATCAACTGCAGATGATCTATTCTCATTATTGCAGCTCTATTGGTTACGCTCAGAGTTTTCTTTTCAGTCTGGTCTTACTGATGAAGCTGTACAGTATGCAATTGAAGGAATCGAGATTGCTAGAAGAAACAAAGTCTACTCTTCCATGTTCACGCTTTGGGTATTGATTGGAAATATATACACTCATGAAAAAAGATGGGATTTAGCTGAAACAGCTCTAACAACTGCTCTTAAATTAGAGGAACATTTTACGGCCAGTGATATTAACAGTACTGCCTACTCTAGTCTAGCTATGCTTTACATCCAGCTTAATCGTAAAGAAAAAGCATATAATCACTTACTTTCTGCCATCCAATATGCAGAGCAATTCCAAGATTTTGAACGACTTGTCTCTAACTTGTTGATTACAGGAGATTTATGCTACTCAATGGGAAATTCATCTGAAGCAATTCAATATTATTTAAAAGCAATTGAACTTGCTCAAAAACATGGGTATACAGAAAAAGAATATAAATTATGGTTCAGTTTGGCACGTTGCTATGATGGACAAAATGAGACGGAGTTTCAGAATTGTATGAGAAAGATGTATCGCCTTAAAAGTACCAGCCACCTTAATAAAATGAATCTAAGCTTAAAGTACACTTCTTAACAGTTTCTTTTTCTTCAGTTTATTTACCAATACTTTTTTCAACCTCTGATATAAAAACATTTAAGGCCCAGCGGAAATTAAAGAGAAACGCTGGGTTTTTTATATTCCATCGATTATAATTACAAACACTAGACTACATAGGATTTACAAATTCATAGGCATTTTACTATGTTTCTTTTTCATATTTTTTCGTTTTTAATATAAGTGCTTATTGATTTGAAACCGGTTGTGATATACTTTGAAAAGAAGCTGGAGAAAGGATGTGCTAAAGTGAAATTAATGGATGCAAATCAAATTATTGAATTTATACAAAAAAGCGAAAAGAAAACGCCCGTGAAAGTACATATAAAAGGTAAATTAGACGAAATTCAATTTCCTGAAGAAATCCAAACTTTTATTTCAGGAAATGCAGGGATTATTTTTGGCGACTGGAAAGTAGTTCAGCCGATTTTGGAAGCCCATTCGGAACAGATCGAGGATTTTGTCATCGAAAATGATCGTCGAAACTCAGCAATCCCTTTACTTGATATGAAAAATATTCAAGCTCGTATTGAACCAGGTGCCATTATTCGTGAAAATGTTGAAATAGGAAATAACGCTGTGATTATGATGGGTGCTGTTATTAATATTGGTGCAGTCATCGGTGAAGGTACGATGGTAGATATGAACGTTGTCATTGGTGGTCGTGGAACGATCGGTAAGAATTGTCATATTGGTGCAGGTACTGTTATTGCTGGTGTTATTGAACCTCCATCAGCGACGCCAGTTATTATCGAAGATGATGTAGTCATTGGTGCCAATGCAGTCATTCTCGAAGGCGTTCGTGTTGGAAAAGGGTCTGTGGTAGCAGCTGGGGCCGTTGTGATCGAAGATGTTCCACCTAATACAGTCGTAGCTGGTACACCTGCACGTGTCATCAAAGAAATTGATGAAAAAACTCGCTCTAAAACAGAGATCAAACAAGAACTACGTCATCTTTAAAATGGATAGCCCTACGGGGCTTTCTTTTTATATTAAAGGAGAGGAAAATATGAACGAGTGGCATGAATTGGATAACCGCTATATGATGTCCACGGTCAAGCGCATTCCAATCGCAATTGAACGTGCTGAGGGAAATTATCTTTATGATACAGAAGGGAAGAAGTATTTAGATTTATTTACTGGACTTGCAGTTAATATACTAGGTCATTTACATCCACGTATAGTTCAAGCGATTGAAGAGCAGGGACACCGATTTTTGCATATTTCCAACCTATTTTTAAATCCACCTGCTATCCAACTTGCAAAGCGACTGGTTGAGCATACACTACCAGGTGGAAAAGTATTCTATACGAATTCAGGAGCTGAAGCGACAGAAGCAGCTATCAAGCTTATTTCGAAGTGGATTAGTAAAACAAAAAGCCATAAAAACGGAATCGTTGTTCTTAAAAACAGTTTTCATGGTCGTACACTAGGTGCATTACGGTTAACTCGCCAACCCAGTGTTTATCAGGATTTTCCACAGTTATCTTTTCCCATCTATGAAGTGGAGGTCAATGAAATTGAGGAGTTAGAAGAGCTTTGTATAAAGGAACAGCCAGCAGCTATTTTAGTGGAACCAGTCCTTGGTGCTGGTGGAGTCATCACACTCTCTTCTGAATATTTAATGGCGATTCGCCGAATTTGTAATGAGCAGCAAATGATTTTTGCACTAGACGAAATTCAAACTGGTATCGGTCGAACTGGAAAACTATTTGCCTACCAACATTTTTCATTTCAACCTGATCTCATTCTCTTTGCTAAAGGGATTGGTGGTGGTTTGCCTTTAGGTGGCATTATCGCTGCATCTCATTTGGCCAATGTATTTCAATATGGCGATCACGGAACGACTTTTGCCCCTTCCCCACTCAGTGCTGCACTTGGAAATGCCGTATTAGATGTCCTACTCGAAGAAGGTCAGTTAGAACGAGGTAGACAGGCAGCTGAAGAATTATGGGATCAATTAACAGCTCTACAAAAAAAATATCCACAAATCCTTCATTATATAGATGGAAAAGGGATGATGTTAGGAATTCGTACCCACTTGAATTCCGATGAAGTACAACAGCTACAGCAATATCTACTCCAAGAAGGAATTTTAGTGAATGTCACTGCAAAAACGGTCATTCGACTGTTACCACCACTCACACTTTCTGCAGCAGAAATCGATTTCTTTATCAATAAACTTGAGCACTATATTTCTTATCGATTATCAGTAAAGGAAGATTAACTCATGAACCGTATTTCCACTGAGACCTTCATCCAAATACGGAGAGACCTTCATCAAATACCTGAGCTTGGCTTTGCTGAATATAAAACGCAACAATATATCCTTACTTATTTAGCAACGTTACCTTCAGAACGGTTGCATATAAAAAAATGGAAAACAGGTCTTTTTGTCCGTATTCCTGGAACGAAGCCAATGAAATGTATCGGTTATCGGGCGGATATCGATGGCCTTCCGATCACTGAGGAAACAACTTACCCTTTTCGCTCGAAACACGAAGGATATATGCATGCTTGTGGTCATGATATGCATATGGCTATTGCCTTAGGTATCTTAACTTATTTTGTTCATCATCCAATCTCAGATGATTTATTGTTTATTTTCCAGCCAGCGGAGGAAAGTACGGGTGGAGCTCTACCCATGCTTAAAAGTAAAGAATTTAATACTTGGAAACCTGATGTAATTTTCGCTTTGCATATCGCTCCTGAATATCCAGTAGGTTCGATTGCGACTCGTCCCGGAATTTTATTTGCGAACACGTCAGAGTTATTTATCGATCTTATGGGTACAAGTGGGCATGCGGCACGTCCCCATTTAGCCAATGATATGGCTATTGCTGCTTCTGAGCTCGTTTTACAGTTACAAAGCATTATTTCACGTAATATCGATCCGCTTGACTCTGCTGTGATAACCATTGGTAAAATGTCTGTCGGTACAGTACAAAATATTATCTCTGGGCACGGGCGAATTGAAGGAACCATTCGAACCCTATCTTTAGAGTCAATGAGCAAAATAAAGTCACGGATCCAAGAAATTGTAAAGGGAATTGAACATGGATTCGCCTGTCAAGCTACTATCGACTGGGGAGTAAGTTACTGTCAGGTTAATAATGAAAAGACTATCACCTTGGACTTTATGAATTGGGTGCAAAATCATACAAACTATCAACTCATTGAATGTCGTGAAGCCATGACTGGGGAGGACTTCGGCTATTTTCTACAGGAGATTCCTGGTATGATGTTTTGGCTAGGAGTAGAAACTCCATATAGTCTCCATCATCCTAAGATTGAACCCCAAGAAGGGGCTATTAAAGTAGGAATCGAGACAATGACCCAATATATCGAACATATGTCAAATCAACATCATATGTAGTTATACCAAGAGCTCATCTTCTTTTGGCTTTGTCGATGAGCTCTTAGCTTCATTTACTTCATATCCATTTTCTTATATCATTCCTTGCTCTTTCATCGCTTGATATACCCGTTCTGGAGTAGCTGGTAGATGACGAATTCGTGCACCTGTTGCATCATAAATAGCTTGAACAATCGCTGGGATAATGGGGATCATGACCACCTCTCCTATCCCTTTTGCACCAAATGGACCGCTTTTTTCATCCGATTCAACCGGAATCGTCTGAATGTGAGGAGTCTCTTTAAAAGTTGGTAAAATATAATTGGTAAAGTTCGTTGTTTTATATAATCCATTTTCTATGACCGTATCTTCATATAAAGTATAACCTATCCCCATTACAGCTCCTCCCTCAGCTTGCCCCTCTAATCCAAGAAGATTGATCACTTTACCGCAGTCAGGAATCGAAAGAACTTGAAGTACCTCCGTTTCACCCGTTAACATATCCACTTCAACGAGCACTAGATGAGTCTGATATCCATAAACTTTATGAGGCATTCCCACATTCTTCCCAATCATTTTCTCTGCGGTAGGTACCATAAAGTGACCTTCCACTTTCGTTTCTCGACGATGCTGATATAAATAGTCGTAAATCTCAGCATAGGACAAAACTTCTTTACCTTGAACAGGTATGGTCTTCCATAATTTGCCGTCACGGTGCTCCACAAACTCTGGATCAATGTCAAAGATCTCAGCAGCTGTATGAATTAACAACTGAATCATATTTGGGGCAGCTGCTAAAATCGTGTTACCTCCTACATAGGTAGAACGGGATGCGGATACCGTTCCACTATCTAATGTAAGTTTTGTATCTCCTTGAATCACATCAATATCATCCAGATGACACTGTAGTGCTTCGGCTGCGACAATAGCAAATACGGTTCCATTACCTTGACCTATATCTTCCGAACAAACTCCAACTAAAAATCTCCCTCCTGGCAATAGCTCAATCGTTGCTGCCCCATAATCAGGAAGTCCAATCCCCATTCCAATCCCATGAAAGGAGCTAGCTATACCAATCCCTCTCTTCTTCCAAGGTTCAGAAGGGTTGTTTTTATAATGATGTCTACGTTGCCACAAGTCACTTTTTTCAGCTACATCAAGAGTTTCCCATGTACCTACGCTTGCAGTAACACGATGTCCTACACTAGAAATACCTCCCTGATGATAAACATTTTTCTTACGTATTTCGATCGGATCAATCCCCAGCTTTTCAGCAATGATATCGATATTTTGCTCCATGGCGAAACAAACCTGATTTACGCCAAAACCACGGAAAGCGCCAGAGACTCCATTATTGGTATAAACGCAGTAGCCGTTAAGATCCACATTGGGAATGTAATACGGACCACAACTATGTTCCACTGCAAGTGAAATGACTGCTCCACCTAAAGATGCGTAGGCCCCTGTATCTCCATATGCTATCACTTGGTTTGCAATCAATGTTCCATCTTTTTTAGCAGCAGTTTTCATTTTCACTTTAAAGGGATGCCTTTTGATGCCTGCGATTACAGATTCCTCTCGTTTATAATGTATTTTAACAGGGCGACCCCCTGTATGGAGAGCGAGTAGTGCTAAATAAATTTGTACAGTTATTTCATCTTTACCACCAAATCCACCTCCTATAGGATTTGAAACCACATGAATCCGATGTGGATTCCATGCGAGAACACGGGCTATTTGCATTCGATCACGAAAAGCATATTGTCCAGGACAGCGAATGGTTAGAGAGCCATCTTCCTCTAAAATTCCCCATCCCCCTTCTGTTTCGATAAAAGCATGCATCTGTCGTGGTGAAATGTAAGTATTTTCGACAATAATATCTGCTTCAGCAAATGCCTTTTCGATATCTCCATTTTGTACTTGGACATGGGTATGAACATTACCCGAAGGATGTAACATGGGCGCATTCTCTTTCATCGCCTCTTCTGGATCAGTCACTGGAGTTAAAACTTCATAATCAACATCAATCAGTTGCAAAGCTTCTTCTGCAATTTCTTCCGTTTCTGCTGCTACGAGTGCAACAGCATCACTCATACAACGAACATAATCATGACATAGTACAGGTTGATCAGGGACAACAATTCCAAATCCATTAAATCCCGGAATATCCTCATAAGTCAGTACACAAATAACTCCTGGGTATGCTTCAGCCCGGCTCGTATCAATCTGTTTAATTTTTGCATAAGGGTGCTTTGCTCTTAGCACTCGGCCCCAAACCATATTTTCATACCTGTAATCGGTCATATATTTTAGATCGCCTGTTACTTTTTCGGGGCCATCTTTTCGCTGAACTCTTTTTCCGACCCACTGATAAGTTTTTTGCTTATCTCGTTGTTTCATCTTCACTGATCTTCCCACCTTTTCATGAGTCGATATAATCCTCTGATTAACAGTGCACCTGCCATGTCTTTACGATAGATTGCAGATGCCCGTATATCTGAGATGGGGGAAACTTCACGCCAAGCTACCTTACCGATATCTTCAATATGCTGATCTGTAAGTAAACCTAGGGTGAGCATAGCTTCACATTTCGACGCACGAACGATGGTTGGGGCAACCGATCCAAATGCAATTTTCCCTGCCAAACATTGACGAGCTTTGGAACCCATCGATAGCTTAATCGCTACATTCACAATAGAAATCGCCTGCGCACGACGCGGGCCTAACTTTTCAAAGATACCAATTTCATTCTCCTGCATGGGCTTAATGATGATCTTCGTGATAATCTCATCATTTTGTAATAAAGTTCTCCTAGGTCCAAGGAAGAAATCGGCAATTTTAATCCTTCTCTTTTTAGCGAATGATTGAAGTTCCAACTCAGCATCTAACACATATAAAGCAGGAAGAGTATCTCCTGCTGGGGAAGCAGTAGCAATATTCCCTCCGATTGTACCCATATTGCGAATTTGAGTCGCTCCTACTCGCTCTGCTGCTTCAGCTAATACAGAAGCACGAGACCTTATTAGCTTAGAGTTAGCGAGCTCTGTATGTGTAGAGAGAGAGCCAATATGAATTTCATTACCTACTTCACGGATAAACCTTAATTCATCCAATTTTCCGATATTGATCCATATCTTTGGTCTACCTACCTTTTCTTTCATTTGCACGATCGCATCCGTTCCACCAGCAAGGAGGCGAGCATCTTGTCCTCGATTCGATAAATACATTAAGCATTCCATAACCGTTTTAGGTGTAACCATTGCTATTTCTGAAACTCTCAAGTTTACTCCCCCTTCATATCCTTCGGTGTATTAAAATTGTACAAAATGTGAGGATCGTCAACTTCAACAGACCGAATGTCCTTTTGATAGGCTCGAATGATTTTTTTTAACCCTTGTTCTTCCTCATTGATTGTTGAAAGAGCAGGCAATAATTCGCAAGAAATCAAGAGTGGATGCCCTCTTTTCCCATGAAATATAGGAAGATGAATAGGAGATTTTGTCTGTTCAAATGAATCAATCAATTGATTAACTACAGAAAACTGTAACGGTTGGTCAATATTTACAAATAAAATAGATCGACAATCTTTTGGAAGAGCGGTTATTCCTTTTAAAATGGATGAGCTTTTCCCTTGCTCCCAATTTTCGTTCCATACGATTGTAACTGAACTGCCTAGTTCAGAAATAATAGGTTGATACACTTCAGATTGATAACCCAATACCACAATCATTTGCTCTATTTTTGACTTTAATAATTGCTCAATCTGATGAACTACTAGCAGCTTTCCCTGCCATTCTATAAGCCCTTTCAGACTGCCCATTCGTGAAGACCTTCCTGCTACTAAAAGAATCGCTGCATGCATCATTTTTCCCCTTATATAGTAAAATTAGGAAAATATGGTTGTATAAAATAAGTAAAGCGTCCTCCGCACACCGGCTGTGATGAGTTGTAACTACCTGTAAAAGTGACTTCCTGTCGTTCTATTTTCCTTTCTTTTAAGCAGTGGACAGCATATTCAATAATCTCACTTTCCCTCTTCCCGCCACCAATTGTGCGATAAATCGTTCCATCTTCCCAGACAATCATTCGACTCCCAATTCCTCTAGGTACATGTCCAACAGCATCAATGATCGTCACAGAAGCAAATGGTTTTTTTTCTTCCCAAGATTCAGCCATTTTTTCAAATATATCGAGTTCAGGTCTAATTCTCCCCTCATCGGAAGTATGAACTTTCTGTCTTTCCATTTGTGAAATAGGTCTTCCTGTTCCACCATACCTTACCAATTGAATTTCCGCTAAAATAGATAAAGCAATCTCTTGAGGCGTTTCCGAATGGATGTCTAAACCAACAGGTGCATAAATGTGCGGATATAATCGATGATCTAGTCCCCAATCTTTCACCAAAGAGAAGATGCTTTGTGCTTTTCGTTTGCTACATACCATTCCGATATACGATAATGAACGCTCCATTAATGATGCTAAACAAACAGCATCGGTCTGATGGCTTCGTGTTGCTAACACAGCATAGCATTCAGAATGAAACGTAAGAGTAGTTAATACTTCGTCAAAACTACCACATCGAATCTGATCTGCTTGAGAGAAACTTGGACTATGGATATATTGAGGTCGATCATCTACTACAATGACCTGATAAGAAAGCATTTTCCCTAATGACACTAGATATTGAGCGATATGTCCACTACCACATACCAAAAGAGTAGGTGATGGTAAAATAGGTTCTACCATGATTTCAATCTCTTTGCCAGAAAACCTAGCTAGATACTTACCAACTGATTTTCTATGAACAATTGATAGATCGGATATTAAGTCTAAATATTCCGAATCATGAGTGCTATCGATTCGATTTCCTGTTATATCTACCAATATTTGCTGACCTATTCGATGTTTTGCCTCTCCACCAACAATCGTAATTAGAAATACCTCTTGGTTTAAATCGACATATTGGAGCAATGTTCGAAAGAGATTCAAAGGCTCTCCTCCCTTATTTCACACAAATTGCTGTTTAGCCGCTTTTGCAACTGCTTCAATAATCTTGACATACCCTGTACAACGACATAAGTTTCCTGCCAATGCCTCTTTGATTTCATCTTGCGTTGGAATACGGTTTAATTTTTCCAAATACGCTTTTACCGCAACGATAATTCCAGGTGTACAATAACCACATTGTGTTGCTCCACACTCTAAAAAAGCTACTTGAAGTGGATCTAATTGTTCTAAACTACCCACTCCTTCAACTGTTTGAATCTCCTCACCTTCTATTTGCCCCACCAAAATCAAGCATGAGCAGACTACTTCATCACCTACAATGACAGAGCAGCTTCCACATTCTCCTTTTCCACAACACTCTTTACTTCCTGTGAGATCTAAATCTTCACGAAGTACGTCTAAGAGTGTTTTAGCTGGATAAGTGTTTACACTGACAGATCTCCCATTTACAGTAAAATTGATTTCTGGCACACTTATCTCTCCCTTTCCTTCTTTTTTAAAAGGGGCACACTAAAATAAAGATAAAAAAACTCGTGACCAGTAAAAAAAATCCTAGCCACGAGAAAAAGCCACTAATAAGGTGGTTTTTTCTCGTAGCTAGGAAATTTACGGTTTCCAGTAGATACCCTTAACCCGTATTGTCAAGGTTATACGAGTTGATTACCAAAACAATCATGGATATAAAGTTGTTAACGCTTTCACCTTCGCTCTAATCCTATTCTAAAAAAACTTTTTCCAAATGTCAAGAATCATCTTTTATTCTCTAAATATATTGTCAAGTAAAGTCTTAATCTGCTTAATTTTGAACAAAACATTTTTGATAGAATCAACCTTTTCCTAGCGGACACTGTAACACTTTAGACACGAATCTTGTAGCTGCTAGTTTATGAGAAGTTAAGGAAGAAATAGGAAATATTCAGAGGCTCTGGGGATATTTGATCCTGAAAATCTTCTAGAAACAGAGGTAACTGATTATCAATGGCTGTCTCTCTACCTAATGCCCATGAGTCGATTGGCTAATGGATTAAATCTACTTATCTACTATCATCAGCCTCATAAATATAAAAAACAATAAATTAATCGAAAAGTAAAATCTCCTTCATAACTTATCCATATTGGTTCGATATATTAAAAAAGAGATGTCTTGCGGATCTCCAGTATCTAAAAATCAATTTCATAAAGGAGCTGTACAACGAACATGTTAGTAAAAAACCTCGGTAAATTCCTATTATCTACAGCCCTAATCACAGGTTTGTTCACTTCACTAATTTCCACTCCAGTACAGGCAAAGTCGAAACCATCCGATCCTAAATATCGCGTCAAAACGATTGCTCATCGAGGTGCATCCGGATATGCTCCTGAAAATACGATGGCTGCCTTCCAAAAAGCCAAAGAGATGAAAGCTGATTATTTTGAGCTGGATGTACAGATGAGTAAAGACGGAGAATTAGTCATCATTCATGATAACACTGTTGATCGTACAACCAATGGAAAAGGGAAAGTAAAAGAATTAACCCTAGCAGAACTTAGACAACTCGATGCTGGAAGCAAGTTTAGCCCTCAATTCGCAGGTGAAAAAATCCCGACATTGGCTGAAGCACTTGATCAGTTTCGCGGTAAAATCGGCATCCTAATTGAATTAAAATCTCCTGAGCTATACCCTGGTATCGAAGAAAAGGTTGCCAAAGAGCTGAAAAAGCGTAAGATGCATAGACCAAAAAATGAAAAAATTATCGTACAATCTTTTAATTTTGAGTCGATGAAAAAGTTCCATCACCTTTTACCTGAAATCCCGATTGGTCTATTGACTAGTAATAAAAATGATCTTTCTAACACAAAGCTAAAAGAATTTTCTACCTATGCTGATTATGTAAACCCAAGTTACTCACTGGTTACTAAAGAACTAGTTAACCAAATCCATAAAAATGGTATGAAAATTCATTCTTGGACTGTACGTGATCGTAATCAAGTCCAGCCCTTGTTGAATGCTAAAGTAGACGGCATTATCACAGACTATCCAGACTATGTACCAAGAAACAAAAAGAAATAGGGTGACTAACTTTCTTATCTAAAAAATATAAAAAACCCGTACCACGAATGATGTGATACGGGTATATTTTTTGGGATTAGCCACTTCGTTTTATCTTTGAGTTATCTCCATCAATCACTCTTATCCAATGGAACCTTCCATCTCGAATTTGATCAGGCGGTTCATCTCTACAGCATACTCCATGGGTAATTCTTTGGTAAATGGCTCAATAAAGCCCATGATAATCATTTGGGTAGCTTCATCTTCTGAAAGACCACGGCTCATCAGATAGAAGAGTTGATCTTCACTTACTTTAGAAACAGTTGCTTCATGTTCTAAAGTAATGTTATCATTTTTGATTTCGTTATATGGAATTGTATCTGAAGTGGACTCATTATCTAAGATCAAGGTATCACACTTCACATTGGCTTTTGAGCCTTGGGAATTACGTCCAAAGCTAGTTAATCCACGATAGGTTACTTTACCACCTTGTTTACTAATCGACTTCGAAATAATTGTCGATGTACAGTTAGGTGCTAAAGCTACCACTTTTGCTCCAGCATCTTGGTGCTGGTTTTTACCTGCTACGGCAATGGACAGAACGTCAGCTTTACCGCCTTCACCTTTCATGATGACAGCAGGATACTTCATCGTCAATTTACTACCGATATTCCCATCGACCCATTCCATATGTGCATGGCTTTCACATACCGCACGTTTGGTTACCAAGTTGTAGATATTAGGTGCCCAGTTTTGGATGGTCGTATAACGACACCGTGCAGAGTCTTTAACAATGATTTCAACAACAGCACTATGCAGTGAGTCTGTGCTATAAATCGGTGCAGTACACCCTTCTACATAGTGAACGAAGCTTCCTTCATCAGCAATGATTAAGGTCCGCTCAAATTGCCCCATGTTTTCAGAGTTAATACGGAAGTAAGCTTGTAGTGGTACTTCACATTTTACCCCTTTTGGTACATAGATGAAGCTTCCACCACTCCATACGGCACTATTCAGGGCTGCAAATTTGTTATCGGATGGAGGTACGACAGTTCCAAAGTATTCCTTCAGTAATTCTGGATACTCCTTGACAGCCGTATCTGTATCACAGAAGATAACACCCTGCTCTTCTAATTCTTTTTGCATATTGTGATAAACAACTTCTGATTCGTATTGTGCAGATACTCCAGCCAAGAATTTTTGTTCTGCTTCTGGAATCCCTAATTTATCAAACGTTTTTTTGATTTCATCAGGTACTTCATCCCAAGAACGCCCCTGGCGTTCGGAAGGCTTCACATAATAGGTGATATCATCAAAATTTAGTTCATCCAGTTTACCTGGTAACAATGAAAACCATTTACTATTTAATGAGCTTGGCATTGGCATTTTATAAAATTGCTCTAACGCTTTAAGGCGAAACTCCAACATCCAGTCAGGCTCACCTTTCAAGCGTGAAATCTCCTCGACTACTTCACGAGACAATCCCCGTTTAGAACGATAGACGGATACGTCTTTATCACGGAAACCGTATTTGTAATCGGAGAACTCAGGCAGTTGAGTAGCCATAGTTTATTCCTCCTTATTTGAGGTCAATTGCAAATTATTGACCTGATTTAACTCCTTTTTCCAATGCTTTCCATGCTAACGTAGCACATTTGATTCTAGCCGGAAATTTGGAAACACCAGTCAAAGCTTCAATATCTTCCAAAGGAAATTTGTCAAAGTCTATTTCTTCACCTTGCATCATTTTTGAAAACAAGTCAACAAGTTCTAAGGCTTGATCTACTGTAAGACCTTTAACTGCCTCCGTCATCATGGAGGCTGAAGCTAAACTAATCGAACATCCTTCTCCAATAAATTTGGCTTCTTGAATTACATGATCTACCACACGCATCTGTAAAGAAATGCGGTCACCACATGTTGGATTATTTAGATCCACTGTGACCGCGCCTTCTTCTATCTGTCCACGGTTTCGAGGCCGTTGGTAGTGATCCATAATGACTCGCCGATATAAATCATCTAAAGACATTTCCAAAATACTCCTTTGTTTTTTGTAGGCCTTCTACAAGTCGATCAATATCCTGCTCATCATTATAGATAGAGAAACTGGCCCGTGCGGTTGCAGTAGCCTGAAGCCATCTCATCAGCGGCTGACAGCAATGATGCCCAGCCCGAACTGCAATCCCCTCTGCATCTAGCACTGTTGCTACATCGTGCGGATGGACATCATCCAAATTAAAGGTTACTGCCCCAGTGCGGTTCTCTTTTGGACCATATATCGTAATTCCCTCAACTTGACTTAACTTTTCAAAGGCAAGTTTGGTTAGTGCACGATCATGCGCTTCGACTTTCTCCATCCCGATAGCTTGTAGATAATCGATCGCTGCACCTAGGCCGATAGCTCCTGCAATTATAGGAGTTCCTCCTTCGAATTTCCAAGGGAGCTCTTTCCATGAAGAATCGTACAAATCGACATGATCGATCATTTCTCCCCCAAATTCGATCGGTTCCATCTCTTCAAGTAGGGCCTCTTTTCCATATAATACACCAATTCCAGTGGGACCGAGCATTTTATGGGCTGAAAAAGCAAGGAAATCCGCATCCAAATCTTGCACATCCACTTTCATATGTGGAACACTTTGTGCACCATCCACTAAAATGATTCCACCATGTTGATGAACGAGCTGTGCAATTTCTTTAATCGGATGGATGGTACCTAAAACATTAGAAACATGCTGGATTGCAACGATTTTTGTAGAATCTGTCAATGTTTCTTTTACTTTTGACAGGTCCAATGTTCCATCCGGCTCAAGTGGAAAAAACTTTAATGTGGCTCCTGTTAATTTCGCTACTTGCTGCCAAGGAATAAGGTTACTATGGTGCTCAGAAGGTGTGATTACAATCTCATCTCCTGTACGAAGGTGAGTACGCGCATAACTACTTGCTACTAGGTTAATCGCTGTAGTTGTACCACGAGTAAAGATAATTTCTTTACTAAAGCGTGCATTTATAAAACGACGTACTTTTTCTCTGGCACCTTCATAAGCATCAGTGGCCTTACTCCCTAAAGTGTGTACACCACGATGTACATTGGAATTATAACTTTTATAATAGTTCTCCAGCGCCTCAATGACTTGATAAGGCTTTTGTGATGTCGCAGCACTATCTAGATATACCAATGGATGCCCGTTTACTTCTTGATGAAGGATAGGAAAATCTTTTTTATAGGCATTCATGATTGAAATTTCCCTTCAATCACACGAATAATATTTTTTCGTAAGGACTCAGAAGGAATTTCTGATATGACAGCATCCAAAAACCCAAAAATAATAAGCTTTTCTGCTTCTTCCTTCGTAACCCCTCTTGACATGAGATAATACAGTTGAATAGGATCAATCCGTCCTACACTTGCAGCGTGTCCTGCAGTTACGTCATTTTCATCAATCAAGAGAATCGGATTGGCATCTCCACGTGCTTTCGGATTGAGCATTAATACTTTCCCAGACTGTTGTCCATCTGCTTTGCTCGCTCCTTTTTCAATCGTGGTAATACTGTTTAGGATACTTGAAGCCTCATCTTTCATTACAGAACGTACTTGAATATCACTTTCGGTATACGTACCCCAGTGATCCATATTGGAGGTAATATTTGCACGCATTTTCCCTACACCTAGAGCTACAGCTTTAACAGTGGCAATTCCGCCTTGGTCTTGAAGCTTGGATGAATTATCCGAAATAATGCGCCCTTCACTTAAATCACCAATAATCCATTCCATTTTGCCGTCTCGTCCTACATGAGCATGACGATAGGTGACATCAACAGCTGACTCGCTAAGATTATTGATCGTAGCTACTCGAACTTGTGCGTTTTGACCTACAAAAACTTCAATCACACTATTATTTAAGGTAACTTGGTTTTCCCCTAAATAGTTTGCAACAAACTCAATCCGACTATTTTCTTCTGCCACAATTAAAATATGCGGCAATACACCTACATTTTCGCCTGTAGCCCAAAATAAACTTTGGAAAGGAACGCTTACTTCAACATTTTTTGGCACATACAAGAAAACTCCACCACTCCACAAAGTTGCATGGATCGCTGCTAAACGATGGTCATCTTTTTTCATTTGTGTCATGAAGTATTGTTGTACCAAATCACCATGTTCCTGGCTGGCCTTACTCAAATCTTTAAAGATGACACCCTTTTGTGCCCACTCATCTTGAAGCTTTGTAAAAACGACATTGGAATTTTTTTGGACTAAAATATTTCCATTGTCCTCATCAAATAAATAACTTTTTACATTCTCAGGTAGCTCATGAAGCTGAATTGCTTTTTCTTCACTATAAGGTTTGAAGTTGGTAAAGTTCCAACCTTGAATATTCGTTTGTTGTACTTTTGGCAAAGGGAGTTTGGAAATAAGCTCTAATGCCTCTAAGCGAGAATTTAAGAGCCAGTCGGGTTCTTGTAAACCTTGTGAGAGTTGAGTAATAACTTGACGGTCAAACTGATATGGGGTTTCTACACTCATTTTATCTACCTCACCTTAAACGGATGGATTTGCTGCTTCATCTTCGATACCCAACTCTTCTTTAACCCAATCATATCCCTCAGCTTCCAAACGCTCTGCCAATTCAGGTCCACCTGATTTTACGATACGGCCTTGCATAAAGACATGTACATAATCTGGTTTGATATAGTTAAGCAACCGTTGATAGTGGGTAATAATAAGGCAGCCAAATTCTGGATCACGCATGGAGTTAACCCCTTTGGCTACAACTTTTAGTGCATCGATATCCAAGCCAGAGTCGATCTCATCTAAAATCGCAATACGAGGTTGAAGCATCATCAACTGTAAAATTTCGTTCCGCTTCTTTTCTCCACCAGAAAAACCTTCATTAAGATAACGTGTAGCAAAGGACTCATCCATCTCTAGTAGTTCCATTTTTTTATCTAACTGACGAATAAATTTCATTAAAGAAATTTCATTTCCTTCACCGCGTTTAGCATTAAGTGCACTACGTAGAAAATCGGAGTTGGTTACTCCGCTGATTTCACTTGGATATTGCATAGCTAAGAATAATCCAGCTCGTGCTCTTTCATCTACTTCCATCTCTAACAAATCTTCATTATCTATAGTGACTGAGCCACTTGTCACTTCATATTTTGGATGACCCATAAGCGCAGAGGCGAGTGTACTCTTACCTGTTCCGTTTGGTCCCATGATTGCATGGATCTCTCCACCTTTTACTTCTAAGTTGACTCCTTTAAGGATTTCTTTTCCTTCAATAGCCACATGTAGATCTTTAATGGTTAGCTTTGGTACTGACATATTTACATTCCTCCATCAAATTTCCATCATTTATCTTCAAACCGAAGATGCCAAAACAGCACTCGGGAATCATTAAATAGGAACCCTCGGTTTGCAGGGTAAAGGGGATGTGTTAACATAGAAATATCACATGAGATAACTTATTTATAGTGATTATCATGTGATTCTCATTCTATTCTATCTCAGTCATTTTGGTATATCAAGTAAAAGTCTTCTCTTTGTTTCTTAGTATTGCCTTTTTATCTGTGCAAATAAATGATATTCATACCCATTTCTTAAATAACCTTCCATTCTCTAAAATTTTTTAAGCCAGTCATTCCCAGCCGAAAGATTAGTTTTTCTTTAATGTAAAAGCTACTAATCCCAAGAGACAATAAAAGAGCTCTTGCTCGCTTTAAAATACTGCTAAAATAAAATACCTATAGTGAGGTTTCATGATGAATAAACCGATTCGGTGTATTGAATGTTTTAAACAACGTCCTGGAGGGCGATGTGATTATTGTCCATTACACAAACGAAATCGACATCTATATCGCTATATCGGTGAAGGATGGTATCTTCCTATTTCATCCAACGAAATAGAGAAAAAACATTCTGAACGGGAACATAGGGATCATGATCAATAAAGCATCTTACGATAGTCTCTCCCGTTGTTCCTATAGATAATTACAATCCTGCATCATAAAAGCCACACATGAAAGTATTTAGACTTTTTGATCAATCCTCTTAATGCGAATTTTTGTATCGATTCTTTCCTACCACATAAACAAAGATAATAGCGAGTGAGGTAATAAGGATGCTAATAATACTTCCTTCAGCGCCAAATTGTCCTCCAGAAATAAGAGAGTTGCCAGTTGCTTCTGTTTGAATTAATGAAGACATAGGTAATCCTGATACTTCAAAGCCAAAAATCGGACCTTGAAAAAAGTTCCATGTGAAATGAAATCCGATGGGTGCCCATAATCCCCCAGTCACTTCACGAACTAAAGCTAATAAAACACCAGCTAAAATTAACTCAACCATCGGAAGCGGATTGGTCCAGACACTTTTATTAAAACTATGCATGAGTGCAAAAAAAACAGAAGATACGATCACAGCTAGTTTAGTGGAGAACAAGTATTGGACTAGTCCATAATTGTACCCTCTTGAAAAGAGCTCTTCAGCAAATCCTACCCCAATAAATAAAATTAGCCAGTAACTTAGCTCTTGAAATATCGATTGATCCCATATCAATCCATTGATTCGAATTCCACCTAACAGCCAGATAACACTAAAAACAAGAGACATAAGAATGATACCAAATAGTGCTCCACCTAAAAAATGTCGTCCTTTCTTCTCTTGCTTAAAGCCAAGTGGCCAACCTCGTTTTTTCTCAAATATATAATAAAAAATAAATACAGATAAAATCATAGCTATCTGTTGCATAATGGGATCAACAGATATAAACATAAAAACTCCAGTCAAAAATAGAACCAAGATAAAAAGCCCTGCCATCTTCCCTATCGTTTCTAAAGCTTTCATCATAATTATCTCACCTGTTTTTCATTTTTTACTTTCCATTATTGTCTAACAGTTTACTACATTTCTCTAAATCAATCATACCTATATACTGCATTTAGACAAAGTTTTTTTATTTGATCATTTCCCTTTGCTCATTTCATTCTACTGCGTATGATATAAGTAAAGGTCATTGAAATAAGATGAAGTAAAATCAGCCTCATAAATTATCAGATCAAAAAAGGAGATTTAGAAAATGTTAATTTTACTTTTAATTATCTGTGCTATTGCACTTATCATTACAATTCGATTAGGAATGGCCCAAAATGTTAAAGAGAATGAAAATTATGATCGAAGTAGGAGGAAAACTGTATTTTCATTAAGTATGATTTATACAGTCGTGATTATTATTGGCTGTGCCTTGGTTTATTTCTTTTTCTAACGATTTAAAAACCAGCGTTTCCAGCGGCAGATTAAGAGGAAGCTTTATAAAAGAGGTGGATAACATCATTGGAGCTCATTAGGTTATCTACCTCTTTATCACTTATTCTACCCGTGTTGTAATCTGTTCTATAGCGTAGCGATGCATGTGTATGTCCCTCACTAGCATGTTTACGTAATGAGGCCATCCGCAGGAATTTCTATATAATCGGGAAGATTGAATAATTGGGATACCTCAACCAGATCCAATCCTATATAAGGCAAGCGTTATAGTCGAAACTACGAATGGCTAATCCTAAATATCCTAAAGCCATATAACTTTATCCTGCCCCATGTTTGGCTTCCATTGCTTCTTGAACTGACATTGACATGTTCATTCTCTTTATCTTGATTCCGTTAAACTTTCGTCTAAAGCTGCAATATATCTCATGGCAGACTTTTGCACCACTCGGTTCGCTTCGTGGGTAATTTTACGATTAAAGGCACCATATATACGTGTAAATGGAATATCTTTTAACATCTCAGCAATCTTTTTTACTTTACCCGCTGGTAACGGGATCATATTTGGATAGCTATACATAAAACTTACCCAATCTTCACCTGGAGTTACCTGAACGATATCACCTGTAAATAAAACCCCCTTACCTTGATCACCACTCTGTAAATGCAGTACACTTCCACCTCGAAAATGCCCACCCAAACGAACCATGGTACACTCTTCTACCAAAGATAATGTTTCTCCTGACCAAAATTGGATTCGTTGACTTTTTCGCTGAACCCATTTTTGATCATCTTGATGGATAAAAATAGGGCAATCAAAAGTATCTGCCCACTCTACTTGGGTTGAATAATAATGTGGATGGGAAAGAGCAATCGCTTTAATTCCACCCAACTGCCTAATTTGCTTGATCGTTTTCGCATCTAAGTAAGCAATACAATCCCATAAAATATTACCAGATGGAGTTTGAATAAGATAAGCCGTCTGTCCAAGAGCAAAACTCGGTGTCGTTGTAATTGCAAAGATGCCTTGTTCTTTTTCCTCCCACTTATTCTCATACTTGTTCGAAGCGATTAATTCTTCTAGTGTAATCCAATGTTGACCACTCGGTAATATATACTGCCTTTCTTCTGAGCAAATGGAACATATTTCTAATGGCTCATCGCTTGCCATATATTGCGTTCCACATGTTGTACAAATCCAAAACTTCATAATACAAAACCCCACCCTTTTTAAAGATAAATTATATTACTTAAGATCTGGGAATTTTCCATGCCGTTGATGTTGCCTTCCAATCTTAGAATTCCACTCAAAGATAATCTGGTCTGTAAATAAAGGTCAATCCCAGAGTATACAATTATTAGGAATATTTAATTCCAATGATTAAACGAAATAACCATATAAATCATATTGTAATATATAATTATATAAAATATTTCAATAAAAAGGTGATGAATCCTATCTAAGTTTATAATATACTTGATTATGATAAGAACATAAGTTCGAGATATTATTTTTCCTTTTTTTGGGATAAAATGAAAAATAGATGTTAACCTCCGTTTATTTATAACTTTTAATTTTCAGCGACTTTTCACATTGATTCACGAAAAGAAAGATAAAATAGTGTAAAATATAAAATGTGTTGATAGATTCAACACATGTTGAAAAATAAGTGATTATACTCTTTTAAATATCATATAAAGAAACGACGAACAGGAGGCATTTTTATGAAAAAATACCATTATTCTTCATTTGGTAACAATGTCATCCCTTTTGACATACATCAATCGCCGGTACCTGCTCAGAAGACATATCCAAATATAGAATCCCAACTATTAGTGATTCATGAAGAACAGGCCGAACCTATGCAACAAGTAAGCAGCCAAATCCGAAAGCGTTATAAAAACAGCTTAAACAAAAAAAGACTGATCAAAATATGGGAAAAAAACCGTTCACAGGTATGTATTGCTCCCATGCTACCCTCCATTATCGAAAAACTAATCTATCAAAATGTTTATGAAGATATAAAATCATTAATCTTTACTTGCTACCATGAAGACTTTGATCTCCCTTTTGTCGAGTTGACTTTATTCAGTTGGTTTGAACAACTCAAAGCAACTGCTAAAGAGCTTAATAAAGAGTGGGATGCTGTTTATTGGCAAGAAATAATTGATTTCTTTAAACAATGCAAGAAATTCGAGTTGCTCGATTTCACGGAATCCGAATCATCATCTTCAGCAAAGTAATCCCCTTTAACGATCTGAAACAATATATACATCCACATATGGTAACTTTCGCATGATAACATGGATAATCGAGCCTTTAAAAATTTCTTCCCAACGCGTTCGTGCAGACATTCCCATGATAATTTGTGTTATTTTATACTGACGACAAATCTCTACAATTTCATTCGCCACTTTTCGAACAGGGGAATGTTTCAAGAGAAATTCTGCTTGAAACTGCTTAGCTAGTTGTTCCCATTCATGTAGAGTTTTTTGCTCCTGAAGCGACATCTTATCTGCTGGCTTAGTTAGAAGGTGTAGGATAAATAGCTCAGCATTTAACCGGCGAGCCATCCGCCAACCTCGTCGGATCAATTTTTCCGCATTGGGGCGGTACTTTATACAAACTAATATTTTTTCATGAACGCCAGATGGCTCTTCTATTCCGTCATCACTCCGCTCTTTTTCCAAACGTTCATCTATATCATCCGCAATTTCACGAAGTGCTAGCTCACGCAAGGCAACTAAGTTTCCTCGACGAAAAAAATGATTTAAAGCTTGTTGGACTTTTTCTTTACTATATATTTTTCCATCTTTAATGCGTTCCCTAAGTGTTTCAGGAGTTACATCGATAATTTCAACCTCATCTGCTTCACTCAAAACAACATCAGGAACGCGTTCATTTACTTTGACACCCGTTACTTGCTTGATAATATCTCGAACACTCTCTAAATGCTGGATATTCATTGCAGTCCACACATGAATTCCTGCATCCAAGATTTCCTGAATATCTTGATAGCGTTTTTTATTCTTAGAGCCGGGCACATTGGTATGAGCTAACTCATCCACAATAACTAAGTCAGGATTGCGCTTAATAATAGCTCCTACATCCAATTCCTGTAATTCTCTTCCTTTATAATTCATATTTTTTTGCGGAATCATCTCTAAATCTTTGATTTCAGCTGCTGTAGCTTTTCGCCCATGAGTCTCAATCAAGCCAATAACAACATCAATTCCTTTCTCTTTAAGATCATAAGCATCCCTTAACATCTGAAATGTTTTCCCCACACCAGGAGCCGCCCCAATATAAATCTTAAGGCGGCCCTTTTTCATCTTCTCTATTTTGACTAATATTTCCTCAGGTGTTAGTCGTTTATATTTTTTTCCATTTTGGATATTTTGCATAATAGACCACCCCAAGGATTTATCTTTGAATGACTTTTTGTAAATCCATATTCAATAGAAGTACATTAACTCGTGGTTGCCCTAATACTCCTATATTACGATCTTCTATATGTTTTTGAATTAACTTTTCTAATTGTTGCTCTGTGACCTTTCCTTGGTTTGCTTTTATAATCTTGGGAATTTGGAAACGAGCTGCTGCGGGTGTAATGTGTGGGTCCAATCCCGAGCCCGAGTTCGTAATTAGGTCCAGTGGAACATCTTTTAATGTTTTACCTGGATGATCTTTTAGCCATTTTTCAGCATCTTTTTGTGTCCTTTTTATCATTTCTTCATTAGATGGGGCATAGTTTTTTGAGCCTGATCCATTCGCATCATACTCAATTGAAGAGACTCTACCTTGAAAATACTTCGGATTTTTAAATGACTGCCCAATGAGTTCTGAGCCAATCGCTTGCTTTTTTTCATTGTATAAAATACTCCCATTTGCCTGTTTAGGAAAGAGGATCTGGGCAATCCCAGTCATCAATAATGGGAATGCCAGCCCACAAAGTACGATCATTATCAAAGACATTCTAAAAGCTTTCACTTTTTGTTTACCTCCTCAACTATAAACCAAATACTTGCAAAACTATATCAATCAGCTTGATCCCGATAAATGGAGCGATCACTCCTCCTACGCCATAAATTAATAAATTACGTTGTAATAGTTTTACTGCTGGCATCGGTTTATAAGCGATCCCTTTCATAGCAAGTGGGATCAATAGGGGAATAATCACTGCATTAAAGATTAGCGCTGATAAAATCGCACTCGTCGGTGAAGATAGATGCATAAAATTAAGGGTTTGCATCTCAGGAATCGCAACCGAAAACATTGCTGGTAGAATTGCAAAGTATTTGGCAATATCGTTTGCAACACTAAAAGTTGTTAAAGCACCACGTGTCATAAGCAATTGTTTTCCAATTGACACAACTTCTATAATCTTAGTAGGATCAGAGTCTAGGTCAACCATGTTAGCCGCTTCCTTCGCAGCCATCGTTCCGCTATTCATCGCCAGTCCAACATCTGCTTGGGCTAATGCGGGAGCATCGTTAGTTCCATCCCCGGTCATTGCAACTAACTTACCTTGTATCTGCTCTTCACGGATGACACGAATTTTATCCTCTGGCTTACATTCTGCGACAAAGTCATCCACTCCAGCTTCATTAGCTATCGTCTTGGCCGTTAATGGATTATCACCCGTACACATAATGGTTTTAATTCCCATTTTACGAAGTTCAGCAAATCGCTCCTTCATACCCGGTTTCACCGTATCTTTCAAATAAATTAGCCCAATGATTTCATTTTGAATACAAATAGCAAGCGGAGTTCCTCCCAAACTAGCAATTTGCTCTCCTTTTTCTTTTAAATTAGTAGGAATGACACCACCCTTTTCTTTCACAAATTGCATAACAGAATCAATAGCACCTTTTCGGTATGAAACCCCTTCGAAATCCATTCCACTCATCCGTGTTTCTGCTGCAAATGGAATAATCTCTGCTTTTTTATATTTTTGTTCATCAAGAGTACATCCTTGCTCTTTTGCCAGTTCAATGATCGAACGACCTTCAGGGGTTTCATCTTGAATAGAGGAAAGCATAGCTGCTTGACATGCTTCATCTTCTGTATGATCTCCAACTGGAATAAACTGAGCTGCCATCCGATTCCCGAAAGTGATCGTTCCTGTTTTATCCAAAATCATGGTGTTTATGTCTCCAGCGGCTTCAACTGCTTTTCCCGACATCGCCAGTACATTAAAACGAGTGACGCGATCCATTCCTGCAATACCAATAGCTGACAATAATCCACCAATTGTCGTTGGAATTAAACAAACCAAAAGGGCGATCAATGTGGCAATCTCTAGTTTCACTCCTACATATTTGGTAATAGGTAAGAGGGTAACACAAACAAGCACAAAGATTAGGGTTAGGGTAATTAATAGAGTATTTAATGCAATCTCATTGGGTGTCTTTTGGCGTGACGCGCCTTCAACCAAGGAAATCATTTTATCTAAGAAAGACTCTCCAGGGTCTACAGTAATTCGGACTTTAATCCAATCACTTACGACTTTGGTGCCACCCGTTACAGAATTAAAATCGCCACCAGCTTCCTTTATAACTGGGGCTGACTCGCCTGTAATCGCCGATTCATCAATTGAAGCAAGCCCTTCAATGATTTCTCCATCGCCAGGAATCGTATCACCCGTTTCCACTAACACAATATCTCCTTTACGTAAATCAACAGAAGATACTTCTTCAATTTTTCCGCTACTTGTCAATCGCTTCGCAATAGTGTCTGCTTTTGTCTTTTTTAGTGTATCTGCTTGGGCTTTTCCTCTTCCTTCTGCTAATGCTTCCGCAAAATTAGCAAATAAAATGGTCAATAGTAAGGTTAAAAATACGATGACGATGTAACCAACTGTTCCTTCTACTCCAAAAAACTTAGGAAATAATATCATCAATAAAGTAAGGAAAGTACCAACTTCCACAACAAACATGACTGGATTTTTCATCATTATCAGTGGATTTAACTTTTTCACACTTTCGATAAGGGCTTGACGAATCATCGGCCCTGTAAAAAGTGAATTTCTCTGATCCGATCTCATTTTTCGTCTCTCCTTTAACGAATCGTCAAGTATTCAGCCACAGGTCCTAAAACAAGTACAGGGAAGAAAGTCAAAGCACCTATGATTATGACTGTTCCAATAAGAATAGTGCCAAATGTCGCATTGTCTGTACGGAAGGTCCCTAATGTTTCGGGCACAGGTTGCTTCGTTATCAATGAACCAGCAACAGCAAGTAACACAACCATAGAAATATAACGTCCGAACAACATGACTAAACCAGTTGTAGTGTTCCAGAAAATCGTATTATCACCTAAACCTTCAAAACCCGAACCGTTATTGGCAGCTGAAGATGTGTATTCATATAATACTTGTGAGATACCATGAAAACCTGAATCACTAATCGCTTCAGTACCTAAAGTTGTACCTAACGCAATCGCAGATGGCATCAAAATAATAAGAGGATGGGCTAAGAGAGCAATTACGATCAGTTTCATCTCTTTCGCCTCAATTTTTCTACCCAAAAATTCTGGGGTACGCCCTACCATCAGTCCTGATAGGAATACAGCTAAGATAGCGTACATTAGCATATTCATTAACCCAACGCCTTCCCCACCAAATACGCTATTTAGCATCATTAAGCTAAGTGGTACCAATCCGCCTAACGGAGTCAACGTATCATGCATGTTATTTACGGTTCCTGTAGTTGCGGCCGTAGTAACACTCGTAAAGAGAGCTGACATAGGAATACCAAAACGAACTTCTTTTCCTTCCATACTACCTTGATTATGTGAAAAACCGAGCTCATTGAAAGCTGGATTACCTGCCTTTTCTTGACTGTAAACCAAAGAAAGCAGTAAAAGAAAAATAGTTAGCATCACTCCAAAGATCACCCATCCCTGTTTAGAGTTCTTAACCATACGTCCATAGGTAAAGGGTAATGATGCTGGAATAATCCACATTGACAGTATTTCAATGATGTTAGTAAAAACATTAGGATTTTCAAAAGGGTGTGAGGAGTTTACTCCGAAAAACCCTCCTCCATTGGTACCCAAGTGCTTTATCGACTCTAAGGAGGCAACAGGTCCCATCGCAATGGTCTGTTTTCCACCTTCTAACGTTTGAACAGTTACATTTGCATCAAGAGTTTGTGGTACCCCGAGCGCCACTAATGTTAAAGTAACAATTAAAGACAGTGGGATTAGAACTCGTGTATGGGCACGAAGCCAATCTTGATAAAAATTCCCGATTGATCTACCTTTACTTGATAACCCCCGTATAAATGCAATACATACTGCTAATCCAGTAGCTGCATACGTAAACATAAACATCGTAATGACTAGCATTTGTGATAGAACAGAAAGTCCTGATTCTCCACTATAATGTTGTAGGTTTGTATTAGTTAAAAAGCTAGTAATCGTATTAAAAATGAGAGATGGTTCCATATTTTCGATTTTAGCTGGATTAAGTGGTAATCCTCCTTGAAACCGAAGTACGAAATAGGCAATAACGCCTAAAATCCCATTGATAGCAAGTAGTGTTACTGCATATTTTTTCCAAGTCATTTCTTCGATTTGACGAATTCCTGAGATTCGATAAATCACTTTTTCGAATGGCAAAAAGATACGATCTAGCTTAGATTCTTTATCTCCAAAAACGATATAAAGATATTTTCCCATTGGAACCATAAGTACAAATAAAATTAGTAGCACGATCCCTATTTGGACCAGGTCGTTCCACATGAATATTTCCTCCTATATCTACAACATAGTAAGATTACCTTCAAAATTAAATACTCATTGCTTTTAAATTCACTTTTAGCCAACGAAGTAATATCTGGTTATTTCCTAATAAAGACATCCATTTTACACATTCTCAAAACTTTTCAGGATGAAGTAGTGCGTAAACTAAATAGATAGTCACTCCTAAAGTAACTGCCCCTATAAACCAAATCATCATTCTTCGCCTCCACGAACCATCTGATCACTCCAAAGTATTAATCCATAAAAAACAGCAAAACTACCAATAAATATTAAAAGCATCCATAAATCCATCATTTCTGGTTATTTCCTCCATTTCTATCAAATAGAAAAGACCAGTACCGGAACTATTTTCTTCTCTCTTTCCGTTTCAAAGACACATATCTCCTCATGGACATATATCGTGCAACGGAAAAGTATAAAAGAAATAATAGATTGGTACTGGTCTAACATCTGCCTCAGTAAAATTACTGCTGCCGACGCTCTACCACATTTTCAATTATTCTTGTTATTGTCAAATTTAACAATATATAATCATTTTTGTCAAGGACATTTTTATATGTTTTTATATTAATTTTATATTAAATACTCATTACTAACCCAATCGCTCTACACTATAAATAACACGGATTTTCTCATTTACAGGCTGAATATCAAAAGCAAGAAAAGTAATCGTTCCCCCGATAACTTGTTCAATCTCCTTTTCCAAACGATTTCGATATGCTTCAAATAATCTTCTACGAATATCTTTAATTAAACGACCATTTTCATCAAATCGTAGGATATTTTGCTCTTCTTTAGTTAATACCCCATCCTGTTCAATCAACAATAATTCATCAGATAGCATTGTTCTAACATGCTTTGTCCCCCTACCAACCATATCTTTGTGATATTTGGTAAAAAGCTCACAAACTTTTGCTTCACAAGCACCTTTGCTCATGGCTGGCATTCTCTTCACCTTTCATTGTGTTCTATTTAAATCCAATCTTTTATAAAAATAGCATCTCTATATTCATCTTAAATTGTTGTAAAAGAATCTCATTTTACACCTTGATAAACAATATCAAGTTAGTCAATATACCGCAATATTCCCTATTTTGACCCTTTTACCAATATTGGCAAATAACTTTTTAATACTATGTTGTTTTTTCCATTAATGCAATGATCAAGGCATCCAGTTCTTATTTCTTTTCTTTTTTACCCACTCTGAAACTAAAAAAACCACCAGAGTGAGCGGGATTCTCTGCTGGCTAAAAAAATGCGCCATAAAAAATAACCACTCCTCTCAAACGCTTACGAGGTTAGCTGACGGATTCGGGCTCTCAGAGAGTTAACCCTACCTGCAACAAAGTACAGGATTCACCCCAAAAGATGGTTCCCCCGCTCCAATATGGACTCAGCGATCGAATGGCAAGTTAACGAGGTGTATTTGCTTAAGAAATAATCTAACTCCTTCGTAGTAAGATGTCAATAAGAATTTTTTATAAAAAAATCCACTCCCTTTGCAAGGGAATGAATTTTTTAGCAGTAGTAAATTGACTCCTTATTATTTAATTAATCATACATTTCCTCAGGAATAGTGGCTGATTTAGCGTATTTAATTATAGCTCTATGGTATTTCAAGTCGACAAATCATTCTCATACGAATTTACTTCAGCTTTGAAATGGTCTGTAGATATTCTTCTTGGAAATATTCGATTACTTTTTCCATCATAACTTTGCGCGTTAATATTCCAATAAATTTATTTTTTACATCGATAATCGGAATATACGATCGATTAACCAATACTTCAAAAGCAAATGAAAAAATGGAATTAGCTAAAATACCACCATGTGTTTGATTCATCGCTTCACGTACTTTATGTTTTCGTAACTGCGAAAAATCAATCTCACTACTTTGGCTTTGTGTTAACATAAAATCTAAAATATCGGTCTTACTAATAATCCCTTCTACTTCTTCTTCTTGATTAATAACAGGCACAGAAGTTGTTCCCTTACGAGTTAATACCAATAAAGCTCGCTCCAATGACCAATCTGGATCTACAACAACCACTTGTTCCTTGGGAATAATGAAAGGAGCAATTTCTTTGGAGAACAAATAGTTTGTTCGATTTTGGCCTTTCATATGCACAATCTCCCTACATTTTAATAAAATTATTTATAATCAAAAAGAATTTTAGACAAATATAAATATAAGTAGTAGAATAACCCTAATAGGCTAAGAGTAACGATTCATCCCTTTCCATTATCCTAATAGTAGTTTATCACAGGATGGATATAAGAAAAATAGCCTAGAGATAAATGTTAAAATAAAAATACAACTGTATATAGTTGGGGTTGATAGCAGGATCAACCAATAATTATATCAGATCCATACTTTAGAAATATAACCCTCTAACCCCCCCCTATAAAATTCCACCTATATTCATAACACGGGATATAGTTTTTCTCCTTATCAACCAATCATCGGCTTCTGAATTACTTTCGTAGTCTGAATAGCCCCATACAATTTCTTAGATTATAACTCTAAGCAGTTCTTGCTCCTATAGATAGGAAAGTCAATTCTAACAAGTGCCATATTTGACCTTCGTTTAAGAATATCCTAGGCTTTTTTTAAGTTATGTTACGTAATCTTCAATGAATAATGATTACTGTTCCATTCTTTTTTCTTATACATATCTATACAAAATAATCCCTACTACTAGACGGAAAAGGTTGTAAACGCTATCAGAAATCCACTGCCTACTAACTTACAAGGCTAGTTATGCGGTCTTTATACCTAATAAATATGACCTAGATCAATGAACTGTAAGAAAATACCCTTGACATAAACTTAGTCATTACTAATTAATGAAAACAGCTACTAGAAGGTCATCTAAACTGTTTAAAACAAACAGAAACCTAACCATGACTCCCTATTAAAGCACACTGAGAGTCATATCCATCATCAAATATTCCTCCTTACCACATGAAATATACTTACACCCATAAAACCCTAATCATAAAGTTAACGAAGCTAAATTTCATTCTACACTAAAATTAGAGAGATAGAAATTAAACTGCTTAGTCCATGTAATCGTGTCTAAACGGCAAACCAAGTACAATTATACAGGGACTATCCATGTTGGAGCTTGTTAATCTTTGGTTCGTACTTAAATAATAGGATATAAGTGTTCCCAAACTTTTTTATAAGCCTTAGTGGAAATATAGTCATTTACTTCTCCCCTGTTATTTTACATTATCTATTCAAAAAACAATAGAATCTTATACATATCTATCATATTTATTGATAATTTCAAAAAAAATTGTAGTCATGAACTAGCTTTGTTATAATATCAATTATAATTGAACTTATTTTTAACAAATAAAGAAAGGGATTTATAATGGATCAACAGAAAAAACAATTAGTTGCTATGATCTTAGCTATTCTTAAAGACCTATATGATAAAATATGTAAGTTAGAAGCCGTATTTGATTCAAACAGTATACATATCTTATCGAGAAACCTTGATCCAATTCAACAACTCTTACAAATTTTACAGATTTCAGAAGAAAATCATGATCACTTTTACAGTTTAATGCAACTATACTTAGATGAAGAAATGACTTTGCCAGAAATCTTATTGGAATTTGAAAAATATGTTTCTCTTAGCCAAGATCAAACAGTTTAAGGAACAGGAGGGATCTCCTCTTGTTCCTTTAGTCCATTCTATTTGTAGTATATATCCTTTTTCTTATTTCTTATATTATCCTTCTTTACTTCACTTCTCAACTATTCCCCCCCTTGTTGCTATTTATCTAAAAATCTTTTAATAATTGAACAGCTTACCACATAAATATAAACCAATCTTAGAGCGAACTCTGAGAACTTTCTAGTTAAATATTTATTGCATTAACCTTTTAAGAATTTGTTGCATAAAATCAGCTGCTCATCGCACTTATTCTAGGAATGATCTAGAATTTTGGTTGAATTATGCAACATACTCTTTTATTTCAAATTAATATTTCCCTGTTATAGACGAAAAGGATATCAATAGGGTAAGATGGGTAGGCTATGACAACGATAGAAAGGAAGGTTATTATCAATGTGGTTTGTCTTAGCCTTAATAAGCTCTCTTACCTTTGGACTAGCTGGTTTTATGATGAAAGCTAGTTCAGCCAAACAGGGATCTACTGATCACTTACTTTGGGGTCTTTATTTCTCTGGCACCCTCGGCTTTTTAATTTGGGTCCTTTTAACCGGCACATGGTCATGGGACTTCGCTTCGATTTTGTCAGGAATTATTATTGGTATTGGATCTGCAGCAGGAAATCTACTGTTTATGAAGGCACTTGACCATGGTCCAGCTAGCTTAACTTCTCCGATTGTAAATAGTAACGTGGTATTTACTGTTGCACTTTCTGTCATTTTTTATGGGGAAAAATTATCATTATCTGAATGGATCGGCATCGCTCTACTAATTATTGCAATTATTATTTTACCGATCGACCCTGATGAAAAATTACGTATACACAACCTTCATTGGTACTTACTTGTTTTAATAGCTACACTTCTTTTCTTTCTACGCAATGGAGGATTAAAAATTACCGAAGAAATGCACCTACCTAACGCAATGATCTTATTTATTAGTTATTTTTTTGGACTTATTTGGTTCTCAGTTGAAATAATTCGGAAGAAGCATTCAAAGCTAGCTAAATCAGCAAAAAAAATTGGTTTAGGATGGGGACTTGGCTCTGGTATCTTTTCGTTCGCTGGAATGCAAATTTATGCGATTGCACTTGCAGAGGGGCCAGCAAGTATTGTTTCTCCTATATTCTCTACAAACAGTCTTGTGGTCGCCATCTTATCCATCTGGATTTACCGTGAGCGACTATCTCTACTACAAACGCTGTCATTAATCATATTGTTTATCGGTCTTATCTGTATTCGACTTTAACTAGAAAGATATACTACAGAGATCGCCTGCTACTCATTTTTTATATGGAGAGGATAGGATGAGTAACTATGGATTGGTTAGAAGCGGCGATTCTAGGAATTTTACAAGGTTTAACTGAATTTTTACCGATTAGTAGCACGGGACATCTTTACTTAGGAAGACACTTTTTCGGTTTAAATGAGGCAGGACTATTTCTAGACACTATGCTCCACTTTGGGACGCTGATTGCAGTCTTTAGCGTATATAGACAAGAAATTTTTCAAATACTCAAGAATCCTTTTAATAAACTTAGTCTACTTATTTTAGTAGGAACAATACCTACTGTATTGATCGGACTCTCATTCAAAGACTACTTTGAAGCGATTTCTCAAACAGGGATTACGATTGGATGGGAATTCTTAATGACAGGGGTTATTTTATGGATAGCTGAATCGATAAAATCCCATGGTCACAAATCTTTAGATCAAATTACTTTTCGTGATGCACTTTTTATAGGTACATTTCAAGGGCTTGCCATTATGCCAGCTTTATCACGTTCTGGACTTACCATCGCTGCTGCATTATTTTGTCGGATTAACAAGTCAACGGCAGCTTATTTTTCTTTCCTGCTATCAATACCTTCTATTGCTGGTGCAGTTCTATTACAAGGATTGGAAATGATATCACATAAAGCAGAAATCTTGCCTCTTAGCTCACTACTAATCGCCACTATTTTTTCTGCCTTATTTGGTTATATGGCAGTCAAATGGATGATATCTATTTTACAAAAAGGGTCATTAAAAATCTTTTCCATCTATGTGTGGATTTTAGGAGTTTTAATTCTAATAACACAGAATTTAATTATCCTTTAACATTTTTTATTTTGTAATTTCATATTGCGCCATGCTTTTTATATATTTGTCTAAGTACTAAACATAAGCCGAGTAGACTTGATCGTAAACTAGATTTTTAGTAAAATATAGTTGAATTAAGAACATCAGTTCGAAATTCCGCGAACGCACATTTGGAGGGATGCGGGATGGGCATAAAGCAATCCAATGAGTCTTTATTAGAGTTATGTGAACTGATTTTACCTGAAGACTCTTCGTTACACCATGAAGTTTGTTTAAGTATGGATCAACCTGAAAAGTATCTTGAGCTATTTCCTTCATTGAAAATATACGATCAGCAATCTCAATTACCCTGGTTTGCTCTGCTACATGGATTACAAACACGTGGGTTTATGTATGAGCTAACCAGTCGAACCCAAGCCCAATATTTAGACTTTTATCCTAATTCAATTTCATCACATGTTCGATCCAACTATTCTTTAATTCGCGAAGACTCTCATTCCGCTTCTGAATATGCTCATCAGTATATCAATCAATTGCTCTCTATAACTAGTGAGTATTTATATCCTTACGGCTATGTATTAGGAGAGTGGACTTCCCCAGCCCATCCTTCTTATATCACCTTAATGCCTCGAGGCATTGCAACCAAGTGCCGCTCTCAAGCAAAGAAAGCCGGCTATGGGGAAATTTTTATCCATCCTTCTTTCCGGTATGGACTATCTCAAATTGATCAAAAAATTTCCTATTGTCTTGCCTAATATTATATACATCATTGAACTTATCACTGGTTATTATTTATCATTCCATTTGGTTAATCAGCAAAAAGAGCTCCTCAAAATGAGGGGCTCTTTTCAGTAAAAGAAAGATTTCTTATATCTGAGGAATCGCTTTATTTTTCTTTACTTTTCTTGGACAAGACTTACAACACGTACCAAGTATATGGGTCTGATAATATAAACAGCACGTTTGCCGAATTCTTATGTAACTGTCTTCATCGATTACATATGTTTTTGGAGAATCAAATTTTTTAAGTGGATTTTGGGCTTCGCCAAATAATCTGGGAGAAGCAGCATGTATTAAATACTGGAGATCTGCATTAGCTCTCTGACGTGTATGATTATCAAAGTCCTTTATTTTTTCTTCATATAACCAGAAAATATAAATAGCTGTATTTTCCCATAAAGTAGACAAAGGAACTCGTGTAACAAGAGTCAGCGTATGCCAAACCCTGGTAATATTTTCAGCAAAAAGTTCTTGAATCAGTCGATCGCGCCAAACTTCTCGTTCTCCTTCAATATTGCTCGTCAATCCGCTTTCTAATCGTAATCTAGGCATCCAGCGATCCGCTTTCCAATCTGGCTCAATAAAGCAATGATCTGCTTTCATCATTAACCCTTTATTCCATACACTCATAGAAAACAAAACTGGAAGGACAACCATATATGCATATCTTTTAGAAAGCTGAGATGCAGCTACCTGAAGCGATGGAAAATCTAGCACTTTCGTTAAATGATTCAAGTATGATTCACACTTCTTAGGTTCAAAAAGATCCAGCGCTTTTACTGTTTCTAAATGGTCCATTGAAGATTTCTGAGTTAATCGGAAATGTTGCTGTAAATAATGCATTTCTTCTGTTTGAAGCATAAAACACTACCCCCTCTAATCACAAACGAAGCAAATCTCTGACCCACAAATCTATATCCAAATCATGATTGTCATGATGATCCATCTTTTTATGTATGTAAGATCGATTTTTTTCCTTAGGCTAAACAAACCTTTAATCAAATCTATGAACAGCCTAAATATTGGAATAAGCCCAAAAAATAAACAATGAGTTTATACACCCTCTAGACAAATAAAAATATAAAAAACCTGCGAGATAATGAAATTCATTATCAATTATACTGCAAAAAGGAATAAAGTTCTATCCTTTTATTCATAAGATATGACTTGATTTTCTATAATGAACTCCATTTTTAATCACAAATCCTAAATTATTCATAATATTTTACCGTTTTTACGTAAGAAGCTCCCTGCTTATAGAAACAGGGAGATGAATTAGGCATTATTCGCTCTAATCGAGTATAGAAAGACAGCCCTTCTATTCACTGAATCCTCTTGACCTTTTAGCCTAGCTTAAGGAAAAGGTTCATCCTCATTAGTATTTTAGAAGTTAATTTTCTATCTAAAACTAAAAAACGCTGACGAATATTCATATTCGTCAGCGTTATGTATTCCTTGAAAACTAAAGGTGAGAACATGACCCAAGAGGTTTCGATTCAAAATTTGTATCGATAAAGATACTCCGTAGAAAGGAGGTGATCCATCCCCACCTTCCGGTAGGGATACCTTGTTACGACTTCACCCCAATCATCTGCCCCACCTTCGGCGGCTGGGTCCGTGAGGTTCCCTCACCGACTTCGGGTGTTGCAAACTCTCGTGGTGTGACGGGCGGTGTGTACAAGGCCCGGGAACGTATTCACCGCGGCATGCTGATCCGCGATTACTAGCGATTCCGACTTCATGCAGGCGAGTTGCAGCCTGCAATCCGAACTGAGACTGGCTTTTTGGGATTGGCTTCACCTCGCGGTATCGCATCCCATTGTACCAGCCATTGTAGCACGTGTGTAGCCCAGGACATAAGGGGCATGATGATTTGACGTCATCCCCACCTTCCTCCGGCTTTCACCGGCTGTCTCTCTAGAGTGCCCAGCTTGACCTGCTGGCAACTAAAGATAAGGGTTGCGCTCGTTGCGGGACTGAACCCAACATCTCACGACACGAGCTGACGACAACCATGCACCACCTGTCACCGCTGCCCCGAAGGGAAGGTATATCTCTA
>NZ_KZ845664.1 GCF_003313465.1 Thermoflavimicrobium daqui
GCGATACCGCGAGGTGAAGCCAATCCCAAAAAGCCAGTCTCAGTTCGGATTGCAGGCTGCAACTCGCCTGCATGAAGTCGGAATCGCTAGTAATCGCGGATCAGCATGCCGCGGTGAATACGTTCCCGGGCCTTGTACACACCGCCCGTCACACCACGAGAGTTTGCAACACCCGAAGTCGGTGAGGGAACCTACCCACCCCACAAAGTACTACTTTGCGGGGAACCCCGGGAAGGACCCAGCCGCCGAAGGTGGGGCAGATGATTGGGGTGAAGTCGTAACAAGGTATCCCTACCGGAAGGTGGGGATGGATCACCTCCTTTCTACGGAGTATCTTTATCGATACAAATTTTTGAATCGAAACCTCTCGGGTCATGTTCTCACCTTTAGTTTTCAAGGAATATAAAAAAAACCTCTTTATAACTCCGTATGAGTTATAAAGAGGTTTTTTTCGTAATTAAAAAGGATAATAATAGATTAATACTTATATGAGCATGCTGCATAATTCAATTCAGAACTTAACCTAGCTCATTCCTAGAATTAGAGAGAATCACCTTTATGTAGGATCAATTTTTCTTGCAGGGACAAGAGTTTCTAAGAGCAAATCTCTAAGAAACTCTATTGATCGATTAAGGCTATGGAAGTGAGTAGGGAAGCGATAAGCAGTTTTTTTAGAAGGGCAGCCTCTATGTAATAAAATAAATATATTGACTGACTAATGATTTTGTATTATTATACTATGTAAAATTAGTATACTATTGGAATTATATTTTTAATTTGTATTTACTTTTGAAAACGGTTTCTTATAAAAATGATTAACTAAAATAACAACAAAGTCATTTTCTCCTTTGGGGATAAATTCGCTAAGGTCGATTTATCTACCAATATGATATAAAATAGGTAGCTTAAACTCTGTTAATCGGGGTTTTACTGCGCCATAGAGCTAGGGGACTGTCTGTTCCTCTATTTCTATGGTGTTTTTTATATATAACGAGATAGCTGCATAATGGATCTCTTATCCGTTCTCACCTCACTCATGTAGCTTAGAGTATAAGGGATTATTTATGCAACCATCTGAAATCATTTAAAATAGGGGGATCTGGCTGTGGAACAACAAAAGTTACCTTTATGGCGTACAACTACACTAGGGCTTCAACATATTTTAGCCATGTATGCTGGAACCATTGTGGTCCCATTAATTGTAGGGCCTGCAATTGGTTTGAATGAAAAAGAACTAGCTTATTTAATCTCGCTTGATTTTTTAGGATGTGGAATTGCTACGCTCCTTCAGGTACTAGGAGGGAGATATTTTGGTATTAAGTTACCGATCGTACTTGGTTGTGCATTTCAAGCTGTAGCACCAATGATCGCTATTGGAAAATCTTCAGGTATACCCGCTATATATGGGGCGATTATCGGATCAGGTATAGCGGTATTTCTACTTTCCAATGTTTTTGGTAAAATTTTGAAATTTTTCCCTCCAGTTGTAACAGGATCAGTTGTGACAATTATTGGGATTACCTTGATACCTGTAGCAATTAATCATGCGGCGGGAGGTATGGGTAAACCAGGCTTTGGAAGTCTTGAAAATTTGGGAATGTCTCTATTTACTTTAGCACTTGTTATCATTATTAATCGAGTTTTTAAAGGATTTATTCAGTCGATTGCTGTATTACTTGCATTAATTATCGGCACGATTGTAGCAGGATTTCTAGGGATGGTTGACTTAACCCCGGTAAAAGAGGCTGGATGGGTGCAATTAGTGCAACCTTTCTATTTTGGGATTCCTAAGTTTGAATGGTCAGCGGTTATTGCTTTAACTTTGGTATCGCTTGTTTCCATGATTGAGTCAACAGGTGTGTTTATTGCTTTAGGTGAAGTTGTTGAGAAAAAAGTGGGCCCAAATGATATCAAAAAAGGATTACGTGCAGAAGGTATGGCTCAAATCATCGGTGGTGTCTTCAATTCTTTCCCTTATACTTCTTTTTCGCAAAACGTTGGGCTTGTAGCTTTGTCACGTGTAAAAAATAATAGTGTTGTTATAGCGGCTGGATCCATTTTGATTCTCTTAGCCTTTTTTCCGAAAATTGCTGCTATCACTACCCTCATTCCTGATGCCGTATTAGGTGGAGCTATTCTTCCCATGTTTGGTGTAGTTTGTGCATCAGGTATTCGGATGTTATCTAAGGTCGATTTCTCTCGTAATGAAAATCTGATTATTGTAGCTGCCTCGATTGGAATGGGCTTAGGAGCTGCTGTTGTTCCAGCATGGTTTAAAGGAATGCCAGAAAGCTTTCGCTTGTTCTTTGAGAGTGGAATAGTAGTAGGGAGTTTAATGGCTGTTCTACTAAATATTGTGTTTAATGGGGTCAAAACAAAACCCGAACTAAAAGAAGAAGGTAAGAGCCAGATTAGCGATTCTGAAGAAAGTGAAGCAGTTGATCACCATCATAGAGGGAAAGAAACAGAAGTTGTTGCGAGTGACCAATTAAGTGAGTCGAAACCCGTTTAAACTAAATGGAACGAATAGTTGGATTAATCCATATTTAAAAAATAATAAGCCCGTACCACTTGACGCAGTGATACGGGTACTTTTTTACGATTGAAGACGAATAACGATGTTGTTCATTTATGATGCATTTTCCTGCTGTTTTACTGCTTGATTATCTCCCATTTTGATAAATGGTAAGTATAAAACGACTGCGATAACAAAGTTGATCACTTGTAAGATGACTCCAGATATTGCTCCACCGGTAACCAGATAACCACTAATAATGGGTGGTACATTCCAAGGGACTAAAGCAACGGCTTTTGGAACGAATCCGGAAGAAATAGCTAAATAGGTAATAATCGTAAGTACTACTGGGATAAGAATAAAAGGAATAATCAAAATAGGATTTAAAACAATGGGTAAGCCAAAGAGTACGGGTTCATTGATGTTAAACAACCCAGGTGCTCCAGATAAGCGACCCATCATACGATATTGTTGACTTTTTGCTACTATAAAGATAGCTGCAATAAGGGCAAGTGTGGTTCCAGCCCCACCCATGTGCACAAATACATCAAAAAATGGTTTGGTAATTGTATGAGGTACATCGGTAGCAGCTACCCCTTTTCCAAATGCTTTAATGTTTTCTTCTAATGCTGGTAAATAAACAGAATCCATAATAGGACCGAGTATATTTGTGCCATGTAGACCAAAGGACCATAATAAATGGATGAGGATAGCTACGATAATTGCTGAAGGTAATGAACTGGATAATATTGAGGTTAGTGGTTTTTGAATCGTATTAAAGATAATCTCAAATAAGCTGATTTTTGCAAGTACATTAATTATAAGATTAATAGCAGACATCAAGATGAAGATAATGGTTGCAGGAAGTAAGTCAGCAAAAGAACGTGCGACTCCATCTGGTACTCCTTTTGGCATTTTAATGGCAAGAGATTTGACTTTAACTAATCTCCGATATAATTCTGTAACGATAATAGCAATCAAAATGCTAACAAATAAACCTTGTGCTCCTAACCATGCTAGAGTAAGACCCGAAGCATCTTTAGTAGGAGGTACAAAAATAATCGTAGAACCGAAAGAAAGAACTGCTGCTGAGATGGCATTCACTTGATACGATTTAGCGAGATTATAACTAACACCTATTCCGACGAGAATGGCAAGGATAGCAAAAGAACCATTCCAAATACCGCTACCGAGCTGCTTCCATGTTTCACCAAAGGCACTAGCCATTGCTTTTTGGAAGGCTTCGATTGGTAAGCCATTAATTAGTACCGCAAATGATGCAATAATAATTAGTGGCATAATTAAAACAAATCCATCACGAATAGCAACGAGATGACGTTGAGAACCAATCTTTCCGGCAATTGGCACAAAATGTTTCTCAAGTGCTTGAATAAATCTATTCATTTTTTCCTCCTTAATAAAATAGATGTTATCGCTTTCAAATGACATAAAATTAAGCTATTAATAAATAATTACTTTTTTAATGTGAGTACATGTTCGATTACTGCTTCACCATTAACAGTGCCGTAGTGCATTGGGTTGACGGTGTCAACGGGAACACCATAAGGTTCAGCTTGTTTTTGGATATCACTTAATAGATAACGGACTTGAGGTCCTAGCAAAATAACATCAACTTCATTAATAAAGTCGTGAAGTTGTGAAGCTGGTGCTGCCCATATTTTGGCATCCATTGATTTTTTTTGCGCTGCTTCTTGCATTTTCTTAACCAAAATACTAGTAGACATCCCTGCGGAACATAGAAGTAAAATTCGCATGTAAATCCTCCTTAGAATAGGTGATAAGTACTATTAATAAAAAAGCCGAAAAACATAAACGGATAGAGTAAATCCATAACATGATCCAACCAGAATCATCAACCTATGCGCAATTGGTGTTATTTTGGCAAAATTCACGCACATTTTGGATATCCCATTATTAAGAAATAAAAAGATATACCGACTCTGATCAGATGGATGACGTTTTAAATCCGCTTATTTTTCGGCTCGTGCCTGTATAGAACAGTAACACGCCAAAGGTATTGTTTTTTATTGATTAGTTTTAATAATAAACAAGATCATAATCAATTTCAATGATTTTTTGTATCCTTTTATAATATTATGTTCTTTCAATAATGAACTGGTGGGTCAGAAAAATTGAGATAAATATCCTATATTTTCCATGATTTATATACTATGGTTGTGTCTATTGGTATTGCTCTCTTAATTCATGCCACATGCTGCGTTATTTTGCATATGATAGATTCCTATCATTTACTTCAAAAGAAAATAATTATTGAACATTTGTAAGATCTCGACTGATACTTTTTAGCTTCTTCTGATCAAAAAACCTTATTTTAAGCATGATATTAGGGGTTCAGGGTTATGAAAATAAAGTGGATTAGGGACAACCTAAATAGAAAAATAATTATTGACATTGTTGTTAGAGAGTTTTATAATCACAATAACAAGAAACACAAACAAAAAGAAATGATTTGAATATAGATTTAAAAGCGAAGAAAAGGAAAGTAGAAGAAGCTATGAATGCTCAGAGAGCTATCCCAAGGCTGAGAGGATAGTCATCATTCTTCTTTGAACGTCGTCTTGGAGCCTTGTTCTTGAAAAGGAGTTTCCTTAGTAGAGAAACAACGGAATGGTTCACGTTATAGAACTAAAGTCCAGCGATCGGGCTCGGACTTAGTGAGTCTGTTTTTCGTGAGGAGAACAGAGAAGCTGAGTGGTACCGCGAGAACTCTCGCCTCAGTAATGTAAACCGCACTTCATATGTGCCAAGTGCGTGTTTGCTTGTTGAGGCGAGAGTTTTTTATAAGCTAAATGGGCATTGCTCATAGTAATTCTTTGAAGATAGCTTATAAAAAGCCCACTTTATAAAAAATCTAACTCTTATTCTAGCTAAATCAATTAGATTGATATGACTTATTGATAGACAAAACTAGACCTATCAAACATAAGTAAAAGCAATGAAAAGGAAGAGTAGAAGAAGGCAATGATGCACAGAGAGCTATCCCTAGGCTGAGAGGATAGACATCATCCTTTATCGAACATCGCCTTGGAGCTGTACTCTTGAAAGGGAGAACATCCTAAGTAGAGAGAAAACGGAATGGTCCACGTTATCGGACTAAAGTCCAGTGATCGATTCGGACTTAGTGAGTCTGTTTTTCGTGAGGAAACAGAGAAGCTGAGTGGTACCGCGAGAACTCTCGCCTCAGCAAAGTGACACACGCGACGGGTAAAAAACGTCTGAAGTGTGATGCTTTGCCGAGCGAGGGTTTTTTATTTATACGCTTTCATTCCAAAAAGAAAGGAACTTGAAAATGAAAGAATATTTGGTCTATATCAATGGTAATTTTGTTCCTCGAAGTCAAGCTACTGTGTCTGTCTTTGATCATGGGTTTCTATATGGAGATGGAATTTTTGAAGGAATTCGCAGCTATGAAGGGAATGTCTTTTGTCTTCGAGAGCATATCAAACGGTTATATGAATCTGCAAAGTCAATTTTGCTAGATATTCCAATGACTCCTAAGGAAATGGAAGAAGCGATCGTAGAAACTTTACAACGAAACTCTTTGGCAAATGCATATATCCGTGTTATTGTTTCCCGTGGGAATGGTGATCTGGGGTTAGACCCAAGAAGCTGTATTCATCCAAATGTGATTATCATAGCTGAAGCGTTAGCGATTTTTCCTAAAGAGTTTTATGAAAAAGGACTTCGTATTGCTACTGTCCCAACACGACGTAATATCCCAGATGCACTCAATCCAAAAATTAAATCACTAAACTATCTCAATAATATCCTGATCAAATTAGAGGCAACTCAAGCCGGTGTATTTGAAGCATTAACATTGACACAAGATGGATATGTATGTGAAGGCTCTGGAGATAATGTATTCATTGTAAAAAACGGCAAAATTATCACACCACCTACGTACTTAGGAGCACTTGAAGGAATTACGCGTAACATCGTCATTGAGCTGTGTGAAAATTTAGGAATACCTTGTAAAGAAGAACCTTTTACTCGTCATGATGTATATGTGGCTGATGAAATTTTTCTCACTGGAACAGCAGCAGAAATGATTCCCGTGATTGAAGTAGATTCTCGTATCATAGGTGAAGGAAAGCCTGGGCCGGTAACGAAGCAGATTATTACCGAGTTTCGTAAACAAACCAAAGTTAGAGGTACAAAAGTACCTGGTCTTAGCCCACTAACTGCATAAACCGAAAGGAAGTGAGCTAAAGTGAAAACAATGCAAAAGCAAAGTATAAAAATGATGTCAGGTGCACAGATGGTCATTGAAACACTAAAGCGTTTAGGAATCGACACGATTTTTGGATATCCTGGTGGAGCGATTTTACCGATTTATGATGCTTTATATCATAGTGGAATTCATCATATTTTAACACGCCATGAGCAGGCAGCTATTCATGCAGCAGAAGGTTATGCCCGAGCTACTGGTAAAGTGGGTACTGTCATGGCTACCTCAGGTCCGGGAGCTACTAATTTAGTTACAGGAATTGCTGATGCATTTATGGACTCAACCCCAGTTGTGATCATTACAGGTCAAGTTGCAACTGCGATGATTGGTACCGATAGTTTTCAAGAAGTAGATGTCATAGGCATTACCATGCCGATTACCAAGTATAGCTATCAGGTAAAAGATACAGCAGAACTACCACGTGTTTTATGCGAAGCTTACTATCTCGCTGGATCTGGTAGACCCGGTCCTGTTGTCATTGATATTCCGAAAGATGTTTCCCAACGAACAGCTGAGTTTCAATATCCCGAAAAACTAAATCTTTTAGGATATCAACTACCACCAGAGCCAGATCTGGACTTAATCGAACAAATTCATGCAGCAATAACCCAAGCTAAGCGTCCACTCTTATATATCGGTGGGGGGGTGATCCATGCTGAAGCTGCAGAAGAGGTTGTTCAATTGGCTCGAAAAGCTAGAATCCCAGTTACCTCGACTTTAATGGGATTAGGAGCATTTCCACCTGATGATCCACTTTTTCTGGGAATGTTGGGTATGCATGGTACTTATGCAGCTAATATGGCAGTATTTCACGCAGATCTATTAATCGCTTGTGGTGTTCGTTTTGATGATCGAGTTACCGGCAAGTTAGACCGCTTTTCTCCCAACTCAAAGAAAGTGCATATTGATATAGATCCTGCTGAAATTGGCAAAAATGTTGCCATTGATTATCCATTAGTTAGTGATGTAAAAAAAGCACTTCAAGCATTATTAAAAAATCCACCTGTTGTTCATTCTGAAAAATGGATAGAGCAAGTACAAACATGGTATCACGAATACCCTTTGCATTACAAGCAGGAAAATACATCTTGTATTAAACCACAGTTAGTTATTGATACTTTGAGTCGATTAACAGATGGAAGAGCTATTATTACCACTGAAGTAGGCCAACATCAGATGTGGGCAGCTCATTTTTATCAGGCAAAAGCTCCACGAACTTTTATCACTTCAGGTGGTTTAGGGACAATGGGGTATGGTTTCCCAGCGGCGATGGGGGCACAGATTGCTAGACCCGACGCAACGGTGGTCTGTATTGCTGGAGATGCTTCATTTCAAATGAATCTGCAAGAGTTACAGACGATTGCTGAACGTAATTTGCCTGTAAAAGTGTTTGTTATTAATAATCATTTTATGGGTATGGTTCGACAATGGCAGGAAATGTTTCACGATAATCGATTGTCTGAATCAAAAATTGGAAATCCAGATTTTGTACAAGTTGCAGAAGCATTTCAAGTCAAAGGTATCCGTGTAACGACTGCTGAACAAGTTGAAGCAGCGATTCAAGAAGCTTTAAGTATCTCTGGACCTGTAGTCGTTGATTTTGTAGTAGAAGAGGAAGAAAATTTATTTCCGATGGTACCCCCAGGTAAAGGGAATGATGAGATGTTGGTCAAAGGGTGGGATGAGTAATGAGGCATACAGTAGAGTTACTTATGAAAAATAAAACAACAGCATTATCTAGGGTACTAGGTTTATATACCCGACGAGGACTGGAAATTGATCAATTAACATTTAATGAAATGGAAAATCCAGAACTCTCGCATATGTCTATTACTATGAAATGTGATCCCAGTGTTCTGGATCAGATGGTGAAACTATTGGACAAACAAATTGATGTTCTTCAAGTACAAAAGGTTTAAGATGAATAGTCAGATCACGTAAAACAATCAAAATCATCAAAATAGTTACAAATAAGGGGAGATTATGATGAAAATGTATTATGACAAAGATGTGGACTTAAATGTATTAAGTGGAAAAACCGTAGCGATTGTTGGTTATGGATCTCAAGGACATGCACAAGCGCAAAATCTACGAGATGCGGGTGTAAAAGTTATTATTGGTTTACGCCAAGGTAACTCTTGGAAGCAAGCTGAAGCGGATGGATTTGAAGTCATGACGGTTCGTGAAGCGGTTAGAAATGCGGATCTCATCCAAATCTTGATCCCAGATGAACACCAAGCTAAAACTTATCGTGAGGAGATCGCTCCCGAACTTGAGAGCGGAAAGATGTTGATGTTCTCACATGGCTTTAATATTCATTTTGGTCAAATTGTCCCACCAGCGGATGTCGATGTAGCGATGGTCGCTCCAAAAGGCCCTGGCCATTTGGTTCGTCGTGTATTTGAAGAAGGATTTGGGGTACCTGCACTCCTTGCCATCCATCAAGATGCGACTGGGCATGCCAAAGAAATGGCTCTTGCTTATGCAAAAGGAGTTGGTGGAACCCGTGCAGGGGTATTTGAAACGTCGTTCCGTGAAGAAACCGAAACCGATCTTTTTGGAGAGCAAGCTGTTTTGTGTGGTGGGGTAAGTGCTCTAGTTAAAGCAGGATTTGAAACGCTCGTAGAAGCAGGATATCGTCCGGAAATTGCCTATTTTGAATGTTTGCATGAGTTAAAATTAATTGTTGACTTGATGTATGAAGGTGGCTTAGCTCGTATGCGTTATTCGATCTCTGATACGGCTGAATTTGGGGATTATGTAAGTGGACCACGTATTGTTACAGATGAAACGAAAAAGGCAATGCGCCAAGTGCTCACAGAAATCCAAGAAGGTGAATTTGCGAAAAAGTGGATTCTGGAAAATCAAGCAGGTCGTCCAGCTTATCATGCAATCAAGCGAAAAGAAGCCAACCATCCAATTGAGAAAGTGGGTGCAGAGTTACGTGAAATGATGAGCTGGCTGAAAAAGTAATTATCTTTTTGCGGGGGAATAAGCCGATATGAGTGAAACAGTAACACTGAACAGTGTAACCGTAGAAGATATTGTTTTAGCAAATCATGTGTTAAAAGATGTGGTAGGCAAAACTCCTTTGCAAAAAAATAAGCGTCTATCTGAGCGCTATAACTGTCAGGTTTACTTAAAACGAGAGGACTTACAGATTATCCGCTCATTTAAGATCAGAGGAGCTTACCACTTCATCCGTAATCTATCTGCTGATGAGCTAAGACGGGGAATTGTGTGTGCGAGTGCAGGAAATCATGCACAAGGTGTGGCTTATTCGTGTCATGATCTAAAGATTCGTGGAAAAATCTTTATGCCCTCAACCACACCCAGTCAAAAAGTTTCTCAGGTGAGATTATTTGGTGGCGAATATGTTGAAGTCATTCTAACTGGAGATACCTTTGATGATGCATTTGCGGAAGCGATGCTTGTTTGTGATAAGGAAAATATGACGTTTGTCCATCCATTTGATGCACCAGAGGTGATCGCCGGTCAGGGCACCGTTGGCTTTGAGATTATGAATGATATCAGGGAGCCTATTGACTATGTATTTGTGAGCATTGGTGGAGGAGGATTGGCTGCTGGGGTAGGAACTTATATTAAAGGGATCAGTCCTTCTACCAAAATCATCGGTGTAGAGCCAGCGGGTGCTCCAGCAATGAAACAAACATTGGCTTTGGACGAGTTGGTTACTCTCCATCAGATTGATAAGTTTGTTGATGGTGCAGCAGTACAGCAGGTAGGTAGACTTACTTCGGAGATTTGTAAAGAAGTTTTAGACGATATCATCGTTGTACCTGAGGGGAAAGTTTGTACGACTATTTTGGAGTTATATAACGAAAATGCCATTGTAGCAGAACCGGCAGGTGCACTACCACTGGCTGCACTCGACACTTACCAAGATCAAATTCAAGGGAAAAATGTCGTTTGTATCATAAGTGGTGGAAATAATGATATTGATCGGATGCAGGAGATCAAAGAAAGATCCTTATTATATGAGGGATTAAAGCACTACTTTATTATTAGCTTTCCACAACGAGCTGGTTCTTTGCGCGAATTTATCAATCAAGTATTAGGACCTACCGATGATATTACTCATTTTGAGTACACCAAAAAGAATGATCGTGAAAAAGGTCCAGCATTGGTAGGGATTGAGCTTAAAAATAAAGAGGATTATCATGGGCTGATTAGGCAGATGAGGCAGCATCAAATTCATTATATAGAAGTAAATAAAGACTCGAATTTATTTCATTTATTGGTATAAAGATGGGCTTCTGGTCTTTCGGTCAGTCGTGTTTTAAAAGGTTGTGATCGAAAGACCAGTAGTTTTTATTACAGAAATAACGATAGGATTTAATCCTAAGGAGTAGGGAGGAAGATATATGAAAAAGATGAGAAGCGATATCATTAAACGTGGGTTTGATCGGGCCCCACATCGAAGCCTGTTAAGAGCAACAGGCGTTATTCAAGATGACTCAGATTGGGATAAACCATTTATCGCGATTGCAAACTCCTATATTGATATTATTCCAGGACATGTACATTTACAGGAGTTTGGAAAGTTGGTTAAAGAAGCAGTGCGGGAAGCTGGAGGTGTCCCGTTCGAATTTAATACCATTGGAGTAGATGATGGGATTGCTATGGGGCATATTGGCATGCGTTATTCACTCCCTAGTCGAGAGCTAATCGCCGACTCGATTGAAACAGTTGTTTCCGCACACGCTTTTGATGGCCTAATCTGTATTCCCAATTGTGATAAGATTACACCTGGCATGATGATGGCAGCACTTCGTGTCAACATTCCAACGATCATTGTAACAGGTGGGCCTATGAAAGCAGGTAAAACCTCTGATGGTCGCTCCATTTCCCTCGCTTCCGTCTTTGAAGGAGTTGGAGCACTACAAGCAGGGAAAATTACGGAGAAAAATCTAGAGGAACTAGAGAAATATGGTTGTCCAACATGTGGCTCCTGTTCAGGAATGTTCACTGCGAATTCGATGAACTGTTTGGCCGAAGCGATTGGATTGGCACTACCAGGAAATGGGACTATTTTGGCAGTTTCTGAAGATAGAAGAGAGTTAATTAAACGAGCGGCAAAACAAATCATGCATCTGATTGAGATCGATCTAAAGCCAAGAGATATAGTTACAGAAGAAGCGATTGATAATGCCTTTGCATTGGATATGGCAATGGGTGGATCATCGAATACTGTATTACATACACTGGCTATTGCCAATGAGGCAGGTCTCGATTATTCACTCGATCGAATCAACCAAGTAGCAGAGAGAGTTCCTCATTTGGCTAAGATTAGTCCAGCATCTGAGTATCATATTGAAGATGTGCACAGGGCAGGTGGTGTTTCCGCTATTTTACATGAGCTGAGTAAAAAAGAGGGAGCTTTGTATCTGAATACAAAAACAGTAACGGGAAAAACCTTAGGTGAAAACATTGCTGGACATGAAATTAAAGATCAAGAAGTGATTCGCCCACTTAATCATCCACATTCGGAAAAAGGTGGATTAACGATCCTATTTGGGAATCTTGCACCTGATGGGGCGGTTATTAAATCGGGGGCGGTACAGGGTGGCATACGACAGCATGTTGGTCCTGCGGTTGTATTTAACTCACAAGATGAAGCTCTTGAAGGAATTTCTACTGGTAAGGTTAAAGAAGGAGATGTTGTTATTATTCGCTATGAAGGACCTAAAGGTGGACCAGGGATGCCAGAAATGCTAGCTCCCACTTCACTCATAACGGGGATGGGGCTTGGTGCTAAAGTAGCTCTGATCACAGATGGCCGCTTTTCAGGAGCAACCCGGGGACTGAGTGTAGGTCATATTTCCCCTGAAGCAGCAGAAGGTGGGCCCATCGCATTGATTGAAGATGGAGATATCGTGGTTATTGATATCCCAGAACGAAAACTTGAGGTAAAAGTTTCACCAGAAGAAATGGATCGGCGTCGATCCCGATGGACTGGCTTTAAATCGAAAGTCAAAACAGGATTTCTTGGGCGTTATTCAAAGCTTGTTACATCAGCAAGTACGGGTGGCATCCTTAGAATCGATTGAATTTTATAGAAAAAGATGAAAATTCATGATAATTGCCGACAGGAGACTCGCCGTTTCAAAGGCGTAGAGGAATGGTGGCGTTGTTCGGTATCCCCTATATAAGGGGATGCTTAGAACAACAATTTTTTCTTGCAGGTCCTCCTTTTAAAGTGATATCAGTTGGGTACTTTTTGTACTAAAGGCACTCCTAACTTTAAATACAGGGACTGTATCAGCATGACTGATGTAGTACGGGTAGCTGTCAACCTGCCCACGATGTATCGTCAATTCAAGGCAGGAGTCTCCATGCCGTTTGTACTGCTGGATAGATACAAGCTCACCATTTCAATGATGAGTAGTTGACCTTTAGTGAATATAGTATCTCTATTGGACATTCAAGTTACTGGAAGGCTGTTGACAAACTATCACTAAGGAAACTTTGTCAACAGCCGATATTTTTCCTTTTATTTTGTAGATGGTTTGAATATACTTCTTTATTTCTTATCTTTGTAGTCTAAAAAATAAAGATTGGAACAAAGAAGCGGAACGGGATAAAGATGGGAAAAATAAATCTAAACCAACTCGTATGTGTTTGTCTATTGCTTCTTTGTGTTGAATATTGAGCTGGTATAAATATAATTCCATTTTTCCGAACCTCTTTAATTGTCCCATAAAGGACTTTCCCATTTTTAAGAAGAAGCTTAGTAGGCTTTCCAATATGCTGAAGATTTAATTGATGTGGTGGAACATATTTAAACTTTTTCATACTTCTCCCCCTCATTCAATTTCGTACATACACATAGGTTCAAAGATCATATTTTTGAATCGACTCGACTCGGGACTAAGTGTTTCAAAAGCATAGACTTAAGGAGTTATCTTGGACTTTGAAATCTAATGGTCAGCTCAAAAAGATAAATGACTGATTAAGAGGGTAACTGCTATTTTATATAGAATCATATGTAATAATAAGAAAATTGGAACAAGGTGAAATAACCAAATTTAGCATATAGGAAAAGAAAGAGGCTCATATGAGTTGAATAAGGGGGATACTTTTTGCCTAAATTGTAGCATGATATGAGGAAATGGATCATATATGTACGTTAATGTGATTCTGTACTGTATATGATCGCATTGATTATTTTATTAGATTGGAATTTTCTATTAGAGGTTATTGCATGAATCAGCCACGGATCACTTCCTCACTAACTACCGCCCAATATCAGTCAAAAGTCGATTCTAGACAAAAACCATTTGCGGCTTCGAGTAGGAATGATCTAGGTTTTGAGTCGAATGATGCAACATGCTCTAGTATTCATATCTAGTAGAAAAAACTTGCATATCTAAAATAGCTCTTGGAGTCCTATCTGATACACCGTCTGGTAGACTAATTCGCCGATAGCACTACCCAGTGGGCTTAGAATACCAGTGTATTCATGAAGATAGCGACCGATTGACTGCTGAGTACTGGCAATAACAATGGCATCCGTGTTGGTGCCAGTGGCAAGATGACCATCCTGATCTTTCACTCCTAAATCTTGTAAAGCTGCACTTTTGGCTTCAGTAGCAGTGATAATGGCGTTAACCATAGCATAAGAAGTGAGAGATCCGTCGATTACAATGATGATATTGATCGTTCCAGGTAAAGGATTCCAAGTATGAGTAGCGATTTTTTTACCTGCACGTGTGGCGTTTCCAAAACCGGCGGTTGTCCAGACAGCTAGACGAAAGAATTCGTTTTCACGAGTCTGGAATGTCCCCCTTTCAATATAAGCTGCAGTAAGTAGAGTAACTGTATCGGTCAAGGAAAAGCCATTTTCTTTTAACCAAGTTTGTGTCTCTTGTCTAGGGCTTACTGGGCAGTAGGACTTAGGTACATGACGGTTTACAATCGTAGTTGCTTGTTCTTTACCAATAATAGCGCTAGTTAATACTTGCAAAGGTTGAGCAGACTGGATCACAAGATATTCGGGATTGGCTTGATAAGAGATTGGCCAACTTGAAGCCGTAAATACAGTATTCATCATATAACCTTCCTTTAAAGATAGCGAATGAGTAGAAATTAGTTTAGGAGACCAACTGAATATAATTAGTAGTCACTATTCCCATATAGGGTGGTTTTCCTTTTCTGGAAATACAGAAAAGGAAAACCAAGTAGAGGTAGCTTTATTTTAATCTTTTTTTATTTTTAAGATGTTGGCGCTGTTCATGAGATCTTTGTTTCCAAAGTTTTTTCTCTTCTAGTTCTTTCTTTTTATCTGTTTTCCTAGCGTGATAATCGAGTTCTTTTTGTAACTTAAGAAAAGAAATATATCGCTCTAGCTTTAATGTTCCGTCGCGTAAGGCTTGCAAAATGGCACAGTCTGGTTCAGATTGATGTGAACAATTTCGAAAATGACAGGAATCGGCAAGTATTTGAATATCAGTGAATGTCTCATCCATTCCAGTGTGAATATTCCCAATTTGAATTTCTCGCATACCTGGTGTATCGATTAGACAGCCGCCGTGAGGAAGAGGAATTAGCTCACGATAGGTAGTGGTATGCCTTCCACGTCCATCTTTCTCCCGAATGGCTTGTGTTTTTTGGACTTCCTGTCCCACAAGTTGGTTAGCGAGTGTTGACTTTCCAACACCAGAGGAACCAAGTAAGCCAATAGTTTGTCCAGATTGGAGATAGGTAGTTAATTCGTCTATACCTTGATTCATGTAGACACTAATGCAATGAATGGGTACACCAATAGCAATTTGTTCGACTTGTCTTCGTTTTGAGTCGATATCATAACATAGATCGGCTTTGCTTAAAATAATAATTGGCTGAGCTCCACTCTCCCAAGCGAGAATTAGATACCTCTCAAGTCGTCGCATATTTAAGTCTTCATGAAGGGATTGTACCAAAAATACTGTATCCATGTTGGCACAAACGATCTGTTTTTCTATAGTGGATCCTACAGCTTGTCGCCAAAAAGTGGTGCGACGCGGAATAACACGATGAATGACCGCTTTTGATTCCTCTTTTTGCAAGGTAAGCGCAACCCAATCACCAACGCATGGATAATCAAAAGAATAGACAGCTCCAAAACGGAATTTTCCAGAAATCGAAGCTAAAACTTCTCCATGTTCAGTAATCACACGATAAAGACGTTTATGTTGTAAGATAACTCGCCCTAATTCAAACCCCTCTTTGGATAATATTTCTTTAATTTGGTTATGTTCAGACTTCCAACCATAATTTTTAAGAATCAATTGAATTTCCTCCCTGTGTATTAGGTTTCACAGGGAAATTTATTTTTAGATGAATAAGGTTTCCCTGTGATTCTCTTTCGTTTTAGCTTCAATCCATATCATATTGACATCACTCCTTCGAATTGATGTATTCAAACTATAAAGGAATATTTACTTATTTTAGCATACGAGAGACAAACTTAACCAACATGTTTTTAACGATGAGAGGACAGACTGTAAACAAGAACTTGGAGTGAAGGATGGCGAACAGGATGATCAATGAAAACGAGCGTAGACAATTGATTGAGCAACTAATTAATGAAAAAAGACAATTGGAAAGTCGATTAAATCGCACCCGTCATTATGGACTTGAGACAGGGATGAACGATTCAGTTGGCGAGCTCTCAGGATATGATAATCATCCAGCTGATTTAGGGAGTGAAATGTATGAACGAGGGAAAGATTTAGCCTTAAATCAAGCTGATGAAAGACATTTACATGAAATCGAGGAAGCGTTAGGGAGAATGGAATCAGGAGAATATGGTTATTGTAAAGTATGTCATCAAGCCATTCCATTTGAGAGATTGGAGGCAATTCCCACGACTGCTTATTGTAAAGAGCATTCACCTGAACAAATTTCCTCCATAAAACGTCCTATAGAAGAAGAAGTCATGGGATTTTATCAACATAAATTTATGGATCGTAGTGATTATAATGGTTATGATGGAGAAGATGCTTGGCAAGAAGTTGAGCAATATGGGACTTCAAATCCACCCGATTATTTTCAAGATGGTGAGAGTTATAATGAGCTTACTATTGATCATAATGAGCAGCGTGGTTATGTCGATTTAGTCGAAGGTTTTACTATCACTGATATGGACGGAAATAGCCCTGAAATCACCGAAATCACGCATAATGAGCCGTATCGACTGAAAGATCATGAAGAAAAAGAACGTTTTTAAGAGATAGAGTTTACAGCGGTTCGTTATATAAAAATAACGAATCGCGATTTTTGCCCGTTATTCTTTATATCGTCATTTAACCTATTTTCTTGTCTCTTCTTTGTTAGCTATGCTACAATCAGGTGGTAAATTGAACTGAGGAGACAGGAGGAAGAGTGGTTTGCGCTACTTTTTATTAGCTATAGTAATTGTAGCATTGGATCAATGGTCGAAATGGCTTGTGGTAAGCAAAATGGTTTTAAGTGAATCAATTCCTATTATAGATGGCTTCTTCTATATCACCTCGCACCGAAATCGAGGAGCAGCTTTTGGAATTTTGGAAAATCAACAATGGTTATTTATTATCGTTACTTTTCTTGTTATTGGTGGTGTAATCTATTATATCTGGAAAGAGAAAAAAAGTTCACAACAACCTGTGATGCTGTGGGCACTTTCCCTTATTTTAGGTGGTGCAATTGGAAATCTAATTGATCGAATTCGTTCAGGTGAAGTCGTTGATTTTATTCATTTACAATTTGGTAGTTATCATTATCCGATTTTTAATATTGCAGACTCAGCGATCGTCATTGGTGTTATCCTATTTGCGATTTTTATGTTATTTACCCCAGATATAGAAAAAAAGAAAAATCAAGAGGTGGGGGAGTCTTAAGTGGAGGAACACTTTGAAGAATATTCATGGTGTATTGAAGAGGGACAAAGTGGTGAAAGATTAGATAAGGTTGTATCTACTTATCAAAGTGATTGGTCACGTGTTCGTGTTCAAGATTGGATTAAGCAAGGATTTGTAACGGTAGATGGTTTGAATAAGAAAGGGAACTATAAAGTAAAAACTGGAGAAGTCATTAAGGTCCAAGTACCTCCTGTCGAAGAACTGGATGTAGAACCGGAAGCAATCCCTTTAGATATTTATTATGAGGATGATGATGTCCTTGTTGTTAACAAACCGAGAGGGATGGTGGTTCATCCAGGACCTGGAAATCCATCAGGTACTTTAGTGAATGCTTTGCTTGCGCACTGTCAGGGAGAGCTATCGGGTATTGGAGGCGTAGCACGACCAGGGATTGTACACCGGATCGATAAAGATACTTCAGGCTTATTAATGGTAGCAAAAAATGATATTGCTCATCACTCCTTAGTGGAACAGTTAAAAGAACACAGTGTTGAGCGGTTATATGTAGCGATTGTACATGGTCTTATTCCACATCAACATGGGATGATCGAGGCTCCGATTGGACGTGATATGCAACATCGACAAAGAATGACGGTTGTTGAACGAAATGGAAAGCATGCAGTTACTCATTTTTCAGTACGTGAACGATTAAAAGATACGACTTTGATTGAATGCCGTTTGGAAACAGGACGAACTCACCAAATTCGTGTTCATATGAAGTATATTGGTTATCCTCTTGTTGGTGACCCGGTGTATGGACCTAAGAAAAATCCATACCCCATCGCAGGACAAGCTTTACATGCCCAAGTAATCGGTTTTACACATCCGCGAACGGGTAAAAGAGTGCGTATCGAAGCCGAGCCCCCTGAGGATTTTCAAAAGGTTCTTCGTATTATGCGATCCCAGAAGAAAGATTAAAAATGAAAACAAAAGACTCTGAAATAAACCGTATCACATACTGAACTATCAATTTTTCAGATAAGGGTACGGTTTTTATCTTAACGAGATCAGTGGAAAGGTTTTTAAATATTTAAAGCTAAAGTCCTTTAAATAAGAGGTTTTAGGACGTTCGTATATAGGTAATGAGGTGTTAAAAAGGGAATACCAATATTCCCCTCCTTATTATATTTGACATTACCCATCGTTTGGGAGATAATACTTTTAGTCAAAGAAAGGAACCTTTAAATCCAGTCCCGTGAGGCTGGCAAGGGCACGGATCTATGAAATTGATAGGAGAAGACAGGTGACTTGTATCCTTTTTGGAAAACCATCGGAGAGGGTACAAAGAATCGCCTGCTGATCCCTTGTGCTTCTTGTCCAGTCACGGATAAGAAGTTTTTTTATATCTAAAGAAAGGGATGAAATCATGGCTGGTGACAAAGAGATTTTAGATGAAGCGGCTATTCGCCGAGCACTGACTCGCATCGCCCATGAGATTATCGAGCGTAATAAAGGTGTAGAAGAGTGTGTTTTGATCGGCATTCGAACAAGAGGAATTTTCTTGGCACGTCGATTGGCTGAACGTATCGAGCGAATCGAAGGTGTAATGCCTCCCATTGGAGAACTAGATATCACTCTTTATCGTGATGATTTAACAGAAAAAAGCTCACAACCTGAAGTAAGGGAAACCCAAATTCCTGATATCACAGGCAAAAAAGTGATTCTGGTAGATGATGTCTTGTATACAGGGCGTACTGTACGAGCGGCGATGGATGCAATCATTGATCTAGGTCGCCCGCAAATGATTCAACTAGCTGTCCTGATTGATCGAGGTCATCGTGAGTTTCCCATCCGCCCTGACTATGTAGGAAAGAATGTACCAACGTCTAAAAAAGAAGTCGTATCCGTTTATGTTAATGAAGTGGATGGAAAAGATCATGTTACGATCACAAGTGAATAACCCCTTTTAAGACGGTCCCGTGAGGCTGGCAAAGGGAGATAATAATACTTTTTTGGAGAAAGTATGTCTCTTTGCCGTGTCTAAGGCAAAGAGTTTTTTTATACTCAAATATAAGGAGTTGATTCTTTTGAAGAAAGCGATTCTTATGGATGTCCATGAAAAGCCCCCACTTCATCAGTGGTTTTTCCTTAGTATGCAACATTTATTTGCTATGTTCGGTTCAACGATTTTGGTTCCACTTTTAACGGGGCTAAGTCCGGCAATTGCTCTCATGTCAAGTGGAATCGGAACGATCGCTTATCTGATTGTCACACGAGGGAAAATTCCCGCATATCTCGGTTCTTCATTTGCTTTTATCGTACCCATTATCACGGTTTCTCAAGGAGGAAAAAATTTAGGGGATGCGTTATTCGGTTGTTTTTTAATCGGACTCATGTATGGGATTATCGCTTTATTAGTCACAAAGTTTGGCGTGAAATGGTTAGATCAATTGCTTCCGCCAGTGGTGATTGGTTCGGTTGTTATTGTGATTGGACTTGCGCTCGCAGGAACAGCCGTCGATATGGCTAGTAAAAAAGATGTAATTCAAGCAGTGCCAACCACTGCGGCTCAATTGCAAAGCTTACCAGGCTCGATTAAGAATGTAGATTTAGCTCATGGAACTGTTACTTTAAAGGTGTACTCTCTGGAGTATTTTATTGTAGCTCTTGCAACTTTAGCGTTAAGTATCATCGCTCTGCTGTTCTTCCGCGGATTCTTGAAAATCATCCCGATTTTAATAGGAATTATCGGTGGTTATATGGTTGCTTATTGGATGGGGATGGTTGATCTTACACCGGTTATACAAGCGAAATGGTTTGAGCTACCTAAATTTACGACTCCCACAGTGTCGTGGAAAGCTGCGATCGTGATGATTCCAGTAACGTTGGTGGTCTTAGCAGAACATATCGGTCATCTATTGGTTACCTCTAACATTATGGAGCGCGACTTAGCTAAGGATCCTGGACTTCACCGTTCTCTATTTGGTGATGGAATAGCTACCATGATTGCGAGTTTAATCGGTGGACCACCAGCTACAACGTATGGAGAGAATATTGGAGTAATGGCGATCACAAGGATTTTCAGTGTGTTTGTAATCGGCGGGGCCGCTGTACTCGCGATTTCCTTTTCCTTCATCGGAAAATTATCAGCTTTACTCCATTCCATTCCTACACCAGTGATGGGTGGCGTCTCTATCTTGCTCTTTGGGATTATCGCCTCGGCAGGACTTCGCACCTTGATTGATAATCGTGTTGATTTTACCAATCAGCGCAATATGGTTATCGCTGCGGTAGTCTTGGTGATTGGTATTGGTGGTGCGGTACTAAAGTTCGTGGATATTCATATCGAGCTCGAAGGTATGGCTCTAGCTACTGTCATCGGTATTCTACTCAATCTTATTTTGCCGAAGCAAGATGAAAGAGAAGCTATACAATCAACAACCGAGACTGCTTAATTAGGCAACAACACAATGGGAGGGAGTTCATATGCTTTTGGAACAAACACATTTAATAGATACAAAAGATCTTTCCCAAACAGAAATTGAAGAGATCTTAGAAAGAGCAGCATTCTGGGAACAAAATCGAGCTAAAAACCTCGTACCATTTGCTGGGCGTTTTGTGGCCAATCTATTCTTTGAGCCAAGTACACGAACTAAATTTTCTTTTGAGGTCGCTGAAAAACGATTAGGGCTTGAGGTGCTTAACTTTAGTACAGCCCATTCAAGCGTAGCGAAAGGTGAATCACTTTATGATACGGTGAAAACGCTCGTTTCACTTGGGGTTGAAGCGGCAGTGATTCGTCATCAAGAGCCAGAAGTCATCTCCGAACTCTTAGAGAGAGATACAGGTTGTGTAATTGTGAATGCGGGTACAGGTAAAACAGCCCATCCTACACAAGCTTTGCTCGATCTATATACGATGAAAAAACACTTTGGTCATGTCAGTGGGCTAAAGGTAGCGATTGTAGGAGATATTGCGCATAGTCGGGTGGCACGTTCCAATCTATGGTGCTTAGGAAAAATGGGGGCACAAGTGATGCTAAGCGGTCCGCCAGAGATGAGAGATCCTGACTTGGAGAAGTTTGCCCCTTATGTACCATTTGATGAAGGTTTACAAGTAGCAGATGTAGTGATGATGCTCAGAATTCAATTAGAACGTCATCAGGATCCAATCTTTCATGCTCAAGATCAATATCATCAAATGTTTGGTCTAACAAAAGAAAGACTGAATCGGATGAAGCCTGGTGCAGTTATTATGCACCCTGGTCCGTTTAATCGTGGGGTAGAAATTGCAGATGAACTAGTTGAACATCCTCGTTCCAAAATTTTTGAGCAAAAGGCAAATGGAGTATTTGTACGAATGGCTGTCTTAGAAAAAGTACTCCAAGGAGGGCAAGAATTATGAAAACTTTGTTGAAAAATGGGCTAATGCTGGACGAGCAGAGTAAGAAGCTGGTGAAAAGAGATATTTTGATTGATGGAGAGATCATTGCCAAAATCGCATCTGAGATCGAAGACGAAGAAGCCATGCAAATAGAAGTCGCTGAAAAATTGATTACTCCAGGTTTTATCGATCTACATGTGCATTTACGTGAACCCGGTTTTGAACAGAAAGAAACGATCGAAACAGGAACTTATGCAGCAGCGCGCGGTGGATTTACCACGGTGGCTTGTATGCCCAATACACGCCCCCCTATTGACTCTGTCCCTATTGTTGAAGAAATTCTAGAGAAGGCAGAGGAAGCGGGCTATGCACGTGTACTTCCGATCGGGGCGATTACTGTACGTCAGCTTGGCCAAGAGTTAACGGATATGGAAGCTTTGAAAAAAGCGGGTGTGGTTGCTGTATCCGATGATGGTGTAGGGGTACAAAGTAGCAAAATGATGAAAGAAGCGATGCGAAAAGCTTATGCTTTAGGGTTACCTGTGGTAGCGCATTGTGAGGATAACAGCTTAGCCAAAGGCGGCTGTGTCCATGATGGAGAATTTGCAAAGCGATATGGCCTACAAGGGATTCCTAGTGAAGCAGAATCAATTCATGTGGCTAGAGATATTCTACTCGCTGAAGATATTGGGGTACACTACCATGTTTGTCATATCAGTAGTGAACAATCTGTTCGTCTTGTTCGTGAAGCAAAAGCACGAGGACAAAAAGTAACAGCCGAGGTCACACCTCATCACTTATTACTTTGTGATGAAGATATTCCTGAACCCAACCCAATGTTTAAAATGAATCCGCCGCTTCGCTCGAAAAAAGACAGAGAAGCCTTAATCCAAGGGTTAAAAGATGGCACGATTGATGTGATTGCGACAGATCACGCTCCACATACGCTACTTGAAAAGCAACAGGGAATGGAACGTGCACCATTTGGGATTGTAGGTCTAGAAACAGCATTTCCTCTTCTATATACGAATTTAGTAAGAACAGGAGAGCTAACTTTAGCAGAACTTATCGAAAAAATGACCCGAAAACCTGCGGAATTATTTGGTCTCCCTTATGGTGTACTTGCGGAAGGAAAAGTTGCTGATATGACAGTGATTGACCTTGAATCAGAACGACCCATTGATCCAAGTGCCTTTAAATCCAAAGGTCGGAATACTCCTTTTGCTGGAACCTATGTTTATGGTTGGCCAGTGATGACCTTTTATAAAGGAGTTAAGACTTGGGATCAAGCAGATATCTTTGTCACCTTTGAAGAATAAGAATTGAAAGAAGGAAGATGCCCCAACCCGATTATAGTGATGGATTTCACTTTAAGCAGGATACCTAAGGTGAAATCCATCAAAGGGGCAAGGTGATTGGTATCATCATATTATCTCAATTGGAGGGACACTTGATGAAAGCGCGGTTAATCTTAGAAGATCGAACAGAGTTTATAGGGACTTCTTTTGGAGCGAAAGGAGAATCCTTGGGTGAGGTCGTGTTTAATACCAGTATGACAGGTTATCAAGAAATTTTAACTGATCCATCTTATTGTGGACAAATTATTACGATGACTTACCCTTTGATTGGAAACTATGGACTAAATCGTGATGACTATGAATCTTTAAAGTCCAATGCCCATGGCTTGGTGGTTCGTGAGTACCAAGAGTTTGCCAGTAATTGGCGGAATGAGATATCGATCGGTGATTGGCTGAAAGAGCAAGGAATTATCGGAATATCTGGCATCGATACCCGTATGCTAACGAGAAAACTACGCAAGCATGGAGTGATGAGAGGATTGCTTACCACGAGTGATGAACCAACGGATGTTTTAATCGAGCGTCTTAAAAATAGTCCACACATGCATGATCAAGTAGCTAGGGTTAGTACTAAAAGCATTCATATTTCTCCCAATTCGGGTAAGCGAGTGGTGTTGCTAGACTTTGGTGCCAAGCATAATATCAAGCGAAAACTGGCTGAATTGGGATGCGAAGTCATATCTGTACCATATCACACCTCGGCTACAGAAATTCTTCGTTTCCGTCCTGATGGAATCATGTTGTCCAATGGACCTGGGGATCCCAAAGATGTACCCGAAGCGATTGAAACGATTAAAGAACTACTTGGAAAAGTACCGATCTTTGGAATCTGTATGGGACATCAATTGATTGCGCTCGCTTGTGGAGCAGATACGGATAAATTAAAGTTTGGCCATCGTGGTGGAAACCACCCAGTCAAAGAGCTAGAAACAGGTCGAACAGTAATTACACCACAAAACCATGGCTATGCTGTTACTCATGAATCTCTGGAAGGGACTTTACTCGAAGCAACCCATATCGCATTAAATGATGGAACGGTTGAAGGGATATGTCACAAAGAGTATCCTGTTTTCTCTGTTCAATATCATCCAGAGTTTGCACCAGGACCACGTGATTCTGAATATCTGTTTGCTCATTTCATAAATTTGATGGATGCATTTGCTAAGAAAGGGGAAGAAGTATATGCCTAAGGATCAAAAGCTTTCAAAAATCTTAGTGATTGGCTCCGGACCCATCGTGATCGGACAAGCTGCCGAGTTTGACTATGCAGGAACACAAGCTTGTCAAGCTCTTCGGGAAGAAGGAATCGAAGTCGTATTAGTTAATAGTAACCCAGCGACCATTATGACAGATACAGATATGGCCGATCGCGTTTATATTGAACCACTCACACCCGAGTTTATTACCCAAGTGATTCGAAAAGAAAGACCGGATGGACTTCTTCCCACTCTTGGAGGACAAACTGGACTAAATCTTGCCGTAGAATTAGCTAAACAAGGTGTACTGAAACGCGAAGGAGTAAAGCTTTTAGGGACCGATCTTCGTGCGATTACTTGTGCTGAAGACCGCGAACAATTTCGTGATTTGATGAAAGAGCTTGGGGAACCGATCCCACCAAGTACGATTGTGCATACGATTGATGAAGCAATCACTTTTGCAAATGAGATAGGGTATCCGGTCATTGTTCGCCCTGCTTATACTTTGGGGGGAACAGGTGGTGGAATCGCCAAAAATGAAGCGGAACTTAGAGAAACCGTAGATAATGGCTTACGTTATAGCCCGATTACGCAGTGCTTAATTGAAAAGAGCATTGCAGGTTACAAAGAGATCGAATATGAAGTGATGCGTGACGCGCAAGACAACTGTATCGTTGTATGTAATATGGAAAACTTTGATCCCGTAGGTGTTCATACTGGAGATAGTATTGTATTTGCACCTAGCCAAACGTTATCGGATCGGGAGTATCATATGCTGCGCGACTCAGCCCTTAAAATTATCCGTGCCCTTGACATCCAAGGTGGTTGTAATGTGCAGTTTGCACTTGATCCACATAGCTTTAATTACTATGTCATTGAAGTAAATCCACGGGTAAGCCGTTCTAGTGCACTCGCTTCGAAAGCGACAGGATATCCAATCGCTCGGATTGCTGCGAAAATTGCGGTAGGATATACACTGGATGAACTGAAAAACCCGGTTACGGGTCAAACGTACGCCTGCTTTGAGCCTGCTCTTGACTATGTTGTCAGTAAAATACCACGTTGGCCTTTTGATAAGTTTGTTTCCGCCAACCGGAAGCTAGGTACGCAAATGAAGGCAACAGGTGAAGTGATGGCGATTGGCCGGACTTTAGAAGAATCCTTACTCAAAGCGGTTCGTTCCTTGGAAATTGGTGTTGATCATATTCATCTTCCAGAAGCTGGTGAATTAAGTGATGAAGTGATCAGAAAGCGTTTGGTCGAGGTCGATGATGAAAGAATCTTCTTACTAGCCGAATGGTTCCGACGTGGCTATTCACTCGAAGAGGCGCATCAGCTAACCAAAATTGATCGTTACTTCCTATATAAGCTCAGCAAGATTATTGATCTGGAACGTGACCTACAAGCAAATGGGCTTGATAATGAGAAACTCCTCCAAGTGAAACGAACTGGATTTACGGATAAAACGATTGCAAGACTGGTAAGTGTATCAGAAGAAGAAGTACGTAAACTACGTCAATCACTAGGAATTCGTCCTGTCTATAAAATGGTAGATACTTGTGCTGCCGAGTTTGAAGCTGCTACACCTTACTATTACTCCACTTATGAACAAGAAGATGAGGTTGAAAAAACAGACAAGAAAGCGGTACTAGTACTCGGATCCGGTCCCATTCGAATCGGACAAGGGGTTGAATTCGACTACGCCACTGTTCATGCCATCTGGGCCATTCGTCAAGCTGGGTATGAAGCGGTCATTATCAATAATAATCCAGAAACGGTATCAACCGACTTTAATACTTCTGATCGTTTATATTTCGAGCCACTCTATAAAGAAGATGTTCTCCATGTGATTGAAAAAGAGAAACCCGTTGGTGTTATCGTTCAATTTGGTGGACAAACTGCCTTAAATCTGGCTTATCAGCTTCGCGAGGAAGGCATTTCGATCTTAGGAACCTCGCTTGATGCAATTGATCGGGCTGAAGATCGGAAACGTTTTGAAGAATTGCTACGTCAGACTTCGATTGCGCAACCACCCGGTGCGGCGGTTACCTCGATTGAAGAGGCAGTCACAGCGGCAACTCATATCGGTTATCCAGTTTTGGTACGTCCTTCTTATGTCTTGGGTGGACGTGCGATGGAAATCGTTTATAGCGAAGAGGAATTGCGTGCTTATATGAAAGAGGCTGTGAAGATAAATCCTGAACATCCTGTCTTAATTGACCGCTACCTCCAAGGAAAAGAGTTAGAAGTGGATGCGATTTGTGATGGCGAAGAAGTGCTTATTCCTGGAATCATGGAGCATATCGAGAGAGCAGGAGTACATTCAGGGGATTCGATTGCTGTATATCCACCCCAATCACTTACCTCAGAACAAAAAGAGCGGGTATTAGAAATTACAACGAAAATTGCCAAAGCACTGGATACAAAAGGGTTAATTAATATCCAGTTTGTATTACACAAAGAGGAAATTTATGTACTGGAAGTAAACCCACGTGCTTCACGGACAGTACCTTTCTTAAGTAAAGTGACAGGGATTCAAATGGCTCAAGTGGCAACGAATATTATTCTAGGCAAAAGCCTCAAAGAGCAAGGATATACAGGAGGAATCTGGCCAGAAAGCCGTGAAATCGCGGTCAAAGCCCCCGTCTTTTCCTTCGCAAAACTACGTCGAGTTGATATCACCTTGGGTCCTGAAATGAAATCGACAGGTGAAGTGATGGGACGGGATCTCGATTATGCTCGGGCTGTTTACAAAGGCTTGATTGCATCTGATATCACTCTTCCACGTTTTGGTACTGTTATTGCTACCATCGGAGATAAGGAAAAAGAAGAAGCGATTTCGCTCATTCGCCGTTTTAACCAGCTAGGCTACCGAATTGTAGCGACACAGGGAACAGCACAAGCATTGCAAGAAGCAGGGATAATGGCAGAAGAAGTAAACAAACTCAAAGAGGGATCACCTCATATTCTTGATCTCATTCGTCAAGGTGAAGCTGATTTGGTCATTAATACATGGACTCGTGGTAAAACACCAGAGCGGGATGGATTCCGGATTCGTCGCGAAGCAGTGGAACATGGCATTGCTTGTCTGACCTCTTTGGATACAGTCGATGCCTTACTCACCACTCTTGAAGCGATTTACCTCTCAGCTGAACCGATTGGTCAGCCTGTGCAGCGTAAAGCAAATAAAGAACTGGTTACGGTATAACCAAATCATTGATCCGATTTCCTGAAGCAGAGGAGATCGGATCTTCTCAAGTAAAGAAACATTCTTTGAAAGGGGAATAGGGAGATGGAGATACAGAAACAGGTGATTATCGCCCTAGACTTTCCAGAAAAAGAGCAGGCGGAAAAAATGCTCACACACTGGGATGGGAAGGAAAAGCCGTTTATTAAAGTAGGATATCAGCTATTTTATCGAGTGGGTCCAGAGTGGGTGGCAAAGCGTAAAGAAGAAGGATACTCCATTTTCCTTGACTTAAAGCTACATGATATCCCCAATACAGTAGCAAAAGGTGTGGAATCCATTTGCTGTCTTGGTGTTGATTTTCTTACCATTCATGCTAGTGGAGGAAGACAGATGATCGAGGCGGCTCGTGAGGCTGCTGAGAAAAAGACTAGCGGAGAGCGGATTCGCCTCTTAGCTGTTACACAGCTAACGAGTACAGATCAATCCATGCTCAATGACGAGTTGGGAATACCAGGAACGATTACCGATTCGGTAGAGCGCTATGCGAAGTTAGCCTATGAGTCGGGAGCAGATGGAGTCATCTGCTCTGGGCAAGAAGCTAGCTTGATCAAAGCAGCAACATCATCTCATTTTTTAGCTGTTACACCAGGTATTCGTCCACTTGGTCATGATGTACAAGATCAAAAACGTGTAGTGACACCAACAGCTGCAATCCAAAATGGGGCAGATCATCTGGTCATAGGGCGACCGATTACAGGGGCACCATCACCGATTACAGCTTATGAAAACATTCTTTCTGAAATCAAACAAGCACGGGGGTTATCTTTATGACAAAAACATGGTCGTTATCAGAAGCTATCAAACGTACTGGTGTACTCAAAGAAGGACACTTTCTCTTATCTTCCGGTCGGCATAGTGCTAGATACATGCAATGTGCTCAATTATTACAACATCCTCAAGAAGCAGAAGCAGTGGGCCAGGCACTCTCTGATCTATTTAAAGATCAAAAAATTGATCTGGTGGTCGGTCCGGCGCTCGGTGGTGTGATTATTGCCCATGAAGTAGCTAGAGCCTTAGGAGTTCGTTGCTTGTTTACGGAACGAAAAGCAGGAACGATGGAGTTACGCCGTGGCTTTACGATTCAGCCTGGTGAGCGTGTCCTCGTGATTGAAGATGTAGTCACAACAGGTGGTTCAGTCAAAGAAGTAATCAAGGTATTAGAAGGGTTAGGGGCGGAAATCGTAGCGATTGGCTCCATGGTCAACCGGAATCAAGGACAAAATCCATTTCAATATCCCTATCAAGCATTAACTGAAATCCATATCGAAAGCTATACTCCAGAAGAATGTCCACTCTGTCAACAGGGTATTCCAGTGATTAAGCCTGGAAGTCGGAGTACATTGAAGGAAGCATAATCTTCCATTATAAAAAGTTGTACACTTCCCGAAAAAGCTTGTATCACGTCTAAAGTGGTACAAGCTTTTTGTATGTCTCTTCGTTTCTAGGATTATTATAGTGGACTAGAATGTAGATGAATTCTCGTCTTTTTTATTTGAAATTAATTTGAAAATATTATTATAGAAGAGGTAGTTTTTCTATAATAGTTAAATTTAATATAAGATAGATTAAGTTAATAGGTTAAAAAGAAATTGTTTCAGGACTGTTGATTTATATAATATTGGAATAGGCTGAGGGCATACTTTCAAATAAGGAGAAAATCAACATGATGCAACCCAAAGAGAAGTTTGATCATTTGTTTCAAAAACTATCTGAGGAAGATAAAAGGAGTTTACTAGACTATATGGAGTATTTGGTTACCCGGGCAGAACAAAAGATATGGGAGGATATTCCTGATTTTGATCATCCTTTTTCGGAAAACCAACCTGCAAGTAACCGTGAGAAAGAAGAGTACCTTACTTTGGAAGAGTTAAAGAAAGAATTAAACCTATGAAGTTTTTGCTGCAAACGAAAAGACACCTCACAGAGTGTGAAATAGATGATCATACTTTGTGAGGTGTCTTTTATCTAGAGTAACTCGGATAAAGAATGAATCTTCTCTTTTATGATTGCTTGGGCTCCCCATTCAAATGGTGAGCTTGTATCTGTCCAGCAGTACAAATGTCAAAAAGACTCCTCCTTTGAATTGACGATACATCGAGGGCAGGTTGACAATTGAAAATAAATTTAGAAATATGGTATTGATAACGATGGAACAAAATAAACTCATGTTGGAACTCGTTATTGAGTGGTTACATCGGGTAAAGGAATATAAAAAAGGGTAACAAATGGTTAAAAGCTTAGTAATTTATCAATGAATGTTTAAGTCTAGGAGAATGGATTGCATTACGATATGATAAAATAGAAAAACAAACTGTATGGATATAGTAATCATAAACAAAATACATAAAAAAGTATATTTATTTTCGATTTGTAAGTACCATGAACTAGATAAGAGGTAATGTCGTGAATGCACAAAGTATCCTAAATCAGATTGAAGAGCTACTTTTTTCCGAACAAGATGGATTGTCTACTGACATGCGATCAGGTAGAATGTTTGAAGCTGAAAGGGTTGAAAAGGTTTGCGAAAGTATTCGAGAATTGGGAAGGTTGTACGCTGACTTAGATGTTTTTCCAGCAGCAAAGCTTTTAGTTGAAACCTACCCAGAATTTGTTGATTTTGCAGAAATTGTTCGGATTAAAACAGAAGACCCAGAGCAAGTAGAGTTTGTTTTAGAATGTGGTACAAAGATTCGTGACGAGATCAAAGCATGTTTAAAAGTAGATGAATTTACTGAACGACTGAAATACAACCCGATTTTATATGCGTTGATTGCTCAATTTACCAAGGAAGGAAATCTATTTTTTAAGTTGGCAAATGGTGCAGGACTTGATGAACCAGCATGTAGAAAAATTCTTAAACTAATGAAAATGTTTTGTGATAAATGGTATCAGGAGAATAATACGAGAGAGCTACCTAAAGTCGTAATAAGCATGATGATTACACTAATGAGTATCAACACATATATATATTGGTACGAAAATGAATTGAAAAATGAAGAAGAAGCAGATCGAATTGAAGAAATCTATGATGAGATCGCTCAAGCGGTTGTAAGTTGTTTTTAGTATTTCGATGTATTATATTCTGAAACAGAATTATAATCTATAAAAAGTAGTCTGTTTATATGAGACTACTTTTTATGTACAATGAAGGCTATTAAATGGCATGGAAATATTTCTAGTAAATATCCGTGTTGTCGATTTGCATAAAGATGGGTTTTATCGAAGGTATATTTTCGTTATGTGACTAATCATGTTTAGTACGATGACTGCTAAACAAAAAAATCACCCAATTCAATTGAATTGGGTGACTATTTGAAATATAGTTATTCCTTTCCGAAGTATTTTTCATATATTTTATCATAAGTACCATTTTCACGGATTTTCTTTAAGCCTTCATTCATTTTGTTAAGGAGCTCTTTGTTCCCTTTTTGAACCAAAATGCCGTATTGTTCTATTGGCAAAGAAGAATCTTCGACAGTTTTAAATTTATCTTGTCCCAGCTTTTTGAGATAATCAATGGCTACCGCTTTATCAGTTACTACTGCATCTAAGCGCTTTAATTGTAGATCATCAATTGCACCAGGCGTATCATCATAACCTTTGAGATTTGAATAGGTTTTACCGAATGCATTTTTTACGACTTCTTCTCCCGTTGTACCAGCCATGACACCGATTTTTTTACCATTTAGCTCTTTGAGTGTTGAGATACTAGAACCTTTTGGGAGAAGAATTAATTGTTTAGCATCAAAATAGGAGTCACTAAAATCATATTTTTTCTTACGATCTTCTGTAATTGTAATAGCAGCCATTGCTACATCTGCTTTTCCACGATCAATACTATCAAAAACGGCATCCCAGCCCATATGTTTCTTTTCTATATCAAGACCGATTTCTTTGGCAATTGCGTCTATAACGTCTATGTCAAATCCAGTAAGTTTTCCATCCGGCCCGACTTTTTCAAAAGGAGGAAATTGAGCCTCTGTTGCAAAGCGGATTTTTTTAGTTTCTTGTTGGGGGCTATTCGCTTCTGAAGAGGGGGTTGATTGACATCCTATTAAGAGAAGACTCATAGCTATAAAAGCAGTAATAAAAATGGATAGACTTTTACGCATTCTTCATCGCTCCTTGAATTGGATCAATATAGCATTTGTTGTTACTATTTACTGATCACCAAAATATTTTTTATAGATTTGATCATAGGTTCCATTTGACTTGATTTTTGCTAAACCTTCATTTAACTTATTCAGAAGTTCTTTGTTCCCTTTCTTTACCATGATTCCATAACTTTCAGCAGGGAAAAATGGATCTTCGATTGCTTTAATTTTTGTGCTACCAATTTGAACGACAAAGATAGCTTTTTCATTTTTGTTTGTTAGGGTTTCTTGTTTTTTAATTTCAGCCTTTTGTAGTGTTTTTATATAATACTGGACTACTGCGCTATCTGTAACTACTGCATTTAATCGACCTGCTTCTAACTCTTTAATAGCAGAGGGGATATCATCAAATTCCTTTAGCTTTGAGTAATTTTCACCAAATTCTTTTTTAACAGCTTCAGATCCTGTTGAGCTTACTAGTGTCCCGATTTTGCTTCCTCGTAAATATGAAAGTGAGCGAGCGTTTGATTCAATGGGGACTAAAATTAATTGTTTAGTCGTAAAATATGGATTGGTAAAGTCGTATTTCTTTTGTCGTTCGGGAGTAATCGTAATAGAACATATGGATGCATCTGCTTTACCTTGTAATACTTCGGTAAATATAGGATCCCAGCCTACATGTTTGAAATCAGCATCCATTCCCACCTCCTTTATAATGGCATTAAAAATATCTACATCAAATCCAGAAATCACCCCATTTGTCCCTAGAGTAGTAAAGGGAGGAAATTGAGCATCTGTCGCAATTAATAATCTCTTCCCATTTGCAGAACTTTCCTTTCCGCCAAAGCCAATTTTCATATTACAACTAGTAAGAAAAAATATACTAGCTATAAGAAAAATAAAGGGAAAATTCCAAGCTTTTTTCATTACCTTTTTACCTCCAATAGCTTTGGATTTAAATATTTAAAAGGTGTACTTAAATTGCTTGAACTTACTTTCGTCCCATTCTTAGCTCATGGAATTTCTCAGTGCTTATCTCTGGAGATAATCTTATTAAGAGGCTAAGTCCAGCATATATAAGAGTGATTATTCCCTCATCCGTTAATAGTTTAATTTTTTATTGGATTATGTAATATACTTTGGATAATAAACCGATAATGCTCTCCCTCTCCTATGTATCTATTTAGATACTCCTAGAAATGGAATTAAGGTTGTTTAATTAGAAAGGGAAAAGCTAGATATATTAGTAGCTTTAATTGCAGATAAAGATTAATTTTATTCTGATATAATTTGTCCTCATTTTATTATTATTTATCCTTATTCATCAATTCAAAATTATACTATATGGATTGTGATATCGGCTATCTTTTATTTTCTATTTTGTAAACGCATTTTTTTCTTTATTATCCTTATTTATCTAATTAATTTATTTGTAGAATGGAACCTCTTATAAAGTCGAGGTTGCCCTCTTAATCAGTCGCTCACCGTTTTTGAACTCACTCCCTCTTAAGGTTTGGCGCAAAAGTCGATCCTATACAAAAACGATTCGCGGCTTCATCTAGGAATGATCTAGGTTTTGATTCGAATGATGCAACAGGCTCAAAATCGACTTTTCATCTATAAAAATAAACATTTCTTTAAATGGAACACTAGGAAGTTCTATTGAAGGAATAAAGGAGTAGGATGAGTTTAAAAAGGGGACGAATTAAGAAGATAACCTTTATAATAAAAAAATGATAGACTTAGAAAATAGCTAAATATCTTAGAAAGAGAAAGGTGATATTGGATGTCAAAAGAGATGTGGGTACAAACTCTTCAGGAGAACCGCTTACTTCGTTCTACTGATGAAATACAAGCTTTTGAAAATGCTTTAGAAACATTAGCCAAAGAAGATGCTAGAGAGGTAGCAATCAATCTTTATACTGTACTTGATGATCGTTGTGAACACTTTAAGGTAATGTGGAGACTTCTTCACTTTTTAGAATCGATTGATAAAACTGGAGAGGCTTTTATACAAGCGATTCCCATGATGAGCCATTCACAGGAATGGACTAAAACGCTATTATCACGTATTGCCAATCATCCGGAGTCACGAGTTCAGTTTCTCCAACATTTCAAGCTCGCTCCTACCTCTACCCAGCAGTATATTGAACAGCTTCTGGAACAGATGATGCAAGAGGATATGGAAAGTGAGTCTTAAATCAGGCATAGAAAAAGTGATGATCTATGTATCTGATTAGCATGATGTAATATTCTAAACTTAACGTAGATTAAAAATGCCCGCATCATTTTACATGAGATACGGGCATTTTTAAAAATTGAACAGATTACACACTTTCTACTAGGGCTATCGCTTTACTTCATAATGGATCATGATGCAGTCACCGAAACGGGAATGGCTTTTCAATTTCAAGAGAGTTTCAACGTTGTTTTTGTTGAATAGGGGAATTCCTTTACCGATTAAAATAGGCACTATAGTAATGATATACTCATCGATTGCGTCTGATTCTATGAAGCTCTCAATTAGTTTGCCACCGCCTACCAACCAGATATTGCCCTCAGACTGTAGTTTTACCTTTTTAATAAAAGAACTGATTTCTTCATTGATAAACTCTACGTTCTCATTACTGCCAGATGTGCTCTTAGAAAATACATAGCATTTTTTATCCGGATAAGGAAAGGAATCGGATAGTTCTGGCAGCTGATCATATGTTGATTTTCCCATAATCACAGTATCGATGGACTTGTAAAAATCGGGGAAACCATATTCTTCAGGATTTGACGGAGAGTTTTCAAGCAACCAATCAATATCACCATTTTCGCGTGCGATATAACCATCTAGGCTCATGGCAATGTAAACCACTACTTTTTTATGCAATAATAATGCCTCCTTAAGATTTTTGTTATGGGGAAGATCAAAGGGATATATTTATACTACATGATAAAAGATGACATCTATTGTCATCTTTTAAAAAAAGGTGGATGTCCAAATGCGTGCAGATCGGTTAATGTTAATCCTACTGATCCTCCAGCAAAAAGGAAAAACAACTACCCAAGAGCTCGCACAGGAATTGGAAGTTTCCAGTCGTACTATCTTGCGTGACATGGATGTTCTTAGTGGGATGGGAATCCCGGTTATTGCAGAACGGGGGAAAAATGGAGGATGGAGGCTTTTGGATGAATATCGTAAAACATTACTCACATTGAAGAAAGAAGAGATGGCCTCCCTTTTTCTCTCCTTTCCGGAAGCTTTACTAAAGGATTTGAGAATCGACAAGCCCTTTCAAATAGCTCGACAAAAGTTATTTTCCGCTCTTCCTTCTATGGTGGAACCCCTTGTACAAAAGTTTTGGGAACGGATCTATATTGATACAGAGCCCTGGAAGGAAAGCAACAAAAGAAATGATTGGATCGAGCCGATCTTACTGGCAGTGTGGGAGGAGAACCAGCTGCAAATAACTTATGAGCGAGCAGACGGACAAAAAAAAGAGCGAGTGATCAAACCACTCGGTCTGGTAGCACGAGGTAATCAATGGTATCTGGTAGCTATAAACGAGGATAATCAAATTCGAAGTTTCAAGTTAAACCGAGTTCGTTCTGTAACTATTTTAGATAAGCGATTTGAACGCCCAATTGGATTTAATATGACTACATACTGGAAGCAAACAAAGAGTGAGTTTGTCGCGAACTTACCTCGATACATCGTCCAAGTAGAATTATCCCCTTATACGTTTCAACGGATCAAATGGACGGATCGTTTTGTAAGGATTTTAGACGCTGGTCCACCCTTGTCAACTGGATGGATACCCGCTACTCTCCGGTTTGATACTGAACAAGAAGCAGCAGAAACGATACTTGGATTTCACAGTCAGGTCAAAGTCCTTTCGCCCACTTCCTTAAGAGAAAAAGTCAAAGAAATGGCTCGAGCAGTGTTAGACTTTTATGAAAGGAAGTGAACTACATTGCCATTAAATAAAGCCCCCCTTGATTTATAGGGGGGATGTGTATAAAATCGTTTTTTTATCCACCGATATAAGACATTTCAATTTTTTGACGGTGGGATTGTCTGGTCTGTTGAAGGCGCTCTTCCGAATAGCGATCCATCCGAGCTTGCCAAATTTCTATGATCTTGGCTTTGACTTCTTCATCGGTTGCGCCTGAGCGAACATATTCGAGTAGATTATATCCGCTTGATGCAAATAAGCAAGTATAAAGATGTCCATCAGATGAGAGACGAGCTCGAGTACAAGAAGTGCAAAATGGTTCGGTAATCGAAGATATCACACCAAACTCTTTATGGGTTCCTATATAGCGGTAGCGAGTAGCTACTTCTCCAAAATAATTGGGATTTATCTTTTCGATAGGCATTTCCGCATGAATTCGTTCGACAATCTCTTGTTTCGAAATAACTTGTTTAAGATTCCAGCCATTGGTATTACCTACATCCATAAACTCGATAAAGCGTAGAATAGTCTCTGTGTCTCGGAAATATCGAGCTACAGTGATAATCTCATCATCATTGATTCCCTTCATGACAACCATGTTGACTTTGACTTCTAAGCCGGCTTGATGAGCGGCTTCAATCCCATCTAAAACTTGTTGAACATGGTGATAGCGAGAATTAAGTTGGGAAAACCTTTCGTTATCTAGGGTATCTAGACTTACATTAATCCTTTGTAATCCTGCTTGCTTAAGCTTTAGAGCTAGATGGGGTAAGAGGACGCCATTGGTCGTCAGAGCAATATCTTCGATCATTTGAGTCGAAGAAATCATTCGAATTAGTTCTGGTAAATCTTTTCTTAAAAGAGGTTCCCCACCAGTGATACGAATTTTTGTGACACCTAAGGATGCAAAAATTCGTACGATCCTTGATATTTCTTCAAAACTAAGTAATTTGTGCTTAGGTAAAAAGACATAGTCGCGGCCAAAAATCTCTTCGGGCATACAGTATTGGCAACGAAAATTACAGCGATCTGTAACTGAAATACGCAAGTCTTTGAGTGGACGACCCAATTTATCCAAAATTCGCTGTTTCATCAGGAACACCCTTTTTACTATATAATCAGATAAACGGTTTACCCTCCGCTAACAGGCGGTATGAGAGCAACAGTATCATCTGGCTTAATCCTTGTATTGTTTGTGGCATAGGATTGGTTGATGGCGACCATACAAGCCTGAATTTGTTCTTGATGTAAAGGATATTGTTCACTTAGTTTTTCACGTAATTGACTGACTGTTATCGTAGATGAAGACGGAAATTCCAAGCTTTTTCCTAACTGTTCACCCAACTGGGCAAAGAATAGGATCTTCATATAATCTCCCTCCCTTGAACTTAAACCCAATATGAACCATCATCACCAAACTCTTTTTTCCAAATCGGGACGATTTCTTTTAGTTTTTCAATCGCATAGCGACATCCTTCGAAAGCGGCTTGACGATGGGGGGCAGATACAGCGATCACAACGGCGACTTCTCCGATGTCTAATCGTCCAATTCGGTGCACGATAGAAACATGAGAGCAGTCAAATTGTTCAAGTACTTCGTTCCCAATTTGTTGCAGCATTTTTTCAGCCATTTCTTCGTAAGCTTCATATTCCAAATATAAGGTTTTCTTGCCTTGGGTTAGTTCACGTATCGTACCCATAAAGGTACAAATTCCCCCACAGTTGGGATCCAATACAGAAGAGATTACTTTTCCTACGTCGATCGGCTCTTTAATTATAGCATACACCTATAGATACACCTCGCTTAGTCTTTGCATCAAGTAATTGGATAAGCCCTCCAGCTCGCTAATATTCCACACAGGGAGGGAAGGGTGCTTTAGTGGAAACCATGAAACGATTGCGATGACATTTGTCAGATGTTGAAGTAGAGAAAGATCTTCTTTTGTTTTCGTCATCAGAACCTTTTGGTAATTTGCTTGTTTAAATCCCTCGACGATTAGAATATCCAAGTCAGACATCATCTGAATCAAGTGGGATAGCTCGGTTGGTTGCTGTTTGAAAATCGCTGTTTTTTGTTTAGACGTGATAGCGATCTGATGTGCACCTGCTTTACGATGCTTCCAAGTGTCTGTTTCAGCTATATCCAATTCAAAGTCATGACCATCGTGTTTGATTGTCCCAATACGAAAGCCTTTGTGTGACCACTCTTGAATCAAATGGCAAATTAATGTTGTCTTACCTGAATTTTTGTATCCGACCACTTGGAAAATTTTGGGTGTCGTCAACGTGGATCACTCCATATTTTTTAGTGAGATGGCTTGAACGATATCCCCAGTGGATGCGCCACGCCCGCCAGCTGGAATGATAATTAAACAATCGGCATCTTTAATCGTCAAAGTGATGCTAGATTTTTCGACTCCAACAGGTCTGACATATACTTTTCCATTTTGATAAGAGGTGATCCCACGAACATAACGATCGAAAGGGCTTGGTTTACTAAAATCCTCCAAAAGAGTTGCTGTGAACATAGGTAGCTCTAAATTTGTTTTACCTTGCATTCCCCATATCGTGGGGCGGACAAATAATTCAAAACCGACAAAGCAGGCACCAGGATTACCAGATAGGGCAAATAGAAATTGTTGATTACGGACTCCGACTGTTGTGGGACTGCCTGGTCGCATGGCTAGCTTATTAAATAGCATTTGTCCATCCCATTCAGCAAAAATATCAACTAAAATATCGTAATCACCTACCGAGACACCACCTGTAGTGATCACGAAGTCCACTTCATCCAATGCCTGTAAAATGGCGGATTTCGCTTGTTGAACATCATCAGGAAGTTTTAGTTGAGAAATCGGTTTAGCTCCAGCTTGTTGAAGTAAACTTAAGAGTAGATATCCATTACTATTCCGAATTTTCCCTGGAACTAATGGCTCATCCACATCTAATAGCTCTGATCCTGTTGCAAAAATAGCCACTTTTGGTTGTTGATATACTGAAACTTCAGCATAACCAAAGGTGGCGAGAAGGGCGATAACGCCAGCATTAATTTTTGTTCCTTTCGGGAGAATCAAGGTTCCTTTGTTAATTTCAGACCCGATCGGGGCAATATTTTCCCCTTGAGGAATTGCTCTGGGAATGGAAATATAGGTTTTTCCGTCTTTTTCTAATGTGTTAGTCATCTCAATCATTACGACTGCATCTGCACCATCAGGGACAGCTGCACCTGTCATTATACGTGTAGCTTTTCCAGAAGAGATGGTTTTTCTGGGCACGGAACCGCAAGGTATCTCCTCGATCACTTCTAGCCATACTGGATTTTCTCGCGATGCCTTTTGAGTATCCGCAGTATAAATTGCAAACCCATCCATTCCTGAGCGTCGGAAGTGGGGGAGATCATCACTTGCCAAAATATCTATTGCTAAATAACGTCCATCACTTTCCGTAAGTGGGATGGTTTCTACTTTACCTGTTTGAATATGCGAGCGAATCCGATTTTGCGCTTCCATCACTTTGATTGGTTTACGCCCAAATCGTAACGAATGGGAGTCCTTATTTTTATCTGGGGGCTCGTTTGTTTGCATAGACATATTGATACCTCCATACGAAAACAAAATGATTGAGGTGGCTAAGAAGCTAGTCGTGACTGACATTCTTTGTTAAAACTTGTAAAGCGTGAGGCAAAACATCCACAATGACAGCGAAACACTCCTTGACTCCTTTTGGACTACCTGGAAAATTAATGATCAAGGTTTGATTGCGAATGCCTGCAATTGCTCTTGATAATATAGCAAATTTGGTATTGGTTAAAGTAGCGGAGCGCATTGCTTCGGGAATTCCAGGGACTTCTTTATGAATCACTGCTTTCGTGGCTTCAGGTGTGACATCACGTGGTGCAAACCCTGTCCCACCTGTAGTGAAAATGAGGTCGCATTTTTTTTCATCAGCTAATTGGACTAAGGTTTCCTCGATCGTTTTTTGATCATCAGGTATGATTTCATAAGCGATCACTTCCCATTGATTACACAGCTCTACTAGAGCTGGTCCGCTTAGGTCAATCCGTTCGCCAGTAGTACCTCGATCACTGACAGTAATGATTCCGATTTTCCAACTCACTGTGAATCAGCTCTTTCCTGATGAATATAGTCACTTTTGCCACCTGTTTTTTTCACTAAGTATGTAGGACCAATTGTCATTTCTTTATCAATCGCTTTACACATATCATAAATCGTTAAAGCAGCAACACTGACCGCTGTTAATGCTTCCATCTCTACTCCAGTAACCCCAACTGTTTTGACTGTTGCCTCAATTTCAAGCGTATCTTCTGCAACTTTCTCAAAATGTAGATCAACTCCTGTTGTAAAGATGGGGTGACACATCGGAATGAATTCAGAAGTTTTTTTGGCGGCCATAATTCCAGCTACTTGTGCTACAGCGAGTACATCGCCTTTGGCTATTTTTTTCTGCTCAATGGTGTGAAGTGTGTTTGGTTTCATGACCACACAAGACTTAGCTATAGCGGTTCGAGTAGTGGCTTCTTTGTGTGAAACGTCTACCATTTTTGCTCGTTGTTGTTGATTAAAATGAGTAAGCATATCATCTTCCTTTCATTATCAACAAAAAAAGAAAAAAAGTGAAGTATAATTGAAATGACAGCCTGTCGATCAGTTTCTATTACAAAAGCAAAAAGTATTTCATTTGTGTCAGGTTAAATAAATAAGTAAAAGAATTAAGACATAAGGGTTGGAATCCATATTAATCATTGCATAACATTATTAATAATGCAATGACTAACATTTACAAAGAGATATGATTAAATTATACTATAGTTTGCTTTTCTTGAATAAATTTCCTTTGTTTTGCCTTTTAAATCTCTGGAGAAGAGTGAGTGTATGATAACAGGAGTTATTTTGGCTGGTGGACAAAATCGACGTATGGGGGGCTATCCCAAAGCACTACTATCTTTTCAGGGAGAGCTGTTGATACAACGTCAAATGAGAGAAATGCAAAAAGGCTGTAGGGAACTATTACTGGTTACCAATCAGCCTACTTTATATAAAAAAATAGTACAGCCAAAAGTACACATCATTCAAGATGAGGTTCCTTTTCAGGGACCACTTGGTGGAATGCGTGTTGCTTTGTCAAAGGCCAGCTATGACCATGTTTGGATCGTGGCTTGCGATATGCCGTATCTATCGAGTCATATTGCTCACTGGATGGTAAAATCACAAAAAGAGATGGATTATGATGCGGTAGTTCCTGTTATTAGAGGGAAGATACACCCTTTATACGGAATTTATCATCGACGCTGTAAAAAGATAGTACAAGATTTATTACAAGAAAGCTCACGCCGCGTCATTGGATTATTAGATCGTATTGACTGGTTAGCACTTGATGAAGCATTTTTTCAGCATAAAGGGTTTGATTTACGCTTTGTAACAAATGTAAATACCCCAGAAGACTATCAGCAAGAAATATCGAAACAGGATTAGAGGAAATAAAAACTTTGTATTTATACGGGCGGTTAGAAGTCGAGGTGATTATGAATAGTGGGAAAAAAAGAGGCGCAATTTAATGAGATTGTAAGAAAAGTTCGTAAAGAGCATTTTGGAAAAGGTCCTGAGCGGATCAAAACAACCTTTGTGGATAATATGGCTATTTCTATTTTACATGGAAATCTAACACCCACTGAGAAGTTTATCGCACAAACTGCTCAGGGAGCGGAATTAATCCATACAGCACGTACCAAAATGATTCAGCAAGTATATGCAGATAAAATTCCAGAGGGTATGGAAGAATTAGTGGGAGCAAAGTTAATGAATCTATTTTCAGATATTAATATTGAAGAAGATATAGCAGTATCTGTATTCATATTTGACCGAAAAATTCAAGATAAATAGTACTATAAAATATGAAAATTTCTTGACATATTTAATGAAATAATTTATTATCAATAATAGCATGATGAATAAATGAACAATTCGTTTATTAATTATGCATGTAAGCGTTTGCTAGATGGTAACTCCTATATTCAGTTTTGTAGGGGTATTATCCGGCATGAAACAGTCTCTCTATAGGAAGAGAGTTGTTTTATGTCGTTTTTTTTGTTTGTTATTAGAAAATGTATTGGAGGAAGTATAGTGAAAAATGGAAAGAATCGATGGTTGATTGCTGCATCAGCAGTAGGAATTCATATCTCTATCGGCTCTGTTTATGCATGGAGTGTATTTACAAAACCGCTCATGAGTCAGTTTGGATGGAGTACCAGTCAAGTTTCTTTGACGTTTAGTATCGCCATTTTGTTTTTAGGTTTATCTGCAGCTTTTTTGGGTCATTTTGTAGAAAAGTATGGACCTAGGAAATCAGGGATTTTATCTTCTATTTTCTTTGGTTTAGGGATGATTGGAGCAGGTCTTGCTATTCATTTTGAATCTTTAACTCTTCTGTATATCTGTTATGGTGCTTTGGGAGGAATAGGACTTGGAGTTGGATATATCACTCCTGTGTCTACTTTGGTGAAATGGTTTCCAGATCGACGTGGGTTAGCAACAGGTCTAGCCATTATGGGATTTGGCTTTGCTTCTCTCATTAGTAGCCCGATTATGCAGAAATTAATTGTTTCGATAGGGATTGCTAATACCTTTTTTATTTTAGGAGCCATTTATTTTGTTATTATTTTTGCATCGGCTCAGTATTTGGCACCACCACCAACAGGATGGTTACCAGAAGGTTTTAAGGAAAAGCAACAAGCTGGTCAAGTAGCAGTTAAACAGGACTTAGCACAACTCACTGCTAATGAAGCTGTGAAAACGCGTCGTTTTTGGTACTTATGGATCATGTTATTTATTAATATTACTTGTGGGATTGCTATTCTTTCTGTGGCATCACCCATGGCACAAGAATTTGCAAAAATGACACCGATGGCTGCTGCAACTGTAGTTGGTTTATTGGGGCTGTTCAATGGCTTGGGACGTATTGGTTGGGCTTCATTATCTGATTTTATCGGACGTCCTACTACATATATGGCCTTTTTTATCATTCAAATTGCAGCTTATTTCATACTACCGTCTATTTCAAATGCGCTATTATTCCAAATTTTACTATTTTTGATTATTACTTGCTATGGTGGTGGCTTTGCATCAGTTCCAGCATATATTGGCGATATCTTTGGTACGAAACAACTTGGGGCTATTCATGGCTATATCCTCACAGCTTGGTCTGCAGCCGGTTTAGCAGGTCCTATCTTTACTGCTTGGATTAGAGATACGACACAAAGTTATGTCAATACTTTATATGTTTTTGCAGGTCTTTGCATTGTCGCCTTTTTGGTCTCTTTATTGATTCTTTTTGATATCAAGCGACTGCGTCAAATGAATCAGCAAGGTGAAACAAAAATGAGTGATAGAGGTATAAACACGAAGGAAAGTGTAGTAGAATGAGGAGCTACCTATAAAGCTTTTGGATATTCCTTTTGGCTTCTTTTTGGTTTCATAACATCTGAGAAAAATCGTTTGCAAGGTTTATGGTGATCCCTTGAATAGAATGGTCAAAAATGTCGGACGTGATAAGGAAGATATACTAATCACGTCCGACTTGTTGTTCATGCACAGATAATTCGCTGAGGATGTGTGTAAACATTTAATTTTCGATTCCGGATAAAGCCCACCGTTGTAATGCCAAGATCCTCTGCCATTTTTAAAGCGAGATCAGTAGGCGCTGATTTGGATAAAAGGATACTGACACCAATTTTAGCTACTTTTAATAGAACTTCTGAAGAGATTCGACCACTAAAAGCGATAAGTTTATCATGTAATGAAAAAGGATTTCTAATCCAGTATCCATAAAGCTTATCTAAAGTGTTATGCCGACCTATATCTGTCCGAGTGATCATGATCGATTCTTTATCACAGAGGGCTGCGTTGTGTACACCTCCTGTATTTTGAAAGTCGGATGAGGACGATTGGAGACTTTCCATCAGATGAAAACATTGTTCGGTGGTCACTTGTATTTGACTCATCACGGTTTTCACGGTTTTTACGTCATTATGGAAATAAAAAGATTGCCTGCTTTTACCACAACATGAGCCAATAAATCTTTTTGAATAAAACTCTACACCAACAGGTTGTTTATTTGTTGTTTCAACATAAGCGAAACCACGTTGTTCATCGATATGAATAGACTGAATTTCATGATGGAAACGAATAATTCCTTCAGCAGCTAAAAAACCAATCACCATATCTTCTAAATCAGAAGGAGTACATACAAGTGTAGCAAATTCATTCCCGTTTAGGATAAGCGTAAGAGGATATTCTACAGCGATCGAATCTTCTAAGTCTAACATGGAATTTTCATCATATTTAAGAATATTTCGTTTGGATATTATACTCATCTTTCATCCCTCATTGTTATAAATATTGAGGAGCATGTAGCTCTATTATATAATGAATACAAGTATTTAGGCAGAGATAGATAGGAAAATGAAGTGTTCGGAAAATAAAAAAATGATTACTAATATAGGATTGAATATCATGAAGAATTATGAATTAGAATTTAGCAACCTAGTTAAAGCCTTTCGTAAAAAGTCGATGGGTAAAGGACCGGTAAAAGTAACGACCACATTTTGTAAGCACTGGGCGATCTGCGAATTGGTAGGTAATTTGACTCCTGTAGAAAAGTTTATCGCTCAAGAAGCGGAAGGAAAACAGATTGTACGATCAGCCCGCACAGAGATGGTTAAGGAGATTTACAAAAAAAGTCATCCACTCGAGATCGAGACGCTTTTGGATGCCAAGCTAGTGGATTTATTTGTGGATATTAATATAGATCGAGATGTTGGCATTTCGGTTTTTGTGTTTGATCAGAATATTGAAGAAAAATTTCGAGTTAACAAGTAATCGAACCATGTTGCATAATTTGCTCAAAAACCTAGATCATTTCCTAAGATTATTTGTATAAGATCGATTAAAGGGAAGAGGGCCTAGTTAAAAATCCCCTCCATTCACTACAGCTGTGAATGGAGGGGGTTTATCTAATTAATGCGTAAGATTGTAGAATATCTCTTAGCACCAACAATATGATAATAGCTATGACCATTGCGATTAAAGCTGGATTGATATCCATATAGACAAACTTATGTGAAGTAGAAGGAAAAAGAAAGGGTAAATACAAGTCATTAGGGCTTTTTAAGGAATGAAAATCAGAATAATCTGAGCTCCCCTTTTGTGTTATGACATTTTTTCTAAAGGAGCGAAGAGTTTGAAGGGACATCGTATCAAGAAATTTCTGTGCAAAAGATCTATCTTAACGGAAAAAGATTTATTAAAGATGGGAGGAATTGAGGATTGGATAGAAAGAATTATCTGCTAATTTTAATCAGTTTGATGATAGGAGCTCTTACCGCTTGTACTTCTTCAGGAATTAGTCCAAAGGAAATAGCAATGACTCCTAAAATAACAAAGCAAAAAAATGAAAAAAAAGAGCCAGCTAAAGAGGCTAAAGGAATGCTTCTTGAAGGACCTGGTAAATGGTCAGGAGATCAATATGATCAAGGAAAGGTAAACCAAAGTTTAGATCAAATATCAGGACAAATGAGTTCGATAGAAGCTTATAGTTATTTACTTCAATTACTAGCTGAAGATTATCGATCAGCTACAGAAAAGCTAGACCGTTTTAATCCCTATCTTACGCCTAAATTAAAGGAGAAACCAGGGAAATCTACAAACCAAAAGATACATATTGCCATTTTATTAGATTCGAGTGGGAGTATGGGTCAAGTAGTAAATGGTGGACAAAAAATGAAGTTGGCTAAAAGGGCAATTCAAGAATTTGCTGCTAAACTGCCAAAAGAAAGCTCTATTTCCTTACGAGTGTATGGTCATCTAGGAAGTAATGAAGCCAAAGATAAAGAAATATCTTGTAAGAGTAGTGAATTGGTTTATGCTCAAGATTCTTACCACCATGAAAGATTCACAAGTGCTTTACATCGTTTTGATCCAACTGGATATACTCCTTTAGCACGAGGATTACAAGAAGTTAGGAAAGATTTACCTCCTGCTAAGGAAGGAGAACAAAATATTGTCTATGTAGTTAGTGATGGTGAAGAGACATGTGGAGGAGATCCAGTTGCAGAGATTGTTAAACTAAAGCAAGCACCAGTAAAGGCGATAGTTCAAGTGATTGGTTTTGATGTAAATGATCAAGGACAACAAGCATTAAAAGAGATGGCCCAAGCAGCTGATGGTACATATACAACTGTGGATTCAGGAGCAGCATTACAAAACTACTGGCGTAGTGAGCATACTCGGCTATTATTTGATTGGTTAGGTTGGCGAGCGGCCAATGAATTGGAGTTAATCACTTTAGCAAAAGATAAGAAAGATGAATTGGAAAAAATTGCTTCTCCCCGAATTGTTTTAGGTGGTAAAGATCAGAAAAGCCTTCTCTATGCACTAGCTTCTCAAGAAAAACAAAGACTAATGGAGGCTGCCAATTACCTGATTAAAAAAGGGAAGATAGCTGACGGAAAGTTACTGCAGGAAAAGATTTCCTATCGGTATAGGGCCATTGAACTGTATGTAAGAAAGAGATATCATCAATTATTAGAAACGATTGAGAAAAATCAACAACATTACCAAAAAGCGATTCAAGATCAATATCAGCAGAAAGAAAATGAGTATGATTAATATAAGAAGGTTTAGCATAAGATTCATCAAATAGGAAAAAAGTGATTTATCCTTTTTTCAATTTATCATTTACAATAAATGAGATAAAAAATGAACATGGGGCATGTCTGTTTAAGCTTTTTTAACTGACATGCCTAATTACTTTTTAGATATAAGGCTGAAAAAATGCTGATGTCCTCATGAGATTGACTTATTTAAAACAATAAGTAATTCCTAGAGGGCATCCTGATATTGAAAAAAGGAAGAGGGAGAAAGCTTGTTTAAGAAAAGATGGCTAATCGTTATCAGTTCATTATGTTTTATCCTTTCTAGCTGTTCAAGTATGGGATCTTCTGTTAAAGACCCTAAGCATGAGAAAAAATGGGCAACCGATGCTAAGACGTTCTTGCTTGCTGACTCAGGGGAATTGGCTGGTAGTAAATATGATGAAAAAAAGCTTTGGGAAAAAATTCAAGATTTACCTAGTGAATTGACGGCAGAAAAAGCTTATCGAGAATTGGTCTATCTTCTTGCTGAAGATTATCGTCCATTGGTAAAAGAATTGAATCAATTTAAACCGGAATTTCAAATAAGTCCAGTAAAAAGTGAAATGATGCATAAAAAGGTCCAAAAAATCAATCTAGCTATCGTTTTTGACTCGAGCCAAGCTGTAAATCGTAAGATAAATAATCAATTAAAACTTAACTTAGAAAAGATGGCTATCCAAAACTTTGCTACCTCTTTCCCTCGGTCATCTCATTTGACCATTCGAGGTTTTGGGGGGAAATTCCAAGCCTCTTCTAGCTGTGACAAAACGGATATCGCTGACCCTAACTCATTTAATAAATTTCAAGCAGGAGGATCAACCGCACTGGCTCAAGGTCTAATGGATGCAGGAGAAGATTTGGCGAAAAGGAGAAAAGCGGATAAAAATGTAATTATACTGATTGCTGGAGGAACTGATTCATGTAAGAAAGATCCAGTAAGCATGGCAAAAACGCTACATCAAAAAGAGGACTTAAAGGCGGAGATTCATGTCATTGGGCTAGGTACAACTCCAAGCCAAAGCACCAAACTTAAACAGGTGGCTAAAGCTGGTGGAGGAAAGTTTATCCTTGCTCAGTCTGTCTATGATATTGAGAATACATTTAGAGATAATATATATGCTGGTTGGGATTATTATGTAAATAGCTGGAAAGTGAAAAATGTTTATGCATTAAATGATTTCCAAACCAAAATCAACGAAAAAATTGAAAGATTAGTAGGGCTAAATCCTTATAAAAGTCGATTTTACCAGTTAAAAGTCAAAGAAACACAACACTTGCAAAAAGGTCTTGAGCTAATGATTGCAGCCCAAAAAATAGATCCGAAGCAAGCTAGTCAACTCAATGAAAAAATAGACAAACGCTATGATCTGATTCAAAATTTTTATTATCAACAGTATCAGGAGAAAAAGAAATTCATTGACCAACAAATTCAAAAAAGTAGCCAGGAAATCGATAAAATGTATATAAAAGCTCAAAAGATGAACTAAGAATCCTTGTGAAAACGAGGTTACTAATCCATATCGAATAGTAACCTCGTTTTTCTTGATCAATTTCTTTTCCTCAATGTTTTGGCTTGTGGGAGAGTATCTCTCTTACTTTTTGTTCATCAGGTGTTACAAATAGGGTACGTTGTTGTACGTAGTGAACAAAACCAGGTCGTGCACCAGTAGGTTTTTTCACATGCTTAATTAGGGTATAGTCAACGGGAACTTGGCTTGACTCTCTCGCTTTACTGAAATAAGCTGCTAGCATCGCTGCCTCTTGTAACGTGGTCTCACTAAAAGATTGACTACGAATAACGACATGAGAACCTGGGATATCTTTGGTATGGAGCCATGTATCCGTAGCCGAAGCGAGTTGATGGGTTAAATAGTCATTTTGTTTATTATTACGCCCCACCATGACTAATGTATGATCTGAAGAGTAAACAGATAAGGGTGTGGGCATTTCTTTCTTTTTGCGTTTTTTTGTGGGTTTTTGTCCTCCTTTTAGCCATCCTTCTTCTTGTAGCTCTTCGCGGATTTGTTCCACTTCTCTTCGTGTAGAGTTCATAAGTTGCACGAGGACGGATTCAAGGTATTCGATTTCTTCTTTGGCTTTTTGGATTTGTTCTTCATTCCATTTTTTTGCAGCTTTTAGCTTATTATACTTTTTGAAATAGCGCTGTGCGTTTTCAGAAGGAGTAAGGATCGGATTTAGCTGAATAGTTACTTCCTTACCTTCTGGATCATAATAGTTTACTACCTGAGCTTCTTGATCTCCACGCTTGAGCTGATGCATGTAAGCAGTAAGGAGTTCACCATAAATGCGATAAGAATCGGCTTTGGTTGTTTCAAGAAGTTCTTTTTCTAATATCTTGATTTTCTTGGTGTTTTTGTCGATATCATTTTGTAGTTTACGCATTAAATCTTGGGTCTGTTGTTTAATGCGATCACGCTCTGCTTTTCCAAAATAAAAAGACTCCAAACAAGCACTCATTGTAGCAAAAGTGCGCTGCTCGCCTTCTACGTGTGTAATTGGAATCGCACTAAACACACTTTTATTCGCTGTATGGATAGCCGTTGGTTGATACTTGTGCCTACGAATTTGCTCCATGACTTGGTGAAAGGACTGCCATAGTTTTTCACGACTACCAAGCTCAGCCCGGTGAGTAATTTCTTTAGCGATGAGTGGACCGATACCGGTAAAGCGTTGCATTATTTGCTTATCCAATTGACCACGATTGTAGTCAAAACCGGCAATAAATGTGTTTTTATCCACTTCAAGTGGATTTTTTTTAGCTTGATCTGGTGGAGGTGAGTAAGTAGATCCTGGTAAAACCTGTCGGTGTTGACTGATTGCTGGTGTCACACGACGAATAGCATCCAATATGGTATCTGTTTCTGGATCAAGTAAGATGAGGTTACTATGCCGTCCCATGATTTCTATCACAATGCGTCGTGTTACTTCATCTCCTAATTCATTTCGGGTGCGAAAATTGATATGGATGACCCGTTCCATTCCAATCTGTTCGATTGACTGAATAATGGCTCCTTCACAATGTTTACGCATGAGCATACAAAACATGGGCGGTTCGGTAGGATGATCCATGTTTTCTTCGATTAAATGAACCCTTGGATAAGCTGGATGAGCTGATAATAGTAAACGATGATTTTTTCCAAAAGCACGGATATATAGTAAAATTTCGATTTCACTTGGTTGATATACTTTGGTAATCCGACCACTTGACAAAGTTTGGCTTAATTCATAAACGATGGCTCGAGTCATAATTCCATCAAAAGACATGGAACATTCCTTCTTTCATTTTTAAACTCATTCATCCATTTTACTAAATTTCAAGGGAAATGTCTTTGTGTTTGAGATGATCGAAGTTAAATATATATAGAAGAAAGGATTTAGGATTCTATATGATATCTTCATTTCAAATTAAATTATGTAACGCAATCTGATTTAATAAAATTGTAGAAAATCTATCTTTTTATCCCCTTAACAGTTATCTAGATCAAAGGTATGCTGATTAAGAGAAAAAAGTAGATGGTTATCCAATAGTAAAAAGAGGTGTCATTAACCTAGTTAAAATAAGTTCATTCAACCTGTTAACTCAACAAGTGAAGTTTGAATTTGTTCATAAAAGTGATGTAAAGGTATGAATAGGGGGTTACTGGATTGTCGGCTAGTAAATGGAAACGACTCATCCTGATAGGGGGATTGATTTCTCTATTGTTAACTGCTTGTAGTAGTACCGAATTATCTCAACCAGAGGAAGCATATATTGATTATTTAAATAAAATTCAAAGTGAAGATGCAAAAATATATACAAAAGGTCTCTCCTATATCTACTATGGAAAGAATAAGCAGGCCAAAGTTAATTATGAAGGGCTTAAATATGAAACAAAGTGGAAAAAAGGAGGAAAGAGGCACTCTTTTCGTATCATGATCGCGGTCCATCCAGAAGATTCACCTTTTGATTCTACGGCAACACTTCTGTTTAAATACCCTAAAGAAGATTGCAAGAGAATGGGTAAACTGGTAGGAAATGAACAGCAAATTCCTAAGTCCAATAAAATCTATCAAGTTCATTTAAAAAAAGTGGATGATCAGTGGAAGATTGATTTAACCCGTCCGGGTACAGAGTTAAAGAAGCAAATCGAAGATATTGACTGGAAAGAAGCGAAGATGAAGCTAGAGATACCGAAGTAAATATGTAGGAAGTGGCCCTAGATGTTTGAGGGCTATTTTTATTTGCTTAAGTTTTAACTCAAAGGGCTCTGTGGTTCTCCCTTCCTCCAATTCTTGAATTTAGAATATATAAAAAATATTCCTATTATATCATTTTTGACAGCTCGTCTGAATACATATGAGCTAGAGAAAGTGGTATAAAGGAGGAAATCATGTTGTCGGATCAAGCACGGTGGGTTGATTGGGAAGCGGAGAAAGTTACTTCACACTTTCATGTAGATCCTACACTCGGACTTAATGAAAAAGAAGTGGAAGCACGACTAAAGGAAGTGGGGCCTAATCAGCTAGTAGAAGGGGAGAAAACGTCATATTTATCTGTATTTATAGCCCAATTTAAAGACTTTATGGTCTGGGTCTTACTTGTTGCGACCATTATTTCTGGTTTGTTGGGTGAATATACAGATGCGATTGCGATTATTGCTATTGTTATCATAAATGCTATCTTGGGATTTGTTCAAGAAGTACGGGCAGAACGTTCATTAAGTGCACTTAAAAAGTTATCCGCTCCAACAGCTCGTGTCCTCAGAGAAGGACAGTGGACTCGTGTTGATGCTTCTAGGCTGGTTCCTGGAGATATCATTAGTTTAGAAAGCGGAGATCGTATACCTGCAGATCTACGCTTCTTAAAAGCAGAGAATTTATATATTGAAGAGTCGGCTTTAACAGGGGAGTCCGTTCCGGTTCAAAAGATATCTGCAAAGCTATCGAAAGCGGATGTTCCTCTAGGAGATCGTAAAAATATGGGTTATATGGGCACCATGGTGGTTCGTGGCACAGGAACCGGAATTGTGGTTTCTACAGGAATGGCCACGGAAATGGGACGGATTGCCCATTTGATTGAGAGTACGGAAGAGATGGAAACTCCGCTGCAGCATCGTTTGGAACAACTAGGAAAAGTTCTTGTCATCGTTGCTTTGATGCTTACAGCATTAGTGGTGGTAACGGGGATTTTACATGGGCATGATGGATATAAAATGTTTTTAGCAGGTGTAAGCCTAGCCGTTGCAGCCATTCCCGAGGGATTGCCGGCGATTGTGACGATCGCTTTAGCATTAGGGGTTCAACGAATGATAAAAAAGCGTGCGATTGTACGAAAACTACCTTCTGTTGAAACTCTAGGTTGTGCGACCGTTATCTGTTCTGATAAAACAGGAACCTTAACTCAAAACAAAATGACAGTCACACATATTTGGACGGATAATCATGTTGTTCAAGTTTCGGGGAGAGGGTATCAGCCAGAAGGTCAATTTCTCCACGAGAATAAAGAACTGAATTTATCAACGACCCCGTCTTTGCGAAGGTTACTAGAGATTGCTGTACTTTGTAATAATGCCCAGTTAATCTGCAAGAAAGCAAAAGGTGGACTGCTTCGAAGAAAGCAAGAAGATTGGGGGATTGACGGAGACCCCACTGAGGGAGCATTATTGGTAGCAGGAGCTAAGGGAGGATTCTCCCAAAGCGGAATGAGTCATGAATGGAAGCGGATCAAAGAATATCCATTTGATTCAGAGCGGAAAATGATGTCAGTGATCGCGATGAATCAGCGTGGCAAGCAATTCGTATTTACCAAGGGTGCACCAGATATTTTATTAGCTCGTTGTACCCAAATTTATCACCAAGGGAAAATCATGGCTTTAACACCAACTATACGAGCAGAAGTGCTAAAGAAAAATGATGAGTTAGCGCGGATGGCCCTTCGAAATTTGGCCTTTGCCTATAAGGAGTTAACACCACAAGAAGCATCATCCAGAAGTTCTCATGTGGAACAAGGTTTAACCTTTGTGGGACTTGCTGGAATGATTGATCCACCTCGTGAAGAAGCAAAAGAAGCGATTCGTGTATGTCGGCGTGCCGGCATTAAAACGGTCATGATTACAGGAGATCATCAAACGACTGCCGAAGCGATAGCGGTGGAGCTAGGGATTAAGCAGCCAAATGGACTTACTATCAATGGACAAGATCTTAATTCGATTAAAGAAAAGGAATTCTTGCAAAAGGTGAATGACATCGATGTTTATGCAAGAGTTTCTCCCGAACATAAACTCAAGATTGTGAAAGCCCTGCAAGAGAAAGGACATGTTGTGGCGATGACAGGAGATGGGGTTAATGATGCCCCAGCGATCAAAGCTGCCAATATCGGTATTGCGATGGGTGTTACTGGTACAGATGTATCAAAAGAAGCCTCTTCTTTAATTTTGGCGGATGATAATTTTGCGACGATTGTTTCTGCAGTTGAAGAAGGGCGTCATATCTATGATAATATCCGAAAGTTTATCAGTTACTTATTGGCCAGTAATGTGGGGGAAATATTGGTCATGTTTTTAGCGATGCTAGGTGGATTTCCTTTGCCTCTTGTACCCATCCAAATTCTCTGGGTTAACCTGGTTACTGATGGTTTACCAGCGATGGCTTTAGGAGTAGATCCCGCTGAAGAGGATACCATGTCACGACCGCCCCGAGATAGTAAAGAAAGTATTTTTGCGCGCAGAGTGGGTTGGAAAATTGTCACACGTGGACTTTTAATTGGGCTATGTTCGCTCGCAGCATTTTGGATTACCTATACGGAATATCCAGAAAATCTGGTTCTTGCACAAACAGTAGCATTTGCTACCTTAGTTATGTCACAATTGGTTTATGTGTTCGATTGTCGGTCGGCTGGTTCAATTTTTAGTCGCACGCCTTTTGATAATAAACCGTTATTACTCGCTGTTGTTTCTTCGATTCTCTTGTTACTGGTCGTGATTTATTACACACCGTTACAGCCTATATTCCATACAGTGCCCCTAGGTATTCGTGAATGGATCTTAATCTGTGTTACTTCTGTCTTACCTGTAAATATTGCAGGAATCTTAGATCAAATTCGACCTGTAAGAAAGCTAATTAATGGATAGTCCATTTTATCATTTGCTAGGAGTGTTGATTTACATAATAATGGAAGTTGTAGAGGGTTTATAGTCGAAAATGCCTCTTTACTTGGCCTATTTTGGTTAATCAACACTACTAATTTCTCGATCTGATCATCTTGATCATTTAAGGTGCAATTTTGATCGTACAACTTGAGGTGAGAACATCAATGCAATTTACCAAAATGCATGGACTAATGAATGATTTTGTCATTACCATACATGATACAATCCCTGCTAATGTAGAGCAATTAGCAAGGACGATTTGTCATAGGAGAATAGGAATTGGTGCTGACGGGCTTGTATTTATTCTTCCATCTGAGTTAGCTGAGTTCCGCATGCGTATTTTTAATGCGGATGGCTCAGAGTCGGAGCAATGTGGGAATGCTCTACGCTGTGTTGCTAAATATTATGCCGAAAGAATAGTGACTACTAAGCCAAGTCAATGTACAGTCGAAACAGGGATTGGGATACAAAAAGTTTGGCTTGAATATAGAAATCACCAAGTTACACAGATTCGTGTAGATATGGGGGAGCCTATCTTACAGGCGGAGCAAGTTCCAGTTCTTCACCAAGAGCCCATAGTCATTCGCCAACCGATTCAAGCCGGATCACATACTTTCCATTTTACGGCAGTCTCTATGGGGAACCCTCATGCTGTAATTGAAGTGGAAGATCCTTATCAGATCCCACTTGAAACTTGGGGACCATTGTTAGAAAAACATGAATGGTTTCCACGACGTACCAATGTGGAATTTATTTCGATTCAGTCCCCCCATGAGATGACAATGCGTGTATGGGAGAGAGGTGCTGGTGAAACGATGGCCTGTGGTTCAGGGGCTTGTGCAGTGGTTGTAGCAGGAGTGCTGACGGAAAGATGTGATCGTAAAGTCACTGTTCACTTAAGAGGTGGCGATTTAGAGATTGACTGGAATGAGGAAGACCGCCATGTCTATATGACCGGACCAGCTGAGTACATTTTCGAAGGAAATTGGGTATCAAAAACGAATATTTAATATAAAAAAAAACCGCCTTTTTGGCGGTTTTTTTGCGTTCTAAGCAGCTCTTCTTGCTCTTCTCTTTCTTTTCTTTCTACCCATGACGATCAACAAGACAATGACAAAGATGATAATAATTCCCCAAGTGAACGGATTAGGGATATCTTTAGCCATATAAATATGATTATCACCAGTCGGATTCATCTTCCAAGTTAAGGTTTTTCCATCTTCGGAAACACTTGTTGCATTATGGTCGGTTGCCTCTACAGGTAAGGTTAAAATAAAGCGTAAGTTCATTTTATCAAAGACTATTTTTTTAAACTGTTCAGGAATGTTATTCAGTGCAGTACTTTGCATTTTGGATGGATCAAAGTGAGCATCTAGTTTGAGTGTGGAAAAGAATAATCCCCAGTCAATGGAATAACCAGAACCACTTCCATTCGTATTGGCTAGGGTTGTCGAATTTTGTAAAGAAGCTGCTTGTGTCGTTGCCCATTGATAAGCCGCTTGTAAATCACTACCTAAGCTGGTAGGAGGTTCTTTAATAAAATTATCTACATTTTTCGTAGCTTTCCAGCCTTTTTTCTCACCTTGTGTTATTTCTTGAATCTGAAAGCCTTGCTGTGCCAACTTTTCTTTCGTTTGATTGATTTGGTTGTTTTGTGTACCAGACATGAATTGATTGGCTAACTCAGATGTTAAAAAGGTTAATTCATATGTACCTGACAAATCAGCATTTAACTTAACATGTGCATCAACATCGACACAGCCTGTAAGTAAAATAGCAAACAATACACAAATAAGAATTGTAAGAGGTAATTTCTTTTTATTCAATATCATTTCTCCTTCTTAATATCATCACTGGATAAACAATTATGAAGAGCAGCTTGCCTAAGTATATTCGTATTTTATACTAACTGAACGAGAGGGACAACTAAATAAAAATGAAGTGATTTTCTTTGTTTCTTTAAGAAAAAACTGAAATAAAGCCCTATAAAGATAATGTTCGTATATGAATTGTTCGATGATTTGTCGAATTAGACTTTATAATCGACTTCGTCACTTTTGGTGTAATGATCTCAACGACCTTCATTTTTTTTTAATGGGAATATATGTAGAGTTCAGGGCTGATCATAAGTGGTAAGTATCAAGAGGTATCTTTGATAGAGCCATCTATGGCTAAACAAGAATCCGTCTTATTTTCATACTATTATGATAAATTATATCGAACTTGACGACTAGCGAAAACAGTTGTAATCTGTACATGTGATATATATACAGTATAAACGGAGAGTACAATATAAACGATGTTCGATCTGGATAGAGGTGGGACATGAAAATTATTATTAGCAATTCATCATCAGATCCGATTTATGAGCAAATCGCCAAGCAAATTCGTGATGACATCCTAAAAGGAAAGCTGATGGGTGGTGATGTATTACCTTCCATTCGAGTGTTAGCCAAAGAGCTCGGAATTAGTGTGATTACCACAAAGCGTGCCTATGAAAAATTAGAGCAAGAAGGATTTGTGGAAACAGTAGGAGGTAAAGGGACTTATGTTGCAGAGCAAAATAAAGATTTAATCAGAGAAAGACAGCTTCGTATTTTAGAAGAAAAAATCGTTGAAATGATAGAGGTAAGTAAAACAGTAGACATTACTTATGAAGAGTTATTGCAAATGATTCGTGTGATTTATCAGGAGGTTGAATAATGACACTCGCATTAGAAGTTAACCATGTAAGTAAAGCATATCAAGATTTTATGATCGAAGATTTAAGTTTTTCGGTTCCAAAAGGTTACATTATGGGATTAATTGGTCCCAATGGTGCAGGGAAAAGTACAACCATTAAAATGATCTTAAATTTAGTGAAGAAGGATCGGGGATCTATCAAAATTTTTGGATTCGATCATATCGAGCATGAAATAAAAGTGAGAGAACGGATTGGAATGGTATTTGATGAAAATCATTTTTATGAAGATTTAACTTGCGCGCAAGTGAAAAAAATAATTGCTCGATTCTATAAGAATTGGGATGAGCGTATTTACCACAACTATATGAAACAGTTTCAATTGCCACATGATAAAAAAGTCAAAGAACTATCTAAAGGAATGAAAATGAAATTTGCGATTGCTATGGCTTTATCACATCATGCGGAGTTGATCATTATGGATGAACCGACAGCTGGATTAGATCCAATTGTCCGAAGTGAAGTTTTGGATATTTTACAAGAGATTGTACTGGATGAGAATAAATCGGTTTTATTTTCCACACATATCACGACGGATTTGGAGAAAATTGCTGATTATTTAACTTTTATTCATGATGGGCAAGTCGTTTTTTCTGAGGCGAAAGATGATGTTCTTGAACATTATTGGCTGGTCAAGGGGGATGATTCCTTGCTCGATCAAGACCGTAGGCATTTATTTGTAGGGATTAGAAAATCGGACTATGGCTTTGTCGGCTTAACGAGAGATGTGGAGCAAGTTAGGGGAAGCTTGAAAAATTCGGTTATTTATGAAAAACCATCACTGGAAGAAATTATGATCTATACGGTTAAAAAGGGGTGATGATTTGATGCTAAATCTATTGATCAAGGATATATCTATTCAGCTGAAAACAATTCTCTTCTTTCTATGTTTTACTATTGGAAGTTTTATTTTTCTTGAAGTAAATGTTTATATGATCATACCGATTTTGAGTGCTATTTTACTAACTGTCGGCTCAGTTGGGATAGAAGAAAAAAACAATAGTGAAAAATTAGTGCTTAGTCTCCCCTTGAAACGTTCTACCATCGTATTAAGTAAATATATGAGTGTTATGATTTACTTTGGAGGAGGAATGCTCCTCGCTGTTTTATTTGGGAGCTTATTGGTAAAGATCGGGATCGCCAGAGTACTTAAATATGTGTCTTTTGATGACGTCATTCTATCTCTGATGATTACGATCTTGTATGCATCTTTGTATTTACCGATTATATTTAAACTGGGTTATAAGCAATCACGGCTCTACGTTTTTATGATGGTCATGCTTCCTTCAATGGCTACCTTGATCATAAGCGATTATCCTGATCTTACGAAGAAACTGGTTTGGTTGTCCTATGTACCGCATAAAATGCTGATGTTTGGAGTGTTTCTATTCCTTTTCATGATCTATGGTATTTCCATGTTCTTTTCCGTTCGATTCTATGAAAAGCGGGATTTCTAAGAAGTGCATAAAATAAATATAGACAAAAACAAGCCATTAAAATAAGGAGATGGCTTGTTTTTGTTTTATATTTGATTGAAATTTTGTTTCAAATGATGCTACATTGCTCTAAATAATTAATTATTGACATAAATAGATAAATTATTATTATTAATGAGAAGATATGAATGGAATAGCTAAATAGGACTATTTAGTCAATAGGCTTATGTAAAAAGAATATTAAGGTGTATCTGTATTTTTTTATGGAGGAAGAAAATGAGTTTATTTCGTAGGAAAAGTATTGAAAGTCTTGTCCAAGATAGCTGTCAGAAAAGCAAGCTTAAGCAGGAATTGGGAGCTTTGGATTTGATATTTTTGGGAATAGGTGCCATGATTGGAACTGGAATTTTTGTATTGACAGGAATCGAATCTTTAAAGTCAGGCCCTGCATTGCCAATCTCTCTTATTCTTGCGGGAATTGCTTGTATACTAGTAGCATTGGCTTATGCAGAGTTAGCTTCAATATTCCCAGTAACTGGATCTGCTTATACTTATACTTATGCTACTTTCGGTGAAATGATTGCTTGGATCATCGGTTGGAATCTGATATTGGAGTATCTATTTGTAGTTAGTTTCGTATCGGTAGAGTGGTCAGGATATGTTCAGCTTTTACTCTCGGGACTTGGGATACACTTATCGACTGCTTTCGCTGCTGCTCCATTTTCGATCCCCTTTGCAGATACGTATTTTAATTTACCTGCATTTACAATCATTATGTATGTTACTTTTATACTAGCGCAGGGGACAAGTAGTTTAAAGCGTATCAATCATATGATGGTAATCATTAAGGTAAGCGTTATTCTTCTATTTGTGATAGTGGCAGTTTGGTATGTGAAGCCTGACAATTGGAAGCCATTTACCCCATTTGGTTATGGTGGTGTTATGACAGCAGCAGATTCGGTCTTCTTTGCTTATATCGGTTTTGATGCGATCGTTTCAGCAGCTGAAGAGACAAAAAACCCTAAAAAGGATTTGCCCAAAGGCTTACTCATCTCTTTGGGAATCTGTATTTGCTTATATACCATGGTTACGGCAGTTATGACAGGGATTGTTCCCTTTCAAATGTATGAGATTAACTTGTCGTGGCCTATTGCTTTGGTATTAGAAACTACGGGACAAAATTGGATAGCGGGTTTTATTGATTTAGGAGCTATTTTGGGTATGACCACAATTTTACTGGTCATGTTATATGGACAAACTCGGATATTTTTTGCGATGTCTCGTGATGGGCTTTTGCCTAAACGCTTTTCACAGGTTAATGAAAAGCATCGTGCGCCAGTTCAGGCAACATGGCTGCTAGGAACGATCGCAGCTTTCGCTGGTGGAATACTACCTCTTAGTAAGCTTTCTGAACTTATCAACATGGGTTCTCTTTTTGCTTTTACATTGGTATGTATAGTAGTCATTGTGCTTCGATATAGTAACCCTGATTTACCACGCGCTTTTCGAAGTCCAGGTGTTCCCATATTACCTTTGATAGGGGCAGGTATCTGTATTTTTCTAATGAAGGACTTACATCTACGAACATGGCTAGTCTTTGGTGTTTGGTCATGCTTGGGACTGATCATTTATTTTACATATTCAAGAAAAAATGCTGTCATGGGTAAAGAGAGTTCAAAAAGATAGAAGGAAAATAAAGTGAGCGTTTTTCATTGTAAGAGAGAATCGTTAATGAGGGAGTTTTATTTAAAAACCCCTCGTTCTTTTTATTTATTTTCCCTATAATAAAAATAGATAGTATATTGGTTTTATTTAAAAATTTCTGGGAGTGAGGTCTGAGTATGAAGCGCTTTCTAGTCATGCTAACCAGTATCATCTTATTGATTGGTATGCAGTTTCCTAGCTCTGTACAGGCTAAACCTAGTGATTATTCCGAATTTAATCAAAAGTTTAAACAAGGAACAGAAATTCCTGGTGTAGATGGTTATTGGGTTCCTTAAGGGCTTACCTATTATCCACAAAAAAACTGGTTGATCACTTCAAACTACTATAATAATGGCAAAAAGAATTCGCCAAAGACAGCGATGATTGCCATTATTGATTTATCATCGAAAAAATTAGTGAATACGATTCAGTTAATAGAGCTAGGTGGTCCAGGAGCAATAAAGCATAGAGGACATGTCGGAGGTATTACCATTGCTGGTGACTATCTCTGGATTTCTTCGACTATTGGTGATTTAAAGTATCTATATTCGTTGTCTTTAAGTAAAGTAGAGCAAGCAAAAAATGGTGACTTAGTTAAAATGGATAGAAAGTATGGTGTGCGTGCTGCTTCAGCGATTACTTATAAAAATGGCGAACTATGGTTGGTAGAATATAAGAAAGGCTCTTGTAAAAAGGACTATAGTCATAAAAATAGTTCTGCGAAGTTGTATCGTTATAAAGTGAATACAGACGGTAGTATCAAAAAAGTTGGCGATTTTAAAATCCCTGATAGAGTACAAGTAATGATGATCACGGATACAGAGTTTTTCTTTAGCCGTTCTTGTGGACGTACAAATCCGAGTGATCTGACTATCTATAAGAATCAAAACGGCAAATTAGGAAAGTTTGTTAAATCAGTAAAAATGCCACCAATGTCGGAAGGGATCGTACAAGTAGTCCCAACTATTTTGTTGAGAGTCAAATATGAGTTACAATTTTATGAAATAATTAATATTCAATAAATAACTCTCGTGTTTCGTTATTATTTTTTGTATTATGGGAATGTACTGTCCGTTTTGGATGTCCAACAAACAGCTTTTTTGGAGGTCTGGTATATGAAACGTTCTTTAGCAATCCTAACGAGTCTAAGTTTACTAGTTTGTTTGCAGCTTCCGAGCACTACAGTCGCTGGTGCTGGTAAATATGATCATTTCAAAAAAACATTTAAAAAAGGACCACAAATTCCCGGTACATCGAAGGATAGCTACAAGTGGGTTCCTCAAGGGCTTACTTATTACCCACAAAAGAAATGGATGTTAACCTCTAGCTATTGGCATGATGCTAAGAAGAAAACGAAAAAGCCAAGTACCATTTCGATTATTGATCTACCATCTAAAAAATTTTTACGAAACTTTTACTTACTTGAACCCAATGGTTCCAAACATATGGGCCATGTTGGAGGTATTACTGTTAGTAATAATTACTTATGGATCGCTTCATCTGTTAGTGGTGGGTCCTATCTATACCGTATCTCTATAAGTAAGGTGGAAAAAGCAAAAGATGGCGTATCAGTAAAAGCGGATAAAAAGTTTAAAGTACCGACATCCTCTACCATTACTTCTAAAAATGGACAACTCTGGATCGGACAATATACTAAAGGGGCCTCATGTGCATACGATAATAAGAAGACTAGTAACTTATATCGTTACTCTGTGGATTCCAAAGGTAATATCAAACTAGTAACTCAATATAAAATACCTGACCAAGTACAAGGAATGATGATCACAGACGATCAGTTCTTCTTTAGTCGCTCTTGCGGACGTAAAAATGAAAGTTATCTGAGTATCTATAACAAATCAAATGGAGGACCTGGAGGACTGAAAAAATCGATCAGAATGTTACCAATGTCTGAGGGAATTGTGCAAGTAGGAAGTAATATGTATGTGAACTTTGAATCTTGGTCGCCACTGTATCGATTGGGCGAAGATGGAAATGGGAAAGCAGTAGAGCCAACGAAATACATTCATTATGTCCATATTAAAACGGTACAGCGTTAAACAGTTGATCGAAGTAAAACTTCTATGGATAAAAAAGTCTAGTATCGGCAAGAATCGATACTAGACTTTTTTGCTTTACGAATAACCCTATCTATCATCTTATCCTCTAACTAAACGAAGTCGTTTTAAGATGGGAAGCAAACGACCACCCATCGGCATGAGCCGCACTTCGCTTTCATCTAAAGCTTTGGTTAAGAAGAGGGCAAGGAAGAAGATGATCGCACCTAAAATCCCTAAACCAATACTAATGCCCGTATTGAGTACCCGATCGGTTAATTGGGCTGCATCGAATACAAAATGCTCCAGTACATAATAGGAAAAGAATAGACCGATCGACATAATGATCCCACTGAGTGTCGGTTTGAAAAAGAGACGGAAAAGCTTGACTTTCGCTTGTGATTTTTCAAGAACCGCCCACATATTTAAAATACAGATGACCAGATAGCAGATAACCATGGATAGAGCTGATCCTGCTATACCAATGATCGGTATGTAGATAAAGTTTCCAATCACTTTTACTACTCCACCAATAAGCATATTCCGAACAGGGATTTGATTATGCCCCATCCCTTGTAAGATACCTGTACTCGCTGTAGCAACTGTACTAAAAATAGCTGCAAAAGCTAATACAGCGACGGGAAATGCTCCTTTTGCATCTTTGTACATCATAATATTAAGAGGGCTTGCTAACATAGTAACCATTAAACTCATCGGTAAGCTCATAATATAAGTCATTTTCCAAGCTTGGGAAATAGTTCGTCCTACAGCATCCATCTCTTTTTTGGTGATATAAGCCGTTATGGCTGGTACTAAGGTTAGTGAAATAGCCGTTGAGAAGGATTGAATTAAGTTGACAAAAGGTTCTCCCCGACCATAGATACCAAATAAAGTGATGGCCTCAGAGGGACTATGTCCCATCCATTGTAAGATACGAGGGACGGTAGCAGAGTCCATCAGCTGAATTAAAGGGAAAACGAGCTGTCCTAATGTGATGGGTAGTGAGAAAATCAGAATTTTTTTAATTAATCCCCCGATTGGTTCAGGTTCGGTAGAGGGTTGTTCCTGCACTTTTTTACGCCACTCGCGTTTATCACGAAACTGATAGCCAAGGACAATGAGTAAACCGGCAATAGCTCCGAAAAGAGCCCCTGAGGTAGCACCAGCAGAAGCTACTTCGGCAGAAGCACCCGTTTTGACTAAATAGTAAATTAAAATAATCATCGTTATGACGCGAAAGAATTGTTCGATCACTTGCGAAATTCCGGTTGGCATCATATTTTGATATCCTTGAAAGTATCCGCGTATGACAGCCATAGAGGGTACGAAAATAATCGTAATGGCGAGTACTTGTAACGACATTTTAGTTGCTGGGACTTCTAAAATCGTAGTTGCGATAAATTCAGCTCCGAAAAAGAGAATGGCTGCAATGACCAAACCTGTAATGGTAAGAATGATCGATGCCGCTGTTTGAACACGTCGAGCATTCAGATGATCATTTTTCGATATACGTTCGGAGACAAACTTTGAAACGGTGAGTGGAACCCCAGCAGAAGCAATCATCAATAAAAAGGAGTAAAACGGAAAAGATGCTTTATATAAGCCGACGATCTCATCTCCGGCAATATTTTGGAATGGAACCCAAAAAAGAGCCCCCATCAAGCGAGATATGAGTATCGCAAGACTTAATATGAGTGTACCTTTGACAATCTTATTAGCCATGTATGCTACTTCCTTCTGCTATAGATTAAACACTTTTCCTATTTTAGCAGCTTTCGAGAATAAAGCATATAAAGCAACTTATTTATTCGAAAAAACTTAAATATATGAGTATGTTACTAATATGATAAAGAGTTCTTCTACTTCTTAGAAATAATTAACTCGTCTAATGAGCTGTTTCTCTGTGGTTTTTCCTTCATACTTATACTGGGTAAGATCAAGACAAAGTCATGGAACTAGAAAAGGAAATTCCGACTTATCAATTGTCTCGATCGATCGGTTTAATATATGATTGATTTTCCCTTTGATATACGAACTTGCATTTTTCATGGATTAAGGTGAAAATAGGGACATGATGATTAATAGTGAATTAAATAGTATGACAGGTTTTGGGCGGGGCGAAACCGAAGTGGATCAAGTTCGCTTTATTGCGGAGATTCGCTCTGTAAACCATCGCTTCCTTGATATTGTTGTTCGATTACCAGCTGGATGGTTATCCTATGAAGAGGTAATTAAACGTCTGGTAAAGAAATATGTTAAAAGAGGGAGAATTGATGTTTTTATTTCTGTTGATGGACAACTCCATCCAGAAAAAAATGTATCGATTGATTGGAAATTGGCAGATGGATATATTCAAGCGAGCCAAGAAATGAAAGAACGTTTCAAGATAAATGGAGAACTAACTTTATCTGACTTTTTCCGTCTCCCTGATATTTGGTTGGTTGAAGAAGGAAAATGGGATGAAGATAAATACGCCCCACTACTGCTTTCATGTGTAGAGAAAGCATGTGACGCACTTAAATCGATGCGCATGCAAGAAGGTGGAAATCTAGCTCAAGATCTAGCATTACGTACGAATCAAATTAGTCAGATTGTAGATCAAATGGAAGAGTTAGCTCCAACCGTGTCTATGCAGTTACAGAATCGTTTATACGAAAAGTTAAAAGAGTGGATGGATGGAAATAAAGAGTTAGAAGAGCGTCTCTTAAGTGAAATTGCTATTTTCGCAGATAAAGCAGATATTACAGAAGAACTTACTCGTTTAAGAAGTCATGCCAAACAATTCTATCAATGTCTATCATCGAGGGAGCCAATTGGACGACAACTGGACTTTTTGCTACAAGAAATGAATCGAGAAGTGAATACTATTGGTTCAAAAGCAAATCATCAAACAATTAGTCTACTTGTTGTCGAGGCAAAAAGTACACTCGAAAAAATGAAAGAACAAGTACAAAATATTGAGTAGAGTAAGGAGAATCAGCTCGTCTCATTGATTCTTGTGAAAAAACCGTCTAAAATAGCCTAGTAGGATTACAATTTGTCAATGAGATCTGGGAGTTCGATCTACGCTGTCATTATTTACAAGGAGGGCACTATAACTTGGGAATCAAATTAATAAATATTGGTTTTGGCAATATTGTGTCGGCAAATCGTATTGTGTCCATTGTGAGCCCGGACTCCGCTCCGATTAAAAGAATTATCCAAGAGGCTCGTGAGCGCGGTGTGTTGATTGATGCAACATATGGACGTCGCACTAGAGCTGTCATTATTACGGATAGTGATCATGTTATTTTATCAGCTGTGCAGCCTGAAACAGTTGCGCATCGGTTACAGAGCAAGGAGCATCCTGAAGAGATAGTGGAGTAGGAAGGACAAGTCATGAAAGCACATTATCAAACACAAGGTTTTTTGATTATCCTTTCAGGCCCGTCTGGTGTAGGGAAAGGTACAGTTTGTACTGCACTTCGAAAGCGCATGCCAGAACTGGCCTATTCTGTATCTGCTACTACTCGCGCACCGCGTGAAGGAGAAAAAGATGGCGTTAACTACTTTTTTAAAACGGTGGAAGAATTTAAGCAGATGATTGAAAATGAAGAGCTGATCGAGTGGGCACAATATGTAGATAATTACTATGGAACTCCACGTCACTTTGTCGAAGAAACGCTCGCATCAGGGAAAGATGTGATATTAGAAATCGATGTTCAAGGTGCCCATCAAGTGAAGGAACGCTTCCCTCATGCAATCTTTATTTTTTTATTACCACCAACGATCGAAGAACTAAAAAATCGGATTATTGGTAGAGGAAGCGAAACAGAGATAACTCTAGCCCACCGTTTGAATGCTGCAACAGATGAATTTAAACAAATTAATCAGTATGACTATGTTGTCATTAATGATGAAGTGGAAAAAGCATGTGAGCGCGTGGAAGCTATTATCAAAGCAGAACATTGCCGAGTGGATCGCTTGGTGATGACAGAGTAAAGGAGTGGATTTTCATGCTTTATCCATCCATTGATAAACTGATGAGTAAAGCAGATAGCAAGTATTCATTGGTCGTATTGGCTGCAAAACGTGCACGCCAACTGTTGGATGGTTCAGAACCACAGCTTAAACCCTATTCCAAAAAGCATGTAGGAGCAGCCTTAGAGGAAATTGTCAAAGATATTCTAGTTGCCCCTGTCGAAAATCGTAGAAAATAACCTCGAGTAGGTTAAATAGCATAGAGCAGTTGCAGTTCCATTGTCTAGGTTATGTCTAGATTAAAGCCGCGAATCATTTTTGGATGGTATCTACTTTTTTCCTTAAAGCGACAAGAGAGTCTCCAAAGTGGAACTCTATGGCGATGAGCGATGGATTAAGAAGGTAATCCCATAAAAGAAGCTTGAAAGTCGGGTTTCTCTTATGCAATTTTAGACTTCAAGGGGCTAAAAGCAAGGAGAGAAACCCATCTTAATTTCATTACGAATAGCACGAATTTATACTTGAATTTAAAGGGCAATCTTTATGATGAAAAAAGACCGAATCAATAAACATGGGCAACCTTTTTTAGGTTGTTATTTTTATTTGGGCTTTGTCATGTTAATCATAAGTGGCTGTTAGTAAAAACAGCCTTAAAAAATTATATTAGAGGAGTACAGATCAGATATGCGTGGAAAACGAATAGTGATCGGCATATCAGGTGGAATTGCTGCATTTAAAGTTGCCTCTGTGGTAAGCCAGTTATCACAGCGTGGTGCCGATGTGCGTGTGATCATGACTACATCAGCGACTCAATTTATTACCCCGCTTACCCTGCAAACCTTATCGCGAAATCATGTGTTTATCGATACATTTGATGAGAAAGACCCATCTGTTGTCTCCCATATTGACCTTGCGGATCATGCCGATTTGTTTGTCATTGCTCCAGCAACAGCTAATGTCATTGGAAAAGTGGCTCATGGTATTGGTGATGATATGCTAACCACCACACTACTTGCCACCACGGCTCCCATTGTGATGTGTCCGGCTATGAATGTGCATATGTATCAAAATCCCTTGGTACAAGCGAATATGGAGCGACTTCGTAAGCTAAAAGTCCAGTTTATTGAGCCAGCTGAAGGACAATTAGCTTGTGGTTATGTAGGTAAAGGACGTCTTGCTGAACCTGAGGAAATCGTTGAATGGATTGAACGCTTTTTTACTTCAAACAATCATGTAAAAACATTAATAGGAAAAAAGGTATTGGTAACAGCCGGTCCTACTATTGAACCATTAGATCCTGTTCGCTATTTTTCTAATTATTCCTCTGGAAAAATGGGCTTTGCCTTGGCAGAAGCAGCCGCTTTAGCTGGAGCTGAAGTTACATTGATTAGTGGTCCAGTATCTCTTCCCACTCCTCCACAGGTTCGGCGAATTGATATTGTTCAGGCTGAAGAGATGAAAGAAGAGGTTCTTCAAGCCCTTCCACAGATGGATGTCATTATTAAGTCTGCTGCAGTTGCGGATTATCGACCCCAAAAGATATATCATCAAAAGATGAAAAAAGTACAAGAAGAATTAACGGTTATCTTAGAAAAAACACCAGATATTGCCACTGAAGTTGGGAAAAGAAAACTAGCTCATCAATTGTTAGTAGGGTTTGCCGCAGAAACTCAGGATGTTGAAACATATGCATTAGGTAAACTAAAGAAAAAAGGGATGGACTTGATTGTCGCGAATAATGTGGCAGAGCCTGGTGCAGGTTTTGGTATTGATACGAATATTGTGACTGTCTATGACCAAGAAGGTGTGGTTAAAGCTTTTCCAAAAATGTCGAAAAAAGAATTAGCTGTCGAGCTCATCACTCTGATCGGAGATCGATTACATGGTAAATAAAGAAATGCGTGTGGCTGAAGTGATTGTAGATGTACCTACCCATGATACGGATCGTCCCTTTGATTATCTAATACCAGCAGAATTACAAGAGGAAATCCATATAGGAAGTCGTGTACAAGTTCCTTTTGGACATCGCAAGGTCATAGGATATTGTATTGGATTCAAAACGACTTCTTCATCCATACGTCTGAAGTCGATTTACGATGTTATGGATTTGGTACCTCCGCTTACTCCAGAATTAGTCGAGTTGGGAAAAGTAATGGCGGATGAATATCTATGTCCTACCATTACTGCACTTCAGTCCATGGTTCCCGCTGTCTTTAAAGGAAGTTATCAAAAAGTGATTCATCCTTCTTCAGAGATGTCTGAAAATATATTTTCGCTCCTTAATCCGGCTGAACAGCAACTCTTTAAAATACTTGCAGCTCGTGGTGAATATACGTGGGAGGAAGCATGTAAAATTCCTAATATGACGAGACGTCTCTTACGAAAACTAGTTGCGGAAAAAAGAATTTTTGTGACAGAACGAATTGAAGATCGTATAACCAAACAAAAGGTGACATGGGTATGGGGAAAAGACATCCATAAGCTCAAGGCTGCCCTGTCTTCTTTATCTGCACGAGCTATTCGACAGAAAGAGGTTTTACAGTATTTTATTGATCATCCAGATGAAATAGAGCTACCTAAACTTTTAGCCCGATTACAAACCACAAGATCAACAGTCAAAAAGTTAGTTGAACAAGGCTGGCTTTATTGGGAAGAGCGTGAACAGTATCGAGATCCTTATAAAAATCGGCAATTCGAACAAACCACTCCCTTGCCATTAACTCCTGAACAGCAGCAAGCTTTAGCTGGTATTTCGAAACCCATTATCGAAGAGAAGTTCCATACCATTTTATTGCATGGTGTAACGGGAAGCGGAAAAACAGAAGTATACTTACAGACTATTGAGGAAGTTTTACGTCAAGGAAGAGAAGCGATTGTTCTTGTACCTGAAATTTCTTTAACTCCTCAGATGGTCCAACGTTTTAAAGGACGTTTTGGTGAACGAGTGGCTGTTCTACATAGTCGCTTATCAAATGGTGAGCGCTATGATGAATGGCGTAAAATTCGGCGTGGTGAAGTACAAGTAGCAATAGGAGCACGTTCGGCTATTTTTGCCCCATTTCAACATATAGGCTTAATTATTATTGATGAGGAGCATGAAACATCATATAAACAAGAAGAAAATCCAAAATATCATGCCCGTGACATTGCATTATGGCGAGCACAAGCTCATCATGCTACACTAGTACTCGGTTCAGCTACACCTGCTGTAGAAAGTTATTATCATGCCCGTACAGGAGAGTATGAATGGATTCAACTTAAAGAGAGGGTGCATGGTCGACCTTTTCCTCAAGTACAAGTTGTAGACATGAGAGAAGAATTACGACTGGGTAATCGTTCCATGTTTAGTGGGGCTTTGACAGGCTCTTTGATCGAGTGTATGAAGCGTGGTGAACAAGCTGTTCTCTTTTTAAATCGTAGAGGTTTTGCTACTTTTGTCATGTGTCGAGAATGTGGGGAGACGATCACTTGTCCACATTGTGATATTTCCTTAACCTATCATCAAACGAATCAAACAGTCCGTTGCCATTATTGTGGCTATGCAGAAGGATTACCACAAATTTGCCCGCACTGTCAAAGTAAACATATTCGTCATTTTGGTACCGGAACCCAACGTGTAGAAGCAGAGCTTAAACGCCAATTTCCGGGGATACAAGTGATTCGGATGGATGTGGATACGACAAGCCGTAAAGGTGCCCATGAAAAGCTACTGTCTCAGTTTCGCGAAGGAAAAGCACAAGTATTACTAGGAACCCAGATGATTGCCAAAGGACTTGACTTTCCCAAAGTGACATTAGTAGGAGTGATTGCTGCGGATACAATGCTTCATTTACCCGATTTTCGAGCAGCAGAGCGAACTTTTCAGCTTTTAATGCAAGTAGGTGGGCGAGCAGGGCGTCATGAGCAACCAGGTAAAGTAGTGATTCAAACGTACAGTCCCGAACACTATAGCATTCGTCTAGCCGCCTCTTATCAGACTGAAACCTTTTATCATCAAGAATGCTTAATTCGAAAACGACATAGTTATCCTCCATTTTGCCGTTTATTTACGATTTTGCTTAGTTATCCAGATCGTTTGGGTCTTATGAAATACGGACAAGAGATTGTACAATTTATTCGAAACCATGCACCAACAAACTGTCAATTATTAGGACCGGTTCCACCAACCATCCCAAGGTTAAAGGATCGTTATCGGCTCCAAGTATTAATTAAGTTTCAAGCTGATCCAATAGTTACTGCCCGCCTGAAGCAAACTTTGCACAAACTTAGAAACTTATTTGATGATAAAGAGTTACGTATAAGTATGAGTCGTGAAATGGTAGATCTCATCAGTGATAGAAAAGTATTGATGAGGGAGCAAAGTGAAGAAATAGAGATATTATCGAAACATTGAATGTGAAGGGATGTTAATTAAAAATGGCTATCCGTAAAATTGTTCAATATCCAGATCCGATTCTAAAGCAAAAATCAAAAACAGTAACCAAGTTTCATGATCGACTTCATAAACTACTCGATGATATGGCAGAAACGATGTATGATGCATCAGGAGTAGGACTGGCAGCACCACAAGTAGGTATTTTAAAACGAGCGATTGTCGTTGATATTGGTGATGGATTAATTGAGATGGTCAATCCAGAGATTGTCGAAAAGAGTGGGGAACAAATATCACCACCAGAAGGATGTTTAAGTATTAAAGGACTACAAGGTGATGTGAGACGCGCACAAAAAATTAAAATAGTGGGGCAAGATCGCTATGGTAATCCAATGGAATTAGAGGCAGAGGGTTACTTGGCACGCGCTTTTCAGCATGAAGTGGATCATCTAAATGGAATTTTGTTTATTGATATTGCGGACCGTGTATTCCGACCCGTAAAAGAGGAGGAAGAGGCGTGATTCGTATTGTATTTATGGGCACCCCTGAATTCGCGGTGCCTTCTTTAGAGATGCTGATTAAAGAAAAGTATGATGTCATTGCTGTAGTGACACAGCCCGATCGACCTAAAGGGCGTAAAAAAATATTAACTCCTCCCCCGGTTAAAGAAGTCGCGCAAAAATATCAAATTCCTGTTTATCAACCAGAGCGTATTAGAAAACCCGAAGAAATGCAGAAGATTCTCGATTTGAAACCTGATTTAATCGTGACTGCTGCTTTTGGGCAAATTCTACCTAAGGAGATCTTGGAAACTCCTCGATTCGGTTGTATTAATGTTCATGCCTCCTTATTGCCAAAATATCGTGGAGGGGCTCCTATTCATAAAGCGATTATGGAAGGAGAAAAAGTGACAGGTGTAACGATCATGTATATGGTGGAAAAACTAGATGCAGGGGATATGATCGCACAGCGTGAAGAGCCGATTACTCCTACTGATCATACAGGAACGATGTATGAGAAATTAAGCATTGTCGGAGCCGAGTTATTAAAAGAAGTATTGCCACCACTGATTGCTGGTGAAATAGAGGCAATTCCGCAAGATGATAAACAAGCAACTTTTGCTTATAATATCCGTCGTGAAGACGAAAAGATTGATTGGACAAGACCTGCTGTAGAGATAGCCAATCAGGTAAGGGGGCTTCACCCTTGGCCTGTTGCTTTCACTATGTGGCAAGGAAAACCCTTTAAAGTTTGGTGGGCAGAGGTAAGCGTCGAGGAAACTGATGCGATGCCAGGAACGATTCTACAACTAGAAGAGACAGGGATTTTGGTTGCTACAGGTTATGGAGCGCTTATTTTAAAAGAGGTACAACCTGCTGGAAAAAGAAGAATGGATGTAGCAGAATTTGTCCGCGGACGACAGATGCAGATCGGGGATCAATTAGGTGATAATGAATGAGAACAAAATCAGCTCGTGAATGGGCACTCGATATTCTATTGAAATGTGAACAACATCACTCCTATAGTAATTTATCTTTAAACCAAGCCTTACAAAAAAGCCAATTGGATGCTCGAGATAAACGGCTAGTTACAGAGCTTGTGTATGGTTGTATTCAGCGTTTAAATACACTCGATTGGATCATCAATCAATTAGTTAAAAAAGGATTATCTTCATTAAAACCATGGGTTAGACAAGCGTTACGCTTAGGTATCTATCAACTTCGTTACTTAGATCGGATTCCAGAGCGAGCAGCTGTCCATGAAACAGTGAATTTAGTTAAAAAAAGAGGTCATCAAGGTATTGCTAACCTAGTAAATGGGGTACTTCGAGCATATTTGCGTCAGAAAAATAACTGGAAGTTCGAAGCACCACACACCCTGCAAGAGCTTTCTCTCGCTTATTCCCATCCTGAATGGCTGATCAAGCGTCTAGAGCAAGTCTATGGTAGCGATACATCTCGGGAAATTTTGGCTGCTAATTTACGACCAGTCAAAGTGAGCCTACGTGTTAATTCACTTAAAATCGATCAAGAATCATTTATCGAGCGCTGGCATGAAAGTGAAATGGGTGAAGCGATCCCATCGGAAATGATGCCTGATGCTGTCCGAATCGAGCAAGGCGGAAATCCCGCTTTTAGTTTACTCTTTCAGCAAGGATTTTGTACGATACAAGATGAAAGCTCCATGTTAGTTAGTCGGGTGTTGGCTCCTAAACCAGGGATGAATGTATTAGATGCGTGTGCAGCACCTGGTGGAAAAACGACTCACTTAGCGGAACTAATGAACAATGAAGGCTCCATAGTCGCTTGTGATATCCATGCACATAAAATTGATTTGATTCAAGCCAATGCGGAGCGTTTAGGTATCAAGATCATTCATCCGAAGAAGATAGATACGAGAAAGTTGGCTCAAGAAAGAGCGTCAAAAGCTTTATTTGATCGGGTATTGCTTGATGCGCCATGCTCAGGTCTTGGTGTTATTCGACGAAAGCCAGATATCAAGTGGAGTAAAGAATCAAGTCAAGTAGAGGCGTTAGCTCAAATACAAAAAGAGTTACTGGAAGCTGTTGCTCCACTTGTTCGACCTGGGGGAGTTCTTCTTTATAGTACATGTACTTTAGAACCCAGAGAAAACCAAGAGCAAGTAGCACGATTTTTACACACACATCCGGATTTTGTTCCTGATCCTCATTTCGAAGAATATTTACCACCAGCGGTAAAGAAAAAAGCACAGGGGGGTAATGGTTGGGTACAAATCTTACCACATCACTTTGAAAGCGATGGTTTTTTTATCGCTAGACTATTAAAAAAAGAATAATTTCTTCACGGATAAAGATGATATTTGTTTGATACAGATGTCATCTTTTTTTGCTGTATTTTTTTTTTAGTTCAAGGACAAATTAAGAACGTGGTGATGCGAATGAAAAATCGATCTTTTCGATTGAATCGATCTAAAAAGAAGAAAAAAATTCTAGAAAAACGTTATGAAGAAAAACTGGAAAATAAAGTAGGAAACTTAGGGATTTACGCAGACGTAGAGGAAAATGTGAAATACATCGAAACCCTGTTAGGCAAGGCTGGCGACTTGAAAATTCGCCAATTTACCATCCAATATAAGCCAGAGACAAAAGCGGCAATGCTATATCTAGATGAATTGGCAAGTAGAGATGCCAACCAAGATTTTGTATTACGTCCCCTTATGACTTATAGTGGTCTTTTCTATAAAGATACTAAAAAGGATGTCTGGGAGTTGGCTTATGAAAGCCTAGTTCAAGCAGGTGAACTAAAAGTCGAACAAGAGATGAAAGAAGCGGTCGATGCGATCCTGCGAGGGGACACGGTTTTATTTATTAATGGTTATGAGAAAGTGATGGTCATTGGTACATGTGGCTGGAAAACTAGGGGAATTGGCGAGCCACGAGCTGAATCTGTCGTTCGTGGTCCAAGAGAAGGACTGAGTGAAACCCTTTTATTTAGTTTAGGAATGATACGCCGTCGGCTTAAAGATCCTGACTTACGTGTGAAGATGTATAGCATCGGTAAACGAACAAAGACATCTGTTTCACTTATTTATCTAGAAGGAGTCGTTCAACCGGACATTTTAAAAGAGGTAAAAAATCGTATACAGCGGATCGATATTGATGGTGTGCTAGAAACAGGCTATATCGAAGAGTTTATTCAAGATCAGACCTGGTCACCGTTTCCACAATTGCAAAATACAGAGCGACCTGATGCTGTGGTAGCTCATCTATTGGAAGGAAAAATAGCTATTCTAGTTGATGGTACACCACATGCACTGATTGCGCCTGCTGTTTTTACACAATTTTATTATAGCCCTGAAGATTACTATGAGCGTTTTCACATTGCAACCTTTTTAAGATTGATTCGGTTAGTTAGTTTTTTTATTTCACTGATGTTACCTGCTTTATATATCGCGTTCGTCTCATATCATCCAGAAATGATACCTTCTAAGTTGCAGTTCAAAATGGCTTCAGGGCGAGCGACAGTACCTTTTCCTTCCATTATTGAGGCATTGCTGATGGAAATCAGTGTAGAGATATTACGTGAAGCAAGTATTCGTCTTCCAGGTCCGATTGGTCCAACAATTGGTATTGTAGGAGCATTAGTAATTGGAGATGCGGCTGTTTCCGCAGGGTTAGTTTCGCCTGCGATGGTGATTGTTGTTGGTTTAACAACGATTAGTTCTTATGCCAATCCCAGTTATAATGCAGCGATATCTGTTCGACTTTTACGCTTTCCGCTGATGATTTCAGCAGGAATTTTTGGTTTATATGGTGTTATGTTAGGACTTGTTCTTTTACTGCTTCATCTAGTCCAATTACGTTCCATGGGTATTCCGTATATGGCTCCTTATACACCACTGAATACCTCTGACTTCAAAGATACATTAGTGCGGATGCCATGGAAATGGATGGATAAACGACCTTCTTTCTTCCATCCTAAAGATAGTCAGCGGCAAGAAGAGAAGTCTGAGGCACAAGATCAAAAGAATGGGGGAGAAGCCTCATGAATAAGCCGGAATCGGGTAATTCATCACAGAGTGGTGTAACCCCTTATGAATCCTTTGCTTTTATTTATATGTCTATCTTAGGTTCAGGTATTTTTTTTCTACCGAGAACTGCGGCAGAAGTAGCTGGACCTGATGGGTTTTGGGTCATTCTTGTTTCTGGATTCATAGCAACGATCTTTGTCTATTGCTTAAGTAAGTTGTGTCAACGTTTTCCAAGACGTACCTGTATTTCTTTTATACCTGAAATTTTGGGTCCTTCCCGGAATCCGCAATTTGGAAGGATATTAAGTTTCCCGTTTTTTATCCTATTAGGGTTCTACTTGTTGTTTCTTATTGCTACCAATATACGTATTTTCGCTGAAATATTAAAGATTGAAGCCTTAAAACGGACTCCTATTGAGGCAACCATCTTTATTTTAATTTTTAGTATTGCATTTGCAGCGAAGACAAAGCCCTATATTTTATTAAAAATGAATGAGTTTTTAGTACCGTTTACTCTAATTCCCATCGTGATCTTGCTTTTTGCTGCGTTTCAAAATGGTGAGATTTTGAACATGTTACCGATGTTTCAAATGAACTTAAACTTTTTCGGTAATGCGATCTTCATCTTTATCTATGTTTTTGTCGGTTATGAAATTATGTTGATTATGGCGGGATATTATCAAAATACAGACAAGTCCTTGAAAAGTCATTTATGGGTCATGCCATTTATCACGATGATATTCGGGATTACTTTTTTGACTTCCTTAAGTGTATTTGGTCCCTATGAGATAGTCAAAATCATGTCTCCTACACTCGAGCTAGCGAAAGAGACGCGATCGCCCATGCTTATTTTAGAACGACTTGAAGCGGGGGTTCTCATCATTTTTTTGATTAACATTTTTACCACTGTCGCAAACTTCTATCATGTTTTAGTGCGAATGATTACCGAAATCTATCGATTCCCTGAAAAGGCGAATACAACCATCACATGGATTCTCTTTCCGATTGTTTATGCCCTAGCCGTTTATCTAAAAAACATTCAAGAATTGGAACGTTGGATTGATTGGCTAAGCATTACTCATTTTATAGTTATTGGATTTGCTATTTTGTGTTTGGTCATTGCTGTCATCAGAAAAAAGAAAGGTTCCCCTGCACATGAACTAGATCACCCTGGAAAGAAGGTTCAGGAAAGTGAAGATGTCTCTTGATGGATTGGTTTATGAAATCCTTCTATTTATTAATGAAGATTGGGGATGTTGATTTGCATAATCATTTGAAGTTGTAGAGGGCATATTTCGCTACGAAGCAAGACATTCATGAGACTAATTTCGTCGAAAAATGCCCCTCCCCATTACCTATTTCGGGGTTAATCAACACGATGAATTAAGATAATAGATTGATTAAGTCGTCTATGTGATTCACAGAGAGGAGAAGTAGGATGCCTCAAGCGTATATACGTAGCTTCTTACTGATTAGTATTCTTAGCTTATTTGTAGTTGGTTGTTGGGACCGACAGGAGATCGAGGAGAGAATGTCTGCCACTGCGATTGCATTAGACCGTGATCCGTCTGGCTATGAGCTTACGATGCAAGTTCCTATTCCAACACAAATTGCAGGTGGTGGCGGAGGCGGCGGAGGTGGTGGAAATGGAGGAGGTGGTGGAGCAAGCGCAGTAGATATTTTTTCGGCTAAAGGAAGAACATTAATTGAAGTGATAAGTTCCTTGGAAAGACAATCGACAAAGCCGATTTACTTAGGAAATATGCAATTGATGCTATTTGGAGAAAAGCAAGCGAGACAAGGGATTGGTTCGATATTCGATATGACGAAAAGAAATCCTGAAGTTCGAAGACAGCTATGGCCTGTGGTAGTAAAGGGAAAAGCGAAGGACGCAATAATGACACAGACCAAGCTAGAGCAAATATCAAGTAATTATTTCAGAGAAACCTTAGAAACGGGGATCAAAGAAGAAATAGTTCCAAATACATACTTGGGAAAGGTATATGTTGAATTATCGACTCCATCCAGACAAGTTCCTATTATCAATTACTTTACACCGATGAAAGATAAGTTTGAATGGAGCGGACTTGCAGTTTTTGATCGGGATAAGATGATTGGAAAGATTGAAGCGGCTGAGGATATCAATGCTTTACTTCATATGCGTTATGAAAAAAAAGGAGGATATTCATCTGTATCTTGTCCAAAGGAAAAAGGAGTGATTATATTTCAACCTGAAAAAATCACTAGGGATGTAAAAATTTCGAATCGGCCTGAAGTACAGGTAAATATTGAGATTTGGGGAATAGTCGTAGAGAAAAAGTGTTTTTATAATCTGAGTGGAAATCAATCACTTTCAGCGCTCGAAAATTATTTAAAGAGGGACTATGAAAAAAATGCAAACCGCTTGATTGATCTTGCGCAGAAGAAATGGAAAGTGGATATTTTTCATTTTAGTGAATTTGCTCGAGCTTATCACCCAGGATTATGGAAAAAAGTACACTGGGAGAAAAGTTTTCCACAAATACCTGTTCGCGTTCATTATAAAGTTAAAGTACGAGGAGTAGGAGGAAAAGTGAAATAGATTTTTGACAAGTGCTTTATAATATTTAAAAAACTATTCATAAATTGCTATGAACTTTACTCTTATTCCCTTTTCTTTCAGCCATAGGATTGATATAATAAGAAAAGTTTTTTAGCAACTCATTGAGAGTAGAAATTCATAATGGATGGTTGATAGAAGGAAATCGATGTAAATATGATGAAAAAAACATTTGCTTATAATTATAGTTATGATCAATGGGAAAGTTGGATCAATGAACACAATCATCCTGTTTATCGTGCCAAACAGGTAATGGATTGGCTTTATCAAAAGAGAGTTGAATCATTTGAAAAAATGAGTAACTTACCTAAATCCTTAAGATCACAACTAACTGAGTCCTTTGAGTTACACCCACTTAAAGTGATTACTATACAAAAATCGCAAGATGGGACAGTAAAATTTTTGTTTGGATTAGCTGATGGGCATGCAATTGAAACAGTAATTATGCGGCATAATTATGGAATCAGTGTTTGTGTAACAACTCAAGTAGGCTGTCGAATTGGTTGTACTTTTTGTGCGTCTACCTTGGGTGGATTGAAACGTAATTTAACTGCAGGAGAAATCGTTGCTCAAGTAATCATGGCACAGAAACACTTAGATGTCTCAAACGAACGGGTTAAATCGGTCGTAATCATGGGATCAGGTGAGCCATTTGAAAACTATGAAGAAACGATGAAGTTTATCCGAATAATAAATCATGCTCATGGATTAAAAATTGGACAGCGTCATATTACCGTTTCAACGAGTGGGGTAGTTCCAAATATTTATCGCTTTGCCGATGAAGATTGGCAAGTAGGGTTGGCAATTTCTTTACATGCACCCAATCAGGACTTGCGTTCAAGTTTGATGCCAATCAATCGTCGCTTTCCGTTGGCAGACTTATTAGATGCTTGTTGGTACTATCTTAGGAAGTCTGGACGTAGATTAACTTTTGAGTATGCGCTAATTGGTGGTAAAAATGATCAGGACGAACAAGCGCATGAGCTAGGTAAATTATTGCAAGGTATGAATTGCTTGGTTAATTTGATACCTGTTAACTTTGTACCTGAAAGGAACTATACCCGAACACCTCGTGATCAAATTTTTAAATTTAAACGGATCTTAGATTCTTATAAAGTAAATACAACCATTCGTAGAGAGCATGGGCATGATATCGACGCCGCGTGTGGTCAATTGCGGGCAAAGAATAGTCAGTTGATTCAAGGAGAGTAAACTGGATATAAGAGATTTTATTATTTTAAGAGGATGATCGATGCAAGGCGTTTAATTTTAAAAAGGAATAGATACAATTAATTAATATTTTGTTGCATAATCTTATTACAATCATTCATTCCTCTTTAAATCGTCAGCAAGATGGTACCACACAGATAGGGAAAGGGGTAGCCGGAATGGAGATAGCACGGCGTACAGATATCGGCCGAGTGCGCGATCTCAATGAAGATAGTACCGGTCTCTTACAAGTAAAAGCCGGAAGTATTATAGCTGTTCTAGCTGATGGCATGGGTGGACATCAAGCCGGTGATGTTGCTAGCCAAAAGGCGGTCGAAGAAATTACGAATTACCTACAGTCAGCAGACTTAGATTTAGCGACTGAAGAAAAAGGTGAGCAATTACTCCTAGCGGTTGGAACAGCCAATAATTCAGTTTATAAATTAGCTAGTCAAAACTCCCAGTTTAAAGGAATGGGAACGACGGTAGTAACGGCTATTGTGGATACAAAAGAAGTTGTTTTGGCTCATGTAGGGGATAGCCGTGCTTATATGTTGCATAAAGGCGGACTGTATCAACTTACTGAAGATCATTCTTATGTCAACTTACTAAAACGATTAAAGCAAATTACTGAAGAAGAAGCTCGAAATCATCCGCAACGCAATATGCTTGTCAGAGCAGTTGGTACTAATAAAGAGGTAGAAGTTGACTTAATTGATACCCCATGGATCAAGGATGATATCTTGCTTTTGTGTTCCGATGGTTTAACTTCGATGATAAGTGAACGTGATATTGGTATTGTTTTAAGTAACACATCGATGTCTATTGATCAAAAAGCAGATCAACTGATACAGATGGCATTGGATGCAGGGGGGAAAGATAATATTTCACTTATCTTAATTAAACATACAGGTAGCTCAAAAATACAGATGGCTCAACCACATAATTGGGGCTGAGGGGGAACGAGATCATTATGCAAATGGAAGGGAAGAAGCTAGGGGGTCGCTATGAAGTGATCAGCCGCATAGGTGGCGGTGGGATGGCGGTAGTATATAAGGCGCGTGATATACTACTAAACCGTTTTGTAGCGATTAAAATCTTAAGTGAATCCCTTAGTAATGACTCAGAATTTATCCGACGATTTAGCCGAGAGGCACAAGCTGCAGCTAGTTTGTCACATCCAAATGTTGTGAATGTGTATGATGTAGGGCGAGATGGGTATATCCACTACATTGTCATGGAACTTGTAGAAGGTCCTACATTGAAAGACTATGTATTAGAGCGTGGTCCTCTCCCTGTAGAAGAAGCTGCCCGGATTGCGATACAAATTTGTGATGGTTTAGCTCATGCACATGATAATCAAATTGTCCATCGTGATGTAAAACCGCATAATATCTTGCTCCATAGAAATGGGCAAGCGAAAGTGACCGACTTTGGAATTGCACGTGCAGCTAGCTCATCGACAATTACCCAGCAAGGTTCGGTGATGGGGTCTGTACATTATTTTTCACCAGAACAAGCTAGAGGTGGCCAGATTGGAGAAAAGTCAGATATTTATTCATTAGGTGTTGTATTATATGAAATGTTAACAGGAGAACTCCCATTTGATGGAGATTCTGCTGTAAGTATTGCGATCAAACATTTACAAGAAGAGCCACTTGATCCAAGACAGGTTAATCCCAATGTCCCTGACCATATGGCGACCATTATCTTGCGGGCTATGCACAAAGATCCAAATATGCGATATACTTCAGTGCGTGCGATGATGAAAGATTTAGAATATGCTCTACAAATGGGAACGCATCAAACTAGAAATGTATATACTGGAAGAATCGAAGATGCTTTTCAAGAAATCCCCTTGGATGATGATTCATCAACGTCTTTCCATCAAAAAAATACACAGCAATCGCCTATCCAACGACCTGGGATTCGAACGAATAACTCGATGAATACTCGAAAAGGTAGTCACCAGAAAGTTGGGGATCAGACACGTGCACGGCTCAAAATATTGGATGTACCGGCAGATGAAAATAAAACAATTCTGCAAAAGACGATGGTTTACCTTCAGGAAGAATTAACTTGGTGGCAAAAGTTATTGTTTGGCCTATTTACTTTTTTTGTCATTATTTTCTTGGCCTTTTACGGATTTAATAAGATCTTAACCCTTTTTGGAGGGGCAAAGGACTCATCACAACCTGCGGATACAGGGAACACAGTATCTGTATCACAGACAGTGAAACTCCCTGAGTTAAAAAATATGAAAAAAGATCAAGCCATTGAGAAAATAAAAGAATTGGGACTAGAAATCGATCAAGTGGAAAAAAAAAGCGATGAAGTGAAACCAAATCATGTAATACGAACAAAACCAGAGGGTGGAGCTGAGGTGAAAAAGGGCTCCACCGTTACCCTTTATATTACCCCAAAAGGAATGAAAGTGGATAATTATATAGGTATGTATGAACAAAGCTCGAGAAGGCAGCTACCTAGGTCAGGAAATGGTTACAAGATTAAGATGCACTACTGTAATGGTGGAAAGAAAGGACAAGTTTATCAGCAACATCCCTCAGCAGGTGATTATATCCAAGAAGGTGGAACTGTAGAAGTTTGGGTCGGATCAGGAAATCATTCATGTAGGAAACAACCACCTAAAGTTTCTGTGAATAAAATATCTCGATTTGTAGCTTCTGCAGATTCAAGATTTCATAAATCTGCAGATTTTATTTTTTATATGTTAGTATAATACATAAGAATAGATTAGTATAAGTATTTGTATGCTTACATGTATCTATTCTCGCCTGTCGTACGGATAAACATCATGCTGTGAATACTAACATATGGCCGAAGAAATTACGAATTATTTACAATCGGCTCAATAGGATTTACCTAAGGAAGAAAAAAGTGAACAATTACTCTTAGCAGTATATACAATCCTATTGTATATAATTGGCTAGTCAGAGTTTCCCATTTGCAGCAATAACCATAAAGGTAATGATCTTCTAGCTTTGATACTAAAGATTACTGATCATAAATACTGTATAATGGGATGGATCAACAAATAAATTGACTAGGTAAAGAAGTGATGGATGAAGCTCAACCTCATGATTGGGGCTTTAGGAGGAATAAGATCATCATGCGAATGGAAGGGAAGAAGTTAGGAGATCGCTACGAAGTGATCAGCCGTATCGGCGGCGGAGGAATGGCTGTCGTATATAAGGCAAGAGATTTATTATTGAATCGCATGGTAGCGATTAAAATATTAAGTGAATCCCTTAGTAATGATTCAGAGTTTATCCGGCGATTTAGTCGTGAAGCACAAGCAGCAGGTAGTTTATCACACCCCAATGTGGTTAATGTTTACGATGTTGGAAGAGAAGATTTCATTCACTACATAGTGATGGAACTGATTGAAGGTCCTACTTTAAAGCAATACATCTTGGATCAGGGGCCACTTTCAGTTGAAGAATCTGCTCGGATTGCGATGCAAATCTGTGACGGATTAGGGCATGCTCATGATAACCAAATTGTGCATCGTGATATAAAACCACATAATATAATGCTTCATAAACATGGGCAAGCGAAAGTGACCGACTTCGGAATTGCGCGTGCAGCTAGCTCTTCGACGATTACCCAGCAAGGATCGATGATGGGATCTGTGCACTATTTTTCACCCGAACAAGCAAGGGGAGGACAAATCGAAGAACGGTCCGATATTTACTCGTTAGGTGTTGTATTATACGAAATGTTGACGGGTAGACTTCCGTTTGATGGGGACACTGCTGTAAGTATTGCGCTAAAACACTTACAAGAAGATCCAGAAGATCCACGAAAGTTTAATCCAAGCATACCTGATCATGTGGTGTCGATAGTTTCACGTGCGATGCAAAAAGATCCAAACATGCGTTATCCTTCGATACATGCCATGCGACAGGACTTAGAGCAAGCTCTTCAATTCATGTCTAATCATACCTATTCTTCACCGCAACATTACCAAAATAAACCACCGTTTCAACAGTTTGAAAGAATGAATAAGTCTGAAAAACCAAAGCCCTATGTAAAGCCAGATCCCCCAAGGAGAGAAAATAAATCTTTCGTGGGAAAGATCGTGGTCCAATTTAAAGAGGGATCATCCAAAACACTAAAGCTACTATTTGGTTTTGTTGCTATTTGTGCAATCATTTTTTTAGCCATTAATTGGTTTGATGAAGATTCCTCAACAACAGGTGGTACTGCATCAGCATCCGAATCGGTTCAGATACCTGATTTAAAAAATATGAAGAAAGATAAAGCGATAGAGGAATTACAAAAGCTAGGATTAGAAGTTGAAGAGAAAGAAGAAAAAAGTGATAAAGTTAAAGCGAATCGCGTAGTTAAGACCGAGCCGGAAAGCGGAGCTGAAGTAGAGAAGGGCACCACGATCACCCTGTATGTGACACCTGAAGGAAAGAAAGTGGAGAAGAATTATGTTGGACTTTGGGAAACTAGACTAGATAAATCAGAAGTGAAGCACTGGTATTGTAATGGTGGCCAAGAGGGGAAAGTATATCACCAATACCCTAAACAAGGTGACTACTTAAATGAAGGTGAAAAAGTACAGGTTTGGATTGGATCTGGTAATAGCCAGTGTCAAAAGCCGCCAATAACCTCTGACAATTAATATCTCATTTTATGATTTCTGCAGATTCATGGTTTCATGGGTCTGCAGATTTTGTTTTTCTGTTAGTATAATACATAATATAAGAGGATAATGTAGTTGTACTTATTTTGAGGGGCTTTTAAATAATAAAAGGATAAAAGTACGGATACATTTTTCTAAATGAAGGGAATAAGGAGGTTGTTTGATGCCGCAAGGGCAAATTTTTAAAGCAATTAGTGGATTTTACTATGTACGTACTTTGGATGGAGAGGAGTTGGAATGTCGAGCTAGAGGGGTGTTTAAGTTTGCTAAGAAGAAAGTGAAACCTTTGGTAGGAGATATGGTCGAAGTAGAAAAAACAGGGGAAGCAGAAGGCGTAGTCGTCTCGGTAGAGCCTAGACAGACTGAATTACTGCGCCCACCAATTGCGAATGTGGAGCAAGCGATTGTCGTCTGTTCATTACGTGAACCACCATTTCAACAAATGCCATTAGATCGATTTTTGGTTCATGCTGAACGTGAGGGTTTAGAGATTGTTATTTGTTTAACCAAATATGATTTGATCGAAGATGAACATGAAGTTGCACAAATCCGAGCTATTTATCAAGCGGCTGATTATCCAGTTGTTACGACAAGCATTCGTACAGGGCAAGGTGTTGAAGAGTTACAAGCGTATTTAAAAGACCGAGTATCTGTATTTGCTGGTCAATCTGGGGTTGGCAAGTCGTCTTTATTAAATCAACTCCTTCCAAGTAAAGAGTTGCAAACCGGAGCGGTAAGTCGTAAGATTGGACGGGGACGACATACGACTAGACAAGTTGAATTACTACAGCTGTCTCATGGTGGACTCGTAGCAGACACACCAGGATTTAGCCAGCTCACTTTTCATGGTATGGAAGCAGAAGAGCTGGGCTCTTGTTTTCCAGAGATTCATAAAAACGCTTCAGCTTGCCGTTTTCGAGGTTGTCTACATATCAATGAACCTCACTGTGCCATTCGGCTCGCTGTCGAAAATAAGGATATGGATGAGTCGCGTTATCAGCACTATCTACAGTTCTTACAGGAAATTAAACAGCAACCAAGGAGGTATTAAATGATGATTAAGATTGCTCCATCGATTTTATCGGCAGATTTCGCGAGATTAAAAGAGGAAATTGATGAAATAGAAAAAGCAGGAGCGGACTGGATTCATATAGATGTGATGGATGGTCATTTTGTCCCTAATATTACACTGGGACCATTGGTTGTTAATGCGATTCGCCCCCATACATCATTACCACTTGATGTTCATTTAATGATTGAAGAACCTGATCGTTATATTTCGGACTTCGTAAAAGCAGGAGCGGACTATATTTCCGTGCATCAAGAAGCTTGTCCTCATTTGCATAGAACGATTTATCATATTAAAGAGCAAGGAGTAAAAGCAGGTGTGGTGATCAACCCAGCTACTCCTGTTGCATTGATTGAACCGATCTTAGCAGATGTGGATCTAGTTCTTTTAATGACTGTCAATCCAGGATTTGGTGGGCAAAAATTTATTGCAAGTGTACTACCAAAAATTGCTCAAGTTCGTAAATGGATGGAGGAGAAAGGCCTAGATATCCCCATCGAGGTCGATGGTGGAGTCAATCAGGAAACGGCAAGACAAGTCGTAGAAGCAGGTGCAAATGTATTAGTAGCTGGCTCGGCGATCTTTGGAGCAAATGATCGCAGGAAGGCTTTAGCGGAAATACGTGCGACTAAATAAAAAATAGAGCCTGTTCATGACATTGAATCATAAAATAATTCATTTGTTTGTGTATTTATTATTTGAAAGATAGAGGGAGAATACCATGAACCCATTATCAAAAAAGCTAGTCACCTTGATCGAAATAGCGATAATGGCTGCGATTGCAACTGTTTTAGATAAATTGGCTATTTATCAAGCACCTTATGGTGGATCCATTACCTTAGTGATGATTCCCATATTAGTTGTAGGACTTCGCAGAGGATTATGGGCTGGAATGACAGCAGGACTATTAACCGGGATTTTACAATTGCTTTTGGGAGGATATATTGTTCATCCCATCCAGTTACTTTTAGATTATCCAATTGCTTTTGGCGCACTGGGTATAGCGGGTTTAGTTCATTTAAAACAAGGTCAAAATAAAAATCGCCAAATACTTTTAAGTGGTATTGGTATTTTCATAGCGGGACTCGGACGTTTGCTCAGCCATTTTGTGTCAGGAATCGTTTTTTTTGCAGACAGTGCTCCGAAAGGGCAAAGTCCTTATCTATATTCATTTGTTTATAATGCCGCCTATATGGTTCCAAATATGATTCTTGCACTTATTGTAGCGATTATTTTAATTTATACTGCACCTCAATTAGTGTATCGTCGTTAAGATGAAAAGAGTGGTAGTAGTAGGCGGTGGTGAACTCGTACATTTGGATCTTATGCGGATTAAACCGGAGCAAGATTTTATCATTACTGCAGATGCTGGTCTCCTTCCCCTCGTGGAAGCAGGAATTACACCACATTTGGCTGTTGGTGATTTTGATACCCTCGGTTTGGATAGACTCACTTGGCTTAAGAAGCTAGGTATTCCTTTTATACAGCTGCCTTTCGAAAAAGGAATGACTGATCTTCATTTTGCCGTGGAAGAAGCTCTAAAAGTAGAGCCAGATGAAGTCGTGATTTTAGGTGCCTATGGAGGAGCACGTATTGATCATGCTTTAGCTAATATTGGCTTGCTGGAATGGATTGAAGAACAAGGGGGAAAAGGGGTCATTTATCATCATACAAATCGCCTCCGTTTGTTGGTAGCACCTATCAAAATCTATTTGAATCAAGAGGTAGGCTATTCATATGTTTCGCTTCTGCCAATCAGTAGGAGGGTGGAAGGTATTACAACTTCAGGAATGCGCTACCCTCTACAAAATGGAGTATTGATACGCGGTAGGACATTAGGGATTAGTAATGAGTTGAATGAACGGACAGCTCACATTGAAATCCATAAAGGGAAATGTTTGTTGATTGAAAGTAGTGATCATGCCTTCAATCAGTAGGACGGAGATAAAGAGATATAGTCGAAAAGGCTACTTATGCAAAGTAAGCTCTTCCAATCAATAAGGAAGAGCTTTTTTGTATGCTTCTCATGTTCTAGGGACATATTGAACTCTATAGAATATAAATAAATGGAGGTATGCAACCGTAACCGATTAGATTGGAGGGAAAATAGTGAGATTTTATACCGTTAAGCTTCCGAAGTTTTTGGGTGGTGTGGTCAAGGTTTTACTAAATATATTTGCTAAAAAAGAACAATAATATAAAAGTTTGTGGTTTTCCCCTCCTCTTGAGGGGTATTTTATTATGAGTAAAGAATCATTTGAGCTTAAACGAATTGATATACCGATTTTTGATTTAAAATGATGAAGCAGAGTGTAAGTTTGGTGTATATAAAAAACCTGTAGCTATGGGAGTTTCTTACTAGTTGTAAGGAAGAAGCTTCTTTCTACAAAAGGCTTTTCTCCCTTAATCGCTCTTGAGTAAAACCATATCACTTTTTCACAGATGTGAGCCTAAAGAATGCAAATTTTGTTTAAAGTATGTTCTATTATGTTCTATGAATCACCACAGGAGCGAACAAAGTTTAATTCATCTCACCTCTTATGAAGGTGGGGGCAACTTGTATAAACAGGTGAAAAAATGAAAACCTAGTATCTAGAGGTAGATAGATACTAGGTTTATTTCCAGAGTATATTGGAAAAATGATTACACACGGGTAACTTTACCGGATTTAAGTGCTTTGGTGCTAACGTAGACGCGTTTCGGTTTCCCATCTACGAGAATACGTACTTTTTGTACATTTACGCCCCATTTTCTTTTGTTTTTACGGTTGGAGTGGCTTACTTTGTTTCCGGTTGAACCTGATTTGCCAGTAATAAAGCAACGACGTGCCAATATGTCCACCTCCTGTTCTTTGTCACGTACCAGTTCGTACTAAATACCAAGACATTGTAGCATATCTTTAACTTATTTCGCAAGATGAAGAAAAAAGGGGAGGTTTTTCTGTTTTTCGGGAAAGGTATATAAAGTCAGGGTTGTTGATTAACTAAACATTGTAAAAGTAAGAAGGGTATTTTTCGGCTAAGAGACCTCTTGGGAGAGGACCGTATTACTTTTTGTAGGATATCGATGGGAGCGTGGCGAAAACATGAGTTTATACTCTCTTTATATTAGGTAAATCAACATGACTAATATAAAGTGTACAAATTTTGTAAGATGAAAAGAGTTGTCTCTTTCCATCTCTGACACGTTATTGTACAATTGTGCTAGCGAAAATGCCGAACCTCATCGATGTCTAGCATAAACAAGCAGCATTGCGTAGTTGGTCGCGCAGGAAAATCAAATTGCAAGGGAGGATAGCGTTGCAATAGATCAAAGGCTTAATATCTTTGATTTGTACGGCAATTTTGTCGGAAGTTACGCCTTAGGAGTGTTGTACCAAACGCGAGTAACGAAAAATAGTGAAAGTGGGCACGATGAATAAGGAAATTGCAACGAATTCACTATGAACTTAGAAGTAAACTCAACATTAGGACCGATTTATGTTACAGATTCTGTCATTGCGAATATCGCCGGGGTTGCGGCAATCGACTGCTATGGGCTAGTTGGAATGGCATCTCGCAATCAACTAAAGGATGGAATTACAGAGCTATTAGGTAGAGAAAATTTGAGCAGAGGAATTGAAGTTAGGCAGGAGAACGGTGAATATATCATTGATATATATATTATTGTGGGCTTTGGTACTAAAATTTCTGAAGTAGCCCATAATGTACAAGCGAAAATTAAATATACCCTTGACCAAATGCTTGGGGTGAAGGTAGATCAAGTCAATATTTTTGTGCAAGGAGTTCGCTTGTTGAATGAAGAGTAAGGAGGAGCACGGTGACACAGCAACAAATCAATGCAACACTTTTTCTGAATATGATGCAGGCAGGAGCGCAAAACTTAAATCGTCGGGTTGAAGAAGTTAACGCGCTGAATGTTTTTCCAGTTCCAGATGGTGATACAGGAACAAATATGAATTTAACTCTATCTTCCGGCGTTGCTGAAATGGAAAAACACGCTACAGCGAATACGGTTGGTGAATTGGCAGGCGCTTTATCAAAAGGTCTGTTGATGGGGGCACGCGGAAACTCAGGTGTCATTTTATCCCAATTATTTCGTGGTTTTGCTAAGGCGATTGATCATAAAGAGGAAATCAATGCCATTCAGCTAGCTGATGCGTTCCAACGGGGTGTAGAGACGGCTTATAAAGCAGTGATAAAGCCGGTTGAGGGGACGATTTTAACTGTAGCTCGAGAGGCTGCTGAAGCAGGAATGCGCCGTTCATGGTATGCAGAAAGTCCAGCAGCGATCTTAGAGATTATTTTAAATGAGGCTCGCCGTTCTCTTGCGCGTACACCTGAATTGTTGCCAGTTTTAAAGCAAGCAGGAGTTGTTGATGCTGGAGGACAAGGGCTTATTTATGTTTATGAAGGAATGTTTCAAGCGCTTACAGGCGAAATAAAAATCGATGAAAAGCCTACTAATAAGCAAGAAGAGATGGATTCGCTAGCTTCAAAAGCTCATCATGCAAATGCTCAATCAAAAATTGATCCTGCTCAAATTGAATATGGTTATTGTACAGAGTTTATGATTCAGCTTCATACAGACAGACGTCCAACAGAAAAATTTGAAGAGACAGCTTTCCGTCAAGCAATGACTCAATTTGGCGATTCTTTACTAGTTGTTGCTGATGACGAATTAGTAAAAGTACATATTCATGCAGAATATCCTGGGGACGCAATGAATTATGCTATGAAGTATGGAGATTTAACCCGAATTAAAATTGAGAATATGCGTGAGCAATATGCAAATGTAACCGAAGGACACGATTATACCCTTTCAGCGGGTACAGAAAAGGAAGTTCCTGCCGAAATAGAACATAAGCGCTATGCTTTGATAGCGGTAGCTGCTGGTACGGGCATTGCGGAAGTATTCCGTAGTATGGGTGTAGATGTGGTAATTGAAGGCGGACAAACGATGAATCCAAGCACAGAAGATATCGTTAAAGCGATGGAACAAATTTCTGCGGACCACGTTTTTATTCTGCCAAATAATAAGAACATTATTTTGACCGCTGAACAAGTAGATGAACTAGTAGAGCCCACAGTAACTGTTATTCCAACGAAAACGATTCCACAAGGGCTAGCTGCTTTGTTATCCTTTAATTCCGAACAGGAGCCAGAAGAAAATAAAAAGCAAATGATTGCAGGTTATCAAGCCGTTCGCTCTGGTGAATGTACATATGCAGTTCGGGATTCTAATATCGGTGGAATTGATATTGAAGCAGGTGACTTCTTGGGAATCCAAGATGGAAAAATTGAAGTGGTTGGAAAAGAAATGCTTGATACAGTTCGTGAGTTATTACGAAAAATGAATGCGGATGAAGCAGATGTAGTTACTGTATTCTATGGCAAAGATGTGACTAAAGCTCAAGTTGAAGAATTCCAAAGTAAATTAGAAGCGGAGTTCCCAGAGGCTGAATGGGAATGGCATGATGGTGGACAACCACTTTACTATTTCCTCTTTTCTGTAGAGTAATGATGTTTGTCTAAAGATAGAGGTAAAGGAGGGGATTCTGCTATGTTCTACCTCTTAGGTAGAGGAAAAGTAGCAGAGTATTGACATGTCTAAAGTGAAGGTTATTACGGATAGTTCCGCAGATATTCCTGAACAGCTGCAAAAAGAATTAGAGATTAGTGTGATTCCATTAAAAGTGCATATGGATGGGAAAAGTTATGGAGTTGAGCTACAAGCAGAAGATTTTTATCAAAGGCTAAAGCAGGCTTCCCAGCTTCCAACAACTTCCCAGTCTTCACCTCATGAACTTTGTGAGGAGTATCGGGAAGCTGCTCGAATGGGTGCGAAGCAAATTTTTTCTATTCATATCTCTTCGATGATGAGTGGTACTTATCAATCTGCTCTGATTGCGAAGGATATGGTGAAAGAAGAAGGAATTGAAGTTACAGTATTTGATTCAAAATCAGTTTCCTATGGTTTGGGTATGCTTGTAGTCGCTGTTGCTCGTGCAGCGCAAGAAGGTAAGTCGATCGAGGAATGCCAAAAGATTGCCGAAAAAGTAAGAGATCATACAGAGCTATTTTTCTTGGTAGATACCTTGGAATATTTACAAAAAGGTGGACGGATTGGAAAAGCTTCTGCACTTTTTGGTTCACTACTTAATATTAAACCGATTTTATCGATTAGCCGTGAAGGTGAAGTTTTTCCGATCGATAAAGTTCGAGGTAAAAATAAAGCGATTGGCCGCTTATTTGAGCTAATGCAACAGAAAGTACCCTCAGGTTCCCCTGTATCGGTAGGGATCATGCATGCAGATAATTTGATAGAAGGCGAAAAGTTATTAAAAAAAGTGGAAGAACTTTATGATGTACGAGAAAAAGTGATCACAACGGTTGGCCCCGTTGTAGGAACCCATGCCGGACCAAAAACAGTGGCAATTGTGCTTATTCCTTTGAAGGACTAATACATTTATTTATTCATTTATTTTGTACGCCTCTTCACTTAGTAAATACCTACGCTGAAAAGGAGGCATTTATGAAATATCGCTCTGTTTTTGATATTATTGGTCCGGTGATGATTGGACCATCCAGTTCACATACTGCTGGGGCAGCTCTCATTGGTCGTACAGCACGGAAAATCTTTGGCCGTAAGCCCCAAAAAGTGGTTATTACTTTATATGGTTCTTTCGCCCAAACATATCGCGGTCATGGGACTGATATCGCCTTGGTAGGAGGCTTACTCGATTTTGAGCCTTCCGATAAACGGATGATAAATTCCTTAACAATCGCCAAACAAATGGGAATGGAAGTTATTTTTAAAGAGTCGGCTGAGCTGACAGATCACCCTAATACAGCTCGTTTATATATCGAAGATGAAGAGTTTAGTGTTGAAGTGGTAGGTATTTCAATCGGTGGCGGTAAAGTGGAAATTACGGAACTCAATGGATTCGAGTTAACATTAACCGGAAGTGCCCCTGTTTTATTGGTGCTGCATAAAGATCAATTTGGTGCTGTAGCTCGTGTGGCTACAGTACTTGCTAAACATGAAATAAATATAGCTTATATGCAAGTGGCTCGTAAGGAAAAAGGAGCCTTAGCACTCATGTCAATTGAAACGGATCAATTCGTTGAGGAAAAAGTGCAAGAGGAAATTAGACAATTGTCGGGGATCGCGAGAGTAACTGTTCTTTAAATAGAAAGTCGCTACATAAGGAAATTTTGACAAGTAGCTAGCCGCCGTAAAAGAAACGGCGGCTTTCTTTGGAAAGGAAGTGAAGAAGAAAGATGAAACTTCAGAGTGTTGCAGAGGTTGTAACGATTGCTGAAGCAGAGGAAAGGAAAATCTCTGAGATCATGATTCAGCAAGAAGTACAAATAAATCGCCCCAATGAGGAAATTTTTGCTGAAATGGCTGATGGTACGCCATCTCATCCGGCAGAGGCAGTTGTAGGTGTGAAAAGTGTGATACCAACGGATGAAGTTATTTCAGCCATGTATAAAATGGGTCAAATGATGCCTGTAGCCCTGAAAGAAACTGCTTTAGGTGGACTTGCTACTACTCCAACTGCTCGTGCTTTTAAACAGAAAATCTTTGGGTTGGAAGCGAAAGACTTATGAATCTTGCAGAGGTCTCTGTCGATGTTTTAACGGGAGTAGGAGAGAGTCGAAAAAAAGAGCTGGAAGGGTTAGGAATTGAATCAATTGCGGATCTGCTTTCATATTTTCCTTATCGTTATGAGGATTATCGTTTAACTGATTTAATCACCGCAGAAAATGAGCAGAGAGTAACTGTTCGGGGGCGTGTTTATACTCAGCCAAGTGTAAGATGGTATGGTAAAAGTAAGTCACGCATGCATATCAAGTTGGATATCAATGGTGTATTTGTAAGTGTGATTTGGTTTAATCAAGCTTTTTTAAAGGATAAAATTCGTTCAGGTCAAACCATTCTTATATCAGGGAAATGGGATCGCCAGCGTTTACAAATTACAGCGGATCGTACGATGATTAGTGAAGAAGAACAGAAGAAATTAATCGGGCAACTTGAACCCATTTACTCCGTAGTAAGTGGTGTAAAAATGAGCTGGCTTCGAAAGCTTATCCACCAGGCTTTTGTGGAGTATGGAAAATATATTCAAGAGAACCTACCTGCTGAGTTATTAAGTCGATACAAGCTATTGCCTCGAGCTAAAGCGATGTATTTTATACATTTTCCGAAAGGACCAGCAGAAAATCATCAGGCCAGAAGGCGAATTGCTTATGAAGAGTTATTCTTATACCAATGTAAATTAATGTGGTTAAGGCGGATTCAACGAACAAAGATAGAAGGAATTGCTCATTCATTCCCGAGCGAAAAGGTAGAGCAATTTATACAAGGTTTAGCTTTTCCGCTAACCGGTGCACAGAAACGTGTCGTTCAGGAAATTTTAGATGATATGAGACAACCTATCCAAATGAATCGACTCGTACAAGGAGATGTAGGATCTGGAAAAACGGTAGTGGCGGCTATCGCTCTTTTTGCTAACTATTTAAGTGGATACCAAGGGGCTCTAATGGTACCTACTGAAATTTTGGCAGATCAGCATACTGCATCATTACAGCAATTACTTGCTCCTTTTCATATACGTGTGACCTCCTTAACGAGTAAGATGGCTGTAAGAAAACGTCGAGAAGCCTTATCTGAAATCGAGTTAGGGTTAGCTCATATTGTAGTAGGCACACATGCATTGATTCAAGAGCCAGTTGTCTATAGAAATTTAGGCCTTGTCATTACGGATGAGCAACATCGTTTTGGTGTGAAGCAAAGAGCAGCTCTTAGAGAAAAAGGTATCTCACCCGATGTATTATTTATGACTGCAACGCCAATTCCCCGGACCCTAGCGATTAGTGCATTTGGTGAGATGGATGTTTCAACCATCGATGAGATGCCTGCAGGTCGCAAACCTATTGATACCTATTGGGTAAAAAAAGAGATGTGGTCAAGAATTATTAGGTTTATAGAGAAAGAATGTCAGAAAGGGCATCAAGCTTATGTTATTTGTCCATTAATTGAAGAGTCGGAAAAACTTGATTTGCAGAATGCCCAAGAGGTATTTGAGCAGTTAACTGTGGAATTAGCTCCTATACGGGTAGGATTGTTACACGGTAGGATGAACTCAGCAGAAAAAGAAGAAGTGATGAATGCCTTTGCCGTAAATGACATCCAAGTTTTGATCTCAACCACAGTTGTTGAAGTGGGAGTCAATGTACCGAATGCTACTTGCATGGTGATTTATGATGCAGATCGTTTTGGACTAGCTCAGTTGCATCAGCTACGTGGACGGGTTGGACGCGGTGAAGGTGCATCGACTTGTATTTTAGTTGCTGATCCGAAATCAGAAGCAGGAATCGAACGGATGAGAGTAATGACAGAGACGACAGATGGATTTGAAATCTCTCAGCGTGATCTGGAGCTAAGGGGACCTGGTGACTTTCTGGGGGTAAAGCAAAGTGGTCTTCCTGACTTTAAAGTGGCAGATATTAGCGAAGATGGAAAAATTCTTGAGGTTGCAAGAAATGATGCAGCCCAAATTGTTTTAAGTGAAGACTTTGTAACCCAAGAAGATTATCGGAGCCTATATGAGTGGCTACAAACTGAAAAACTTGAATCGATGAACTTTGATTAGACACAATGTCCACTTATGATCTTTGGTAGTGAAGAAAGCGGTAAATTTTTATTGGATAAAAGTGGCATGAAGGAAAAACTAGATCAAAATGAAAAAAATAGTATAATGAATAATTGGATCCAGTTATTTTTGGTTCATTTCATAGCGAACAAATCGGTTGACAATCTCCACAAGAAAAAATACCATTTATTGTTAGGCACCCCTATTTGGGGTGTTGCTTTTTATATATAGGGGAGGAAGTATCTTGACTGAGTTGATGCAATATCTTGTCCTATTGCTAATTGGTTTAGTCGGGGCTTTTTTTTCTGGTTTACTTGGAATTGGTGGAGCAATCATTCATTTTCCTCTTTTGTTATATATTCCAAAGTGGCTAGGCATCGGAGAGCTAACACCAAGTGAAGTTGCAACAATCAGTATGTTTCAAGTCTTTTTTGCATCCTTAGCAGGGATATGGTCTTTTTATAAGCAAGGACAGCAAAAACAAACTTTGTTTCATAAGAAATTAATCGTTGTGATGGGAAGTACAGTTCTTTTGGGAAGCTTCATAGGAGCATGGGGATCGAAGTTTCTGTCTAATCAGGTCATTCAGTTGCTTTATGGGATTCTAGCCATTATCGCACTTCTGATGATGTTAGTACCCAATCGACATCCTCCTAAAAGAGCAGGAGAAGAAGTTTCTTTTCATTCATGGCTGGCTGGAAGTGTCTCATTCATCGTCGGAGTTTTCTCAAGTATTGTGGGAGCAGGAGGCAGCTTTATTTTATTGCCTTTTATGTTCAGTATATTAAAAATCCCAGTCCGTATTGCGATGATTTCCTCTTTGGTCATTGTATTGATATCTTCCATTGGAGGTGTGAGTGGAAAGTTGCTTGTAGGGCATATTCCATTTTGGGAAACATGTTTTACTGTCCTAGGCAGCTTATTAGGAGCTCCTCTTGGAACACGTATTAGCACCATGCTACATACCAAATATTTACGGATGGTATTTATTCTATTTATTCTTATCGTTGTTGAGCAGATTTGGAGCCGAATTCTTGGAGCATTTTTTTGAGGTATTTCGATGAACTCTATTATTTTCTAGTGTTATATTAGGTAAGGTAGTATCAGCAGATGCATATACATGATATGTTTAAAATACATAGTATAGTATGAGATCAAATGACAGACCCGGCTTTCCTTTTCCAATTGAATAATCGTAAGGCGAAAAAGGAAATCCACCACATAAGAAAATTTTTTCTACAAGGTAAGGTTTTATTTATGAAGTGGGGGGATCGCTGTGAAAGATGTTTTATACAGAGAGATTGCTGATGGGATTAACCAGACAGTAGGTAGAAAAGCGGTATCTGTAGAGCAATTAAAGAAAATTGTCGATGAAGGTAAGTATATTCGGCAGTCTCAAGGGAGTATGGCTTTATATCAGTTTGCACAAGAAATTCCATATCGATTTTTAACTGAAAGAGAGGCAGAAAAACTAAAGAATTCACCGAATTTTTCTGATCTATCTACCAAAACAATTGAGCTTTTATTGCTAGAACGTGTAATTACTCCATTTGAAGCTAGAATGATGAGACGATATATTTAAAATAGGTTCTTAATAAAAAAGTGGCTCGCGTAATGGACGCGAGCCTATGCTATCTTTCATCGGATGTGAAAGATACGATATGGGAGAGGAGAAACCGGAGGAAGAGCTTATGGGGAAACGTAAGTCTTCTCCGTAGTAAGACAGCTTACTTGCTGCCATTACTATGATTGCCGATATTTTTATTTTTATACATAGAAGAGGGTGTATTTCTAAAGCTAGTAGTATTGACATACCAAATTTAAGTGACGGAAAGAGGTTATGTTTTGGTAGTAGCAAAAAATACACTCTCTAGTTTTTATACTGAATGGTTAATCAATAGTCTTATTCTCCAAGCAAACTTTTTATCTGCCACCTATCGTTTTGGGATGGGCTTTTATTGATTAAACTATTTCGTAACTTTGTCATGGAATATTTTTTAATAAAATTATCTCTTTATGATAGGATAAAAATGTCATCATAAATTGTAGAGGATGTTCATTTATGCGAATTATTGCAGGGACTGCAAAAGGAACACGCTTGAAGATGGTTCCAGGTCAACATGTTCGACCAACAGCAGATCGCGTAAAGGAGTCGCTTTTTTCGGTGTTGGGTCCTTTCTTTGAAGGAGGATGGGCGTTAGATTTATTTGCAGGTACAGGCTCACTAGGTTTAGAAGCATTAAGTCGTGGGATTGAGCACACGATTTTTATCGATCAGTCTCGGACCAGTCTCGATATCGTTCGGAGTAACGTTAAGGCTTGTAAAATGGAGAGTCAAGCTGAATTTTACTGTAAGGATGCGCGGGCTGCACTTCGGGTATTAGAGCAGCGTGGCATTCAATTCCGATTGATTTTTTTGGATCCCCCCTATCAAAAACCATTACTCCTTCCCATTTTAAAACAAATTTCTAAGAGTCAATTACTTGCTGATGAGGGAGTGGTCGTGGCTGAACATCTGTCACGTCAACAACCACCTGCTTGTGTCGATTTACTTACTTCATACCGTCAATTGTCTTATGGAGATACGATGATTACTTTATATCGAAAAGGGAGGCACTCATAGCGTGAAGGTTGCAGTATACCCAGGAAGCTTTGATCCGATTACGTATGGTCATCTAGATATTATCGAACGAAGTGCAAAGATATTCGACCATGTAGTCATTGCTGTACTAATTAACTCAGCAAAGCAACCATTATTTACAGTCGATGAACGTGAACAGATGATCCGAAAAGCGACACAGCACTTAAAAAATATAGAAGTGGATAGCTTTGAAGGCTTATTAGTTGACTATATGCGCAAACGTCAGGCAAAAGTGATTTTAAGAGGATTAAGAGCTATTTCGGATTTTGAATATGAATTACAAATTGCTTCGATTAATAAAAAGTTAAGTGAAGAGGTAGAAACTCTATTTTTAATGACGAATAACCGTCATTCTTTTATTAGTTCCAGTATGGTAAAAGAAGTAGCAAGATATCATGCAGACATAAAGGATTTAGTTCCAGAACATGTTGAACAGGCACTTCTTAACAAATTTAGTCATCATAAAACCCGCTAAAAATAATAAAGATAGCGGGCTTTAACGAATAAAACGTTTGCGAGTATTACGGAGTAAAAATCCGATCCAAAAAATAAGGCATATAATTGTGAAGGATTGTAGAATCTCCTCAAACCCCCAAAGCTGATAAATAGAAGGGTTCGCAAAAGTAGGAAGATCATGTGGGAGTCGCGAAAGATACGGTTTAAGCGGATCCCATATCAGTAATGTGATGATCCCTGCTAAAAGGCCATGAAGAATACGTGCAAAAAAGTAAGGTAAGTAGCGGATATCAGTACGACTTAAAATACTAGCAATTTGTGCTTGAATGGAGAGTCCATTCCAGCCAAAAAATAAACTAACAATGACCAATTGGTATACCAATGGGATGTGTGAAGGGCTCTCGCTAACCATTTGTGATCCGATCGTAATCTCAAAAACCCCAGCAAGAAAGGGGACAGATAGTTGATAAGGAAGTTGTAACCAAGTAAATAGATGAGCAACTGCATCTGATATGAAATGAAGTAACCCAATATGATTCATCAGATAAACAAGCACTGAGAACATCATGATAAATCCGCCGATTAATAGCAAGGTTTGTACAGCTGATGTAACAGATTCTCCTAGTAGTTGACCGAGAGGTCGTCCATCTTTGACTCGGGCACGATGCATTTCTTTGAGAGCACGAACGATCAGAAACTCGGACTTTTCTTTTTGGGTGGGTGTAGGTGGTGCTTGTGATTCATGAAAACGCATCAGTAATCCTACGAGTATACTACTCCCATAGTGAGCAAGTGCTAAGACCAGCCCGACAGAAGTGCTTTCAAAAAAGCCAACTCCTACAGCACCAAAAATAAATAAGGGACCTGTTGTACTTGTAAATGAAACAAGGCGTTCTCCTTCTGCTCGGCTAATTAGTTTTTGTTCCCTCAAACGCGCGGTTAACTTTGCTCCCATGGGGTTACCTGAAATTAATCCTACAACCATGACAAAAGCACCCACACCTGGTACGCGAAATACCGGACGCATAAAAGGCTCAAGCAGAATGCCGATAAAATGAACAACTCCAAAGCTCATCATAACTTCGGCAACGATAAAAAATGGAAGCAAGGCCGGAAACACGACTTCCCACCAAATTCTTAAGCCACGTAATGATGAAAGAAAGGCTTGTTCAGGATACATAATTAAAATGGCTCCTAAAAATAGCGCAGTGAAAGCCAGAACAATCGATTGCAAACGGCGATGGAGAAGGCGTGGAACCATACTCATTCTCCTCTCACGGACAGAGCATGTTGCATGAATTGATCAAGAAAACATGTAACGCTTAAAGTGAATCGTTTTGTGTAGAGTTTAAAAACGATCAGTGGTTGATTATAAATAGAGCAACCTCGGACAAATAAAAGGTCATTAACATGTCTACGTACTTAGAGGCTTGTTTATACCTATTTCAGTGAATCTTAAAAAGATTTGAAGGTGAAGTGTGATTGAATAGGCCAAAGATTGGACTCGCTTTAGGCTCAGGATCTGCTCGAGGATTAGCCCATATTGGTGTATTAAAAGTACTAAAACAGGCAGGAGTCCCCATTGACTTTGTCGCAGGAAGTAGTATGGGGGGCTTTATTGGAGTTTTATTTGCAAATGGGATCGATCCAGAAATGATGGAAAATTTAGCGATCCATTTAAAGCGTAAGCACTTGTTAGATTTAACTGTTCCTGGGTTTGGATTTATATCGGGAGATAAGATTAAAGATCTGATTTATTTATTAACTCACCGGAAAAATCTGGAGCAGCTAAAAATACCGACAGCAGTTGTAGCTACTGATTTACTAACAGGCGAAAAAGTGGTTTTCAAAAGTGGTTCAGTAGCAGATGCTGTTCGCGCAAGTATATCGATCCCAGGTGTATTTACCCCTGTAATTAATGAGAGGCAAATTTTGGTAGATGGTGGTGTCGTCGATCGTGTTCCTATTTCAACCGTTCGAGAAATGGGGGCAGATATTGTCATTGCTGTTGATGTACTTCCACAAATAAATCAACCTGCTCGGATAAAAAATATAGTTGATGTCATTATGCAATCATTGGAGATTATGGAAAGGAGAATTTTTGATCAACAATTATTATCTGCTGATGTGCTCATTCAACCTGATGTTTCCGAAATTAGCCCTGCTTCATTTAATCGTGTTGAAGAATGTGTACAAAAAGGAGAAGAAGCAGCAAAAGCAGAGTTGGAGAAAATTCGCAAATTGATCTGGTAAGGATGCAAGGAGAGAAGAACTTGAAAAAAACAAAACAACTAGTCATATTCGGCATTTGTATAGGCTTAATTCTGGTTGGGGTGGTACTTGCTTTTTTTACCCCTGTTTCTTATTTTGCTATGTTTCCTGGAGACGCAATTGATACGCATCAATATGTAAAAGTGGCGACAAAACAACCTAATGAGAAAGGAAAATTCTTATTAACCACTGTGTCGTTAAAAAGAGCAAGTGTCCTTGACTATCTCTTTTCATTTACTTCACATGAAATGAAACTGGTCCCAGAATCAGACATTAAAAGCCAAGATGAGTCTGATAAAGAATATGAACGAAGACAAGAAGAAAATATGCGTGAATCACAAAATCACGCTATTATTTCAGCCTATCATCAAGCAAAAAAGCCGATTAAGGTTGAACATGTTGGTATAGAGGTGTTTGAGTTAACCCAAAATGCCAAAAGTGGATTGAAGGAAGGAGATTTAATTCAGGAGCTTGATCATCAAAGTATGAAAGAAAGTGTGAAGTTGCTTCAGTATTTACAAAATAAAAAAGCAGGTGAGCAAGTTGAAGTGAAATTTACCAGAAAAAATAAGCCAATGATACGAAAGATAAAGTTGGTTTCCTTACCTGTCCCCAAAGGGCAAAAGCCTAGAGCAGGTTTGGGTATTGTTCCAGTTGATCGGGTAAAAGTTACTTCAGATCCACCTGCAAGGATTAAAACGGAAGAAATTGGTGGGCCTTCCGCAGGTCTTATGTTTTCATTAGAAGTAATGGATCAGTTGTTACCAGAGGATTTAACACGTGGATATACGGTAGCGGGAACCGGAACTATTAATGAAAAAGGTGAAGTAGGACAGATTGGAGGCATTGAGTTTAAAGTGATTGCCGCAGATAGGAAAGGTGCTCAAATTTTCTTTTGCCCTAAAGACCAGCAATCGGGAGATAATAATGAAAAAATAGCGAAAGAAATGGCAAAGAGAATTAATACAAAGATGAAAATAGTTCCAGTATCGACCCTGTCAGAAGCCGTACAATATTTACGTAAACAGCCAACAATTGCACTTGCTACAAAAAGATCCGTTGCTTAGACGAAGGGGAACATAGGAGTCGCTGTCAATGAAAAAACCTTGACAGGAATGAGAAGATTGACATATAATATCCCTGTTTTCATACAAGGAGTGGAATCATGCAAATTTCCCTGCAAAAATTAAAACAGGATCAACCTTTCATAATCACAGAGTCGATATCATTAGATATTCGTAATGAAGTTGCTGGATTAAAGGGATTAGATCCGGTTCAGGTGACGGTCCAATTAGAGAAGCAGGATGCTCATCTTTTTTTAGTACAAGCACATGAGCAAACCAAAGCAACATTAACCTGTTCACGTTGTTTGACCGAGCTAGTGCTTCCAATCGAGGCGGATTGGGCAGAGTTATTTACAGATGTAGAATATATGGCTAGAGAAACAGATGATCAGGAGGTTTTTCTGATCAAAGAACAAACCATTGATTTGCTTCCGTTTATTCGTGAAGCCTTGCTACTGCAAATCCCATTAGCTCCAATTTGTCGTGAGGATTGCAAAGGTATTTGTCCTCAGTGTGGAGTTGATAAAAATATCGAAGATTGTGGTTGTGATACCACAAGGATTGATCCACGTTTAGCTAAGTTGCAGGAATTACTGAAGAGAAACGAATGACTAGCGGACTTCTCACGTTCTTAAATTTGTTGTATAATGGGCAAAGTTGCCTTTCCTTAGGAATTTGGCAGGGGGGTGAAAGAAAATGGCAGTACCTTTTAGACGTACTTCAAAAACACGTAAACGTAAACGTCGTACTCACTACAAACTAAATGCTCCTGGTGTGGTAAGCTGCCCACAATGCGGTGCACCTAAGCTTGCGCATCGTGTATGTAAAGAGTGTGGTTACTACAAAGGCGTTGAAGTTGAAGGAGTTGCAAATGTATAATCCTTCATAAAGCAAGGGTCGGCTCAATTTGAGTCGACTTTTATTTTTTCTATTGTCAAAAGGATTTTTTTTTTATATACTCTTAATTAGTACTTGGTACTAAAATGTGGTATTAAGAGGGGGTAACTCCGCTGTGCGTTTATCTAAAAAAGAAAGACAAAAAAAATTAACCCAAGCATTAGAAGAAGATCCTTTTTTAACTGATGAACAGATGGCCAGATTATGCCAAGTCAGTATTCAAACTATTCGACTCGATCGAATGGAGCTAGGCATACCAGAACTAAGAGAACGAATGAAGCACATGGCGGAGAAAAACTTTGATCGAGTTCGATCGCTTTCACCGAAAGAAATTATTGGTGAAGTGGTCGATTTACAATTAGATCATAGCGGGATATCGATTTTAGAGATCACTGAAGAGCATGTTTTTGAGCGGAATGGAATTGCACGTGGACATTATATCTTTGCTCAAGCAAACTCGTTAGCGATTGGGTTAGTGGACTCGGAAATTGCTCTAACAGCCAATGCTCAGATTCGCTTTGTTCGTCCTGTCTATTTATCCGAAAAATGTGTTGCTTATGCGAAAGTTTTAGATAATGAAAATTCTTCCCGAACCAAAATTGAAGTGAAGATCAAAGTAAATAATGAGCTAGTATTTCATGGTATATTTGATGTGTATCGAGCATTGGAAACACGAGTGGCTAAGGAGGAGTCCTAATGCGAATTGCCTTTGATTTACACGGTGGAGATTATGCCCCTCATTCGGTAATTGAAGGTGTTTCGATTGCTGCTAAAAATTGGAGAGATACGACATTCGTTTTAATAGGACAAGACCCAGATCTTGTACCACCAGGATTGGATCATATTGAATTTCATCAAGTGACAGAGCATATCGATCCTGATGATGAACCTGTCCGATCTGTTCGCCGAAAAAAAGATTCCAGTATCGTTGTTGGTTGTCAGATGGTGAAAAATAAGGAAGTGGATGCTTTTATCAGTGCTGGAAATACAGGCGCACTCATGGCAGCAGGGCTCTTTTATACGGGTCGAATAAAAGGGATTGAGCGTCCAGCTCTAGCTCCTGTCTTTCCAACACTGTCTGGTAAAGGCATCCTCGTTTTAGATGTGGGAGCAAATCCTGAAGCTAAGCCAGAACATCTTCGTCAGTATGCAATTATGGGAAGCATATACGCCAGCAAGGTTCTTGGCTTTGAAGAACCAAGAGTAGGGTTATTAAATATAGGAACCGAGACAGGAAAAGGAATTCAACTAACCAAAGAAGCCTTTAAACTATTAGAAAAGGAGTCGTCGATTCGTTTTATAGGAAATACGGAAGCAAGAGATGTATTATATGGTCCTTGTGAAGTGTTAGTATGTGACGGATTTAGTGGGAACATCTTGCTGAAGAATGCAGAAGGAGTAGCCAAGGCGATCTTTGAAAAACTAAAGAGTGAATTTACACGCACATGGATTAATAAATTGGCAGCATTGATTTTATCACCAGGACTAAAGCGTTTTAAAAAAGAAATGGACTATAAAGAGCATGGTGGAGCTCCTTTGTTGGGGTTAGCAGGACCTATAATCAAGGCACATGGCTCTTCAGATGCGAAAGCTATTTTTAATGCAGCACGTCAAGCGCGCTTATTTGTCACACAACAAGTGACAGAGCAAATGAAGCAAGAGTTTGCTAAAACGAAGGAGTGAATAATGCGATGAATTCTGTAGGTATTTTAGGAACAGGTGCTTATTTACCAGAAAAGGTGTTAACTAACGCTGATTTGGAAAAATTGGTAGATACAAGCGATGAATGGATTGTCTCACGTACTGGAATTAAAGAAAGACGAATTGCAGCACCTGATGAAGCTTCTTCTGACCTAGCTGTAAAAGCAGCTGAACAAGCATTACGTCGAGCAGGGATCGGTGCAGAAGAGATTGATCTAATTATAGTTGCAACAGTAACTCCAGATATGTCTTTTCCAGCCACATCTTGCTTGGTACAAAATCGCTTAGGAGCTAAGAAAGCAGCAACCTTTGACCTTTCGGCTGCGTGCACTGGTTTTTTATATGGAATAAGTACAGCGGCGCAGTTCATTACAACAGGTGTCTATCGCTATGCACTTGTTATCGGCGTAGAGTGTTTGTCTCGTATCGTCGATTGGTCTGATCGTTCTACTTGTATTTTATTTGGAGATGGTGCTGGTGCAGTTGTACTAGGACCTGTTGAAGATGGTTATGGATTTCAATCCTATGAGCTTCGTGGGGATGGTTCTGGTGGCGATCTGTTAAAACTAACAGCAGGTGGTTCGCGTTTACCAGCAACAGAAGAAACAGTTCAATCGCGTTTACATACGTTATCGATGGAAGGCCGTGAAGTATTTAAGTTTGCAGTTCGAGTAATCGGTAGTGCTACAGATGAAGCGCTTAAAAAAGCGGGTTTAACTAAAGAAGATATTGATTTTCTCATCCCTCATCAAGCGAATATCCGCATTATTGAATCGGCAATTAAACGATTTGGTCTAAGTGAGGAGAAGGTGATTGTAAACGTAGATCGTTATGGTAATATGTCTTCTGCATCGATTCCTGTAGCTCTTCATGAAGCTGTGGAACAGAAAAGATTGCACAAAGATGACACAATTGTGCTATGTGGTTTTGGGGCAGGCCTAACTTGGGGTGCTACTGTATTAAAATGGTCCCTAGAGTAAGGAGGAGAATATATGGGTAAATTGGCTTTTATCTTCCCAGGCCAAGGGTCACAAAAAGTAGGGATGGGTCGAGAAATTGCAGAGACGAATGAGCTCTCTAAGCAAATATTTGTAGAAGCGGATCGTGTGCTGGGTTATGAACTTTCCAAGCTTTGTTTTGATGGGCCAGAAGAAGAGCTACGCTTAACATACCATACACAGCCTGCTATCTTAACAACCAGTATTGCTTTGTATCAAGCTTTCCAAGAAGCGGGTATTACACCAGATTATGTAGCAGGACATAGTTTGGGAGAGTACTCCGCTCTTGTAGCTGCTAAAGCCATCTCCTTTTCAGAAGCAGTTTCAATCGTACATAAGCGTGGAACATATATGGATCAAGCTGTCCCTGCAGGAGTTGGTGCCATGTCGGCTATTTTACATTTGGATCGAGACAAATTGAACCGAGTGTGTCAAGAAGTAAGTAAGTCAGACTTTGTGGTTGAACCTGCAAACTTTAATTCTCCTGGCCAGATTGCCATTTCTGGACATGCTGAAGCAGTAAAGGTTGCTGGAGAGAAAGCTTTAGAAGCTGGTGCCAAAAAAGTAGTCCCATTATCGGTTAGTGGACCTTTCCATTCTTCTCTGATGAAACCAGCAGCCGATCGATTAGAGGAAGCTTTGGAACAGGTAACCATTCATGATGCACAGGTTCCAGTTGTTGCCAATGTTACTGCACGACCTGTTCAATCGGCGAGAGAAATTCGTCAGCTCTTAATCGATCAGGTGGCTTCACCCGTTTTATGGGAAGATAGTATCCGATTTATGGTGGATCAAGGTGTAGATACATTTGTGGAGATCGGGGAAGGCAAAGTTTTAAGCAGTTTAGTTAAAAAGATTCATCGAAAAGCACGCGTTCTTTCAGTACAAAATCCAGACACACTGGAGCAGACGATCGAATCACTCCAATCAAAATAATGGATAAATGGAGGAAACCATCCATGTTAAAAGAAAAAGTAGCTGTGGTTACAGGCGGTTCACGTGGAATTGGACGATCCATTGCTATTAATCTAGCCCATGCTGGTGCTGATGTCGTCATCTTTTATGCTGGAAACCAGCAAGCAGCTGAGGAAACACTACAACAAATTCAAGAAACAGGTCAAAAAGGGTTGGCTCTTAAGGTAGATGTTTCAGATAGTGAGCAAGTGAATGCAGCTTTTAAAGAAGTTGTGTCTACTTTTGGACGGATTGATATTTTAGTGAATAATGCAGGAATCACACGTGATAATCTCCTTATACGAATTAAAGAGGATGATTGGGATCAAGTGATTGATACAAATCTTAAAGGTGTCTTCTTATGCACGAAAGCAGTAAGTCGTCCCATGATGAAACAAAGAAGTGGACGAATCATTAATATTAGTTCCGTAGTAGGATTGACTGGAGGTGTTGGTCAAGCTAATTATTCGGCAGCCAAAGCTGGAATTCTAGGTCTAACCAAATCGACCGCTAAAGAACTAGCGAGTCGCGGAATTACTGTTAATGCAGTAGCTCCTGGGTTTATCGTAACGGATATGACAGATGTACTTCCAGAAGAAGTAAAAAAAGAAGCACTGGATCGAATTCCACTCAATCGCTTTGGAAGTGCAGAAGATGTTGCAGAACTTGTCAAGTTTTTAGCAAGCGATGCTGCTAGCTACATTACAGGCCAAACGATTCAAGTAGATGGTGGTCTTGTTAACTCTTAATTTGAACTCTTTAAAAATAGCAAATTACTATTTGTTGCATGCGTAATTATATTGTGATATGTAGATTATATTACTTTAATTATGCAGAAAACCTTGAGTTCTAGGAGAGTAACTTTTCTTGAGGATAACATGGTACAATCTATTTTCATTTAGCTACCAAATAAGTAAAAAAGATGCAATGGTTTTTTCACTTGTGTATACTACATAAGGGAGGTGAAATGAGATGGCAGAAACCACTTTTGAGCGTGTGAAAGGTATCATCGTAGAGCATCTCGACGTTGATAAAGAAGCAGTAACGCTTGATGCGTCTGTAAAAGATGACTTAGGTGCTGATTCTCTTGATGTAGTAGATTTAATTTTGCAATTCGAAGATGAGTTCGGCGTTGAAATCGCTGATGAAGAGGCTGAGAAAATCTCTACTGTTGGAGATATCGTAAATTATATTGAAAATAACTTGTAAATACTTAAATAAAGTCCCGCTCATACGGGACTTTATCCTACTTCATGCTCCGAGATGGATAGTAGTTTGGAGAGGCAGGAGATTAACATGACAAAAAATCGGGTCGTTATTACAGGGCTTGGCGTAATTACCCCGATCGGTAATAATGTATCTACCTTTTGGAATCATTTAATTTCTGGTAAATCCGGTGTAGGGCAAATTACAGCATTTGATACAACTGATTTTCCTGTTCGTATTGCCGCAGAGGTAACCGATTTTGATCCCCTCAATTACATTGAAAAAAAAGAAGCAAGAAAAATGGATCGCAACGTTCAATTCGCAGTGGCTGCAGCACAACAAGCGATTAAAGATGCAGGCCTAGAATTGAACCAGATTGATCCGGAACGGTTTGGAGTTTATATTGGTTCAGGAATCGGTGGTTTAAATACTTATGAAGAACAATTTAAAGTCTTACTAAATCGTGGGCCCAGACGAGTAAGTCCTTTTACGATACCAATGATGATAACCAATATGGCTGCTGGACAAGTTTCCATTCGTTTTGGTGCTAAAGGTCCCAATAGTACGTCCGTGACAGCCTGTGCATCTGGAACCCATTGTATTGGCGATGCTTTCCGATTATTGAAGTATGGTGACGCAGACGTTATGCTGGCAGGTGGTACAGAAGCAACGATTACTCCATTTGCTTTTGCTGGTTTTTCTTCGATGGGAGCACTGTCCACTCAAAATGATAACCCAACGAAGGCAAGTCGCCCATTTGACCGGGAACGTGATGGTTTTGTGATGGGAGAAGGTGCTGGAGTTTTGGTTTTAGAAACTTTAGATCATGCTTTAAAACGTGGTGCAAATATTATTGCTGAGATTGCCGGTTATGGTATGACAGCGGATGCATATCACCTAACTAGCCCAGATCCAACTGGAGATGGTCCAGCTCGTAGTATGAAAAAAGCTTATGAGGAAGCAGGACTGAATGCAACCGATGTTGATTATATTAACGCACATGGAACTTCAACACAGCTTAATGAAAAATATGAAACTCTTGCTATCAAAAGAGCATTTGGTGAACATGCATATCAGTTAGCTGTAAGCTCGAATAAGTCGATGATCGGCCATTTATTGGGTGCTGCTGGAGGAGTAGAGGCTGTAGCTACTGCTTTAACTTTAAAGCACCAAATTATTCCACCAACCATTAACTATGAAAATCCTGATCCAGACTGTGATTTAGATTATGTACCAAATGAAGCGCGTAAAGCATGTGTAAGGACAGCTATCTCCAATTCACTCGGATTTGGTGGGCACAATGCGAGTATTCTACTGAAAGCATATGAGGAAGTGTCACAATAGGTGATGAAATATCGCATGAATTTATCGCAGTTGGAACGGTTAATCAATGTTACTTTTCAAAACAAGAAACTGTTCCAACAAGCATTTACTCATACCTCTTTCGCCCATGAACGGAAAAATCATGGTATAGAGCTGGATAATGAAAGGCTTGAATATCTAGGTGATGCTGTACTTGAGCTTGCTGTTTCGGAGTATCTCTTTCATCGCTATCCAGATATGAGTGAAGGAGAGCTTACACGAACGCGGGCTAGGGTAGTCTGCGAGCCTTCTCTTGCTTCTTTTGCAAAGGAGCTTAACTTTGGACAATATGTGAGGCTAGGTAAAGGAGAAGAAATGACGGGAGGACGAACACGCCCGTCACTACTCGCCGATGTTTTTGAGGCATTTATCGGGGCGCTCTATCTAGACCAAGGACTGGATGTTGTTCGGAGTTTCCTCGGTGCCGTGGTTTTTCCAAAAGTGAGCGAGGAGTTTCTTACTCGCGTGATGGACGCCAAAAGCCAACTGCAAGAGTTGGTTCAACAAGAGCGAGTAGGTCCATTAGAATACCGCATTGTCGATGTACAAGGCCCAGCACATGATCGTCATTTCGTCGCAGAAGTATATCTGGATCAAGAACGGTTGGGAAGAGGCTCGGGACGATCAAAAAAGGAAGCAGAACAACAAGCTGCTACCCAAGCTTTGGAAAAGTGGAAAAAAAGGTAAAGTCGATCAACATGAAGATGTTGTCGTGCTCTTGTAAAGAGGCTCTTAAATGGAAAGGAATATCATTGAAGAACTTCTTTACAAGAGCTGATTGATAGGCTATGCTGCTCGTATATGGATATTTGAAAAATATGAAAATCCGCTCCTCTTGATGAGGATTAAACAACCACTCCTTTTGTTTGTTGTTTATGTATTTGTAGTTACCATATTTTCTTCTCTTCATTATCACATTTCATATAAGGATGAATGAGACTAAACAGTTATTCATAATAAAACCCTTGCTACTCCAGCAAGGGTTTTATTATATAAGTTTGCTTACTATATCCGTTTTTTTCTCTAAATATTCGTCTTACCAAGTAACTAAATTTTGTCCGCAAGCATTATAGATTATTAAACCTAAGATAAGGAATGAATACTTTACTTTCCAGCTTTAACGTGACATTTATGTGAAATATTGATCAAGATATTTTATTTATGAACATAATTATATAACATTTACATTAGATCGGTTAATAAAGATACAAAAACCTTTACCCTTGACTACAAAAAAATTCTAATTTATTCCAAATATCCATCCAAATGTTTATAAGTTTGTCTAAGTGAGATTTGTAGTCAATCATCAATAAGTGCTATGATGTAAAATAGCTTGTGATGAATTTAGAGTGATATTCATTAGCAAAGTTATGGTGGAGAGAGAAGCAAATAAAATCTAGCTTCTCATAGATGAGACAAGATATATACATGGATGAAGAGCTGATGGCAAATGCGATTTTCTGTTCATGTTGTTTACCCTTTGGGAGTAAAACCAGACAAGGATATCGCTAGATAATGAAACTTTGTCAACAAGCTGATTGATAAACACATAGATAAAGGAGTGTATTTGACATGAGTCACAACAATGTCTTGCATACCTTAGAAGGCTGGTATGCTTTACATGATTTTCGTCAAATCGATTGGGCTTTATGGAAGGAAGCATCAGAGGAAGAGCGTCAAGCAGCGATTGATGAGTTATTAGGGCTCATGAAGACTTGGACGACCCATGAAGAAGAGAAAAAAGGAAGCACATCTTTGTTTGCAATGTTAGGGCACAAAGCAGATTTAGGCTTTATTTTCTTACGTCCTAACCTACAAGAATTAAATCAAGTGAAGACGGAGTTCAATAAAACAAGATTTGCCGACTATACCATCCCTAGCACCTCCTATGTTTCCGTGATTGAATTAAGCAACTATGTGAATAATCCAGGTGAAGATCCAAAAGCAGATCCAAGAGTACAAGCTCGCCTATACCCAACGCTCCCTAAAACCGGTCATGTCTGTTTCTACCCGATGAATAAAAAGCGGGAAGGAGAAGATAACTGGTATATGCTCCCGATGGAAAAACGGCGTGAGCTTATGAAGTCTCATGGTATGTATGGACGTAAATATGCTGGTAAAGTTCAACAGATGATTAGTGGTTCCATGGGAATGGATGACTGGGAATGGGGTGTTACTCTCTTCTCTCAAGATCCACTTAACTTCAAACATATCGTATATGAAATGAGATTTGATGAAGTGAGTGCACGTTACGGTGAATTCGGATGGTTTATCGTTGGAAATGCACTGGACGAGCAAGCACTTATCGATTTATTGAAAATATAAATCATAGATAAGTAAAAAACGACCAAACCATGTATTTGTATATGGTTTGGTCGTTTTGGGTTATTTGACTTAATTTCTATGGTCTTAAGTTTTTAATTTTGTCTCATTTACTCTATCCAATTATATATAATATCGTGTAAAATTTGAATAGAATAAATACAATGGCTTAAGGGAGAATATTTAAAAGTGAAGAGAGTTAAACAGTTTATCGCAGTGTTAACCCTGTTGATTATGGTATCCTTGGGTATTCAAAATCCTGCACCAGCAGAGGCGGCACCACAATATAAAATTGAAGTGAATAAAAGAACACATCTGTTATATTTATATAAGGGTGATAAGGTGACCGATGTATTTAGTGTTGCTGTCGGGAAAAAAGGAAGCCCAACACCAGAAGGAACATTCGCCATCATCACCAAATTTAAATGCCCGCAGTGGAAGCAAGTTCCAGGGTGTACTTCTCGAAATCCATTAGGAAAATACTTTATGGGAATTAAAGTTAGCCCGAAAGATCAAGGGCGGATATATGGAATCCATGGAAATAATAATCCCGCGTCGATCGGAAAAAGCACCACACTAGGTTGTGTACGGATGAATAACCCTGCTATTGAATATATTTTTAATAAAGTGCCCAAAGGTACCCTCGTATGGATACACAGTGGAACCAGTAATCGGAAGTGGAGAGGTAAATCCGTCGCGCAATATCGTTCTGTTCCGTCAGATACAACGAATAAAAAGCTAGACCATGCTAAGATATAGACTGATAGCTTAAGACCGATAAACAACCGATTATTCTATTTTTAGTTGGACGACACTTATTTGTTTTATAGTGGATGGGATGGACAAGAAAAATCATTCATCAATAAGTTAAGCTTACCCAGCATGTTTTGGGTAAGCTTTTTTTAATAGACAGGGATTTGTTTATACTAAGTAAAGAAATGCTTGAAAGTCCCTTTTGGATTATAATTAGATTGGGAAACCAATAGCAGTTATTTATCTTTTCGTAGTTTATAGGCTATACCTAGTGAAGAGAGCAAAGTAGCTGATATAGAGTTCTTTTTTCTATGTAGATAATAGCATATAACCGGAGGGGGACAATCATGAATCCATGGATTGAGTCTTTGTTTAAACGAATTCAATACCGAGGGGACAAGAATGTCCAGTTCGAAGACTTAAGTGAGCTAATGCTTCAATTCGCTAAGCATGTCCCTTTTGAAAATATAAGCATTATTCAGGGAGAAGATTTGGCTATTCATGCCGATCAATTGAAAAGAAAAATCATCGATCAGAAGCGTGGTGGAGTATGTTATGAGCTAAACCCAATCTTTTATAATCTCTTAAAAGAGCTTGGTTTTGACGTTCAGATGATTTCAGCTACCATCTCTGGTAACGAAAAACAGGATCTGATTGGAACACATATCGCCATATCACTGATCCATAATCAAGAAAAATATATCATCGATGTAGGGTTTGGCTCCAACCTTGCCTTAAAACCGATCCCTTTTACCGGAGAATGGGTAAAGTCTGTGACGGGTGAATATCGGGTTCGCAAGGAAAAAACGAAGTGGGGAGATTATATTTTAGAAAAGGCTCGCAATGGAGAAGTAGAAATTAGCTATTTCTTTGATCTAAAACCCATTGATGAATCCTACTTAAATCATGTGAAAGATCTCATAACGAATCATCCGAACTCTCCGTTTAATAAATCCCTGTTGCTAGCCAAAATCACGGAAAAGGGTCACCAGACATTAACAGAGAATAGCTATACAGTTACCCAAAATGGTGAGAAAAATAAACAAAGTATTGATTCCACTCAGTTTAAACAGTTAAGTAAAGATCAATTTGGTATTGTATTGGAGTAGGTAGGTAAATCACTTTGTGGCTCTGGAATGGTAGGAAAATCAAGTTGTAATTTGAGTAAGAAAAGTGTAATATTTTCTAATAAGAGAAATTGAATTTCCGAACACCCTATGCTTCGGAAAAGTCCCAAGGGGTGTTCGGAAACGTGAAAGTCCTAGATATATAAGGGCTGAACTTAATTGTCAGACAGCTCTTAGCAGCGAAAATATACCTCGATAACCCGAAAAAGGCAGAGGTGTTCGGAAAGTAATCTGTGAAGCCTGTGATATCAAGGACTCTGACGACCGCTATATCAATAGAAAACACCTCATCAAGAGGATTGAAAGTGTATGGGGCAAGTTTCACTACCCAAAATGAATAAAGATATCAATAGAAAACACCTCATCAAGAGGATTGAAAGAGAGCAGACATCGAACAGGAGTTATGCTTTATTCCTGAAATATCAATAGAAAACACCTCATCAAGAGGATTGAAAGAGAGCAGACATCGAACAGGAGTTATGCTTTATTCCTGAAATATCAATAGAAAACACCTCATCAAGAGGATTGAAAGGAGACGCGAGACCATAGAAAGCTACTCGGTTAAATTGATATCAATAGATTAAAACTTAGTAAATCTATTGCTAGTTTGATTACGACTTCAAAGAGTAATGCATATATTCTGAATGGATATTCGCTAGTGAAATAAAAGAATGGAAAAAATGCCATTCTTTTTTTATTCTAACTATAGAAGAATCATTGATTAGAAAGGAAGGGAAACGTGTCAAGGCATACAAATCATCTCAGCCGATTGTTCTCGATAATTGCAGAATTGCTCTTAGACCCAGGACCTTACACAATTAAGGAGACAGCAGAAAAATATGGTGTTACAGAAAGACAAATTCGTAATGATCTTAAAAGATTGATGGAATTTTTAAATGATGCAAATCAAAAAGATTATATTATTCATAGGAAAGGGTTTTATGAGGGGAACTTTTCACGAAGTGTAGCCAATTTAAAACCAGAGGTGCGCTTATATTTATTTCTCGCTCTCAGACAAATAGAGCCGATGTTACCAGAAGAAGGAAAGCAGGCTTATGAACTTTTGTTAAAACATGCTTTTTCCGTATTACCACATCAAGATATTCATCGATTAAAAGAATGGTCGCGATTTTACCATATTAGCACTTATGGTTATCCAAAAGAGAGGAAGCATTTTTATGAAGCGCTTCATGAGATTTTTGAGGCCATTTATTATGGAAAGACGATTTCTTTCATCAAAAACGGTAAAAAACGATATTTTGATCCATATGCGGTCTATTATGTCAAAAATAATTTTTACCTTATTGGAACCTATTATCAAATAAATAAAAAAAATCTTTTACTCACTCGCTTAGATCGTGTAAAAGATTTAAAGAAGCTTTCTGAGCAACAGTCACCGTTATTACCTGAGTGTTATCATCGTCTTGAAGATGTGCGTTACAACAAGGAGCAAAAAGCAAAAAGTTTTATTTCAAGTATGCTTGAAGCAGAGAGAGATCAGAGTAAACCATCCGATTATACATTTTATATTCTAGATCAAAAAGTTTTAAACCGAATTTATGAAAAGCAGTGGCATGCCAGTCAGGAGATAAAGTTGATCTCAAAAGAAATAGTTTTAGGTAAGCGGAAAGTACTAGCAGAACTCAAATTTAAAAAAGTGGAAAGTCCAACTGAATTAAAAAAATGGGTATTAGGCTGGGGAAGTGCTATTTATGTAAAACAACCCGTATCTTTTAGGCAAGAAATTGAGCAGGAGATTAAACAGATGGTTAGTCTCTACCCAATAAACTCTTTTTTTAAATGAATAGTCAGTCTATTCGGAACCGGAAATATATTGTAGTTCCGATTCTCTTTTCATATACAAATGAATTACTTGCTATAGGGCGTTAGAAAGTAGGATAATCAGATCAGGAGGTGACGATGTATTGGGAATTTATGATTTTGCACAAAAATTATTAAATAACTTTGCGGAGCTAACTTTTAAGGGAGAGAGGTTAGCAGAGAGTCTTGCTAAATACTATAATTACAATCCTACCCGTAATCTATTGGATCAGTCCATGTGGGATCATATTCGTTCGGGTATCGAAGCATATTTATCTTTAACTCAATATTTAGAACGGTATGATCTTCCATGGGATGAGCGAGAGATGAAAGTTGCTTTGATTGGATATGCACTCCATGATTTGCATAAAAGTTCACTAGAGAAGAAAGGGTCAGAATATGGGCTTCCACCTGCCGATATCGAAGTAATTCGAGATCAACTATGTCAAGGATTGGAGATAGATCCAACTGAAATACCAGCTGAATTTATCAGAGTGGCAGGCGTTTCTAGCTTTTCTAATAAAATGGGGGATTTTAGTCACTTACCATTTACCTATCCGTGGCTGGAATTATATCATTGGATCAAACTAATGGATAAAGCAGCATCTATTACTAGTATTGCAGAATGCCAAGATGGAAAAACTCTTCATAATTTAACTCAACTATTACGATATTTGTTACCTAAAGCATTAACCGAAAAAATGCGAATCGAGTATCATTATGTACAAGATATACGTGGGATGATTAGTTCATTACTTCATGCGGGGATGGCAGAAGTAATGAAAGAGAAAGGCTATTATCCCTGGCTACGATTTGGTGATGGAACACTCTATCTTTCCTTCGAACAGGAAGAACTTTTCAAAAAAGAAGATGTAGCCAAAGAGTTAGTCCAATATTTTTTTCAGTCCATCAATCAGCAAGCAGATGAAGTAAACTCTAAAGACTTATATGATTCAAAATCTTACCGCTGTCAAACATTAGCTTTTATGATTTATAGTAAGCCAGAACAATTTGCTTATTTCTTTTATCAGCTTAGTATGGAAGGAAAAGCGAAAAATTTCCCAAGTACTAAAATTTCGGAGAAGCAACTTTCCAATTATAAAGTAAAACGGATAGAGGATATTTATGAAAAGCTGGGAATTGATCCTTCCTTCACAGAGGATTTACAAGAAAAATGGTTTTTCACTTCCAAATATTTCGCCTTTTTCCATCGGCTAATACAAAGAGTGAATAACCAAAGCCAATGGGAAGCAATTCAAGTATTAGCTAATTATCTACAATTAGAAATTGAAGATATGTATAAAGTTGTGCCTTCCAGACTCGACGGGAAGCATATGGATTTGCCTATTTGGTTATCTTATCGCTACTTAAAGTCTTTATCTATACAGGGAAAACCGGTTGAAAAAGTTCATATTGAAGAAATCAGAGAGATTGTACGAGAGATGGGAATTGACCTTTTAAGCGATCTCATCAATCCAGAGATTTGTGTAGAGATTGTGGATCAAGAAATGAAGATCTCCCAAGAACTTGATAACTATTTTGGTGAACAACTAATTTTATCTTGGGATAAACAGCGTAAGCTCAACCTGATTCAGGATAAAGAACTGTTAAAGCCTAGAAAGGCGAATCAAGGGAATGTTTGTAATTTATGTAATCGACATATTATTGGGAAAGATAAATCAATAAGAGAAGGTATTATCCAAGATATTATTCAAGTCTATAGTAACCGATTGTTACCAAAAGAGAAAAGTGTAAGTGCCTTACATTGGTGTGGTATTTGCATGTTCGAGTATCTTTTACGCCAATTGTTTGGTATGCAACGTTTTGAGAAGAAATTTTTAGCACATCGTATTTATTTGTTTGCGATTCCTTCCTTTCAATTAACAGATATAGCTTTGGTCCATCTGTATGAAGAATTAAAAACGATCTATGGGGCTATTGTCGTTCATGATCGGAAAGAGCAAATATCTTGGCAAGCGCCTTTGGTACAGCAAGATCATAGAAATCTTCGGAAAATGATTCGAGAATATTTCCGGAAGTATAGCGAATCTTTTCGATTGGAAATGGAAGAGCGTGGGAAACCACGAAGCAATCAAGATTTATTTATAGCAGGTTTTCCTAGTAATGTGATGCTATTCACTTATGACTGTTATAAATTTGATGAAAAGCTGGAACGCACTAGAGAAGAAGCCTGGATGAAAGCTTTAACTGCAGCATTATCACTCAATAAATTATTTGGTTTTCGGATCATGATTACCGAAAAGCCATTTTTAACCCTCTCTGATATTCGCGATATTCACTATGCTGTGCATTTAGATGCTCCTCCTTATAAACTTGCTAAATGGATTCAACAAAATATAGGAACGAATGTTTCGGAACTAGCGATCCCGATTGAGCATGCGACTAATATTCTATATCAACTGGCTTATATGTGGGAAGTGCATCAAAATATTCATCCTTATGATGTAAAAAAACCTACAGATAAACAAATATCGGAGGTTCTTCATCAAATTGAAACTCATGGAATTCCAGGATCTTACTTTTTTAAGCGACAGGATGTTGAAGGAAAGTATGTAAGTGAAACTTTTATTCGCTCATGTGTAGAAGTAAACCAGAGTATGGGAGGAAAGATGATGGGACTTGCACAAGAGATCGCCTTAGTCTCACTGAAGTTATATAGTCCAGATTGGAAACAAAACGGACGAGCTCATCGTTTTGAAAACTTATACCGTACTGTAACGAAAGGAATCCGTGAAGGTAGAGATCTCAGCCAGTTACACGGACTGGTATTAAAGAGACTGGAAAGACTGCATGACCAAAGTAAGAATAACAAAGACTTGATTCCCTATCCGGTTAATTTAGAGAGAGTAGAAGAACTAATTAATCTCATTTATCATCGCTTTTTTATGGAAGAATGTGGAGGGAGTTTAGCTAAACTAAGTCACAAAGAAAATCAGTTAGCAGATGGTATTTACTTTGAAACCTATCGTGAGGTTCAGAAAAGAATTCAAGAAAAAATAAAAAGTCAGGAGGACAAAGCATAATGGAAAATTGGAAGGATTCATATGTAAGAGATATTTTGTCAACACACTTATTAACACAAATCCCTTTATCTCCCCGTCGAAATTATGCAAGTATCGTGGTATTGCGTGAATTTGAGTCAACGGCTGTATTAACTACTGAAGGAGAAAGGTTAGATGTAGAGGTTGTTCGAGCTGGGCAGAAGCAAACGGAGCTGATTTCACGGGTTCTTTTACAAAAAAGAAAGCAGGTAGCGATGGAGCGACGAACAGGTCGAGCGTTTAATCGTAAGCTAGGTTGGGCAGATGAATGTGATTTTATGAGTAAGATGTGTGGAAGCTGTCCAGATTGCCTAATTTATGGTTTTGCAGCGAGTAGTAGCGAAGGATCGCAAAAATCCCGTATCTTAACAGATTCAGGCTTTTCGATCCGTCCTTATGATGCATTACAACGTTCCATCACTTTAAATGCCATACAAGATCGTACCCAAGGTGGAGTAGCTGGGAGTGCATTTGCCGAGCGAGAACATATTCGCCCACAGGCATATTTTCCAACCATTGAAACGGCTGTGGATGTAACTCCAAGCGAATTTGCTTATATTCTTCGTAACATTCTAACTACAACACGATATGGGGCAGAAAATCAACGTCAAGGATTTGTGAAAAACCATTTGGTTGCGTTGCTCTTTGGAGAGACTGAGGTGATCTCAAATCTTGCATTAGTTCAGCATTTATATGACCGATTGGCCGAAGAAAATAGTGGAAGTATAAATGAAGTGCCTCTTGATTTACAAACACTAAAAACCCGAATGGAAGAATTACTTTCGGACATTGCTGAAGAGGCTTACTTGCCAGTGCAACTTTATACGGGGGAATCATTACAAAACATCTTACAAGGTTTACGCTTTTTATGGCGTAATGAGGAGGCGAAGCATGAGTGGTTACAAGAGCTAAAAAACGATCAACAAACCTATCTGGAAAAGAGAGAGAACAAAGGGAAGAAAGAGAAAAAAGGGAAGGGGAAGAAAAAAGAGGAATCTTAGAAAAGCATTATGCTTATCGTCTTGAATTGACCCTCGAAGATTATTTATTTTTTGCCAGTATGGAAAAAGGAAGAGTGGCAGAAACTGCTCCTCTGATTCATAATTACGCACTCGCTTTTGCTCTAGGCTGGACCAGTTCTCCTTATTATCATGAAAAACAGGTTCCGCAATATCCGAGTCAATTAGATCCTCTAAATAGTAAAGGATTGTATATATTTCCAGCCATGGCGACCAAATATACATCTCGACTCATGCAATATAATACCTTGGATGAAACTTGGACTTTAGTGAAAAAAAAGAGCATTGGCTATCCAAACTGGGGATTTATCAAATGTTTGTCTCCTGGTTCAAAATTTTACACTTATGTATTAAGTGCTGATCCGATCCATTTCCCTAATCAAATTCGGTTAGGGAAATGGATGAGTTCTGTATCCCTTCAGCTGAAAGAGGTTTCGTTGCAAAAAAGTATGTGCAAACAATGTGATCACACTATGAATGTAAAGGACTTACCACATCTCCCTGTTTATTTTACATCCCTTTACAATATACTCCCTACTCGGGTGATTCAAGGTATGGTGTGGGATGAGGAGATACAAGGATATCGAATTGGAGAGGAACAAGTATTTTTACCTGAGGCTGCTTTTTGGTGGAGGGATTAGGTCATGATTCGATTAAAAGCAGAAAGAGCATACACATATGATGTACCTTTTGTGGGAGAGATCAAGCCCTATGCACATCAGATTGTACAATTAGAGCTAGTCCAGCAGGTGATACAAAAGGGACAAAAAGCTATCATCTGGAATGAAGCAATGACGGGAGCAGGGAAAACACTAGCGAACTACAGCTATTTGACAAAAAAACCTCGGGTTAAGGCATTAGGGATTTATCCTGTGAATGAATTGGTAAAAGATCAATTTGAGTCGGTTCATGATAAAAAAAGTTTACCTTTATCCAAGTGGGATGAGGTAGCCGTGTGGACAGCTGAGGAATTAAGAAAGATTCGAAGACCAGGACAGAGAAAAATAGAACAACTGTTAGAGACGATGGGGAAAAGTTATCGTGCTGTTTTATCCAACCCGGATCACTTAATGTTAATTGCCCAAGAGCGATTGTTTTCACCAAAAAAAGGCGAAAATCCCCTTCTTTTCTATCATTTGCTCCAATTTAACATGCAAATTTTTGATGAGTTTCACTTATATGATATTAGCCAAGTTAATTTTTTAGTCCAATGGATGGCGCTATTAGATACAATCTCGCCGAATCCACATGCTTTTCTATTATCTTCAGCAACACCTCGTAAGGAGTTTTTCCAATTAGCTAGCAATCTTGATTTACGAATTTATAGGGTTCAGGAAGAAATAGAAAAATGGTTAGATGAGAAGAAACCGAAGCGTAATGGTGAACGAATTTTTTTAGAACCCTTACAAATTTCCATTCAACCATCGATGCTCGACTATTGGGGAACTTATGAGAAGATCTTGGAACAATGGCATGAAGTTGAGTCTTACTTAAAAGAATATCCACAAGCAAAAGGATTAATTATTCTCGATTCCATTCATGAGGCACAGATGCTGGCTCAAGAGTTGCGTGGCCGAGGATATGATGTGGGTGAAGTGCATGGATTATCTGATCGAAAACAGAGTAGGCGGGAGTTAGGGAAACCGATAACTGTAGCTACTGCAACTGTTGAAGTTGGGGTTGACTTTAAAGGCGACATACACAAGGACTTTTTGATCTTTGAAGCGCGTAACTCAGGAAGTTTTATGCAACGTTTGGGAAGAATCGGACGTGGAAGTCGGGAGAAACCAGAGATTCCTCTATATGTATGGGCTTATGTTCCTTATTATGTGGCAGAAAATCTAAAAGAATATACCAACCAACAGATGTCACGAAAAGAGTTACAGGAGATGATTGTAGGTACCTATCGACACTTCCAAAGCTTCTATCCCTACATTCAAAAGGTAGGTGGCATGAATCTCGTTCATCACTATCATTTACTAAAGAGACATCATATTGACCGAGAAACAAATCAAGTTGTTCAAGCGATACAAGAGACAGTAGAAAAGATGTATGATGAAGGATTTGGTTCGCAAAATGAAAGATATCAGCGATGGAAGAGAGAGAAGATCATAGAACCGGTTATTCATTTTCGTGGGCATAATACGATGGAAGGAACATTATACCCTGATAAAGACCCCGAAGAGTTAGAAACCTTTTATCCGGATATTTGGTTTTGGGATGAAAATATACCCGGAAAAATAAAGAAGTATGATTTTAACTATCTACTACGACGTAGACGTGTCCGTTTTATTTCTAAAGAGGAGATTATCCATCGTGTAAAAGAGTATTTTCATGGAGCAGAATTGGAAGAGATATTGGCTGAGTTACAAAAAGATCGTGTCCTTGGTTATGCAGAAGTACTAGGCATCCGCGACAAAGCAGCCAAGCTCTATTGGAAATTACCAGTGATAGCGAATCGCCTGAAGAGAAGAATTACTCGGCTTGACCGATTAATTTTAGAAGTTGAGGACTCACCAGAATTAAAAGAGCAATTGTATTCATTATTTCAATCAGAGGAAAAAAAGTCATGGATTGTATTTTTTACCCCACAGTCAGTCAAGGAATTAAGGGAAACCCTTCGTCTTCCGCCGATGTTCCGCATATATCCTGCACGAAATTGGCAAGGGAGAGAATGGAGTATTGCCTTTAATTCAGATGCATTTCAATTATGGAGTCTTTTAGGTGAGACAGAAAATGGAGTGTTTTAAGATGAATGAACTTTTTATAGAAGGTCATGCCATTAATGCTTATGTATACTGTCCAAGGCGCTGTTACTATGAATATGTTGAAAGAGTATTCTATCATAACGTGTATACGATTCACGGAAAGTTGCTTCATGAACATGTCGATGAGGTAGGACAAGAAAAAAGGGGAGAGAGACAATTATATCGTTCTCTCTTCCTCCAGTCTCAAAAACTGGGACTTAGTATCCGCTGTGATGTGGTAGAAGAGAAAAACGGTTGTCTATATCCTGTGGAATATAAGCGTGGTCAATTAGCTAATTGGGAAAATAATCAAATGCAGCTTTGTGCCCAAGCTCTCGCATTGGAAGAATTAATTGGCAAGGAAGTTCCCTTTGGTTATCTGTTTTTTTATGGTTCATTTCGTAGACAAAAAGTAGAGTTTACTACAGAACTCAGAGAAAAGACTATCGAGATCATTGCTGTAATTCGTAAGATGTACCAGGAGAAAAACTCGCCACCTTCGGGGATTGATGACTGGAGTCGATGTAGACATTGTAGTATGGTTGACTACTGTTTACCACAAGACAGAGCAAATTTGAAAGGGAAAGTATTATGGGAACTTTTTATCTGACAGAGCCTTATTGCTTTGTGCGTAAGGAATCTGAACGACTTAAAATATTTAAAGATAGAAAATTAGTCAAGGAAGTTAAAGTTAACGAGTATATTCGTTTTTTTATTCATGAATCCTCAACATTAACCACAGATGCTTTACTTCTTTTAGCAGAAAAGGAGAAAGAAGTGATCTATTTTTCGGGTAACCAGTTTGCTGCAAGATTGGTTGGAAAGGAAAATAAAAATGTTCGGTTACGAATTGCTCAAGTAGAAGCACATCTATCAGATCAGAAAAGTTTAGAAATTGCACGTTACTTTGTGTTAGCCAAATTAAAAAATACCCGGGTTAGCTTACAACGATTTGCACGCCGGAAAAAGATAGATTTGGATTCTACTATCCTTTTTTTAAAACAGGTCATGGAGAAAAGCTTACTGGCTGAAAACTTAGATCAACTAAGAGGACTTGAAGGAGTTGCTGCTAAGGAATATTTCCGAGTATTCCCAGGATTATTATCAAGAAAAGAATTCTCTTTTCTTGGGCGAAGTAAGCGACCGGCAAAAGATCCAGTGAATGCCTTATTAAACTATGGGTATGTGCTCTTAAAAGCTGAAATCACCAGCGCTTTATTTTCTGCTGGCTTAGATCCGTATATTGGTTTTTTGCATCGTGAGAGATATGGGAGAGAATCATTAGCACTTGATATGATGGAAGAGTTTAGGGCTATTTTGGTAGATAATTTAGTAATAAAAATGATTAATCAAGGGATTATTAAGCAAAAAGATTTTGATCAGAATTATGAGGAGCCACGTTTAACAGATCAAGGACGTCGCCGCTTTTTACTTGAATTTGATCAGCGACGTAAAGATGAAGTTTTTCATGAGCTATTAAAGCAGAAGTTAAGCTATCGAGAAATAATTCAAAAGCAAGCACTTTTGTTAGCAAAATATCTTAAAAATGAAATGGATGATTATTATCCTTTTCTAACAAAGTAGGTGAGTTTAAATGAAACGAGTTGTCAGTTATGATATTATTGATGATAAACGTCGAAGTCGAGTGTTTAAATTACTTAAAGACTATGGAAAATGGGTGCAATATTCTGTATTTGAACTAGACTGTAAGGAACAAGAGTGGGTGGCCATTGAATTTCAGTTGACTAAGCTTCTTAAACAAGACGATTCACTATGTATTTATGAGATTTGTAAGAGTTGTAGTCAACGAACATTATATAAAGGAAATGTTTTATTGCAATTGGAAACAGAAAAGTGTAATATTTTCTAATAAGAGAAGTTGAATTTCCGAACACCCTATGCTTCGGAAAAATCCCAAGGGGTGTTCGGAAACATGAAAGTCCTTGATATATAAGGGCTGAACTTAATTATCAGACAGCTCTTAGCAGCGAAAATATACCTCGATAACCCGAAAAAGGCGAGGTGTTCGGAAAGTAATCTGTGAAGCCAGTGATACCAAGGGTTCAGACGATCGCTGTATCAATAAAAAACACCTCATCAAGAGGATTGAAAGATGAAACAGATATTTATGGCGGTAAATTTTTTAACCGTATCAATAGAAAACACCTCATCAAGAGGATTGAAAGTGACCGTTCATTACATGTATAACACGGTCATAGATATGGTATCAATAGAAAACACCTCATCAAGAGGATTGAAAGACAAGTACCTTGCTAGAAAGCCCGCAGCTGCAATGGTATCAATAGAAAACACCTCATCAAGAGGATTGAAACCAGAGTAGGTATATCCTAAATCAATCATACTTTTCTTCTCGATATATCAATAGAAAACACCTCATCTAGAGAATTGAAACGCCGTATTCTCTTTGGCTACGTTTTGTATAATCCAAGGTGCTGATTGAGACTGTTTTTAAAATTTATTTAATATTTTCTCGACTAAGTTTTTTATTAGATCGTAAGAATTCAAGATTCAAAGTTCAAAACGATTGGAGCTTTTTTATTTTTGGTTAATTAGATGTTTGCAAATAAAATGCCTTATTATATATTAAATTTGTACAACTCTATTTCATAAAAACATAAACAGAAATGAGGCAAGTGTTATGCTGGCGAGAAATCTAAAATGGACACTTGTATTTTCGTTGGCAATTTGGGTAGCGGCAATTTCATTTTTTATCTTTTTTGGACATGTTGTTCTTATTGATCCGGATCAAGAAGGGTTTTTGCTTCGTTTTCTCTTATTGGAGATCATGACAGGTGTGGCTTTGTATGGGGTCATGTTGATTTATCAGCGCTGTGATCACTCCAAAGATGCGGTGATTAAGTTGGGGATTTGGGGTTCAGCGATTGGACTGTTTTTAGATAGTTTTGCGATCTGGCACCATTCGATCTTTTTGCCCAATCTTTCAAATGGACAAGTGATGGCCTTTACAATTTGGTTGGGGTGTGCTTATGCACTATATCTTATGATTCCTGTATGGATGCGTCGCGTGAAGAATTAAATATAATGATGTGAAGGATTGACTCATTATTTATATCTAGGGGTTTGTTGTTTTTGATATAACAATATAAAGAAAATCGATTATTGCAAATAGACACAGAAAAGTGTAATATTTTCTAATAAGAGAAGTTGAACTTCCGAACACCCTATGCTTCGGAAAACTCCCAAGGGGTGTTCGGAAACATGAAAGTGCTTGATATATAAGGGCTGAACTTAATTGTCAGACAGCTCTTAGCAGCGAAAATATACCTCGATAACCCGAAAAAGGCGAGGTGTTCGGAAAGTAATCTGTGAAGCCAGTGATATCAAGAGCTCTGACGACCGCTGTATCAATAAAAAACACCTCATTAAGAGGATTGAAAGTGCGGAAACGCTGGGAAAGAGAAGGGGCTGGGGAGGGTATCAATAAAAAACACCTCATTAAGAGGATTGAAAGAACAATACTTATGACTACTTTTACGAGGTTATACTGTATCAATAAAAAACACCTCATTAAGAGGATTGAAAGTGGGATTCCGCGCCATGCTAAGTATCGTCTTGCTATGCCGGTATCAATAAAAAACACCTCATTAAGAGGATTGAAAGGTCCTCGTTGCTTGCGAAGATTGGCTAACACTTTTAAAGTATCAACAGAAAACACCTCATCAAGAGGATTGAAAGGTACTTAAAAAACAAATGGTTCTCCTCGAACAGGTCTGTATCAATAGAAAACACCTCATTTTATTTTCGTTGACAATATTACGATAATTATCTCCCCAACCTTAGTTCATCTTCAAATGGGTATGAAATCTTAGTAGAGGGATAGTTGAAAAGCGAATAAAGGTACTTTTTGCTTATAAAGCCTTCTATCTTGCTATTGGACTGATCCAAGTTCGATATGATAGGGGGCTTTTTATATAAACAAACTGTGTTCGTGGGGATTTCATCAATTGGACAAATTAGATTTTCATTTATTCAGCTTCTTCCTTTTTATGTGTTCAGTGATTTCTTATTTAATAGAGATTTCCATATTTATAAATAATAACATTATAATATTATATTCTAAAATAGATTCATATATAGTATAATGATAAGTATAAATAATCTAAATATATATAATTGATAATCGAGGTGGTGATTAAAGAAAATAGGGACAAGCCAATTAGAGAAGTTTGGTTAGATGTTGTATCAAGCTCTTTGTCTATATTTTAGAAAGGGAGGGAATTGCTACGATACATGGGATAGATGCCCATTGTGAAAAAATGGATTCTATATATTATGGTCAAGATTAAATCGGACAGACATGATACAACATGGGGTCAAAATCCCGAGTAGGATGAGGTTAAATTAATACACGACTCTATTTATATAAAGAATATTAAAATAGTATGTTTATATACGAAGTTCATAAGGATATGAATCGGGTTTTTATAGCAATTAAACTTGCAATGTTATGAATAGGAAAGAAACATTCATATGAAAAATACTGGATCATCGGTTATCTATGTCCATGTTTTGAGTAGCAGACTGAAATGCATTTGAATAAGCGAAAATCATTAGTTATAACGACGGTGTTGCTATTGTTACTCATGCTTGTTCCTGTAAGTGCTTTCGCGGCGAATGAGTGGCAGATCAATACTTCGTATCAAGTTGGGGATCAGGTGACTTATAGTGGAAAGTTATATCAATGTATACAAGCTCATACATCACTCGCGGGATGGGAACCGCCCAATGTACCTGCATTATGGAAATATGTGTCGGATGATCAAAATGATACCGAGCCTCCTACAGCTCCGACGAATTTAACATCACCAAGTCAATCATCGAGTAGCATTACGCTTTCTTGGTCAGCAGCACAGGATAATGTGAGAGTAGCTGCTTACGATATTTATCGTGGTTCTGATAAGGTTGGATCTGCTACAGGGACAGTTTATACAGACTCAGGATTAAAACCAGATACTTCTTATATCTACTATGTACAAGCAAGAGATGCAGCCGGAAACGTTTCAGAAGCGAGTAATTCAATCACGGTGAAGACGAAAGAGGCGACAACGCCAGGTCCTAGTCCATTACCAGATAAAAACTTATTTGTAGGGTATTATGAGTCGTGGAACGAGCCTTGGGATATTGGTGATGATCCTACTAAAGCTCCACTGGCTAATCTACCATCAAGCTATAATGTAGTGATGTTAGCGTTTGTGAAGCCAGATATTCAGTATAGTGGGAACCATAATCTTCAAGGTACTGGGCTTGAGTTTTCCTATGGTGGAGAAATGTTGTATAAAGTCATTCAAGTGTTAAAACAGAGAAATCCAGAGACGAAAGTGATTGCCTCGGTAGGAGGAGCAACTTATTGGAACTGGGATAAAGTGAATTTTAAGGATTTAAAACGGTTTGTGGATGACTTTGGTTTAGATGGGATCGACTTAGATTATGAACCAAATCGAAGCTTTGGCTGTAAGCAAAATAATGGGAAAGTATCTTGTGAGACGGATGCTGAATATGTTTCGCTTATCAAAGGTGCACGGGCAGAATTTCCGAAAGGAAAATATATTCTTGCGGTTACACCTTGGGGAGTAGGTGCTTTTGGTGAAGATAAATGGGTGAATGACTTTAAGTTTGAGTCCTCAGGTTCATTTATTAACCCGATGAAACAAGCTGGAGATCAAGTTGATTTGGTCAATCCAATGGGGTATAACGCTGGGGTTGACTTTGATCCCAAGAGTGCAGCTGATGCTTTTAAACATTATTTCCAAGGAAAAGTAGCAATGGGTGCGATGGTTCCTCCAGAAGATTGGGGTGGTCATGTATGGACACCAGAGAAAGCTAGGGATGTTGCCAAATATATGTCCGATCAAAAGTATGGGGGCATGATGCTTTGGAGTATCCACCGCGACCGAAATAAAGCATTAACCAACGCCATTGCGCAAGGTTTAGGGCTGTAAGATTGAATGGATAGGGATTTCCTCATCATTGCAAATTCATTTCGAGCAGATCATGGACTTTTTGGTTGCGATGGGTGTTGGTTGTTTTTGATAGGCAGAAACCTGGTAAATAAGCCTGCAATATCTCAGAGACTTTTACCATAAGTAAAAAGAGAATAATAAGTGGTCCTTCTGGTTGATATAAAGTAGAATATACCGAAGCTTTATAAGCATATATAAAAAACGCCCCAGTCTTGGTTTATATCAAGAGGCAGGGGCGTTTTGTTATGAATATTACTGAGCTAGCTTAATTCGTCCTTCAATCTGAGCTGAGAAAGGTTGAGGGAGTTGTTTGACATATTCGACAAGTGCGTCCAGATCAGATTGTCCTGTGACTCGATCCGTTCCTTCCTTGAATACAGTAAAATTATCCCCACCATCCGCTAAGAAGTAGTTAGCTGTAACGGTATATGTTTGGTTTGGATCGATGGGGGTTCCATCTGCTTTTTTCACTTCGATAATCCGGTCATTAGCGGGACGGTTTGGATCCCATGTGTAGGTTAAGCCGGAAACATGTAAAATATGTGGGCGGTTTGGATCAGAAAATATTTGATTTAGGGCTTGTTTAATTTGTGCACCCGTTAGTTTCATCGATACTAGATCATTATTAAATGGTTGCACAGTATATAGATCACCGAAAGTGACATCGCCTTCAGGAATATCCGCACGAACCCCACCTGGATTCATGAAGGCAAAGTCGGTATTCATTTTCCAGCGCTGAGCATCTGCGATTAGGTTTCCAGCAGCGGATTCACCTGCTTCGTTGGTTTGCTTGGTAATAGGAACGGAAGCTTTTCCGATCACTTGATTCACAATGGGAGCCACTTTTTGTTGATATTTTTTTACCATGCGATCTACGATTGGATCAGGTGTTACTCCTTCGTGTTTCGTAAAGACAATTTCGCCTTTTTTCGAGACAACATCTTTCGTCTTCCGGTCGATAATCAAGTCAACATCAGCGATTGCTTTTCCATAGTTTAAGCCTTGAACGACTAATTTGCCATTAATCGTTCCATTTAGATAGCTATGTGTGTGACCGGAGAAAACGACATCGATTTCTGGATCTAATTTTTTGGTAATGTCTGCGATACGACCGGTAATCTCTTTGGAATTTTTATCTTCAAAACCACCTTCATGTAGTAAAACCATGATGGATTTAACACCCATTTTCTTTAGCCGTTTGGCCTCACGGTTGATCGCTTCGACTTCATCGATAAACTCCACATCTTTTACTCCACTGGGAACAACGATTTTAGGTGTTTCAGTGGTTACTGCTCCGATGAAGCCAATTGGAATGCCTTTTACACGTTGAATGGTTGAAGGTGGTAAAATAGGTCGCTTACTCTTTTTATCTATCACATTTGCAGCAACATAAGGGAAGCGGGCACCTTTAAAATAACCTGTTTGAGGGTGATATCCTCCGTAAATCAGGCGTTTCATCTCTTTGAGCCCTTCATCAAACTCATGATTCCCTACTGTTCCTACGCTTACACCCATTTGATTTAATACTTCAATGGTAGGCTCGTCTTGCAATAGGGCAGAGGTGGGTGGGCTAGCTCCAACTGCATCCCCATTATGAACGATGAGAGTATGGGGATTTTGTTTCTGCCGTTCTTTTAAATAAGTTGCCAGATAAGCAGCAGTTCCAGCAGGCTTGCCGTCGACTTTTTGTATAGTATCTAGCTGACCATGGAAGTCATTCATGCTTAGAATTTGTACTTCTACTTGACGATTTCGTTTGTTGTCAGCATCTTTGGCTGCTGCTTCACTGAAAGGAGTTAGAAAAGAGGCAGCGAGCAGTGTAAATGTAGTCGCCCCAATGATCCCCATTTTTTTGTGAAATTGAAATTTCACACAATTCACCTCTCCAATATAGATAAATATTTGTATAAACCCCATTTTAAGGATAGTTTGTATAGGGTCTGTTTAGATTATATAAAGAAACAATTTAATTTTGCAAATGGATTTGTATTTTATGTCGATGTTAAATGGTATCTAAAGTCAGAAAGATATTTTATAATGGTGAGTGTTTAATAGGCCATGATTGAAAGCGGTTTCAAAAAATACATTTAGGGAAATAGAATGCAGTGACATATTTGTTTTGCTGTTTTAAAAGGAATAAAGGTAAGTATTCCAACCATTTATTGGATAATAAATGCTATTTTAGTAAAATATCAAAAGGAACAGCAGATAATTAATGATTATATCCATTATTTAATAAATAGTCATGCGAAATAATATAATGAATATATTTGGTATAACAATGATTAGTTGCTTTCTTCGAAGAGAGGAGTCAATATAAAATGGATATCACTTTATTGGAAACGCAAATAAAAAAATATGTAGACTCTTTTGATGGAAAAGTAGGAGTGGCGATTCAAACCGAAGCAGGCTCCATTCACTATCGTGAACATGAACCTTTTTTAGCAGCAAGTTTAATCAAAATACCCATTATGATTGAAGCATATCGCCAAGTACAAGCAGGAAGGTTGGACTTATATCAATTATATAAAGTTCCATCCAATCAACGTGTAGGAGGGTCAGGTGTTTTATTTAATTTAGGAGAGGAAATTCATGTTTCTTTACAAGATTTAATTTCGTTGATGATTATGATATCTGATAATACAGCAACCAATTTCATTATTGACCAAATTGGTATTGATACAGTGAATGACTTGGCATCAGAATTAAAATGCGATCAGACCATGCTAGGAAGAAAACTCATGGATTATACCGCCAAAAAAAGAGGATTTGAAAACTTTACTTCCGCATATGATATGGTCCATTTTTTTAAGGAAATGGTCGAGGGAAATAGCCTTCATCCTGAATATAAGCGCCTAATATTAAAGTCATTACGTGCTCAACAGTTTCAAAGTAAGCTACCAGGAAAATTTCTCGATGATCTAGGTGAGGGAGATTTTATCGCTCATAAAACAGGAGAGATGACGAACTATGAGCATGATGCAGGAATTTTATCTGTTGGTGGAAAAGTGGCTTATATTGCTGTGCTAACGTCAGATGGACCTGATGCATTTACACGAAGAACATTGATTGCAGATATTGGGAAAGCGGTATTTGACTTTATGAAAAGGGGATAGTGAAACATAGGAAGAAATGCCATTTGTGATTTGATTGATAAATTGTAGGTCAAATCATAGATGGCTTTTTTTGATTTGTAACGATTTATAGAGAATTTGATATGATGATGGGGACGTAGGTGGATTGATCTGCTTTTTAGGTTGGACATTGACAAGAAGCATGGGGTTATTTTCAAGAAAAAAGAAAGATGTAGAGGTATAATCATTCAAACAAACGCCTAAAGATAGCTAGCTCTTTAGGCGTTTGTTTCGATTCTTAAAGATTTAATCCACTTTTCCACCGATTACTTTCCAGTTATGATCTACTTGTGCTGAAATGGTTTTATGCTTGCGAATATAGTCTGTAATCAAGTCGGTCATTTCCACTTGAATATCTTTGACAACAGGCTTTCCAGCAAACATTTTATAATTTCCTCCACCTGAAGCTCGGTAGTTATTCATAACAACCTCATAATCTTTATCCATCTGAATCGGATTACCATCCATGTCTTTCAGTTCGACGATTCGGCTACCCTCTGGTTTAGAAACATCGATGGTGTAGCGGATTCCTTCCCACATGTCATAGTTATAATGTTGGACTTTAGGGCTGATAAACTTAGGATTCACTTCGACGGGCTGATTGCCACTATTTTGCTTAAAGTAAGTTGCAGTTTGTTCTAATGCGTCTTTGATATCTTTTCCTTTGACTTTAAGAACTTGTAAAGTATTCGAATAAACATAAGTGCTTAATACATTGCGTAAGGTAATGTTTTTGGGGAATCCGGTAGCTTCATTATTAAATAAAGCAGTGGATGAGATTTTGGCACCACTTTCTTCCATTTGGATTCGATTGATTAGTTCGATAATCGCTGTATCATGTGTACGAGTGCTGTGATGATCTTTAATCGTAAGATCCCCCTCAGCTTGACCAATTACTTCATCCAACATTTTTTGGGTATTTTGTTCATAAGTTTGGGTGAGTTTTAAAACTTCTGGATCTGGCTTTGCTTTTTCTGCTTCTAATAGTTTGGCCTTTTTATTGGTAACAGTCCAACGGTTATTTTCTTTCTTTAAGTCTAAATCAACAACAGAAAGATGGGATCCCCATTTATTAGGCTCGGTGATTAATACCCCATTTACTCTGAAATCATCAATAGGAGTATGCATATGTCCTGCAAGAATGACATCAATTCCTTTCACTTGGGTAGCTAGTTGATAAACTTGGTTTTCCCCATCGGTTTGGCTAGAAGCTTCGATTTTTCCCTCTTTGGTTTTGGTGTGTTCTAAGCCTCCATGATAAGAGACAAAGATTACGTCTGCTTTTTCTTTTTCTTTCATAATCGGAATCCATTTTTTTGCTGTTTCAACTACATCATGGAAGTCAAGATGCTTAATGTTGTCAGGTCTTTCCCAATTAGGTACTTTTTGTGTAGTAAGACCCAATACACCTACACGAACTCCATTTTTCATAGGGATGATTTGGTAAGGTTTCGTATATACTTCCGATGTTCCATTTTTGACGGTATTTGCAGATAGCCACGGAAATTTGGCCTCCTTCATGGCTTTTTCCATAATTTTTGGACCATAATTATATTCGTGATTTCCGATAGCCATCGCACTGTATCGAAGATGATTCATCGTTAGCATCATCGGGTCGATGGGTTTATTATCGACGTAAGCATGATGGTATTCGAGTGGCGAACCTTGAATCGTATCGCCACTATCCAAAAGAAGTGCCTCGGGGTTTTTCTTACGTACATCTTTGACAAGAGTGGCAATCTTGGCAAGTCCAATGTCAGCAGGCTTGTTTGTTCCATAATCGATTGGGGTGACATATCCATGTAGATCACTGGTAGACATAATCGTGAGATGGGTAGTTTGTGTCTTCTCTGTTTGAGTTGTGGATGGTTGGCAACCTAGTAGCGTGATTGAGGATAGGAGAGTGCCGCACGCAACCATTCTCAAAGTGCGAACTGTTTTTTTCATACCGTTGTCTTCCTTTCTTTACTGGCTTTGTTGTTGAAAAGGTTAAAACATTGTAAAATCATTTCAAATAAATCTAACTGAATCATATAGGAGTGAACAAGATGTCTTCAATTACTTATGAAGATTTTGCTAAAGTGGAGCTGCGTGTCGGTAAAATCATCCAAGCTGAACCTTTTCCTAAAGCGAGAAAGCCGGCTTATAAACTATGGATTGATTTTGGGAAAGAAATAGGAACGAAAAAGACCAGTGCTCAAATTACCGACTTATATCAATTGGACGAGCTTATGGGGAAAAAAGTGATTGCCGTGACCAATTTTCCAGCAAAACAAATTGCCGACTTTATGTCAGAAGTATTAGTACTAGGGGTCGCGACTGAAGCAGGAGCCGTATCGTTGCTTCAGATTGATCATGATGTACCACTGGGCAATCGAGTATATTAGTTATTTGGATAAATTTTAATAATTCTCCCCTTTATATTGTAAATATGAGTAAATTTTTATTTTATATAAAATGAAATGAAGGAGTAACATGGCATTTTTGGACCATGTTACTCTTTTATATAGGGCTATCTCTGCACTGTTTCGGTAAACGATGCTGCCATCCTGACGAGTAAAGAGGATTTTGACGATACGGTTTTAGATAGTGGGCGTATTCACCTTTCCAACTGAAAGAAATATCTACTCAAAATCTGATTATACCTTAAATTGCGTAATTCGGATATTTTCTAGAGATTAAAAATATCGATCAAGGCCAAAAGACATAACTTTTTAATACCCATCAGTAAAATATTTTTAAACTAGATAAGAATTAAATATATAAATATTAGCGATAAATACATTTCAATATATTAATAATTTTATAAATAAAAGGTTATAAACAATTTTAATTAATATATCTACTATTTTTAATAGTCGGGGTGTAAATATGAATATGTTTTTTGGTAAAATAGAAGCTACTTTAACCATTTAGAAGTAAAATTCTGTTTTAGACCCAATCCACATTGTTCTTGTTGGAAGGCATTTCATTTTTGGATCACTATTCTATCAATATATGATGCGTAGTATACTTAATTTAGTATAAATAGGCAAAATGAGAGGGATTACCATGCAAAACTATTATCAAAGTTTAGGTATCTATCCAGATGACACCTCTAATAAAAGTGAAAAACAACTACGTAGCGCTGCAGGATCAGGTGATATCGAGTCCATTCGTGACTTGGGAATCAGGCTGATGATAGAAGGGCAGCGTTGGCTTAAAGAAGCAGCAGAACAAGGCGATTTGATAGCGATGGAAGCTTATGGGCAGTTGCTCATAGCAATGGGGCAGAAAAAGCAAGGGAAGAAATGGATAAAAATTGTAGCGAATAAAGTTGATAAAACCAAATGTACGGAACAGATGAGAAAGTTAGGAGAAGTTTTGTTACGAATCGGTCTTAAAGAACAAGGTTGGGAATGGCTTGAAGAAGCTGCAGATCTTGGTGATATTGGAACCATGAAGTATCTTGGAGAGCAATTTATTCATCAAGGAAATACGCGACGGGGCAAAAAATGGCTGGAAAAAGCGATTGGCTTGGGTGATATCGAAGCGATGAAAATGTTAGGACGGCATTGTATTCAGATTGATGATCGGAATCTCCCCAGCGAAAAAGGGTTGGAATGGCTTCGGATGGCTGCGCAGCTTGGTGATATCGAAGCGATGAAGATTCTGGGGAAATATTTATTTACGGGTTCTGCTGTAAAAGTCGTCCGTTTTGAAAAAGAGGGGAAACGCTGGTTACGTAAAGCAGCAGAATTAGGTGATGTTGAAGCGATGAAAACCCTAGGTGAAAACTTAGTCATTGGTGGAGCTGTCAAGAAAGATGCAGTTGAAGGGAAGAAATGGCTGGTTAAAGTAGCAGAACGAGGGGACATCGATGCTAGAGAGAATCTAGGCGAATACTTGATTAATGGAATTTTTCTTAAAAAAGATATCGAAGAAGGGAAGAAATGGTTACTGAAAGCAGCGGAAGATGGAAGTGAGGTAGCAAAGCGAGAGCTCGCTCTTCGTTTATTTTTTGTAGAAGAGGATAAAGACGGAGAAGGAAGGAAGTGGTTGGAAAAAGCTGCTGAGACGGGTGAAATCTTAAGTATGGGTCTTTTAGGGAACGAATTGTTAGAAGCTGGCGAGAAAGAAGCCGGGATGAAGTGGTTAAAAGAAGCATACCGTCGCATTACAGCGGGATTTTTCCCCTTTGGTCGCAGATATGGCCAATATCTCTTGTTTGAAAAAGAGGGCTATAAAGACCATGAACTCATGTCTGCGCGCATTAATGCCGAAAATGGAAAAATGGCTTTGAAACGAGATGCCCATTTAGGCGATATCGAGTCAATGCGTATTTTAGGGCAAGTTTATATGGAGCAGGGTGATGAAGAAGAAGGAAACAAATGGGCTCGTCTAGCAGAGCTTTTCGAAAAAATTAAGTTCATCGTGGAAGAAGATAAAAAATCGAAAAAATAGATAGTCAAAATAATGGCATCCTTATCTTTTAGTAGAAGGGATGCTCTTTTTTTCACAAAAAAATAGGAAGGTATGTACAGATTGCTTCTATCAAGTTAAGGGTAAGGAGAAAATAGAAACCTCTTAATCAATGAAAAGGTGATTGGGAATGATAGATATCTATGAAATCTTAAAAATATCACAAGATGCGTCGATCGAAGAAGTGAAACAACAACTTCAAATAGAGTTAAGGAAATGGAGTTATCGTATCAATGCTCCCCAGCTAGAACATCGACAAGAAGCAGAACGGATGTTGCAACGCTTAGAGCAGATCCAAGATAGGATTATGGAAGAAGAAAACAAACCAATCAGTCAAAAAGATGATGACTCGCAAAAGTTTTTACCTAGCATACAAACGGAAATGGAACGATCAGAGATGTCTGAGATTCAAAAAGAAAGACAATGGGAGCAATCTGACATCATTCAAGATCAAGAGCGGCTATCCGATACGATCGTAATCGATGAAAATACTCTTCGAGAAGCAGTCAAGTCAGGGGATAGAGAAGCCATGCAAAAGTTGGGTTCATACTTGCTTACTGCAGGTGGTCTAGGACAAGATCAAGAAGGAGAATATTGGATTCGTGAAGCAGCGAAACAAGGCGATGCCGAAGCGATGAGATGTCTTGGACATCTATTTTTGCAAAAAGAATATCTAAAAGATTATCTCAAGAAAGGAAAAGAGTGGTTAGTCAAAGCGGCTCAAGCTGGGAGTATCCAAGCGATGCGAGAATTAGGTCTGGTGCTACTTCAAGGCAATCGATTAAAAAAAGATCGAAAAGAAGCAGAAAAGTGGCTAAGAAAGGCAGGAGAAGCAGGGGATGTAGCAGCCATGAAAGAACTAGGCTTCCGACTGATGAAGGGAGATGGATTGAAGCGAAATGAGAAGTGGGGGAAATATTGGCTGACCAAAGCAGCACATGCAGGAGATCTGGAGGCGAAGAAAAAGCTCGAAAATGATTCGCAAGAACATAAATAAAGATATATGATCCATCGACATTTCGAGCAAAATCTTCGTGCAAGAAGTATAATGATTGCTCCTAGGAAGTCTTATGACGTAATTTATGGATGAATCGAAACAACAAGTAAATGATGAAGTGAAGGATAGCAACCAGTAATAGACTTAAGCAGATGAACAGGATCCCACCAGGAGATAAATAAGGATAAGGAAGCAGGATGAAAGCGATGATCATCGGAATCAAATAGGGGAGCAAATATAACCATTTCTTTCTCATAAGATTGGCAAGGGCAAAGAATAGGAAGCTCAAAAAGATAATCATGACAAATAAATAAATCATTATCTCCTTTACCATATTGGTTTGAAATAATTGAGTAGCCAGTGGTAAGGAAGTTCCATCTGCAATCGTAAATAACCATAAAGAAGGAATCTTCTGGGTTTGGATTCCATAGTGATTAGGAGTCTGTTTGGTAAAAGGAAGATTAGAATGAACGAAATAAGGTTGCTTAAAAACTAATTCCAATCGTAGATCAGGTTTGTCCCAAAAAGCATTAGGTGGAAACAGGAATAAATGGGACTGGATGGACTGAGCTACCTTCTGAGAAATAAACTCGCCCCGGTCTCGATAAGAAATGGTTAATTCTGCTTGTTGCTGTGCTGCCAGCGTTATTTTCGTTTTAACCCCCACAGTATTATCAAAGCTTTGCGATGTTAATTTTGCAAGTGGTTGATGATAAATCGGTTCAACCAGCCATTCCTCCTTCACTTTTGGCACTAGCCACTCACCTCGATTCATATATCTTAGATATTGATAATCGATGGGCTTCTCATTTAAGCTGAGTTTGAGCTTTACATCATTTTGTAGCTCGTGATGGGCTTTCTTTGCCGTTTTATTCGCTTCGGGTGTGAGTTCATATAATAAGTAAGTCAAATCAAGGTTTTGTGCCTGCTTCGACTGATTGACAAGTAGATACCGGATCGTAACAGTGGGTTGGATTTCCCCAATGCTCTTTTTTTCTGAGAAAGTATAGCGAACTATTGCCTTTTTAATTTTAACCTCAGGGGGTAAAGGATGATTTTTCTCTGTGAAAAAACCTCCCGTACTAGGGGGACTGCCGATATAAGCGTAACTATGGGAAGGAATAAAGATACCCATTATGAATGCTACTAGGAAAAGAAGTAAGATAGATATTCTACGCATAAGCTTCACCTCGCATTTGCTAAATGATTTAGAAAAAACAAAGGTATTCTAAGCTATTTTCTCGCTGCTACCTTTTTTATGCTAAAATATAGCAGTTGACTTGATAGAGAGGAGGGATTTTTATGTATTTAAAACGGCTGGAGATGTCCGGTTTTAAGTCATTTGCCAATCGAACCGAGCTGGAATTTGTGCCTGGAGTGACAGCTGTCGTCGGACCCAATGGTAGCGGGAAAAGCAATGTCACCGATGGAATCCGCTGGGTGCTTGGAGAACAAAGTGCCAAATCACTTCGTGGCTCCAAGATGGAAGATGTTATTTTTGCTGGTAGTGATTCTCGTAAGCCTGTTGGTTTTTGCGAAGTTTCCATTACCTTTGATAATACGGAGAGAAAACTCCCTATTGATTATACCGAAGTTACCGTTACACGAAGGGTGTATCGCTCGGGAGAAAGTGAATATTTTCTGAATAAGAAGCCATGTCGCTTAAAGGATATTACCGAGCTGCTGATGGATACGGGAATTGGTAAAGAAGCTTATTCGATGATTGGACAAGGGCGGATCGACGATATTCTCAGTACCAAGTCGGAAGATCGCCGAGCGATTTTCGAAGAAGCAGCAGGGATTGTCAAATATAAAGCCCGTAAAAAAGAAGCCGAAAAGAAATTGGAAAATACGGAACAAAACTTAAGTCGTATTCATGATCTCATTCATGAATTGGATAATCAAGTGGAACCATTGGCCGAGCAAGCAGAAAAAGCAAAGCGATATAAAGAATTAAAGAAAGAGCTTGAGAGAATCGAAGTCGGTTTATATGTACATAAGATCGAAACCTTACATGAAAATTGGCAACAAACAACGAAAGAAGTGGAAACCCTTACTCAAGAGCAAGTGCTTCTTTCTACGAATATAAGTAAGAAAGAAGCAGCTTTGACAGAACTAAAGGTGCAACTGGGTAAGATGGATCAACTATTTGAAGAGGTACAAGCTGAATTGCTAACTGCTAGTGAAGAATTAGAAAAAGCAGAGGGGCAGCGCGAAGTCTGGCTGGAGCGAAAAAGAAGTCGTGAACATACGATCGGTCAGCTTGAGGAACACATTCAAACCATTGTACTTGAGCTTAATCGATTAAAAGAGGAAAAAGAAGGAATCGATTCGCGCCTCGTACTAAAAAAACAAGAATTGGCAGAGGCAGAAGCACAGTGTTTGCAAGCTCAACAACAGATGTCTTTACTTACTGAAGATGAAAGCGATTCATTGGATGAGTGGACTCAAACATTACAAAAACAAAAAAATCAATGGGTAGCCCTACAAAGTGAACAACATTATGTCACTGAACAAGAACAGCAACTTCAGGAGCAATGGGAACTTGATCAAGAGAGAATTCAAGAAATAGAAGCACAAATAGAATCTGGGCAAGTTGACCTGCAAACCATGACACAACAACTTACTCATACTGAGGAGAATCTTCAAAAATTAAAGGAACAAGCCCAAACACTAACCGAAAAGCGACAAGAAATAGAACGACAAGAAAAAGCATTGGCTGGGGAAAATAGGAAATTTGAACAGAGCTTTAACCGTTTACACTCCCAATTGGATGTGGCTAAAGAGATGGAAGCTGAACATGCTGGCTTTTTTCAAGGGGTGAAAGAGATTCTTCAAGCACGAGATCGTGGTGAACGGTCGCTGCAGGGAGTGCATGGTGCAGTTGCCCAATTAATCCGTGTACCAGAAGAGTATGAAGCGGCAGTAGAAACAGCGCTAGGTGGAGCCTTGCAAAACTTGGTTGTTGAAGATGAGTATACGGGTCGGCAAGGAATTGCGTATCTGAAGCAGAAACGGCTAGGAAGAGCTACTTTTTTACCACTTTCTGTTATTCAGGGAAGATCCATCCCAGCCTATGAACGAAGCCTGCTACAAGGAATCTCTGGAGTTGTTGGCATCGCTTCAGAAGTCGTCCAAGCGGATACCCCCTATCAAGCACTGGTTTCTTATTTATTAGGGTTGGTCGTCATTGTAGAGAATTTGGAGCATGCTAACCAAGTGGCAAGAAAGTTACAATATCGCTATCGTGTTGTTACACTAGAAGGAGATATCGTAAGCCCTGGTGGCTCGATGACAGGTGGAAGTCGTCAACAAGCCAAAAGCAATTTGCTGGGACGAGCACGTCAGATTGAGTCATTAGAACAGCAAATCACCGATTTAAAACAGGCATGGCAAAAAGTCGAACACCAAATCCATGAGCAAGCGATACAAAAGCAACAGTTGGAACAAGAATGGGAAGAAATTCGTTCACAAGGAGAGAAATTACGGCTCCAAGAGCAAGAGCTACGTGGACAAATACGTGAGCTGGAAAACCGACAACATCGCTTGATGGAGGAATTAAGGCAATTCCAAAACAAGAAGCAGCAAACTGAAACAAAGCATAAAGAGCTGATCACCCGTCAACAACAAATCAAAGAAGAATTAGAGAGACTTGAAGTGGCAAATCAACAGTTAGAACAGCAAATTATCGCCTGCCAGCAGCGAGTTAGGGAGCAAGCTTCTGCGAAAACCGATGCTCATGAACAGCTGACGGAATGGAGAGTGACCGTAGCTAAACTACGTCAAGAAACAACTAATCTAACCGAAAACGTAGAGCGGATCGAACAAGAGTGGGCTCGTACGATCATGAAACAGGAGCAAACCCAAGTCGAGTTAGAAAATTTGGTACAAAAGCAAACGATGAGCCAGCAGGAATTGGAAGAATTGGCGGCTCATATTGAGAGCCTACGTGAGAAAAAGCTCTTGGCACAAGAAAAAGTGGCGAAAACCCGTGAGCAAAGAGAAGAGTTGCAGCGGTTACGTGAAGAGCAAGAAAATGAAATTCGTGAAGAAGGGCAAAGGTTACAAAAGCAATCAGAAAATCTCAAGAGCGGAGAGGTTCATGCTAATCGTTTAGATGTTGAGCTCAATCACTTGTTACAGAAGCTAGCGGAAGAATATGAGATTACCTTTGAGCGAGCTAGAGATCTCTATACTCGCCCGGAGGAACCCCAAAAAGCAGAACGTCAGGTGCGTTCATTTAAACAACAAATTACCTCTTTAGGTGAGGTGAACTTAGGAGCCGTCGATGAATACCAACGCTTAACAGAGCGATTAGATTTTCTAAAAAGCCAAGAAGATGATCTATTACAAGCCAAGCAAACTTTATATGAAGTGATTGGTCAGATGGAAAGTGAAATGGGAAAACGTTTTGGTGAAGCTTTTACCCTGATTCGCAGTGAGTTTCAAGAAGTATTTGTGCAGATGTTTGGAGGTGGACGAGCTGATCTTCATCTGAGTGATCCCGATAATCTCTTGGAAACAGGCATTGATATTGTCGCTCAACCCCCGGGTAAAAAGCTACAAAATTTGACTCTCTTATCAGGAGGAGAGCGTGCTTTGGCTGCCATTGCCCTATTATTTGCCGTCTTACGGATCAAACCGGTCCCCTTCTGTGTACTGGATGAAGTGGACGCAGCCCTCGATGAAGCGAATCTAACTCGCTTTACTCGTTATATGCGTGAATTTGCCAACCATACTCAGTTTATTGTGATTACTCACCGCAAACATACCATGGAAGGGGCAGATGTCCTGTATGGAATTACCATGCAAGAATCGGGTGTTTCCAAGCTGGTTTCTGTGAAGTTAGAAGAGTATGATGGAGAAAGAGAAGTAGCTGCTACAATAGGATAGGAGGGTTTGAAGTGAGTTTTTTTAAGCGATTAAAAGAAAAAGTAGCCCAAAAAACAGAATCAGTCACCCAAAAGTTTATCTCAGGATTAAGTAAAACAAGCTCTTCATTTATGGGAGCGATCACGGATTTATTCGCGGGTAGAAGTAAGATTGATGAAGATTTGTATGAGGAATTAGAGGAAATCTTGATCGGAGCCGATGTAGGGGTTACTACCACGATGGAGCTAGTAGAGCGTCTACGTAAAGAAGTAAAAGAACGTAAAATCAAAGACCCTGCCGAGCTTCAGCCACTTCTATCAGAAATTATCGCTGATATGCTAGAAATCGAAGAAAAAGACAGCCCTATACGTATGAATCCAGATGGCATGACCGTCATTTTATTTGTAGGAGTCAACGGTGTCGGAAAAACGACAACGATCGGCAAGCTAGCTAACCGTTTTAAAAATGAAGGAAAAAAAGTGGTGTTGGCTGCTGGGGATACATTTCGGGCTGGTGCGATTGAACAATTAGAAGTGTGGGGGAATCGTGTCGGTGTTGATGTGATTAAACATCAAGCAGGAGCAGATCCAGCCGCTGTGATATATGATGGTATTCAAGCGGCAAAATCTCGGAAAGCGGATGTCCTTCTCTGTGATACGGCAGGGCGCCTACAAAATAAAGTGAATTTGATGGAAGAGTTAAAGAAAGTACACCGTGTCATCCAGCGTGAAATTCCTAATGGCCCTCATGAAGTACTGCTTGTCCTAGATGCGACCACGGGACAAAATGCACTGATGCAGGCTAAAACATTTGGTGAAGCTGTTAATGTGTCGGGGATTGTCCTTACCAAACTCGATGGCACAGCCAAAGGTGGTATCGTGATTGCGATTAGTCACGAATTGCAAGTACCTGTAAAACTGGTGGGTCTTGGTGAAAAGCCCGATGATCTACAAGATTTTGACACCACTCAATTTGTCCACGCTCTATTCCAAAGTGGAATCGATGAAGAAGTAGAAGTGACTGAGGTAAAAGGATAATTCCAAATAAGAAGGAGTTCTCTATGAATGATACGAAGAGAATTCCTTCTTTCTTTTTATATAAAAGATGATATATGCAGTTAGAGTCTAACTTTTTGGGGTGATATTCACCGTATTTTTAGACTGTTGATTATGACCGATTGTAGAATCGGAAGAGTGGATAGGAATTGTACCTTGTTGTAAATCTCTTCGAAGAAGCATAATTTCTTTTTTTAATTCATCCATTTCTTGGGTTAACTTGGTGTGGGCATCGACTTCAGACTGTTCTCCATTTCCAACTTTACTTACAATGACACCAACAAATAAATTTAGGATAACAAAAGTTCCTACTAAAATAAACAAAATAAAATAGATCCATGCCCAAGGAGCCTGTTTTAAAACCGAGTGCATGATATTGCTCGCCCACCCATCTAGTGTGACGACTTGAAATAGCGTAAGTAGAGTTTGGTGTAAAGAGCCAAAGTATGTTGGTGAAATCTTAGAAAATAACATGGTTCCAACTACCCCGAAAATATAAAAGAAAAGACCTAGGAGCAAAGAAATGTTTCCAAGTGCTGGGATGGTCCGTAATAAGGCCTCAACAAGTCGACGTAAAGAGGGTATGGTTGAAATAGCTCTTAGTACGCGGAGAATACGAAGAATCCGTAATACTGTAACAAAGTGAGCATCGGTGAAAGCAAAGGAACTAACAACGAGAATAAAATCAAAGACATTCCACGGATCATGAAAAAATAAATAAACTTTCTTAAATGAAAGTAGTTTCAGGGTGATTTCGATAGTAAAAAAGCAAAGAATCAATCGATCTAGCCATAAAAACAACTCTTTATTCGGCTAATAAATGGAAGGATAGGTTTCTAATCCTACTAATAAGGCATTTAAGATAATGAAAAAAATCACAGCACGCGAAAAAAAAGGATGGTTAGACCATCGGCTTATTATTAGCAATATCGATTTAGAACTAGAGTGTGTTTCTTTGGTATGAGGCAATAACATGGAAATACCCTTTCTAAAAGTTTTCTGTAAAGTGCGCTTATATAAACTGAGTATAATCATTTTATGTTAAGAATTTGTTAAAAGTGGTCCGATATTTGTGAGAGTGATAGTAATAAGAAAACCTAATCTTTGTCATGGGCACCGATCGAAAACTATAAGAGAGCGATATCTCCTTTTTTTCCGTATTCGTAAATACGAAGATACTCACCATAAACAATCGAACGATGACTAGTCTCTTTCATCCAATCATCTCGTGTGACTTTCTTGTTTTGAAGGGTCGAGTGTACAAGCAGAGGGGAAAGCAGCACATGGTCTGGAAGATATTTTTTCAAAGTGCGATATTGTCTACCTGAAGCAAAGGCTTTACTGGCAAAAAGCATGGTTTGGATTGTATCAAAGTCAAAAATCTCTTTGGCATATCGTACATTTTCCAGAGAGTTAGTGGATCGGTCTTCAATAATTATTTGCTCTTTTTTTACGCCTAACTCAATGAGCTTCATCTGAATCACATGTGCCTCGGGTGTAGTGCCATAAATCCAAGAATCAGGGCGTTTCTTCCCGGGCATATAGCCACCAGTAATGAGAAGTTGCTTTGCTTTCCCTTCATGATAAGCTTTAGCAACGGTCTGCCAAATCTCCGGATGGGACCCACCAAAAACGAAGAGAAGATCATAAGATTCCAATTGTGGAAAATCTGCTGGCTGTAAAAAAGTTAGATCAGTGATGATTTTAATCTCCTGCTTGGACAGTGGTGGAACAGTAGGCTGTTTGGGGATGGACATTTTTGTATGCTCCTTTGTATATGATTTTTTAGTGTTTATTTTTAATCTAATATTTATAATTGTCTTCCTTGTTTTTTTATATAAAAAAATATACTATAAATTAAAGGGCAATAATTAGGGATTGCTACTGAGGTGATGTATCAATATGGAAATAGATTATATTGATGAGTTTCTATCTGGATTTCATGTTTCTGCAAGATCATCAAAAAAGGAAACGGAAGTTCATCCTATAATTAAAAACATCGTCTTTAAAATAAAACAAGAAATAGATTCTAAAAATATCCATATAGTTATAAAATTACCTAAAAAAAGTAATATCGCTTTATGGATAACAACTATTTACCATTTGCTTTGGCTAAAGGAAAATTATAAAAGGATTGAATTGGAAAAATCTGATTTAAAGATCGGGCAAAGACTTTTGCTAAATGGATGTTTAGTAGAATACTTGGGAAAAAGTATAGATGGTAAAAAAATAAAAGTTAGGTGTAAAGATCTGGATTATCAGTTTTCTTTTAAACATGTGTATAGTTTGATTTTAGTTGAGAATGATAGGCGCTCATTAGCAAAGCATACAAAGTTACAACAAACGTTTAAAAATACTATTTCTAAAGTTGCTAAACTATATTCATTGAATGCACAAGCGGTTCTTCAGTCTGTTTTAAATTGTAATGTATTAATAGCTAATTATAAAGAAGTGAATGAATTTGGGAAAAAATTAAATATCAACGGAACTCGAATCTCTGATTTTTTTCCATGGTACAGCCTAAGTTCTCAAGAAAGAAATAATTCATATGCGTATACTGTACTTAGTTTAAGTGGAACATGTATAGTTTCGAATAATTTTCTAAGTCTTATTGATCATATGGAAGAAAATAATTCTTCAGTTAATGTTGTATTTGTTGATGGAGTAGAGATTTTTGAGAAAGAGTTTTATGATATTAGGGAAGAATTTATCAATAATAAAATCCCTATAGTTTTTTTTTCTGATGAGAAAAATGATGAGATCGTAGATCAACTAAAAGATGAAGGGTTTACTATTATAGATATGATGAACAAAGTTCAAGATAGCGATTTACTGTTTTGTTCATATTCAAATCCATTTTATGAAATTGACAATTACCTTTATAATTATTTAAACCTTGAGTTAATAGACCACCCCATATCCGAGCCTATGATTATAAAACTCCCTAATATGTTAGAAGAGATCAGAAAAGATATAGGATTAAAAGAAACACGTGTCAAAGACTTGTATTATAAACTATTTATTAAAATGGTCTATCTTACAAAAATTATCAGAATACCAGATGCAACATTCGTAAAAAATCAGATAGCTGAGATTGAAAAGTATAAAGATGAAGTTGACAAATTAAAAATGTGGATAGGTAAGAGAGAACAAGAGCTCATTTTAAGAGTAATTAGTAAACTAAAAAAATTAGTTAAGGTAATTTGTAATAGTGTCAAAAACGGAAAAGTGAAAGCAATAAATACTTTAGTTAAGAAAAATCCTAGTAAGAATTACCTTCTAATTGTTGGAAGTGAAAAGGAAAAAGTAGAGACACAAAATTATTGGATTAAAAAAACTTGTAATTTATATGTATCTACTCTTTCCGAATTGAATCGTTTAAAAATAGATCAACGGAAATTTGCAAAAATTATTATTAGTGGGTGGTTTGGTAAAGAAAAAGTAAAAAAAATAAAAAGAACATATTTCGGGAGCAATTATACAGTGCTTCTTTATTCATTTGAATTGGATTGGTTTAACAAATATATTGGAAAAGAGAAAGTATTAACACAACAAAAGTATGATTTAGAATTGCCTAATGCTGAAGATAGAATTGATCAAGTGAAAAAAGAGATTTCAGATCTTCAGATTAAAAGATACTGTGAAAATAAGTCAAATAGAGATTTGGTTAAAGCAAAAATGGTAAGGTTTCATAATAATAAGTGTGCTTTTTTTCATGAAGGGCATAAACTCTATCAGGTTAATAATTTAGTGTATAGAAAGGAAAGCCAGTTACTAAATGACATCCCTAAAAAGACTGTTAAGGAAATAAGATTGGGAGATTACGTTATTTTCAGGGAACGTGACTCGGATATTATACGAGAATTAGTAGATCAGAAACTAAAAAAAGAGGGAAGGTCTTATTTGCGAGATTACGCTGCGTTATGGCGGAAGGCTTTATGGGAAATATATAAACTAGCTCATGAAGATTTAAGTATGACCGTTAGATTGTTGGAGAAAAATGGGTGCACACGGCATACTGTTACAGTTAAAAATTGGTTGTTTAACGATTTAATGATTGGTCCACGAAATTTCGATGATGTAGAAATTATTGCTAAAACAAGCAATTATCAACCTTTGATCAAACATATGGATCAAGTTGCAAATGCAGTGGATGAACTTACTAAAATACATCGTTCAGTTGCACATGAACTTCAACATGAAATGCTTCGTAAGTTAACGGATAAGGTTCCGAAAGATAACTTACAGTCTTACGATGATTCTTTTATGCTAGATGGACTAGGTAGGATCTATTTATTAAGAGTGGAATATATTTCAGAAGAATGGGTAAAAGTCGATGCTAAAAATATTAATAAGCTAATTAATATGGAGGGGAATTTATGGCTCGAATGATACCCCCTTATATTTCGGATGATGTTAAGAGCTCGGGCGAAAAGATCATATTCCAGTTGTTTGAAAATGATCCAGATACCAAAGATTGGGTTGTTTTACATTCCCTTTCATTGTCACAACATGTGAGTAAAGTATCTGGAGAAATTGATTTTTTGGTTTTAGCTCCTAATGTAGGTATTTTCGTTTTGGAAGTTAAAAGCGGAAGAGTTGAATATAAAGATGGAGTTTGGTGTTACCAAAATCGATACGGAGAAAAGTTTAAATGTATGAGAGGTCCCTTTAAACAAGCTGAAGAAGCTATGTTTAGTCTTCAAAATCATATTAGAAACAAGTATGGACCTAATCATCATTTATCTAATTTACTTTTTGGTTATGGAGTGATGTTTCCGCATATTGCATACAAACAGTATAGTATTGAATATGATCACTGGTGTGTTTTTTCGAGAGAGAATGCGAGATCTAAAGATGGAATTAGCCAGTTTATTAGAAATTTATCTATGCAAACAAAAAAGAAGTTAGCATACAGGAATATCCAAAAGAATCTACCTTCCCCAAAGGATATAGAAAAGATCGTAAATCTTTTAAGAGGAGATTTTCAGTGTGCAATTAAACCAAAACATCTTATTGAGGATGTAGAAGCGGAGATTATAAAGTATACCGAAGAACAGTGTAGGGCTTTGGATAGTCTCGAAGATAATCCAAGATGTTTTTTTAGAGGTGGAGCAGGTACTGGTAAAACAATGATTGCGATGGAATCAGCCAAACGGAGTGCGATTCGTAAGCAAAAGACCTTGTTTTTATGTTACAACTGGCCTCTCGCCAACAAGTTAAAGCGGGATTTGAAAGGAATAGAAAACTATGTTACGGTAAGCCACTTTCATGGTTTTCTTAGTTTATTAAGCGAAAATAAGATTTCAAAACTAAGAAAAAAAAAGCCAAATGAATATTTTAATTCCAGAGTGTACTTGCAAGATGACCTTCCGAATTTTGCATTAGAAAGTATCTGGTATGGTGATTTTCGTCCGTTTGATAAAATTATTATTGATGAAGCACAAGATTTGCTAAAAGAAAATTATTTAGATGTGGTTGATGCGTTGTTGGACGGTGGGTTAGCTGGTGGGAAATGGGAAATGTATGGAGATTTTAATCAAGATTTATATATTAAACAAAATGAAGAAGTAATGCTTCAACTCTTAGAAAAGAGATCCAACTTTACTAGATGTCGTCTATTAAAAAACTGTAGGAATACAAAAAACATCTGTATTCAAACATCATTGTTGACAAGGCTAGAGCTACCAGAAGTGTTAGTAAGAACAAATGAGATGGTTGATTATTATTTTTATCAAAATCAAGAAGAGCATATTCAAAAAGTCGAAAATGTTCTATATTCCTTAAAGGAAGATGAAATACCACTTCATCACATTACGATATTATCCCCCAGATCATGGGAAAATTCAATTGTATCAAAAATTAGCCAACAGCGACTTCCTATTGTTCAGTTGGAAAAGGTGGATATGAATAATTTAATGAACAAACTTACTTTCTCTACCATTCATAGATTTAAAGGGCTAGAGAATTTTTATATCCTGATTTGTGATATTGAACAATTAACTGCTGACTATATTCGCCCGATTCTCTATGTAGGAATGACACGGGCAAAATTAAAATTAGACTTATTTTTAAATAAAAACCTAGAAGAAGAGAGAAACAAATTACTACTGGATAGCCTTAAGGGGGATTGACATGGCTAATTTTACAAGAGATTTTATTATTCAATTCTTGAAAAGTGAAATTATAGGACCTGGTGAAGGAGCTGATAACGAAGTTTTAGAAGAGAGACCTCGTCAAAGATATGGTGCAGGGATTTTGTTTCCACAAGGAACTATGATTAAAGATACTCACAATTCGACAGATGATATTGTAAGGCTTGAGAGTGATGAACCGAAACCATTGATAGAATCTTTTGGAGAGCGAGGTGAAGACTTTGACGAAGAAAATCAGTATTTTAATGATGATTCAATTCAATTGGCAAATGATACTTTACCTTCTGCTATGGGGGTAAGTTGTTTTATGTTACCGATTAGGGAAGGGTTAGCCGTTAAGATTTCGGCAGCTCGTTACCATCCACAGCAAAAGCCAACGAAAAAAAGTGGCGGAAAAGAATTTATAAAAACCACTTATCGCAGAGAAAAGTTAGATACAATATTAAATCTTTCATCAGATAACTTACCTAATGGGAAAAATAAAAAGAGCGAATTCCCCATTAAAAAAGGTGAAAAAAACACAGGATTAGTTTTTAAAATCTTTGATCGAACCCCACCCACATTACAAAAGCAAGAAAAGAAACTATATACTTTTGTTCTTGTGAATGAAAATATGATAGATAAAAAGATAGATGATGAAGACTGTTTTTTTCAAGTGTCATTTAAGGTATCTAGTAAGGGAAAAGCTTGTTTCTATCCCTATCCCAATAATAAATTAATAGGAAATTCAGAAGATGAAAAGTCAACTCAGCTTCTATACCGTAACTATCATACATATGCGGTAGGACATGGATGTGCTGCTTCTTGGGAAGAAAATGATGAAGCTATAGCTTACTCTGTACAAACAGATATTTTACCTACTTATGAAATGAAACCAATCGTCCCTACCAATTTAGACGATATTCATCTTAGTATGTTTGAATTTAGCGATAAAGGTTGTAGCAAAACACTGATTCAAACACTTCGGAAACTATGTGATAGGTATGAAAGTTGGATTTTAAAGCAAGAGCTACTTTTGGTTGAATTAGAAGAAAAATATAAAGAAACAGCCGATAAACATATTATAAACTGTAAAAAATGTTTAAAAAGGATGCGAGATGGGATTGAAATCTTACACTTAAATAAGGATGCATTAAAAGCATTTCAATTAATGAATCGAGCTATGCTACAGCAGCAATTACATTATGGATTACCGCTAAGAGTGTGGAAAAAAGCAAATGACGATGACGAGAATAATTTCGACCTTGATCCATTAGCATATAAAAATGATTTAGAAGATCCAACTACTTGGACGAGCTCTGAATATGGATTATGGCGACCATTCCAAATCGCCTTTATACTTATGAATTTAAGATCGATAGTTTCTCCAGAAAGTCCTGATAGAAATATTGTTGATATTATTTGGTTTCCTACGGGGGGAGGAAAGACAGAAGCATATTTAGGTTTAAGTGCGTTTACAATGCTTTACCGTCGCATATGTAATCCAGATGACGAAGGAACAACTGTTTTAATGAGATATACACTACGGTTGTTAACTACTCAGCAATTTCAAAGAGCAACATCCCTAATCTGCGCATTAGAAAAAATTCGTGACGAGATGACTGATAAGTTGGGAAGTCACAGATTTACTATAGGATTATGGGTTGGTAGTCGGTTAACTCCTAATAGTAGGGATGGTGCTGATAATGCATATAAGAACTTAGAATCTTCCGGAAAAAATCCTTTTGTTATTTTAAAATGCCCATGGTGTGGAGCAGAAATGGGAGCTATAAAAAAGCATTTGGTAGGGAACAAAAAGGGTAGAAAAAGGAACAATCAAAGAAATTATATTATTAAAGGTTATTGTAAAGATAGCAAAACCGTTCGTTTTCGATGTGGGGATAAAAAATGTAGGTACTCTAAAAGAAAGAATCCTCTACCAATTATAGTGATTGATGACGATATTTATGAAAATCCTCCAAGTTTACTAATTGGTACAGTGGATAAATTTGCGAGTCTTCCTTGGAATACCAAAATTCGAAAGCTTTTTGGATTTCGAGAAAGTAGAAAAGATGTCACACCACCACAGCTAATCGTTCAAGATGAGCTTCATTTAATATCAGGTCCTTTAGGATCAATGGTTGGTCATTATGAAACGATGATTCAGGAGCTGTGCCGAGATCGTCGTACTGGCTTTCTTCCGAAAGTGGTGGCTTCTACAGCAACGATTAGTCGTGCAAAGGAGCAATCTAATGCACTATATAACTGTGGTATCGAAAATGTATGTCAGTTTCCACCCCAATGTTTAAATGCTGGTGAATTATTTTTTGCAAAAACAGATCATTCTCAAGAAGGACGTATTTATGTTGGAGTTCATGCTTCAGCATTGCCTTCACATGCTACAGCCCAGGTACGTGTAGTATCTGCTTTATTACAAGCTAGTAAATCGGCACCTGTAACATCAGAAGAAGAGAGAAATCCATATTGGACGATTCTCAATTACTTTAATAGTGTTCGAGAATTGGGACATGCAGCAACACTTGTTAATGCTGACATTCGTGAATATATGAGATCGATGTGTGCTAGAAAAGGTTTGCAGAAAACTGAAGGGGATAATCCAAGACGATTTGTAAGGCGGATGATTGAACTAAATAGCCGTCTATTAGACGATGAGGTCCCTAAAATGTTACAAGCTTTAGAAATTCCATATCCAAGTAAAGATGATCAACTACCTGTTGATCTATGCTTGGCTACGAATATGATTTCTGTAGGAGTGGATGTAGCTCGTCTTGGACTTATGACTGTTATTGGACAACCTAAAACAACATCAGAGTATATCCAAGCTACCAGTAGAGTAGGGAGATCATCTAGAGGTCCAGGGTTAGTAGTTGTTATTTATAATACCGGAAAGCCACGAGATCGTTCATTATATGAACGTTTCCATTCATATCATCAAGCAATTTATAGTCAAGTGGAGCCAACAAGTATTACTCCATTTTCAATTCCAGTGAATGAACGAGCGTTACATGCATTGTTAGTAACTTATATTAGATACTTTGGCAGTGAAGATAATAGTAAACATCCTAGACCATTTCCAGAAACTAGGTTGTTTGAAAAATTTAAGTCTTTATTACATGATCGTGTAAAAAATATTGATCCTGATGAGCTTGAAAGAACAATTAAATTACTTAATGCACGGATTAAAGAGTGGAATGAATATTTACCAGGAATTTATGGGAATTTTGAACCTCCGAAGGAATTCCCCTTAATGTACCCAGCTGGAAGTGATATAAAATCAAGCTGGGCAAAAAAGTCATGGTCTACTCAAGGCTCTATGCGTAGTGTTGATGTAAACTGTGTTGTTAAGCCAATCGAACGTTATTTAAGTAAGGAGAATGAATGATGACCCACAGAAAGGTTCGACGCAGCCAGTTAATCTCTCCTTGGGGAGTAGGACAAATGATCAACTTCCGAAGTGATGAATCTCTAATGGTGTGTGGACTAGATGCATGGGAAAGAGAATATAAACTTGGGGGGGAGATAAAAGAGTTTAAGATTAATGAAGAGCGTTTGCAGAAACGCCTAGGTGTAAAACACTTTAGGCTACCCCCTGATTATCGTGTGGAAGGAGCGCAAGATGGAAAGAATAAAAGACTTATGATTCCAAGTATCCGCTTTCCATTATGGCATTTTTGTCCTCGCTGTGGTGATATGGAGAAACTATCGATATACTCTGAAAAAACGAAGTGCAAAGGTAGAGAGTTCAAAAGGAAAAAATCTGAAGATAATTCTATTCCGTGCCGTAATATGAACGAACGTTCACGTAGACATTTAATTCCAATCCGCTTTATTGCCGTTTGTGAACACGGACACATTGAGGATTTTCCTTTTATGGAATGGGTACACCGTGGAAATAATTATTCTGCAAATTGTCGGTTGACACTAGAAACGGAGAAAAGTAGCGGCTTGTCTGGAATATTAATAAAGTGTACTTGTGGAAAGCAGCGTACAATGAAGGATAGCTTTAATCATAAGGCTCTTAGTCCCTACAAAAAGTGCAGCGGGAACCGCCCATGGCTTGGTGAAGTTGATAACCATGAAAATATTTGTAGCGCAGATTTAAGAGTTGTACAAAAAGGTGCATCCAATGTTTACTTTCCACATGTTATTAGTTCTATTTATGTGCCTCAATGGGAGAGTACGGCTCCCAAAAACTACACTGACGTTTTAGAGGAAGAATGGGACTATTTAATGTCTTGTAAAATAGATGGCGAACTAGATAAGAGAGTTTTTGATTATATTGCACGCCATCACGATTTAAATCATAACGTACTGTATGAACTAGCAGTAAAAAAATTAGAAAACGAAAATAAAAATCCTTTATCTGTAACGGAGGAAATGTCAGAAGAACAGTATAGACAAATAGAGTATGAAGCAATACTTTCCGGGTTGGGTGGGGAAAATCAAGAATTCTTTGTAACTAGGAAAGACATGAATGATTATGATTCGGTGATTAGAGATCACTTTTCAAACATAAATCTCTTACATAAGCTTCGTGAAACACGAGCGTTTGTGGGATTTTCACGTTTAATACCAAATGAGACGAAGACGTTTAGAGAAAGAAAAGAAGAGTTATCCCTTAAAAAAATTAACTGGTTACCTGCAATTATTGTTAAAGGAGAAGGGTTTTTTATAGAGTTTCATAAAGATAAACTAAGCATATGGGAGAAAAATCTATCTGTTATTCAAAGGGTTGAACGTTTAAAGAAAAATATAGGTGAATCTAACTATTTTAATCACTTAATCGAGGTAATTACCCCACGCTTTTTATTAATCCATACATTTGCCCATGCATTAATTAATCAATTAAGTTTTGAATGTGGTTATGGTAGTTCTGCTTTAAGAGAGCGGATTTATTGTGGTAATGATATGCAGGGAGTTTTGATTTATACTGCCTCTGGAGATTCAGAGGGTTCATTAGGAGGACTAGTACGACAAGGGAATCCAGATCAGTTAAAGAATGTTATATCTTCAGCCTTAACTTCTATAAAATGGTGTTCTTCTGATCCTGTTTGTATGGAAAGTGGTGGACAAGGACCTAATTCATGTAATCTAGCCGCCTGTCACAGTTGTGTTCTCTTACCAGAGACTTCATGTGAATGGGGAAATCGGCTCTTAGATCGTTCCTTATTAATAGGAACATTTGAACAGCCAGAGATTGGTTATTTTTCTGGATTTTATACTGTCGATAGTGAGTAGACCTCCACGAACAAGATAAAGGAGGTTCAAACGTGAACTATATTGATTTGTTTGCTGGAGCAGGAGGATTATCAGAGGGGTTTATCCGTGCAGGCTTTTTTCCAGTTGCACATGTAGAAATGGATGTATCTGCAACTCAAACATTATGTACAAGAGTAGCCTATCATTACCTTAAGAAAAAGAATCAGCTTGAGATTTACCAACAATATTTACAGGGAAAAATCAGTCAAGAACAATTCTATAGTACTATTCCTAATTCACTACTGCAAACGATAATTAATCAAGAGATTTCAGATGAATCAATCGATTGCATTTTTGAAAAAATAGAAATGGTAATGAAATTAAAAGGAATTGATAGTATCGATTTGATCATCGGTGGACCACCTTGTCAGGCTTATTCATTAGTTGGAAGAGCTCGAGACCCGTATAGCAAAGAACATGATCCACGTAACTATTTATATAAACAGTATGTTAAATTTCTTAAGAAGTTTAAACCAAAGATTTTTGTATTTGAAAATGTGCCTGGAATTTTAAATGCTGGAAAAGGGAAGTTGTTTGAAGATATACAACAGTATTTGAATGAAGCTGGTTATGAGATAGAAGCAAAAATACTAGACTCATCAAAGTTCGGTGTTCTACAGCAAAGAAAGCGAGTTATCTTAATTGGATGGAAAAAAAAGCTAAGGCTTAGTTATCCCCAATTTCAAGAAATCGCACATCATTATTTAGTAAAAGATTTAATTAGAGATTTTCCAGAGATGAAACCAGGAGAACGGATTGATTATGGTAGTTATGTGAAAGAACCAAGTGAATATCTTAAAAAATATAAAATTCGAAGTGATAAGGACCCACTTATTCAGCATATAACACGACCACATAATGATAGAGACAGAGAAATATATTATTACGTAATTGATGTTTGGAATCGTGAGAAAAGGAGACTGAAATATACTGAACTACCAGAGCGTGTACAAACACATGGAAATAAAGAATCTTTTCTTGATCGATTTAAAGTAGTAGCTCAAGATTTACACTTCTCTCATACTGTAGTTGCCCATATAGCAAAAGATGGTCATTATTATATACATCCGGATATTCAACAGCTAAGATCTATATCTGTACGGGAAGCTGCAAGATTACAGTCATTTCCAGATAATTATTATTTTGAAGGCTCTCGTACAGCTGTGTTTACTCAGATCGGGAATGCCGTACCACCTTTAATGGCAGAACAAATTGCTCAAGAAATTAAAAAAATGCTTATTGCTAGCTCTTAGATATCAGTAGTCGATGTAAATGTAGTAAAATGAGGGAATCCTATTCTATCTCTCTCCATCTTATACTTGTTAACTAAAAAAGCTTGACACCTATCCGGTTTTTGCATATGATAGTTACCTGTAAAGGTTAAAGCCTTGACGGCATAAATCGAGGTGACTCCGATGTTGGAGCGAACCACAGAGATGAACCTCCTATATGACTTCTATGGTGTGCTGCTTACAGAAAAACAGCGCAACCTCTTGGAGCTTTATTATCTCGAAGATTGGTCATTAGGAGAAATTGCGGAAGATCAAAAGATTTCTCGCCAAGCTGTGTTTGAAGCGATTAAGCGGGCACAAGCTACTTTAAATGATTTGGAAAATAAATTAGGTTTACTAAAAAAATATCATGAACGACAAAAAATTGCACAAGTGTTTCGAAATGAACTCGAGTTGTATCCCGAAGCGAAACGAGCAGTAGAGCCGCTGATTCATAAGTGGTTGGAAATAGATTAAAAAAGTGATGGACGGGGAAGGAGGGGCACGATGGCATTTGAAGGGTTAGCTGAACGACTGCAAGCTGTCATGCAAAAGTTAAGAGGTAAAGGAAAAGTGACAGAGGCAGATGTAAAAGAAGCAATGCGTGAAGTACGCCTTGCCCTATTGGAAGCAGATGTAAACTTTAAAGTAGTAAAATCATTTGTGAATCGCGTCAAAGAGCGAGCCATTGGGCAAGAAGTTCTCCAAAGCTTAACACCTGGTCAACAAGTGATTAAAGTAGTCAATGAAGAACTCACTGAATTGATGGGTGGAGAACAAAGCAAACTTGCGAAATCCAATCGCCCGCCTACCGTCATTATGATGGTCGGTTTGCAAGGTGCTGGTAAAACGACGACCACTGGAAAGCTCGCTCGTTTCTTAACCAAGCAAAATCACCGGCCTTTATTAGTCGCTGGGGACGTATATCGTCCTGCGGCGATTCGACAGCTTCAAGTTTTGGGTGAGCAACTTGAGACGCCTGTGTTTTCATTAGGAGACAAGGAGGACCCTGTCAAGATTGCTGAACAGGGAATTGCTCATGCCAAAGAAAATAACCATGATTATGTGATTATCGATACAGCGGGTCGTCTGCATATCGATGAATCGATGATGGATGAATTAAAAGCGATTCGTGAAAAAGTATCTCCTGATGAAATCTTGCTCGTGGTTGACGCGATGACAGGACAAGATGCGGTGAACGTGGCAGAAAGCTTTAATAATGAAATGGGGCTTACCGGGGTTGTCCTAACCAAGTTGGATGGTGATACCCGTGGCGGTGCAGCTCTTTCGGTTAAAGCAGTAACGGATTGCCCGATTAAGTTTGTCGGTATGGGTGAAAAGACAGATGCCCTTGAACCGTTCTTCCCAGATCGGATGGCTTCTCGAATTCTCGGCATGGGTGATGTTCTTACCTTAATTGAAAAAGCACAACAAGCCGTTGATGCCGAAAAAGCCAAAGATCTCGAACGGAAGATGCGGACCCAAACTTTTACCCTCGAAGACTTTCTAGATCAACTACAGCAAGTACGAAAAATGGGTCCGCTTGAAGATATGTTAACGATGCTACCAGGAGCAGGTCAGTTAAAAGGCTTAAAAAACTTTAAGGTAGATGAGAAACAGATCGGAAGAGTAGAAGCGATTATTCAATCGATGACCCAACAGGAAAAACTACATCCAGAAATCATTAATGCAAGCCGTCGTAAGCGAATTGCAAATGGTAGTGGGACGACAGTCCAAGATGTTAATCGACTGCTTAAGCAATTTGAAGATATGAAGAAAATGATGAAACAATTTTCTTCAATGACTCAAAAAGCGAAAAAGAAAAAACGGGGCGGTTTCCGCTTTCCGTTTATGTCTTAGTGGGATTCTGTGTAGGGAGGTGAAAAAGTATGGCAGTAAAAATCCGTCTCAAACGTATGGGTGCAAAAAAAGCTCCATTCTATCGTTTGGTAGTTGCTGACTCACGTTCTCCACGTGACGGACGCTTCATCGAAGAGATTGGTTACTACAATCCACTCACGGAACCAGCCGTTGTGAAAATCGATGAAGAAAAAGCACGTGAATGGTTGGCCCGTGGTGCACAACCTTCTGATACGGTTCGTGGCTTACTACGTAACCAAGGTATCTTAGACAAAACTGATAAAAAATAAGTGCTGCTTCATTAATAAGCGGAGGTTCACACATGAAAGAACTGGTTGAATACATGGCTCGTTCATTGGTAGATGAACCAGATCATGTCCAGGTAACGGAAAAAGTGAAAGATGATCTGGTTCAATTCCAACTGTCTGTCGCACCGAAAGATATCGGAAAAGTGATTGGAGTCAAAGGTCAAGTGATTCATTCGATTCGTCATGTCGTACAAGCGGGATACCTCAAAGATCATAAAAAGGTTCAGATTGATGTTGTAAAGGGAGGAAACAATCTTGCAACACGGTGAATACTTACATGTTGGACGTTTAGTCTCTACACATGGGATCCGTGGAGAAGTTCGTGTCCTTCCAGATACGGATTTTCCTGAAGAGCGTTTTGCTCCAGGAAATGAGCTCTTTTTATTGCATCCTAGTTTATCGGAGCCGCTTATACTGAGGATAGAGAAGAGCCGACCACATAAAAACGTGTGGTTAGTAAAGTTCACTCAGTGGAGCGATATCAATGAGGTAGAACCGTTTAAAGATGGGAAGCTTGTTGTTTCCAAAGAGGATATCGTACCTGTACAAGAAGATGAAGGAGAGTTTTACTTTCATCAAATCGTCGGCTGTGATGTGATCACAACTGAAGGTCGTCATCTGGGGAAGGTACAGGAGATATTGCAATTGCCTGCGAATGATGTTTGGGTTGTACGACCTGATCCAAAAGGCAAAGATCTGCTTCTTCCGTATATTGATGAGGTTGTTAAACAAGTTGACACGAAGAAAAAACAAATCATCATCAAGTGGATGGAAGGACTGGAATAATATTGGCACAGTTGAATTTTGATATACTAACCCTTTTTCCCGAAATGTTTCAAGGCTTCTTAAATAGTAGTATTATTAAGCGGGCACATGAAAAAGGGATTATCGAGACCAATTTGATCAACTTTCGCGAATTCGCCAACAATAAGCATCAGACAGTAGATGATGCTCCATATGGTGGTGGCGGTGGAATGGTTTTAAAACCAGAACCATTGTTTGAAGCAGTTGATCACTTACTTCAAAATGTGTCAGAGCGTCCTCCTATCATATTGATGTCACCACAAGGTGAACCGTTCACACAACGTAAAGCGGAAGAATTAGCACGCCATTCTCACTTAATCGTGTTATGTGGCCATTATGAAGGTTATGATGAACGGGTACGTCAATATTTAGTTACGGAAGAAATCTCGATTGGAGACTATGTATTAACGGGTGGAGAGCTACCAGCTATGGTGCTCATCGATAGTATAGCTCGGTTAATACCAGGTGTACTAGGTAATGAAACATCAGCGGTATCTGACTCCTTTTCCACAGGACTTTTAGAGTATCCCCAGTATACTCGACCTGTAGAATATCGTGGATATCGTGTCCCAGATGTGTTATTATCTGGTCATCACAAAAACATCGAAAAATGGCGGAGACAAGAATCGCTCAGACGTACATGGATGAGAAGACCTGACTTGCTCCAGTCCGTTGATCTAACTCCAGAAGACATCACTTTTCTAAAACGTCTAAAAAGCGAAGCAGATAAAGATCAGTAATTGTAATTTGACTAAAGCGTGTGATAAAATATCTCCGTTTGAAGTGCATGGTATAAATAGATGAAAGTCACATATACATTAGGCTTGGAAGGAGGTCAAGATCTATGCATCCAATTTTGCGTGAAGTAACTCAAGGACAACTTCGTAATGATATTCCACAATTCCGTGCTGGAGATACCCTTCGTGTACACGTAAAAGTACGTGAGGGTCAACGTGAACGGATTCAGGTTTTCGAAGGTGATGTCATCCAACGTCGTGGAGGTGGCATTTCTGAGACCTTTACAGTACGTAAGATTTCTTATGGTGTAGGTGTTGAACGTACATTCCCATTGCATTCTCCAATTATCAGTAAGATCGAAGTAATGCGTCGTGGTAAAGTACGTCGTGCGAAACTATACTATCTACGTAAGCTTCGTGGTAAAGCTGCTCGTATTAAAGAAATGCACCGTCGATAATCTTTGGAGGGAGGGCTTGAACCTGATTCAAGCCCATTCCTATTTTATCTCAGAAGTGGCAATGCTGATACGGGAGGTGTAAACTTGTTGCGAATCATATAACAATCCTATTCATCGATCGATATTTTTTTCGTGGGCAACTATGTTTTCGCAATAAGTGAAGTCTACATGAGTCAACAGTTTACTCCTCGATCGGAACATTTAAGTCGCAAAAAAAAATTGCAACGAGATAGTAATAAATTTCGTCCGAAAGACTGGCTTCAAGCGATAGGGATTGCCATATTGCTCTCGATTATTGTGCGATTCGTCGTGTTTGAGCCGTCAGTTGTGCTAGGCCCTTCGATGGAGAAGACGATGGTAACTGGTGATTTAGTAATGGTTAATAAGTTAATATATAAGATTCGTGACCCAAAACATGGTGAAATTATTGTATTTCATACTGACAAGCAAAAGGATTTTATCAAAAGGGTGATTGCTTTGCCAGGAGAAACCGTTGAAGCCAAAAATAATACGGTTCTTGTGAATGGTAAAGCGATAGACGAGCCTTATTTAAAAAATACGCAGACACTAGACTTTACACCTGTGACAGTGCCACCTAAGCATGTGTTTGTCTTAGGAGATAATCGAACGAATAGTACAGATAGTAGAAACAAAGATGTAGGACCTGTTTCTATTGATAAAATTGTTGGTCGAGCTGATTTTATTTATTGGCCAATTAGTCATCTACAATGGATATGGTAGAAAAACTTGATGATCAAATATTTGATGATCAAGTTTTTTTTTATTGTTTTTGCCAATGTATCTTGATATACTATTTTAAGTATTTATTTGAATTTTTTTCCTTTACTAAGGCTCTTTAAGTTCGGAATTTTCGTTCATATATTGAGGATTTGGGAAAGGAGTCAACTTACGGCTTTTATGAATCAAACAGCAGTAAAAAATAGTAAAGTGGTCTTACATGGTTTCTTAGATTATTTAGAGTGGATCTGGTATACTGGAATCGCCATCATATTGGCACTCTTAGTTCGAACTTTTTTATTTCAGCCTGTACCTCTGTCGGGACCCTCGATGCTTCCTACATTTCATCAAGGTGATTGGGTTGTGATCAATAAGTGGGTTTATACTTTTCGTCCACCGAAACGTGGAGAGGTGGTTATTTTTTATGGACCTAATCAGCGTATTTATATTAAGCGAGTAGTGGCCGTCGGTGGTGATACCATCGAAGCAGATCAAGGAAACGTCTATGTGAACCGACATCGTATCAATGAAAGCTATCTCACGTCTACATATACCTCTTATTTTTTTAAACGAAAAGTTCCTTGGGGAAAGCTATTTGTAATGGGAGATAATCGCTTAAATAGTATGGATAGTCGAGACTTTGGTCCGATTTCCGTCAATCAGGTCATCGGTCGAGCCGACTTGGTGATATGGCCCGTAAGAGACATCAAATGGATTAACTAAGTAGGTGACAACAGTGAGTATTCAATGGTTTCCAGGACATATGGCAAAGGCTCGTAGGCAAGTCAATGAAAAACTAAAGTTGGTCGATATTGTCTTTGAGCTTTTAGATGCACGACTTCCATTATCAAGTCGCAATCCGATGATGGATGAATTAGTCAAAAATAAACCGCGCCTCATTCTTTTAACCAAATGTGATTTAGCTGATGAGCGGGTTAATAAAGAGTGGGTTTCTTATTTTCAAGAAAATCAAATCGGTGTTTTACCTATTGATGCCCAAACAGGAAAAGGGGTTGGGCAAATACCACGCGTGTGTGAAAAAGTTCTCCAAGATCTTTTTGCCAAACGAGCAGAAAAAGGCATCAAACTCAAGCGAATTCGGGCGATGGTGTTGGGTATTCCAAATGTTGGAAAATCATCACTGATTAATCGATTAGCCAAAAGGAATGCTGCCAAAACCGGAGATCGCCCGGGCATTACGAAAGCACAGCAATGGATTCGGGTTGGAAATACCTTAGAGCTTTTAGATACACCAGGTATTTTGTGGCCGAAATTTGATGATCCCAAGGTAGGACTTCGCCTAGCAGTCAGTGGTGCGATCAAAGAAGAAATTTTGCCCCTCGATGAAGTGGCTCTATATGCACTTGAGTATTTATCTCGGCATTACCCCCAATTATTACAAGAACGGTATAAACTGAAAGACTTAGGCCTACCACCGATTGAGATTTTAAATGAGATTGGAAAAAAACGAGGTTGTTTGCAAAGAGGCGGCGAAATTGATTATGATAAGGCAATTGAAATTGTTTTGAATGACTTGCGTTCAGGCAGAATGGGGCGTATATCGTTTGAGCGACCCATAGACTGGGAGGAGACAGAAGAAGAGCATGTTCAAAACAAAGACGATTCATCAAGTGAAGACATGGTTAAGTGAACAAACTCAAGTGACACAGGAGATTCTGGATGCACTGTTATCTGATTCACGAGTGGGAGTACGCAAACTAGCAGAATCTTATATTCGGGAGCAAAAACGGCGAGAGAAGGAGCTAGCCCGACTTGAGCTTATGTGGAAGTACGAGCAAGTAGGCTGGCAGAAAGGTTATCAAGTGATCGCTGGGATTGATGAAGCGGGTAGAGGGCCACTTGCAGGACCTGTTGTCGCTGCTGCGGTGGTGCTACCCGAGGATTTTGATGTAACTGGTTTAAATGATTCAAAGCAACTAACCCGATCCGAACGTGATGAACTAAAGGTACGAATTGAGGAGCAAGCCATTTCTATTGGTGTAGGGATGGTCGATGTAGAATATATTGATCGTTATAATATATTACAAGCTACATATCATGCGATGCGACTAGCAATTAGTAAATTATCAATTCAACCAGACTATCTACTCGTAGACGCTGTTCGTATCCCCAAAATCCATTTGCCACAAGAGGGAATTATCAAAGGTGATCAGCTCAGTCATTCCATTGCTGCGGCTTCGATTATTGCCAAAACTGCCAGGGATGAGTGGATGTTGCAAGCAGCACAAAAGTATCCATACTATGGTTTTGAAAAGCATATGGGTTATGGTACTCCTGAGCATTTAGCTGCTTTGATGAAATGGGGAGTCTCACCGATTCATCGTCGAAGTTTTGCACCGATCAAAGAATTGCTGGAAAAAGAGAGAGAACAAACTCGACAAGTTGGCTCTTAACTGATATGGGAAAGGAGCGTTCCTTTGAAAAGAGATCGACGCCGCGAAATTGGTCAAGTGGGTGAGCAAGCTGCTGCTGATTTTTTAAGCAAGCAGGGCTTTCAAGTTATCACTCGAAACTGGTCTACACGCCTCGGAGAACTTGATATCATCGCAAGAGACGGGGAAGCCCTCGTGGTGGTAGAAGTTCGAACAACGACTAGTCAACGCTTTGGCTTCGGATATGAGTCCATCGATATGCGCAAACAGCAAAAAGTGCGTCGATTGGCGCTCCAATATATACATCAGCAGCGGATCACCCACATACCTCTTCGATTTGATGTAGTTTCTGTACTACTCGATCAAGAACGAATTCCAAAGCAGATCGATCATTTGAAAGGAGCTTTTTAGTTTTTTTATTGAATGGTAATAGAGAAGATAGACCCATTTTCCATATATTTCATCCGTTTGCCGTAAACCTCTTTTTGAGGGTATATACCTTAGTTCCTTATATATCAAGGGATTTGATATTTAAATTGACTTTTCAGAAAACAATACTGGAGGTTTACGGCAAAATAGGGTACTTTACAATGTAGCAGATATATGATTAGACTAGATCATATAAGGGTTTTGCCCCGTGTGAAAAATGGGGTTTTATATTAACTATGTGGAATATAAAGGAGGGACGGAGAAACGGGGCAAGAGCTTCGAGCCGGGTTTTATATTAACTATGTGGAATATAAAGTCGAGGAGGAGTCACAAGCGCGATCGGCGAGACTGTGTTTTATATTAACTATGTGGAATATAAAGGGTGGTCCCATGATCAGCGTGTGCCCTTCTTTGATTGTTTTATATTAACTATGTGGAATATAAAGTATATAAACATAACACACGAAAACTTACATAAACTTTTGTTTTATATTAACTATGTGGAATATAAAGTTTTTAGTTACCAATGCAGTGATGATATTTTCTTTCGTTTTATATTAACTATGTGGAATATAAAGTATAGCATATAAAAGCGTATATAATAATTATGTTTAGTTTTATATTAACTATGTGGAATATAAAGGTATGAAAAATTCCTCTCTCTCAAACTGTTTTGTCTTGTTTTATATTAACTATGTGGAATATTAAGATATTAATAGTCAAGTCACTCAATCATAATAGCATTCCTATTTTAACTATGTGGAAAAAAGCGCTGATCTTGGGTGTTTTTTCTTTTTGACAAGTATATATAAACTAATTATATTTGATCTATAATTTATTATAAAATTTAAATTAGTGATTATTATAGAGAATAATCTTATTAGCACATCTTGACCGAATAGAGAAATTATATTATCCTACATTCATAGTAAAGAGGTGTTATAAGAATTTGATTCATTGTATTTTATAGGGGGTACTATGAGAATAAAATGTTCATTTATCTGTGATGAAATACCAATTTCTTATCGTATGCTGTTTGTAAGTATTTTAAAAAAGTGTTTAGAGCAAGCAAATGAAGAGTATTTTAATCAGCTATACTACTATCAAAAGCAACATCGAAATAAGAGAAGTAAAAACTTTACCTTTTCCGTATTTCTAAGAGATTATCAATTGGACAAAGAGGTATTTCGATTAGATCAAGGGGAAGTAGAATGGTTTATTAGTTCACCAGATCGCGAGTTTATCCTTTATTTATATAATGGGTTGCAAAAAAATAACTCATTTAACTTTCAAAAGTATGAGTTACATCGAAAGAGGATTGATTTACTTCCTGAAAAAATAATTAATCATTCAGCAATCGTTTGCCAAACGATGTCCCCAATCTATATCAAAAATAAAGATCAACAAGTATTATCCCCTGATCAAATCGAGTACCATCACGAGCTAAACTATATCGCCAATATCACTTTAAAAAATGCACGAGGAACAGGCTTAAAGAAAGAGTTGCAATTCAAACCACTAGACATGAAAAAAATAGTAAGTAAAGAAGCGATTGCAACATTTCAGAAGGAAACCAATCGTCCGTATTTATATGTTGAAGCATATAAGGGGCAATTTCAATTACAAGGTGATCCAGAAGATTTAAATATGCTTTATCAAACAGGATTATCATTCCGCAGAAATGCTGGATATGGGATGTTTGAAATCCTCTCTACATAAAAGAAGGTGTGATCGTGCGATTCAAGTTATATTTAAATGATTGGTTTGTAAATGCGGGAATTTTGGGTTTTCTAAAGGTGTTATCTAGGTATGAAGATGAATCACTCTACCAGATGGGTCCAAATTATATAGAGTGTGATTCTAGAATCTTAGAGACCTTTGCAGAAAAGTTCTTTGAAGTGTTATTGGAGAAATATAGCAAATATGAGCAGGATAAAAAGCAGTTAACTTTACGTCTACAAAAAGCAAAGAGTGATCCCAAACAGTTCACTGACCAGCGTAACAAAACATTTGATTTAGTGAAGAGCACCATTGATAAATTAAAAAAGAAAGTTGAACGAGGATATCTTTCTGAAAGTGTATTAATTGAATTAAAGAGATTGCACGAAAAAAAGAAAGAGACGAAAAGCATAGAAGAGCTTGAAACGGTTATTCAACAATATTTAGAAATCATTTCGATGAAAGATGTCGAAGAGTCTTTAACGATTAATTTGATACGCGCTGAATTTATGAAGTTGTATGGCCAGCCTAGCTTTTTAAACCCAAGTTTTCAAGGTATTACAAATGACTTTATTCATCGATTTAAAGAAGATTTTATGATACCTGTTATGCAAGAGCTTGATTTTATACAATGGATACAAAATAGAGATTTGGAATTGATAGAGAAAGACTTAAAAAAGGAAAAGGCTCGTTCAAAGTGCTTTAGTGACCAATATAAATTATATCGAAAAGTAGGAGAAATTCTTCCATGTAGTTTACTAGAAGAGAGATTCCCAGGAACTCTACAACTTGAAGAAATGCATTTTTCTCCATTGGGAATTAGTGCAAAAATAGAAAATGTATTTTGGAATGGTAAAGAAAGTACCTATATTTCTCATTTAGCAAGACTTATCTTATTTTGCATTCCTTTAGGGGTATGTGCCTTTGATCGACAAGAAAAAGGGTATAATCAGTCATCTAATGAATGGCAGCGGATCTATACTTTTGTGAATGCAGATACCTCTATTCGACAACTGAAAAAAATTAATGATGAGTTTGTATTAAGAAAAGATCGGGATCATCCTTTTTCCGAATTGATTTATGATCTGTTACAAGAAACAGAGAAGAAGTCTATCTGGACATTACAGAATATTATGTTTGTTGAATTTTATGGTGAAGGAAAAAATACACAATTAAACTATTTTCATATTTCTAAACGAATTGCTGAGTTTTTCTCCTCAAAGAATAGCAAAGATCTTGAACAAATTCGCTATGCCTCATTTCGGAATCAAGTGATCCAAGCGATCTTGGATCGAAAAGATCCGATGGGATTTATTGAGAGACACTTACGACAAATGATTCAAGAGGGGAGAAGTGCTTGGGGATGTCAAAAGGCACTGCAGGCTCGCTATAAGCTAAATCAAATGATGCAGGGGGAACAAGATGTGGATGCTAGGAGATTGAAAAAAGTATTTGATGAAGGAAAAGAAATATCTCATTATTTTCATAAAAATGACCGAGCAAATCAGCTTGCTGGCTTATCCTATCGACTGCTAAATGCTTGTAAAGCTGGAAATAAGAATCAATTTTATGATAGTATACTTCGAATTTATATATCAATGGGACGAGAGATTCCGCCAAGTATACTAAATATATTTCACGAACAAGATTTATCCTTTGAAGAATGGGGATATTCCTTTATCAGTGGTTTGCAAAGCTATGAAAATAATAATAAGGAGGAGCAGGATCATGTCTAAAGGATTAACTTTAACGATCATTTTTCAAGCTAACTCGCTAAATTATGGAGAAGGGATGGGGAATGTCTCAGAGTTAAAAAAGCTAAGTCGAAGCAATGGTCATACCTATACCTTTGCTTCAAGACAATGCTTACGTTATGATATCGTCCGTCTGGGAAATGAGTTATTTAATTGGAACTTACAAACAGTTGTTAAGAATAATAAAACGATTCAATTTCGTCCAGATGCTTCGATTCGGGAGTCTGAGGAGATGGATTTATTTGGTTATATGAAAACAGTCAAAACTGTAGGTTCTATAACCAGAGAGGCAGTTGCTCGTCTAACCCATGCTATTTCTTTAGAACCGTATCGAAGTGATATGGACTTTTTAAACAATATGGGCTTAGCACGTCGAATCGATGAAGATAATAATTTAGCGAATATCGAACAACACTTTAGCTTCTATACTTATACGGTTACGATTGATTTAGATCGGATAGGTGAAGATAAAGAGATCTCCTTATCTTCACAAGAGAAAGCACAACGTGTTACCCAGCTACTTACCATTCTCAATTTGTTAAATCGGAATATACGTGGAAGACAAGAGAATTTATCACCCCTATTTTTGATCGGCGGTATGTATGATATAGCAAATCCGTTTTTTTATGGCCGGGTAAAATTGGACAGTAAGAATGGTGGTTTCGCTCTATCTCCCTCTTTATTACATAGCGCTTTAGAAAAAAAATATGGAGCTTTTACAGTGATGGATCAGACACATATGGGACTGACAAAAGAGGTTTTTGACAATGAGGAGGAGTTAACACATTTATTACCAGAAGGTCAGGTTCATACAGTCCAAGGAATGTTTGATTTTCTAATCGATGAAGTGAACCGATATTTTGTGGTGAATGAGTGATGAAAGCACTGAAACTTAAGCTATTTCAAGAGACTGCCTGTTATACGAAACCTTTCGCTCGAAAAGTTGGAGAGACTTATCCACTTCCTCCTTATTCCACTGTGATCGGTATGCTTCATCGGGTGCTAGAAGCAACAACCTTTCATCCGATGCGAGTGAGTGTGCAAGGAAATTATGAAGATAAATTCATAGATTATCGTCGTACCTATATGATTAAAAAAAGTGAAGTGACGACAGTTCCACTGAATATCCACTTGCTGTATAATATCGAACTCTTGATCCATGTTCAAACAGATGAAGAGAAATTGAATCTATTATATGAACGTCTGCAGAATAATGCCGAGTATTTAAGTTTAGGTAGAAAAGAAGACTTAATCAGAATGGATGAGGTTAAGTTAACAGATATACACTATTGTGAATCGGAATATGAAGAATATACATTAAAAAACAATATATATATACCTGTCGATGCTTTAGAAGAAGGTGAAGTGAAAGGAATTCACTATCGCTTAAATACTCGCTATCATCTCGTGAACCATGTTCGTAAATGGGAGAAGGTGGATGTACTCTATTTATCGGCAGGAGATACGTTAATTGAAGATGGATACTGGATGGATGATGATAATGAGTTGGTTTACTTTCACTCCTCACACTAATGGGTGAGGAGTTTTTACCACAGCTAGAAAGAGTGAAAGTCGATGGATATGATTTATGCGAAGTCAGACCCTATGGAAACACTACAAGAACATACTGATCGCTTACTCGAAAACTTATCGTTGCTCAAGGAAACCTATCCACAAGTTTTTTTAGGAACAATGGATGATCGGTTCGAAGAGTTATTAGAAATCGCTGTTCGTTATCATGATGCAGGAAAAGTAAATCCTTATTTTCAAAATCTAATTCGTAAGCAGTTAGGTTTAAGGCTGCTAGAAGTAAATACATTGCAAAATATTCCGCATAACTATTTGTCTGTTTTGTTTTTACCTATTAAAAAGCTACAACATGAGCAAGGATTTTCCAAACAACAATTAAAAGCATTGATTCAAGCCGTTGCCTATCATCATGAAAGGGATCAGAAAATACCGAAGGCTTCGGAAATAAGGGGTTTAATTCAGATATTACAATCCTATCGATCGTTGGTAGAGCAAGAACTAGACATAGAAACTAACCCCAAATTTGAGGAAAAGAATTTAAAAAGGGCGCAAAATCGACTAGAAGTAGAAGATGAACATTATCTTTTATATGTATTGCTCAAAGGAGTACTTCATCGCTTAGATCATGCTGCTTCGGCTTGGGAAAAAGTAGAATATCATGCAGATAAATCGATAGAAGATACTACATATCACTATATTCGAAGACGATTGGGCAAAGATTTACGTGACCTTCAAAAGTTTACTTATGGTCATCAAGACCATCATCTAGTAATCATTGCCCAAACAGGGATGGGTAAAACTGAAGCAGGATTACTCTGGTTAGGAAAAGATAAGGGATTTTTTACATTACCTGTTCGTGTAAGTATCAATGAATTATATCGTCGTGTAACCGAAAAAATGGCATTTGTAGATGAAGAAGGAAACCCAATCGCTGGATTACTTCATTCTAATGCATTAAGTTATTTAAATAGTATGGCAGAAAATGCGGAAAGCGATGAACAACAACTAGAATATAGTGAGCAGATATTTAAACAGTCACAATTGCTATCCAAAAAGTTAACCTTTACCACCATTGACCAAATTTTAACATTCCCATTATTATTCCGTGGTTATGAAAAATGGTATGCAACCATGTCATATGCCAAAGTCATTATTGATGAAATTCAAGCCTACTCTCCACGAATCATGGCGATTTTATTGAAAGCATTAGAGATGATCCATCAAGTAGGTGGGAAATTCTTAATTATGACTGCTACGATGCCACACTTCTTTTTGGAGAGCTTAGAGAAGCGTCTTGTCTTAAAGAATCAATATATCAAGCGAGTTTTTACTGAGAATACAAAAAGGCATAAGTTATCGATTAAGGAATCAAGCATTTTTGAAGCGATACCGCGATTATTGGAACAAAGTAAAAATAATCGTGTTTTGGTGATCTGTAACACGGTGAAACGCAGTTGCGAACTATATCGAAAATTGCAAGAAACCGGAGCGAATATACGACTTTTGCACTCTGCATTTACTGCAGAAGATCGAGCTCAATTGGAGAGAGCGATTATTGATTTTGCTCCGAATCAACAAGACAGAGAATCGAAAGCTGGAATTTGGATTACAACACAGTTAATCGAAGCATCTATAGATGTAGACTTTGATGAATTACATACAGAATTATCTACCTTAGATAGTTTATTTCAGCGTATGGGACGGTGTTATCGAAATCGTGAGTTGGATCGAGAAGAAAGTAACATTTGGATCTATACCGATGAAGTATCAGGAATCGGAAGTGTTTATGATCAAGATATAATAAGATTAAGTAAAGAGGCGTTGGAAGATTACAATGAGTCCATTTTAGATGAAGATACGAAAGTTAACTTAGTTGATCAGATATATCGAACGGAAGTATTAGCTGATACGAATTATTACCGAGAATTTAAGAGTGCTCTAGAGATGCTGGACACTCTACAACCTTATGAATTAAATCGTTCTCAAGCACAAAAGATCGTCCGAGAGATTGATAGTGTACAAGCAATTCCTCGGATCATTTATGATCAGATGGATAATTTATTTACTGAATATGAGCAGTTGTTAATTGATGAAAAAGAGGCTCGGAAAAAGCGAGATTGGCAATTACTTAAGGAGTTGCGAATAAAAAGGAGACAACTGCGAGAAAAGATAGAGAGAAAAACGGTTCATATCTTATATCAAAAAGTAAATAAAAAAGGAGATCTATCCCCCTTACCTACTCGATTTAAAGGTTTAGAGCATTTGTTTATTTTAAATCGTCATTATGAATTTGACACAGATCAGTTATCAGGTCGAGGTGTAGTAGAGAAAGAGGAAAGTGAATCTACAGAGGAACTATTTATTTGAGGTGAATACGTTTTGGATATAAATTTTGATGATTTAAAGGTTCAAGGAATTCAGATGCAATATTATTATGTGTGCCCTCGGAAGCTTTGGTTGTTTTCCAAACAGATAACGATGGAGCATACCAATGATCAAGTTTTACAGGGGAAGATCCTTCATGAACAAGCCTATAGTCGTGAGAAAAAAGAAGTGTCAATTGATAACTTGATTAAATTGGATATGATTTCGGATGATTATGTGGGTGAAGTTAAATCAAGTAGTAGAATGATGGAAGCGGATCGAATGCAATTACTATATTATTTATATTATCTAAAACAATTAAAGATTGAACGAACCGGAAAGATTCACTATGTAAAAGAAAGACGAACTGAAGAGGTCTATTTAACGACAGAAGATGAGAAAAAGGTTGAAAAAGCGTTGGTTAAAATTCGGGAAATTAATTCTTGTGAATCTCCTCCATCTAAAAAACGTCTTCCATACTGTCCGAAATGTGCCTATTATCTTTTTTGCTTCGTTGGAGAGGTGGAAGAATGACAGAAAAGTATATTTTTAGCAATGGACGATTCATGCGCAAAGATAACACAATACTGTTTATTGATCATGAAGGAAATAAAAAATCGTTACCCATCGAGCAAATAGAGTGTCTCCATATATTTGGTGAAGTAGATTTTAATAGTAAGTTCTTTAGTTTAATGGGGCAGGAGAATATATTTATTCATATGTATAATTACTACGACTATTATGTCGGGAGCTTTGTACCACGAAAAAAGCAGTTATCTGGCTATGTTGATGTACAACAAGCCATGCATTATTCCGATTATAAAAAGAGAATGTATCTAGCCAAAATGTTTGTAGAAGGGGCGATCCATCATATATTGAGAAATTTAAAGAGAAAAAAGGGGTTAACAGAAGCGACAATCCATTATATAGAAAAAGAGCGTAGTGGAATTAATCACGTAGAAAAAGTAGACGAGTTAACGGGAATTGAAGGGAGAATCCGTAGGGCTTATTATCAAGCATTTAATAAAATGATATCTGATTCGTATTTTCATTTTTCAAAAAGAGAGAGAAGACCTCCTACTGATCCCCTTAATGCATTGATTTCTTTTGGGAATTCTCGAATGTATACTACTGTACTTACAGAGGTATATCAAACAACTCTAAATCCAACCATTAGTTATTTACATCAGCCTACCAGTAAGAGATATTCACTATGCTTGGATATATCGGAGATTTTTAAACCACTAATCGTAGATACAGTTATTTTTTCTTTGATTAATAATCGGATGTTAAATGAAAAACATTTTGACTGGATGGAGTCTTATTGTTATTTAAATACGCAAGGAAAACAGATTTTTTTGGCTGAATATCAGAAAAAGTTAAAATCGACGATTAAACATCGTCAGTTAAAGAGAAAAGTATCCTATAAGAATTTAATCAAATTAGAAGCCTATAAGATTATTAAACATGTGATATATGATGAAATTTATAAACCATTGAAAGCATGGTGGTAGTATGTTTGTGATTATTACATATGATGTTGAGGAAAAGAGAGTTTCGAAGGTTCATAAAGTACTAAAGCGTTATTTAACTTGGACACAGAATTCTGTATTTGAAGGTGAAATCACAGAAGGTAAGCTAAAAAAATGCTTAGCTAGTTTGCATAATATCGTAAATAAACAAGTGGATTCTATTCATGTATATAAAGTTCAAAATGCAAAAATGATGGAAAAGACAGTATATGGACAGGAAAAAAACTTCGACAGTATGTTTTTGTAATCTATTCCATATATTTCATCGATTTGCCGTAAACCTCATTTTGTGAAGAAGTAGTATAAAACTAGGCATATCAATGGATTTCACTTATAAAATGATTTTTCAGAAAACAGAACTGTAGGTTTACGGCAAAAAGGAGGCATTTACAATATGATCAATAAGCTGTTAAGCTAGAGAATATAAGGCATTTGATGTGTTTGAAAAATGGGGTTTTATATTAACTATGTGGAATATAAAGGTAGAAGAGATTACAGAGGTGTGGGGCTTTGGATTTGGTTTTATATTAACTATGTGGAATATAAAGCTGAACCCCCTGAAACCCCCAAGACAGCGCACGGGAGTTTTATATTAACTATGTGGAATATAAAGGATGTCAATGTCGGAGTCTATGAAGTTTGAAAAGTAAGTTTTATATTAACTATGTGGAATATAAAGCGGCTGCTAAAGTAACGCTTCATGTTCTTATCCCTTGTTTTATATTAACTATGTGGAATATAAAGATTAAAACGGAAAATGAGCTAGCGACTTTGGCGAGTGTTTTATATTAACTATGTGGAATATAAAGCCAGGAAGCGACGGATTAACTCAGCGACTATCTGTGAGTTTTATATTAACTATGTGGAATATAAAGTCTTTAATTTCCGGTCACGATAGGACTTTTGCTTACGTTTTATATTAACTATGTGGAATATAAAGACGGGAGGAGTCGCAGGGGATGGGGTGGCGGGAGAGGTTTTATATTAACTATGTGGAATATAAAGTCTTACTTCCCGTCACCTTATAATTCAAGCGCTTTAGTTTTATATTAACTATGTGGAATATAAAGAATAGAATTTCATTTCTTCCCCTTTGTCAACACTTGAAGTTTTATATTAACTATGTGGAATATAAAGACTGTTGTTAGGGATAATTTTGAATGTAAAATAGTTTTGGTTTTATATTAACTATGTGGAATATAAAGGATAATATTAAATGTACGAAACAGGGAGAATATATCGTTTTATATTAACTATGTGGAATATAAAGTTGCTAAGGATAGTAATTCATTTTTATCCTTAATATCGTTTTATATTAACTATGTGGAATATAAAGTTTATAGGTAATTCCATTACAGATTTCACATAACGAGGTTTTATATTAACTATGTGGAATATAAAGGAGCTAAAAGTGATGCAGATCATACTTTCTTTTGGCAGTTTTATATTAACTATGTGGAATATAAAGACAGTATCACAGATACGCTTACACACATCTACGAGAGTTTTATATTAACTATGTGGAATATAAAGGCAACACGTATCACTTTTATTGCTAGCTCAAACCTGTTTTATATTAACTATGTGGAATATAAAGCCTACTCTTATTAGTGTCATTCCCTCTAACAAGCAATGTTTTATATTAACTATAACGTATTAAAAAATCTAGCAGATGCCTTTTCTCGCTTCTTCAAAAAGCAGAATGACCGCCCAAAGTTTAAGAGTAGAAAGAATCCTATTCAATCTTATACCAGTCAATGCAATTATCCAAAGCAAGGAAAACCAACAATTGAAGTCACGGGAAATAAAATCAAACTCCCTAAGCTCGGTTGGATAAAATTTGCTAAATCTCGAGAAGTAGAGGGACGGATCCTTGTTGCTACGATTTGGCAGAATCGATCGGGTAAATACTTTGTGTCGATCCTTTGCGAAATGAATGTTTGTCCATATATTCCAGTACCCAAAGATAAAGGGGTTGGTGTTGACTTAGGACTCAAGGATTTTATTATTCTTTCTGATGGTAAGAAAGAAAACGCTCCTAAGTTTTTTAGAAAGTACGAGAAACAGCTAGCGAAAGCTTAGCGAGATATCCAATACTTAATCATTTTCCAGAACACAAAAAAGCCCTCGATTTCGCTAATAGCAAATCAGGGGCTTATCTTATGCGAAATGAAAAATGCGGGAAGGACTCAAACCTTCATTTCCTGCAGGAAAGGCAGGCGTTTTAATTAAACTACCGCATTACACAGGAAGGAGTTTGACCTTCATCCCCATGCTTGAAAGGCAGGTGCTTTAATTAAGCTACTGTGTACAGAAATTTTAGCATATGTTATGATGTTTGTAAATATTTATAAGGTGATAAAATGTTAAATCAGGAAAAACAACATGAAAATAAGCAAAAAAAGTATAAATGTTATGTATGCAAACAGCCCATTCTAGTTAAGCATCCCCACTATCAAAAGCTTTGTTATGAATGTGGTGAATTTAACGAAAAGAAGCGATTGGCTAAACATAACTTAAGCGCTTATATTGCTTTGGTTACTGGTGGGAGAACTAAAATCGGATACTATACTGCTTTACGATTACTGCGAGATGGGGCACGGGTTATCGTCACCAGTCGATTTCCTTATAACGCTTTGTTGTCTTATATTCAGGAGCCGGATTTCGAAATGTGGAAAGATCGAATTCAAATTTATGGGCTTGATTTTAGACAGCTCGATAAAGTAGAGAAGTTTACATATTTTTTAGATCAACATTTTCCATACATCGATATTATTATCAATAATGCTGCACAGACCGTCCGAATGTCAGATGAGGAATATCATGCATTGTCTTTAAACGAACTTGAATTACAAAAACAACTAACTAGTAGTCAAATCTTACAACTTACAGCGGATGAAATTCCGGTTTCCGAGTTTGAAGATTCAAATATCATATCTTCAGAATTTCAATCCTTACAGCTATTCAATCGAGAGGTCGAGTTAATGTCACAGTGTTCACCACAGCAAAATTCTTGGATTGCACAACCTCATCAAATATCAGTTGTAGAGATGTTAGAGGTTCAAGTGATTAATGTGACAGCACCTTTTATGATAAATACAAAATTAAAATCAGCGATGTTACGAAGTCCGAATCGGAATCGATTTATTATTAATGTTTCCTCTGCAGAGGGGAAATTTAATATGAAACGCAAAGGTAGTTATCATGTACATACGAATATGGCGAAGGCTTCATTAAATATGATGACGCTTACCATGTCCAAAGAATATAAGAAGGATCGGATTTTTATGACCAGTGTGGACCCAGGTTGGGTATCCAATCAAATTCCAGAAGAAGCGAAATCGAAGACGAAAATTCAGCTCCCACTAGACTTCCATGATGCAGCTGCTCGGATTTGTGATCCAATCTATGAGGGTAAAGATGTAGAAAAGCCACATACGGGTGTGTTTTTTAAAGATTATCAGGTCGTTGATTGGTAATGCATCCTTATAAAAAAGCCGTTTTCCTCCATAGTTAGAGGGAAACGGCTTTTTATTATTTAGTTTGCTACATGAATGGAGACGACTTCGGTTCGCTCAAAAGGCTTCCCATCTTTGGTTTTTCCTTTGATTTCAACAGTGATATTCATTGTACCTGACTTGGCAGACGCCTTTAACTCCTTGATTAACTTCCCTTTTCCATTTGGTTTTGCTTCAGGTTGGCTTGTCCGCTTTTTATCGGTTGAAACCGTTTTCATTATAACTTTAAGAGAAGATAAGTCATATTTTTCAGGTTGATTTAATTGAACTTGGATAGGGATATTTTGATTCGCTTTGACTGTTTGATCCACATGGACCGAAACAGTGTCAGCCCCATTAAAATAAGTGGTTAATAAATATGCATCTTTTTGTTTGCTGTTAATTTTTACTTTCCACTGTCCAGCTTCAGGTTGTTTGATTACAAATGCTTGTTGGTTGGCACCTTTAAAAAATTCCTTATCTTCATTTTGATGATATACGGTACTCTTGTTGTTATAAATTTTGCCGGATGGTGAAATAAGTGTAACCTTCGTATTTTTATATTTAGTCAGTAAGTTAAACACAGCTTCTTTCGCCGACGAATCGACTGAGACATATTTTTCTACAGATTGATTCGCTTTCAGTGGTCCACCTGTAACGGATTCTTCCATGGGTTGTGGCGGTGTAGATACTTTAGGAGCTTCTACGCGAAGATTGCTACTAGCGGTAAGGTTAGAAACAATTTTCGGAAATACCTCTGAACCTTTTCGCATCTGGTCGTGATCGAGCTTCGCTGTAAACATGTGATTACCATATGGAAGTTTGGTACTCCATTCGTTGACCATCCCATCATTAGGACCATATTGCGAAAGATAAGATCCACCAAACCAAAGTGCTTTAAATGTTGGACCCCAATGGGTTCCAGCGGAAGTATAATATTTATTTTTATTAACATGGGTATGCGAATCGGTTTGCTCACGGAATTTTTTCATATTCCCTGTTTGGAGTGACTCCGTTCCTTTATCTTTTCTACCTAGTAGTTCAGCAAGCCAACCAGCATACCAGCTATACGCAAGATCAGCCAGGTTTGATCCATGATGTGGTGAAGCTAAACTAATCGCTTTATTCACATATGGATAAGCATTATAGTGTACAAGGGCTGCTTGAGTATCTACGCCACCTTTACTATGACCAACAATATTTACTTTTTGTCCAAAATAAGCATAAATTTTTTGTAAAGTTTCTGCGAGTAAGCGACCATTTTCCCAAGGAGTTTGTGCTTCACCGTTTGCATCATAGAGTTGTACAAAGGCAGTTCGAAAGCCATTTTGATAAGCTAATTCATACATTTCATTATGACCATAATAGGTGGTATCTCCCCACCAATAAGATTGTGCTTCACCGTGAAGACCTTGTACAAAGACAATGGGTGGTTGATTATTCACATTAGGTGGTGTAGCTCCTAAAAACCAAGTGCCGGGCTTTTTGGGGTTATCTTGATTTAACATCGGTTTAGGAAGTGGAACAGATGTTGGTTGAATCGAATTTGAACTCGAACTATGTTGGGTTGCTGCTAGGGCAGGTGTAGCACTCATCGCTAATAGAGTCGTAATACCTAAAGCAGATAAGGCGATACGCAAAGAACGTTTCAAGTAGATTCTCCTTTCGATATTGGAATAAAACACCAAAAATAATAGAGTATATAGAAGTATTATTATTTATTCTATATACTCTATTATTTTAAATGTTTATTATTATAATGTAAATATGATTTATTATATTCAGTATATTCATTAAATTATATATAGAGTGTTAATTTGAGTTAATAATGGATAAGGCTTATTTCGATATAACAATGATTTATATGTTTTCTATAAAGATCAGTAACGTGCTTAGGTAATCATTGATGGATATTCAGTTGAAATGGGATCGATTTTTATATCATTGTACATGATACAGCCAGTTGGTTAATAACTTTTCTTCCTTAGAAAATTTTTATATGGGTTAGTTGGTCTTGATTCAACTTATCAATTAAACCTATACTATCATGTGGGTTTTTTTGGTATGATATTTAGTAGATAGAGTTATAAGAGCATGCCTAATCATTCGTTCAAAAACTTAGATCACTCCTAGATTAAGAGTGAATCGTTTTTGTGTAGGATCGACTTTTGCGCCAACCCTTTAACGGGAGTGAGTAGTGAAGCATGAGCGACTGCTTTAGAAGGCAGCCTCTATAAATCAAATTCATAGTTTAAAGGAAGGAGCCGCCAAGTGATAAAGACTATAGGGGAAGAAGTAGCGCAGATAATAGAACGGCATTTGATTAAGCACTGGATGTATTTTAAAAATACTCAAGAAAGTATCCATATTGATAATGCTACACTTAAATACATTTCTGCTCCTCCGTATAACCGTGTTTTATATACAGATTGGCTAGGTCTTAAAAAGCAACATCAAGAAGCTACGGTTCATCAATTAATTAAGCACTGTGATCAAGAAGGTGAGCCACTCTTATGGATGATCGGTCCTTCGACAAAATCATTCGATTTAGATAAAGCCTTAATAAATATGGGGCTTAGACATCATGAAAATTGGATCGGGATGGTAAAAAGCTTAACAGATTATACTTTGGCAAATTCCTATCGTCATGATTTTATATTTAAACGAGTGATGAATGAAGATGATCTAAAAAAGTGGGTTGATGTCTATGTAAGGGGGTATGGAAAGCCAACTGATGATAAGGAAGCTATATTTGATCGTTTTAAACAAATAGTTAAAAGTAAGCAAAATGAATATCAATTGTACTTAGGAAACTATCAAAATGAACCCGCTGTAGCAGGTACCTTATTTTTTGATCATGATATCGCAGGTTTATATTGTATTACGACTGCTCCACAAATGCGACGAAAAGGACTCGCAACCATTTATCTACAAAATTTGCTTGATACAGCCAAGCAGCAAGGAGCTTCCACATGTATTCTCCATGCCACTGATGCAGGAAAACCAGCTTATGAAAAGTTAGGCTTTCAGTCGGTTTGTATGTTTCAAGTTTACAAATGGAATAAAGTATAGGGCTATTCATGTGGATTCGCTGGTATATGCTTTTGTTCAAATAACCAAGGGAATGTACAAGAATCTCAAAATAAAAACAAGCTATTCATTCTTTAGGTTATAAAGAAAGAGTAGCTTGTTTTTATTTGAAAGTATAAGGGGGATGAGAACTTCTCATGGATATCTTCAAAGTTTCATCCATTTATATGAGGGTATTCCTTATTCCTTGCTGTTCATGATGAATTAACCATTTTTTGCGTCCTAATCCGCCACCATAGCCACCTAGTTCACCACTAGAATTGATAACACGGTGACATGGAATGATGATCGCGAGCTGATTAGCACCATTTGCTTGAGCAACAGCACGATAGGCAGTAGGATTCCCAAGTGTAGCTGCTATTTGAGCATATGACCTTGTTTCTCCAAAAGGAATTTTTTGTAGTTCTTCCCAAACCCGCTTTTGAAAGTGGGTTCCAAGTAAAAATATGGGTGTCTTAAATTCTCTTAGCTTACCATCAAAATACTGATTTAGTTCATGTTCAATGGATCGAATGGGTTTAGTATAACCAGGAATAATCGCAGATTTTGTTTTCTCTCTTAGGCGTTCGATCTCTCGTTCCAAACCTCGACGATCCACAAATTCTAAAAGATAAAGTGCTTCTTCACTTGCGATTGCAATCATTGGACCGAGCTGAGTATCTAGCCATGATGCATATAGAATGTTCAACTTTCCATGCATGGTAGGAGCTGACCCCATAATACGGAAAAACGCATCCCTAAAACCACTACTAGATTCATAACCGGTTGATAGCTGTGCATCGATGACTGCTTTACCTGCTCTAATTTGTTGCATAGCTAGTCCCATTCTCCGTGCCCGTGCATATTCGACGAATGTCATGCCAAATCGTTTTTTGAACTGACGGCGTGCTGTTGAAGGATCAATGGATAGCTTTTGAAAATCTTCATCCTTCCATCTTTTCTCAGGGTTTTCTTCAACCGCTGTTACCAGCTTTTGGACAAGCTCTGAAACATGATTGGGATGAGAAAGTGGACAACAGCGTTTACAAGGGCGAAATCCAGCTAGAAGTGCTTGCTGAGCGGTGGTAAAAAATTCGCAGTTCCTAAATTCCGGCTTTCTTGCTGGACAGGTCGGGCGACAAAATACGCCCGTTGTTTTGACACCTACATAAAAAACACCTTCATACTCTGTTTTTCTGTCTATTAATGCCTGATAATATTCTTTTTTATTTTCGTCTGTTATCATTCTTGTGTTATCTCTCCTTAATTACGATCCCCTAAACCGTTCGATATGTTCCTATTATATTTAAGTTGATAAAATGCCGCCGCCGAAATTTGAGCATGGATTTTTTGTTTTATGGAACAGGGTAGTCCCTTGATCTAGATAATCAGAACCTCATTGGGAAGCTAGATTTTTCCTTAGAAGCATGCCAAGATTTGAGTATGGCTAAAACTATAACAAATGAACATAAAAAGGAAGGAACGTTGAATAAACAAAAATGCGAGTGAATCGATTGCTTTCTATAAGTGTTGCATACTCATACGTTGATCCAGAATCCAATATCTAGGAAATAATAAAATCGATGCAGGTTTATGTAAAAATTTGCAGAAATGGTAATCATGAAAATTTGATGGTTCGGAGGAAGGATCTTTGTATGCCAAAACTTATAGCGCTAGTGTCCTTGGAATCGATGGATTTATCGTTGAAGTGGAAGTCGATATTAGCAATGGGTTACCTGTCTTTGAAATTGTAGGACTACCCGACTCAGCAGTAAGAGAAGCAAAAGATCGTGTTCGAGCAGCGATTAAGAATAGCCAAGCTAATTTTCCCTTACAGCGAATTACGACCAATCTAGCACCAGCAGATATCAAAAAAGAAGGTTCAGGTTTTGATCTAGCTATTGCACTGGGTCTTCTCGTAGCTAGCGATCAACTTAAAATAGAAGAAATAAAAGAGACTCTTTTGATTGGAGAACTTGCATTAGATGGAACTCTTCGCCCACTCCATGGCGTATTGCCCATGGTCATGTCAGCCAAAGAGCAGGGATTCAAACAAGTCCTACTACCTTACCCCAATGCGCAAGAAGGAGCTTTAGTCGAAGGGATGAGAGTGATCCCGATCCAGACACTACAGGAAGCGACGCTCTTTTTTCGTAAGGAATGGACCCCCGCATCGATTGAGACAGATATATCTAATGAAACTTCTATGCATACCGTTGATTTTTCTGATGTTCAAGGACAACATCATGTCAAAAGGGCGATGGAAGTGGCAGCAGCAGGTGGGCATAATCTCTTGCTCATTGGACCGCCGGGCTCTGGTAAAACGATGCTAGCACGCAGGATCTCAACAATTCTCCCTCGCATGAGTTTGCAAGAATCACTAGAGGTGACCAAGATCTGTAGTATTGCGGGTTTAACGACCGAACGTGGACGATTGGTGACAGAACGCCCCTTTCGCTCTCCGCATCACACGATCTCACAGGCAGGCCTTATTGGTGGAGGAACCATTCCGAAACCAGGCGAAGTGAGCCTAGCGCATCGAGGGGTATTATTTTTGGATGAGTTACCTGAGTTTTCGAAAACTGCGTTAGAAGTACTCCGACAGCCCTTAGAGGATCGAGAAGTCACCATCGGACGAGCGCGCGCTGTACTAACATACCCCGCTGAATTTGTACTAATAGGATCGATGAATCCTTGTCCTTGTGGATTTTTTGGTTACGATGAAGATCGTGCTTGTACATGTACACCCCGCCAAGTACAGCGCTATCGATCGAAGATATCAGGACCGTTACTTGATCGGATGGATATTCATATCGAAGTACCTCGGGTTGATTATAAAACTTTATCCTCATCGACTACGAGTGAACCATCCGAAACGATTCGTAGGCGGGTTAATCAAGCACGTGCAGCCCAAGCGGAGCGATTTCGTAGTTCAGATACCTTATGTAATGGGTCAATGGGTGCCAATGACATTCGGAAATATTGTAAGTTGGATAAAGAATCACGGGATTTACTAAAACAGTCTTTTGATACTCTCGGCTTAAGCGCTCGTGCCCATGATCGTATCCTTAAGGTAGCGCGAACGATCGCGGATCTCGCTCAAAAAGAACAAGTGGAGCTAGAGCATATCGCCGAGGCAATCCAGTATCGAGCATTGGATCGGAAATTTTGGGAGTAGAGTTTGATACACCTACTTAGGAAACAGTTACTGAAACAAGAATTTAGAGGACATAAGACCAAAGATTAAAATTGGATTGATACTATATAGAGGAAGTAGACCCCTTTGAAGCTATCGATGTCTACTTATTAAACCTAATTTGCCAATAGAACTATGCCTAGAATAGAGCGGCTATTTTTTAAGCTGCTCTATTATTTATGGAAAAATTTAACCATTCGATTTAGAAAAAATACCCCTAACCTTTGAAGGGATTCTTCAATAGATAGGGAATAATATAAATTAAGTAGAACCGATTTGACGAGCACCTCGGTTTGTCAAAAATCCCTGGCGTTGCTCGTAACCCTTGATATATCTAAGCTAAATGGGCTTGAAAGTCCTTGTGTAGCAAGGGGTTGAGGAGTATGCTCTTGAATTGAATCCACTTTGGAATGAAAACACGGACGTATTGTTCCTTCTTTAATAAGGTACTGATCTTGGAAAACATGAATTGAATCCAAGATGGAATTGAAACAAGTAGGAGGATGCCTCCATGAGCTTTTTCCGTCCATGCAACTTTCCATATTTTTCATGGAAGTATACCGCCCATTCGAATTGGTAAGCAATGGAATAGATAAATGTATACTTCTTAGTTAGTTGTATTTGATTAACTATTCAACACTTGATATTTAATTAGCAATAGTATAACCTTTTAGTAAGGAATTCTGTTGCTTTGCGAACACCATGAGCTTCTGGAAAATCCCAAGGGGTGTTCGGAAATGTAAAAGTCCTTGGCATATAAGGGATAAGGGAATTGTCAGACAGCTCTTAGCAACGAAAAATCACCTTAAAAAGCTGAAAAAGGCGTGGTGTTCGGAAATAGATCTATGAGGGCAGTAATACCAAGGACTCTGACGGCCGCTGTATCAATAGAAAACACCTCATTAAGAGGATTGAAAGTTTCAATATTGTGGACTAAAAAGGCTAAGGATATTAATGTATCAATAGAAAACACCTCATTAAGAGGATTGAAAGAGGTTGCCTCTATCTTGAAAGGTAGTAAAGTATCATATGTATCAATAGAAAACACCTCATTAAGAGGATTGAAAGTCTCCAAACTTATCACTATGCCATTTGGCAAAATACAGGTATCAATAGAAAACACCTCATTAAGAGGATTGAAAGTCTATGTGTAATCGTAACAGTTTACACACATGTTAGGTATCAATAGAAAACACCTCATTAAGAGGATTGAAAGTATATTTTGCTTCCACATTAATCGGTATCCGCTATTAGTATCAATAGAAAACACCTCATTAAGAGGATTGAAAGTACTTTCTTTATCTAGTAGATAGGTTCCTTTACTGTATCAATAGAAAACACCTCATTAAGAGGATTGAAAGTAAATACTCTAGATCGTCGATTCGGAATAAACCCTGGTATCAATAGAAAACACCTCATTAAGAGGATTGAAAGTTTGCTGCTTCACTTCCTATTTCAACAACGATCTCGTATCAATAGAAAACACCTCATTAAGAGGATTGAAAGAATGAGTTGGTTCAAAACCCCCCAAGGAGGGGATCAAGTATCAATAGAAAACACCTCATTAAGAGGATTGAAAGTGAAAAATTAACAGGCTTATGCTATGACGAGTCCAGTATCAATAGAAAACACCTCATTAAGAGGATTGAAAGGATGTTCCAAGCTTAATAAACTATCATCTGCTGAAGTATCAATAGAAAACACCTCATTAAGAGGATTGAAAGGGTATAATCAACTAGTAGAGGATTGGAACTACTCATGTATCAATAGAAAACACCTCATTAAGAGGATTGAAAGTAGAAGAAATAAAGAATCTACCAGATAGTAGTATAGATGTATCAATAGAAAACACCTCATTAAGAGGATTGAAAGTTCTTGTCCAAAATCCCATCCCCACAAATCATAATAGTATCAATAGAAAACACCTCATTAAGAGGATTGAAAGTATCCTAAAACTAGCCCCGTCTTGGGGCATTGAAGTATGTATCAATAGAAAACACCTCATTAAGAGGATTGAAAGACTTTGTTTTTAGGGTAAACGGTGCTTTCAATCTTTAGTATCAATAGAAAACACCTCATTAAGAGGATTGAAAGGGGTAAGGCTCACCTGTTATTTTTTGATATTCTTCGGTATCAATAGAAAACACCTCATTAAAAGGATTGAAACGTAAATAAATGGACCTGAAAGCCCTTGTGTGGTAAGGAGTTTAGATGTATATTCTCTTGAATTGAATCCAAAATGGAATTGAAATGACTGCTTTATCACTAAAAAATTGGCTAGCCAGTTTCCTTCAAAGTAATATATAGAAACAATGAAAAACACTTCATATAAGAAAACCAAAACAATCAAATAAAAAAACTAAACCCCATTTGGCTACTTCATCACCAGATGGGGTTTTATATTGTGAAACGGAAGTATTTTATTAAATAAACACATTGAATAGTATCACGTCCTAGCTAACTTTTTTTTGAAAGAGTTTGGTGTACGATCCACTCTGAACAACCTAATGTTTCATGAGCTCTTTCTGACATACCGGACACTGGATCAAGAAGTAGGTTTTACAATATAAAGTGGAAATGGATAAATCATGTGGATGATATTGGAGAGGTGGGAAAGAAGTTTTAGAGATGGATCAATGGTTAAAGTTTTCATTTCATATTGGATACAATACCTCTTAATATAATATTCTCTATTTGACGGATAATTCCTAAATTTGTTTCCTTATGCTAAGTATATGGCAAGCATTCGGGTAAATAGGGAAGAAGAGTTTGCTCCTGTTAAAAATAAAATAGGGCCAGATAGCCCGGATACAGCCCAGAAGTTCATTTTCGATTTACATCATAAATGGTTAATAAAAGATCAAATGATTGAAATTTCTCCTCTCCTTTCTTATACTGGAGAAGGGCTGAATAAAGAATTGTTAAACAGTAATAATAGAGTTCATTGATTATAAAATAAGATATTCATTCTGTGTGGCATAAAGAGCTGGTTGCTTTCATGCTCAGCTGATTGGAATGATTTCCATTGCCTATGGTCTAACCATGATTATATTTACAACACTTATCTAACGAAAGCAATCAATGAACAAAGATTCTTAGCAACTATTGCACCCCTATGGATATTTAGTATGGGTTCTATTTTCATTCATATCTTATATCTGATGTATTTACTTTATTAGTAGTAATAGTAGTAATTATTATATATAGTAAGTGAGGAAGATCATTTTGCATCAATTTTTAGGATATTTAGGCTCTTTTCCTATCCGTTCATATAGTATCATATTCGCTTTGGCCGTCTTATTAGGGTTAGGGGTTACTATTACGCTAGGAAAGCTCCAAAAGAAAGATGAGCTAGTTAAACACCTTTGGAATCTTTTTATTCCCATGATGATCGGAGCGATCATAGGTTCCCGATTCTGGCATGTATTTTTATTTAACTGGAACTATTACTCACAACATCCTAGTGAGATTCTAGCAGTTTGGCAAGGTGGATTATCTATTCAAGGTGGGATTGTGGGGGCAATTATTGTTGCCATCTGGTATGTACGGAAACATCAGATTTCGTTTTGGGAGTTAGCAGACTTGTGTACTCCAGGACTTATATTAGCTCAGAGTATTGGAAGAGATGCCAATCTAATGAATGGAGATGCATTTGGAGATCCAACAGGAGGCGATTTTGGTATTCTTTATCCAGAAGGTACTATTGCACGAGAGACTTTTGGAAATCAACCACTATGGCCTGCCGAAATATGGGAAGGACAAATGGATGTGATCATTTTTGCCATTCTTCTTATTCTTATGCAAAAGAAGTTAAGACCCGGCTATCTCTTCCTCATTTACAACGTTTTATATAATATCGGTCGATTCGCATTGGAAATGCTTCGAGGTGATTCTCCACAGTTTCTATTTGGTTGGACTGCTGCACAATGGACCTCGGTGAGTGTGATTTTCATTTCACTGGTGATTGCTGGATTTCTTCACTTTACTTATGATAAAAGAAATCAAATTACATAGGTGATTGAGTTTTTCATCATACTTTGTATCTATTCTTTGCGAAATGAATACTTGCCCATACGTTCCAGTACATAAAAATCAAGCGGTTGGTATTGACTTATAGCCATCAGTAGCTAAGAGGTTTGTTTTTGTGTTGATTTCAACTGTTAAAACGACACGCTAATTAGCCCAGGGGTAGCTTTACCCTTGGGCTTAATATATTGTGCTACGCGGAGACTAGATGTTTCTCTTATTATAATTATAAAGATGAGGTAGCAGGGCATAACATTATATATAAATACTCTCATGGTTATATAATTAAATAAGTTTTGTTAACGGAAACTAGTAATTTTGAATCGCTGGGTGCTTCCTAATCAATTTATCACGATAAATAGCCGAACATTTAAAAAAGTGTTTTTGATCTAGCAGGAATTACTCGATGGATAGAGAATACTATATAAAAAGTAGAAGGGATTTGCGAGCACGATGAGCTTCGGGAAAATCCCAAGGGGTGTTCGGAAATGCGAAAGTCCTTGGGATATAAGGGTTAAAGTGAATTGTCAGATAGCTCTTAGCGATGAAAAATTGCATGAAAACAACTGAAAAGGTGAGGTGTTCGGAAAAGGGGGTACAATGCAAGTAGTACCAAGGCCTTCAGACATCCGCTATAACAATGGAAAACACCTCTTATAGAGGATTGAAATATAAGTGGATAATATCTTTTCATACTTCATTTTCTATAACAATGGAAAACACCTCTTATAGAGGATTGAAATTTATAGCGCGGGTGCTTGGTCAAGCTGGATCAAGCAATAACAATGGAAAACACCTCTTATAGAGGATTGAAATTGCATTGGACAAAAGTCCCAACACTTTCGAGAAAATAACAATGGAAAACACCTCTTATAGAGGATTGAAATAATTGTAGACCGTGCGAAACGATCCAGTTTAGTAAATAACAATGGAAAACACCTCTTATAGAGGATTGAAACTTGGCAGGGTCTAAGTTATAAGGTGGTTCCATTTGCATAACAAAGGAAAACCCCTCATCAAGAGGATTGAAACGCTTGTTGCAAATAAAAAAAGTAAACAATGGTTACTAAATCGAATAAAAAGCAATAAAACCGCCCTAATAAGGTGGATAAGCTTTGCTTTCTGAGGTTGAATGCCTAGCTTTTGACAGAATGTGCCTTTTCCTTAAACCCATAATCAAAAATACGATGATCATAGAATAGTGGTATTTATTGGATCGTAGAAATGGCGACAACCCGCTAACGACCAACATTCCTCCTTATAGGAAGGGATGTTGGTTTTTCATACTTATTAAGCAAATATTTAGAAATCCACCTCTTAAAGCGGTCCTATTAGCCCGAATAAAAATATTTAGAAAATGCTTGACTGCAAAATTAATAACCACTATTATAAATAGTAAGGAAATTATTTTCCTCTTGCCTTTATCTAAAATAAGAAATGGCGTTTCTTAATAAGAAAAATACGACTCTAAAAAAGCGCATATGAATGGTTATAGGGTTGTATTCTATCAAACAACTGATTAGTCAGATTAGCTAACGATGGACGTAATTAATTCCGTTTACTAGATGTTAGGTAAAATGATACGTAATGGATCAGTCGATATTCAAGGCTATTATGGGCAAGTAAGGATCACCATCGTCTTGATAAGAAATGTTATTTCTTTATAAGAAACAATATGATTTATTTAAGAAACAGCATTTCTTATTAAGGGAATAAGGAGGTAAATCATGGCCCTAAGTGAAAGTAAATTGGCATATTATCAGGAATTAGCGAAAACGATCCGTCAGCATATTGTTCGCATGACTCATCATGCTGGAAGTGGACATCCTGGAGGATCGCTTTCGGCGACAGAGATTTTAACCAACCTCTTTTTTGAACATATGAATGTAGATCCGCAAAACCCAGACTGGGAACACCGTGATTATTTCTTCCTCTCCAAAGGGCATTGTACACCTGTCTATTATTCCGTATTAGCAGAAAAGGGCTTTTTCCCTGTTGAAGAACTACTTACTTTCCGAGATGTAGATGGTCGTTTGCATGGTCATCCTTGTAGCGAACATTGTCCAGGTGTAGATATTTCTTCTGGCTCTTTAGGACAAGGGTTGTCTGTAGCGAATGGTGTTGCCTTGGCTGCAAAGTTAAATGGGACCAATCAGCGCGCCTATGTCATGATTGGGGATGGCGAATTGCAAGAAGGGCAGGTATGGGAAGCGGCGATGACGACTCCTCACTATCAATTAGATAATGTGTGTGCCATCGTCGATTGGAATAAGATCCAGCTAGACGATTATGTAGAGAATGTCAAAGGACTAGGTAATTTGGTAGGAAAATGGCGCGCTTTTGGTTGGCATGTCATCGAAATTGATGGACATGATCTAAATCAAGTGGATCATGCTTTCCATGAAGCCAAGCATGTCAAAGGAAAACCAACTGTTATTCTCGCACATACCATCAAGGGAAAAGGGATTTCTTTTATGGAGAATACAGATAAATGGCACGGATTGGCCCCCAATGATGAAGAACTTGAGCTTGCATTAAAGGAGTTGGTATAAATGGCTTTACGAGCTCCACGTCAGGGATATAGTGATGCTTTAATTCGCTTAGGTGAAAAAGCTGAGAATCTCGTCGTACTTGATGCAGATTGTGCCAAATCAAATCTGACGAATCTCTTTAAAGAAAAGTTTCCAGAGCGATTTTTTAATATTGGGATTTCTGAATGTGATTTAGTAGGGACGGCTGCTGGACTTGCTTTAGCTGGAAAAGTCCCATTTGCCAATGCTTATGCAAACTTTTTAACAGGACGCGCTTTTGATCAAATGCGGATATCGGTTTGTTATGCCAATAACAATGTGAAAGTGATCGGTCATAACGCTGGTACTTCTCCAGCGCAAGAAGGTGCGACTCATTTGCCATTGGAAGATATTTCGTTGATGAGATCGTTACCAAGAATGACCGTTATCGTTCCAGCTGATGCGATCGAGATGAAAAAAGCGGTGGTAGCGGCATATGAACATCATGGTCCTGTTTATCTGCGTGTAGGTAAATTACCTGTTCCGATTGTAACAAAAGAAGAGGATCCATTCGAGATTGGTAAGGCGATTACTTTTAAAGAAGGTTCAGATATCTCTCTAATCAGTACAGGGATGATGCTAGATGAGACACTAAAAGCAGCAGCCATACTAGAAAAAGAAGGACTTCAAGCGGAAGTGATTCATGTGCATACGATTAAGCCGATTGATGTGGATGCGATTACCCGATCGGCTGCCAAAACCAAACGCGTCGTTACGGTGGAAGAGCATTCAATTATCGGTGGATTGGGCAGTGCTGTCGCTGAAGTTTTGGCAGAACACCAACCAACCCCGATGCGCCGTGTCGGAACGCAAGACCGCTTTGGTGTTTCAGGGAAAATGGACGAATTACTTGATTTCTTTGGTTTAAGAGCAGCGAATATTGTAAAGGCGGCTAAAGATTGTTTCGAGGTGATTAAGGTCTCCTAGGAGTGGATGATATGAATGATGTTTCGAAGTTGTGGAAGGATATTCCCCCTCTTTTGAAGATAGTAGGAGCACGTAGACAGATTCAAGATTGGTGGGTTAAGCAGAGACATAAGATCGTTGTGTTAGATGATGATCCGACAGGGGTGCAAACGGTTCATGATGTCTCTGTGATTACGGATTGGAGTAAACAATGGATATTGAAGGCACTTCAGGAAGACAACCACCTCTTTTATATTTTGACTAACACGAGAAGTATGGAACCTGATCAGGCGGAACAGATCAACCGAGAGATTATCTGTCAATTAGTGGAATGTGCACAGGAATTAAAGATTAGCTTTTCAGTGATCAGCCGGAGTGACTCCACTCTTCGAGGGCATTATCCTCTAGAGATCGATGTCATACAGGAAGAGATCGAGCGGAAAAATGGGATGTCAATGGATGGACACTTAATCATTCCTGCTTTTTTCGAAGGAAAACGATATACCATTAGGAATACCCATTACTTACTAGAAGAAGAGACTCTCGTTCCTGTACATGATACAGAATTCGCAAAAGATACCGTATTTGGTTATCAAACAGGAGTTCTTCCGGATTGGATTCAGGAAAAAAGAGGAGCAGTCACAAAAACTCCGATCCATGTCATCTCGTTAGAAGATATTCGACTGGGAGGAATAGATCGCGTATGCAAAATCCTTTGTTCTGTAGAGAATCATGCTCCAATAGTTGTTAATGCTGTTGCTTATGAAGATTTAGAAGTAGTATCCCTTGCACTAATCAATGCTTGGGAACAAGGTAAAAACTTTCTTTATCGAACTGCCGCCTCATTTGTCAAAGCATTTGCCGGACTGGAAGACCGTCCATTACTCACGGGCGAGGAAATGATTAACACAGCGGGGCGAGAGCATGGGGGGTTGATTGTTGTAGGGTCACATACCCGAAAAACAACAGAACAATTGCAGCATCTCGTTCAGGAACAGAAGGTGAACATCGTTGAAATTGACGTTACAAAACTTTTAAATCAAGAGAATCGTCATCAAGAGATAGCTAGGGTTACTGAAGAGATGAATCGTTTTATCAAACAAGGAATCAATACTGTAGTTTATACTTCTCGTGATGTGATTATCGCCCCTGAAAAGCTAAGAAACCTCGATATCAGCCAGACCATCTCCCACAGCCTTTCAACTCTAGTCAATCACTTATCAGTTTCTCCTCAATTTATTATCGCCAAAGGTGGTATTACTTCCAGTGATATTGCTACAGATGGACTTTGTATCAAAAAAGCGAAAGTATTGGGGCAAGTAGTGTCTGGAATTCCTGTTTGGTTTACGGGTTCAGAGTCTCGTTTTCCCTACACTCCATATGTGGTCTTTCCCGGAAATGTAGGTGAACGAGGAACTTTATCAGAGATTGTCGCGAAGATACAAAATATTAAGGAGGGTTCATGATGGCAAAACAAAAAATGTTGGCTGCTGAAGCGATTGCTCTATTGTTGGAGAGAAAAGGGGTAGAGCATGTCTATGGTGTACCTGGGGCAGCGATCCTACCTTTTTATGATGCCATTCGAGAATTAACAGGTATTAAGTCGTATGTGGTTCGTCATGAGCAGACCGGAGCATTCATGGCTGATGGTTACTCTCGGGCTACCGGAAAAGTAGGGGTTTGTGCAGCAACGTCTGGTCCAGGTGGAACAAACCTCTTAACCGGATTATATGGAGCCTATATGGATTCAGTGCCCATGCTCGCTTTTACTGGACAGGTAGCCACCCCACTGATCAATACGATGTCATTTCAAGAAGCCCCTATAACTGAGATGGCTAAACCCGTATGTAAAGCGGTTTATCTGCTCACTGAGCCAGAGCGAGCAGCAGAAGTTGTTCACGAAGCTTGGGAAGTAGCAACGACAGGAAGAAAAGGACCGGTGTTGATTGATTTGCCAGTCGATGTGCAAAAAGTAGAGATCGAAGTAGATTTAGACGAGTTTGTCAGTCAACCCGATATTCTTCCAGAAGCGACGGATGAAGAGATACAGCAAGTGATTCGGCTTTTAAACGCAGCACAGAAGCCAGTTCTCTTGTCTGGAGGAGGGATAAATTTAGCGAATGCGACGGAAGAGCTGAAGGAATTAGCAGAAACATTACAAGTACCTGTTGTCACTGCCTTGATGGGAATTGATACCTTTCCGAATGACCATCCGTTATTTGCTGGTCGGATGGGAACGATGCTTAATACCCCATATGGTAATAAAACGATTTTAGAATCGGATCTGATTATCAACTTAGGAGGTCGCTTTGGCGATCGGAGCATCGGATCTGTGGAAGTATTTAAACGAAATGCGAAGATAGTACATGTGAATTTGGATAAAAAAGAGATTGGTAAATATGTGGAGACAGAGTTAGGAATCGCTGCCGATGTAAAATCCTTTATGGTGAAACTGGCTAAAGCAGCCAAAGAGGCGAGAGACGAAGAGCCGGCGAAGCTTGATCTAACGGTTGAACGGCAGAAACATGCTCGCAAAACGGATTTTGAAGATATACCGATTAAACCACAACGTGCTTTACAAGAACTCAGGGAGTTTTTGGATCGTGATGCTTTTGTCTCTCATGATTGTGGGATTAGTCAGATCTGGTCATGTCAATTGTTTGAGACCTATGTACCCCGTTCCTATCTGATTACAGGTGGTGCTGGTACCATGGGATGGGGGTTAGGAGCTGCGATGGCAGCAAAATTAGCATTTCCTAAGCGGCAGAGTGTGAATGTAGTAGGAGATGGAAGTTTAGGCATGTCCTTACAGGACTTAGCAACTGCCGCCAAATTTGATATCCCTGTGATTGTATTTGTCTTGAATAACGCACTGTTAGGATTGATCCGTCAACAGCAAAACTGGTTCTATGATGAGCGTCGCATTTCTACGGATTTAGTTTACCGAAACGAATTATGTGACAATGAGCTGCGAGGCATCGACTTTGTCAAAACGGCCGAAGGTATGGGAGTGCGTGGTGAGTTGGTCACACATTATAACGATATTAAACCCGCATTACAACGTGCAGTGGAAAGTGGAAAACCATACTTGATCGAAGTGGTTGTCGCTCCAGATGCTATCTGTGGTTTCTCTAATGATGGATCATTAACTGGAATCGACTATAAGCAAAATTAATAGCGAATTCGGCCATAAACAAAGGGTCATTCCTTCAAGCAATGAGCAGATGATTCGTGAAATAGCTTCAATGAATATTTCGATCGTAGATAAAAGGGAGGGAGTCCGGGTTACCGGCAGAATATGAAGGGTGATTTACAATATTTTATGAATGTAGGTATTGTTCATTTTATGGCGTTTCCGGAAACGATCGCTGGAGATGGGCCTATTGTCGAAACAGTAAAGAAGATAGCTACAGATGACTTCTTTTCCTCCATTGAGATCACTCGCATTAATGATCAGAATCAACGGCAGATCGTGACACAGATGTTAGATAGTGCAGGATTTAAACGAGGATTTGGTGCACAACCTATCTTGCTTAGTCATCGTGCAGATCTGAATTCGTTTGATCAAGAGAAGAGACAACAGGCCATTTCCTTAATTAAAAATGCGATCGATCAAGCTTATGAGGTAAAAGCAGAAAAGCTAGGATTATTAAGTGGACCGAAACCGGAGACCAATGAGGAAAAAGCGTTGGAGCTTTTGAGTGATTCCTTAAAAGAGATATGTCGTTATGCGAAGAGTAAAGGAGATTTGGTCATTTCCTTAGAAACATTTGATGATGATACGGATAAGAAATGTTTAATTGGTCCAAATCGTTTGGCGGTAGAGGTAGCAAAAGAAGTAAGAAAGGTCGATCCTACTTTTGGCTTGATGCTTGATCTAAGCCATTTACCGATGCAAAGAGAATCATCACGAGATGCGCTTTATACAGCACGTGACTATATCAACCATGCCCATATCGGGAATTGCTATATTAATAATCCAAGTGATCCGGCATATGGTGATCAGCATCCACGTTTTGGTTATCCAGGTAGTGAGTGTGATACAGAAGAGTTAACAGAGTATTTAAAAATATTATTGGAAATTGGATATATTGAAGAGGGATCTGACAATGTGGTGGCATTTGAGGTTAAACCAGTTGGCAATGAATCCTCCGAAGTCATTATCGCCCAATCAAAACGTACTTTGGTTAGAGCTTGGAACCGTCTTTAATACAGATAGAAGGATAATAAGGTGCGATCGTCAGATGGAGAAGGTAGACAAAATTTCCTCTTGGAAGTTTTGTCTACCTGATATATATTATTTTGTTGTATGATAATTTGAAAAAGAAGGTGTTTTAAAGATGCCAGATGATAAATATGTAAAGTCTGTCGATCGTGCCTTACAACTTTTTGATGTGATTAGTACAAAGCGAGAAGGATTTGGAATTACCGAGTTATCGAATAAAGTGTTGCTCAATAAAACCTCTGTGTATCGCATGTTATCTACTCTAGTTAAGCATGGATTGGTGGAGCAAGATTTACAGACAGGAAAGTATAAGTTAGGGTATAAAGTTTTGGAAATCAGTTCTAAGTTATTAGAAGGTCTGGATCTACGTATGGAAGCGAAACGATATTTGAAGGAACTTGAAGCTCATACCAATGAAGTGATTCATCTGGTTGTATACAACCAACGTGAAGCCGTCTATATTGAAAAGTTAGAAGGAAATGAAACCTTAAGGATGCATTCTCGTGTAGGTGCTCGTGCCCCTCTGCATTGCACTTCAGTCGGTAAGGTGATTCTTGCCTTTTTGCCAGCGGAAGAAGTCGAAGAGGTATTAAGAGATTACTCTTTTCATGCTCATACACCCCATACGATTACTGTGAAAGAGGAATTACTACAACACTTACAAGAGGTTCGTCAGAAAGGTTTTGCCCTGGATTTGGAAGAAAATGAGTTAGGGATTAATTGTATTGCTGCTCCCATTTTTGATCATCAAGGGCATATTGTTGCCGCTATCAGTGTATCAGGTCCTGTTATACGGATGACTCCGCAACGATTAGAAGAACTTCAAGGATTGATGATGGAAATAAGCCGAAAAATCTCATCTCGACTTGGTTACAACAGTTATTAAGTAACACCTTGCCCAATGCATTTTGCTAAGAGGATGTAACGAAATGGTAAGATGCATTTGGGTATATTCATAGTAGCTACCTTGTACCAATTTAGCTACGATATCTTCCTCAATGTTTTCCTCATGATAAACCTTCCTAAAATATTTTCTCAACCAACTTAATCCAATAACGTAATAGATGAAGCATTCTTAATCCCGAGCAATAACATCTTTGTGGAATGACCATATGAGAAGGGGGATTCGAATGCAAAACTTAATTCAACCGAATGCGGAAAGAATGGTTAGTAGAATTGAGTCATTAGCTAAGTATAGTAGGTCAAAAAGAGGAGTAACTCGCCTTTCTTTTTCTGAAGAGAGTGAACAAGTGAATCAATTGGTGTCAGAGTGGATGCAAGAGGCAGGAATGAGTGTCAGACGAGATGCGGTCAATAATCTGATCGGTAGATATGAAGGCACAGATCCTACAGCGCCAGTACTGCTGATCGGTTCTCACTTGGATACGGTGATTGAAGCAGGAAAATATGATGGTATTCTAGGTGTAATTACGGGTCTTGAGGTAGTACAAACTTTATTTGAGAATAATCTCCGTTTGCCATTTCCGATTGAAGTGATAGGTTTTTGTGATGAGGAGGGAACACGTTTTCATACGACTCTATTAGGAAGTAGAGCGATTGCTGGAACGCTTACAAGTGAGGATTTATCCGCTTGTGACTCAGATGGGCTTAGTTTAAGCGAAGCGATGAAAAGGATAGGACTAGAACCCACTCATTTTAAGCAAGCAGCTAAAGATCCGAAGTCGATTCTAGGGTATTTAGAAGTGCATATTGAACAAGGTCCAGTGCTAGAAAAATTGAATCAGGCATGTGGAGTGGTTGCTGGAATTGCTGGGGCAACGCGATATGAATTTTGTGTAGAAGGAGAAGCGGGTCATGCAGGTACAGTACCTCATATTCTACGCAAAGATGCATTAACAGGGGCAGCAGAAATGATTTTAGCTGTTGAAGAAATAGCTCAACAGATGGAATCTCTGGTAGCAACCGTGGGTAAATTAGAAGTATATCCAGGTGCGAGTAATGTAATTCCTGGACAGGTAAAAGGGACACTCGATATTCGTTCGATTAATAATCGAGTTAAACATCAGGCATTCCATCAGATTTTATCCACATGGGAAGAGATTTGTAAGGGAAGAGACTTAACTTTAAAGCTAAAAAAGGTAATGGATTCTCCTGCAGTATCATGTTCAAGCAAGTGGATTGAGCGAATTGGAAATGCCTTAGAAAATCATGCGATGAAACGGGTTGTGATTCCAAGCGGTGCAGGGCATGATGCGATGGCCATTGCTGAAATTGCGCCAATCGGGATGATCTTTGTCCGATGTCGAAAGGGAATTAGCCATCATCCTGATGAGTATTGCTCGCCAGAAGATATGCAAATGGGAGCTACTATCTTATTAGATGTTGTAATGCAAATCAATTCATAAAGTACAAACTTAGTCTCTACGATCCTACCGATATACATCATTCGATTGAAAATCCAGATCATACCTAAAGGAAGTCGCGAATTGTTTTTGTGTAGGATCGACTTTTGTACAAGACATTAGCGGGAGTGAGTGGAAAAGCGATGAGCGGCTGATTAAGAGGGCAACCTCACTTTCGTTTATAGCAACTCGATTTAAAAATGATATATAAAATATGGGAAACCCCTAAATTAGAAAAATTCGTTCTTTAATTTAGGGGTTTTTCGTCTATACTTAACTGTTATGCAATTGTATTGTTTAAAATCACCTTGTTATGATATCTACTGAAGCTCTTGTAGGAGGTAAGCAAGGCGATCCAAAGATTCAGCCATTCCTTCGATCATACCCATATCCAGTACGAACTTGAGTGCCTCGGCAGATGCGAATCTAGTATGATTAATCAGTTTCGTCTTCCCTTCGAATTCAAGGAATGTCAAAGTGATCAACATCTCAGGCATTCCCTCGATGGCATTGCCTTCTTGATCTGTAAATGTATCGATACAGACGATTTTCTCCGGCTCGATAATTTCTTGATAGACAGCTTTACACCAGGATTCTTGGCCATAAAATTCCCCTTGGTTCTTATCTGTGCATCTCATACAATAATGCCATATACCGTTGGGCTTAAAATCAAACTGACGAATTTCGGTATGCCATCCTTTGGGTCCCCACCAGTGAGCCAGATGCGTAGGGTCTGAAAATACCTTAAATACAAGCTCGCGAGGCGCATCAAAAGTACGTTCCATGATCAATGTCTGATCCTCTACTTTTGATGTCATGTTGTATGTTGGGTTTACGTTTGACATTTCGATTCCCCCTTAAATTTTGCTTCAATAGTCCAATACGAAATAACCTTATTCCAGCAAGACGGCTAGTATACTATTCCTTCGCTGCGATCCTAATCCTTGTCATGATGTTTCTTTTCCTTTACTTGCAATTCACGCAGATAATCGTCCAATCGATCAAATCTTTCCTCCCAGATGTGATGGAATGATTCAAGCCAAGTTTTTAGCTCGATAAACGGTTGACGTCGTAGCTTGTAGATTCGTCGATTGGCAATAGCTTGCACCTCGACAAGCCCAGCATCACTAAGTACACGAAGATGTTTGGAAGCTTGTGGCTGGCGGAGCCCAAGATGCATGGCTATTTCTCCTACTGTAAGGGGCTTATCACGCAAGAGCTCGACAATGCGTAAGCGGTTGGGCTCAGCAAGAGCACTTAATGTTGCTTTTTTCATGCCCATATAAGCTTCTCCTTTCATTTCTAATATAACATATAGAGAATATTCCTGTGAAGGAATATTAGGTATTTTGTGATAGATGGATATGGACCGAAGTTTGCAGTTGTAGTCCTCTTTTGGTAAGCTAATCGATTCCTAAACCTTGCCTTTAACTGATTTTAATACGGGAGGAATTTATCTCTAAGGATATTCGAAAGATAATAAATGAAAAGAGTGAAGTAAGGGGGAAGGATGATATGCCTAAAACGATAAAAAAGAGTATTATCCACTTACACAGTAGATAATACTCTTCATTTTCGATCAGTTAATTGTATTTTATAGACATGCCTTGACGGCCATGAGAGCTGCTTCATAGTTGGGATGTTGAGTCACTTCAGGCACATATTCAACATAGGTAATGATGTCCTGAGTGTTAATGACAAATACAGCACGACATTCTAAGCGATTTTCTTTGATATAAGTGCCATAAGCCGTACCAAAAGACATGGTTAGATGATCCGATAAAGTTTGGACACGCTCTAATCCAGCAGCTCCACACCATCTGCTTTGGGCAAAGGGAAGGTCGGCACTGATCGTTAATAAAACGACTTGGTCACTAAGATCGGAGATAAGCTGATTAAACTGTCGGGTTTGCTGGTCACAAACTTCTGTATCAAGTGATGGAACCGTACAGATGATCCGGACTTTTCCTTTATATTGTTCGGAAGTAACAAGGGTGCGATCATTCGTTAAAACTTCAAAATAGGGTGCTTGATTACCAACCTTCATCTCTGGACCAATCAATGTAATGGGCTGTCCAGCTAAAGTAACTACATTTGTACGCTCTAGTTGCATATACCATACCTACTACTATAAACATAGAACAATATCCTTATTCTTATAATATTTCTGTTTATTTATGTTTAACTCCGTCTTCTACTCGTACAATTTGCTATAATAACCATAGGTTTCCGATTATCTATCAGTACATATTGAAAGCTTTAGGTATTTTTGAACCGCCTCGGCTTTTTCAATAATCAATGCGTACCTTAGATAAGCGATGTCCAACATTTGTACAGAATAAGGATATTATTCTTTGAGTAGCAGATTTTCGCCTCCTTTTGAAAAAATTTTCTGCCTTCCCTAATATTTCATTTTACTCATCCTAGGAAGAAGTTAGCTTCCTCTATAGGTACTATAACCGCCTGGGGCTACTAAGAGGGGAACATGATAATGCTCATGGGGATTTTGAATCCCAAAACGGAGAGGGACGATATCCAAAAAAGAGGGTTGAGGGGAATGGATACCTTGTAAGCGGAAATAGTCACCTACATAAAAGTGAAGCTCATATATACCTGGGATGAGTTCTTCATGGGTGAGAAGAGGAGAATCGATCCGACCATCATGATTGGTAAAGACTTGGCGAAGAAGTGTTAATGATTGATCTGAATTAACTCGGAAACAGTGGATCTTTAACTCTTGGGCTGGTTTTCCCTGCATTAAATCAAGTACATGAGTAGTCAAACGTCCCATTAAAAACCCCCTCGAATGCCTACAAATGATCTGGTAGGATTTTCTTGCATTTCTTTATGATTTTGATAAAGATCTTGCCGAGTAACGACAAATCCTTGGAACCCATATGGAGGACGTGGCTCTGTATATACTTTACCTTGACCGGTAGAGGTTTTATCAACCACAGTATCCCAAGTACGGTTATTTGTTTCAAAGCTGATTTCAGAGAGTTGAGGGAAGCGTTCAAGGACACGGCAACCAATGTGATAGATGAGGTGTTGGATGGACTGATTATACAATTCGTGGAAAACAGAGCGCGCAATATCACGGACTTGTTCGGCAGGGACATAGTTAGAAGTGTTTTGACTTAAACCATCTTGTGTTTGATTATACTTCCAATCCATGTTGAGGTAGATAAAGAGAGGGCGATCCGTCTCCTCTGGTAAAGTGGTATATTCATCTCGGATAAATCCTTGAAAAGCACTACCACTTACCTTGATGAGATGAAGATTAGCAATTCCACTACTATATTCAAGTACTTGATTTCCATGTGAAGTACGTGCAACTTCCATCGTGACCCGAGCATGTTCATTGCGAGAGTGTCGAAATACAAGCCCACTCTCCTGAAGTCCATACTCTCCAGGAACAAGGGTATAGTCAAAGGGAATTTCTACAGCGGATATTTTGACTGAGGTAACATGAGCATAAGTATCTAAAAAGCTGTCACTTACAAATTTTAAAAAACCATCGATGGTCGATCCTTCATAGTGGGCAGCATGACGTTGAATAAAGTTTTTCATGGAATCGGTAGCAATTACAAAGGAGTTGTCACCTTCGGTAAAGGAAGAGAGAAATCGACCCTTGAGCGAAATATGAGCGTTTAACCCAAAAATTATATTACTTCGACCAGTAAAGGGTGATTCAGGGATGGCTTTGATTCCTGTGAGAGGTTTTGCATACGTACGATAAACAAAGACATCACCTTTACCATAGTACATGATTCTTTCCTCTTGTTGATTCATCATGAACCCTCCTTAACAATGTCGTTTAAACGAAATCTGGCGATTTGATAGATTTCTTGTAATGCTTGTTTAAACTCCACTTCAACACTGTGTTTGAGCCTCTCTTTGATCGCGATGAGAATCTTTTCCTTGGATTGTCCCCGCACGGCCATAATGAATGGAAAGTTGAACTTCTCCTGATATGCTTGATTCAGTGATAAAAATTCATCATATTCTGTTTGTGTTAGTCGATCTAAACCGACTCCAGATTGTTCCTGCTTAGAAATAGAGGTCATTGGAACACGAGCAGCTAGCTTGGGGTGAGCGCGTAGTAAGTCGAGTTGTTTGGAAAACGGAGCGTTTTCAACAGTATGAACCATAACGAGATGAAGGTCAGCAAGTGTGGAGAAAGGGCGTTGTTTCCATGACTCTTCGGCAACCCAGGGAGAGTGTTCAAAAACCCAACCGAATACTTGTGTAAAATGAGGTTGGTTCATGAGGTTCACTTCCTCGAGCGTTACCTTCACGGTGATCCATCCTTCCGTATCCGCCATGACAATGATGCTATGGTTGGAGAGCGTTTACAGTTTTTTCTGCAAACGGTAAGTTAATATCATTGTAAACGTTCTCTAGCATGGAGTCATTGGACAAAGGAGACAAATCTACCTCCTCTTGATTGTGCATCATGCATAGCGAAAGATGGGAGGTGTTTCAACCATCAATAACGGATAGATATAGATAAAAAGGGGAATGTGAATGAGTCTAATGATGTTGGAAGCCTTACGTATTTCACCTTTGGATCGTTGTAAAGTGGTTGCGGGGCAAAAGGGATTAAGTCGTCGAATCTGCTCGGTCAATAGTTTTGATGCTCCTGATGTGCTCCCATGGCTAAAACAAGGGGATCTCGTTGTCACAACGGGATACGTTTTTAAAAACGATGAAAAAACACAAGTGGAATTGATACGTAAATTAGCAAAGAGAGGATGCGCGGGTTTAGGAATTCAAATCAATCGGTTTTTATTGGATTTACCGAAAGCAATGAGGCAGATTGCCGATGAATGTGATTTTCCATTGCTCGAAATACCTTATGATTTATCTTTAACGGATTTGTTGCTTCCTTTGTTGAGAGAGATAGTTACAAAACAGGAAGAATTAGATCAAAGACTGGATAAAAATGACCACTTTTTAACCAAGCTGCTCAGTGATGAGCTGAGAGATGAAAATATTATTCTTTCTACAGGTTCAGAGATCGGACTATTACCTCATCATCAATATATCTGTATTTGTTTAAAAGTAGATAGTCAGTATAGCGATCCGGTTTGGTTGGAACAGAGGACTCATGAGATAGCCAAAGAGATGAATGTTTGTGTATTAGTATCAAAAATAGATGACGGGGTCATCTTGTTACAAGCGCCGTTACAAGAACAGATCTCGCTTGCATGCTTGGCAGAGCAATTCGGAAAACAGCTATGGGAAAGATGGAAGGAGAGTGATGAAAAAGCGAAGATCCAGATAGGAATTGGTGAACCTTGCGATGATGTGAAACAGATTAGTAGAAGCTATCAGGAAGCGAAGGAAGTGTTAAAGCTATCTGAACAGATGAAGATGAGCCAGTCCAAGGATATCTATCATTATAGTGATTGGAGCCCGTTTATTCTTTTTCAACAATTACCCCATGAACAGCTACGAAATTATGTAATAAGAACTTTGGGTGAGCTATTAAAGGTCGATCAAGAACATGATGGTCATTTAATCGAAACGCTTGAAACCTATTTAAATTGTGGTAGTCAGATTTCCGAGACAGCACGACGTCTTGGAATCCATCGTAATACGGTCACTTTTCGTCTAAATCGATTAAAAAATTGGATCCATGAAGATTTAGCAAATGGTGATCATCTATTTCGGCTACAATTGGCTATTTATCTTAGAAGATTAATTGAACCCAAGGATTGAAAGCGCTTTCTGACGTTTTCAATCCTTTTTTAGTATACTTTTTATACAATAAAAACTAAATTAATTATCTAATAAATAATTTTAATAAAATTTAGTATTGAAATTCGATTTAATATAATGTTAAAATTCCATTAATCGCTTTCTCTCTAAAAGGCCCATTAGACATCTGACCGTATATCAACTAATTTGATTCTTTTGAAGAAAACTTAATCATCATGATAACAGACTCTCTTAGATTGAACTTTAGCTGTGCCTAGCAGGGAGTTTGAGGTTGAGTTATGAAGTGAGACGGTCTTAAGGCATGACAACAAGTGGTCCAAGGAGGGGGACATAGTGAAAGAAAAGAAGTTATGGAAGATCATTTTGTTAGGTTTACAACACGTTTGTGTCATGTATGGTGGTGCAGTGGCTGTTCCTCTTATTATTGCACCAGCTATTGGTTTAACCGAACAACAATTAATCTATTTAATTTCATTTGACTTGTTTACCTGTGGTATTGCTACTTTGATCCAAGTATGGGGAAATAAGTTTGTAGGTATTAAATTGCCAGCCTTAATGGCGGTTTCATTTATTGTGGTAGAGCCAATCATCGCTATTGGCAAAATTCATTCAATTACGGGGGTAATTGGAGCAGTCATTGTATCAGGCGTTGTTGTCACGATAGTTGCTCAATTTATCGGTAAGCTAATTAAATTTTTTCCTCCTGTAGTTACAGGCTCGGTTGTATTGATTATTGGAACATCATTGATGCCGGTGGCCATGAGTAATGTTGCTGGAGGGACTGGATCGGCAAACTATGGACACATAGAAAACTTTATGCTTGCCGTTTTTACTCTCCTGTGCTTCTTGATCTTAAACTATGTGCTCAAAGGCTTTATGAAAGCGATCTCGGTCTTGATCGCGATGGTACTAGGAACGTTGGTAGCTGGCATGTTTGGAATGGTTGATTTCAAAGCGTTAAGTGAAGCAGCTTGGCTTACCCCATTAACTCCTTTCTACTTCGGAACACCTACCTTTCAACTTTCCTCCATTTTGACGATGAGCATCATTGCTATTCTAATCATGATTGAAAGTGTGGGGGTATTTTTAGCCCTTGGAGAATTTTGTGATAGAGAAATAAAGGAAAATGATATTAAAAAAGGAGTTCGTGCAGAAGGGATTAGCGCGATCATAAGCGGTGTTTTTAATTCTTTTAATCATTCCACTTTTTCGCAAAATGTAGGGCTTGTCTTTCTCACTAAAGTGAAACAGAGAGTGGTGCTTGTAGCTGCCGGGGTCATATTAATCTTATTAGGGTTCTTACCTAAAATAGCAGCTTTAACGACCATGATTCCTAAACCTGTATTAGGTGGAGCGATGATTCCCATGTTTGGAATGCTGATTGCTGCGTCCCTCCAAATGATTGCAAAGTCAGATATGAAAAAATCATCCAATCAATTGGTTGTGGCAGTAGGAGTGGGATTAGGATTGGCTGTGAAAGGGGCTCCAGATGCATTTAAAGGATATCCCGAACTTGTTCAGCTGTTATGTAGTAATGGAGTCGTAATGGGAACCTTAACGATGTTTCTTTTAAACTTATTCTTAAATCGGACAAGTAAAGATGATCTTAATGAGCAGAAACACGAACAAAGGACTACGGATAACCTCGAAATCGTTAAGCCTGTAAAATCAGATGGAGTATAATTGCTAGATATCTAGCCTACATGTTAGAAATAACCACTTAATCAGTGATCAAGACTGTTGGAGGATTCGTGTGATGTGTAATCCTAATTGTAAGCGAAAGACCACCTTAGGATCTTGTAAATCCATGCCTAGCAATTCTTCAATCCGAGCGATTCGAAACTTTAATGTATTACGATGCACATAAAGTTGATGAGCAGCTTCGCCGATTCGCTTTCCAGTTGCCAAATAAACATCAAGAGTATGTAATAAATCCGTTCCTTTCTCGTAATCATAACGCTGTAATGGTTCTAATGTTGCCTGATAATAAGATTGAAGTATCTCCTCAGGTATATGTTGGAGTAGGATTTCTGGCTCAAGAAAATGAGAAGAGGCTTCTGGTTGAGCAGGGTTTTCGGACGAGTTGTCCATCCGCTGATGAGATTCTTGTTCTATTTGTTTTTGTTGTTCGATAATCTCTTTACCGAATTTTAGCAATAAATCAGATAAGACAACATCATAAGGAATTTCGATCAAAGGCAGATTAAGTCGATTGGCTTCATCAATCATCGCTTTGGGAATATGAGGTAAAAATCGTTTTACCTTGATGGCAAGACCTGCACAGTGATGTTTGGCTAATTCTCTTAATAAGTGAGTTTGTGTTTGCAGATCATCCTTAAAAACATATCCAGTAGTGAGTAATAAATCGCCCGGACTCGCAGCTGGGTTAGGATTGTCTAGAATTCCAACTGAATGAATAGGACGATAAATCCCGCGTTTACCAGCAACTAAAATGCAACGGTTAAAAAAATTCATCTCTAAGGCTTTGGCAATAGTAAGTTTCATCATAGCGCCTCCAGTTTAGTACACAAAAAGAAAGCGTATCCATTTCCCTTTTATTTTGATTATAATATGTAGATAGTTAATTAGAATATATATTTATTATTTTATATAGAAAATAGTTTAAGAAGTAGTAATAAAGGGGTAATGAGAAGATAGATTGAGAAATAAATAAAGACTTGAATCGCTATATAAAACCGCCGCTTGAGATATGATGATGCCAATAAAAAGAAACATTGTTTCTTTATAAGAAACGAAAAGGGGATGAAGAGAATGGAAAAGGCAAAATTGGAAATCATTCAGTGGATCGAAGAAAATCGAGAATCTGTCATTCAATTTGTACAGGAACTTGTTTCTATTCCGTCAGATAACCCTCCAGGCGACTGCTATGAGATTGCCCAACACATTGAAAAGCGACTCAAGGAGTTTGAGTTTGCAGATATTCAATTTCTTGAAGTAGATCCCAAAGAAGTAGAAGCAAATGGGATGATTCGAGCGGCCAACGTTGTGGCTACAACCCAATTTGGAGATGGATCGGGAAATTCCATCGCGCTAAACGCACATGGGGATGTGGTCGCTCCAGGAATGGGATGGACACAAGATCCTTATGGTGGTCAAATTGTTGATGGTAAGATCTATGGTCGTGGAGCAGCTGTATCGAAGTCAGATATTGCCACCTATACCTTTGCGGTGATGGCGTTACGTAAGTTTGCAGCTGACTTGTCTGGTGAAGTGGCTCTAGCATTTACCTTTGATGAAGAAGCAGGTGGAAATATTGGACCTAAGTGGCTATTAGATCATCAATATATTAAACCAGACATGGCGATTGCAGCTGGCTTTACGTACTCGATTGTAAATGCTCATAATGGATGCTTACATTTAGAAGTGAAATTAAAAGGGAAATCAGCACATGCAGCAGCTCCGCATACAGGGAATGATGCTTTGGAAGCGATGACAGGAGTATTGCAGACGATCTATCACTATCGAGATAGCTTACAAGCGATAAAATCGAATATCCCTGGGATTGATCATCCATCGATTGTTGTTGGGCTAATTTCAGGTGGAATCAATACCAATGTGGTACCTGATCAATGTACCATTCGTTTAGATCGCCGCTTGATTCCAGAAGAAGATGGAGCCAAAGTAGAAGCGGAGATTCGTTCTCTCATCCAAGAAAAGGTAAAGGAATATGAGGGCATTGAAGTTGAAATTACCCAGATTTTATTAGCGCATAATTTTGGTCCAACTCCTGAGGACACAGAATTGATAAAGACTTTAGGCCATAACTGGCGGGAATTGATGGATGGTGAATTGATGATTGATGGAGTTCCACTTTATACAGATGCAAGACATTTCTCCCAAGCCGGTATTCCTACCGTTTTATTTGGTGCAGGTCCCCGAACCCTTTTAGAAGCAAATGGTCATCGAGCGGATGAACATGTTCGAGTGGAAGACCTGATTAAAGCGACAAAGATTGTTGCCATCACATTATATGATCTGCTGAAAAAGTAGCTAAAGGAGTATCAAGTAATGATTATGGTTAAATGATCTACAAGGAGAGGGTTGTTTTCCAAATTGATTTTTGGAACGAGACTTTCTAATTAGTAAGGCAATAAAAGATGTGTATACGGTGGAAATCAACCTTCTCCTTATTTTTGTAATAGACCATTATGATTCCTAAAGAGGTGAATCCAAAGTGGATCTGCTTATTAAAGATGGTCATGTCGTGTTGGCAAATCAAGTGATAATAGCGGATATCGCCGTGGATAATGGGATCATCGTAGAGATTGGCAAGATAAGGAATTCAAAGGCGAAAAAAACGATCGATGCAAGTGGGAAAGTTATATTTCCAGGAATGATCGATGTTCACGTTCATTTTAATGAACCGGGGCGTACAGATTGGGAAGGTTTTACAAGTGGTTCAAGACAAATGGCTAAAGGTGGTTGTACAACATTTATAGACATGCCATTAAATAGTATTCCCTCTACAACTACAGTCTCGGCTTTAACTGAGAAAGCAAAGTTGGGGATGAAGAAGTCATTGGTTGACTTTGGCTTATGGGCAGGGTTAGTGCCTGAGAATGAGCCGGAAATTGAAGGGTTGGCTGAGGCAGGAGCTATTGGCTTTAAAGCATTTATGTCTGCAACGGGAACTTCTGAATTTTCTGCGGTCGATGATTTCACGCTCTATGAAGGAATGAAGAGGATTGCCAAGTTAAACAAAGTGTTAGCGATCCACTGTGAATCCAATTCCATTATCGAGCGACTCACGGCGATCAAGAAGGAGAAAGGCTTGGTTACAGCTAGAGATTATGTGGAGTCTAGACCTGTTCTTGCTGAATTGGAAGCGGTTAACCGAGCTTTATTATACGCTCAGGAAACAGGATGTGCCGTTCATTTTGTACACATAAGTAATGCCAAAACGGTACAATTGATTCAAGCTGCTAAAGAGCGTGGGGTCAATGCAACCGTAGAAACCTGTCCCCACTATTTATTGTTTAATGTAGACGATTTCGCCAAAAAGGGAGCTGTCGCTAAGTGTGCTCCTCCCATTCGAGAAGAGAAAGAGAGAGAGGAACTTTGGAAAGAGCTAAGTAGTGGGAATATTGATATCATTGCTTCAGACCATTCCCCTTGTCCTACACCGCTAAAGACAGAATTTGAAAAAGATCTATTTCAAGCTTGGGGGGGAATTACAGGCGGACAATATACACTGGAAGCAATCATTGATCAAGCACATATCGAGCGGAATATTCCACTAACGCAAGTGGCCAAATGGCTGTCATCGGAGCCTGCAGAAAGATTTGGTTTAGCTCCTCGTAAAGGATCGATTGCTATCGGTGCAGATGCCGATTTGGCTATAATCGATTTACAGCAAACACACCTTCTTACCCAAGCAGACCTAGCTGCCCGTCATCCTCATTCTCCCTATATCGGGATGGAGTTTCGCTGCCGTGTGATCAAAACCATTCAACGAGGGCAGCTTATCTATGATATGGAAAGCGGATGGATTGACCGAAAGAAAGCAGAGTGGCTTAAACCTATATAAGCAATCTAAATATAAGTTAGATGATCGTTATTTTAATTGTATAAATACTTTTTAATGTATATCAACCACAAGTGTGAGGGGTTTGGAAAGACAGATTCAAGAGAGGAATTTCCATAGAGTAGTTATAAAATGAGTCATATTATAATCCATAATGATCCGAAAGGTCAGAAATATACCAAACTGGGAATAAAGTAAATCCCAGTTTTTATTATGTTAAATTAAAATGAAATGTTAACAAAATAGTAGTAATGGGTTAAAAAAAATTATATGATGAATATGGAAAATAGTTAATTAAATAAAAAGGAGAAAAGTTTAATGAGCAACTGGGCCGAATGGGAAATGGAAAGAAGAATTAAAGAAGTTTTAGCTAAAGCCAAAAACGATCGGGACCCAAATCATACTTTTGGACGTCCTTTATATACTGCTTATCAGATTGCGATTGGTATTTGTCGCCAAGACCCCTCTTTCTTGGAAATGACAGGAGCGGCTATTGGGGGCGAAGGTACGGGTGATCAGTTTACTCTTGCTAAATATATTGCTGGTCAACTATCCAGACGAATTCAAGAAGGGGAAATCGACGAGATTGAAGGATTCTTCCTCGCCAATGACTTTGGTTTAGAACTGGAGTATGAATTTAAAGGCGAAGAAATTGAAACCAATCCGACTCGTGATACAGTTCTTTTTCGATTAAAATAGAATGAAGAGTAGAGAGTAAAGTGGATCAATGAAAGATCCACTTTATTTATTAATATAACAATGCTACTGCTAAACTATCTATCAGGCATAATGGTAATTAACAAGGATATTAATCCTTCCCCAAAAGGTAAACCATCGCTCTTTGATAGGTATGATATATTGATTCTTAGTAGTATTCTATATCCTTTACCATATATAATTGATATATTTCAACCGTTAATCATAAAAAGGAGGGAACCAGATGACTGTGAAATTTTCTTGTGAACATTCGATTTATGCGTTTAGTAAGGATCATACACCGCTTGCTCGAGTGGCAAGTGGAAGTCAAGTGGAGATTGAAACATATGATTACTTTACCAATCAAGTCAAGTCTACAGAAAGTTTTACTTCGATGGATTGGAATCAAATCAATCCAGCAACAGGACCGATCTATGTAGATGAAGCTAAGCCAGGGGATATTTTAAAAGTAAAAATTGAAAAGATTGAATTAGCAGAAGAAGGAGTTATGGCTACGGGTAAAGATCTGGGAGTCATGGGAGATGTATTAGACCAATTATATGCCAAGTCCATTCCGATTCGGAATGGGAAAGCGATTTTTAATGATCAATTATCCATTCCACTGAATCCGATGATTGGTGTGATTGGAGTAGCACCAGCTGGAGAAGCTGTTTCATGTGGGACTCCAGGTGCACATGGTGGAAATATGGATACGACATTGATTACAGAAGGAGCCACTTTATATCTTCCTATTTTTGTCGAAGGAGCTTTGTTTGGATTAGGAGATTTGCATGCAGCTATGGGAGATGGAGAGATTGGTGTTTCAGGTATTGAAATTCCAGGTAAGGTGACTATCACATTGGAAGTGATCAAAGGTTACTCGATCCCTAACCCGATGCTTGAAAACAAAGACTCCATCGTTACGATTGCTTCCCAACCTACCTTAGATGAAGCTGTCAAAGTGGCTGTAAAGGATATGTTTTCTTTTTTATCTCCTAAAATGCCCCTCTCATCAGCCGAATTAACCATGCTCTTTAGTGCTGTTGGACAGACACAAATCTCACAAGTGGTTGATCCTTTAATGACAGCACGTTTTGTTGTACCGAAATGGGTATTGGCTTCCTATTCCATTTCTATTTTTGTGTAATTGATCGGAATTCTTGCTAAAATGGAATTATTTTATTTTATAAGGAAAAGGGTAGGTTTTATAGGTTCATAGAGAAATTTTTCTTAAGATAGATTCCTAATAATCAACCCAAAGAGACTTGAATCCACTAGGTGGCTTCTCAAGTCTCTTTTTCACTTTTGGGAATAGGTGCTAGATTCAATACTTAACTATAGTGGTATTTTGTATTCTTGGACATGGGTTAATACGATCAAGTTTGTGCCAGTATGGTCCATACATATTTTTTTAATCTCATTTTCCTCAAAAAAGATTTTTCTGGTTACTTCACCTGTTTCTGCATCGAGGAAGACGAGCAGTCCATCTGGACAATTCACAACTACCTCATCGCTAGTAAAAAAGACGGGACGAAGAATACCACCTGGATACCCTTGCTCAAACATACTACGAGGATCTTCGGTAATCTCGGCTGCAATCGGTACGCGCCATTTAATCCGTTTTTTTTGGGTCGAAAGAACGAGAACATCCCCTAGCCATCCTTTGGGACGGTCTGACAGATAGTTTAATGCCATTCCCCAAACAGCGATCCATTTTCCATCGGGACTAAAAGAGGCATTGGATGTACAGTCGATAAACTCATGGGAGGGACCATCTCCTAAGTTATAATAGATAAGATCGGTTTGATTGAAATGGGTGGAGCTAATATCGATGGTTGCACCACCTTGATCATATTCGGTAGAAAAGAAATATTTCCCATCGGGTGATGCAGAACAGGGGGAACTTATATATGCTGGAGTCATCTTCTTCGTTTTTAGATCGATCACTTGGTTACCATTCAGGATCCATCTTCCATTAGGGGTGATCATGCAGTGATCTGCTTTTGTAATTCGATGGATCACTTCGAGTGTTTCAAAGCTTCGTTGTTCGATGTAGTGAAGATGAGGAGCTTGAATAAGGATGGACGATTGATCCCATGAGAGATAAAGTTTTAACCTGAATTGGTCTGTCTGGATTTGCTGTTCGCATTTAAGAAAAGAATCAAAATCTACTTTATCGAAGAGTTCATTTTCGAGTGCCCATAAGAATTCCTCTTTTTGTGGATGCGTTGGATCATAAGACCATTTAACAAGTCGTCCTCCTTCCATCGCCGATATTAATTGTGGCTTGGATGGATGAATGACAAAGCCGTACGGCTTGGCATTAGGGACAACTGGATAGGGATTAGACAATTTTTCTAGTTTTTCTTTGAGTTCTTCAAAGAGAGGAGAATGTTTATTCCCTGCATGCATGGGCAGCTTCCCATTGTAGGATCGGATGGATAGATCCGCACCATTTGATAGCAGCAGTTTGATGAGTTCTTTGTATTCATCATAGCTATTATAGTAATCAGCATAGTAGACGGCTTTGTGTAAAGGCGTTTCTCCAGAATGATCTTGGATGTTGGGATTAGCTCCAGCTTTTAGTAAGATTTCAGCAAGGGGTTTTGCTTTTTGGATAATGGCATAGTGCAAGGCTGTGTATCCATCTTCATCTTGAAGATGAAGATCTGCTCCATGTTGAATCAAATATTGGACAATCTCTGAATGATTGTTTTTGGTATGTACCATCAGTGGTGTTTTTCCCCAGAGTGCTTTACTATTGATCTTTTCTCCATTGGCAAGCAGTTGGACAACTTGTTCCAATGATTTAGCTTGATGTAGTTTTTGATTTTCTACTTTACTCCAATGTCCCTCAACTATGTCCCGAATCATCCATGCGTTGGGATAATTAAGATATCTTTTGCGTAAAGTGACTCCTTTTTCCAATAGAACTTGAACAACACTTTTTCGTAACTTTTTACATGCAGTATCAATGGGAGGTAAACCCTTATCGTTTTTTGCTTCCGGATCTGCTCCTGCTTGCAGTAATATTTGAGCGATGATATCGTTTTTAGCATAATGAAGCGGTGTATTCCCTTCCATATCTCGCCAGTGTACTGCATCAGGGGATTTCTTTAACATTTGTCGTAACGCTACTTCATTACCAAAAGTACATATCGAGAATAGTTCTTGATCTTGATAGCGCATATTTTTCTCTCCCTATGGATGTGGTAGTTGCATGGTGATCATTTCAGAATCGGTAGCGATACGGAGCTCTCTCGTGTTCAATATCTGACCAAGAGCTAGGATAGTTTGGCTATTAAGTTGTTGTTTTTTCCGTAGTTCTCCTGAGTTTCGATCAAAGAATAACAGAGAGCCATGTGGAATTGTAGCAATCACTGTATCATCGACAATACATACTTTTCCAGCATAGCCATCTGGAAAACCTTGTTCTTTTAATGGGAGACTCATGCCGGTAACATCTTGATCGAGCTTGACTCGCCATGCAATTTTGTTTTGCTCAGGAAGGTAAAGGCCTACAAATCCCACTTCCGGTTTTTGATTGGTAAAAGTGGTATAAATGGATGACTCAAAGAATGCTACTGCTTGTCCATCATCTGAAAAGGAAAGATCGACTATACAGGTATAATCGCCATAGTCATACTTCACCTCGGGTTTGCAGAAAGATGCTTGCTGCCAATCATATGAAATGAGTCCGAGATGATCTGAATGGTAAGATGAATAGAAGATATGCTTAGAATCAGGAGACCACCGGCATAAGGATGGTTGAAAGGATTTGTCCAATGGGATGTTAGCAGCTTCCCATGTTTTGCTGGAAAAATGATAGATATATTGATCTACAGCCAAGTAATCTCCATTCGGCGAAAAATCAACGCAATAGATGGGCATTTTTATCTCTTTTGGCAATTGGAGAGTTTCAATGAGTGAGAAATCTTTATAGTTTCGAATTTGTACTCCCCAGATCTGTGGAGCTACGATGGCTAGCTTTGATCCATCGTGGGAAATGGAAAGGCTATAAAATTTGTATTGTCCTAATGCAATAGACTGGCTTACTTTGGGTTTGGGATGATATACCATCTTTCCAAGAACTCCTTCGGAAAACGGGGCAAGTACTTCATCATAATAAGGATGAAGGCGATAAACAGAGCCAATCACTGGCTTTATTGCCAAGACAGAGTTCTCCGTAATTTTTTCATGGAAAGAAGGAGATAATGGTTCCTGCTTGGTAAGCTGTGAGGCTTTAGCCAATAGGAACTGAAATATCTTTTCTGACTTTGTGACATGTTGGGGCAATTGTCCATGCCTGCTTTTGAGCAAAGGAGATGCGCCATGTTCGAGCAAAAGAGAGACTAGCTCTATGTTATTTGTGCTTGCGGCGATATGTAAGGCTGATTTTTCATTTCGAAAGCTGCAAAAATTGGGATCCGCACCGCCTTTAAGCAGAAGTTTGACCATCTCCAGATTGTCTAAGTCGATTGCAATGTGTAATGGTGGTTCCTCATCAAACGGGGCGATATGGGGATTAGCACCCTGTTTTAGTAATAAAGAAACAACAGAAGGTTGGTTATTTTTAACAGCGTCGATTAAAGGAGTTATTTCATCTTCATTTTGCAATTCTACATCTGCCCCTGCCCCTAAGAGCAATTGCACGAGCTTCTCATTACCCAGAGCCGCAGCAATATGGAGAGCTGAGTTACCATCTCGATCTTGATGATGGACATCAGCTCCCTGTTCAAGTAAAAATGCCACCACATCGACTCGTTCATCCCAAACGGCAGTCATCAGAGGTGTTTCTTTAAAGTCATTGGTACGATTTAGCTCTGCTCCCAGCCTGATTAACAACTCTCCGACAGCCTGATTCCCTGCATAATGGAGAAGAGTATTCCCATTAATAAATGAAGCTTTGACAAGTTCTGGATTAGATTGCAAGATCGTTTGCAATTCTACTAAATTGCCCTCTAAGCAAATTCGTAGAATCCCGCGTTTTTTGGGTACCATGTAAGCCTCTCCTTACAAAATTAGCGAAATAAAAGAATAATAGGGTGTTTCTACTCTAATATATTGTATTATTATTTCTTAATTATAGAATATATTGGTAGAAAAAAATAGCTGACTCAATTACAATTTATATTTTCGGAGTAATGGAACAGCTAGTTTTTGCAGGATACGACTTAATCCTCGCCAAGCTTGTTGTTGAAATTTTGGAAGGTGTTCTACATAAGCCATGGTATACTCCAGTGCAGGGTATGCTCCACGACAACGTTTAAAAGAAGCAGCCCCAGAGCTTTGATGAAGTAATAATTGGTGTTCATGTGCTTTTTGTACAAGCAAGGAAGATAACATCCGGTACAGTCCCAGCTTTTGAGATAGATGAATATCATAGCCAAAAAAAGGAGTGGTCATGGATTGGTTTTGGATAAAAAAACCAATCATTCCATCGATCTGTTCATTCTTTTGTAAAGCATAGACATGTAGAAATTTTTCTTGAATCGCATGAATTAAATAAGAGAGCTGAAACTGTGGATTATAAAGAGAATATTTTTTTAAATAGAGTAAATTATAAAGTTCAATTAGCCGTGGTAAGTTTTTTTCAGGAATCTCTGTCGCTTCGATCACTCGGTAATCGGACTGTTCCAGCAATTTTTTATCACGATTCAGGAGCCAGCGTGTTTTGCTATTTAGGTTAGACTGTTGTGCGGGATCATAAAAGTAAACTTGACGACTCGGAATAGCTAAATAGTGGTGATTCAGAAAGATTTCTACTTGACCATTTGGATAATGTTCATTTACTGAACGAAATAAAATAGCATGGTTAGGAAATTTTGTTGTTAAAAAAGAAGTGATCGACTCAACTTGTTGTGTTGTAAGAGTAGGGTAGAGATTCGTTGAAACAAGCCAATTATTAACTATAACCACTTGATTGAAATGACAGGCACGCAAATAATAGTCAAGTCCACTAAGAGGTGGTTGAAGTAATAAAGATAGCCAATATTTTTTTAAATTTCTTAGTTCTTCTTTGGCATAGCTAATATAATGCGTATAAGGAGAAACCACATACGAGTTCTCATATTCTTTTTGATTAATGGTAATAGGTAGTACTAGCGAACCGACTTGTAGAAGTTGTAGCTCTGTTTGTACATTATTGATAAAAGTTTTTGTCCCTTTTTGCATAAAGGGTGTAAAATAGTTTTGTAAAAATGTTCCCTGCTCTATTTCATTCCAGTTCAGTTTTGATAGGCTGTCTTTATCAAACAAATATAGATTTTGATTCATATTTAAACCTTTCATAGTGTGATAGATAAAAAGATTTTATCATATTATCAGTTGCTATTAAGTTAAGAAAATAAAGGATTGAAATGAGGAGTATGATCAATATGAAACAGATTTATAGAATAGGAATTTTAGCAGGAATGGGACCACGTTCGACGACTCCTTTTCTGGAGTCTGTCCTAGATGAATGTGAGCGTCAGTATGGAGCTAAATGGGATAACGACTTTCCACATATGATGGTTTATTCACTACCAACCCCTTTTCATCCAAAGAAGCCACTGAATCATAATCAAATGGTAAAGGCAATTCAGATCGGAATCGAGGCCTTGGTAAAAGTTGACTGCGATATTATTGCCATTCCATGTAATTCAGCCCATTTATACTATCCTGAGATATGTAACATGACATCGATCCCAGTTTTAAATATTATCCATGAAACGATGGAATGCTTGAATCCTCAAGTTTCTAAAGTTAGTTTACTAGCTACGCGAGGTACCATTGAAAGCGGATTATATCAAGAACAGTTAAAACAAAAGAATAAGACGATCTACTGGAATGAAGGATATCAGGAAAAAGTGGATGAATTAATCTTAATGGTGAAGGGTTCAGGAGTTTCTGAAGAGATGCTAACTTTATGGAAAGAGATTGAATCGATACTCATAAGAGAAGAGGTTACAGAAGTGATTAGTGCCTGTACAGACTTATTCTTTTGTAGAGAATATAGTCAGCTTAAGATCTATGATTCATCTAAAATACTCGCCAGAAGTTTAGTGAAAAGATATATGAGGGAAGGATTAACGGATGTGGAAATTTGATTAAAATAGCGCCCTATCGAAGGCGCTTTTCTTATCTTTATAAATGGTCGAACTCAGATCCACCTCTTTTTTCCACAAAAAAATCTTCAAGAATCTCCATGATGTGGTCAATATGCTTTTTGATATCCTGGTATTCTTCAGTTATTTCCTGTAGATTTTTCTCTGCTACTTCCTCTTCATGCTTGGAATAAACGACATCTAACAGTTTAGCTTGATCTAAAAGAAGGCATAACGCTGCTGTTTCCTGACTGATACTATCTTTCTGTAGGATCGTGTTTCTAACTTTTTGCACAATTGCATCTAGGAAGGTGTTATTCACTTCACCATTAAATTCAACGTAGTCATAGTGTTCCTCAAAAATCCACTCAAAAAATCCTGAATCGGACTCTTTTAATTGGATCGCTCCTTTTTTCTGCAGAGTTTGCAAAATACTTTCAAATAAGCCTTGTTTGGTTTCTAGTAGGAAATATTTAATCCAGTCTTGTAAGTTTTCTAGTGGCTCTTCCTCTTCCAGAATATATTTGATCCAGCCAGCTAAGTTATGGGGTTGTTCCTTATTTTTCTCTTTTTCTAATCTTTCCTCTATATCTTCTAAAAGATGTTCGGTATATTCGCTATTACACTGATGGTCATGAATTAAATGAACCTTATCCTCATTAAAAAAGCCCTCTTCATCTTCAATAATCTCAATCATACCTTGTTGTAGCAGATCAATTATCATTGCACCTACAAAAATATAGTTACGCTCTTCATGTTCTTCCCAGAAGCTAATTTTTTCATTGGCATAGGATCGATATGAAATATCCATGAGTATAAACTCTTCTGTTAAAGTTAAATTATTCATCAATGGAGCCTCCTTTATCTATTTTCAACACTCGATTCCAATTATATTATATATTTTTACAATAATATAATAAATATATAATCCAATTAATCTATCTGCCTGCTTTATAAGTGTGATCTAGATGTGCAATATCCTCCATTGAATTATTATGATCTATATGAAATGTTCAAATGACTACTTCAGCTTGATATGTTGTAAGAGAATGGAAAGCGTTTGGTTTTGCGTATTTGTTTACGATAAAATAGTGTAAGCATAATTAATAATAGAAGAAACAGGTAGTGTTGTTGAGAGGATGTTATTATGGGTAAAACAGTAGTATTGGCAGAAAAGCCTTCAGTAGGTAAGGATATAGCCAAAGTATTACATTGTCATCAACAAAAGAATGGCTATTATGAAGGAGATCGCTATATTGTAACTTGGGCATTTGGGCATCTAGTTACATTAGCTGATCCAGAAAGATATAAAGAAGCATACAAGACATGGCGATTGGAAGATCTTCCTATTCTTCCAGATCGATTGAAGCTGGTTGTTATCAAAAAAACGAGTAGACAATTCCAACAGGTAAAGACATTAATGACAAGACCCGATATCAAACAGATCATTATCGCGACAGATGCAGGTCGAGAGGGCGAATTAGTAGCGAGATGGATTATCGAGAAGACGAAGGTGAAAAAGCCGATTCAACGTCTTTGGATCTCTTCGGTTACAGATAAAGCGATCAAAGAGGGCTTTCAACGATTAAGAGATGGTAAACAGTATGAAAATCTGTACCGATCAGCAGTGGCACGAGCGGAAGCGGACTGGATTGTAGGAATCAATGCAACACGAGCCTTGACATGTAAGCATAATGCCCAGCTCTCTTGTGGACGAGTGCAAACTCCCACTTTGTCGATGATTGCAGAGCGAGAAATGGAAATCAGGAATTTTCAATCAAAGCCATTTTATGGCATCGAAGTGACTGCAGATAACCTACTTAAACTGACATGGCAAAATAGGAAAACGAATGATGGGAGAATCTTCTCCAAAGAGAAGTGCGAACAACTTTTGACCAAGTTGAAAAATCAGGATGGGATCATTACGGAAGTGAAGAAAACAAAGAAGAAGAGATTTGCTCCTGCTCTCTACGATTTGACGGAATTACAAAGAGAAGCAAATCAACGCTTTGGGTATTCAGCGAAGGAAACGTTGTCCATTTTACAAAAGTTATACGAATATCATAAGGTTCTCACTTACCCAAGAACTGATTCACGATATCTATCATCAGATATTGTGGGTACGTTAAAGGATCGAATTGAAGCTTGTCGGGTTGGGCCATATCGTACCTTGGCTTCACAGGCTATGAAACACTTAAGACCCAATAAGCATTTTATAGATGATCGTAAGGTTTCTGATCATCATGCGATCATCCCAACCGAAGAGCCAGTTATTTTGGACAAATTAAGTCTAAAAGAGAGAAAGATCTATGATCTAGTCGTAAGAAGGTTTTTAGCTGTGATGTATCCACCATTTGAATACGAGCAAACCATAGTGCAAGTGGAAATCGCTGGTGAGACATTTATCGCAAGAGGCAAAGTGATACTAGCACAAGGCTTTAAGCAGGTGTATGAAGATTACCCAGAGGAAGAAGAAAAAGGGGAAGGAATCAAGGAGCAAATCTTACCAAAGTTAGAAAGAGGAAGCCACTTAAAGATAGGATCGATCGTACAGACTGAAGGTAAGACCCAGCCACCTGAGCCATTTACTGAAGGTACCTTAATTGCTGCGATGGAGAACCCGGTGAGATTTATGAAACGTGAACGGAACGATTTGATTAAAACGTTAGGGGAAACGGGTGGACTAGGAACAGTAGCGACACGGGCAGATATTATTGAAAAACTATTTGCCACTTTCCTGATTGAGAAGAAAGGTAAATATATTTATATCACCTCCAAAGGGAAGCAACTACTAGATTTGGTTCCGGAAGAGCTAAAATCGCCAGCTTTAACTGCCGAGTGGGAACAAAAGTTAGCTGATATCGCCAAAGGAAAATTAAATCAGGATATTTTTATTAAGGAAATGAGAAAGTATGCGAAAGATGTGGTTCAAGAGATTAAAGAAACAACTAAAGCATTTAAGCATGACAATTTGTCAACGAAAAAATGCCCCGACTGTGGGAAAAGATTATTAGAAGTTAAGAGCAAGAAGGGACAAATGTTGGTTTGCCAAGATCGAACATGTGGTTATCGAAAAGGTGTTGCTCGTGTGACCAACGCACGATGTCCAGAATGTCGTAAGAAATTAGAGTTGCGTGGTGAAGGAGAAGGACGAATTTTTGTCTGTGGTTGTGGGTATCGTGAAAAATATGCTTCCTTCGAAAAGCGAAAGGAGAAAGAAAAGAAAGGAAAAGTATCCAAGAAGGAAATAACAAAATACCTGAAACAACAAAATCAGCTCCAAGAGCAAGGAAACCCTGCTTTAAAAGAAGCATTGGCGAAGTTATTTCAGAAAGATGGACGATGAAATTATTTTATAATCATGACTTATTGTCGATAAGCAAAGAGGAATCGTATGTAGAAAAACGATTCCTCTTTGCTGTATACCATTTTATAAGGGAAAATTCCTAAGTTATATAGAGACTAAAAAATAGAGAGATTTACTTACTAGATTAGTATGGTCTTGTTTTTACTCGTCTTCTGCCTTATCCGTTCTCGATGTTTGTGTCGGCAGCGAATCCCAGAAGTCAGTATTGACAGTGTGAATGGTTCCATCTGCGATGCCTCTTACTGTAGCATCTAAAGTAGTAATCGTCTGTTTGATCAGATAGCCATTACTCTTTTGACCAATGACATAATCATCATTGTAATGGTCGGACATTCCACGCATCTCAAATAATAAAGTGGGGATACCATATTCTACGGCTATTCCATTGCGAGCGATATTGGTAGTAGTTCCCCCTGAATACTTAGCTAAATGACCCCAGCCTTTTTCATTTACAGCGTGATAAACCAGTGCACCTAATTTCTTCGATTTTTCTAATACACTTGGATGGACAGAAGAGTTCGTTGGATATAGGATCGATCCAGATACTAATTTGCCATTGACTTCACTTTGTGTCCCTTGATGATGGAGATCAATCATGTAGTTAATCTTATACTTTTTTAATACATGATTGTGAAGTGCTTGTGTTTCAGGTTGCTGTTTCGTATCATGATCTCGATTTAAATCAACTTTTACAGCATTATAGCGAGTCAGATGCCTACCTCCATCAGCTACATAGTCATCTAAGGGGAAGTTCACATCGCCCATCGCTCCATCAGCGTTTAGCATGGGCAAAATGAGAACGTTTACGTTATTGAGAACCCCTTTTGTCTTCGCTGTGCCTAAGTGTTTGATAAATTCTAAAGCACCTTCAGTAGTTAATTGTTCGTTTCCATGTTGTTGTGTTAAGAATAAAATGGTCGGATTGTTAGGATTGGATATGTACTTAGCAAGGTACAAATCTCTTCCTTTCACCGACTTACCGATTACCTCCAGTTCCATGGCTTCTTGCTTTTGGTCTTGGGTCTTGAGTTCCTTTACCATTTCATCATAAGTGTGAAGAATAGAAGTTCGGATAGATTCATTTCCTCCATAATTAGGTCCTTCTCCTACTGCTCCAACAGGTAACGATGTTCCAAACATCCCAGCGAGTACGATAGCACCTGATAGTGAAAGCATCAAGATTCTCTTTTTCATAGAAATCCTCCTTTTTTAAATGGTTCAACATCATAGAATGATATGATCCTACTTCGATTTAGTTATGAATGGGTTTATAAAAATGATACAATATACTTACATAATAATTATATAATATACAATAAAAGCTTATAAGGAAATATTAATTGTATTTACTGTAATCAATAAACTAAGTTTGTTTATATGATTTTTCTATTTAATCAAAAAAATCGTTAAGGATAATTATTTACATACCAGGCGATGAAAAGTACACTTAGACTATAGTAAGCTTTGTTCAACAAGCAGAAAAGATAAAGCTAACTACGCGAATGGGACTTAACTTAGTCGCTGCTAAAAAAGAATGAGTGATGGAAGAAAGTATGGAGCAGTTCTATTACCTGATTCATTTAAGAGCTGCCTTCTTTTTGTAATGGTTGAATGGCTTGCATATGTAGATGTTTCAGTTGGAGGAGTAATATGGAATTATGTTATCATCAGGAAGCCTTACAATTCATGAACTTGAAACCATCTATATCAAAGACACGGTTACTAGCTCTTGAAGAAATGGAAGCAAAATATCAGCAGGTTTTACCCAGGGCATTTAAGGAACTATATGTTTTAAATGGAATCGAAGAATGGTTTAAAGAAACGAATCAAGACTTTTTAAAGCAGATCGATGCCCTTTTTATTGATCGATGGGAAGACTTTGAAGAGGAAATAGTAAGTAAGGATATTACATTAGCTCATTTAAAAAAAGGAACCATTCACTTTTTCACAGAGAATCAAGGAGTGGTTACCTGGGAAATGCTTTTAGATGGATCGGATGATCCTCCAGTGGTTGTAAAATCAATATGGGAAGAGTGGGTGATCGCAAGTCCTCGCTTATCTGATTTTTTCTTAGCAGTTACTTGGGATCATGCATTGCTTCGAGAAAACTGTGAGTGGGTTTCCATCGATTTTGAGGCTGCTAAGCCATTCTTATACACAGAGTTTAAGCAACTGCCGACTACATATGGATGGCCGGTAGAGGGACCATCGCTTCGCTTTCAAAAGGGAAATTGGCGTCTGCTTCTTCAAGGTGGTGGTCGTGAAGATGTATGGATGGGTGGCTGGGAAGATGAAGAGGAATTTGAAAGATTTGCGAAGCTGGTTCATATTTACTAGCGCATGTTGCATCACTCGATCAAAAGCATAGCTCATTCATAGAATAAGAGTAAAAGTGGGGAAGCGATAGGTAATCGATTTAAAAGGCAACCTCTGGAATCATTTGATGAATATCCATCTTGACATCGATTCGATCAGATAGTAGAATAACGAAAAAATCGGTAATCAACAAGCGAAGCGGAAAGATCTGCCTTCGAACTCCCTAAGATCCAGAGAAGTACGCCATTGGCTGGAAGCGTACACTTATAGTTCAGAAGGATACCACTTTCCAAGCTACCATCAGGGAGTAAAGTTTATTTTACAAAATGATGGTCGGGGTGTACGTTATACACAAATAAGGATGTAGCTTTTGTATGTTTTAAGTGCTGCGTTAAATGCAGGGTGGAACCACGGGAATAACGCTCTCGTCCCTCACTAGGGGGATAGGGGCGTTTTTTATTTGTTTAAAATGAAGAGAAAAGGGTGTATTTCAAGTGGCTGAGCAAATAAAAGTGATACTTAAAGATGGATCAGAAAGAATGGTAGAGGCGGGTACGCCATTTGCCGAAATTGCCGCATCCATCTCTCGAAGTCTAGCGAAGAAGGCAGTGGCTGCTAAAATCAATGGACAAGTTGTTGACCTTTCTCGTCCGTTAGAAGAAGAAGGGGAATTAGAAATCTTGACTCTACAAGACCCTGAAGGCGTGGAAGTGATGCGTCACACCGCTGCCCATGTAATGGCACAAGCGGTAGCACGCTTATTCCCTGGTACGAAGTTTGCGATTGGCCCCGTGATTGAAAATGGTTTCTATTATGATTTTGCAGATCATACTTTTACTCCAGAAGAACTACCTAAGATTGAGCAAGAAATGAAAAAGATCATCAAAGAAAATCTACCACTTGAACGACAAGTTTTATCACGCGAAGAAGCGTTAAAATTTTTCCAAGAGCGTGATGATCGCTTTAAAGTAGAAATTATTCATGACTTACCAGAAAATGAAGTGATTACGATTTATCGGCAAGGAGAGTTTGTAGACCTATGTCGCGGTCCACATCTCCCTTCAACAGGTATGGTGAAAGTATTTAAAATTATGTCCATCTCGGGTGCTTATTGGCGAGGAGATTCCAATCGTGAAATGCTTACCCGTCTTTATGCAGCTGCTTTTCACAAGAAAGAGGAACTGGATGAGTATATCCATCTGTTAGAAGAAGCAAAGCAGCGAGACCATCGGAAATTGGGTAAAGAGCTAGATATTTTCACTCTCTCGAGAGAAGTAGGACAGGGACTACCTATTTGGCTTCCAAAAGGGGCGACGATTCGTCGTACCATCGAGCGCTATATCGTTGATCTAGAGGAAAGTTTGGGTTATCAGCATGTATATACCCCACATCTGGCTAACGTAGAACTTTATAAAATCTCGGGTCACTGGGAGCATTATCATGAAGATATGTATCCACCGATGAAAATTGATCAAGAAGAGCTTGTGCTTCGTCCTATGAACTGTCCACATCATATGACTGTGTATAAATCGCATTTGCGTAGTTATCGGGATTTGCCGATCCGAATTGCTGAGTTAGGAATGATGCATCGTTATGAAATGTCGGGAGCACTTGCTGGTCTACAACGCGTACGAATGATGACACTCAATGATGCCCATATTTTCTGTCGTCCTGATCAAATTAAAGAAGAATTTGCGCGTGTGGTACGCCTTATTGAACGTGTGTATAAAGACTTTGGTATTACGGATTACTACCATCGTTTATCATACCGTGATCCAGAAGATAAAGAGAAATATATTCAAAACGATGAAATGTGGGAACTGGCACAAAGTATGCTTAAAGAAACCATGGATGAAATGGGACTCAACTATGTAGAAGCTCCAGGAGAAGCTGCCTTTTATGGTCCAAAACTCGATGTCCAAGTGAAAACGGCACTTGGAAAAGATGAAACCCTCTCTACTGTGCAGTTAGACTTCCAACTTCCTATGCGTTTTGAGCTGGAGTACATCGGTGAAGATGGAAAAGGGCATCGACCCGTCGTAATTCATCGCGGTATAGTAGGAACAATGGAACGGTTTGTTGCCTTTTTGATCGAGCAATATAAAGGGGCATTTCCTGCTTGGCTAGCTCCAATTCAAGCTCGTGTGCTGACCGTGAATCCTGTCTATGATGCCTATGCGGAAGACGTCGTGTCTTATTTGCGTAGTGTGGGCTTACGGGCTGAGCTTGATACCAGTAATGAAAAGCTAGGCTACAAAATTCGTAAATCACAAACAGAGAAAATTCCATACACCCTAGTCATTGGTGAGAAGGAGCAAGAGGGACGTACGGTAAGTGTTCGTCGCTATGGTGAAGGTGATTTGGGCACGATGTCCTATGAAGCTTTTACCAATAAGCTGTTAGAGGAAGTTCGGAATAAAGAGTTACTGGTAAAAAGTAAGTAGATCGCATCGAAAATAATTATTAAAAATAAAGCCACATCAAGCTAGTTATTGGATGTGGCTTTCATATAAATGAGACCAAAAACGATTCGCTCTTACTCTAGAAGCGAATCGTTTTTGTGTGGAATCGATTTTTGCCCCCAAATCTTTAGCGGGAGTGAGGTAGAAAGCGATGAACGACTGTTTTATGCAATAACTTCGATTCATTTTAAATCTACCTTTTAAGAGGTTACACAATCATTTCACTGCTCACATCATTTAGTTGAGAAAATAGCAGTGTAATCAAATTTTGATCGAATTATATGAGTAATATATAAATAATTATTGTATATTATTTAACTATTATTTAATATTGAAATATAATTATATATAATCGGATTAGGAGGAAGAAAGATGAAAAATATTAATCCCAACGATGTATCCACCCATTCTTTTAATTGGGGAGTTATTAAATGGTTTGTGACTCCAACATTAATAAAAGACGCAACGATGACTTTCGGCGAAGTTATTTTGCTTCCAGAACAAGGGCATGATCGCCATAACCATCCAAATGCTGAAGAGATTTTATATGTTCTTTCTGGAGAAGGCGAGCAAATGATCGATGACCAAGAACCATTTTCAATCAAAGCAGGCGATGTTATTTATATTCCAAAGGGTATTTTTCATTCAACATATAATAAAGGTTGGGAGCCTTTGCGGTTATTAGCCATATATAGCCCAGGCGGTTCAGAACGAGACTTAGCTTCTTTACCGGATTTTAAAGAGATTCCTGCTGGAGAATATCAAACCTTTATCCGTAAATCATAAAGCACTAAATTATGTCCAGCGACTGAGTAGATGTATAACATTAATTACAGATTATACGCTCTGGAACGTCTATGACTTTAGGTTCCGACCCTTGTAGATGTATAACATTAATTACAGATTATACATAAGAATCCACTCCAATCGGGTAGTGGATTTTTCTATTAATCTATTGAATCATAATTTTTTTTCTATAAATTATCATTTAAAGTTGACAAACAGGAACGCACGTTCTATAATTTAGCTATACATAAATTTAGCGGTTTTATATTAAGGAGGAAAACGGATGGGTAAAATCACCGAGAAAGATACAAAAGCAACTATCCTAAAAGCACTTCGTGAGGCAGAAAAACGGATTGCGGAATTAGAGAAAGGAAAGCTAGATCCTGTTGCCGAAACGACCGCTAAAAAGACTACGGAAACAATAACTAAAGCGAATCAGATCATGGAAGGTAATATAGAAGATAAAATAACCGATCTGTCTAAGTCGGTTAGCAGTCTCCTAGGCAAGATTAGTGAGGATATTACTGCACAAACCAATAATTTGAAAACAGTTAAAGAGGCTATCGCGATTAAGGAAGCAGAACTCAAAGAATTATTTGGTATCGAAAAAGAAGCGCATACTTTGGCTGGACTCGTCAATGCGCACCAAGAGTTGAAGCTAGCCCAAGAAAAAGAATTAGTAGAAGCCAAAGAAAACGCAACTACGGAGCTAAATGAGATTTTAGATCAAATTAAAAAAGCACGTGAAGAATATGAAGTACTAGTGAAAGAACAAAAAGCAAAGTTAGAGCAAAGTCAAAAGCGTGAAAAAGAAGAGTTTAAATACGATTTTGAAAGACATAAAAAACAATCATACGATAATCTGGAAGATGAATTGGCTGCGAAACGGAAAGAGTTTAACTTAGAAGTAGAGAAAAAGAACGCCGAGTTAGATCAATATAAAAAATCTCTGGATGAACGTGATGTTGCTATCCAAAAAAGGGAAGAGAAGATGAGCCAGCTAGAAGCTGAAGTAGAAGCCTTCCCGAAAAAATTGGATGAAGTAAAAGCAGAAGCGGAAAAGAAAGCAGAAGCAGAGATCAAGAAAGTACTTGCGATTCGTGAAGCAGCACTTAAAAGAGAAGTGGAAGCAGACCGTCGTATTCTGGAAACAGAACGTGATAATCTCAAAGCTCAGCTTGAGACAGCGAATGAAAATATGGCTACATTACAAGCGAAATTGGATGAAGCATATAAGCGTATTCAAGAAATGGGGATCCAAATGGTATCCAGTTCAAACGAATCAAAAGCATTTGATAAAATTGCTGCACTTGTTACTGATAAGAGCAGTAAGTAATGGTAAAACCCGTATTGCATTTCTATGTGATACGGGTTTTATTTGTTAAGGATTTATTTTATTTTCTTGTTTTAAGTTATTTTCACAGCGTTTTACCTCTCTCTTAACAGGTGTATGGATTGGGTGAAATATTCATAAAATATACAGTATTATTTGAATTTTTATGTTAAAATGATATATATTCTTTTCACATTATTTTTAAGGGACTGGATCTACAAGGAGGATAAAGAATGGACGTCCAATTTGGGAATGTGATTATTAATGATATTGCTAATTTTGATAGTCTTGAAGCAGCATGGGATTGCTTTAATTGGTTAAAGCATATGAGAGAAAATCATCCAGTATATTATGATCCGAATGAAGATGTTTGGAATGTTTTTTTATACGAGGATGTAAAACGGGTCTTACATGATCACACCTTATTTACAAATAAAAAGAAACGTAGTTTTATCCCCATCCCTCGCAATTTAAATAATAGGAGTAATTTAAATTTTTCGGACCCACCTGAACATCAAAAAAGAAGAGCCCTTCTTGCCAAAGCTTTTACACCAAGAAGTTTAAAAGATTGGGAGCCTCGTGTTCAAGCCATTACAGACGAATTAGTCGATGAGATGGAAGGTCGAAGAGAGATCGATATTGTCCAAAGTTTATCGATTCCCCTTCCTGTGATTGTTATAGCTGATCTATTAGGAGTTCCATCAAAAGATCGTAACATCATAAAAAAATGGTCAGATACCTTGTTTTATCCATATGAACAAGGAAGCATGGATGAGATCAGAAGAAAGAAACAACAAGCTCATCAAGAATTTTTTCAATACTTATATCCTATCGTTCTGGAAAAGCGGCATCAACTTACAGATGATATTATTTCTGATTTAATAAGAGCAGAGATTGATGGAGAGCGATTAACGGATGAAGAGATCGTATTAAGTAGTATAGGCCTTTTAGGAGCTGGCAATGAAACCACAACACAATTGATTTCTAACTGTTTTTATTGTTTTTTAATCGATAAACCGAGTACATATAAAGAATTGCGAGAAAATCACGATTTGATTCCGAAAGCGATCGAAGAAGTTTTACGCTATCGTTTTTTTGCAAAAATGGACCGTGAAATCGCGCAAGATACCAATGTGTTTGGACCTAAAATGAAAAAAGGACAAGCGATTGTAGCATGGATCAGTGCTGGTAATCGAGATGAACGTCAATTTGCTTCACCTGAAGAATTTGATATTTATAGAAAAGGAAATCAAAGTCATTTAACATTTGGAGCTGGACCCCATTTTTGTTTAGGTGCTCCTCTCGCCCGAATGGAGGCAAGAATTGCCTTGAAAACGTTTATTAAGCGTTATTCTAAGGTTTCGATTCCAAAGACATTTAGGCTCCAAGACCATTTGATTAAATCAGTAAGCTATGCATCGTTAAAAAGCTTCCCTCTTATAGTAGAAAAATAAATAGGAATCGATTGGACAGTCGCAACCATCCGATTTCATTTTGGAGGGCGACTGTTTTTATTTTTGCATAAAGAACATGCTGTTATATTGTAGAGCATGTTGTATAACTCGATTAAAACACAGATCATACCAAGAGGAAGTTACGAATCGTTTTAGTGTAGGATCGACTTTTGCGCCCAATCTTTGGTGGGAGTGGGGAAGCGATTAGCGGTTGGAAATAATGGAATAGATATATAGATATTTGTAATATTTATAAATAGTCTATGAATCATAGAGACAATGAAAAAACTAATCTTGTATAATCTATAAAAAATAGGTTGATAGGTGATGCTATGTTCAAATTGTTAGCTAAAATATTTGAGATTAGAAATAGTTATTATGCGTTCTTCGGAGCAATTGTTTTAACACTTATTTTATTTGGAAATGCAATCGTCAGATTTTTTCAAGGTAAGATGTTGGTTGGGATCGTGTTTTTGGTATTGTCTGTTCTTTCAATCCCTTTGATAAAGTTTGTTTATAATAAAAGAAAAAAATTTACAGACTAAAGAAAAACAGGTAGGGATTAACAATCCCTACCTGTTTTTTGGACTTGAGCCAGTTTCTAATTACACCATTTATACTTGATGCCCCCATTGATTACCTCGCCATACCCCATTACTTTCCCCTGAATGAATCCAGACAGGTGTACCAATAGGAATGAGGCTATATAATTCAATGACATCTTGGTTATACATACGTACGCAACCATTTGAAGCATAGTTACCAATTGAATCAGGATTATTCGTTCCATGAATCCCATAGGTGCGACCACTATCCCCATTGACCTGAAGGCCATTCCACCTTGGGCCTAGTGGATTCTCAGGTACGCCTCCCGGAATGTTTTTCCATCCAGGTTTAACGAACTTAACGATAATCGGAAAGGTTCCTTCAGGTGTTCTTGAAGGATCACGACCCGTTGCGACCGGAAAAGTTCTAATCACTTGACCATCCTGATATAAAAATAGTTGATTGGTTTGTTTGTTAATCTCAATTTGATAAGATGCAGTTTGAGCTTGATGGCTTGTAGTCGTATTTGACTGGGTTTCCTTTTGTTCCCACTCTGTCACTGTTTCAGTAGTAAGGGCTTTTTGATGATATTCTTTCTTTTTATCGATAGAATGATCCTGATTGGGCTCTGGTTGTTTTGGCTTCTGCTTATCTGTAACAGGAGACAAATGGGTGACTTTATCGGATTGAATCTTGGGAGCATTCTTCGTTTCTTTTTGAGGTGATGGTAGCTCATTGCCACATCCTGAAATAAAAATAATAGATAAAACTAAGATTAAGATCATCGGAACTATCTTTTTAAAAAGAGAAGACGGAACTAATCTATCGAATAATTGTAAATAATCGTTGCCTTTCATCTTTCTATTTCTCCTATCGCATCCTTTTTTATAGCTAATATAACTATCATAGTAATTTATATAAAATAATCAATCTCCCATTTTTGTTAATAAAACTATATTTTTCCATAAAAGAAATAGATTTTTGCTATATGTTGATTTTAATTTTATAGAAGATGTAACAAAATAGAATGTGATGGTATAGACATCGTGTTAAACGGGAATGGAATTAAGCATTCATTAATCCGCTTTTATTTAATTGATCAGTCGGCTCTCTTTGATAAGTGATAAACTAAATAAATTGGTAATTTATAGGATTGATTATATTTTTTCTATTGAATAGAAAAGTAAGACTACAATAGCAAATTAAGTAAGTGAAATTCTATTTAAATAATGGATATATATTGATATATTAATAATATATTGTATAATTAAAATAGAATTATAATTTAATAAAAGGGAGGAACTCAAATTGAAACGACCTTACCTCATGGGCTTATCACTTCTTTGTGTCTTATTCAGTTTGCTACTCCCAACACAGTTATTTGCTACCAATCAATCTGTAGCAAAATCGAATAATTTATCTGAATTTTTCAAACAAGCATCGATTGAATATCATGTTCCCGTCGAAATCTTACTCGCGATTGGTTATGCTGAAACCAGATGGATGGATCATAAAGGAAAACCGAGCCAATTAAATGGGTTTGGTATTATGCATCTAGCTGAGAATCCTACCAATCAAACACTGGTTGAGGCTAGTAAACTATTAAAAGTAGATAAAGAAACTTTGAAAAAAGATATGAAGCAAAATATTCGTGGTGCTGCAGCTGTTCTTAAGCAATTAGCTAAGCAGAATAACAAGGGGGTCATCCCAAAAAATCTAGCTGACTGGTATACCACTGTGGCGAGTTATAGTCATCTGTCCAACAAGCTAACACAAAAATGGTATGCTGATGATGTTTTTAATTTTATCAATCAAGGGGTAAAACGTGTCATTCATCAAGAAGAAATTATCTTGCCTCCAACGAAGGTAATACCTAATCGTGGAGACTATGAAAATATCGTCATGCCGAGTGCTACACCTGACTATCCGAATGCACGTTGGGTTGCCGCTTCAAGTTCCAACTATACCTCAGCAAATCGTCCAGCTGATGGGAATAAGATAAATTATGTGATTATCCATACCACACAAGGATCATATGCTGGGGCTATTAGTTGGTTTCAAAATCCTGCTGCTCAAGTGAGCGCTCACTATGTCATACGTTCAAGTGATGGACAAGTAACACAAATGGTTCAAAATAAAGATATTGCTTGGCATGCAGGAAATTGGACTTATAATGCTCAGTCGATTGGAATTGAACATGAAGGTTATGTCAATGACCCTGCTTGGTATACGGATGTAATGTATCGGTCTTCTGCCAATTTGACTCGTTGGCTCTGTGATAAATATGGCATTCCCAAAGATCGCACCCGGATTATCGGGCATAATCAAGTCCCAGGTGCGACCCATACAGATCCAGGCACTCACTGGGATTGGAATTACTATATGAATCTAGTGAAAAATAATACAGGTGATCCAACTGGGATCATCGTTGATAATGAAACCGCTGGTCGCTTCACGGCTAGTAGTAATTGGGATGTAAGCACCTATAGCTCAACCAGATATGGAAGTAATTATCGTTATGCAACCCCACAAGCAGTAAGCGATGTAGCTTGGTATAAAATCAATGTTCCTTCTGCAGGTAGCTATGATGTCTATGCATGGTGGCCCACTGCGCAATATAATCCAAAAACGCCTTATATCATTAAGACCACCACAGGTAATCAAACGATATATGCTGACCAAAGTAAAAATGGGGGGAAATGGAATTATCTAGGTACCTTTCAGTTAAGCGCAGGGGATTATAACGTGGTTGGAGTCTCTAGATGGACAGGGGGGAGTGGATATGTCGTAGCTGATGCGGTAAAAATAGTGAAGAAATAATAAGGGATAGATACAGAGCGGGAATTGTATATAATATGGAGAAGAGTAGTTGTTTGATAACAAAATAACTACTCTTTTCTATCATTCATCCAAAAACCTAAGTCAGTTCGGGATCTCTTTGCTATAGAATTAACTATTTTTAAGTAATCATATGAATGATAAAGGAGTAGCGCCTATGATATATGCAAGACCTCCCTGCTAATCATTAAAGTCAAATCATTCACGAGCACCTCCTCCATGTTCTGGTTTAGCAAAAGCAAGCCAAAACATGAGAGGAGCTTCATCATGAATGATATGAACAATGTTTGGAGATTGTATGTCATTCGATTCTTTCAGAGTCTGATCCCTGCATATGTAATTGAGAGGTTGTTTTGGGAACAAAGAGGTATGACCATCCAGATGGTGGTATATACAGAGATTATTTACGCAGTCACTATCGTTTTATTGGAAGTTCCGAGCGGAATCATGGCAGATAAATGGGGTCGGAAGAAATTAATGGTGCTAAGTGCCTTTTTGGGCTGCTGTGAGTTTTTGATTTTGGTCTTTGCAACTGAGTTTTGGCACTTTGCTATCGTTGTTTTCCTAGCAGGTATAGCTCGTTCTGCATGTAGTGGATCAGAAAACGCACTACTTTATGATTCATTATTATTAAATGGGAAGGAACAGTCCTTTGAGAAATACCAAGGGTGGTTAAATGGGTTTGATTTGATAGCTGCTATCATCGCAGCAGTGTGTGGAAGCCTATTGGCTAATCGATTTGGATTCGAATTGAATTATTGGCTGTCCTTCATTGGTATGTTTGTTTCCTTCTGTGTATCATTGATGCTCGTTGAGCCAGTTATTAAAAGCGACACGTCTGAATCAATAGCGATCAAAGAATATGTAAAAACGTCGATACGCTTTTTTTATAAGAATCCAGGAGTTTGTTTAGTGATCCTGTCTGGAATGATTACAGGTGCAGCTTTGAACTTCATTGATGAGTTCTGGCAACTTTATATAAATCGACTAGGGATCCCTGTGATATTTTTCGGGGTATTTTCAGCTTGCCTGATGTTTTTGAGACTTCCGGGAAATATGTTTGCATATGCGTTAAAAAGTCGGTTTCGTTATCGGAGTTTGTTGTTAGGTGTAACGGCTTTGTTTGCAGTAGGATTTTTTTATATCTCTGTAGTAAAAGACTATACGAGTTTAATGGTTATTTTCCTTATTTGTTTGTGTTCAGGTATCATCGAGCCAATTACAACTGGATACTTACACCATCGGATTGATTCGAACATAAGGGCAACTCTAGATTCTTTTCAGTCGCTAGGTTCGAATCTAGTACTGATTATAATGAGCGTAGGATTTGGTTTTTTCTCAGCAAGATTGGATATTTTTGGAGGCTATGGGTTCATTGGCTTTATTTGTGGTGGGTTTTTTGTTTATTTTTTTCTGGTATCAAGGTCATGATATGATAAATAGTATTGAAATAATTGGATTGAAAAGAATAAGATGGAGGAAACCCAAAAAAATTGGATTTCCTTTAGTTTTATTGAATGATCAACATTTAAAATTGAACAGGCTTGTTGCTAATAATAAAAAAACACTAAAAATGACATGGAAGCTTGATTACTTCATTTTTCGATAATATTCGTAGGCATGAATGCCGATCCCTAGAAAGTTTGGATAGCTCTTGAACTCGTTATATACTTGGCTTAGATGCCCTTCCATATTAGCAAGATTACCATCTCCGAAGGTATTATCCTTAGTTACTCCGCTAGCGATGGGATGCGTTTCTATTGAAACGATTACTTTTTTTCCGATTTGTGCAGCGTAATTGACTTCCCCTCGTGCCCAGCTGATAATTTGATCAGCTTGGTCACGATATGCCATTACAGAAACATAATCACTCCGCTGTTGGACATATTGATTTACTTTATAATAATTTTGTTGCGCATGATCTGGAGAATCAAACCAAGCAGCAATTGCATATCCGAGTTTTAGTGAATGATCATTGGCAATATAAACACGGTCGATCATTTTTTTGTAAGCATCTAAATAAATAGACATTTGTTGTTTTTGCCAAGGCTCTACATCAAATTGAATTCCAGCAAATCGGCTATTGATAGGAGCTGTTTGATTATATTTTTTGACCCTATTTAAAAATTGAACCGCATCCTGACCATCGTTTTCAACCCATTTTACATCGCCACCTAATGCATGGACTTTCACACCGATCTTATTCATCTCAGCGATAAACTGCTGTAATCGAGAAGGATCTTGATTACTTTCGATATTTTTCAATTCGAGTGAAGATGCGAAGAATATTTCTTGAATTCCTTTGTCTTTTATAAATTTGGCTAGCTGATTCCGTTCAAGCGTTTGATTCTCATCATTTCCTAAAAATTGATCCGCATTCCATACATACATAAAGCGATTTTGTACTAAAGTAGCGGCAGAAGTATCCTTAGGGATCATTGCTATAAGGAATGTTACTATAATCATCAAAAACCTCTTCATCCTTATATCTCCTTTTAATTAAGAATATTGTACTATATTAATTATATTAAATGTATACGAAAATAAAAAGGGAATAAGAATAGAAAAGAAAGGTGATATGATATTGTAGAACTTGGGGAAAATTCGGAAGATGGGCAATCGAAAATGGCTGAATAATGGTAATAATATGCCATTCACTGGTAGTAGATTTATTTTGTAACCTAAAAAAATCTATCCTTGAAGGGAATAACACTAAAAACTTAGTGAAAAATAGGGGTAAAATTATATCTGCTAGGAGGAGTTTTTGGTGTCATTTATTCAGGAAGCATTGTTGGAATATAAAGAAGGGATCGCGGAGTTTGGTGAAAGGTTGCCAGAAGTAGCTCGAACATATCATCAGTTTACAGAAGCCTGTTTTGAAGAAGGGGAGCTATCGAAAAAGACTAAGCATCTCATTGGTGTATCACTTGGTTCATATACGAATGATGAATATTGTATAATCTTTCATGTGAAAGGAGCATTAGATCAAGGAGCGAGTGAAAAAGAAGTGTTAGAAGCAGCAGCGGTAAGTGGAGCCTTCGGAGGGGGAATGGCTATGTCACAAGCAGTCACCTTAGTCCAAGAAGCATTAAGAGAGTTTCAAAATAACGTGCATTAGGTTCAAGAAGATGAAGCCAGCTTTTTAGTAAGAGTAAAAAAGCTGGCTAACCGCTAGGTTCCCTTGGATATAGGGATTCCTAGCGGTTGTTATTTGTAAACTATTATTTAACTCTCGATACCTACAAATAGGTCGTTCTCGACTCTCTCTATAGTGGACGGAGGGTGGGGCCAAGCGAGTATATAATGATTCCGATCAGGGATGCTGGTGTTATGCCCTTCAGCGATTCCCGGAAATACTTTATCGACGGACATATTTTGGGTCTTATACTCTAGCAATGCTTTTCTTACGGGCTCTTTGTACTCTCTTACATCGACGATGGTGTGGATCGCTTCATCAGGATCGGTGTTGACTTGCCGGCTCATTTGTCGACCAACTGAGCCCGGAATGGTAATATAGTAAAGCTTTTGTATACTAGGTAAGTTGGATTCGCTAACCGCTTTAAATGTAGCTTGAGAAATAGCAGTATGATCTTTATGTCCTGATATTCCATGTGGGGCAAAGGTTACCACCACTTGGGGTTGGGTGTTTTTCATATAGGTGATGATATCTTGACTCATATCCTCAAGTGGGACATCGGGTAAGGTGCCGTCTTTGTACGGTAAGAAATGGAGATGATGAATACCTAAGTGAGCTGCTGCTCTTTCTAGCTCTTGTTCTCGTACTTTTGGAAGCTCTTCTTTGGTACATTGCGGTGGATTGCCTGTTTTTCCTGCTTCTCCACGGGTAGCGCATATCAGATGAATATCAACATCTCCTTGAGCGACATATTTGGCGATGGTTCCACCTGTTGTAAACGATTCATCATCAGGATGAGCGAAGACGAATAGGATTCGTTTCATAAAATAGGTTCCTTTCTTTTTAACAGTTTCCGCTTAGTGGTGTTGGTTCCTTTTAGAGGGAAACTCATATCTAAATAATGGGCTCTAAGTCTAAAAAATTAGGATTTGTATCAAATGAAGTAACATGTTATTTACTATCTCGTATTTATTATACGATAAGTGCATCATTGAGATGTAATTTTTCCAACATACAATCCACCGCTTATTAATTTAGATAACTCCCCCTATTGTAAATAATCTGGTATGTTTGAATAATTGATCTCCTATTACCCTTTTATTTAACTTCCGTTTATCTCCATCCCTTATGATTCGAAATGATGTTTCGAATCCCAGAAAAAAAGGTTTTGATATGGATATGAGTAAGTTTCTTTCGAAATAATGGGTTGAGTAATCTATCTAAAGAGGCTGTTGCATTAATCAACCGCTCATCGTTTTTGAACTCACTCCCGTTGCGGTTTGGCTCAAAAGTTGATCCTACACAAAAACGATTCGCTCTAATTCTAGGAATGATCTAATTATGCAACATGCTCATCTAAAAGAGAATGATGTGAGATGACGCTATATCTGCTTCTCTATTTCGCTTCATTCTTAGTATTATAAACTACTTTATCTCTTATGAAGAGTTATCTTATTTAAATGAGATATAGTAAAAATCAGCAACGCTTTATTATAGTAAAGAAAAATACTGCAATCCCAGGAGTATCAAGGGGTTTAGCTACTATATAAAAAGCGATGACAAGGTAACAAAAGCAAAATTTTGTAACCTTTTTCATTGGTAATTGGGATTAATACTTTTTAGATATAAAATATGATAGGATAAAATTGATAAATACCAAGAATTACCTAGATCATTTCTCTTTCAAAGTGATTGAGTGAATAATTCGAAATGAGGGATCGTCATGAAACCGTATATATATAATATCTACTTTACAAGAGATGATATAAAACAGCCTCCCATTCGATATAGCACCGATCAAAAAGAGATCGAACAAGTGAAGCAAGAATTTTTAGGGAACCATATTGATGAAGATGGTAAGATTGAGATTTTAAAGATAGACTATCTTGGTCAAGGGAAATTGGGCTTATATGAAGAGGAATATTATGAAGAAATACGTGGATGGCATATCGATGAGGAGAATCCAATTCCAATGAAGTTTACCGAAGAGGGAGTCTTCTTGCCGAAAGACACTTGTATGGTTTCACTCGGAAGTCTGATGGTAGATGGATATAAAGATCTTACTACCGAAGAACAAGAATTAATCGATAGTGCTATGTATGCGTTGGAGAAATTTTTTAGACTTTGTGAATTTGCGGATGATGAGGAACCATCGAATAACACTTCTTTATAAAAAGGATTTATATATGAATATGCTATTAACTCGTTGAATTGAATTAAAATCTTATGATACGATAAAATTGGAATATAAGTTTTATATCAAAATGTATCTATCGAATCAAAAATTCAATTTGAAGGGTTTGATAGCATGTTTGGAAAAGTAGCAGCTGATGTACTTGGATTAAGTGATATTGGCTCTGTTATTCATCCGGAAAATTATGACAAAGTGGACTCTGATGACTATATCATGCATGAGGATGGAGAAAAAATTTACTTTTTAATTAAATCAAAGTCATATGAATATTGTTTCACCAATAAAGCTTTGATCCATCTCGATGGAACAAGTGCAATGAGTAAGAAGCGAGTTCTAAGACGACTTGATTATTATAACCATCACATTTCAGGTGTGCTTTTGGAAACTGCGGGAACTGTTGATCTAGATGTGGAAATTAAATTTAAAATGGGCTCTATACCCTATTCGATTGATGTGCACAAAAAGCATCTGGAAGAGTTAAAGGATTTATATAAAGTATTGACAAAAATTGCTGAGATCTCTAATGATAATGAGCAGATTTTAAAATATGCACAACAAAGTCTTCAAGTAGCTTCTTCTACCTTAAATCGCCATGCCGCTGAAGAAGATTTGGTAGGACAGTTTGAAAAATTAAATCAACTTTCTTTTTCATGGTTGGTGGATGCAAAGAAAAAATATTGTCTAAAAGATTACGGATTTGTGTTTGATCAATTTATTAATAACTAAATGTTTGTTGATGATTAATTGATAGAAAGCAAATGACCTTTTTATATTTTCAAAGACTAACTTTCTTCATTTTCTTAGGAAAGTTAGTCTTTTTATTTTTAGTTATGTTTATTTGTTTATACAAGCTACATCATGTTGCATTATTCAATTAAAAATCCAGATCATACCTAGAGGAAGTCGCGAATCGTTCTTATGTAGGATCGACTTTTGCACCAAACCTTTAGCAGGAGTGAATGGAAGCGATGAGCGGCTGAGGCAACCTCAAGCTATTCTTTAGCATTTAGTTCTTTCGTCCCTGTTACATTTTCTTTGATCCAGTTCTTCCCTTTAAGAATGCGTGTGATCAACATACCTGCAACTGTATCTCCCGTTGAATTAACCATGGTTGCTGGAGGATCAACGATGGTTCCCAAAATGGCTAAAACGGGCAAGGCTTCAGGAGGGAAACCATACATCGTGACAATTAATAACTCCCCGATAAATCCACCGCCAGGGACACCTGACATCACGACACCACTTAGTATGGCGATAAGAATGGCGGTAAGGTAGGTATCGAATCCGGTAAAAGGCATTTGAAAAATCCCAAATAGGAAAGTGATTTTTAAGATCGCACTTAAACAAGACCCATCCATATGAATGGTCGATCCGATCGGAATAACGATCTCTCGGACTTCTCGATCTACACCGATTTTTGCTGAAGCAGCTAAGTTAGCGGGTATAGTCGCTACACTACTCCCTGTTCCGAGCGAGGTAACTGCAGGGGTAAGGATGTTTTTCCAAAAAGATCGAATTCCTACCTTTCCACTAGCGATATATGCGTATATGGTATAAAAAACAAAAAAATAAATAATAGCTGTGGGATAATAGACTGCGACAGCTCGGGCATAAGAGCCCAGAAGTTGGGGACCAAATACACCGACTAGGTTTGCAAAATAAGCACCCAGACCGATCGGAGCGATCCACATAATAATAGTGATAAACTTCATCATCACTTCTGATAAGGCATCGAGTCCTTGAGCGACTTTTCTCCCTTTTTCTCCTGCCAAGCTAATCGCCATACCAAATAGAATAGCAAAAATAATAAGTGGTAGCATGTTTTTACGAGAAAGTAAGTCTTTAAAGTCAGAAACCGTAAACGTAGAAACAATTTGCTCCGTTGTTTTTAGAGGTTCTGTTGTTTCAGGTTTTGGAAGTGTAATTTGTACACCTTCTGCGGGAGGGAAAAAGTGGGTAGCACCTAACATGATAATGGCAGAGATGAATCCAGTAATTATAAATACAACCAGCATGATGCTGAGAATTTTTCCGAGTGTTTTTAAGTTAGCGATATTGGCCACGGTACTACTAATTGTAACCAATACAAGTGGAACAACAATGGTAAAGATGAGATTAAGAAAAATATCACCAATCGGTTTCAGAGCGGAAGCTTTAGGGCCGAGCCAGGTTCCGAGTAAACAACCGATTGCAATCGCGATCAAGATGAAAATGGGAAATCGGTAATGTTGAAGAATACTACTTTTCTGGGTATTAATCATAAAGTTACCTCCATTAATAATGGTATATTTTAAATATAACTGATCTTCCATAAATAGTCATGAATAAATCAATAGTGTCTGCTGGTGAAGTAATGATCAGAGTTCATTTAGTCGAAAAACATATGAGGGGCGTGGTGGCTGACTATGGATAAAGGTATAGAGAAAGAACGTCTCTTGGAAGTTTATCGTCAAACACTAGCTTCGAAGGAAATGATCGAAGCGGCTTTTGAAAGTGCATATGAAGGGATAGTCATTACGGACAATAAAGGAATTATTATAATGATCAATAAAACATATGCCGAATTTTTAAGAGTAAGAGTAGATGATGTGATCGGTAAGCATGTTACTAAGATTATAGAAAATACACGAATGCATATCGTGGCGCAAACAGGTAAGGCAGAATTGGCCCAAGTACAAAGAATACATGGTGGGAAAATGCTTGTTCATCGCATTCCGATTTTTCATAATGGGCAAGTGATTGCAGTTGTAGGGAAAGTCCTTTTTCAAGATGTAAAAGAGCTACATGCATTATCGAAGCGAGTTAATCAATTAGAGCAAGAGCTCAGCTATTATAAAGGTGAGTTTTTAAAACATTTAGGAATCCGATATGGATTAGAGGATATTATTGGTAGTAGTCCAGTATTACAAAAGTTAAAAAAATTGGTTAAAAAGGTGGCAGCCAGTGATACGACAGTATTTATCGGAGGAGAAAGTGGAACAGGCAAGGAAATGTTTGCTCATGCCATTCATCAGTTAAGTCATCGGAGACTAGAGCCATTTGTAAAGGTGAACTGTGCAGCTATTCCTGAAAGTTTGCTAGAATCCATTTTATTCGGTTATGCTGACGGGGCTTTTACGGGAGCAGTTCGGGGAGGACGAAAAGGAAAATTTGAGATGGCACACGGGGGAAGTATTTTCTTGGATGAGATTGGGGAGCTGACTTTATCGATGCAAGCAAAGTTACTACGTGTATTGCAGGAAAAAGAAATCGAACCTGTTGGAGCTATCCACCCCGTGAAAATAGATGTACGAATCATTACGGCAAGTAATCGCCATTTAGATCAAATGGTCAAAGAAAACAGATTTCGTGAGGATTTGTACTATCGGTTAAATGTACTTGCCTTAACCTTGCCACCTCTTCGGGAAAGATTAGAAGATATTCCTGAATTAACCTATCATTTACTCGATGAGTTAGCTCAAGAAATTGGTGTATATGTAAAAGGGGTAGCTCCTGAGGTGATGGATTGTTTGCTTGCTTATCATTGGCCGGGCAATGTTCGTGAACTAAGAAATGTGTTGGAACGTTCATTACACTTGATGGAAGGAAAAATGATTCAGATTGAACATTTACCCTATCATCTAGTGACTCAACATCAAACAGCACAGCATCGATACTCTTTGCGTACCGCAGTCGAGCAAGCCGAACGAGAGATCATTCATCGCGTTTTAAAAATAACGAAAGGGGATCGAGAGCAAGCAATTCAACTTCTTGGAATCAGCCGTTCCGGTTTTTATCATAAACTAAAGAAATATATGCTTTCCTCCGTGAAATAAGAGATGATACGACTTGTATTGATTTATAAGTAATGGAAGGGAAAGAAAAAGTCGTCAATAAACTTTGTCTACAAACTATCAGTCCAATATTTTAGACTGATCGTCCAAAAAAATAGATGTAGCAAAAAAGGGCGAACATGCCCTTTTTTGTTTTAGTGATATGAAAGATGATTCCAAAATATTGGACAGAATTGTCGATGGAATCGATATATTCGTTTGGCATCGTTTTTGCATCTATGTGGAGTAAAGGCTGTAAAAATTGAATAAGAAGGAGGAATTTGATTTGGCAGTTTTGGGTATTTTTCTGGCCCTTGGCTTATTAATTTTTGTTGCTTATCGGGGCTATCCAGTTATTTTATTTGCACCGATTTTCGCTTTGTTGGCGGGTGTACTGTCGGGATTACCAGTATTACCTACTTTTACAGAGGTATTTATGGTTAAAGCGGCAGATTATGTGAAGCTTTACTTTCCTATTTTCTTATTAGGGGCTGTATTTGGTAAGGTGATGGAAGATAGTGGGGCTGCCCGATCGATTGCACGAGGATTAACGGGTACCTTTGGTAAAAACCAAGCTATTTTAGCGGTAGTGCTGACTTGTGCAGTCTTGACTTACGGAGGAGTTAGTTTGTTTGTCGTTGCTTTTGCGGTATATCCGTTTGCATCAGCGCTATTTCGTGAGGCCAATATTCCAAAGCGTCTCATCCCTGCAACGATTGCACTTGGGGCGTTTACTTTTACCATGGATGCTTTGCCAGGTACGCCTCAGATTCAGAATATTATCCCTACAGCTTACTATAAAACGACTTCTTTTGCTGCGCCTATTATTGGAACGATTGGGGGTCTATTGGTTGCCTGTTTTGGTCTATGGTGGTTATATCGACGGAAGAATAGACTAATAGAGAGTGGAGAAGGATATGGTTCTAATCATACAAATGAACCGGAAGTAACTCATGGAGAAAAACTCCCTAACTTTTGGTTATCACTCGTTCCTTTGCTACTTGTTTTAACCGGAAATGCCTTACTTACTTATCAGATATTACCGACGTGGTATCCTTCATCCATTTTAAAACAATTTTCCGGGTTAAATATGAAACAAGTATTGGGGATCTGGTCTTTAACTTTGGCACTCGTGATTGGAATTGTATTTGCTATCTTTATTTGGTTGATCTATTGGCAGAAAAATCAGCATGTTGGAACAGATGGAATTAAAAAAGCACCTGTATTTAACTTAGCTAAAACATTGACGGCTGGTACTTTAGGATCACTACTTGCTATTATGAATACAGCTTCAGAAGTTGGCTTTGGGAATGTGATTTCTTCAATGCCTGGCTTTAAAACAATTTCTGATTTCTTATTGTCGATGAAAACCAGTCCTCTTATCTCCGAAGCATTGTCTATTAATATTTTAGCCGGAATTACTGGATCAGCCTCTGGTGGGATGAGTATTGCACTGGATACCATGGGAGCCAAGTATTTAGAATGGGCGACAAGTGCAGGGATTAGCCCTGAACTTCTACATCGAATCGCTTCGATGTCAGCAGGAGGAATGGATACATTACCACATAATGGAGCGGTGATTACCCTCCTTGCTATCTGTGGTCTAACCCACCGACAATCGTATGGAGATATTTTTGCGATTACAGTGATAAAAACGTTGGTTGTACCGATTATGATTGGATTTGCTTTACTAACTGGCTTGGTATAAATAACTTAAGAAAGGAAGAATGATGATGATCCAACAACGAACCGTAATCGTAACTGGAGCAGCAGGGACAATTGGCTTTGCGATCGCGCAAGCTTTTGCACATAGTGGAGATCATGTAGTTATTGTAGATCTGAAAAAAGAAGAAGCGATTCATGCAGCTCACAAAATCACCCAAGAAACAGGAATAGAAGCATCAGCTTATCCTGTTGATATAACAGATGAAGAACAAGTAAAGGGCTTAGTCGAAAAGGTCATCAAAAAGCAGGGGAGAATTGATGTGATTGTTAATAATGCTGGTTTACAACATATTGATTCAATAGAAAACTTCCCGCTTGAAAAATGGAACCAATTGATTAATGTCATGCTGACAGGACCATTTTTATTAATCAAACATAGTGTTCCTTGGATGAAGCAGCAACGATATGGTCGGATTATTAATATTTCCTCAGTTCACGGAAAGACAGCTTCACCATTTAAAGCAGCTTATATTTCAGCAAAACATGGAATTATTGGATTATCTAGAACAGTGGCTTTGGAGACGGCTTCTTATGGAATTACGGTTAATTCGATTTTACCTGGAGCAGTAGATACTCCACTCATCCAAAATCAGTTGCAAAAACTGTCTGAAACAGAGGGGATTTCCCGAGAAGACGCATTACACAAGCACTTATTAAATAAACAGATGATTAAGCGATTTATTAAGCCAGAAGAAGTTGCAGGTTGTGCTGTTTACTTAGCATCTGATCTCGCTGCTTCTATTACAGGTGAAGAGATTCGTGTTTCAGGAGGTTGGTAGAAAAATAAAGAGTATGGTTGCATAGTAAAAGATGGGAGAAAAGGATGCTGAAAGTATCACCTTTCTGATTCATTTTAGATATACTTAGAGGTTCCTAATGACTCTGTAAATGGATAGAATGATAGGTTTAGTGTTAACCACTCAGTAACTTTTTGATAACAGGAAATAAATTAGGAGCAAAAATAGTTGCTCCTAATCCTAATTATTTATTCTGGAGCCTTTTTCTTATTGACTGTCATATATTGTGGCTTGGTGAAATGTTTGTCCTCATAGAATAATAACTAGAGGCTTATATGTTTGATCGAAAAAAAGATCATCAGCCACTTCACTTAAATGGACTTTGTTTCGATTAGCAAATCGATGTGTATGAGGTACAGCTATTTTGCAAAGGGCAGGCTGTGCGATACGAAGTTCTTGTGACAGCTTTATTTTACCATTGGCTATAGCGTACTATAGAGGTGTTTTCGGTTATTTATAAAGAACGTTTCTCCTAAATATTTTAGGTAATCAGCTTGACATTCGAACAGCTGAAAGGTAAAATGTAACTACAATATTAAAGCTACGATAGATTATCAATTTAGCTACAAAGAAAATTGTATTAGCACTCGGATAATGTGCCATTGTTCCTGTGAAAATACAAATAGAGACTTTGTGGCGGCTAGATTGAAATAAATCGGTATACCATATAACTATATTATTACATAGTTATATGGTATACCGATTTTTTATTAGGAGAGAGAATATGACAAAAGGTCAATTAGAAGCAGAAATCAGTAAAGCATTAACGCAATGGGAGAAAGAGTATCTAGGTCGCGGATCAGTTATGGTAAAGACCGATATCCTTCGGGATATGGTGTTTGTTAGCTTAAAGGGAATATTAACTCCTTCTGAATATAAATTATCTGAAACAAAAGAAGGAAGATCGTCCATTAAGAAAATTCGTAATGAACTGGTAGAATCAGGTAGAGATGAATTAAGTAAAATTATTAAGGATCTAACTGGTGAAGATATAATCACATTTCACACGGATATCAGCACAAAAACTGGTGAGCGAATTATGGTCTTTAGGTTATCTACTAATTTAGAGAAAAAGCTCATGTCTTAACTAAAAATATAACTAGGGAGATCTTTAATAAATAGGCCCATTTTTTGAGTACTAGAAAGGGATCAGTTGAAGATAAACTCGTAATATTACTTTATAAAAAAGGAAGTGAATACGATGTCTGTGTATACAATTTTTAATAGCCAATCTGACATCATAGATTCGCTTAATCAAAAAAAAGTATTATTCATTATTGGGATGGAGGAAGCATTGGAACAATGGTTGTATTCTGCCACTCATCTTCCGCCAGAAAAAATGTTGGTTTTAGTAAGTCATGGCCCTCTTATTTCAGAACCATTTGATAGCCTTATGAGAAGTGTGATCATTGCAGTAGCTCAAGAAAATGTTGAGGAAATTTTTGTTATAGGTGCAATAAATAACAACGAGTTTGAGCTGGTTGAGAAGGATTTGATTTCCATAGTAAACAATGGAAAAGTCCCGTTGGCTAATAAAGACTATTTATCTGAATTCAAAGAAAATGATATTTTTCAGTGGTTGAAGGGAAGCGAAACAGTAACAGATAGTATTAAAAAGTCTATGGATTTTATTCGTCAGCATCCGTTAATGCCATCTGGAGTTAAGGTCTATGGTTTATCCGTGGATACTGTTAGTGGAAAATTATCAAGCGTAGTGGAATACGAGTAACAAGTATAAGTAAGTATTATAAATGTAATTAGAGTTGTGAACCCGATGTCCATCCATAAACTTAATCTCTTGAGGTTGAGCAAACAATATTCGGTTCAGGAAGAATGTGTCAGAGTTCTTGTATTATTTGGTAACTATGATTATAAAAAGGGAGATCTTCTAAAAAACCTTATTTGGTTAGTTGGAGATAACCCGACAACTTTCAGAATTGGGGTTTTCATACCGATCAATTCTGAAATTGTCGGGTTTTTTATTGGAGATATCACTTCATACACACAATGTCTTAAACATTTTTTAGGAGGTTCAGATGTTAGTTTTATTGGATTCTCTGCCAATATTGACAGCTTTTTCTGTATCGCTTGCTGTTTGTGTACTTAGCGCATTCATTTTCTTACATCCACGGGTTCCCCTGGGATTTATTCGTCTTCATCTGGGAATAATTACTTTACCCGTATTGATTGCCTTGTTAGCACTTATCACTACTGATGCAAGTACTATTATTGGGCCTTGGCGTTTAGATCCTCTAGCTTGGTTGATGGTTTTGTTTGTTCTTACGATAGGATTAGTGGTGCAGCGTTATTCCGTACGTTACTTTCTTGGTGATCGCTCTTATCGAAAATATTTTGCGTTGTTGACATTCACTATAGGTGCTGCTTCATTTGCTTGGCTAAGCAATGATCTTCGTTGGCTGGTGATTTGGTGGGGCATCACTCTCCTAGGGCTGATATTACTCATAAGCTTGAACAAAGAGTGGAAAGTGGCTAGAATGGCGGCTATATTTTCTGGTCGTCTGTTTGTATTCAGTTGGCTTGCTTTATTGGTAGCGATTATCTGGCTTTCACAAGCTACAGGACACTGGCAGTTATCCCTTATGATGGCCAAAGATAGCTTGGCGCAAATCAGCTCATGGGAGCGAACGGGGATAAACATGCTGTTGGTATTAGCAGTGGTGATTCCAGCAGCACAATGGCCTTTTCAACGCTGGTTGTTGGAGTCAGTGGTTGCTCCGACACCCGTTTCTGCTGTTATGCATGCGGGTTTGGTGAATGCTGGAGGAATTATGCTGACTCGATTCGCACCTCTATTTAGTGGAGATTTAGCTCAGATCTTTTTAATTATTCTTTCCAGTATCTCAATCCTGCTGGGGACCGGAATCAGTCTAGTTCAAGTGGATTACAAACGCCAGTTAGTTGGCTCTACGATTGCTCAGATGGGGTTCATGCTCATCCAATGTGCATTGAATGCTTATTTGGCAGCTATTATTCATCTCGTGTTACATGGTTTATTTAAAGCAACCCTTTTCTTACAGGCTGGCTCAGCGGTACGTCGCTACGAGCGAACATCTCGACCGATTCAAATATCGTCATTATTATGGATCATCGTAGGGAGTGCTTTAGGCCTCTTAGTGGTGATTTATTTTTGGCTAACTGCTCCTGAAATGGGTTATCAATTGATTAGTGCTCTCATTTTTGGATGCTCACTGTTTTTTGCTTGGACACAACTTGTGGCTTTTGGATACGGGCTCATTGGACGTATCGCGGGATTTTTCCTGTTAGGAGGAGCAGTAATGGTGTTCAGCATTATTCATGCTGCTTTCTTTGAGTTGTTACATGAAACTGTTTATCAAGTTGTACAACCGCCTACGCTAGTGGTCATTTTGGTCATGGTCATCCTGTTGTCTGGTAGTGCTTTAGGTGTATGGTTAACTCGTAGTCGTTCTTCCACTGCCTTCGCAATCCTTTACTTATGGCTGGTACGATTGGGTGAGCCTCATTCTGATTTGGTCGAAAGCCATCCAAACTATCTTGCACAATATCTGTACTGGGGAGGGAATCGACGATGACTGTAACATCCACATTACTCGAAAAAGTAAATTTGCAAAAGGAAAAGTTGACTCAAGATGCCCCTCACCTTGATATTAATCATCTTGTTAAATCAGCCAGCCGTGTTATTGCACCGCTTTGGCCTATTGCCACATTTGCCGCACGTAATCCCTGGATGGGACTTGAAGGACAATCATTTGAACAGATAGCACGCTGGCTCAAAGATTCTCGTGATGTAGATATATATCCTTGTCCCTCCTTGATACATGCCGCACAGAAGCGCGGTGAGATTAATGAGGATTTTCTGGAAACGGCGCTTAAACGTTGGCTTGATATACAGTCTATTAAATTGCCACGTGGGGTAGCAGAGCGATTCTGTCGGGCTGCACTTAAGCTAGATGAGTTACCTTCCACCCTATTGGAAGCACTTGAGGTGAAGGTTTTGGCAGAAAAACTAAGTGCTTTAAAGCCGCAGAATCTTGAAAAACATCCATTGAAACCACTAAGCCTGTGTTTGGAACAGCAAAGCGGTGAGAAGGTGGCCCATGCTCTTGATCATCACATAATCAAGTGGTGCAAATTGTTCTTGGATGAGTCCCAAGCAGCTTGGTCACTTCCGAATCGCGAAGAGGGTTTTTACCGTGCGTGGCGCCGACTTATCCAATATGATCCTTCACTTAGTCACACACAACGACAGCGCCTCAAAGATTGGCCGCAAGAAGCACATACTGCTCTAAAAAAAGCATTATTGGCACTTAAAATCCCTCAGTCAGAGATACAGGACTATCTTGAGGCACATTTGCTGGCCTTGCCAGGATGGACAGGAATGATGCTCTGGCGTTCCCAACAATCAACACAAGAAAGCTCTCTTCTAACAGAATATTTGGCGGTTCGAATTTCGATGGAATGGACCTTAATCAAGCCTCATCTGCCTTTGCTTAAGCAAAAAGATGAGGATAAATGTTCTCTTGTTCCGTTGATTGCCGCTTGGATTCATTGGGGTGACATGACAATCGAAGATTGGACAAAGTTGTCTATACCCGAACAAAAAGCACGCCTTACACTCGCCTACCGTTTTGATGAAATAGTCCGACGTCGGCTTTGGCTGGAAGCTTGGGAACAAACATATACAGACCAATTAATTGAGATGGTCTTATCAAAACAGCTGGTATCAGATCAGAAAAAACAGACGTTAGCACAATTTGCATTCTGTATTGATGTGCGTTCAGAGCCTTTTCGTCGAAAATTAGAAAAAGCAGGTCCTTTTGAGACACATGGAATGGCTGGTTTTTTCGGATTACCTATAAAGACATGCGAACTTGGCAGTCAACATGCTCATTCTTCCTTGCCAGTAATACTCAAACCGCAATATAAAGTAAAAGAGTCTTCTCCTGAGTTTGAACTCAAATCATATCAACAACGTCGCCAGACAGCAAATTCACTTAGCTACACCTTTAAAATGATGAAACAAAACTTGCTTACCAGCTTAATGTTGCCAGAGGTAAGTGGACCTTGGCTCTGCTTGCAGTTGTTGGCGCGTAGCTTTGTTCCACGCAGTGCAGGTCATATCTTCCGCAAACTCCAAGAAGCATGGCTACGCAAACCTTCCACAGAACTCTCGCTCGACCGCGAGTACAACTTGGAAACAGAGTTGCCAATAGGTTTTTGTGAGGAAGAGAAAGTTCATTATGTACGACAAGCTCTGAAAATGATGGGACTCACAGATCATTTTGCTCCATTAGTGGTTATTTGTGGACATGAAAGTCACAGTACTAATAATCCCTATGCTGCCGCACTGGATTGTGGTGCTTGTGGAGGGGCATCTGGCGGATTCAATGCGAGAGTTTTAGCTGCTTTGTGTAATCTACCAAAGGTAAGGGAGATCCTCAAAACAGAGGGAATTTCGATTCCGGAAGACACGGTTTTCGTAGCCGCTGAGCATATCACAACACTTGATGAATTGCGTTGGATATATGTTCCTAAGCTTTCAGACGCGGCTCAAGAAGCATTTCAACATATCCAAACGATATTACCAAAAGTTAGTAATGATGCAATTGCTGAGCGATTATCGCAATTGCCGAATCTGGGCTTTCGCTCCAAAAATCCGAGGGCTGAGGCACAACGTTTTGCGGAAGATTGGAGTGAGGTACGTCCAGAATGGGGGCTAGCGCGTAACGCCGCGTTTATCATCGGCGACCGTCGTCTGACTCAAGAGTGCGATCTCGATGGGAGAGTTTTTCTGCACAACTATGACTGGCAGAAAGATAAAGACGGTACTCTGCTTTCTAACATTATTGCTGGACCAGCGACAGTTGCTCAATGGATCAACCTACAGTATTACGCATCTACCGTTGCACCTCATTATTATGGGAGTGGGAATAAAGCGACCCAAACAGTTACTGGAGGTCTTGGCGTAATGCAGGGGAACGCTAGTGACTTGTTAGCTGGACTACCCTGGCAGTCCGTGGTGCGATCGGATCAAGAAGTCTATCATGCTCCTCTGCGTTTGCTGGTGGTGATCCAAGCACCACAGGAATATGTGGTACGATTGCTAGATCATGACCCTACCTTTCGCCAGAAAGTTCAAAACAGATGGCTTCGACTAGCGAACATCGATCCAGAAGGATACTGGAAGATCTGGTCATAAGGTCATAACCAATTAGCACGTTTGGGAGATCTTTAATACAAAATCCCCTCCGTTTATCGTTACATTGATGTGCACTGAAAAAACACCTTCCTGAATCGTAAAGATTCAGTGGAGGTGTTTCTTTATGGAAAAGAAAAATGATTTACTGATATCTCATATTAGCCATTTGGAAATCGGACACTTTATTTTTCCTCCACCCTTGATGCGTTTAATCGTGAAATTATCAGCTATAAGGTTAGTACTGCCTGATCTTTCTCTTATGTTAGAAACTCTTGAAGAAGCTTGTTCTAAGCATCATGTCAATACTACAATACTTCATTCAGATCAAGGGAGAACCTATACTGCTAGGATGTTTCAAGAAGTTGCTAGGAAAAAAAGGCATTATCACTAGCATGTCCCGTAAGGGAAATTGCCATGAATGCCCTTATAGAGTGTTTCCACTCCCATTTAAAATCAGAAGCATTCTACTCACAAGACCTCAAAAATATCAGTGACTCTGATGTACTCAAGTTGTACAAAAATACATTCATTATTACAATAACCAACGTATTCAGGAAAAATTAAATTACCTGTCACCTGTAGAGTACAGGTAACAGGTAAGCTGGGTGTTTTTCTTTGTCCCATCATCGGGGTTCAGTGCACAATAAAAAGTAGGGATGACAAATACAAGAAACTTTTGGGTCATCTCCATGATAGGAAATAGACGCATGTTTGTGTTTTTTGTCCTTCTATCGCCCTAGAATTCCTAGAAGTTAACCTATCAGCATCCCAGCAATCGTGGCATTCATAAGATTTGCGATCGTACCCGCTAAAAGAGCTTTTAAACCTAAACGGGCAACATCCGAGCTGCGTTCAGGTGCTAAGCCACCGATCGTACCAATCTGAATAGCAATCGAACCTAAATTGGCAAATCCACACAAAGCAAATGTTACAATCGCTACTGTTTTAGCAGATAGATGAGGAATTTCAGGAGCAAATGAAGTATAAGCAACAAATTCATTTAGAACTAGTTTTTGACCGATAAATCCTCCTGCAGCTATGGCTTCAGACCAAGGGACACCGATAATAAAAGCGACAGGAGATAGGATATAACCCAATATTTTTTCTAAAGTTATCCCTGTTACTCCAAACCATCCACCAATTCCTCCTAAGATTCCATTGAAAAGAGCGATTAATGAAATGAAAGCGAGTAAAAGCCCTCCGACATTAATAGCCAGTTTAAGACCATCCAATGCACCACTTGCGATTGCGTCAATCAGGTTGACAGACTGGCTTTTATCAATACTAACTTCTTTTGCACTTTCTGTATTCCTATCTTCAGGAAAGATAATTTTAGCGATGGTTAAGCTGGCAGGTGCTGCCATGATACTTGCTGTTAAAAGATAAGGCAGTGGAACACCGATTAAAGCATAGCTAATCAATGTAGAACCTGCCACAGAGGTAAATCCAGATGTCATAATGGCGAATAATTCGGATGAGGTAAGTTTATCTAAATATAAACGTATTAATAAGGGGGCTTCTGATTGCCCTAAAAAGACGGTTGCGATCGCGGAAAGTGATTCGACTCGGCTTGTTTTCATCAGCTTGGCAATTGCGCCTCCAAATACACGGACGATCCACTGAATAATTCCAAAGTAATATAAAACTCCGATTAAGGCTCCTAGGAAAATAATAACAGGTAGTACTTGTAACGCAAAAATAGGTGGTTTATTAGGTTGAATCAATCCACCAAATAAAAATTGGATTCCTGCGTTGGCAAAGTTAATTAAGGCTTGTACTTTTAGACTAAGCCATTTTAATGCAGCCTGCCCAAGGGACCATTTTAAAACGATCAAAGCAAATAGAAATTGAATCAAAAAGCCAATAACTACTGTACGAAGTCGAATTTCTTTTTTATTGTTGGACAACAAAAAAGAAATCAAAAAAAGAAAAGCAATTCCAACCAAACCCCAAAGTATTTTCATCTCAAGCACCTCTATTTATAACATCAGTAGACTATTTTTATCTTAGACTTTGTTGTAAGTATGCATTAAATGTCTGTGGATTATCCATAGAGTTTAGTTGGTAACTAAGTATTGTTCCTAATAATTACTCGATTAAAAAATAGATGTTTATGTATTATTTGAATAATATACTTATGTCTAACACATAATCTCTTCTTTTCCATATCTTAGTTATGTAATAGGAGAACTAAGAGGGAAAGGATGTGTAATGGTTGAGATTTCCAATGGTAATCCGATTAAGACGTGGTCAGCGAGTTCGAGTACTTTGTGGAAATCGAATCTTAAATCGAGAAAGATTTCGTATTCGTTCAGGAGAGGCTCTTTTGGTTTCGTGTGGCGTAGAGCGTTTTCTGTTTATTTGTGGAGTTGCCCCATTCCGAATTATTCGGAGACGCGTTCCGGAAGACACACTAGTAACTGTAAGATGTAGAAGAAGAAGAGATTTTATATAGTATCTGGTTAAAATAATTATTCTATAAAATATGAAAAAACTGTTTTGCCGTAAAACCTTAGAGACCACTGATAACCTGGTTTTCCTTTTCCAATTATTTTGCTTGTTATATTCAGCAAGAGGAAAAGGAAAACCATGATTAGAAACTATGAGTTGATTTATGATTTAGTTTTATCCTTAAATTAGTTTGTTTCACAAACAAAGAGAGAGGTAATGAACTAATAAGCTAAAAAATAGCTCCCTTCTCCTTGATGAAAATGAAAATCCCTGCTGAGCAAGGCTTCTTAAATAGAATAAGATGGGAATGATCAATAGATTGATTCTAATCAACATAACAGTAATATTTACAGGAAGTGCTTATGAAAATACTTTAACATTTCTTTTATGTTTTTGGTTTATACTAAATAAAAGAGTATATTTTGTATGAAGAATTTTGTTTTAAGTCCGTAGAATTAAAAGGAAACAATTTGACTATTGAATAGAGGGTTGCTTATGATTCGACATATTGCAGATTCAGTTCAATTACATAATGGAATTAAAATGCCTTGGTTGGGGTTAGGTACTTATAAAGTGAAAGAGGGAAATGAAGCAGAGCAGGCAGTACGTACTGCACTTGAGGTAGGGTATCGTAGTATTGATACAGCTGCTTTATATCAAAATGAAGAAGGTGTTGGTAAAGCAATTCAAGATTCAGCTGTGTCGCGTGAAGAAGTATTTGTTACTACAAAAGTCTGGAATACAGATCAAGGATATGATGAAACACTTCGGGCTTTTGAAGAAAGTCGATCAAAGTTAGGATTAGAGTACATAGATTTATATTTGATTCATTGGCCTGTAAAAGAAAAGTTTAAGGAAACCTGGCGAGCATTGGAAAAATTATATCAAGATGGATGGGTGCGTGCGATTGGTGTGAGTAATTTTCAGATTCATCATTTAGAAGAGCTAAAAGAAAGTTGTAAAATAAAGCCAATGGTAAATCAAGTAGAGTTTCATCCACTACTTACACAAAGAGAGTTATTAAACTATTGTCAGCAAGAGATGATTCAATTAGAAGCTTGGAGTCCTCTAATGAGAGGAAATCAGCTAACCCATCCAACACTGACTCAATTAGCCGCAAAATATCAAAAAACACCAGCACAAATCATTTTACGTTGGGATCTACAGCACCAAGTAATTACAATTCCAAAGTCGATTCACGCTGACCGAATAGCAGAAAATGCTGATATCTTTGACTTTGAGCTTTCGGTTGATGACATGAAACAAATTGATGCTATGAATCAAAACAAGCGATTTGGACAGCATCCAGATCACTTCCAATTTTAGATGATATCTTTAGGAGTTGTCTTCATTTAAATTAAGAAGCCAACTCCTAAAGATAAGCTATAAAGCCTCCTTATAAAATCTCCTTATTTGGATTTTTTTCTTTTCTGTTTTGCTTTTTCATGATAAAATTGATTTGCTTTTATTTGCTTTATACATAATTTTGGGTTAAGACTTAATCGCATCGGCTAAATTGACAAACTTTATTAATCATCGACTTGCTTTAATATTATCGATGATATGATCTATATTTAAAAGATACTAGATGAATGGAACGGTGTGAATATTCCGTCTATTCATAAAGGCTCGTATTCATCTAAATCACTTTATCATTACTAGGATTTGAAGTATGGATACTGAGGGGAATCTATAAAACGACCATAAACATTTCGATATTTTGCTATAATTTATTTTATAAATTAGTTAAAATAGCGATGATATATGCTAGAATATAAAGTGAAATTCCTTTTTGGTATGTCGTGAAATGGTAGGGATCTTTCTAAAACCCTTCTTTTTTTATTTGTATAACGGTGTTGCATCAAAGATATCATCAGTATTTCAAGAGAAAAAGGAAAATACTTACCAGAAAACTATGTTGATAAGTTAATATGATGACATCAACATGCAAACATCTATGAATCATGTTAGTAGAGAGCAGATGGAAGATATTTAGAGAGAATTGATGGGGGAAACTGAGAGTGAGTAGAGTAAATAAGTTCATCCGTGTAGGGGCTGCTCTATTATCAATTGGCTTAATTATTAGCGGATGTCGTATTGTGCATGAATCGGAGGATCCAGCAAGCAAAAAGCCAACACCTCAAGGTCAGCAACAGTATGCTGGAGGGAAACAACAAGAAACAAAAACCAATTTAAATCCTCTGTTAAAGCAAGAAGAGTTTGATAAGGTGAAAAAGTATGAACGGAATCATATTATATATAATGGTCCCAAAGACAAGAAACAAGTTGCGTTAACTTTTGATGATGGACCAGATCCACGATATACCAAACAAGTACTAGAGATACTTAAGCAAAATGATATAAAAGCGACCTTTTTCCTCATTGGACAGCATGTTAAACAGCATCCTGATCTCGTCAAACAGGAAATTGATGAAGGTCATACAATAGCAAGTCATTCTTGGGAACATAAACAATTACCAAAATTAAGCCCCGATCAGCTAAAAGAGGATTTAAATAAAACAAGAGATGCAATTAAAGAGGCATCTGGAAAAGAAGTTATGTTGATGCGCCCACCTTATGGAGATGCGAAAGGGATTGGAGAAACTATAAAAAAAGAAGGCTTTTTAATTGTAAACTGGGATGTCGATACAAATGATTGGAGAGGGCGCACACCTGAACAAATGTTTGAAGTGATTCAAAAATTTACGGGTAATGGTAGTATTATCCTTCATCATGATGGCGGTGGAAATCGTTCAAATACAGTATCCTCTTTGAATAAAACGATTCAAACATTAAAATCAAAAGGATTTGAGTTTGTTACAGTTGATCAAATGTTAGGCATTCGTCCTTATGCTAATTAGGAAATGCTTAGGTTGTAATAACACTGCAAAAAGTCTCCATGCTCTTGGCTGGGGACTTTTTTTTACTGATGTCTATAGAGTAATATATCATAAATATGTTAGTCTCTTACTTGTAAATATATGAAATCAATCCTAATCGCTTTTGTACACACTCCTCGTGACTAAGAATGGCTCATTCAAAGCATTCTCATTGATCTAGAAAGAACACCCGCTTTTGCAAATAAATGAACTTACCCAAAAACTTGAAGAAAGGAAAGCAGTAAATGATCGAATCTAAGCAATTAGAAATGGTAGGGAGATTTGGAGCTATCGTATTAGAGATGGAAAAGCAAGGTGATGAATGGCATCGGCAAAAAATCTTGGATTTATTACGTAAGGTTTATCAAGAGGAGTTTGTCATTGCCTTTTGTGGCCATTTTTCTGCGGGAAAATCAACGATCCTCAATGAACTGTTTGGAGAAGATATACTTCCTACAAGTCCCATTCCTACCAGTGCCAATCTTGTTAAGATTCAATCTGGAGAAGAGAGAGTTACTCTTTTACTTAGTTCAGGAAGTAGACATACTTATAAAGGCACTTATACGAAACAAGAACTGAAAGAACTATGTAAGAACGGTGAAGAAGTGATTGAAGTACATGTTTATAAAAATAGTCACTTACCTGAGGGAGTGAGTTTTTTAGATACACCAGGGATTGATTCTACCGACGATGCCCATCGAATGGCGACGGAGTCAGCCCTTCATTTAGCAGATGTTATTTTTTATATGATGGACTATAACCATGTTCAATCAGAAGAAAATTATTTATTTATTAAAAAGCTAACAGAAAGAAATAAGCGGGTTTATTTAATTATTAACCAAATTGATAAGCATCGCGAAGAGGAATTACCCTTTTCCTTTTATCAGCAAAGTGTAGAAGAGTCTTTTCAAAATTGGGATATTCGAACAGAAGGTATCTTTTACACTTCATTACGGGATCGTAACCATCCATATAATCAACTACCTTTACTAAAGGATGTCATACAGCATCTGATCGAGCAACGAAAAGAGATTTTAAGTCAAAGTGCAATCGCTGAAATAACTTATTTAATTGACGAACACCTTTATTTCATTGAGGATCAAAATGCTTCAAAGATCGAATCACTAAAAGAGAAACTCATCTCTCATTTATCCCATGAAGAGACGATTGAGCAGCTTAGAGTATTAAAAGAGCAACAGGAACACTTGCAAAAAAAGCAACAGCAAATAGAAATAGACTATCGAAAAGGGATGGAATCCATATTACAAAATGCTTATCTCATGCCTTATGAGGTGCGGGAGCTAGCAGAGAAGTATCTGGAGTCAATCCAACCTGAATTTAAAGTTGGTTTTTTGTTTACAAAATCCAAAACAGAGCAAGAAAGAGAACGCCGTAAGCAGCTTTTTTATGATCGATTGAGACAAACGATTGAAACACAACTCGATACACATATGAAGCAGTATATTATCCAATTTATGAAAAGCCAAGAGATCCATCTGGAAGATCTGGCTGCGCAAGTGTATCAATCTTTGGTTCCGATTGATCCTGAATTGTTGGAGAGAACGTTGAAAGTAGGAGCCGGCTTAAATGGGAATTATGTTTTACAATATACCGAAGATCTAGCCCATGAAGTGAAGAAAAGTTATCGACAGTGGGGAAATGAACGGCTAAAGTGGATTGTAGAGCAAATGCAGAGTATGTTTCATTCCCAACTGCAACAACTCACCCAGCAAATGGCTGCTTTTGAACAAGCATGTCAAGCCCAAGAGCAATTATCGGAGATGGCGAAGCAACGGAAACATTATCAACAAGAGCTACTCGCTGTTCTTCATGGTACGAAAGAGATCGGGAAAGTTCCAATTGAATCTATGCTAATAAACGAAGAAAAGGTACCATTATCGACTGATAAATGGGCTGTAAAGCCAAATGAATCGATCACTTCACCTATAAACGGAGAAAAAATAAACCTGAATGAATTAAAGCCACCAGATTTTCCTGCTAAGATCAATCAGCTACTGGATCATGTTCAGATGGCAGAAAAAGTGATGGATGGAGTAACTGGAATCCAATCGATTTACAAAGAGCTATGCGAAAAACGAAAAAGGGTAGCCGAAAAGCAATTTACGATAGCACTGTTTGGGGCTTTTAGTGCGGGAAAATCATCATTTGCCAATGCGTTAATTGGTGACAAAGTTCTACCCGTATCACCTAATCCAACCACGGCAACGATCAATAAGGTTTGTCCACCCAATCAAATGTATGCTCATGGACAAGCAGTGATTTATTTCAAATCACCCAAGCGTTTATTTGAAGACTTACAACATGTGTATCAGCTATTTCAAAAAGACATAGTAACTTTAGATGAAGGGCTGGAGGGTATTTCAGATTTACTTAAGACATCGGAGCCGAATGCTCGACAGAAAACAAGCTTTTCATTTTTATCTGCAGTAAAATATGGGTACCAAAAACAAAAGGATCAGCTAGGCAGAAAAAAAGTAATTTCATTGGCAGATTTAGATGACTATGTAGCTAACGAAGCTACCTCATGCTTTGTGGAATTAGTGGAGCTTTACTATGATTGTCATTGGACAAAGCAAGGGATTACTCTCGTTGATACACCGGGTGCTGACTCCATTAATGCTCGTCATACTGATGTAGCATTCCAATATATCCGCGATGCTGATGCCATTTTATATGTTATGTATTATAACCATGCCTTTTCACGTGCTGATCGTGAATTCTTAATTCAACTAGGAAGAGTAAAAGATACTTTTTCAATGGATAAGATGTTCTTTCTAATGAATGCAGCCGACTTAGCTACATCCGATGAAGAGTTAGAAGCTGTTGTAAAATATTTACAAGAGCAATTATTACAATATGGTATCCGAAATCCTCGATTATTTCCTGTTTCGAGCCTACTAGCTATACAAGAAAAACAAGGATCCCATCTTAAAGACCAAGATTCAGGTATAAAAACTTTTGAAAAAGCTTTTACTTCCTTTATCATGAAAGACCTTCTTTTGGTATCTCTTCGTCAGCTTATTGGTGATGTACGTCGTGGAACCCAGATGCTTACACATTTGATTGAGTCGGCACAACAAAGTAATAAGACAAAACAAGAAAGACAAGAAAAACTCAACTTAGAGCAGACACAAATCATCGAGAAGATCGATAAGTGGAATGCAGATAGTGTGGTATACGCGTTAAAGAAAGAAGTAGAAGAGCTCCTATATTATGTCAATCAACGAGTACTTTTACGATATAATGATTGGTTTGTCGAGATTTATAATCCTAGTACCCTTCGTGATGACGGAGGACAGATCCAACAAAGACTACAAAATTGTACTTTAGAACTAATTGATGTACTCAAACATGATCTGCTGCAAGAGTTGCGAGCAACTTCATTACGGTTAGAGAAATGGATGCATCAAAAACTACAAACTCAATTAGAAGCGATGGTTTCTGGATGTCTTCAAGTTAATACAGAGCTTCCCCTTTCTTCACAGTTCAATCCTATGTTTACAACACCCGTATTAACTGAGCCACTAACGAAACTTGATATGCAGTTATTTAAAAAAGCATTATCACGCTTTAAAAATGCCAAATCATTTTTTGAGAGAAATGAAAAGATGCTGATGCGAGATGAAATCAAAACGATTTTGGAAGGAGTAATGGTAGATTACTTTAAACAGCAAGTTGAGATGCTGTTTACTTACTATGAACAAGAATGGAATAAAAATCTGATTAAAATCAAGGAGCAAATACGGACTGAATGTCACGATTACTATCAAAGCTTAAGTAGCGTACTATCGGAGTCGATCGATATCAATCAACTAGATCTTATACAAAAACAATTAAAACAAAGATTGTTGCAAATGGAACATACGATCGAATCCTGCTAAAAAAATCGCGATCATCAGCGTTAAATAACAGACTTCTTCAGAAATCGTTATAGAGCAATGATTTCTGAAGAAGTCTTTTTTATTCAACCATTTTATTCTTTTTAACCCCAAAAGAGGGATAATATGTAATTTATAGAATAGAGTATATAATCAGTATTAGGTGATAAAATGGCTGATATCAGACATGTCCTGTCTGCAAGAAGAGAAAAAAGGTCTCTTCTAGAAACTACGTTTGTTCCTGTGGGTATCAAGAACATCGAGACACACATGGAACGAGAAATATTTTAGCCAAATCGCTCTATGGAGCGATTCATTACCTCGATGTTTCCACGAAACAAACGTATCTACGGATCGCTAAGCGAGAAGTAGTAGATGGTCTGTTCCGACCCTGGTACATCCTTTTTGTACCTGTTGCTTACTTAGGAATCCAGATGACTTTCCGATCACTTCGATCGAGTATCGAAGGCAAACCTTTCGATACGTGAGAGTTTCTTGATTCTGATGGTAAGAAACTCCCTCTTCTTAGCGTTAGCGTAAGTGGGAGAGGTTCATTTACATAAATCGGGAATGGAGGGATTCCAATGAAGAAAGGTTACTTATGGTTGGGTGCTGTATTGGGAATGTTCATTTTAGTTTTTTCTTTTCCTTTCGCTGTTTATGGTACTTGGGATATTTCTAATCACATATCGTCTGCTAAAAAATCAAATCCCAGTGATGAGGTAGGACAACCTATTACTTACTACAAGGAGCGAAATATTACTCTTCCTAAAGATTATCAAGTGGCAATTAAGCTTGTAAAACGGTTTGCGAAAAAGCAAAATATTCCGCTTAAAGTGGATGGAAATGACCCGAAGTATAGGGAAGTTGTTTTTATGGCGGCATTGAATTTGGAATCTTATTCGCTAAGAGAACGCAAGATTATAGTCGATTATGCTAAATATATCGATGCCTATGAAAACAAACAAAAAAATGAGCGGATTAAAAAGTTAGAAAGAAAATCGTGGCTAGGTCAACTTACACCAAAAGAAAAAGAGGAACTAAAAGGATTATTACCTGTTCCTATGAGCTCAAAGATTGAGAGACCAAGCAACTCCTCGCCAAAAGGGAAGATCCAAACGAAAGCAAAAGCACAAAACCGATATAATCGGATTGCTGCAAGAGATTATGCCTATAAATGGTGGAATAAGAGAAACAATGAAGAGTATGGTTACTACAGTCGAGTAAGTGGTGGATGCTATGATTGTTGGGCAGATTGTACTAATTTTGTATCACAAATTATAAAAGTAGGAGGAATCAAACAAATAAGTCAAGGAAATAATGTCTGGTTTTATTCAGATAAAAAGCCATCGTTTTCATGGGGCGTTGCCAATAGTTTTTTTCGACATTTTAAGGAAAGAGCGCAAATGGTTAAGAAGGAAGCAGAATTAGAGGTTGGGGATGTTATCAATGTTGATTTTGATGGTGATCAAGATATGGAACATACGGCAGCAATAACCAAAAAAGAGGGAAATAAAGTTTATGTCACCTATCACTCAAATGATACCAAAGATCGGAGTATTACTGATTGGGTTTTATTGTACAATGTGTACGGATGGCAAATGGGAACAGCCAAAAATTAAAAAATAAAGGGCATCATATTTAGGATTTCTATGGCTAAAATCCATATTTATCCATGAATAGACCTGTTATTCTTTAAAGAATAGGTCTATTATTTTTTGTTTTAGTCTACTTATTTTCTATTCAAAAATAGCAGGGCTGTTGATTTGTATCATATTGGAATGAAGTGAGGGCATGTTTTTGCCACGTGACTAATGATTCTTTCAAGGATGAGTCCGAGTCCGCTTCTGCTCATTCCATCAGATGGAACGCTGGGAGCTGTATGGAAGTAACACGCGGAAGTCATTGGGCTAAAAGCCCATCAGATTCCATTTACTTCCGCTAGGTAAGACATGATAGAAGTTCTTATAGGCTTTGCCTCTTAGAACTTCTTATCCCGTAGAGCGGGGCATGAGGTCGACTGAGTCGAAAAATGCCTTCCTTTCTTACCTATTTTTGGTTAGTCAACACTCCTGCCAAAATAGTATAGTTATGATATGAAAATAAAATTTACATGTTAAATAATAGTATTTGATTTTTTAATATAAATTAGTTATTTTATAGATATGACACAATAATTGAATCGATAAATAATTAAATACAACACCCTAACACTACTCGATGAAGTAGAGGAGCGACTTTTATTAGTACTCAAATAGGAGATATAGAGAAATCGTTGATGATTTGATGAAAGGAAAAGTCGCCGAAGTCTTTCTAGCTTTCTCTAGGCTAGAGGATTGGGGCTATATCCGAATAGGGTATAGAACTGTCACGATGATTTTCGAAGTAATCGTGGAGCGCTATTTCAATGGAAGTATGGGGTACGGGTTTTTATATAAAAAATGCCGTCCTATATTTTCGGACGGTATTTTTTATTTATATAAACCTATTATATGAATGAATAAAAGTAATATTGAATTAAGAAACTAGAAATCATCAAGATGAAAGGTGAAAAGTGATGGAGAGTACAGGACAAACCAGCTTACAGCGGAAATTAAAAACAAGACACATGTCCATGATAGCCATTGGGGGAGCGATCGGAACTGGATTATTTGTCGCAAGTGGGAAAGTGATTCATGATGCTGGACCGGGTGGGGCATTGGTTTCCTATATTGTCATTGGTATTATGGTTTACTTCTTAATGACGAGTCTTGGAGAATTAACTACTTTTATGCCAGTATCTGGATCATTCAGCACATATTCAACTAAATTTGTTGACCCTGCTTTAGGTGTTGCTTTAGGTTGGAACTATTGGTATAACTGGGCTATTACTTTGGCAGTAGATATTGCCACTGGTTCGATGCTTATGGAATATTGGTTTGATAGTGTCGATTCGATAGTGTGGAGTGCTTTATTTCTTATTCTATTATTTGGATTAAACTATATATCGGTCAAAGGATATGGGGAGTCTGAATATTGGTTTGCTTTTATCAAAGTAGCAACTGTCGTTATTTTTTTGATTATCGGAGTATTAACGATTATCGGACTAATGGGTGGAGAGGCAGTCGGATTTAAAAACTTTACTTTAGATGATGGTCCTTTTCATGGAGGGTTTTTCGCTATCTTAGGTGTATTTATGGTTGCTGGATTTTCCTTTCAGGGAACGGAGATTGTTGGCGTAGCCGCTGGTGAAAGTGAAGATCCCAAGAAAAGTGTACCAAAATCAGTAAAGCAAGTGTTTTGGAGAATCCTACTTTTCTATATTTTGGCAATTTTAGTAATTGGATTATTAATTCCTTATAATGATCCTAGGTTGTTAAATGAAAGTGAAAGTGTGGCATATAGTCCGTTTACCCTGGTATTTGATCGAGCTGGTTTGGCATTTGCAGCTTCTGTCATGAATGCGGTTATACTTACATCTGTGTTATCTGCTGGAAATTCTGGTATGTATGTGGCAACACGGATGTTATGGAGCTTAGCAAAAGAGGGACAAGCACCAAAGATTTTTGCAATGTTAAATAAACGTAGTATCCCAGTTCCTGCCCTTCTTTTGACGACACTCGTAGGTGCCTTAACTTTCTTATCCTCTTTATTCGGTGATAAAACGGTATACACTTGGTTGATTAATGCTTCGGGTCTTTCTGGTTTTATCGCTTGGGTAGGGATTGCGATCTGTCATTATCGATTCCGAAAAGCTTATGTAGCACAAGGTTTAGACTTGAATGATTTACCATATCGTGCAAAATGGTTTCCTTTCGGCCCTATCTTTGCCTTTGCTTTATGTATGATTATTATTCTAGGGCAAAACTATGAAGCCATTTTACAAGGTAAATGGTTGGATGTGATGTCAACCTATATTACACTCCCCATCTTTTTACTAATTTGGTTGGGCTATAAATTTGCAAAGAAAACAAAAGTGGTCCCCATTGATCAGATCGATTTTGATGCGATTAGAAAAGAGATGAAATAAGAGGAAAAATAGGTTGAGATGATCTTCCGATTGGCTTCCCTTTCTAAAATTGCTATTAGGCACGCTTTGGCATTGAGTCAAAGTGTGTCTTTTTGTATATCTTCCTTGGCTGGTGATAAAAGACAACTCACTACTTGGATTTACGAAAATCTCTAATATGACTATAAATGGATTATAGTAACAATAAATATTTTCTAATTAATGGAATGCACTTTTAAAAAACGATTGATTATTTTAACTATTTCTAATTAATTATACTATATTTATATTATAAATTGGGTCAGTTATATATAAAAAGTATATTGACAATCTATTTTGTTTTTAATAGTATAAAGTAAAATTTAATTTGATATTTTCAAGGGGATTATATTGGTTTGTGTAGAAGTTCTTGTTTTATCTAGGTTTGTTGTGCATATATTTTGTTTGTGAATTATTCAATTTGTATTTTGTATAAAAATAATATCAATTAAAATTTAAATTATAAAATAGATAAAGGGATGAAGGTGTGATAAAAATATACCGAAGTGAGATGGCGAGATTTGTATCATTTAGAAACTGGAGAAAAGAGGCCTATTTTTGACTTATGTAAGTGGATATATGACAGTAGATCTTTTAGTGGTCATTCCAAGCAAATGATAAATGACAATATGGATGATACATGGAGCAAATTTTGGAGTGTGATACATGATTCGACACCCTTTGTACTATGGCTAAGAGCGAACTATTCTTATGTAGGATCAGCTTTTGGCATGAAGTGAGTTCGAAAACGATTAAGTTAGAGGGAATCCTCTATTTTTCGTATGGATTAAAAGCGTATATATGTACATAAATTACTATATATTGGTAACGGATTATATTGTTCGGAGGGTACATAGATGAATTTACATCATCCGCCGTTGTCGGTTTCACAAAAGGCACTTGCTTATTGGAGAAAAGTATTAAGTGATGCTACGGTTTTACAGTTGCCAACTGATTTTCCACGCTTAGCTAACACTTCTTATCGATCAGCAACTTTTGAAAAGGAAATTCCTTTTTATCTGATTCAAAAAATCCAACAGATTAGTCAGGAAGAATCGATCGAAGTTTCTGTAGTATTGTTTTCTATTTTTCAAATATGGATGAGTCGTTATAGCGGTCAAAAAGACTTTGTTGTAAGTGGCAGTCTCTGTGAAGAAGTAGAAAATCAACAGTCTGCTAATTTGCTTCCTTATCGGGTTACATATAAAGGGAATCCAAAGTTTCGTGATTGGCTGTGGAAAATAAACCAACTGGTATCAGAAACAAATAGCCACCTCATCGATCCGTTTTCCGTTGACTTACAAGATCTACAGCTTGAAAGTGAAGAATATACTTCTTTTTTCAAAATCCAATTTGTTTGGAATGAGTCAGACAATTTCAAACCACTTCATCTATCATGTGACCTCAAGTTATCGATACATGTAAGACAGGATAATTGGGTAGCTCGATTAACTTATAACCAAAGTCTATGGGCAGAAAATACGATTTACCGCATGGTTAAGCATTTTGAAAGGCTACTACAGGAAATTACTGATAGCTCGGATAGAACAATTCATCACATTCCTATTTTGACAAATGAAGAGGAAGATTTATTTTATAAATGGAATCAGACAAAAATGGATTACCCGCAGGATCGGCTTGTTTATGAGTGGATAGAAGAGTGGGCTCGTTTATGTCCAGATAGAGTAGCTGTTTCTATGGATGGAAGCGTATTGACATATCGCGAGTTAAATGAAAAAGCGAATCAATTGGCAAGGCATCTACGGAAAATAGGAGTGAGTCCCAATCAATTTGTAGCAGTGTGTATGGAACGTTCTTTTGAGTTATTAATCAGTTTATTAGCTATTTTAAAAGCTGGTGGAGCATATGTTCCCATTGATCCTAAGTATCCGAATGAACGAATTACCTATATGCTACGCGACTTAGGGACATCTGTAAGATTAACGGAGTCAAAAGTGGCTCAAAAAGTAGAAGAGTTAAGTAAAGAGTGTATTTGTATCGACAAACAATGGACGATGATATCCAATGAAAGTACAGAAAATCTTAAGCTAAATCATACAACCGATCAACTTGCTTATCTCATTTATACCTCCGGATCGACAGGTCAACCTAAAGGCGTGATGATTAATCATCGTTCCTTACTAAATCTAATTTTCTGGCATCGAAAGGCTTATCAGTTAACCGAACAAGACCGGACTACATTGCTTGCCGGGGTTGGTTTTGATGCTTCTGTTTGGGAAATATGGCCGACATTATCGGCGGGGGCTTGTTTAATAGTTCCAGATGAAGAAATACGGGTCAATCCCATCGCACTAAAAGAATGGTTAATTCAAAATGAAATTACGATCAGTTTTTTACCAACGCCCCTTTTAGAGAGCATGCTTTTCTTAGACTGGCCTAAGCAAGTTAAATTACGTAAATTATTAACGGGTGGAGATCAACTTCGGTACTATCGACCGGTAGATTTCCCAGTTGATGTAATAAATCACTATGGCCCAACTGAGAATACAGTAGTTACCACAGCTGTAGAAGTACCCAAGGGAGCAATCCATCAACAAAAGCCTGCGATTGGATACCCGATTTCAAATACGGAAGTTTATGTATTAGACGAATACCTTCAACAAGTACCCATTGGTGTTTTTGGTGAACTGTATGTAGGGGGAGCTGGTTTAGCTCAAGGATATTGGAATCGGGAAGATTTGACCAAGGAACGTTTTATTTCTCATCCATTTCAAAAAGACAAGAAAGCAAAACTTTATCGTACTGGTGACATTGTTCGTTTTTTACCTGATGGTAATCTAGAGTTTTTGGGACGAATGGATCACCAAGTAAAAATTCGTGGATTTCGTATCGAGTTAAGTGAAATCGAGACTGTTTTAAGTCAACACCCATTGATTAAGGAAACATTAGTAATCCCCTATACAGAGGATAGGACTGGTGAAAAACAGCTAGTAGCTTATATCGTAACTTCAAGTGGTCAAGAAGCGGATTGGAAAGCTTTTGTACAATCGAAGTTGCCCAATTATATGGTTCCAACTGCTTTTATCGTATTAGAATCATTTCCACTTACACCTAATGGTAAAATCGATCGTCAAGCCTTACCAACTCTAAAGGATATAAGTAGTCAAATCTATATCGCTCCACAGACTACACTCGAAAAAGAAATAGTCGATATTTGGTCAGAAGTGTTAGGGCATAAACCAATTGGTCTTCATGATGATTTTGTTTCTTTAGGTGGGCATTCTTTGCTAGCTGCACAAATCATGAATCGGATCAATCAACGTTATCATTTGAAATTACCTACAAGTATGATATTTGAGGCTTCGACAGTAAAACAGCTTTCTCAAGTGGTCAAAGAGAGACATCAAGACTTCAAAGAATATCGCTCCTCTCTACAAAAGATAGAGCGAGCACATAGTCATTCCTTTCCCATGTCTTTTGCGCAGCAACGATTATGGTTTCTCAATCGATTTATTAAGAATACAGCGACATATCATATCCCTTTTTTGTTACAGATGAAGGGAAGGTTAAATATCATGGCACTTCGACAAAGCTGTGATCAGTTAGTCGAGCGCCATGAATCATTACGAACTCTTTTTAAAGAGATAGAAGGGCAAACGGTTCAAATTATTCAAAACCAAATTTCCTTTGGTTGGATTATGAAAGATTTTCGAATGGTTAATAATCCGAAAGAGATGGCAATGAATTGGATTGAGCAGGAAGCACATGCTGAATTTGATTTAGAGCAAGGACCCTTATTGCGAATCAGTCTGCTTCGTATTGCGGAAGAGGAATGGTTGTTGTTATTAAATATGCACCATATTATTTCGGATGGCTGGTCAATGGGAGTTTTACTTCAGGAGCTATTTCAACAATACAATGCTATTATTCAAGGAAGGAAGGCAAACTTATCGGATATTCCGATTCAATATGTAGACTATACAATTTGGCAGAAAAAAGAGAAGTTCCATAAACAGTTAGCATATTGGAGACAAAAGTTAGCTAACGTTCCCGTTTTAGAGCTTCCTACCGATCATATTCGTCCTTCTGAGCAGACGTATCACGGAGAATCTTATTCGATAAATTTACCGAACCGGCTTGTACAAGGCTTGAAAAAGATGAGCCAACAAGAAGGTACCACCTTATTTATGACTTTATTAGCCGCATTTAAAGTAATGTTGTATCGATATACAGGGCAAACAGACCTAGCAGTAGGAAGTCCAGTTGCCGGTCGGAATCATCCAGAATTGGAAAAAGTAATTGGTTTTTTTGTGAATACACTCGTTCTTCGAACCCAATTCTCTGGTAATTTCCGGTTTAAAGAGTTACTTCAACAAGTTCGAGACGTAGCGATTGAAGCTTATGATAACCAAGATATCCCGTTTGAACAGGTTGTACATAATATACAGCCTGAAAGGAGTCTAAGTCATTCTCCACTTTTTCAAGTCATGTTTGGATTTCAAGATATGCCAGAAGTAAGTGAAAGTGTAGCTGGGTTACAGGTTGAGTCATTAGGGTTACAGCAAAAAACGGCTAAATTTGATTTAACACTGATGATGTATCAGAAGCAGGAACAACTGATTGCTACATTTGAATATAGTACCGATTTATTTGTAGAAAGTACGATTCAGCGGATGGCAGCTAATTTTATCACCCTCTTAGAAGGGATATTAGATCATCCAGAATGTACGATTAGTCACTTGCCACTACTTAGCCAACAAGAGCAAAGACAGCTAAAAGCATGGAACGATAATAGGAGTATGATTCCTCATATTTGCATGCATGAATGGTTTGAGCAACAAGTTAAACGGACTCCAGATCAGATAGCGATTAGATCTGAAAAAGAGGATTGCTCTTATTTAGAGTTAAATATGCGAGCTAATCAACTGGCACACTATCTACAAAGCCTTGGTGTTGGACCAGAAGTGGCCGTCGGAATTTGTATGCAGCGCTCTGTTGATCTGATCGTAGGGATGTTAGGTATTTTAAAAGCGGGTGGAGCTTATGTTCCGCTTGATCCAGCCTACCCGAAGGATCGTATTGCTTATATGGTAAATGACTCGCAGATTACGGTTCTTCTCACGGAAGCAAGTTTGCTTTCATCATTACCTCTGAATAACACAAGGACTGTTTGTATCGATCGAGATTGGCCGCTGATCGATCAGCACAGTAACGAAAATGGCCAATGTCAAATCCATCCTAAAAACTTGGCATACATGATTTATACTTCTGGTTCTACGGGCAAGCCTAAAGGGGTTATGATTGAACATCATAGTGCTGTTGCTTTAATTTCTTGGGTACAACAAGAGTTTGTACCGGAGGAATTGCAAGGAGTTCTTGCTGCCACTTCTGTTTGCTTTGATTTATCTGTGTTTGAAATATTTGTCCCATTATGCTGTGGTGGTACAGTCATTTTAGCAGAAAATGCACTTGAATTACCCTATTTATCTGCTCGTCATCAAGTCACATTGGTAAACACAGTGCCTTCTGCTGCGAAAGAACTCTTAAAAATGAATGGGTTTCCAGAGTCAGTCAAAGTAGTGAATCTAGCTGGAGAACCACTCCCGCTTACTCTGGTTCAACATTTGTACCAATATGGAGTTCAAAAGGTATATAATCTCTATGGTCCATCAGAGGATACAACTTATTCTACCTATGCATGGATTAAAGCGGATGAAAAACGTAGTCCTGTAATTGGTCTCCCTATTACTAATACACAAGCTTATGTATTAGATGCACACTTACAGCAAGTACCGATTGGTGTACCAGGTGAGTTATATCTTGGAGGGGCTGGATTAGCTAGAGGTTACTTGAATAATCCCGACTTAACGGCTGAACGTTTTATATCAGTTAGTGTGCACGATGAGCCAGTCAAACGTGTTTATAAAACAGGGGATTTAGTACGATATCGTGATGATGGTAATCTGGAATTTTTGGGACGTACTGATTATCAAGTAAAAGTTCGAGGTTTTCGAATTGAACTAGGAGAAATTGAAACTCATCTTAGGCAACATCCAGAAGTTCAAGAGGTCGTTGTGGTAGTTAGAGAAGATCAACCTGACGAAAAAAAATTAGTGGCATACCTTGTTTTAAAAGATGAAAAAGAGATGAGCATAAACGATTGGCGAAAATATTTGAAGAAAAGGCTACCCGATTATATGATCCCAGTCGCTTTTGTCATCCTAAAACAAATGCCACTTACACCCAATGGAAAGATTGATCGAAAAAAACTACCAGCACCTAAATGGAATCGTTCTGAGCTAGGCATGCGCTACCAAGCCCCACAAACTCCTCTCGAAAAAGACTTGGCTGATATTTGGTGTCAGGTATTAAATGTTGACAATGTAGGAGTTTATGACAGCTTTTTTGCTTTGGGTGGGGATTCAATTTTATCTTTACAAGTGATTGCTCTTGCTAATCAAAAAGGAATTTATCTAACACCTAGACATTTTTTTGAGTATCAGTCCATTGCTGAGTTAGCTAAGGTGGTCGCAGAGGAAGAAATTCCTATTCAAGCGGAACAAGGGGTGGTAACTGGAGATATTTTTCTCACTCCAATTCAACATTGGTTTTTTGAGCAGAGTATCCCCAATCGCCATAATTGGAATCAGTCCATTCTGATGAAACTACATTCTAATATTGATTTTTCGTTACTACAACAAGCTTGGAGTTGGGTGATACAACATCATGATACTTTACGCCTCCGCTTTGCCAAAGAAAAGCACGGCTTTAGGCAATGGAATGCCGCGGAGGAGAAGGGGCTGGTTTTTCATCGGATTGATGGGTCGAGTATACCGCTTTCACATCGACAGCAGTTTTTGGAACAGGAGCGAAAGAAAGCTGAGAGTGGTTTACATCTAGAGACAGGACCGATTATACAAGCGATTGCTATTGATTTTGGGGAAGTTGATACCAACTACCTAATCATGGTTATTCATCATTTGGCTGTCGATGGTGTATCTTGGCGTATTATTTTAGAAGATTTGGAGAGGGTATATGGACAATTAAAAGAAGGTAAACAAGTTACTTTGTTACGAAAAACAACTTCTTATCAAGAATGGGCCAAACTGCTACGTAATTATGCTTGCTCAGAGAAGCTTAAGGAGGAAAGAAAGTTTTGGCAAGAACAATTAATAAAAGCAACTTCTTCGATTCCATTAGACTTTCCTAATCAGTCAGAGAGGAAGAAAGAAGTTGAGCAATTGACCATCGATCTAACTCCAATAGAAACCCAGATGCTATTAAAAGAAGCACCCAATAAATTACGTGCAAAAGTTCCAGAAATTCTACTTGCAGCTTTGGTGCAAACATTTGTTAAGTGGACAAAACGAGATTCATTCCTTGTTAATCTAGAAAGTCATGGTCGAGAACTAATTGATGATCGAGTTGATTTAACACGTACAGTCGGTTGGTTTACAAGCATTTACCCAGTATGGATTCATCTTGGTAGAGCTAAGAGGTTGGAACAAGTATTAGCACGCGTGAAAGAACAACTGCGACAAATTCCTACTAATGGTTTGGGATATGGTGTTTTACGGTATTTAGCTGATTCTGAGACAATCAAGCAAATGAGAAAGCTTCCAGAAGCAAAAGTTAGCTTTAATTACCTCGGACAATTTGATCAACTGGTAGATGGATCGATCTGTTTTGATCAATTGGTGCAATTTTACGGACCGAGTGAGGAGCAAGAAAGTATGCGGCCACATATCATCGATGTTGCAGCATTGATCAGAAATGGACGATTACAAATGATCTGGACATATGATCAGGCTTACCATCGGTCAATAACGATTAGGAACTTAGCGAATGACTATGTACATTGGATTCAAATGTTGCTTCATCACCAACAAGCAATCTTAACTCCAGCCGATTTTTCAAAAGCGAAGGTGAGTCAGACAGAACTGAATAAAGTGTTAGCCAAGCTAGCACAAAAAAAGAAAAAGTAAAAGAAATATAGTAGAGTCATCTTAATCAGACATCGGTCACGAAGAGAGATAACCTTATCACTACGGGGCAAGAAGTTCTAAGAGTAGAAGGCACGATGAACTACTATAACTTTGATTATCCAATTCGACATGACTGATGGTAGAAACGAGATAGTAAATTCAAAAATGATACATGGTTGAATGAGAGGAAAGTCACAGGTTAAAAATTGCCCCTTTATTTATAGGGGGCTCTTTCCATGAAATAGGAAATAGGATAATATTGGGAATAGAGCTGAATTTGGATTACTTCAACAGAAAGGGCGATCAGTCTTGCTAACGGAGGAGATTCAAGATTTATACGAACTGACCCCTGTCCAACAAGGTATTTTGTTTCATTCGCTTTATGACAAAGATCTCCAATTTTATGTCAATCAAGTCACTTTTACACTAACAGGTACACTCGATATTGAAAAATACCAAATGGCTTGGCACTATGTGGTGAATCGACATCCTGTTTTACGTACGTCCTTTGTTTGGGAGGAAGTAAAACAGCCTTTGCAAGTGATACTTCGACAAATCGATTTGCCCATTGTTTATGAAGATTGGAGTCCTTTGTCTACTTCAGTACAGGCTAAAAAGTGGCAGGATCTGCTTAGACAAGATCGTGAAAAAGGCTTTCAATTAGATGAAGCTCCATTGATGAGATTAACGATTGTACAATGTGAAGAACAGAAAATTCAAGTGTTATGGAGTTTTCATCATCTGATTTTAGATGGGTGGAGCTTACCCATTTTATTAAAAGAGGTATTGGCTACTTATGAAGCTGATGTTACTGGAAAAGGTCTTTATTTACCTGAACCCCGACCGTTTAGTGATTATATCGAATGGGTGCAGGAGCAAGATAAAAGACAAGCGGAGCTGTTTTGGCGTCAATTGTTAAAGGGGTATTCTGAACCGATATCATTACGAGTAGAAAAGTCAAATCCATATTCCGAATCATCATTATTATTGCAAGAAATGGAATTGTATATTCCGGAAGAAAAGTATTCTCAAATACAAGAAAAAATCCGACAACAACATTTAACAGTGAATACATTGATACAAGGAGCCTGGGCGTTCATTTTAAGCCGATACAGTGGTCAGAAAGATGTTGTTTTTGGTACAGCCGTTTCGGGACGTCCTACACACCTACGCGGTTTTGAGTCGATGGTAGGCATGTTTATGAATACACTTCCCACCCGCATTCAACTTCCTCAAGCTCAAACAGTGGGAGAGTGGCTACATGGTATTCAAAAGCAACAAGCCGAAATACGAGATTATGAGTATAGCTCGCCAGCAGATATAGAAAGCTGGAGTGATATACCTAGTCATGCTTCGCTATTTGATTCATTACTCGCTTTTGAAAACTATCCGATGGTTTCATTAACTGGTGGAGGAATTAAGCTTACAGATCTAAGGTCGATTGAGCGGCCACATTATAGTTTAAATCTGGTCATCATCCCTAGAGAAAATCTTTTAATCAAATGGCTGTGGGACCCAAATCGATATACACGTGAAACGATTGAACGGATTTCGCAGCATTTTTTAACACTATTGGATCAATTGACCGAGGATATGGAGCAGCCTTTATCTCAGATTTCGCTTTTGAATCCCGAAGAACGAATGCAATTACTAGTAGAGTGGAATCAAACCAAAACTGATTATCCACAAGAGATGAGTGTTCATGAATGGATAAAACTTAAAGCTATACACTCTCCTGATCAGATTGCTGCTGTGGATGACAAAGACATACTCACTTATGGTGAATTAAATCGACGTGCTAATCAATTAGCACGATATCTGCATAAGAAGGGAATGCATACAGGTGATTTAGTAGGTATTTGTATGGATCGTTCGTTTGAGCTGCTTGTTGCTGTCTTGGGCGTTTTAAAAGCAGGTGGTACTTATGTGCCCATGGATCCAGCCTATCCAGATGAACGTTTGGCGTATCTGCTTCAGGATTCCCAAGCACGCATCGTACTTACTCAAGCGGTCTATAGTCAGAAGCTCATGAGAAATCAAGAGCAGATGATTGTTTTGGATTCAATTTGGGATGAGATCACATTAGAAAGTGAAGATGAACTGGAGCTTATGACGGAAATGGATCAGCTTGCTTATGTGATCTATACATCAGGCTCTACAGGTCTTCCTAAAGGAGTCCAAATCTCTCATCGTTCCCTTTTAAATTTGGTGTTTTGGCATATCAGAGAGTATCAACTAAGTAGTGAGGATCGAACAACGTTAATCGCTGGAACAGCCTTTGATGCCTCTGTTTGGGAAGTTTGGCCAACACTCGTTGCAGGGGCAAGCTTATATATACCAAATGAAGAAACGCGTTTATCTCCTGCCCATTTACAGCAATGGTTGATAAAAAACGAAGTAACGATTTGTTTTTTACCAACGCCGATTTTAGAAAGAATATTAGCTCTCAATTGGCCCAAAGAGGTAAAGTTACGCAAATTGCTAACGGGTGGAGATCAACTGCGTTACCTTCCACCTCCAAATTTTCCGATTGAGGTCATCAATCATTATGGACCAACGGAAAATACAGTAGTTACTACAGCATGTTCACTTAAAGAATGTGAGAATATCACAGGAATGCCCCCAATCGGAAGACCGATTGCCAATACCGAGGTGTATGTACTCGATTCTGACCGTCATCCTGTACCTATTGGAGTTCCTGGAGAGTTATATGTTGGTGGGGATGGTTTGGCACGTGGATATCATCTGAAAGATGAACTGACGAATGAACGTTTTATCCCGCACCCTTTTCGTCAAGAGTTAGGAGCTCGACTCTATCGAACAGGAGATTTAGTACGGTTTTTACCAGATGGTCAACTTGAATTTTTGGGACGGATGGATCATCAAATTAAAATTCGTGGATACCGGATTGAGCTAGGAGAGATTGAAGCCAATTTATTGCAGCATCCTGCTATCAAAGAAGTAGCTGTCATTCCTTATGAGCAGAATAAGGAAAATGCATACTTGGTTGCTTATTATGTTTCGGAATATATGCATGAGGTAGAAGAGTGGAAAACTTTCCTAAGTAGCAAATTACCTGATTATATGGTGCCGACTGTTTTTATTCAATTGGATCATTTGCCACTTACCGCTAATGGGAAAATTGATCGAAAAGCCTTACCTGCTCCTGAAGAAACGATGGTTATAGCCGAGTTCATGCCTCCACGGACTCCAGTTGAAGAGATCATTTGGGGGATATGGAGCGAAGTATTACATCGAGAAAATATTGGAATTCACCAATCCTTTTTTGAAATGGGTGGTCAATCTCTGCTAGCTACACAAGTAACCGCCCGATTAAGTGAGGCTTTTCATATCGAGATACCTATTCGAATCCTTTTTGAAAAGACGACGATTGCTCAGTTAGCTGAATGGCTCGAGGTAAAACTGCGCGGGGATCACAAGCGAATAAAGCAGGAAGTTAAACAGAGTGATAAGCAAGATGGACCTATTCCACTCTCCTATGCACAAAGGCGGCTTTGGTTTTTAGATCAATTAATGACCGATCAAGGTACTTATAATGTCCCATTTGCCATTCGCCTCCACGGTGAGCTAAATGTAGAAATCTTAAAGCAAAGCTTTCAGCAGCTGATTCAAAGGCAGTCATCTTTGCGCTTGACCGTTCATGAAATCGATGGGCAAGCGTGGCAACTATTACAAGAGGAACTCTCTGATTGGTGGGAGTTCTACGATATGCGTGTAGTGCTTCAGGCAGAAGAGGAAGCGATGGAATTTGTAAAGCTAGATGCAGGTCGACCCTTTGATCTGACGAATGGTCCGCTGTTTCGTGTACATCTGTATCAAATTAAAGATCAAAGCTGGCTTCTTTATGTCAATATGCATCATATCATCTCAGATGGTTGGTCCCTTCGTATCCTGCTGGATGAGCTATTTGAACTGTATGAAAGTCAAATACAAGGAAATCAAGCCAAACTTTCTGAACTACCGATTCAGTACGCTGACTTTGCAACTTGGCAACGCCAGTGGCTACAAGGTGATATTCTTGAGCATCAATTAGCGTATTGGAAACAACAGCTACGAGACGTTCCTGTATTGGAGATACCTACCGACTATCCACGTCCCTTAGAGCAAACGTTTCGTGGAACGACTTATCGCTTTTCGCTTGGATCTGATCTGTGTCATCGTCTTCAGGAGATTTGTCGTCAAGAAGGAGTTACGTTGTTTATGACCTTGCTCGCAGCATTTCAAACACTACTCAGTCGGTACAGCGGGCAAGAAGATATTGCGATCGGTAGTCCAATTGCGAATCGTTCTGAAAAAAGTTTAGAAGGGCTTATCGGATTTTTCGTGAACACGTTAGTTTTGCGGACGGATCTTTCTGGAAGTCCTAGTTTTCGAGAGCTATTAGCTCGTGTACGTGAAGTGTCTCTGGGGGCGTATGCCAATCAAGATGTCCCTTTTGAAAAAATTGTAGATGAGTTACAGCTAGAAAGAGATTTAAGCCATACCCCCTTGTTTCAAGTAATGTTTGCACTACAAAACCTCGATTTAACACTACCACAAGTCGAGGGGCTTACCAGTGAGTGGATTGATGTTCCACATCAAGTGGCTAAGTTTGATCTAACTTGTAATATAACGGAAATGACCGATGAGCTCATTGTTGATCTGGAATATAATACGGATTTGTTTACAGCTGGAACGATCAAGCGGATGGCAGAACACTTTACCCGTATCTTAGAAGAAATGGTCGTTGATCTTGATCAACCAATTACATCTTTTTCACTTTTGACAGAGTCTGAACACGATTGCTTAGAGAAGTGGAATCAAACTCAAAAGTCTTATCCCCTACAAGAGGGTGTTCATGAACTTGTAGAAAAGGTGGCAAAGCAATACCCCGGATCGCCCGCTGTAGTGAGTAGTGAAGGAAGTTTAACCTATAAGGAATTAAATCAACGTGCCAATCAACTTGCGCATTATTTGCTCAAATCTGGAGTTAAACAAGGAGACTGGATCGGTATTAGTATGGATCGATCTGGTGATTTAATCATTAGTTTACTTGCTACTTTAAAGATCGGAGCCATTTATATACCTATTGACCCAGCTTATCCGCAGGAACGTATTGCCTATATGTTAGAAGATTCTCAGGCGAAAGTGGTTTTGACCCAATCTTATTTAAAACATCAAGTTCCTAACGGATATAGCATCATTGTGTTGGATCAAGCTACACAAGCTATCGAACAAGAAAGTATAAAAGATCTCCATACACCACTGGATCCAGAGCAGTTGGCTTATGTAATTTATACATCAGGATCAACAGGAAAGCCCAAAGGAGTAATGATTCGTCATCGTTCGCTACTTAATCTTGTGTTTTGGCATATAGGGGAATATAAGCTTACTACACAAGATCGGTGTACATTATTGGCTGGAGTGGCTTTTGATGCTTCTGTTTGGGAGATTTGGCCTGCACTCGCTTCTGGAGCGACCCTTTATATTCCTGATGAGGGAACTCGCCTATCTCCAGTCGATCTTCGCAATTGGTTAATTGAACAGAAGATTACAGTTAGCTTTATCCCTACTCCATTATTGGAAAAATTACTGGTTTTAAAATGGCCGAGATCGATGTCACTGCGTAAATTTCTGACAGGTGGGGATCAATTAAGAGTTTATCCACCACGTGATTTCCCAGCTGATGTCATTAATCATTATGGACCAACTGAAAATACAGTGGTAACTACGTCCGCACCGGTGCTAAGGGAAGGTAACCAAGATCGATTACCGGTGATTGGTAAACCGATTGATAATACAGAAGTGTACGTGTTAGATGCTTATCGAAAGCAAGTTCCCATTGGTGTTCCGGGAGAGCTTTATATCAGTGGTGAGGGAATTTCCTTAGGATATTTAAATCGTCCTGAACTGACAGAAAAGCACTTTATTCCGCATTTATTCAAGGCTGATACATCCGCTCGCTTATATAAAACAGGGGATTTGGTACGGTTTTTACCAGATGGTCAACTTGAGTTTTTAGGAAGGATCGATCAGCAAGTTAAAATACGTGGCTTTCGAATTGAACTGGGAGAGATTGAAGCGATCTTAGCTGAATATGATGTAATCAAAGAAGTAGTCGTGATAGCAAGAGAGGATCAACCAGGAGAGAAACGCCTTGTTGCTTATGTAGTCATCAAACAGGAAGAGACATTTTCAACCTACGATTGCAGGCGCTATCTTAAGAAGCATTTGCCAGAGTATATGATTCCCACAGCTTTTGTAGTCATCGATGCTCTTCCACTTACTGCTAATGGCAAAATCGACCGCAAAGCACTACCAGCTCCATCATATGAAGGAACACTTGAATCACGAAAGTATGTAGCAGCAAGAAATCCTATTGAACAGATCTTTGTAAAGATTTGGCAGCAAATTTTAGGGGTAAAACGCATTGGAATTCATGATAACTTTTTTGCTTTGGGTGGGGATTCGATTTTAAGTATCCAAATTGTGTCCAAAGCGAAACAACAAGGATTAAAAATCACACCCAAACAGCTGTTTGAAAATCAAACCATTGCTGAGCTTGCATTAGTAGCAAAGCACGAAAATCAAGTAGAAGCAGAACAGGGAATCTTGACCGGAAAAGTACCTTTGACTCCAATCCAGCATTGGTTCTGGGAGCAAAAAGTTGTCAATCGTCACCATTGGAATCAATCAGTATTGTTAGAGGTGAAAGAGCGATTAGAACCAGATTTACTGATGCAAACATTGCAGGAGCTACTTACTCATCATGATGCCTTACGATTACGTTTTGTTGAAAAGGATGGGGTAGTAGAGCAAAGTTATCAGACAACTGAAAACAGTGTTCCATTTCGTTATATCAACTTGGAAAAGTATACACCGACGATACAAAGTCAGTTGATCGAACAAATTTCGGCAGATGTACAAAGCAGTTTAGATATCACACGTGGTCCGATTTTGTGGATGGTTTACTTTGATTTAGGTGCTAAGGTTCCAGGGCGTCTATTATGGGTTATCCATCATTTAGTAGTCGATGGGGTATCATGGCGGATTTTGCTTGAAGACTTAGAGACCGTTTATTACCAGTTAAAACAGAGAAAGCCAGTTCAATTCCCAGCAAAAACGTCTTCACTCCAACAATGGATGGACGTATTGTACGATGAAGCAAAATCAGAAGAGACGAAGCAAGAGCTTGATTATTGGTTAACTTGGATTGAGAAGGATCTACTTCCTTTACCTGTGGACTATTCTTATGGAGAAAACACAGAGAAATCGGTACGCAAAGTGACATGTCAGTTAAGTAAAGAGGAAACACGTGTGTTGCTACAAGATGTACCTCAAGCGTATCGAACACAAATGAATGAGGTTCTTCTTACAGCACTAGCACAAGCAATCAATCAATGGACCAAACAATCAGCAATCTGTGTCCATATAGAAGGACATGGGCGAGAAGAGCTTCATCCAAGTATCGATTTATCTCGAACGGTGGGTTGGCTTACGAGTTTGTATCCTGTTTGTGTTGATCTAACTGATCAAGTAACCATTTATCAACGATTAAAAACGGTAAAAGAGCAGGTTCGCCAGATTCCAAGACGCGGAATTGGATATGGTCTATTACGATATTTACACTCTGATCCAACCATTAAAGCGAAGCTTGCCCCCATGTCGCCAGAGATCAGTTTCAACTACTTGGGGCAGCTGGATGGCACGATTTCACGGGGAGCACTATTTCAAGGAGAAGCACCTGAAGATCGTGGTAAGCATATGGATGGTAACTCGATTCGACCGCATCTTCTTGATGTAGTAGGGGCTATTATGAATGAAAAGTTACAGATGACTTTCTGGTATAGCGAAGCAATGCATCGACAGGAGACGATTGAGCAGTTGGCCTCCGATTTTATAACAGCGATCAGAGATATCATCGCCCATCGCTCATCACCCGAAGCAGGTGGTTATATCCCCTCCGATTTTCCGCTTGCTGAGCTTTCACAACAGGAACTAGAGCAGTACTTGGGTGAAAGCCGTCAGATCGAAGATGTATACCCACTCTCTCCTCTACAGCAAGGGTTGTTGTTTCATACTTTGTATGGAGAGGAATCAGGGGATTATGTGGTTCAGATGTTGCTTACTTTTCAAGGGAAGTTAGATCCGGTTGCATTTGAAAAAGCTTGGCAAACAGTAATGAATCATTATGAAATTTTACGAGCTTATGTGATTTGGAAAGGTCTTAAAACTCCTCATCAAGTGATTGCTGGTGAAGTACCCGTACCCATTCAGTTGGTAGACTTGTCCCGTTATACTCCTGAAGAGCAAGAGCAGAAAATACAAGCATTTCTGGAAGCAGATCGCAAGCAAGGCTTTTCTTTAGATCAAGCTCCACTCATGCGGTTAACACTTTTTCAAAAAGGGATAGAAAGCTATCAACTCGCTTGGAGTTATCATCATGTTATTTTGGATGGCTGGAGTATGCCACTTGTGATCGAAGATCTACTCCGTAGTTACGATGGATGGATAAGTGATTCAAGTTTTCAACTTCAGGAAGTTCGTCCATATAAAAACTACATTCAGTGGCTTAAACAGCAAGATTTGGCTGAAGCTGAAGCATTTTGGCGCAAAAAGCTTCAAGGGTATACGACACCACTTTCTCTACCTATTGAAAAGGTGCAAGCAGAGTCCGTTCCTCCAGATCCTAAGCAAAAAGTGTTTTCCCTGTCAAAAGAGTTAACGAACGAACTACAAGCATTTGCTCGTCAAAATCACCTAACCTTAAACACGTTAATTCAGGGAGCATGGGCCTTGCTACTTAGCCGTTATAGTGGAGAAAGGGATCTGGTATATGGGGCAACCGGTTCAGGTCGGCCCGCTGAACTCACGGGAATTGAGAAAATGGTAGGACTGTTTATTAACTCTTTACCTGTTCGTGTGTATCTTCCAACTGAAGAGTCTATTTTAAACTGGCTACAAAATTTGCAACAGGAACATTTGGAAATGCGACAATTTGAATATACCCCTCTATTAGATATTCAAGGATGGAGCGAACTGTCGCGGGGAGTTAATCTGTTCGACTACATGTATGTATTTGAAAATTATCCAGTTGGGGACTTCATGGAGGAAACACAGGGTGAATTGCAACTAACACAAATAGATGGTAGTGAACAGGTAAATTATCCATTGGCACTCGTTGTCGCACCTGGTAAACAAGTATGGATGAAATGGTTATACGACCAAAATCGCTTTACGAATGAAACGATTGAGCAAATGAGTCGGCACTTAGAGATTTTGCTAAGACGTATGATCGATATGCCAAAACAACCTTTAGCTACTCTATCGATTCTTACAGAAGAAGAAGAGCGCCAGTTAGCAGAGTGGAATCAAACTCAATCACCTTACTCATTAGATTGCTTGGTGCATGAATGGGTAGCCAGACACGCAGAAAAACAGCCGAACTCATCTGCCATTGTCTCCATAGATGAAATCTGGAGTTATGGGGAGTTAAATGGACAGGCGAATCAACTTGCCCATTACTTACAAAAATGTGGAGTTGGACCGGATACATTAGTAGGGGTTTATCTAGAGCGTTCCCCCGAAATGATTTTAAGTCAATTAGCCATATTGAAAGCGGGAGGAGCTTATGTTCCACTTGATCCAGCTTTACCATCTGAGCGAGTGGCTTGGATGCTACAAGATGCAAGTATTTCGATTGTGCTAACTACCCAAAAATGGGGAGCCAATCTGTCACAAGCTAAGACAAAGGTACTATGCTTAGATACAGATAAGGGCAACTGGCTTGACGAGGCAAGAATAGAGCCGACATCCAATGTAACCGCAGATCACTTAGCTTATGTCATCTATACTTCAGGATCGACAGGTACACCCAAAGGGGTAGAAGTTTGTCATCGGTCACTCATCAATTTACTACATTGGTATCAAAAAACTTTTTCACTTACATCAGGAGACCGGATAGCACAAATGATGGGAGTAGCTTTTGATCCTTCCGTTTGGGAAGTATGGTCAGCATTATGGGTTGGAGCTAGCTTATATCTACCTACGGAGGAAGATCGTTTATCTCCTGTTGCGTTAAAAGACTGGATATTAAAGCATAAAATTACGATTATCTGTGTTGCACCATCCATGCTAGAAAGTTTGTTTTTGCTTTCATGGCCGGAAGATATTTCATTACGCTTCTTATTTACTGGCGGAGATCAACTATATGCTTATCCACCGCCTAATTTCCCCGTCAAGGTATTCAATTTATACGGACCGACAGAAAGCACGGTGTTGGTTGCCGCTGCTTGCATCAATGGACGAAACCCATGGTCTACATTGCCACCGATCGGGAGAGCCATCGACAACATTGAGCTCCATGTACTGGATGACCAGCTGCTGCCCGTTCCGATTGGCATTCCTGGTGAGTTATACATTGGTGGTGAGGGGCTAGCACGTGGTTATGTAGGGCAAGATGAATTAACCCGTGAGCGGTTCATATTCCATCCATTTAGTGATGAACCTAAAGACAGACTATATAAAACAGGGGATTTGGTACGCTACTTACCAGATGGTCAGTTGGAGTTTCTTGGTCGTATCGATCATCAGGTGAAAATTCGTGGTTTCCGAATTGAATTGGGAGAAATCGAAACGGTGCTCAATGAGCATCCAACGATTAAAGAAACTTTGGTTCAAGTATTTGAAGAAACGCCGGGCAAAAAACAGTTAGTCGCATATGTCGTTGCTAGTGAAAATCGGAAAGATGAATGGCGAGAGTGGTTGGAACAAAGGTTACCGAAGTATATGATTCCGGCATTGTTTGTAGTGCTAAACGAGTTTCCGCGTACCACAAATGGAAAAGTTGATCGTAAGAAATTGCCAAAGCCGGATTATAGCTTATTCCAGGTTGAGTATGTACCTCCGCGAACGCCGATGGAAAAGAAGATTACTAAGATTTGGGAAGAAGTATTGCAAGTAGAGCGAGTCGGATTACATGATAATTTCTTTGAGCTAGGTGGACACTCATTACTTGCTACCCAAGTGATATCGCGGATTAATGAAACACTTCGTGCGGAACTACCGATTCGTTATGTTTTTGAGCGGCCAACCGTGGCTGAGCTTGTCAAACAGATTAAATCAACTTTGCGATCGCAATTTGTAGTCAAACGTTAAATGGATGAGGGAGATGACTCTCCCTCCTACATCACTTCATAGGGAAGGGTTGACAAAAGGTGAAAGTTCGCAGTTTCCAGATGGAGATTGAAGAAATAGAAAAGCGGTTATGTCAACATTCTGCTGTAAAAAAAGCGATAGTTGTTTTGCATGATATAGAAAAGGTTGTACCTTGTCTAATCGCCTATGTTGTTTTACATCCAGAATCCAAAGAGACTCGAGAGTCCTTACTCACTTTTCTATCGGAAACATGCATAGATGTGAAGCCTGCGGATTTGGTTGTACTGGATACTTTCCCACTAACCTCAGAAGGAAAGGTTAATCTAAAAGCTCTACCACTCCCATCTCATCTTAAGCAGGTTTTACCACGCACGTTAACAGAAGAAATGATTGCGGAAGTGTGGATGGAAATATTTGAATTGGAAGAAGTGAGTGTATACGACGACTTTTTCCAAATGGGTGGGGATAGTGAACTTGCTGAGGAGTTACATATTTATCTTCAGCAAGCTTTTCAGATGCCTCTCTCACCAGGCTTAATTGATGAGGCACCTACTATCGCACAATTGGCTGAACGAATTGATTTAGAGTTATCGGATCATCGAGTAGAAAAAGCGAGTGTTACGACTATCCCAATCGCCAATCGAGATCAAGGTTATCTCCCTATGTCTTATGCACAAAGAAGGTTATGGTTTTTTGAAAAACTAATGCCAAATACTGCAGTATATAATATTCCCTTTGCAGTTCGTCTCCAAGGAGCATTAAATATACCAGCTTTAGAGCAGAGTTTGCAAATGCTAGTAGACCGTCATGAAGCATTTCGTACTACATTTACAGAAATTGAGGGAGAGCCGGTACAACTACTTTCTAGTAGGTTGGAACTAAAGGTCGTACAAGAAGACTTGCGGAATGAAAAGGACCCAGAAGCAACTTGCTTACATCTAATCAAAAAAGATGCGGAACAGGCATTTGATTTAGTTAAAGGTCCTCTAATCCGTGCTCGACTCTTCCGTTTAAGCTTATCGGATTGGGTTTTATCACTGACAACCCATCACATGGTTGCAGATGGTTGGTCCATGGGTATTTTCTTTGATGAGTGGAGTCAGCTTTATCAAGCCCTTGTCCGCGGGGAAGATTATCCATTATCAGAGTTATCCGTTCAATATGGAGACTATGCTGTTTGGCAACAAGAATGGTTACAAGATGAGGTACAAGCGAAGCAACTTTCTTATTGGAAGAAACAATTAGCGGATCTACCAGTACTTCAGCTTCCTACTGATCAACCACGCCCATCCAAACAAACCTTTCACGGAGCGATTCATAGCATAACCATTGAAGCGGATTTAACGAAGCGATTACATACACTCAGCCAAGAAGAAGGGGCTAGCTTATTTATGACCCTACTCTCGGCTTTTCAAACATTATTAAGCCGTTATAGTGGTCAAGAAGATATTGTCGTTGGAAGCCCCATTGCGGGGAGAACGCGCCAAGAGCTTGAGAAAGTCATTGGTTTTTTTGTCAACACCTTGGTATTTCGTACGGATTGCTCGGGAAATCCGAGTTTTCGTGAATTACTTGCCCGTGTTAAAGAGGTAGCATGGGAAGCTTATGCTAATCAAGATGTTCCTTTTGAAAAAGTGGTTGATGAACTACAACCTGAACGGAGCCTAAGTTATTCACCGTTATTTCAGGTGATGTTTACACTTCAAAATATGCCTTTGCAATATACAGGTGTCGATCATTTAACAGTAAAGCCGTTGAGTGTACAACAAGATATCGCGAAATTTGATCTTACACTTACCATGATGGAAAGTACAGAGGGACTGTCAGCAACGTTTGAATATAATACTGATTTATTTACAGAGGAAACGATAAGAAGGATGGCGGGGCATTTTCGACAAGTATTAACGGAGATTGTAGCTGATCCTAGCCAACCGATCGGACAGATTTCTCTATTAACAAAAGAGGAGTTGGAACTACTTCATCAGTGGAATCAAACGCAGGTCAACTATCCACGACAATCATCGGTTGCAGAAGAATTTGCTTTACAAGCTAAAGAAACGCCTGATCGAGTGGCCTTGATTTATCAAGAGCAAAGTTTAACTTATCAGGAGTTAAATCAAAAAGCCAATCAACTTGCCCATTATTTACGTAAGCAGGGGATTGGGCGCGAGACAATGGTTGGAGTGGCCATGGAGCGATCGCTAGATCTGGTGGTGGCGATTCTCGGGATTTTAAAAGCGGGTGGCGCCTATGTTCCACTAGACCCAACCTATCCGAAAGACCGACTTGCCTATATGATTGAAGATGCTCAAGTGGAGATCATTTTGACGCAAGCCCATCTTCCTGTACAGTGGGAACTTACAAGTACATCTGTGATTGTATTGGATCAGGAATGGGCGGAAATCACTAATGAAAGTCTAGAAGATCCTCCTCTCCTTTCGAGTGGAGAAGATTTGGCATATGTGATGTATACATCAGGCTCTACAGGTAAACCCAAAGGAGTCGAAGTGGTACAGCGTGGGATTTTACGCTTGGTTAAAGGGGCGAACTATGCGCAGTTTACGAAGGATGAGGTGTTCCTACAGTTAGCTCCGATCGCTTTTGATGCTTCTACCTTTGAAATTTGGGGGAGCTTGTTAAACGGGGCCAAACTAGTCATCATGCCACCTCATACCCCCTCATTGGAAGAGATAGCTTCCGTATTAAAACAAGAAAAGGTAACAACACTTTGGTTGACTTCAGGTTTATTTAATCTCATGGTAGAACACCAATTAGAATCACTTCGAGGGCTCCGTCAACTTCTGGTTGGTGGTGATGTCGTATCTGTACCTCATGTAAAAAAGGTTTTGGCCTTTGGTCATGTTCAGGTTATCAATGGCTATGGTCCAACTGAAAATACCACCTTTACTTGTTGTTACCCGATCCCTACGACTTGGCAAGGGACAACATCACTGCCCATCGGACGACCAATTAGCAATACAGAGGTGTATGTATTGGATCGTTGGGGAAAGCATGTACCCATCGGGGTTCCAGGTGAACTCTATGTAGGTGGAGATGGCTTAGCTCGTGGCTATTTACGTCGTCCAAAGCTAACCGAAGAACGGTTTGTAAAACATCCTTTTTCGAAAGAAATGAATGCTAAGCTTTACCAAACGGGCGATTTGGTACGATATTTGCCAGATGGAAATCTCGAATTTTTAGGGAGGCTAGATCACCAAGTAAAAATACGCGGGTTTCGGATTGAACTAGGAGAGATTGAGGCAGCTCTTAGCAAACATCCTGCTGTGAAAGAAGCGGTTGTGATCGTTCGTGAAGATACACCAGGAGATAAACGACTTGTTGCTTATTTGATTGTTACAGAAGATGTGGTAAATGAAAGGCAATGGCGAAGCTATTTACAAGATCAGCTGCCAGAATATATGATTCCTGCTGCTTTTGTGCAAATGGATGAGTTTCCTTTAAATCCTAATGGAAAAGTTGATCGTAAAGCATTGCCTGCCCCAGCTATCCCTGAACCAACAGAGAAAAAAGCGAGACATCGTACACCGTTAGAGGAGATTATTGCAGGTATCTGGTGTGAGGTATTAAAGGTAGAGCACGTAGACAGCCAGCAAAATTTCTTTGAATTGGGCGGAAATTCTTTGCTAGCAACGAAAGTGATATCAAGGATGAATCATGTTCTTAAGATCGAGATCCCACTTAGAACATTGTTTGAGAAACCAACCATTAAGGATCTAGCCCAAGAGATTGAAACATGGCTTCATGCTGAGATAGCTCCCTCAGAGCGAAATATTCAACCCAGAGAAGACCAAATAGCTGAGCTCCCCTTATCCTATGCACAGCAGCGTCTTTGGTTTTTGGAGCAGATGCTGGATCATACGGGTGTTTATCATATTCCGTTGGCGATACGGATCAAAGGCGAGCTAGATAAGAATGTACTTCAACAAAGTTGGCATACGGTCATTCAACGACATGAATCATTACGTACTATTTTCCAAGAATCTGAAGGGCAAGCGGTTCAAGTGATCTTACCAGAGATAACCGACTGGTGGGCGGAGTTTGACTTGCGTACCGAAAATCATGCAGAATCAGTTGCTATGGAAATGATAAAGAAAGATGCAGACAAATCATTTGATCTATCACAAGGACCGCTCTTACGGGTGAAATTGTTCCAAATAGAAGAGAAAGACTGGCTGTTATATGTCAATATGCATCACATTATTTCAGACGGTTGGTCTTTAGGAGTTTTAACGGAGGAGTTGTTTGGCTTATACCAAGCAATGCTTGATAATGAGCCGTACTCTTTACCTGAATTACCGATCCAATATGCGGACTATACGATTTGGCAAAGAGCATGGCTTCAAGATGAAAAATTAAGCAAACAGCTAGCTTATTGGAAAGATCAATTAGCTGATTTGCCTGTTTTACAGCTCCCAACGGATTTTCCACGACCTGCTGAGCAAACATTTCATGGAGCGACCTATCAGATAACGTTACCAACAGAGCTGCTTATCAAATTACAAAGACTAAGCCGGAAAAGTGGTTCCACTTTATTTATGACGCTGCTTGCTGGTTTACAAGTATTGCTTAGCCGTTATAGTGGTCAAGAAGATATTGCAGTGGGAAGCCCGATTGCTGGACGAAATCAGGCAGAATTGGAAAAATTGGTTGGTTTTTTTGTCAATACTGTGGTATACCGTACCGATTTATCAGGGAATCCATCCTTCCGTGAATTATTAGATCGTGTACGTCAGGTTGCAGTGGAAGCGTATGCCCATCAAGATATTCCGTTTGAACGATTAGTTGATGAATTACAACCCGAGCGTTATCTTAGCCATACCCCACTCTTTCAAGTAATGTTTGCCTTACAAAATGCTTCGGTTACTGTACCTGAAGTGCCCGGGCTCTTGGTCGAAACAGTAGAGCTACCTCATCATACGGCTAAATTTGACATGGTTGTTAACGCAGCAGAAAGTACAGAAGGTTTAGTGATTGCCTTTGAATATAATACCGATTTATTTGCAGCAGAAACTATTGAGAGAATGGCTGCTCATTTCTCATTATTGTTAGAAGAAGTTGTCGCACATCCAGACTGTCCCATTCGTCAAATTTCTCTTTTAACCGAGCATGAACGTAGGCTCCTTAACGAGTGGAATCAAACAGAAATCGAAGTTCCAGAAAACAGGCTCGTCCATGAGTGGATTGCCCTAAATGCGGTGGAACATCCTACTGCACTGGCAGTTAACAGCCCGCAAGGATGCTTCACTTATCAAGAGCTAAATCAGCGTGCGAATCAACTAGCTCATTATATGCACAAACAAGGGGTTAGAAAGGGCGATCGTGTAGGAATTTGTGTAGAACGTTCCCTTCATTATGTGGTGGGATTACTAGGAATTCTCAAAGCAGGTGGAGTTTATGTGCCGATTGATGCTGCTTATCCGAGAGAGCGGATGCAATATATGTTGGAGGATACCCAAGCGGTCATGTTATTGACCCAAACCCATTTGCAAACTTCTTTACCTGCATGGAAGAAAACCGTGTATCTTGATGGTATCGAAGAAGAGCTAAAGCAAGAGAGTGGGTTAGAGCCTGCGGTTCATTTGACTAAAAATGATCTTGCTTATGTCATTTATACCTCTGGCTCTACTGGAAAGCCCAAAGGAGTGATGGTGCCTTATCGATCGCTACTTAATCTTGTATTTTGGCATCTGCGTGAATATCAATTAACATCCCAAGATCGTACGACCTTTTTAGCAGGAATGGCCTTTGACGCTTCGGTTTGGGAAATTTGGCCTACGTTGGTAGCAGGCGCTTGTTTATATATCCCTGATGAGGAGATTCGCCTTTCTCACTATGAATTGCGGGATTGGTTCATTCAAAACAAAATTACCGTCAGCTTTGTACCCACGCCATTATTAGAGCAATTACTAACCATACCATGGCCAAAACAGCTATCTCTTAGAAAGATATTAACAGGTGGGGATCAACTTCGTTCTTATCCGACCAGTGATTTCCCAGTAGATGTAATCAATCACTATGGACCTACCGAGAATACGGTGGTCGCAACAGCAGCTGTGGTTCCAAAGCAGTCTGACCAGAAAGGGTTACCTCCAATCGGTTATCCGATCGCCAATACAGAAGTATATGTATTAGATCATTATCAACAGCAGGTTCCTATAGGCGTTCCAGGTGAGCTATATATCGGTGGGCACAGCTTAGCGGACGGATATTTCAATCAGAGTGAACTAACTCGTGAGCGATTTATCCCGCATCCATTTAACAAACAACCTCATGCCCGTTTGTATAAAACAGGTGATTTGGTTCGTTTCTTACCAGATGGACAATTGGAATATTTAGGACGGATCGATCAACAGGTCAAAATTCGTGGTTTTCGTATTGAGCTAGGTGAGATCGAAGCAGTTTTGAGTGGCCATCCAGCTGTGAAGGAAGGGGTCGTTGCTGTACAAGAGATAGCACCAGGGGATAAACGTTTAATTGCCTATGTCGTAGTGGATGAAGAACAAGTATTTTCTGAGGAAATTGGAAAGCAATATTTAAAACAACATCTACCTGAATATATGGTACCTGCAGTCTGGGTTACTTTAGAAGACCTCCCTCTTACTGCAAATGGGAAAATTGATCGTCAAGCCCTACCCAAACCGATCTGGAAGATGGATCAAGAAACCTACGTAGCACCCCGCAATAAAATCGAACAGAAGTTGGCCGCTATTTGGCAACAAGTATTACGACTTCCACAAGTGGGAGTTCATGATAACTTCTTCCGCTTAGGTGGAGATTCCATTTTAAGTATTCAAATTGTTGCTAAAGCCAAACAGCAGGGTTTACACCTAACACCCAAACGATTATTTGAAAATCAAACGATTGCCGAACTAGCTCAGGTTGTTGGGAAAGTTGCTAATATTGAAGCGGAGCAAGGAATACTCACAGGCGAAGTACCGTTTACTCCGATTCAGAAATGGTTTTTTGAGCAAGACATCCCTCATCGTCATCATTGGAATCAGTCTATGTTTTTACAAGTAGCTGAGCGCTTAAAACCAGATCTTATTCAACGAACACTCGCTTACTTGCTAATGCAGCATGATGCATTACGTCTTCGTTTTGAAAAATTGGAACAAGGTTGGCGACAAGTTTATGCAGAAGTGGAAGAAGCCAACTCGTTTACAATGTTCGATCTAACCAAAATCGATATAAAAGAAAGAAGAATCATCATTGAAAACGAGGCGATAAAAGCGCAGCAGAGTCTAAATATCTTTCAAGGACCTTTGTTACGAGTGATTTATTTTGATTTAGGTGACTCCGAGCCGGGACGACTACTATGGGTAGCTCATCATTTGGTGATCGATGGTATTTCTTGGCGAATATTACTAGAGGACTTTGCTACCGTTTATAAGCAGTTAGAAAGTGGTAAAGTAGCCCAACCTTTGCCAAAGACAACTTCCTATCGGGAATGGGCTTACGAGTTACGCCAGCTTGCAAAATCTGAGCAGTTACAGCAAGAGGCCGTATATTGGTTAGAACAAGCCCAAAAGCCAGTGGCGACTCTACCTGTTGATAACAAGCATGGTAAGAATACAGAAAGAGAAGCGGATAGCATCACCCTGTCCTTAAACCAAGCAGAGACACGGACGCTCCTTCAAATGAGTAATGAAAAATATCGTGCACAGATTCATGAAATTTTGCTTTCTGCATTAGGAAAAGCCTTCATGCACTGGACTGGGCAAACGACTTTTCGTATTCATTTAGAAGGGCATGGTCGTGAAGAGTTGAAAGAAGGAATTGACTTATCCCGAACGATCGGCTGGTTTACGAGTATGTATCCATGGGTGATGGATTTGTCTGAAGCAAAGTGTAATAGTGAGATCGTCCGAGTAGTGAAGGAGCAAGTTCGCCGCACTCCTAAGCAAGGCTTGGGATATGGTGTCATACGCTATCTCAGTCAAGATCATGAAGTGAAGGAAGTGCTTAGTCAGCAACCTACGCCGAAGGTCAGCTTTAACTATCTGGGACAATTTGATCAGTCGACCGAACAAGTGGGTCTCTTCTCAGGCGTTGCTCCTGAATACGCTGGAAGTTATGCAGATCCTCAAACACCACGTGCTCATCTCATTGATGTAATTGGAGGTGTGTCACAGGGACAGCTTCACCTAACTTGGAGATATAGCAAAGAAATGTATCAACAAGAAACCATAGAGCAAGTGGCCGTTATGATGATGACATCTTTGCGAGAGCTTATTCACCAAGAATTGAGTGATAAGACGACTTGCTATATTCCATCTGACTTTCCGTTGGCTGAGTTAACTCAAACAGAGCTGGATCAATGTCTTGAACCCCATGGGGTGGTAGAAGATATCTATCCGCTCTCACCACTGCAAGAGGGGCTTTGGTTCCATTCACAAATGGGAACAGGTATAGGTGACTATGTTGTTCAAATGTCATTCTCCCTAACAGGTGATTTGGATCTCCAAGCGTTTCAAGAAGCTTGGCAACAAGTGGTCAATCGTTATGCTGTATTACGCACAGCGATTAAAGCTCAAGGGCTGACTCGCCCCCATCAAGTGGTATATGCTTCTGTTCCTGTTTCATTTATAGTGGAAGACTGGTCGAGCCATACGTTAGAGGAACAAGAACAAAAATTAGAAAGGGTGTTAGCGCAGGATCGGAAACTAGGATTTATCTTGGAACAAGCTCCTTTAATGCGGTTTACCATCATACAGAGAGGGGATCAGGCTTATCAGTTTATTTGGAGCTATCATCATGTCATTTTAGATGGTTGGAGTATGCCACTTGTATTCCAAGATCTATTTACAATCTACCATCAGTTAACCACAGGGCAGAGGATAGAACTTGAAGAAATGCGACCTTATCGTGATTATATCGCTTGGCTCAAACAGCAAGATCTCATGAAAGCAAAAGAGTTTTGGCGGCAGAAACTAAAAGGATTTACCACACCGACAACCCTTCCCATTGAGAGAAAGGTTACAGAATCGGCAGCAGAAAACTATAAACAGCATGTGGTTTATCTATCGGAACCGTTAACGGCAAAATTAGAAGACTTTGTAAGAGGGCATCAATTAACCCTTAGCTCGTTGATACAAGGAGCTTGGGCCTATCTGCTAAGTCGTTATAGTGGAGAGAAAGATGTATTGTATGGGGCGACTGGTGCTGGAAGACCCGCTGACTTATCAGGTGTAGATCGGATGGTTGGTTTATTTATCAATACATTGCCAGTCCGGGTTCAAGTGTCTGAAGAGCTCACGATCCAAGAGTGGTTACAATCATTCCAGTTGGAACAGATGGAGCTTAGGCAGTATGAATTTACACCGCTTCACGAGATTCAGGGACTCAGTGAACTACCTAAAGGAACACCTTTGTTTCAAACATTGGTCGTATTTGAAAACTATCCAGTTGGTGAGGTTGCTGAACGCATTCCTGGAGGTCTTCGTATTCATCAGGCTGAAGGTGTGGAACAAGTCAGCTATCCACTTACCCTTATCGTAGCGCCAGGAGAGAAGCTGTATTTGAAATGGATGTATCGGGATAATCATTTTGCTGATGAAGCGATTGTGAGAATGTGTGAGCATCTACAAATGATTTTAGAAGAGATGGTAGCTGATCCGACCCGTAAGCTTAAAGAAGTCAATCTCTTAACCAAACAAGAAGCGCATCAGCTTACTTTGTGGAATGAAAACGAGCAGCCGTACCCTGACAAACGACCCATTCATGAATGGATTGCTAGACAGGTGGAGAAAACGCCACAAGCGGTTGCCGTTATGACGACGGAAGGAGCATGGACTTACCAAGAGCTTAATGAGCGAGCCAATCGATTAGCCCATTACCTCCTGAAAAATGGAGTCAATCAACAAGCACGTGTAGGAATTTTTATGGAACGCTCGCTTGATCTACTGGTTAGTTTATTGGCTGTGCTTAAAGCGGGTGGAACCTATGTCCCACTTGATCCAGCTTATCCGAAAGAGCGAATCGCTTATATGTTGTCTGATGCAGAGGCACAAGTCATCTTAACCCAAGAGTCGCTTAAAGGGGAGCTATCGGATGTTGTCGATTGGGTGGTAGCTGTTGATCAAGAATTCGCCTTATGGTCAGAGGAGTCCAACTTTAATCCGTCTGTTCAGGTTGACTCAGAGCAACTCGCCTATTTAATTTATACATCAGGCTCTACGGGTCTTCCTAAAGGAGTGATGATAAGCCATCGTAATGTTTCGGCTTTCATTCACTGGGCGAAATCCCTATTTACACCTGAAGAGTTAAAAGGAGTACTTGCTGCTACTTCGATCTGTTTTGACTTATCGATCTTTGAGATGTTTGTCCCACTAAGTGCGGGTGGCAAGGTGATCTTAGCGGAGAATGTACTCGAGTTACCTGAGCATCCAGCCAAAAATCTGATTACTTGTATCAATACGGTACCCTCTGCTATGACTGAGCTTTTACGAATGCAAGAAGTACCACCCTCTGTTCGAACTGTCAACTTAGCAGGTGAACCGCTCCCGCATGCATTGGTTCAACAAATTTATGCGCTTGGAACAGTAACCAAGGTATACAACTTATATGGGCCATCTGAAGATACAACATACTCCACCTATGCTTGTATTGAAAAAGATGGAAGCGAAGCTCCGCCCATTGGACGTCCGATTACCAATACCAAGGCATATGTATTGGACTCGTCATTACGTCCCGTAGCTATCGGTATTCCGGGAGAGTTATATCTGAGTGGAGCGGGAGTTGCTCTTGGCTATTTAAATAAAGAAGAGATGACACGAGAGCGATTTATTCCTGATCCATTTAGTTCCGATCCAAAAGCACGTTTATATAAAACCGGTGATTTAGTTCGTTATCGTGGGGATGGGCAATTGGAGTTCTTAGGACGAATCGATCATCAGGTGAAAATTCGTGGCTATCGGATTGAATTAGGTGAAATCGAAGCGGTACTTCGGCAAGATGAGAGCATTCGCGATGTGGTTGTGGTGGCTCGTGAAGATCAGCCTGGAGCTAAGCGTCTGGTTGCTTATGTCGTAGCAGAACAGGATCAGTCTAGTGATTGGCAACAAAGAATCAAACAGAAATTGCCAGACTATATGGTACCCCGTGTTTTTGTGATGATGGATCATCTACCACTCACCCCGAATGGTAAGATCGATCGGAAAGCTTTACCCGCACCCGAGCAAACCATATCGATGAAGCAGTATGTCGCACCTAGAACGGTAGCCGAAGAGATGATGGCTGCCATCTGGTGTAAGGTTTTATCCTTAGAGCAAGTAGGTGTTTATGATCATTTCTTTGAGTTAGGTGGGCACTCCCTCTTGGCGACACAAGTTGTATCGCGAAGTAAGGAAGTGTTTGGTATTGAATTCCCATTGCGATTACTCTTTGAAAAGCCGGTGCTCCATGAATTAGCACAAGCGATCGAAATGGAAACGATGATGGAGCAGAATGAAGAGAGTTCGATAACGATCGAGAAGGCTAAGCGAACATCTACGAACTTGCCACTCTCCTATTCTCAACAGCGCTTATGGTTTTTAGATCGTCTCAAGCCGGAGAATGCTGCCTACAACCTACCATTTGCCTTACGGATCCAAGGAAAAATCAATCGAAAGGCGATGGAAGAGAGTTTGCAAACGCTAATAAGGCGACATGAGACTCTGCGAACAATTTTCCAAGAGATCAAGGGGCAACCTGTACAAATCATAGAGGAAGTGGAATTTAGCTCATTGGAGTTCGTGGATTTACGTTTAACAGCGAATCCATCTGCTAAGGTGTTGGAACTCATCACCCAAGATCTCAATCAGCCATTTTATCTTCATAAAGGACCGTTATTTCGAGCGAAGTTATATCAAGTAGCGCATGAAGAATGGATCTTTTATGTGAATATGCATCATATCATCTCAGATGGCTGGTCACTTCAAGTCTTTTTGAAGGAATGGCTCGCGTGTTATCAAGCACTTATCGAAGGTCAAGAAGCAAGTATAGCTCCACTTCCGATTCAATATGCAGACTTTGCTATTTGGCAGCAGAGTTGGATGGATGGAGCGAAATTAGAGGAACAATTGACTTATTGGAAAAATCAACTGAAGAATGTCCCGATTCTGCAATTACCGACGGATTATCCACGTCCTTCTGAACAAACATTCTGCGGGGCCGATTATCGCATGAATTTGCCTCATGAATTAGTTAAGCGTTTGGAGGAACTGGGTCATCAAGAGGGAGCAACCTTATTCATGACCTTGCTTGCTGCATGGAATGTACTCTTGAGTCGTTATAGTGGTCAAACTGATATTGCTGTAGGTAGCCCCATTGCTGGCAGAAATCATAAGGAAACAGAAGGTTTGATTGGCTTTTTCGTTAATACGTTGGTTTTTCGTACTGATCTTTCAGGAAACCCAAGTTTCCGAACCTTATTGAGACAGCTACGAGAAGTTGCCTTGTCTGCATATGCTCATCAAGATGTACCATTTGAAAAAGTAGTTGACGAACTACAGCCAGAGCGTCATTTAAGCCATTCTCCACTTTTCCAAGTGATGTTTGCCCTGCAAAATATGCCAGAGATGGCAGATCGGGTAACAGAACTATCCATTGAACCCTTTGACCTTCCAATTACAACTGCAAAATTTGATTTGACTTTAACGATGGGAGAAAGTAGCCAAGGATTTACGGCTGTATTTGAGTATAATACGGACTTATTTAAAGCGGAGACCATCGCACGTCTAGCTCAGCATTTCTACCAAGTACTTGAAGCAATTGCCCAAAATCCAGAACAACCGATTCATCACATCCCCATCTTAACGGAGCAAGAACAAGAGCTATATCAACAGGTCAATCAAACGCAGATGGATTCATATGACGGCTGTATTCATCAATGGGTTGAGAAACAAGTAGCGAGAGATCCACAGGCTATCGCGATTGTCAGTGAACACACTTTCGTCACTTATGGTGAACTAAATGCTCGAGCCAATCAGCTAGCCCGTTACTTACAAAAAATAGGTATCGCACCAGGAGAGCTCGTAGGAATCTGCATGGAACGAACCCCCGCGTTGATCGTTGGAGCACTAGCTATTCTTAAAGCAGGGTGTGCCTATGTGCCGATGGACCCCGAATATCCAACAGACCGGTTAGAATATATGGCCTTGGATGCACAAGTTTCAATGATCCTAACAGAGACAGCTTATCAAGAAAAATGTTCATTCGAATCGGTGCCATATACGATTTGCTTGGATCAGATCGCAGACAAATTAAGCTTAGAAAGCGAAAAAGAACTTTCAGGACTGGCGACGGGTGATCAGTTAGCCTATCTCATTTACACGTCAGGTTCTACAGGTCAACCCAAAGGAGTACCCATTACACATCGTTCGCTCGGGAACTTAATCACTTGGCATCATACAACTTATGAATTAAGTAGCCATGATCGAACTACCTTAATAGCTGGTGTTGCCTTTGATGCATCCGTATGGGAAATTTGGCCTACTTTGACCGCGGGAGCAGCACTGTATATTCCAACGCAAGAAGTTCGCTTGTCGCCTACCCACTTACGTGACTGGCTACTTGAAAACCAGATTACCATTAGCTTTTTACCAACACCTTTATTGGAAAGTTTATTGCAGCTAGAATGGCCAAAACAAGTTGCTCTGCGCAAACTGTTAACAGGTGGGGATCAGTTACATGTCTATCCAGCCAGTGATTTCCCAGTAGATGTAATCAATCATTATGGACCGACCGAGAATACGGTGGTTACAACTGCTTATCCCATACCGAAAGGAGAGACTTACCAGGGATTACCTGCTATTGGTCAGCCCATTGGTGGGACCGAAGTTTATGTGCTAAGTCCATTTAACCAACCTGTTCCAATAGGTGTACCTGGTGAGCTACATATTGGTGGAGTTGGTTTAGCAAAAGGTTATCATCGCCGACCCGAACTCACAGCGGAGAAATTTGTAACGATTGAACAAGAGCGTTTGTATAAGACTGGAGACTTAGTACGCTTCCTCTCAAATGGAAATCTTGAATTTTTAGGTCGGATCGATCAGCAAGTGAAAATTCGCGGTTTCCGAATCGAGCTAGGTGAAATAGAGGCCATCTTAAGTAGTTATCCAACGATTAAAGAAGCAACTGTAAGCGCAAGTGTCGATGAAAGGGGAGAAAAACGGCTTGTTGCTTATGTAGTCGCAGATGGTGAAGCGGAGGAGATGAAGTGGATCGAGCATCTGAAGCAGATGCTTCCTGAATATATGATTCCTTCAGCTTTTGTCAAACTAGATGCACTTCCACTCACCGCGAATGGGAAGGTGGATCGACAAGCTTTGCCTAAACCCGAATGGGCGGAAAAAATACGAGCAGGAGTGGAACCACGAACACCTGTGGAAGAAATGATTGCTGGGATTTGGAAATCATTATTACCAGTGGAAGCTGTGTATATTCATGACAATTTCTTTGTACTTGGAGGACATTCTCTCTTAGCAACACAGGTAATCTCTCGTATCAATGAAGCTTTCCAAATTACCTTACCACTTCGTAGCTTATTTGAGGCACCGATACTCAAAGACTTAGCCCAGCAGGTAGAAACTGCTTTACAGGAAGGAAAAGGGAAGGCTTTACCTCCACTCATCCCAAGTGATCACAGTGAACCGCTTGCGCCCATGTCCTACGCTCAGCAACGTCTATGGTTCTTAGATCGATTGCTTCCAGATCGTTCCGTTTATCATATCCCATTTGCACTACGGATTCGGGGTGATCTTCACGTTGATCTATTACGTCAAAGCCTGCACTCGCTCATTCAGCGTCATGAAACACTGAGAACGATCTTCCAAGAAGAAGACGGGCAGGCTGTCCAGGTGATTCAAACATCGGATCACTTGAAGTTTAGGGAGATTGATCTACGGGCAGAGCAAGATCCGTGTGAGTCAGCCATGCAGCAAATCCATGCAGATCTACAAATATCTTTTGTCCTTACCCAAGGACCGCTCCTGCGGATGAAGCTATTCCGAGTGGCGGAGGATGAATGGCTGTTCTATCTAAATATGCATCACATTATTTCAGATGGATGGTCAATCAGTGTTTTCATTCGAGAGTTGTTTACTCTCTATAACGCATTCAAGCAGGGAGAAGATAATCCGCTTCCAGCATTAACGATTCAATATCGAGACTTTGCTAGCTGGCAAAAATCTTGGCTGACGGGAGAAGTATTGGAAAAACAGCTTGCCTACTGGAAAAAACAGCTTGCAGATGTCCCTGTGTTACAGCTTGCGACAGATCGTCCGCGACCAGCTGAACAGACCTTCCGAGGGGCGACATATCAAATCGTCTTACCGACTAAGTTATTAGCTGACTTAAAAGAGCTAAGTCAACAAGAAGGAGCCACCTTATTTATGACATTGTTGACTGCTTTCCAGCTCTTACTGAGTCGATATAGCGGTCAAGAAGATATTGCGGTAGGTAGTCCTGTGGCTGGACGAAATCAGAAGGAAATCGAAAATCTCATTGGTTTCTTTGTGAATACATTGGTATTTCGTACAGACCTATCAGGAAATCCGAGTTTCCGAGATTTGTTAGCACGAGTTCGCGACGTGGCGCTTGAAGCGTATAGCCATCAAGATGTTCCATTTGAAAGAGTAGTGGATGAAGTCCAACCCGAACGCCATCTAAGTCATACACCGTTATTCCAAGTGATGTTTGCACTGCAAAATACACCACGTGATTGGCACGAAGCCCACGACTTACAGATGGAAACGGTCACACTCGAGCAAAATTCGGCTAAGTTTGATCTAACGTTAACGATGGCAGAAGCATCCGAAGGTTTAGTAACAGCATTTGAATACAACACGGATCTATTTACAAAGGATACGATTCAGCGTATGGCTGTACAGCTTCAACTGCTCCTCGAACAGATTGTTCGTAAGCCTGAGGCAGCGATTCACCATTATTCAATTGTGACTCAGGATGAGAAACAGTTAATAAGTGCATGGAATGAAACAAAAGTAGACTATCCACAAAATCGACCGGTTTATGCTTGGATCGAAGAGAATGCGAAACAACAGCCAACAGGGGTTGCAGTGGTAAGTTTACAAGGTACGCTCACTTATCAAGAACTGAATGCACGAGCCAATCAATTAGCACATGCACTACAGAAACGTGGGATAGGATCAGAACAGCTCGTTGGTGTATGTATGGAACGCTCGCCAGAGCTATTGGTTGCCCTTCTCGCTATATGGAAGGCTGGAGCAGCTTATGTACCAATGGACCCCAGTTATCCGGAAGACCGTCTAACATACATGATATCTGATTCGCAAGTGCCTATCATGCTTACCCAGTCTCATCTACAAGAGAAAGTAGAGGGCAGCTCTACGACTGTATGGTGTGTGGATACGGATGAAGAACTTTGGATAACTGAAAGTAAAGCCGATTTAGAAGTATCCGTATCTGTCGATCAACTAGCTTATATGATCTATACCTCTGGATCAACTGGAAAACCGAAAGGGGTAATGATTACCCATCGTTCTCTGCTTAATTTGGTGTTCTGGCATCAGCGTACGTACCAATTAACTTCACAAGATCGGACGACTCTGCTTGCGGGAACTGCTTTTGATGCCTCTGTCTGGGAAATCTGGCCTACTTTAGCTAGTGGGGGAGCGCTCTATATCCCGAGTGAGGAAATACGCATGTCTCCAACTGAATTAAAGGATTGGATGATTGAGCAGCAAATCACTGTCAGCTTCTTGCCTACTCCATTGTTAGAGAGCATGTTACTACTTGAGTGGCCAAAGCAATTACCGTTACGAACATTATTAACAGGTGGCGATCAGTTGCGACATTATCCATCACCTGATTTTCCAGTCGAGGTCATTAATCACTATGGGCCTACAGAAAATACGGTCGTAACCACAGCTGCGAAAGTGGTCACTTCCACAAACAGTGAGCTAACTACGCCACCAATTGGGCGACCGATTGCCAATACAGAAGTATATGTCCTTGATTCACAACGACAACCTGTACCCATCGGGGTTCCCGGTGAGCTTTATGTAGGAGGAGCCGGACTCGCTCGTGGCTATTACCAGCGCCCAGATCTGACAGAGCAAAGCTTTATACAACATCCATTCCGTCCTGACAGTCATGCACGTCTCTATAAGACTGGGGACTTGGTTCGCTTTCTCCCCGATGGTCAGCTTGAATTTTTAGGACGCATCGATCATCAGGTGAAAATTCGCGGCTTCCGCATTGAGCTAGGGGAAATTGAAGCAGCCTTAAGTAGTCACCCAGCGATTCAGGAATGTGTAGTTATCGCTCGAAGTAATGAACAAGGGTTAAAACAGTTGGTAGCCTATGTCGTTACGAAAGAGACACTTTCACGTAACGAGTTACGCCAGACCTTAAAACAGACCCTACCTGAGTATATGATTCCAACTGCGTTCGTCTGGCTCGATCACTTGCCACTAACTAACAATGGCAAAATCGATCGCCGAGCACTTCCAGCACCAGATACGTCTGATTATCTAGACCAAACACACTATGTCGAAGCTAAAACCGAAGTTGAAGCCCAACTGGTAGAGATTTGGAAACAAGTCCTACGGCTCCAACGTGTTGGAATCCATGATAACTTTTTCCAACTAGGTGGGGACTCAATTTTAAGTCTGCAAGTAGTGGCGCGAGCGAATCAAGCGGGATTAAAGCTCACACCTAAACAGCTCTTTGAAAATCAGACGATTGCTGAACTAGCCACAGTGGTAGGGAAAGCACCAGTTATTCAAGCTGAACAAGGCTTAGTCACGGGTGAAGTACCACTTACCCCGATTCAACATTGGTTCTTTGAGCAAGAACTGTTAGAGCGCCATCACTGGAATCAATCGATGTTCTTACTAGTCAAAAAGTCGCTACAACCGTCCCTATTGGCACAAGCGCTTAAAGCAGTGGTATATCAGCATGATGCCCTGCGGCTCCGCTTTAGGAAACAAGGATCCAAGTGGTATCAAGTTCATACCCCATTGGAGGAAGCTTTACCTTTCCAATATGAAGACTTATCCCGTCAATCAGATGACGAGCAAAAGAAAACGATGGAGCAAATTGCCTCCCAAGCACAGTCAAGTCTTCATATCGAGGAAGGCCCAATTTGGAAAGTCGTGTATTTTGACTTAGGTTCAGCAAGGTCCGGTAGACTATTATGGGTTGTACATCATTTAGTCATCGATGGGGTTTCTTGGCGCATCTTGCTAGAAGATTTACAAACTGCTTATGAACAGCTAAGGCGTGGGGAAGAGATCCAACTTTTACCGAAAACGACTTCCTTTAAAGAATGGTCTACCCAACTACAGGAATATGCGCAAACAGAATCGGTTCTTGCTGAAGCAAGTTACTGGTTATCTCATTCATCTAAGCAGGTTACTCATTTACCCAAAGACTTTGTATCCGGGGAGAATATAGAAGCCAAAGCTGATAGTGTCGTACTTCATTTAGATGAACAAGAAACAGCGCAATTGCTGCAAGAAGTTCCAAGTCAATTTCATGCACAAATCACGGAAATTTTATTAACAGCATTGGTACTTGCTACTTCACGTTGGACGAAGAAACGTTCGGTATGGGTGCATCTTGAAGGACATGGCCGTGAAGAAATCGCTGAAAATATTGATTTATCACGGACTGTAGGTTGGTTTACCTCCATGTACCCCGTTCACTTGGATTTGGGCAGAGCCAATACCCAAGGAGAGGCACTCAAAACGATTAAAGAACAGTTACGTCAAGTACCACGACAAGGATTGGGGTATGGGTTATTACGTTATTTACGTACCAAAATGGACCAGCATGTAGGGGAGAGTGATCAAGCCGAAATCAGTATGAACTATCTAGGGCAATTTGACACCGTCACTTCCGATGGAGGTTTGTTTGTAGGAAATGCACCTGAATTTGCAGGACCCCCTATCCATCCAGCAAACAAACGAGCCCATTTGATTGATGTGGTAGGTGCTGTAACAGGTGGCAAGCTGCATCTCTCTTGGATCTTCAGCAAAGAAATATTTAAGCGTGAAACGATTGAACGAATCGCCCAAGATTATCTGGATGCTTTACGCTCATTTATCGCACCAGAGAATCGCCATGAGATGTGGAGTTATTCGACGACGGACTTCCCTGAAGCTGACCTTTCAGATAAAGATCTATCCAAAGTTTTAACATTACTTCAGAAGAAGAGAGGCAAATCAACATGATGGAAGAAATTCAAGATATTTATACTTTATCGCCCTTGCAACAAGGGCTCCTCTTTCACTCTGTTTATGCGGAAAATTCTGGGATGTATTTTACCCAAATGACTGTAACGATCAAAGGGAACTTGGACGTTTCCGCATTTGAAAAAGCTTGGCAACAAGTAGTCAATCGGCATACTATTTTGCGAACCGGCTTTATCTGGGGTGAAACAGAACAACCGCTTCAAGTGGTTTATCGTGAAGCAAAGATCAAGATTTCTCAGTTAGACTGGCGCTTAGTACCACGGGATCAGCTTCAGCCAAAACTAAACTCTTGGCTTGAACAAGATCGGCTGCAAGATTTCGATTTAGCTGTGGCGCCATTGATGCGACTGACATTGATTCAGACCGCTCAAAATCAGTATGAATTTGTTTGGGGATATCATCATGTCTTGCTTGACGGCTGGAGTTTACCCATTGTATTAGGAGAAGTATTTCAGTATTATGAAGCTTTTTCAAAAGGGAAAGAGTTAGAATTAGCCAATCCTCGCCCTTATCGTGACTATATTTCTTGGTTACGTAAACAAGATGTAAGTCAAGCGGAAGCATTTTGGCGTGAATTCCTTCGTGGATTCACGTCTCCCACCCCGCTGGGAATTCAAACAGAGAAAACGGATGAAACGGGTTATGAAACCACTTATTGTACCTTATCCAAAGAGACGACTGAAACTTTACATCAATTGGCCCGGAATCACCAAATTACTGTAAATACAATCGTTCAAGGTGCTTGGGCACTGTTGTTACATCGCTATAGTGGTGAATCAGAAGTCCTATTTGGAACGACTGTATCAGGACGGCCTGCTGATTTAATCGGCGTCGAACAAATGGTTGGTTTATTTATCAACACCTTACCCCTGCGTATCTCGATGGATCATGAAGACTCTATTTTAGAATGGTTAAAGAGACTACAAGCTAGACAAGTCGAAATGCGGCAATATGAGTATAGTTCCCTCATTGATATTCATGGTTGGAGCGAAGTGCCAAGGGGAACTCCGCTCTTTCACAGTTTATTCGTCTATGAAAATTATCCAGTAAGTGAAGGTAAGACGACAGAGCAAGGGGAGGATGAGTTACTTCTTAGTAATGTACGTGCTGTGGAACAGACCAACTACCCTTTGACCTTGGTTTGTGCTCCGGGAGAAGAGCTATTGTTAAAAATGATGTATGATCGTAGTCAATTTACAGAAGAAATGGTACAGGAGATTTTAAAGCACGTTAGCTATATTGTGGAGCAAATGGGGGCGGATTTGAAACAACCATTAAGACAGATTTCACTCCTTACTCCAGCAGACGAACAGAAAATATTAGTAAAATGGAATCAAACAGCACTGGATTTCCCGGGCAATGTTATGATTCATCAACTATTTGAAGAGCAAGTTGCCCGTACACCCGATCAAATAGCGGCTATTTGGGGAGAAAAGTCGCTTACCTATGCAGAGCTGAATCAAAAGGCGAATCAGTGCGCTCACTATTTACAAAGTTTAGGAGTAGGACCTGAAAAGATGGTTGGTATTTGTATGGATCGCTCTTTGGACTTAATCATAGGGATTTTGGGCACTTTAAAAGCGGGTGGTGCTTATGTCCCGCTCGATCCAGCTTATCCCAAAGAGCGTATCGCTTATATGCTTGAGGATTCACAGACTTCTCTACTTCTTACACAATCATCCTTGGTATCCCATTTACCAACTCACAGTGTCCAAGTTATATGTTTCGATACGGATCAGGACCATATGGCTTCGATGAGCTCTAGTAATTTAGAAAATACAGGTACTTCACGACAACGTTCACATATTATTTACACTTCGGGATCAACAGGTAAGCCTAAAGGGGTCATGATTGAGCATCGTAGTGTAGTGGCACTGCTCATGTGGGCTTCACAAGTCTATTCAGCTGAAGAGTTACAAGGGGTTCTTGCTTCAACCTCGGTATGCTTTGATTTATCCGTATTTGAAATGTTTTTACCGCTTTGTGTAGGTGGAACAGTGATTGTAGTAGAAAATGCGCTGCAACTACCAGAGATTCCAGCTAAAGAACAAGTGACCCTCATTAATACAGTACCTTCAGCAGCCAATGAGTTACTCCGATTAAAAGGGATTCCTTCTTCAGTAAAAGTGATCAATCTAGCTGGAGAACCACTACCTAACTCACTGGCACAACAGCTTTATCAATTAGGAAATATTGAGAAAGTATATAACTTGTACGGACCTTCCGAAGATACGACCTATTCAACCTATTCACTGGTGCAAAAAGGTGCAACCACACAGCCAACGATTGGACGTCCGATTGCCAATACAGAAGCGTATGTTTTGGATGCCGAGCTAAGACCGGTTCCCATAGGGATATCTGGTGAATTATATCTAGGAGGAGCCGGGCTCGCCCGTGGCTATCTCAATCAACCAAAACTTACGGCAGAACGTTTTATCCCTCATCCTTTTCGCTCTAAGACAAAGGAATGGTTATATAAAACAGGTGACTTAGTCCAGTGGCTACCCGATGGTAACTTAAAATTTTTGGGACGACTTGATCATCAAGTGAAAATTCGTGGCTATCGGATTGAGTTAGGTGAGATTGAAGAAGGACTACGGTCTCATCCAGCTGTCGAAGAAGTGGTGGTGATAGCGAGAGAGGATCAACTCGGGGAAAAGCGTTTGGTTGCTTACTTGGTACTTAATCATACAGCAGAAGAGATTTCGGTAAGCGAGTGGCGTTCTTACCTTGCACGGACATTACCTGAGTATATGATTCCTTCTATATTTGTCCAATTGGAGCAACTCCCACTCACACCCAACGGAAAAATAGACCGGAAAGCCCTGCCAGCTCCAGAAGATAGTCGTCAAGGGGAGTATGTCGCTCCGCGAACCGCGATGGAGAAGATCGTTGCCGATATTTGGGCAAGTGTTCTGAAGATCGATCAAGTGGGAATTCATGAAAACTTTTTTGAACGAGGAGGGCACTCGCTTTTAGCTACACAAGTGATTTCTCGTCTTCGTGAAGCAATCCCAGAAAGAGAAATTCCACTTCGGATTGTTTTTGAGAAGCCAACGGTTGCTGCCATAGCAAATTGGCTTGAAGAGTCCGTGGAAGATCAACATAAAACTAAACAAGTCATTCCCCCTACTGTTCGTAAAAATGGCATGTCTGCTGCATCTTATGCGCAGCGTCGTTTGTGGTTTGTCGAACAGCTTATCACTGGAAGCTCCGCATATAGTTTACCTTTTGCTATTCGCATCCAAGGGGAGATCAAGGTTAAACAGCTGGAACAAAGCTTTAAAACATTAATCACTCGACATGAAACCTTACGTACGACTTTTACAGAAGTAGACGGCGAAATTATGCAGGTCATTGCGGATGAAATTCCTTGGTTCTTGCCAGTCTATGACTTAACCGACGAGCCAAACTCGCTCCATCGAGCCAAAGAGCTGATCGAACAACATGCTGCACACCCATTTGATCTAGAACAAGGTCCATTATTGCGAGCTAGCTTATTCCAACTGGCAGAGCAAGACTGGGTTTTATTTATCAATATGCATCACATTATTTCAGATGGCTGGTCCTTACAAATTTTCTATCAGGAGTTATTTACCCTTTATCAAGCACAGATCCAAGAAAAAGAGATTTCATTACCACCGTTAGCCGTCCAATATGCCGATTTTGCAACTTGGCAGAAGAATTGGTTGCAAGAAGAGGTGATGGAAAGCCAGTTGGCTTATTGGAAAGAAAAGCTAGGCGGTGAACTTCCAGTATTACAACTCCCTACTGACCGCCCCCGCCCCTTACAGCAAACTTTTCAGGGGGCAACACATACGATTGCTTTTTCTGCTAATATTACAGAGCGCTTAAAAGAGATTAGTCGAAACGAAGAAGCGACCTTATTTATGACCTTACTCGCTGCATTTCAAGTTTTACTTAAGCGCTATAGCGGGCAGGAAGATATCATTGTCGGAAGTCCTATTGCTGGGCGAAATCGGCAGGAATTAGAAGGCTTAATTGGCTTTTTTGTTAATACACTCGCGTTTCGAACCAATTTATCCGGAAATCCTACTTTTCGAGAACTATTGGCTCGTGTACGAGAAGTAGCCTTAGAAGCTTATGAACATCAAGATGTACCTTTTGAAAAAGTGGTAGATGAAGTACAACCCGAACGGAGTTTAAGTCATTCATCACTCTTTCAGACCATGTTTGTTTTACAAAATATGCCCTTTACTATGCAAAGTTTAGAAGGGCTATCCCTTGCTCCATTTGACTTTACCAATCAAACGGCAAAGTATGATTTAACATTAACCATGTTGGAAACAGAGCAAGGGTTAGTAGCTCATTTTGAATACAATACGGATTTATTTGATGCCACCACCATTGAGCGGATGGCCAAACATTTTCAGCAGTTACTAGCTGGCATTGTTCAGTCACCAGAACAGGAGATTTCCAAACTTCCTATTTTGACGGAAGAGGAAAAAGAACTATTCTACTGCTGGAATCAAACACAAGTTACCTATCCACGACATGCTTCGATTGCTGATGTGTTTACAGAGCAAGCGGCGACTACACCTGATCATATCGCTATCGTTTGTGGACAGGACCAAATCACCTATCGTGAGCTCAATCAGAGAGCAAATCAATTGGCACGCTTCCTTCAGAAGCAGGGTGTTGGCTTAGAGACGATGGTAGGAATCGGCATGGAAAGATCGATCGAGCTGATCATCGCCATGTTGGGGATTGCTAAAGCAGGAGGGGCTTACGTTCCGCTTGATCCAACTTATCCATCCGAACGAATAAACTATATGATGGAAGATGCTGGGATAAAACTGGTCCTTACTCAATCGCACTTGCAAACGAAGTTTTCTCTTGGATCTACTCATACATGGGCACTTGATCAACAATGGGAGTTGATTGAGCAAGAGAGTACAGCCGATTTAGCTCCACTTGCCAACGGGGAGAATTTGGCTTATGTCATGTATACATCGGGTTCTACAGGAAAGCCCAAAGGAGTCGAAGTGGTTCATCGGGGAATTGTTCGCTTGGTACGAGGAGCGAATTATGTACAATTAACTGCCGATGAAGTCTTCTTACTACTAGCTCCGATTGCATTTGATGCTTCCACGTTTGAAATTTGGGGGAGTTTACTAAACGGTGCTAAACTTATCATCATGCCATCGCATGCTCCGTCATTAGAAGAGATTGGGCAAGTATTAAGGCAATATAAAGTGACCACACTTTGGTTGACGGTTGGCTTGTTTAATCTTATGGTAGAAAATCAACTAGACGCCCTGCGTGGTTTACGTCAGCTACTGGTGGGAGGAGATGTTGTATCTGTCCCACATGTCCGAAAAGTATTAGCCCTTGGTGGTATCCAAGTTATCAATGGTTATGGGCCGACTGAAAGTACAACTTTTACTTGTTGCTACCCAATTCCAGCAGACTGGCAAGGAGAAACGACGATCCCGATTGGCCGTCCGATTAGTAATACGGAAGTTTACATTTTAGACCAAGAGGGGCAATCTGTACCCATTGGGGTTTCAGGAGAGCTATATATCGGTGGAGATGGCTTAGCACGAGGCTACTTGGGACGTCCTGATTTAACTCGAGATCGCTTTGTCAATCATCCTACTGTTAAAAATCCACAAGCTCGTCTATACCGTACAGGTGACATAGTTCGTTATCTGCCCGATGGTTCTATTGAATTTTTAGGAAGAATCGACCATCAAGTAAAAATTCGTGGTTTTCGAATTGAGCTTGGCGAAGTAGAAGCGGCGATCCGTAAGCATCCTACTGTTTCTGAAGTCGTGGTAATGGTTCAGCATACCGAAGCTGGGAAACGTTTAGTCGCTTATGTTGTTGCTGAATGCGATCAAGCAGAATTACGAACTTTCCTGAAAGAAAGCTTGCCAGACTATATGATTCCCACTGGATTTATGTTTTTAGAGCAGATCCCGCTGACACACCATGGGAAGATTGATCGACAAGCATTGCCCACTATTGATTTGGCATCGAGCCGGGAAGAATCTTATATTGCGCCACGAACGGAAGTAGAAGCGACGCTTGTCCGTATCTGGCAAGATGTTTTACAGATTGAAAGAATCGGTATCCATGATAACTTCTTCTCTTTAGGTGGGGATTCGATTTTAAGTATCCAAATTGTTTCCAAGGCGAAACAAGCTGGACTCTCTCTCACCCCCAAACAAATTTTTGAACAACAAACCATTGCTGAACTGGCTCAAGTGGTGCAACAAACGACAACAACACAAGCCGAACAGGGGCTCATAACCGGTGAAGTACCACTTCTTCCTATACAACATTGGTTCTTTGAGCAAGAGCTGCCTAACCCTCATCATTTTAATCAAGCAATCATGTTCTCTGTCCATCAACCGCTGAAGTGGGAAAACATTCAGGAAACAGTTCGTCAATTACTTCTTCATCATGATGCTTTGCGCCTTCGCTATCAACGTCATGGAGAAACATGGAAACAAATTTATGAACCCATGGGGGATCATATCCCTGCACATTATTTCAATTACCAATCAGTGCCGAAGGAACAACAAAGGGAACAGATCGAACAAACAGCCAATCAGATTCAAATGAGTTTGGATTTGGAAAAAGGTCCCGTTTTCCAAGTGGCTTATTTTGACCTAGGTGATGAGGAACCGTCCCGTCTCCTGTTGGTAGCTCATCATTTAGTCATCGATGGTGTTTCTTGGCGAATCATCTTAGAAGATTTTCAAACGATCTATAGCAAACTAAGGGAAGGGAAAAAGATCCAGTTACCTCCGAAAACATCTTCGGTGAAAGAATGGGCACAAATTCTGCAAACGGTTGCCCAATCAGAAGGATTAAAAGATGAATGCGACTATTGGAAACAGCAAACGGATCAAATCGAAGAGATTCCAGTCGATTTTAAAGAAGGGCAAAATACGGAGGCTTCTGCTAAATACATGCATTTCACCTTATCTCGTGCAGAAACGCAAAGCTTACTTCAGCAAGTTCCAACCACTTTGCGTTCACAAATTCAAGAGGCCTTATTGACTGCCTTGGCTCGTGCGATGACAAAATGGACACAGCAACCCAAGCTCACCCTTCATTTAGAAGGACATGGACGTGAGGACATTGTTGAGGGAGTAGATCTTTCACGAACAGTAGGCTGGTTTACCAGTCTATACCCGATTTGTTTAAAGTTAAAGTCTAATTCTACCTTGCTCGAATCATTAAAAATGATTAAAGAGCAAATTCGTCAAGTTCCACAAAAAGGGATTGGTTATGGACTCCTACGTTACTTAACTGAAAATCAAGTAAACCCATTATCAGAACCGAGGATTAGTTTCAACTATTTGGGACAATTTGGTCAAGTCGAAGCAGAGGATAGCTTATTTATGGGAGCACCCGAATCGGTGGGACAAACGATAAATCCAGCAGCACAAAGAGCTTATCTTTTAGAGGTAACCGGTATGGTTTCTGGAGGGCAGCTTGTAATCACTTGGAAATATAGCCAAGAAATTCATCGTTCTCAGACGATTGAGCATGTAGCCCTACAGATGATGCAAGAATTACAAGCAATCATTGAGCAAAGTGAACAACCAAGTGTTCTCATTTATACACCTTCTGATTTTCCATTGGCGAAGGTAAATCAAGCTCAACTTGATCAGTTATTGACCAAAAATGCATCCCTTGAAAATCTTTATCTGGCAACACCATTACAGCAAGGTATGTTGTTCCATTCACTATATGCCCAAGAAAAAGGTGACTATATCACACAGATCGCCTTTACGCTCAAAGGAAAAGTAGATCCTGTCGCCTTTGAAAAGGCTTGGCAGCGGTTGGTAGATCGTCATCCGATCTTACGTACTTCCTTTGCCACCGCGAACTTAATAGAACCGCATCAAGTGGTTCATTCTTCCGTTCCGGTGGAGCTGTATCAATTGGATTGGCGTGAGATGGAGCCATTAGAGCAACAGGAACGTTTTAAAAAGTGGCTAGCTGAAGATCGCCGCCAAGGATTTGACTTTCAGAGGCCTCCTCTGATGCGCTGGACATTGATCCGTTTAGCAGACGATGTTTATCGCTTCCTGTGGACACATCATCATATTTTATTAGATGGGTGGAGCATTTCTTTAGTATTAAAAGAAGTATTTGCGAATTACTTTAGTGATCAGAACAGTCAAGAAGTCGCCTTTTCTGAGAGTCCTTCATACGAGAAATACCTTCATTGGTTGCAAAAGCAAAGTTTGACAGAGGCTGAAACATATTGGAAAGAAAAGCTCAAAGGGTTTCAGACCCCTACCAAAATCGCTTTTGCCAAGTCTACTTCAAAGGAGATAGTTCCACAACGGGAGCAGAGATTAAGTTTACCAAGTGCGGAGATGGAAGCATTAGAGCGGTTTGCTAAACAGCATCAACTAACTGTAAATACTTTGGTTCAAGGAGCATGGGCTTTGGTACTGGGGCATCTGAGTAATGAGACGGATCTGCTTTATGGGGTGACAGGTTCTGGAAGACCCACTGATTTACCTCATGTAGAATCCATGGTCGGATTATTCATCAGTACTCTACCAATGCGAATCAAGCTAACAGGTGAAAAGTCAATTCTGGATTGGCTTCACGATCTACAACGGGAGCAAATTGAACTCACGCATTACGAATATACACCATTGGTCGAAATTCAAAAATGGAGTGAGCTGCCACAAGGAGTACCGCTATTTGAAACCTTATTTATCTTTGAAAACTATCCAATCCAAGAAGTGACGACAACGGATCAAGGCGAGCTGGAAATTACGGATCTTTACACGAATGAGCAAAATAACTTCCCGCTAACCGTGGTAACAGGTCCCGGACATGAGCTGCTGATCAAAGTGATGTATGATCCGAGCTACTATGAAGATGCAAGTATTACACGCATACTCCATTATCTTAAAACGGCATTGCAACAAATACGTCATATACCTCATGCTAAGTTAGATGAAATATCTATATTATCTCAAGCGGAGCAACAGCAAATATTAACTGCTTGGAATCAACCCGCTCTGCGCGTGGACTCGAAAACAACGATTCCTTTGTTGTTTACGATGCAAGCAGAGCGAACTCCTGATAAGATCGCGATCGAATGGAAAGGACAACAAGTGACGTATCGGGAACTAAAAGAACGATCCACTCAGCTAGCACAATACTTACAACGTTTGGGAGTGGGCCCGGAAACATTGGTTGGGGTATGTATGGAGCGAAATATTGATCTGATTATCGCTATGATGGGTATACTTCAAGCGGGAGGAGCTTATGTTCCACTTGACCCTCATTACCCTGCTGATCGAATTGCTTATATGTTGCAACACTCACAAGCGAAAGTAGTTATTACCGAAGAGGCTCTCCTGTCACGTATTCCAGCAACGGATGCCCATATACTTACTTTGGATACAGAATGGGCGCAGATCACTACTGCAGAATCTGTAGCACAACCTCTATTTCATGAGTTAACGGCTAATCACCCTGCTTATGTGATTTATACATCCGGCTCAACTGGTTTACCTAAAGGAGTGGTAATTGAGCATCGAAATGTGGTTGCACTAATTAGCTGGGCACATGATGAGTATGCGGAAGAAGACTTGCAAGGAGTTTTATTTACCACATCAATCTGTTTTGATTTATCCGTCTACGAACTTTTTGTTCCGTTGACCATGGGTGGAACGGTTATTATAGCAGAAAATGCACTAGAGCTATCTTCCCTAGAAACTATTCAACCCATTACCTTAATCAATACAGTGCCATCGATCATGACGGAAGTATTGCGTGTGACTACCCTGCCACCAACGGCACGAATTGTAAATTTATGTGGTGAGCCTTTATCCCAAGCCTTAGTCGAAAAACTATATGCGATCGAGACCGTAGAGAAAGTATATAACCTCTATGGGCCTACAGAAGATACCGTTTACTCATCAGTGGAAGTGGTTGATCGCAATTTGCAAACAGCACCACCGATTGGTAGACCGATGCGTGGTACGCAAATGTATGTGTTAGACTCAAGGCTTCAGCCAACACCATTGGGAGTTCCTGGTGAACTATATATTGCCGGAGCAGGACTCGCACGTGGTTATTTACATCAGGCTGAATTAACGGCAGAACGCTTTATTGATAACCCTTGGAGTCAGGAGCCGAATGCTAAGATGTATAAGACAGGGGATCTAGTTCGCTGGAATGAAAATGGTGTGTTGGAGTTTATCGGTCGGATTGATCATCAAGTTAAAGTACGTGGATTCCGGATTGAGCTCGGTGAGATTGAGACCATACTCAATCAACATGAACGTGTTCAAGAAGCTGTTGTGATGGTACGGGATGATCATACAGGTCATAAACAATTGGTGGCCTATCTGGTTTTAGAGACAAAAGATATTTTGGAATCATCCAGATGGCGTGAATATCTACAAACCAAACTACCTGACTATATGATTCCATCACACTTTGTCATATTGGATGCTTTTCCACAAACACCTAATGGAAAAATTGACCGCAAAGCTTTGCCTGCACCCGAGATGCAACAGCAAATTGACAAAGTCGTACCGCCACGAACGGAAACAGAGCGACAACTGGTTCAAATCTGGGAAGAAGTCTTACAGACACGATCGATTGGAATTCATGACTCCTTCTTTGAACTTGGAGGTCACTCACTCATAGCTTTACAAATCATGTCACTCATTCAAGTTCGCTTGCAAAAAGAGATATCTCTCGCCACTTTATTTAAGGCACCGACAATTGAAGCATTAGCAGTACATCTGGAAAGTGACGAGGTAGCTCTCTCACAACCACTGGTCTTACTGAATAAAGGGGATAACGTAGAGCCACCATTATTCCTGATCCATCCACAAGGTGGAGGAATCTGGTCATTTTATGAGTTAACCCAACAGTTGGATTCACATCTAACCATCTATGGTATCCAGTCTGTCGGCTATGAAGCAGGTGAGAGACCACTGCTTACAGTAGAAGAGATGGCTATCCGCTACTTAGAGGAAATGAGGCAAGTTCAACCGCAAGGTCCTTACCGCTTAGCAGGTTGGTCCATGGGAGGCGTGATTGCATTTGAGATAACTAAACAGCTCGAGCAATCAGGTGAGCAGGTCGAATGGCTAGGACTTATCGATAGTACTTGGATTTCAGATGAACGACGTCAAGCATTCCGCCAATTCATGTTGGATCCATGGGTGCTTCGTGAGCAGGCTAAATTACTGCAAATGGACCCTGAATCATTCTATCAAGAGGTAAGTCAAGTAGAGATGTTAACAAGCGAGCAATTGCTTTATCAACTCGAGGAAGCTGACTTAGCGAAGCGGAAAGCCCTGATTTGGTTACTCAATGGCTTTGCGTATACCAACTATCAGATGAATAATTCAATTACGTCAGATATTCACTTATTCCTTGCCGAAGAAAAGCAGTTACTACAAGGAAATGATGATTGGACATCTTTTACCAAAGGGGAAGTACGAAAACGAATTATATCAGGAAATCATCTCACGATATTTGAATCACCCTATGTCAACGAGTTGGCTCAGCAAATTCGACAAAGTTGGCATATTCATCTCGCAACTAAAAAATAACCATTTCTTTAATGAACACCAGGAGGGAGCAGCCCTTCTGGTGTTCAATTGATGAATGAAAAATATCTAGAATCAAGCTTTAAGAACTGCGATTAAAAAACGATAAGTAGATAGTTTATAGAGTTATCTTTATATTATAAGATAAAGAAATGAACGACCATTTGGAATGGTGGTTTAATTACATCGTTTTCGTAAAACAGAGAAAAAGGTGGTAGCGTATGCAAACAACAACTCCATGGTTATGGACTAATCATCGTATCAAAGAAGCTAAACTACATCTATTTTGTTTTCCATATGCTGGTGGAAATCCGGTGATATTTCGATCTTGGCAAGAAAAATTCCCCGCTTCGATTGGAGTTATTCCTGTCTGTCTTCCAGGAAGAGGGATGCGGATGGCTGAACCATCGTATACGGACTTATATCAACTGATTCATGATCTTGCTGAAGCCATGTTGCCTTACCTGACTAAGCCATTTATGTTTTTTGGACATAGCATGGGTGCACTGGTTAGTTACGAGCTGGCTCGATATTTGCAGGCTCGCTATCAAGTCCAGCCAGAACACTTGATTGTATCCGCTTTTCGAGCACCTCATCTTCCTGATCCCAATCCACCGATTTATCATCTCCCTGATGAAGAGTTTTTACATGAGTTGTCTGAAATGAATGGAATGCCTAAAGAGATATTGGAAAACAAAGAGCTCCTTGATTTATTTTTACCAACACTTCGAACCGACTTTCAAATATGTGAAACATACACCCATCGTCCAGGGCTTTTGCTAAACTATCCAATTACTGTATTGGGTGGTAAATATGATCCTGATCCAAGCATAGAAATTTTGCGACCTTGGAAGGAACATACATCCAGTACATGTAAGCTCCAAGTATTCGATGGTGATCACTTTTTTATTCATGCCAAAGAAGAAGAAGTCATTCAATTTCTTTGTGAAATGCTGACAACATGGCTAGAATCGAATGCTTCAACTGATTCCCATGTAGCTAAAATGAGAGACTAAGGAGTAAATTCCAGTGAATAACTGATTCTTTGCTATGAAATAGACTGGCTGCTTAATCAAATAGTCAGTCTTTTTTATATCTACCAGACATTCTTTGTCAATAGTCTCGTAAAATTTTTTCAAGCACTAGATCGATTCCAGCGAAGTAATCTTTAGCGGAAATCGAAACAGGGATATCAGGCATAAGTGAAGATTTATTCGTCAATGCTTGATTAAAAAACTTTGTGGAATACAGGATGTAGATCTATTTCAGTAAATAATTCCTTTAAATGTTGTAAAAGGTATTTGTGCCATTTCTTGGATTCGAAGATCTCTTTGAACCTGATTAGAGAGAAAGCGAGTTTGAATTCATCCATCTATTTAAGAATTTGCCAGTTCTTCTATTCGAAAGATTTGAAAGAACGGCCATTTGTTTGGTATAGTATGTATTCCAAATCTTTTCTAGCCCCTCGCCCTTTTTTAAAGGAAAGAAGGAAGTAATTACAAAAATGAATCGATTAAGCATTTGGGGGTTTAAGGGAAGTGCTACGAGAGGAGAGTCGTTTTCATGGTAAGCCGATTGGAGATTGAGCAGATCAAAACAAAAGCACATCAAGGCGACACATTCGCAATGGGCTCACTCGGAATATATCTCTTAGATGGTAGAGGAATGCCGAAAAATAAAGTAGCGGGCGAAAAATGGCTCCGTAAAGCTTCTGGGCTAGGCGATACACGGGCTATGCAAGAGTTAGGAAAACGTTTCCTCGATGGCAGAGGACTTGATAAAAATCAACAAGAAGGTGAAAAGTGGTTACGTCAAGCTGCTAATAATAATAGTGATGGGATGTTTGAATTAGCCACACGGTTTTTAATTGGCATAGGGATCAACCAAAATATAACGGAAGGCGAAAAATGGCTTCGTCAGGCTGCTCAACGTAAACATAGTAGAGCCATGAACCTACTTGGACATCTCCTGATTGAAGGAAAAATACTAGTGAAAAATAAAGAAGAAGGTCGAGGCTATCTGCAAGAGTTGAAGAGTCAACAAATCTATATTGCTGAATTATTTGCCAATACTGAAAATGACTATGAGTATATGGTAGATCTCGGAACGAAGTTAATCGAAGGTAGAGAATTGGAGAGAAATATTGAAGAAGGCGAACAATGGCTCCGCCAAGCTGTAGAAGCAGGTTGCTCATGGGCGATGTCTGAATTGGGTGAGTATTTGCTGCTGGGAAAGGGATTGTCCCCAGATCGAATAGAAGGAGAGAAATGGCTCCGGCAAGCTGCAGAGCTAGGTGAAACATTAGCGATGTATGAACTAGGGGAAAGGTACCTAGATGGAAATCTCCTACCGCAAAATATGGTAGAAGGAGAAAAATGGCTGCGAAAAACTGCTGATGCAGGGGAAGTTTGGGGGATGATAGCGTTAGCAAAGCGCTTATTACTAGGAAATCAGTTGCCGAAAAGTATCAAAGAGGGTGAAAAGTGGATCCAGAAGGCGATGGAATCTAGTACTGTATGGGAATGGGAGCTGCTTTCATGTGGTGAAGAGCTACTAGATCGAGATGAATTTGTAGCATATCGAAAAGAAGGTCTTCAGTTTCTAGAAAGATTAAGCCAATTAGGCAACTTATTCGCCCAAGTTTCTTTAGCAGAACGTCTCATCGAGGGAAAAGGTTGTCCCAAAGATGTAATCAGAGGAGAACAGCTACTACTTGAAGCAGTGGAACTTGGAAATGAAAAAGCGATGCTACAGTTGGGAAAAAGATTATTGGATAGCCCTAAGTATAGCCAAGATAAAAAAGCAGGTGAAAAATGGTTAAGAAAAGCCGCTGAACTGCAAAATACGGATGCGATGTTAGAACTAGGATACCGTTTGCAAAGTGGGCAAGGAGTTCAAAGAAATGAAGAAGAAGGAAAAAGGTGGACGAATCGAGCCGTTGACTTATTATCCATTCAAGCAATGACAGGCAAAGATTATGCAGCCCAGCGTTTAGGAGCGATTTACTTAGATGGATACGGAGTAGAAAAGAATATAGATGAAGGAGAAAAGTGGTATAAAAAAGCAATTGACTGGTATCGCCCCGAAGCCATGTTAGAATTAGCCCAACGCTTCCTTACAGGTCAAGGTATACCTCAAAACAAAATAGAAGGGGTGAAATGGCTAAAGCATGCGGTTAAACACGGAGAGCAACAGGCCGTTATTGAGTTAAAAAAGTATCATTCTATTTAAAGAAGAGAATATCATGTTATCAGACCAACAAAAAGTAGCCGTTTATGGAAGAAATCAATCATATACAACCATAGAACATCGTGTCCTCAATCTAACCTCTGAAGTAGGGGAATTAGCCAACGACAGGACTTCTAAGCCAACCCTAGTTGGGAAAAAGAATTAGGGATGACTCTGTCTAGCTAATCAGACTCAGACGAATTTAGCAAAAGCCTTATCTAAATATGAACAAAGAATGATCTAGAAAGTTGATCCTAGTTTAGGAAGATAAGTAGAAAAGTCCGCCAAGTTATAAGGGATGACGGACTTTTCTTTGTGAGCTATATGAATATGGTTTCCCCATTTTGAAGGATTAATTAAAACTATCGTGACTTTAAAAATCTATTAAAAAGAAGGTTCAAATTCTATTTCACTTTTCCAGGTTGTTGTTATAATATCTAGGGCTCGTTTATTTATATTCCGTAGGAAATCAATACGTTGTTTATTTGTTTCTCCTGTTTGATTAATTAAAGTTTCTCTTAATGGATGATGACTTTCAATAAAGAAACTATTTCGTTTATGCAAACGATCAAGGTATTTACTAGCTGGTATATTAGCGAACTTTCCATTTTCACCACGATTACAAGATGGACAAGCAAGAACTAGATTCCAGACTCCATTTAAATCGATATCTAAGTGTGCTTGTAAAATGTGTGGGAAGAAGTGGTCTACATCAGCTAATATCTCCGAACCAGGTTCAATACTAATATCGTTAAAACAGTAAAAGCACTTTCCTTTTTGATATCCGTTAAGAGCATCACGGGAAGAAGTAACATTTTTTCTTTTATTATCTTTGTTAATATAAAATTCACCTGAGTGATGATCATAGTTCATAACTAGTAAGCTTGGAGCGATATTCAGAGACCAAGCTGTCTCGACCAATCTCCATCTAGCTTCTATTTCGTACGGGAAGTTAATGGCATTATCACTTTCGAACAGTTGGTATACATGATCAGTAAGAATAATTCCCCTCTTCCTGTTCTTATGTACAACTTCGAAAAATTGAATAGGAATGGTTTTCCCATTGACTTGATGAAAAGCATCAAGAACAACTTCAAAAGCATGTTTTTTAGTAAGTTGTAACATTTGTTGATATGGTAAGATACCTCGAATATAGTTGCGGCAACCATCTAAGAATTTACTACTTCTAGCGGTAGTTTGCTTATCAGTTAATTTAAGATGTTCAATCATATGTTTAGAAAAGGGAATAGATAATTCTTCAAGAGGAAAAAATGTATTTTCTTGTTGTGAAGCTAGTTCAATTAAAGATTGAGCCAAGGAGAACTTATAGGAAGCACTATTACGTCCAAATAAGATAATGGCACGAAAATAGGAAGAAAGTGAGGGATATTCTTCTTCAAATATGCCCAAGGTGTACATCCTTTCTGGTTGTCATTGCATATTATAGGAGATTATTTACGAAAACTACTTTAGAAATAATAATGATATTACGACAATTGGTATACAACTTTATAATAAATTAATTAAAATCAGAAATAAACATTTAGATTCGTTTTGTAATTATGATTGATCAAATAAGGGAATAAAATAAAACAACTTTAGTCCAACTGACTAAAGTTGCATTCTAGAAATAGAAAATATAATAGACTCCATTTAACAATCAATTATTTCGCTCTACAAGCTGGTTGCACCCCTTTTCAGAAAAAAACTAATCTTCTTATGTCATTAATTGTTTTTTGGCTTTCATTTCAATCGTATCAAATCGATATAAATTAACGAATAAGTGAGTAGTAATGTTCTGTTAATGTATTGGAAATCCACCAAGGGATATGACTTTGATGAAATTAGAAAGAAATTTAGCGTAGAGATAAACGCTCCTATTTAGTCGTTGTTAAGACAAATTGTTGCCTTTGTATGATAAAGTCACCACTAGCGCATACCACTGTACCAAGATAGTTTTCTCCGACATCAACCGTGTACATTTGCCAGCGCTTTGGTTCGTTAGGATTTACTTGATCTTCGATGATTTTTGGATAGTGCCAATCCAGGGAGATACTAAATTTCTGTAATGGATAGGAAAGACCTTTTCCGATTGCTTTAATATAGGCTTCTTTTCGTGTCCAAAGAAGAAAAAAGGTGGATTGTTTTTGATCAGTGGGTAGCTGTTGAAAAGAGTGTAGTTCTTGTGAAGACATAATATGGGGTGCTAGACTTAAATGGTCAAAATCAGAACGGATTTGTTCAACATCGACTCCGATGGGCTGATGTGAAATGGCGATCAGAGCTCGTAAGCCTGAATGACTCAGATTATAATGGAGCGGTGGATTCGATGGATAAGTAATGAGGGGTTTGCCATGTGATTCAGTCCCAAACATAATCTTTTCTGGAGAAATTCCTAAATATTTGCTTAAAATGATACGAACAGCTCCATGTGATACTGTATAGGACTTTCGATCTTTTGCGAAATGGAAACGTTGTGCTTTTGACTGCTCTTCAGGTGATAGAAGGTAGAAGATCGAGTCAGGGTCAAATTGAGAAATGTCTACCAACCATACATGTACTTCTTGTGGGGCAAGAATCATAAACATATCCCTTTCTTTTTGTTAGAAATCATGAATTATTTTGTATTCACAATACGATACTATATAAACCTTTTATATTAATCAAGAGCATATACATATAGTAGATGAATCATTTTGGCATGGATTCGATTTTCCCAAGGGGCAAGTATTTAAAACAGAAAGCAAATAGAAAATTGTCAAATTAACTCCAAATTTTTCAGATTTAATAGCTTTTAAGCATAACGAATAGTATGCTAAGATAATGCTATTAGCTGTATTACCAAATTATGCCGCGAGGGAGAGTCGGTTGAAATTGAAACGATGGATGATCTTCTTATGGTTACTACCTCTTTTACTTACTTCAGGCTGTGGAATCTTTCAAAATGCCAATGAGCCAAGTGTAAAGGTAGTCAAACCAAACGAAACAGAAAATCTAGACAACGAGTCTCCTGATAAAAATGAGTCATCCCCTTTACCAAAATCAACCCCACCACTGGAAAATAAAGGTGAAAGTCCAGATTCGAGCGAGGAAATCAGCGAAAGTGAAAAAAAGGTATTAGAGCAATTTATTCGTAACTATCATCAAAGCTTTGTGAATGCTATCAATGGAAAATCATTTCAATTGGTTGCAAGTTTTCTCGATCCAAGTGGCCCACATTATCGGGAGCAGGCCAAAGTAGTTCGTGCTCTAGGAAACAAAGGGATTTATGAAGCACATAATAAAACGGAATTACGTACTCTTACCAAACCTGATCCTTCAACATATCATGTTACCACCTATGATGAGTTTTATATCAATTACCCCAATGGAACGAAAAAGTTTAAAAGCTTTTTAACTAAACATGTGGTAAAGAGAAATGGAGGCTTCTTACAAATTCAAGCACTCTTAAGTCAGCAAACATTAGAAGAAAAATAAAAAGAGATCAATGAATCAACTGAGCTATTATAGTTGGTTCTTTTTTTATTTTTATTGAAACCATAAGAGAGTGGGAGTGAGTATAATAGTTTAAAAATTGACAAAAATACATAAAAAGAGATAGAATAAACATGTAAAACTAGATCAAAATGGGAAAAGGTGCTCTTAGCCTATGATTTGGAGAGTGATTCATATGCATTCTATTCTATCCATCATTTTTATAACGAGTATTGTTGCAATGATGAGCTTGTCTTCTAACAGTGTTATCGCGAAATCAGATGAATTAACAGCTAAACAAAAACAAGAAATAGCATGGGCGAAACAAAGGACACAAATCGAGATGAATCATCCCAGTAAGGAGCTGGACTTATCAGAATATAAATTGATTTTAAAACAAAAAGGACTACATGATCCACAAGCACTTATTCAAGCTGGAGCAATTGGTAGCTATGGAGATATCCTTGTTACATTAGATGGAACGAGTAATGGTTCAATGGGATGGGCGGGAGGTCATGCTGGAGTTGTGCATACAGATAAGGAGTATGTAATAGAAAGTTTTGGGAATAAATCGAAAGAGCTCAATGGTGTTCGAAAGTGGCCAAATGACTGGGAAAACCGATATAAACATATACGAGGTTTATATGTATCAGGAGCTGGTCCAGAACATTATCAACAAGCAGCCAATTATTCTCAAGATCAATTAGGTAAGTCATATAACTATAATTTTTTCAATAAGAAAACCACAGCAAAATTTTATTGTTCGCAATTAGTTTGGCGTGCTTGGATGAACAATGGATATGACTTAGATGATGGTGGTGCGGTATGGCCGATCGATCTAATTGAAAGTCCAAATACCAAAGTGTTCTATTCTAAAGGAGACTAAAGATTTTGTATATGAACTGGATTTTAGAATCATTTTTATGATCATTTTATTGTTATTTGAGGAGGATGAATGAAACGGGAAAAGTATCTTCTCCATCTATTTTGCCTGATCCTCATCGTTTTTTGTATCTCTGATTGTGTGAAAGTAGAGAAGGCGGTGAATCTGACTCAGGGTAATTTTGGAGTCATTTATACCCATGCAAATAAAGAAGATAGTGAGTTAGTGATTCTAGATCGATCTGGAAAACGAGTGGATGCCCATCAATTTCATGAGATGGGGATGTTTCAGATTGAAAAAGGGAAGGAAAAACGGTTAGTATTGCCAGTTAGGTTTGGAGATAAAATGTTTTATATTCATAGAGATGGGCAGGTGTTATGGAATAAAACACACGCTTATCCCTTGGACGTCAAAGAAGATAAACAGATTCGTATCACCACTTTTAATTCTGCTTACGATTGGGGAACCCTTCAAATCGAATTACCAGGAAAAACGTATCGGCTTAAGCAACTAGGCTTTTTAAGAACGACAACTTACGATGATAAATATATTTATGCATTTGTCGATTTTCCTGAAGCAAAGAAAGCAAAATTAATTGTCGTGAGGAGAGATAATGGAAAGAAACAGGAAGAAATTCCTATGCCCATTCTTCATGCAAATGATATGAAAATGATCCATGGACACTTACTTATTTCATCCAATGATAATCATTTTCTATTGGACATCCATACAAAAAACTGGAAGCTGAACAAGATTAACCTTCCTTTTGCCCAAACACAATACATACTCCCTGCTCAAGAATATATCTATGTGACTTATCGAGGGAAAAAAAAGGTAACGAAATTAAATCCAAAGACTTTTCAAGTGGTAACAACGAATGAAGTACGATATCCTATTTATAAAGCGGAAATGGATCAGAAAAATCTTTATATCTTAAGCCAACTCGAACATCCATCCTACGCAGGAGTAGTTAGCATCTATGATTTAAAAACATGGATACTTAAAAAGCAATTTTTTTTACCACAGGTAAGAGAAATGCAAGTCCAAGATTTTACTGTATTTAGTTGATGAAAATAGGAGAACTCCAGAGACTAATGGTTTCTGGAGTTTTTTAGATGAATGGACTTTCCTGACTAAGCTAAAACCGAATAGGTATACTTTTAAAGCCGCGCATCAAAAAAGTAGCTTGCCATTCCAGTTGATCTCGATCTACAGAAAGCTCAAATTGAGGGATACGTTGTAAGAGAGTTTGAATAGCAATTTGACCTTCTAATCGGGCGAGTGGTGCTCCAAGACAGAAATGTATTCCTTTACCGAAGGCGATATGTTCATTTTTTTGACGGGTAATATCTAGATGATTGGGATGAGGGAATTGGGTGGGATCGCGATTTGCTGACGCAAGAGAAATGAGTACGAGGTCGTTCTTAGCTATTGTTTTACCATGTAGATGGATTTCTTCAGCAGCCCATCGATTAGTAGCAAACTCTACAGGACTCATATAACGAAGAAATTCTTCAATGGCAGTATCGATGTAGTAAGGATAATTTCTTAATTTTTCACATTGATCAGGGTGTTGTAACAACGAAAAAAGGCCATTCCCAATTAGATTGACGGTGGTTTCATGACCTGCGATAATCAATAAAAATATCATCGGATATATTTCTGATTCGGACAATTTATCTGAATTGATACTAGATTGGATCAGCGCGGATATTAAGTCATCTTGGAGATGTTGCTGTCGTTTAGCTACAAGCTCTTTCAAATAGTGATTAAAATTAACAATTTCTGGTATTATCTGCTTTCTTCGGTCAGGACGATTGAAAGCGTAAATGATTGCATTGGACCAATGGCGAAATTGAGAGCGATCTTCAATAGGGATGCCTAAGATTTCAGAAATGACAATAATGGGTAAGGGGAAAGCATAATCTTGGATCAAATCCATTTGATTATTTTTAACAACTTGATCGAGAAGTTGATTGGCTATATCTTGAATGCGTGGGCGTAAATTTTCCACCATCCGTGGAGTAAAAGCTTTTTGGACCAATGAACGTAGACGCGAATGATCGGGTGGGTCTGTATTTAACATATGATTAAAAAGGTTGGCCCAATCGGATTGGAGTGAATCTTCACTAAATTGCTCTTCGATAAAAGTTACAGGTGTTTTTTTAAGGAGACGTTTATCTTTTAATAGAGAGATCGCATCATCATATCGGGTAATTATCCATGTCGGGTTGCTAAAAGGTACCTGAGTGGTATAATGAACCGGATCATCCGTTCGTAATATTTCGTATAACTCATAAGCCTTATCTTTAAAATCAGGTGCAAACGGGTTGATTGACGGTATCATAAAATGTCCTTTCTTCATTTAGTTATATTGGATACTAAATCCATATTTATCATTTTCCCTAAATCGTTTTAAAACAAACTAGCCCAAAATGTTTCATTATGAAGAATATAGCCCTTTTGGGTTATTTTTGAATCATACGAAATATACATACAAGTAAAAGGGAATGGATGTGATAGAAGAAGTGATTGCGAAGGAAGGAAGATGATCTTGCCTTATTGGATTTTACTCAGTGTCGTTTTGATTGTTACGATGTATATAACGATGATGATCTCTTCTTATAAAAAACAGATCTCTAACATGTCTGCTATGATGATTGCGATGACTGTTTCGATGATATCAAGCCTATATTTGGGAACTATTTTGGGTGTAATTGGGCAAAATCGGATGTTAGAGCCAACGATCATGGCTATTGTTTATGGGATGATTATCGGATATTTACTCGGTAAACCGTTTACGATACTAGCTATATTAGATGGCGTCATGGCTGGAGTTATGGGAGGTATGATGGGAGCCATGCTAGGAGTCATGGTTCTCAATCAGTCTCCCTTTTGGGTCTTATTATTATTAGGGATTATTTTTTTATTTATTATGTTGCTTTTGTATCACTGGGTTAAACAAAAGGCAGCGGAACAGCATTCAATATCTGAGAAATATACATGGATTTTCTTTTTATCGTTACTCTTATATATGATAAGTTTTTTAGTTTTCTCAGCTGAGTCCAGAACCCAGCTAATCAATTGGTGTCGAATTCCAAATTCAATAACCAATCAAGTTAAAGAGCCTGAAGTGAAAGTAGAAGCGAAAAATGGTCACCAAGATATCCGAATTCAAGTACAAGCGACCGGTTATATTCCAAATCAAATCAAAGTGAAAGCAGGAATCCCTATTCATATTCATTTTATCAATCCTGATCCCCAAAATTGTGCTTCTCATATCATTATGGAGGACTTCGGGATTAAACAGTTTTTAAAGAAAGGTGAAACAGTTATTAAATTGCCAGCCCAATCTAAAGGAACATATTCATTTCATTGTGAAATGAATATGTTTTTTGGAAAGATTATTGTGGAGCCGTAAGCAGTTGAGCTGATATAGATAGTCGTTTTTCTGGTACATCTATATCAGCTCTATTTTTTATGGATTGGCTGTTCCTTTAAACCTACTTAGAGTCTTCCACCATGTTTTTCTAATAATTCGCAGGCTTCATCAAATCGACTTTCATCAGTAATGACGGTAAGACAAATATCTTCTGCATGGTCGAAGGCAGAACCATCTGCCATTCCACTAGCATCAGGATGAGCGGTAGCTAAGATTCGTAAATCATTATTGATGGGGGGTAGACCCAGTGTCGTTGTGGTTAACGAGTTAGCTTGGCGATGAAAGAGCCCATGGGTTTCATCATCTAAGTCAGGCTCTCTTCCACCACCAGGTATAGGGGAAAAGCGATCCACTTGAACGATATCAAAACCACGCTCTTTTAATTCATGAGCAGCTGCTTGTGCTTTGTCGACAGTATGAAAAAAAGCGAATATATTTTTTTGTGTCATAGACTCCTCCAACTTTATTTTACTATTAATGTATCCGATCCATCATTAAGTTATTGCAAGGATCATGAAATCGAGGAAACGATTTTTATTTCGGAGATTGGCTGTTTTTGAGGAGCATACACCTTATACTTGAAATGAATATCGTTTCAAGATAAAATGAACTTGTTCTTGCAAAAAAAAGGAAGCAGAGATGAGGTACAGTAACTGGCGAGAAAGTGGAAGAAACCACAAGGGAGCTGTACGGATCTGAATGCCGCTCGCCTGGGCAAGAGACTATATACACTGGTAGAATCAATCAGTATATATAGTCTCTTTACCATTTTGGGAGGCGAAAAGATGAGTAAAACTTTGATATTGGACGGGCTACGGGTGGCACGAGAAATTCATCAGCAAACTCAAAAGCGAGCACAAAAATTACGAGAACAAGGTATAGTCCCGTGTTTGGCTACGGTGTTAGTAGGGGATGATCCTGCATCTCATACATATGTGCGTATGAAAGGGAAGGCTTGTGAGAAATATGGGCTCTCCTCCATTCGTATTCAATTACCTACAGAAACAACGACAGAAGAGCTGGTCGCTAAAATTGAAGAGCTTAATCAAGATGAGCGAGTGCATGGGATTTTGTTACAACACCCTGTTCCATCGCAAATTGATGAGCGTAAAGCATTTGAAACGATTGCACTACATAAAGATGTCGATGGGGTAACGAGTCATGGATATGGGGAAGTTTCCATGGGCTTTGGAGAGTTTCCTTCTTGTACACCTGCTGGAATCATGGCTATTTTAGATTATTATCAAATCCCAATCGAAGGGAAACATGCGGTTGTGATTGGTCGAAGTCCGATTTTAGGAAAGCCAGCATCACAACTTTTGCTCAATCGGAATGCAACCGTTACTGTATGTCATTCGCGGACAGTTGATCTTGCGAACCACGTCTCGCAAGCAGATATTATTATCGCGGCGGTAGGTAAACCGCGTTTCGTCCAAGGAGATTGGGTGAAACCAGGGACCGTAATTATTGATGCAGGATACAATAAAGGGAATATTGGAGATGTCGACTATGAGGCTTGTTTCTCCAAAGCGAGTGCAATTACGCCTGTACCCGGTGGACCCGGTCCTGTCACCATTGCTATATTACTAAAACATACTGTCGATGCAGCAGAAAGAATGCTGAACAGGCTAGTTTATAAATAAAAAGGAAACCATACTGAAGTACAAGTCTATATAAAATACATAAAAAAACGAGTATAAAATAAATCCTATTTTACACTCGTTTTTTTTATGATCAATAATTATCCATTTACCGTTTTTTTTCGATGGGTATCCATAGTTCATTTTTGTTTTCTTCGATAGGTAAATAGCATTCGATTGCAGGTAAATAAGCAAGGTCATAAATGGATGCTGGAACCCATTCTGTATATAAACGTTTCCAAATCTCTTGAATTCCTAAGGGATGACCTGGTGCTTCGAATACCGCCCATGTAGCTTCAGGAAAATCAATTTTTATCATCCCCTTTGGTGGAATGTGGTCGGAAGTGATTGCTAATAAATAGTTAAATTCTTCATTCTTACCGAATTCCCCATCTGCACAAACCCCTAAAATGCCTCTTAATTTGTGTTTAAGTTTACGAATTTTCCATAGTTCCTCAAAGATTCCCTCTCTTTGTGCATTTGCCCATATACGAGGTATGATGCTAAAAGCATCATTTGTGTTGATTCGTTCTTTTAGTCCCACAATGGAGAATGCCGTGATTTCTTCAATCCTATAGTTCATTTCCGTAACTCCTTTGATTGAAAGTTGAAAAGTTATTCGTGGGTAAGCTTTAAGATGTGTTCCAAGATTGCGGGCTGCTGTCGGTGTAACCCCATGCAAATGTTGAAATGCTCTAGTAAATGCTTCAGGAGAATCATAGAGATATTTGCTTGCAAGATCAATGACTTTAATATTACTGTTTTGCAGTTCAAAAGCCGCTAGTGTAAGACGTCGTCGCCTAATATATTGCGATAACGACATATCCGTAATATAAGAGAACATACGTTGAAAATGGTAAACAGAGCAACATGCCAATTTCGCTACATCAGAGTAGTCAATCTTTTCTGTTATATGATCTTCTATATAGCTGATCGCTTCATTCATTCGTGTAACCCAATCCATTTTTACTAGCATCCTTTCTACTGTCAAATAATAAAAATTATTCCTATAATAACTGGGGTTATTCTGCAAACCAGAGCGATGAGCAGCTGTATGATGCAAAGCTTATCATAGATAAAATCCGAATGTCTGATATTCTCTGCACGATAATGCAAGGTGATTATATTCAGAGGAAGGAAAAAAGCTTGAGAACCGATTTTTCCCAAGCTTTTTGAATGCTCCACAAATAAAGAGCTTTTCTCTATTTGGTTTGTGCAAATCCTTCACCTAATACCTCGATGGAGTTAGAAATAATGACAAAGGAAGACGGATCCGCTTCTTTAACTAATTGCTTTAACTTCGTTAACTCACTTTGGTCTAGCACACAGAGTAGGACAGGGCGCTGGTCATTGGTATATCCACCAACGCCAGAGAGTTTTGTCACACCTCGATCGATCTGTTTTAGAATTACTTCTCGAATTTCTTCTTCTTTGTTAGAGATGATAATAGCCATTTTGGTATAACTCATCCCTATTTGAACCACATCAATGATTTTTCCTGAAATATAAATACTAATGATAGCATATAAGGCAAGTTCGAGATTAAACACGAGTGCTGAGATCAATACGATAATACCATCGATTAAAACCATGCTAATTCCAAGAGAAAGATTTGTATACTTATGGATAATTTGACCAATGATGGCTGTTCCTCCAGTTGATCCTTTACCACGAAAAACTATCCCCAGTCCTAAGCCGATCCCAAGTCCTCCGAATAACGCTCCTAATAAAGGATCGTGTGTAATGGGCTTGATCCCTTCTGTCAAATAAACGACTAACGGTAAAAATGATGTGCCAACCAGAGTTTTAAGGCTAAATTCTTTTCCAAGTAGTATCATACCTAAAAAGAATAAGGGGATATTAAAACCCCATTGGACAAATGATGGTTTAAAGCCCCATAAACCATACAGAACCGTACTTAACCCACTTACTCCGCCAGCGGCGATGTTATTAGGTAACAAAAAGAGGTTAAAAGCCAGTGCGATAATCGCTGCGCCTATCAGGACTTCGAGATATTCTAAGAGTAAAATGACACGAGGTGGAAATGACAAAATACGACGATAGATAGCTTCTCCCATACTATTCACCTCTTTTTTGTATGAATTAATTTTGCCCAGACTTTTGGCAGTATAACATCAAGCAGAAAATATTGTAAACAACATCAATGTGACGCTTTACCCTGATATAGCTTTGCAGAAGTATAACCAATTTGAGAGAAAATGATGTTTAAAACATGCTCAAATATCGTAAAGCCTATTCATCCAACTAAATGAAGACCGATATGTAATAAGGAATAAAACAAAATGGATCAACATAAACATGTAGGCGACAACAACTTGGACAAGATTGCTGTTTTTAAAAAGGAAATGACCGAAGCGATTTTCAAGTTTATCGAACAAGGTAGGCTGTGTCGCATTTAGACTGATAGCTAGTGTAGGATAGCAAAAGCGAAAAAGATATACAGGCTATGATATGGATAAATGAAAATTATAATTTTTTATATGAATCTTAAAATTAACTCGCATGTTCAATTTGATTATGAAGGGAGTGGATGAAACATCGAACTAACTACGATTCACGGCATCTATTTATTATTTATTCTATTAATTATCACCGTGATGATTTTTCGTAGAGATCCGTCGCTAATCTGTATGATCGGTATCTTTACGATTGCATTGGTTGCGACAGAATCATTGATTCATTCCGTTGGCATCATCTTTTATAGTTTTGTATACACGTTGCGTGAACTATTAGGTACAGTGATGATCGTCTGTGTTATTGTTGCCATGAGTCGTGTATTGACAGATTCCGGAGTCAATGAAGTTATGATCCGCCCCATTACGAAATGGATTCGAACTCCCAGCCAAGCATATTGGATTATTGGCTTTACGATGATGGTCGCTTCTTTCTTTTTTTGGCCTTCCCCTGCTGTTGCTTTTATCGGAGCGATCATGTTACCTGTTGCTTTAAAAGCAGGCCTTCCTGCTTTAGGAGTGGCGATTACGATGAATTTATTTGGCCATGGGGTAGCATTATCAGGGGATTTTATCATTCAGGCGATTCCTTCTCTTACAGCTAAAGCTTCAGGGCTTACTGTAGAACAATTAGTATCTGCTAGTATCCCTCTTGTGGTAATGATGGGAGTAATTACTACTGTGGTCGCTTATTTCCTAATTATGAAGGAGACAAAATCTGGAGGGATTCAACTCCCTATTCAATCGTTAAAGAAGCAAGAAACTGAGCAGAAAAAACGATTAAACTGGAGAGTAAAGCTACTCGCTGTATCGATCCCGATCTTATTTCTACTTGATATTATTGCCATGAGAATTTATCGACTCAAGGGAGAAGATGCTACAGCTTTACTGGGAGGAACCGCTTTATTGATCGTTATCATTACCATCTGTTTCTGTTATCAAGAAAAGCGATTCCAACGGATAACGGAATATTTATTACAAGGGTTTAAATTTGGCTTTACTGTATTTGGAGCTGTCATTCCGATTGCTGCATTTTTTAGTTTGGGGGGCTCCGGAATCGAACGCATTATGGGAAATGTGCTCCCCACCACATCACAAGGAATTGTGAATGACTTAGGGGCGGTACTCGCTTATACGATCCCGTTTAATGAAAGTATCGGAGTACTTGCATCAATGCTTGTAGGAGTGATTACTGGATTAGATGGATCAGGTTTTTCAGGGTTATCTTTAGTTGGATCAACTGCCAAATTATTTGCGATGACGATGGATGCGAATACCGCTCAATTTGCAGCACTCGGTCAAATTGCTGCAATTTGGGTAGGAGGAGGAACGATTATTCCTTGGGCTTTAATTCCAGTAGCTGCAATTTGTGGTATCGATCCGATCGAATTGGCTCGTCGCAACCTATTTCCGGTATTAATCGGTTTATGTGCTACGACTGGCTTTGTCATTATACTAGGTTGATAAGAGGGTCTCTATTTATTTATTAGGGGTCCTTTTTATTGTTTCAAGTAAAAATAGTTATTGATCACAAGTTATTTTTTTGTGTTAACATACTATCAGTGAGTAAAAGGAGGAAAGAGTATGTTATTTCTCGACAACCAGAATATAACAGATCCGCGTATGAACTTAGCGATTGAAGAATATGCTTTAAAGCATTTGGATATTGAAAATACCTATTTACTTTTTTATATCAATCAACCCTCGATTATTATAGGAAAACATCAAAATACAGTTGAAGAGATTCACGTGGACTATGTACGTGAAAATGATATTTATGTGGTTCGCCGTTTATCAGGAGGAGGAGCCGTTTATCATGATTTGGGGAACTTAAACTTTAGCTTTATTACCAAAGATGATGGTAAAAGCTTCGCTAATTTCCGCAAGTTTACAGAGCCAGTGATTCAAGCGTTGAACCAGCTAGGTGTACCTGCAGAGTTAAGTGGACGTAATGATATATTAGTTGAGGGTAAGAAAATTTCAGGTAATGCGCAGTTTTCTTCTCGTGGACGGATGTTTAGTCATGGAACACTGATGTTTGATGTGGACTTAGAACGGGTGGGACATGCTTTAAATGTGAAAAAGGAAAAGATTGAGTCCAAAGGGATTAAGTCTGTTCGAAGTCGCGTGGCCAATATCACTGAATATTTGCAGCATCCGATGACGATTCAAGAGTTTAGGCACTTCATTTTACAACACATTTTTGCGCAAAAAGACCCCATTCCAGAGTATAAGTTCACAAAGCAGGATTGGGAGAAAATACATCAAATATCGAAAGAGCGTTACCAGAGCTGGGATTGGAATTATGGCGAATCACCTATCTTTAATGTGAAGAATACCAAACGGTTTCCCATTGGTTCCATCGATCTTCGCCTTAATGTTGGTGAAAAAGGTATTATTCAAAGCTGCAAAATCTACGGAGACTTTTTTGGTGTTGGGGATGTGGCAGATATTGAGCAACGTCTTATCAACAAACGGTATGATCGCCATGAGATCGAACAAGCTATCCGAGATCTGAATCTCGAATATTACTTTGGAAAAATCTCTAAGGAAGAATTTTTGGATTTAATCTATTAAAAGTAGATAAGGGTTCCGCTAACAGCTTCCAAATGGAAATATGCGGTTTAGCGAAACCCATTTTTTATGACTTTCTAAATATGAGGATCATCCTGGGAATTTAGGATCTTGAATCAGATACTCTTTGGGGGGCTTTGCTCCTAAAAGATGTTCGACAAAGTAATCCCAACGACGACGAATAAAATAAGCATCTGCTCCGATTCCATGGTGACGATTCGGAATGATCATAAGGTCAAAATCTTTGTTTGCTTCCATTAAAGCATGAACCATTCGCATGGTTAAAGCAGGATGAACATTGTCATCCATATCTCCAGTAACTAAAAGCAATTTCCCCTTAAGATTGGCAACGAGGGTGGTATTATCCTGTTTTTGATATAGTTCGGGGTCGAAGAGCCCTTGGAACCGCTCACCCCATGAAGCCAGATAGTAACGTTGATCATGATTGCCACACCCTGCTATGGCTACCTTGTACACATCTGGATAAGTTAGGATTGCTCGTGCTGCTCCATATCCTCCTCCAGATTCACCATAAATCCCAACACGGTTTGGATCTAAAAAAGGAAATTGCTGTGCCAGTTGGGCGATTGCTGCAACATGGTCTTCAAGACCTGCAGCTTTTTCTAGTCTTCCATCGGAGTAATCGTGGAAGGCTTTTGAGCGGAACGGTGTACCTCTACCATCCATAATCATTACAGCAAATCCTAACTGGGCAAAGGCTTGAGCACAGCCTGTAAAATCGACAGGGGCATTATACTCTCCACCCCAAGTAAATTGCTTTGGAGTATGGGCAAGCTGTGGACCACCATAAAAATAATCGAGAATGGGATACTTGTTCTCACGATTTAACTGAGCAGGCGGAACTAGGATACCATATAAATCGGTTATCCCATCCGCAGCCTTGACCGTAAATCGTTTAGGTATTTGGTAACCTTTATCCAATAGAGGGGCAATGTCAGCTTGCTCCAGTTCAAGAATGAGACTGCCATCATTTCGACGTAATACGGTTTTAGGTGGCTTGTCTATACATGAAAAAGTATCAATAAAAAATTGATGATTAGGGGACAAAGATATTTCATGTTCACCCTCTTCAGGTGTTAACAGGGTGAGTTCTGTACCATCGAGACGAACGCGATACAAATGTTGGAGATAAGGGTCACGTCCTGCTTCCCGACCACTCCCTGTAAAGTAAATCCAACCTTTCTCTTCATCAATTGCTAGAAGGCGACGAACAACCCAAGAGCCTGAGGTAATCTGTTTTTTTAGTTTCCCTGTCTGACCGTCAAATAGATAGAGATGAGACCACCCATCTCGTTCAGAATGCCAGAGGAGGGAATTACTTTTACACAGCCACCGTATATTCATTCCTCCAGCCAAGCTTGCCAGATTATATAAGTCTGTAAAAAGGAATGATTTACTCTTCTCTTCTAAAAGGGTACGAGTTTTTCCTGTTGCGGTATCCACGACTAACAATCGAACAGATCGATAATCTCGAGCCATGTCTATAAAATAGACGAGATGGCTATCATCTGACCAGTAAGCTGTTTGTAAACTAGGTGTAAGAGGTGACATAATCCCTGTGATAACCGGTTTTGCCTGAACTGGAATCATCGTACCTTTTTCGAGATCAAAGATAACGAATTCAGCTAGAGGAAGATGCTTATCTCCAACCAATGGAAAGCGATAAGAATGGATAATTGGTGCTTGGGTTTCGTCAAGTGGAACCGATTGTAGTAAATGCATTTGGCGAACCTTACGTTGATCTAAGCGATGGGACAATATTTTTTTAGAGTCAGGTGACCACAATGCAGCAGGTGGGAGTTTTTCATTGTATAATCGATCAAAAACAGCACTCGTACGAGCTTCTGGATGTGTACCATAATCATAGTAAGGTTTACCATCCAAGGTAAGAGGAATGACCTTATCTGTTTGTAAACAGCGTAAAAATAAGTTATGCTCCTCAACAAAAATAGACCATTTACCATCTGGAGAAGGTAGTTCATATGGAGGTATTTCCTTGGATGGATTGGTTTTTCTACATTCATACGTATCTAAATGACAAATCCAATGTGTTTCATCAACTTGAAACTGAATAGCCTGCTGATTATCGACATAGCTAAAAGATTCAAAAGGAAGATGATTTGGATGATATTCATGTTTTAATGCATTAGAGAGGGCATTTGCTAACTTGACATGATCAAAGGCAGGTTCTTTCGATTTTTTGGATGGGTTGACGAAAATAAACTGTTTTCCACATTCATTCCCTAGTCGTACATCTCGACGATACCAAAAGCATCCTTCATTTCCAACCCACTGTGGCGAGATATTTCCATTTAATACATCCTTTACTGTATTCCAAGCCAATAAACTCTCTGCGCGTTGGTACTGTTCATAGGTAATAGCAGTTGTCATAAAAAGCCACTCCTTTTATACTTATTTTTATTACTAATATTAATATCGTTAATGATGTTGTTAACGATATTAATATTAAGATAGAAAATCTGACCTGTCAATACAGAATTTTTGATAGAATAGATCAAATTCATCACCACAAACATTATTAGTCATGTGCGAAAAATTTAGTTCATTCCAATATTATGTAAATTAACAACCCTGATATTCAAAGTGATAATCTTAAAGAAAGCTACAAGAAATTTCTATTAATAACTAATAACAAATGAATAATAAAACAAAGAACCTCGGATAAAGGAGAGATCTCTGGATATTCTTGACATCAGAGATAAGACATTTTATTATTAATAACATTAAATATTATGTTAACGAATAGGAAGAGATAGCATGTCTAATCTCCAAAAACTACAAGCGAAGTTTAATCATGAGATGGATCAAATAAGTGACGATCGAAGTAGTTTATTAACCAATCGACTTTTTTCGTTGCTTTTATTTTCGATTAAACCATTGAGTTTACAAGAAATGGCCGACAAACTTGAGGTATCCAAAGCTGCGGTAAGTGTTCGGATTCGTGAATTGGAAAAGGCGGGTATGTGTATTAAAACCTCTAAAATCAGTGATCGGCGAGATTACTACCAAATCGCTCATGACTACAGCTTTTTTTTGATGGGTGGATTCCTAGAAAAAATGAATCGTTTCTTGAAAGGTATGGAGGAATTGTTACAAGAGTGGCCAGATGAATCGGAAATTTCAGAAGAACAAATCGATGTATCTCATATAGCTAAACAAAGAGTAATGGAATTTAAATTATTCAGTGATATACTTTTGCAACGCTTACAAGGTTTTGATGAAGAATGGGAAGAGAAAAGGAAGGAAATAGGTAGACATCCATTCAGAGATGTTTAATCGTCTCCACTTAAACCTATCTTTCTTTATATAAAAGATTGGATTTCTCTTTGAGTAGAGGAATTCAATCTTTTTTGTTAATGATAGAAAATACAATTGATTATATTTTATGGCTACTGATGGTTTTATGGATGAAAGAAGTTCAGCAAAGAACAATAAATAGATTAAAACATGAAGAAGAACTAAATTAAGTGAAAAAAAGAAAAACAGATAAGGTAACAAATGAATGTTTTATTACCTTATCTGTTTTCTGTTATTTAAATATAGTTCATATCCTTTTTCGAACAAGGATGCTTGATTTTTAGCTATATGCTTGAGCAGCGAGAGCGAATAAGTGATCTCTAGATGGAAGTGAGCTACTATTACGTAACATAACAGGTGGCTGCCGTACTATCTTAAATCCTCTTTGTTGTAAAAAGTCGATAAAAGTTGTGTGCTGAGAAGGAGTATCGATCCGGAGAATAGTCTATCAAAACAACAGATACCAATAAACTGCAAATTCAATCGTATCGGGATCTAGTCCTTTATATAGATTAAGATCGAATCTAAGCCACAAGACTCATAAAATTGACAGGCTCTAACATTGGTGTTCTGAGTTTCTAACATCATCCCTAGTAAACCACGACGGATTGCCCAATGCTTCGCATATTCCATCAATTTTTTGCCAATCCCATACCTTCTAAAATTTAGATCAACCTTGATGTCTTCAATATAAGTCACTGTAACTGGTCTTGTTTTTTTATGAGCTGGATAAAAGCATGAAGTGCTTTGGACATAAATACGTCATGGCGATGAATAAAAGATATACAGACTTGGGCAAAGCTCGGGGGTAAAGAATGGGGATAAAGGAGAGCGTCTGGTGAATACTGCTGATATTTCTCGAGTATAGAACGGGTTGTAATCCCAATCCCAAGTCCTGCTTGGATACAGCCGAGGATGGTATCAATGCTACTAAATTCTCGAAATAGTTTAGGGATGATTCCCGCTTCATGTAACCATTTTTCCAGACGCGCTCGATAAGCACAACCTACTCCAAATACAAGGATGGGCTTTTGTTGCAAAAGAGAAATAGGGTCTGTCTCTGATAGATGGCTAACTACAACGAGCTCCTCATGCCAGATAGGGATTGTGCTTAGATCAGGGTGCTGAATCGGATCGGGAACAAAGGCACCATCCAACTTATAATTGAAGACGTGTTCGACTAAAGCAGTTGAAGAGGCGGTTTCAAGTGAACAGTCCACTTGTGGATAGGTTTGACAGTACTGAGTTAGCACAGGTGGGAGACGAACGGCAGCTGTAGACTCAGTCGATCCAAGGGAAAGGGAACCAGTAACAATGGATGTCTCATTACGTACAGCTTTTATTGTTTCATCCAGCATATGTAGGATTTTTTCTGTATAGGATAGGAGCGTTTTGCCTGCAGAAGTGATTTGCACACCCCGACTATGTCGATAAAAAAGTGTGGTATGTAGCTCTTTTTCTAGTTGTTTGATCCGATTGGTTACATTGGACTGTACATAGTTAAGCTTTTGGGCTGCTTTGGAAATACTTTGTTCCTGTGCTACGATCTGAAATATTTTTAAATCTTGTAGATCCATAAATTCCTCCAAAGCTATCATTAAAATTGATAGAATCATTCACTTCCATTCATTTTTAATGATAAGATAAATGATTTAGTATGTAAATGAAAGGAAGTGATTTTAGTGGAGGTCAATCGATGGAAAATACTTGGTTTAGCTACAGCTGTACAAGCAAGCTCGACCATGATTACTTATGGAGTGGGACCGATTGCGACCGTTTGGCAGGAGCAGCTAGGTTTATCTCAGAGTCAAGTAGGCTTTCTAGTATCTACAGTAAATCTGGGCCCTCTTTTTTCGATGATCTGGTTGGGACGAGCCTTAGATCGCTATGGTGAACGATGGTTAATGGGGATGGGAACGATTTGTATAGGAGGTATGTTCATTGGCATTTCGATGGTACAACAATATTTGATTCTATGTTTGGCTTTGTTGGGGATTGGACTTTTTTATGGAATTGCCCAACCTGGAGGAACCAGAGTAATCACTCGGCTTTTTTCCAAGGAAGAGCGTGGTCTGGCGATGGGAATTCGTCAAGCAGCCATTCCTTTAGGTGGTGGTCTGGCTGGATATTTCGTTTCGACCTTCAGTGAATTGTATCACTTATCACTAACAATGACAGTTCTTGGCAGTTTAGCAGTATTAACTGGAATGATTTTTCTATGGGGTTTTCGTAATGAAAAAGGGAAGGAAGTAAAAAAAGAAAAGACCTCATCATTTCGCCTAACCCTTCGTATTCTATGGCAAGATCGCAGGCTATATCCACTCATAGGGATCGGAATGGTTTTGATATCTTTACAAGCAATTTTGGTAGCACACTTAACGGCTTATTTGAAGCTATATTCAAGCTATAGTGCGAGAGAGGCGGCTATGTTGTTTGTCTTCACCTTCTTCATGGGCATGATCGGGCGTATTCTATTACCTTGGCTAGCAGATCGATTTGGATCACAAAATTATGCAAATTATTTAGCTTGGTCAGCAGGAGCAGTCATTCTCGGATTATGGTTACTGATATTAGCTCCCAAAGCAATACCGATGGGTATAGCAATTCTTATATTTAGTTGGTTGGGATTGTTCGCCTTAGGTTGGTATAGTTTTTTTATACTGGAAGTAACCAAGCGATCAGCAGATGATGCTGTAGGAGTCACGGTGGGATATGTTTTGACATGGAATCAAATCGCATTGATCTTAAGCCCTTGGTGGTTTGGTATATTGGTTGACTTCTTCCATGACTTTAAGCTAGCTTGGATCAGTTGGACAGGGTGTATGTCTCTGATTCTCGTAGTTGCTCTTATCTTTGAATATCGATATAGAAGAACCCAAACCAGAGCTTAACCTGTTTTGGGCTTGGATAAGAATTAGGGATGGGATGAATTTGATAAATGCTCTTTTGATTGGTATATGCCGTATTTTAAAATTTCACACACTTCGGTAATTTCTTGATAAATATCTTCAAATAAGCTCAATCCTTTGTCGGATTGGGTTTGTAGCGTTTGGATATGTTTATTAGAAACGGCTTCAAGCAATAAGAAAACGGTCTGTATGGTTTTATCTTGATTGATTCCAGGACGAAAGTTCGAACGATCTATATTAGAGAAGAGGAGAGATGAGTTTAATTGATGAAATTCTTCCAGTTTGTCTTTGATCTCATTTCTTAATTCATCAGGAACCTCATATACAGAAGCAAAGAGAAAACGATATTCTAAGGGGTGTGTTGTAAATACATCGATTTTGATCTTGCCAAATAGAAGAAGCCGATCAAATAAATCCGTCGGTAACTTTTTGACTTGAAGAAGGATCTGATTTTTGATGAGGTGGAGGCATTGATCAAAAATATGTAGATATAGATTCTTTTTATTTTTAAAGTAGTGAAACAAGAGCCCTTTCGATATGCCAGCTGCTTGGGTAATTTGATTAGTAGAAGCTTTATCATAACCTTTTTCTGCAAATTCTTTCAACGAAGCTAGATAGATTTTTTCCCGTTTATCCTTAGGAATCTGTAGGTTGATCGAAGTCATGAAAATCACCTTTTTTAAATTAGTTTTTATTAGGAGCCGACTACTGAAAGTGAACAAGTATATCTTAACTGGAATGGTTAGATATTTCCACTTTCATCACAGGACGGTTATTTGTAAACCTTTCTTTAATGGACTGATCTTGAATGCAATTCAGGATTGGTTCATGGATAGGTAGAATTTTTTATTCTTATTATTGACCATATGGTCAATGTCCTTAAATACAGTATATCGATTCATGACCCAATGGTCAATATATAGTCAAAAAAGCAACCATGAGTTCAAATGTTTTTTTGGTAAGCTTAAAATAAGTTAAATCGATAACCTGACATCTATCGACTCAGATTTAGCCATCTCAAAACATGCTGATAAACTTCAATCAAAAGAGAAGAAGCAGAATAATATGATTTAAATATAGGGAGAGAGGGCACTAGATGAAAGCCATTATTGTTGGAGCTGGAATCGGAGGGCTCTGTGCAGCTATTTCCTTAAAACAAGCAGGATTTGAAGTGGAAATTTTTGAACGTGAGCCTGAAATTAAGCTGGTAGGAGCCGGATTATCTCTTTGGGAGAATGGTACGAAAGGGCTTGAACTATTAGGATTAGGGGATTCACTAAAAGAAATAGCTGTACCAAATGGTGGAAAAATTTGCGATTGGCAAGGAAAACCATTTTCTTCAGGAAATGAAGAATCGATTGTCCATATGGTTGATGTTCCAGTAATGGGAGTTCATCGAGCTGATTTACATGCTTTGTTAATGAAAGAAATTGAAGAAAAAGAACTTCATTTAGGTTCGGAGTTTATTTGCTTTGAACAGACTTCTGATGGTGTTACTGCTTATTTTAAAGACGGATCCATTGTTAAGGGAAGTATTTTGATTGGTGCTGATGGGGTAAAGTCACGGGTTCGAGAGCAGCTATTTCCACAGATTAAAGTGAGATATGCAGGTTATCTGGCTTGGAGAGGTGTAGCCTATCTAGACCATTCTAATCTCAAACATGGTGAAAATTTCGAAGCGTGGGGTTTTGGTCAACGCTTTGGTATTCTTCGACTAAGCCAAAATCGGATCTACTGGTTTGCCACGATTAACTCTCCCCAAGATCTTCGATCAGAAATAAACAGACACCCATCTTTTTTATTAGATCGGTTTCAAGGTTGGCTTTCGCCAGTAGAAGAGTTAATCCAGATGACAAAAGATCACGATCTCTTTTGCCATGCAATATATGATATGGATCCGATGCGAAGATGGGGATTTGGTCGCGTCACTTTGCTAGGAGATGCAGCTCATGCAATGACTCCAAATTTAGGTCAAGGTGCAAACCAAGCGATCGAAGATGCCCTTGTCTTAAGTAAAATGATCCAAGAGAATGATCAACTGGATCAAGCTTTACTTCAATATGAAAATAAACGAATCCAAAGAACTTCTAAGCTTATTCTCCAGGCACGTCAAGTGGGGAGGGTTGGACAATGGTCCCATCCGTTTGTATGTCGGGTTCGTGACCTTATTTTTCGTAAAACACCAAACTCAGTGCTTAAAAAACAATTTTCCTTTATCAAAGAGGATTTTTTAAACAGTAATTAAATTGGACTTGAGATCGCAAATATGGTAAAATGACTGCAAATAATTGTGGGTGGAGGTATTAAAGGAGCCATGCGCATTCATTCCGTTCGATAAGACCCAATGATTCATATAGATACGGTGGTCTTTACTGCTTGTAAGAGCAAGCGGTCGGAATGCGTATGCCCTTTTTTATATATCGTAGGAATCGATAGTGTGAGTTTAGAGTAAATTGTCTTGGTAATAGATCAGCTTTTACAATGATAAACGGCTGATTTCTATTCAAATGGTGATTACAAATCAACTCCACTTTTTGTCGGTCTCTCTTTTTGGTATACAACTCAAACTGACCCTTCGCATCATTCAAGCAGATAGGCTACCGTTTTAGCCTATTACTTTATTGATGCGGAGGTTTTTTTATGTTGATTTTAAAAGTGGAAGATTTAAAAGTAGAGCTACAAGGTCAACCTGTTTTTGACAAAGTGTCATTAGAGATTAATGAAGGTGAGCGCATTGCTTTAATAGGGGGAAATGGAGTAGGGAAGACCACATTACTTCACACGTTGCTAGGACGAATTTCACCGTTAGAAGGTAAAATTTATCGTCGCTACCCCGTCAAGTTGTGGGGACTTTTAGAGCAAGATGGAATTGACCTAGAGAATCAAATAGTAAGAGAATTTATTCAGTCAGGTAATACCCAACTCTATCAATTAAAACAAGAGTTATTACAGTTAGAAGAAAAAATGGCACGATTAGAAGGAGAAGAGTTAAACCAAGCCGTAGAGCGATATGGTATAATATTCGATCGTTATCAAACGATGGATGGGTTTGGAGGGGAACATAAAGTAGAATCCTTGCTAAATCGGTTTCGTTTACCAGGTGAACAATTTTTTCGACATCTAAGTGGGGGACAAAAGACCAAAGCTCAGCTTGCTCGTATTCTTATTCAAGAGCCTAATTTCTTACTGCTTGATGAGCCAACCAATCATTTGGATTTGGAAACACTAAATTGGCTGGTTCAATTTCTCAACTCCTTTCGAGGGACGGTTTTATTTGTATCACATGATCGCTCTTTTATCGATCAGATAGCCGATAAAACGGTAGAATTAACCTCACAAGGATCAAAAACATATCCAGGAGGGTATAAAGATTATTTGCAGGAAAAAGAGCGTGAACGAAAAGAGCAAGCTGCTTTGTATAAAAAGCAACAACAAGAAGAAAGAAAACTTCAAGAAGCGATAAAGCGTTACCATGAATGGTTTAATAAAGCACATGCCGCTGCGGGAGAGCGAAACCCATTTTATAAAAAGAAAGCCAATAAGCATCAAACCCGTTTGCAAGCAAAGGAAAAAGCACTGGAGCGATTACAAGAAGAAAAAGTAAATAAGCCACAAGAGCCTACTCGTATTCATGCAAAACTTGAAGGTAGTTCTTCTAAAGCTCATCATTTGATTCGTATGGAACATGTTCATTTTCAATACGGGTCACAACCCATTTTTCAAGATTTGAACCTCGTGATTTCTCGTGGTGATAGGCTCGTCGTGATGGGACCGAATGGGAGTGGGAAAACGACATTTTTAAAGCTTCTAGTAGGGAAACTTTCACCACAGTCTGGAACAGTGATCCACCATCCTACACTAAAAATTGGTTACTTTGCACAGGAGCTAGAAAATTTAAATGAAGATCAAACCATTCTTGATCATTTGTTAGATTTACCTATGATGACTCAACGAGAAGCGCGCCAGATCTTAGCCAGCTTTTTATTCCGAAGAGATGAAATCTATCAAAAAGTTGGGAACTTAAGTATGGGAGAGCGCTGTCGGGTCGCTTTTGTACGGCTATACTTTTCTGATGCTAATTTATTGGTATTAGACGAACCGACCAATTACTTGGATATTTCTGCCCGAGAATGGATTGAGGAAGCACTACAACATTATCCAGGGGCTTTGGTCATTGTTTCGCATGACAATTATTTATTAAGAAAAGTGTCTAATCGAGTACTGGCACTTCAAGATGGAAAAGTAGAGTTTTATCCCGATAGCTATGAAAGATATCAAGCTTTTCTAACTGAGCGTTCTACTCAACCGTCTAATCCAGAGGTTGATCAACAAATCCGTCTCCTACGTTTAAAGTTGGCCCAGTTGATCACGTCAGAAGCAGATGAGTCCACCACCATCTCTCCTTCACTTAAAAAACAAATCCAAGAGGTCAAAGCAGAGTTAGAGCGCTTAGAAAGATTAGACTAGTCAAGTATAGGTTTAGAGAGGGTAACAAAGGTTCATTGGATTTATTTCCAATGAACCTTGTTTTATTCTATCATTCATGGATCAGTATGGTCATTTTAGAAGAAGGAAGCTAGTTTAGCATTTAAGCAGAAACATATTTATCAAGAGCATAAGCGACCCCATTTTCATCATTGGATAGAGTCTCATGGTGACAGATTTGTTTGACTTGATCGACAGAATTCCCCATCGCAATGGATAATCCCGCGATCTTCATCATGGAAAGATCGTTTAAATTGTCGCCGATGGCCACTGTATCTTTTAGTGGGATTTGTAGATGATTCGCTAGCGATTTTAAACCATTCCCTTTTTGGGCATCAATATGATTGATTTCGATGTTATGTGTAGCTGAAGCAGTAATTGCTAAATGAGGGTTTTCGGCTAGGATCTGGTGCAATCTTGCTAGTTTTTCCTGCTGATAGGAGAAAGCTAAAATTTTATCAACCAAAATGGACTCAGCGAATAATGGCTGACAGCTTTTCACAGGAATGTAGCTTGCTTTTTCAAAAATAAACTGAGTCCACATGTTAAATTCTGTCATGTCCATTTCAGGATTAGCACTTTTCGTTATATCTAGTTCTAATTGGAGGCTTTGTTTTCCATATTCAGGAGCATAAACTCCTTGATGGGTATATAGATGATAATAAATAGCATGTTCTTCAAGATATTGAATGATGTTTTCGGCATCGTGTTGGCCTAAAGGTGTTCTCTTGATGATTTGATGATTATAGAAAATAACAGCTCCATTGGCAGCGATGATCGGGCATTGGAGGTTGGCTGCGTCAAGAAGCTCTTGGGCATCTTCTACGGAGCGACCTGTACAAATGGAGATGATATTTCCCAGTGACTGAGCCTTTTTGATTGCGTCGGCATTCTCTTTGCTAATGACTCTTTCCTTTGAAAGTAGTGTGCCATCCATATCAATTGCAACGAGTTTCATGTTCGTTTTCCTCCGATATATTTCATGATAATTAGAATTTATTTATATACACCATATCAATCACTTTTTTGTATTGCAAGAATGATGCCCTATTATTCGTTCTCGATATAAGCGATATGAATGCAAAACTTCAGTTGATTTCCCTTGAAGCTTCCAGTAGACTGAAAGAGCAAATTGGGGGAGGTGGCATTTTTGCAACGAATTTATTTAAAAGGAATTCATAAAGACTTTTATCGGGAAATTGAACTGATTGCCTCCTTATTTTTTGAAGAGGTAAAGGTGACAGACTCATTGGCAGAACCGGTGGATGCCGTTCTCCAATTTAGTATAAAAGAAGCGAATCCTGCTTCAGTGACAGTCCTCTTATCAGAACCATCTGGTGAACAAACATGGCAAGCTTTTCATCAGCAAGAGATTCAAGAGACAGATGTCAAAGCGTACCGAAAGCGTCTAAAGAAATTGATTAGTTATACCGTCTTACAAGTATTCCAGCAAGCAACAGGTATCATACAATCATGGGGAATTTTAACAGGTGTACGACCGACCAAGCTCTTACACTCGATGTTGTTAAAAGGAAGTAAAGCCACTGAGGCAGCTCAGGTGTTACAACGGGAATATTTGCTTCAACCAGAGAAGATTGAAATCTTACAAGAAATTATTGAACGGCAATTAACCATGTTACCGGATCTTTATTCATTAGATCGAGAAGTAAGTCTTTATATTGGCATTCCATTTTGCCCAACGAAATGTGCCTATTGTACGTTCCCAGCTTATGCGATCCAAGGACGCAATGGCTCGGTTGAAGAGTTTTTGGCAGGGCTACATGAAGAGATCGCCGCTATAGGAAATTGGCTGAAAGAGAGAAATTTGCCGGTAACGACGATTTATTATGGTGGGGGAACACCTACCTCCATTTCAGCTACTCAAATGGATGCTTTATTTACTCAGATGAAACGATATATTCCTACGTACAACCAAGTTCGGGAGATTACCGTTGAAGCGGGGAGACCAGATACACTCGAACCCGAAAAACTAGCACTACTTAAACAATGGCAGATTGGTCGAATCAGTATCAATCCACAAAGTTTTAAAGAAGAAACTCTAAAATTGATCGGAAGGCATCATACGGTAAGAGAAACACTGGAGAAATATCAACTAGCCCGCGAAATGGGGATTAGTAATATTAATATGGACTTAATTATTGGGCTTCCCAATGAAAGTATGGAGGAATTTCAAAACTCGTTGGAAGTTATTCAGGAGTTAAAGCCTGAATCGCTAACGGTTCATACTCTCTCATTTAAACGAGGTTCGATCATGACGCAAAATAAAGAGAAATACCGTGTAGCAAAGCGGGATGAGATCGAAGAAATGGTACGGATGGCACGGGTGTGGGCAAAGCAAGCTGGATATGTTCCTTATTATCTATACCGTCAGAAAAATATATTGGGAAACCAAGAAAATGTCGGCTATGCTTTCCCAGGACAAGAAAGTTTATATAACATTATCATTATGGAAGAAAAACAGACAATTATCGGCCTAGGTTGTGGGGCAGTTAGTAAAATGGTAGCACCACAAACTGGGAAAATTAAGCGCTGGCCTAATCCGAAGGAACCGCAAGCATATATTAATACCTACCAGCAGCATATCCATGGAAAACTCCAAACTTTAGATGAGATGTTTGGATTTTCGATATTAGCATAGAAGATAAAACAACCAACTTATAATGATGAGTTGGTTGTTTTTTTCTCTAAACGAGATTTTATTTATTTTCACCTTATTATTTACAGAACATATATTCTTATATTAATATAACATTATCTATTCTTGAGCAAGTTGCATCATGTGATAAAAACCTAGATCATTCCTGAAGATAGAACTCGTCTTTTCAAAACGAAAAAAGCGATGAGTGGTAAATTTAAGAGCAGCCTCTATTTTTAAAAATAAAATGGATAAAGAAGGTGTTTAGATGTACTACGAAGAAGTTACCGACCCTATTTTAAATAAACATAGGGAGTCATTGATCGACTTATTGCTGACATCTTTTAAAGATGATATCTCCGAAAAAGATACAGCGATTATACATATCGAAGTAGGGAAAATGCTTACTTTTCATACAGCTGTTTGCCAACAGCCCTATCAACAACCTTATCTAAATAAACCTATTTATTATAATATAGAGTCGCATTTTGCAACCCAACCGTCTATCCAAGTCACTTCTCCTATTCAACGCCTGTCCATTGATATAGCAGGAACACAATTAGATCGATGGATATCCAACGTTTATACCCCTTATGAGACAAAAAGAGAAATCATTCAGTCTATTGGCAAATGGTTGAGTAAACTTTATAAAAAAGAACTTCCCCATATTTCCCAAATGATCTGTACCTCTAATTGGTGGATGCTCGATTATATGAACTTAAAAACGGGGAATTTAAACACGGTTAGACTATTAAAAACCAAAATCAAAGAGATTGTTTTAAAGAATTTTGAAGAACAGCGAGAATCGGTAGTTGAATCAGTGAAAGAGGCTTTAGTAGATGCCAAAGATAAAAAAATCGATTATCTGCTGGTAGGATATAACTTTCACACAGAAGGTTCTCAATGGGATTGTGGTTTTATGTACGATGTGTTTGCCTGTGACCAGAGAAACTGGGAAGAGCCTCCTTCACTTTGCTGTGGCTCAGTTGCCTTTTATAACCATTGGCACGAAAAAGTGATTGAATGTTTAGATGCACATGAACAAATTGAAGATATCGCTTGGAATTTATACAAACCTTGGTTAACCAAAGTAGTTCAATCCATCCCCGAAGTAAAGGCGTTTTCACTTCCTGTTAAAGTAGGACGGTCTCCGTATTACTAATAGAATGGGAAAAAGAAAACCGCTGCACGAGCAAGCTTTCTCTATAAAGGGACTTTTATTCTCGTTATTTGTTGAAGAACTATTTAATACCTCATATGGATCAAGGAGCTTTATGATTTATGATCTAGATGGTAATAACTTAGAGTTTGTAAAGGAAGTGTTATTGTCAACTATACCGTGTTCTTATCGATAGATGACTTGATTCTGAGGGGATCAAGTCGTTTTCTTTTTCTAGTAAAGATATGATCCAATTGTGTGCCACGATTTCAATAGGATATAGGTTAAAAATCATCTCATTTTTATACAAAATTAAAAGGATATTGAATATTAATAGCGAATATTCACTTCATATTTATTTTGAAACATTTTTTAGATAGGTTGTGAGTTAATGATAGAAAAAGGGTCAAAAGAGAAAAAAAAGCCATCTCTAGATAATAAAGCAGGATTATCCCCATGGAATCATATAACAGATGCTGAAGCAAAGCAGCTACGCCAAGGGGGAATGGTTGCACAGGACGAGTTAGAAGCAGAAGAAGTCTATTCAATATCTGAATTTATCCAAGCACTTTTTGAAACAAATGAAAAAGTACGAATGACCGCGGCTTATCGACTGAGCCGAATGGGGAAAGAAGCGATTGAACCGTTAGAAGCATGTTTACAGTCTGACATAGAAGATGTTCGTTTTTGGGCTGCTTGGGCAATCACAATGATTGATCCATCCCAAGATAAATACGTATCATTGATGATTCAGCAAATGACAAAACAAAATCATAACCGTTATATATTTGTTGCTGCTACTGAAGCTTTGCATGAGGTGATGAGTTATAAGGCTTCCCGAAAAGGTTCAAATAAGCCCAATCGATTATTTATTATAAAATAAAAGAGATCATCGGCTTATTTCAGGAGTGTTGACTAACCAAAAATAGGTAAGAGAGGGAGGTATTTTTCGACTAAGTCGACCTCATGCCCCGCTCTACGGGATAAGAAGTTCTAAGAGGCAAAGCCTATAAGAACTTCTATCATGTCTTACCTAGCGGAAGTAAATGAAATCAGAAGGGCTTTTAGCGCAATGACTTCCGCGTGTTACTTCCATACAGCTCCCAGCGTTTTATCTGATGGAAGGAGCAGAAGCGGACTCGGACTCATCCTTGAAAGAATCATCAGTCACGTGGCGAAAACATGCCCTCACTTCATTCCAATATGATGCAAATCAACAGCTCTGCAAGCTGCTTTAAAGCGATTGCCACTAAGCACGATTTCGGTTAAATTAAAAAGGAGGTTTAAGCAGAAAGGGAGAACGAGATTGAGACGAGTAATGGGCGCTATTTGCATGTTATTTTCGGTTTCGCTATTAGGATTTTTAATTTGGGTTCATCTCTTTTTATATGAAAAAAAATCAGAAGGAAACTTATTTTATATTTTATTTACGTTGCTCGAAATGAGTAAATTTCTCTATTTGATTATCATCGGGTTTAGTGTTATCTTTTTTGGGTTTGGAGTTTATCTGCTATTCAAAAAGAAAAAAAATAAAGCTGTCAATCAATAACAAAGACTGCGATCTTATCATAAGTATCGCAGTCTTCTTTTCATAAATCATATAAAAATATTTTATATCAAATGAATTTAGTTTGGAGGAAAGTGAAAAAGGGAACATAATAAATGAGATATATTGTGGATTTTTTAGAAAATAATATAAAACATGATTGAATTAATAGGAGCAGCATCGAATAAGGTGATTGATGGGGAAAACGAACTATATCACTGAGAAGATACTCTATTAAGTTTTAGCGTGTTTATAAATTGAATATAATCTAAATCTATTGTCTGTAATAAATTTATTCTATATACTCATATTGGTAGCTCTTTGAAAATTGCACAGCTTGGGAAAAGGTGGAATAGATGGTCAGTCTATTCCTTAATAGGGAAGTCCGGTGTAAATCCGGCGCGGTCCCGCCACTGTAAATGGGAAGTCCTGTCAAGTCACTGTGAAAGATGGGAAGGCTTGACATTGTATGAGACGTTTGACCCATGAGCCAGGAGACCTGCCTTTTCTAACAACACTGCTCAACCTACGAGGATAGGAAGGTGTTACACTCGGAAAATTTTGATGCTTGAGTGATGAATTTTGTCATGATCGATGAAGCTTAAAAACCGAATTGTAACGCTTTTCGCTTGGTTAGCGGAAGGCGTTTTTTATTTTGTCAAAAACGATGAGCGACTGGGATAAGAAAGGTGGATGAGAAGAGTGGAGATAAGCAAGGGAAAGTTGCTAATTATCGGCTTTGGTCCGGGAAATTTCGAGCATATTACAAAGCGAGCCAGAGAGGCGATTCAAGAAAGTGATGTTATTGTTGGTTATAAAACCTATGTTGATTTAATTCAAGATCTATTGACCGATCAAGAAATTGTCCGTACAGGGATGACTGAAGAAGTTAGCCGTGCACAGGAAGCTGTTCGACTGGCAGAGTTGGGCAAAAAGGTAGCCGTCATCTCTAGTGGTGATGCTGGGGTGTACGGTATGGCCGGACTAGTTTATGAAGTATTGATTGAACAGGGTTGGCGTCCAGAGGGTGGAGTGGAAGTAGAAGTAATCCCAGGAATCTCTGCGATCAACTCCTGTGCTTCTTTGCTTGGGGCACCAGTGATGCATGATGCATGTACGATCAGCTTAAGCGATCATTTAACACCATGGGAAACGATTGTAAAAAGAATCGAAGCTGCAGCACAAGCAGACTTTGTCATTGCATTATACAATCCACGTAGTGGTCGAAGAACGAGACAAATTGTAGAAACACAAAAAATTTTATTAAAGTATCGTTCACCAGATACACCTGTTGGTTTAGTCAAAAGTGCCTATCGCGATCGCCAACATGTGGTCTTAACAACGCTAGATCAAATGCTTGAACACGATATTGGTATGCTAACAACTGTGATTATTGGGAATATGAGTACATTTTTCTACGAAGGACTTATGATCACACCTCGTGGTTATCAGCGGAAGTATACATTAGATCAAGCCGTCCAAGAACTAAAGCCACATCAACGACTGCAGGTGGAAGCTGAACCTTGGTCGTTAAATGCTATCGAACAAAATGCCGAAAATCAAGCAAAAGAGAGTTCGACAAAGTTAGTTCATCCTGCCGAATTGGCTCAAGAGGCTTTGGGGCTTCTTAAAGCAAAAGGAATGGTGGAAACGTCGGTCATGACAGATCTCCCTACTCGTCCTCCAGTTTCTATCTTTGAAGTGGCTGTATCACCCGGTGTGGCGAATAAGAAAATTACACCTGATCAACTTGCCCTCATTGCGGATATGGCAGGTGAAAAGGGAGAGATCGAATATACACCACATCATCAATTCATTTTGCGTGTTCCGACAGATGAACCCAAGCAGATTGTGGATCGTTTAACCGAAGCGGGTTTATTGTTAAGCTCTATCGGTGATGTCGTTCAACTAAAGGCTTGTGATTTTTGTCATGGAGATAAGGGAGAAGCGATCCCGACGGCAGAGGAGATTCATCGCCGACTTGATGGTTTGCATGTACCCAAAGAGTTAAAAATCGGCTTCAATGGTTGTGCCATGGCTTGTTATGGAGCAGTTACCGAGGAAATAGGGATTGTGCATCGTCGAGGAACTTACGATCTGTTTCTAGGTGGGAAGAAAATGGGTCGAAATGCACATGTAGCCCAACGAGTGGCAGAAGGAATGACCGCAGATGAAGTGATCGAAGCTGTTGAAAAAGTTGTACAAATTTATGCTGAACAAGCTCATCCGAATGAGCGTTTTAATAAGTTTTTCAAGCGAGTTAAAGAAGTAGCTGGCTTTCAATATCAAGAGGAAAAAAAGCCAGTCATCCCTGAGCTAGCTTGTGGAGATTAAGTCTGTGATCGACTGAAAGCTGAAAAACAAAGATGATGCCAATAACAGACCTAACCGAAAGTATCTGCAGTTTGATTTTTACTAAATAAGAGGTCGAATCAATTAGAGGAGGAATTATGTTGGAAGCGATTTTATTTGTAGGTCATGGCAGTAAAGATCCGGAAGGAAATGAAGAATTAAAGTCTTTCACGAAGCGGATGGAAAAATGCCTAGAAGCTAAGATTATCGAGACTTGTTACCTAGAGTTTGCAGCTCCTGATATTCCACAAGGGATTGATCGTTGTGTAGAGCGTGGAGCGAAAAAAATCACATTGATCCCCATGATGCTTTTTGCTGCAGGACATGCCAAAGTGCACATTCCCTTTGCCATTCATGAAGCGCAAGAAAAATACCCTGAAGTGGAGTTTATTTATAAACGTGCGATTGAAGTGGATGAAGATATTCTTCATATCATGGAACAACGATTGGCAGCAGTTCGCTCCGAGATCAAAGAAGATACAGCTATTCTGGTCGTAGGCCGTGGTTCAAGTGATCCACAAGCCAATAGTGATTTATACAAAGTAGCTCGTCTTTTTTGGGAGAAAACACCAGCCAAATGGGTCGAAGTTGCTTTCATGGGCGTTACTGAACCTCTCTTCCATGAAGGGTTGGAGCGATGTATTCGTTTAGGAGCGAAAGAGGTGATTGTACTACCATATTTCCTCTTTACTGGTGTGCTAATTAAAAGGATGGCGCGGTTTATGCAAGAGTTTCAAGAGAAATATTCAACGATTTCTTTTGCGATGGCACCCTATTTTGGCATGAATGATGAACTATTTCCGGTTTTCCAAAATCGCTTCAATGAAGATGAAAGTGCATTGGGTTGGAATTGGGAAGAGTTGATAAAGTTAGCCATTGCTCAAGGAATCGAACATCATCATCATCACCACCACGACCATGATCATCACCATCATCATTAAACTCTTCAGGAAAGGAACGAAATCATGCTGTTGTTTTTAGCTGGGACCAGCGATGCGAGAGAGTTGGCAGTTCGTCTGCACCAAGAAAACTTTTCACTTTTAGCGACTGTTGTATCGGATAGTGCAGCCAAAAGTTTACACGAAGTGGATATTCCTGTGCGGACAGGCAGGTTAACACAAGAAGAAATGATGCAACTGATTCAAGATTTGGATATGGATCGAGTGATTGATGCGAGTCACCCTTTCGCCGAAGAAGCATCTAAAAATGCGATGGCAGCAGCACAGGCTTGTCATATTCCTTATATTCGCTATGAACGCCCAACTTGGTCATATGACCATCATCCTCAAATTCAAGTGGTTTCCTCCTATAAGGAAGCCGCAGAAGTAGCTGCACATAAGTCAGGGGTGGTCATGTTAACCACAGGGAGCAAAACGTTACAGATTTTTGCTGAACGACTACTAAGTGAACCTGCGATTCGCTTGGTGGCACGAATGTTACCACGTATAGAAAACATGGAGAAGTGTCAGGAACTTGGGATTGAGCAGAAAAATATTGTGGCGATGCAAGGACCGTTTGGCAAAGAACTCAATCAAGCTTTATATCGTCATTATGCAGTAACAACGGTGATTACCAAAGAAAGCGGAAAAGTAGGGTCCGTCGATGAAAAAGTCGTCGCTGCACTCGAAATGGGAATCGATGTTATTTTGATTTCGCGGCCGAAATTGGATTATGGTGAAGCATACTCTGATATCGAGCAGTTGGTTCAGAAATTAATCCATCAAAGAGAGGGAGAGCATTATGACTGATCAACCATTTAAACCGATTACCACTGTACCTCATCAAATTGAAAGTTTAAGCTTTGACATTATTAAAGATGAATTAGGAGATCATCCTTTCTCAGATGAACAATTTCCTGTTGTCCAACGTGTCATTCATGCTTCGGCAGATTTTGATCTAGGGCGTAGTCTCCTCTTCCATCCACAAGCCATTCAGGCAGGGATTCAGGCGATTCGTAGTGGAAAGCCAGTTGTTGCAGATGTGCAGATGGTGCAAGTAGGAATTAGTAAGCCGCGCCTAGCCCAGTTTGGTGGCGATGTTCGTGTTTATATCTCTGATCCTGATGTGATGGAAGAAGCCAAGCGATTAGGTACCACACGCGCGATTGTTTCGATGCGGAAAGCAGTGAAAGAAGCAGAAGGAGGCATTTTTGCGATTGGAAACGCTCCCACTGCGTTATTAGAGTTAATTAACCTAGTGCGCGAAGGAATTGCCAACCCAGGCTTGATCGTCGGAGTGCCAGTTGGCTTTGTATCAGCGGCTGAATCAAAAGAAGAGTTGGCGAAATTGGATATTCCTTTTATTACGAATCTGGGACGTAAAGGTGGTAGCCCAACAGCAGTCGCTATCGTGAATGCTTTATCTCTACTTGCGACAAAGGTGGATGAGGAAGGCAGATGAAAAAGCAAGTCGTGGAAAAAGATCCAAAAGAGATGCGGCATGGTTATACAACAGGAGCATGTGCTACTGCTTGTACGAAGGCGGCGTTACTCTCCATGATTACACAGCAGCCCGTCTCTGAAGTAGAAATTACTTTACCGATTGGGGAAACGGTACGCTTTAAGATGGAGCAAGTACAAGTAGGAGAAGAGCAAGCAGCATGTAGTGTCATTAAGGATGCAGGTGATGATCCCGATGCGACACATGGAGCGCGAATTGTGGCGACCGTATCTTGGAGCCAGCAGCCGGGTGTACAGTTGGATGGGGGAGTCGGGGTGGGTCGTGTGACCAAACCGGGACTCCCTGTTCCTGTTGGGGAAGCGGCGATTAACCCCGTTCCACGTAAGATGATTATGCAAACTGCGAATGAAGTCATATCCGAATTTGAGATTCAGCGTGGAGTGAAGATAGTCATTTCGGTTCCTGATGGAGAAGAGATTGCCAAAAAAACATTAAATGAACGACTTGGAATTATGGGTGGGATCTCGATCCTCGGTACCCGGGGCATTGTAGTTCCATTCTCTACCGCTGCATACCGAGCTAGCGTAGCACAAGCGATTCAAGTAGCAAGAGCTAATGGTTGTGAACATTTGGTACTGACAACAGGGGGCAGCAGCGAGAAACATGCCATGAGGATGCTGCCAGACCTCTCTGAGGAAGCTTTTATTCAGATGGGAGATTTTGTTGGTTTTGCATTAAAACACGCAAAAAAAGCAGAGGTAAAGAAAGTAACCTTAGTCGGAATGATGGGCAAATTTTCGAAGGTAGCTCAAGGGGTGATGATGGTTCATTCCAAGAGTGCACCTGTCAGTCTAGACTTTCTTGCCCAAGTTGCCAAAGAAGTAGGTGCGACTGCGGATATACAAGCTCAAATTCGTGAAGCTAACAATGCGACACATGCAGCCCAGATTGTTGAAGAAGCTGGTTATACTTCATTTTTCTCTCTATTATGTCAAAAAATTTGTCAGCAAAGTATGGAGCATGTAGAAGGTGGATTTATTGTTGAAACCATTTTAGTGAAAATGAAAGGTGAGTTGTTGGGGAGGGCGACAGTGGCATGAGCAACCAAGTAAAGGTAATTGGGATGGGTGATGATGGACAAAATGGTTTGTTTCCATCCTATCGTAAGTGGATTGAAAGGGCTGATGTACTGGTAGGAGGGAAACGTCTACTTGACTTTTTCCCTACTTTTACAGGCAAACGAATCGTGATTCAAGGTGGATTCAAATCCGTGTTAGAGAAAGTACAAGAAGCGTCGAAAGAACAGGACGTGGTGATCCTTGCTTCAGGTGATCCTTTATTTTACGGGATCGCCAGCTTCATTATTCATAAGCTCGGTAAAGAACGGGTTGAGGTTCATCCACATCTGAGCTCGCTACAACTCGCCTTTAGTCGTATGGGTGAAAGTTGGCAACAAGCGCGAATTGAAAGTGTACATGGGCGACCACTTCAAGGATTAGTACAGCGTATCGATGGACAAGACAAAGTAGCTATTTTAACCGACCAAACCAATTCGCCAAGTGCAATTGCTAAGTATTTATTGGAATTTGGGATGACTGAATATCAAGCATTTGTAGCCGAGAATTTGGGATCGCTAGAGGAGAGATGTACGTGGTGGGAGTTACCCGATCTAGTCGATGCCTCATTTTCTCCACTTAATGTCGTGATTCTCAAACGAAAGTCTGACTCCGTCTACCATCCATGGTCGCTTGGGATTGCTGATCAGGAATTTGCACAACGAAGGCCGGAAAAAGGATTGATTACCAAGAAAGAAGTTCGTGTGGTAAGTCTCGCTGAGATGAAGATCAAAGAGAATAGTATTATATGGGATATTGGAGCGGGATCAGGCTCTGTTTCTGTGGAGGCTACCAAACTAGCACCACGAGGTCAAGTGTTTGCTATCGAAAAAAATGCGCAAGACATGGAAAATATTCATGCTAATCGCATTAAATTTCGAACAGACTTTACAGCAATTCATGCTAAAGCACCGCAAGGATTATCTGAACTTCCTGATCCTGATGCTGTGTTTATCGGGGGGAGTGGAGGAGAGCTCCGCGAATTATTACAGATTTGTTGTACACGTCTCAAACAAGATGGTCGAATCGTGGTTAATGCAGCGACGATTGAGACTTTGTCAGTCACCATGGAGACACTCAAAGAAGAAGGATTACATACACGCGTCACTTTGTTACAAACGGCACGAAGTAAGCCGATTTTAAATCTCACTCGCTTCGAAGGGTTAAATCCGATTTATATGATTGTGGGCGAGAGATTAGAAGAAGAGGGGAAATCAAGATGATTGGACGTTTATACGGTATTGGAGTAGGACCTGGAGATCCTGAACTGATTACAGTCAAAGCCTATCGTATTCTGAAAGAATCTCCAGTAATCGCTTATCCTAAAAAGCGAATGGGTGAAAAAAGCTATGCACTACGAATTGTAGAAACTTATGTTCAGCCACTGGAAAAAGACATGCTCGGTTTAGTATTTCCAATGACCAAAAATCGCGATGTGTTAGAAGAAAAGTGGCAAGAGACGGTGAAACGAATTTGGAAGCATCTAGAGCAAGGCAAAGATGTGGCTTTTGTTACAGAAGGAGATCCATTGTTATACAGTACATTTATTCATTTAAGTCGAACCATGCAAAAAAATCATCCTGAAGTAGAGATTCTCTCTGTTCCGGGTATTTCATCGATTCATGGTGCAGCAGCACAGTTAGGACTCCCACTGGCTGATGGCGATGAACGAGTCGCGATTGTTCCCGCGACAGCTGATAAAGAGGCGATGAAAAAAGTACTCCAAGAACAAGATACGGTTGTTTTCCTCAAAGTAGCTAAAGTGCTTGATCTCATGATTGAAATATTAGAGGAACAAGGGCTTGTTGAACAGGCGATGGTAGCAAGTAAGGTGACTTCCGATCAAGAGAAAATTTGGCGTGATGTCCGCGAGTTGAAAGGAGTCAAACTCAACTATCTCACGCTGATGGTGGTGAAAAAATCATGTTAGAGCCCAAAGTTTATATTATAGGTGCTGGTCCTGGAGATCCAGAACTGATTACTGTTAAGGGACAGCGCATTCTCCAAACAGCGGATGTTATTTTATATACGGATTCATTGGTAAGTGAGGAATTGGTGGCTCAAGCCAAAGAAGGAGCCCTTGTACTTAAAAGTGCGGGGATGGATCTAGAGAGAATTGTAGAAACGATGGTCCAAGAGGTGCAAGCCGGAAAAAGTGTAGCTCGTGTTCATACTGGTGATCCGGCTGTCTATGGTGCAATCTTCGAGCAAATCGCTTGCTTAAAGGAATTAGGAATTGAAGTAGAGATTGTACCAGGAGTTAGTTCTGTGTTTGCCTCAGCTGCAGTTCTAGGGGCAGAGCTAACGATTCCAGAACTAACTCAGACTGTGATTTTAACACGGGCAGAAGGGCGTACTCCTGTCCCCGAACGCGAAAAGTTACGTGATTTAGCTCGTCATCATTCTACCATTGCGTTGTTTTTAAGTGCCACCCTAACGAAAAAAGTCGTACAAGAATTTTATGATGCTGGTTGGTCAGAAGATACACCAGTAGCGGTGGTACAACGGGCGACTTGGCCAGATCAAAAAATCATCCGGACAACGTTAAAAGAGCTAGATGACCAGATGCGCCAAGCGGGAATTCGCAGTCATGCCATGATTTTAGCTGGATGGGCTCTTGATCCCCACTTACATGAACGGCATAGCCAATTTCGTTCGAAGCTTTATGATAAAACCTTTACACATGGCTACCGCAAAGGGGTGGAACCATCATGAGTAAACAGATTGCGGTAGTGGCGATTACCAAACACGGCGTCCAAATGGCGCGAAAGCTCGTCGAGATTCTTCCGGATTCGGATCTATATTATATGGAGAAATTTGCCACAGGCGATGAAGAAAATAGAGGGTTTTATTTATTTCCTGGCTCTGTAAGTAAGCTTTTACCCGATCTATTTGCTCGTTATCGTGGTTTGGTTCTGATTATTTCCTTAGGAGCAGTCGTCCGGATGATCGCCCCGATTTTAAAGGATAAGAAAACAGATCCGGCTGTGGTAGTTGTGGATGATCGAGGTGAACATGTTATTAGTGTTTTATCCGGTCATTTAGGTGGAGCCAATGAGCTGACACGACGCGTAGCACGTATTTTACAAGCACGACCGGTTGTGACAACAGCTTCGGATGTTCAGCAAACCATTCCTGTTGACTTATTTGGGAGTCAATTCGGCTGGGAAATCGAAAGCTTTGCCAAAGCGACACCTGTAAGTGCGGCTGTAGTCAATGAAGAAAGAGTATTAGTCATTCAAGAGTCAGGGGAAACCAATTGGTGGACCTATGATAAGCCGATCCCAGACCATATTCGTACGGTACGTTCTATGGAAGAAGCCTCAAATCATCCTTTTGATGCAACACTTGTTGTTACTCATCGACTACTTACTCCAGACGAAGAAGAACGGTTTTTAGCCAATGGTGTATTATACCGTCCCAAAGTGTTAGTACTTGGAATTGGCTGTAACCGGGGAACTACACTGCAAGAGATTGAACAAGTCGTTCAGGAAACTTTGCTAGAGTCACAATTATCCATCAAAAGTGTGCGGAATATCGCGACAATTGATTTGAAAAAAGATGAACAAGGTTTACTTGCGTTATGTAAAAAATACGGCTGGCATTTAGAAAGTTATACCCCTTCTGAATTAAATAAGGTTCCACTCGAACATCCTTCTGAAACGGTTTATAAATATACGGGTGCTTATGGTGTTAGTGAGCCAGCAGCTCTTTTATCAGCAGGGGCTTCCAAGTGGATTTTGCCAAAGAAAAAATCGGGAAATGTAACAATCTCGATCGCAATGGTTCCCCATCAGGAGGTGCAGCGATGAGTCAAGAAAGACCTCGTCTTGTTATTGCTGGAACCGGGAGTGGCGTAGGAAAAACAACCTTTACGCTTGGATTGATGGCAGCGATGAAAAAGCGAGGGTTTAAAGTTCAAGGTTTTAAATCAGGACCGGATTATATTGATCCCAGTTACCATACCGCTGTGACCGGGCGACCTTCAAGAAATCTCGACACTTGGATGTGTTCAAAGGAACAGATGAAAGAGATTTTTTGGCGAGGAAGTGAAGGCGCTGATTTGTCCATCATCGAGGGAGTGATGGGCTTATACGATGGAAAAAGTCCTTTAAGTGATCAGGGAAGCACAGCAGAAATCGCCGTTTCCTTGGCAAGTCCGGTGATTTTAGTGGTAAATATTCAAAGCATGGCACGAAGTGCTGCTGCAATTGTTAAAGGATATCAATTACTCAATCCTTCTGTCTCCATTCAAGGTGTCATTGTTAATCGAGCTGGAAGTGAAGGACATGTAAAGCTTGTCCAAGCAGCCATTGAACAAGAATGTGACGTTCCGGTACTAGGATGGTTAGAACGTGAGCAAGCCATCGATATTCCCGAACGACACTTAGGTTTAATCCCAGCGATTGAACGTGGTGAATGTGAGCTATTGTTTTCTAAATTGGCTGCACTGATGGAAGCAAAAGTAGATTTAGATCAATTATTTCACATCGCTCAAAGTGCAGCAGCTTTACCAGAGCCTACTCCTTCTTTGTTTGCGATGAGGAAGCCAGTTCCTGAAGAAAATAAAGTGGTGATCGCTGTAGCGAAGGACGCTGCTTTTAATTTTTATTATCCTGAGAACTTGGAGTTACTCGAACAAGCAGGAGCAAAGTTATCCTATTTTAGCCCGCTTCGAGGTGAAAGGATACCGGACGAAGCGGATGGGTTATTGATAGGTGGGGGCTTCCCTGAAGAGTTTGTCCAAGTGCTTACTGCGCAAACAGAGGTGAAGCAAAATATCAGAGAACGGATTGCCGCTGGGCTTCCTACTTTAGCGGAGTGTGGTGGATATATGTACCTTTGTCGGGCGATCATTGATCGTGCAGGTGAAAGTTATCCGATGGTTGGTGTGATTCCCGCTACAGTTACGATGCAAAGTCGTTTAGCAGCCCTTGGGTATCGCGAAGTTCATGCCACTTCGAATCACCTTTTATTAAAAAAAGGAGAGATCGCACGTGGACATGAATTTCACTATTCCAAACTGACAGCTGAAACGGAAGATTTCCCACCAGCTTATGAGTCGATTGGCCGACGTGGAAAAAAAGTAGAGGGCTACCACCAAGGGAATTTGTTAGCAGGTTATACCCATCTACATTTTGCTTCCAATCCAGCCATGGTTGACCGCTGGATTCGTCAATGTCAGACGTATAGACAGCGAAAGGAACAGATGCGATGACTCAGAAAAACAAAGGTCTTACTTTGGTTTATACAGGGAACGGAAAAGGAAAAACAACAGCTTCGCTTGGACTTGCTTTAAGAGCGGTTGGGCGAGGGATGAAGGTTTGTATACTACAATACATTAAATCCCCACAGCGAACCTATGGGGAGCAAATCGCTTTATGTAAATTGGGAGTAGAGATTAAACAATTAGGGATTGGATTCACTTGGACCAAAACGCCTGATGAGCATCGTCAAGCTCTTCGTACTGCTTGGGAAATCACACAAGAGAAAGTGATGAAGGGAGATGATGACTTAATCATTCTAGATGAAATCAATAATGCCCTAGCGATTGAGCGTTTTCCGATCGATGATGTCCTACCTGTAGAAGAAGTGCTAAAACTAATTCAACAACGTCCACCCCATCTTCATTTAGTATTAACAGGTAGAAACGCTCACCCACAGGTGATCGCTATAGCTGATCTAGTCTCAGAAATATCAGAGGTAAAACATTATTATCAGGAAGGAATTCCAGCTGTACGTGGCATTGAATTTTAATTTTTGATAAAAAATCAGCTAGAAGGATGACATCAATGAAAGCGATTATGTTACAAGGAACAGGGTCCGATGTTGGGAAAAGCGTCATATGTACGGCCTTATGTCGTTACTTTTATCAGCAAGGATATCGTGTAGCACCATTTAAATCACAAAACATGGCATTAAATTCATATGTGACCCAAGATGGCAAAGAAATCGGTCGTGCACAAGGTGTTCAAGCAGAAGCTGCTGGGATCGAAGCGTTGGTCGATATGAATCCGATTTTACTTAAGCCCAAAGGTGAAATGGTTTCTGAAGTGGTGGTACACGGACGCCACTTTGCGGATATGGAGGCTGGAACTTATCGTGCACAAGTATTAGAAAAAATGTTACAGCCTGTTCAAGAATCATTAGACCGTTTAGCACAATCATTTGAACTGTTAGTCATTGAAGGAGCTGGAAGTCCAGCAGAAATCAATTTAAAGGATCGCGATATTGCAAATATGCGTGTAGCCAAATTAGCAAAAGCTCCAGTTATTCTTGTCGCAGATATTGAAAGAGGTGGCGTATTTGCTTCGATTATTGGCACCTTGGCTTTACTAGATCCTGATGAAAAAAAACGAGTTAAAGGGTTTATCATTAATAAATTTCGTGGACGAAAAGAACTTCTTGATTCTGGGATAACATGGCTAGAGCAAGAGACAGGACTTCCAGTATTAGGTGTTTTACCCTATATGGAGATGAAAGTAGATCCAGAAGATTCGATGGCATTAGAAAGTCTGCAATTTAAATCAAAGCATGAGCAAAGAAATAGGAATGGGTTAGATATCGCTATCATTCGCTTTCCGCGTATTTCTAATTTTACCGATTTTCTACCGTTATGGAATCAGCCCGATGTCTATATTCGCTATATCAAGTCGCGGCAAGAATTAAAGCAACCTGACGTTATTATTCTACCTGGAACAAAGAATACTATCGAAGACTTACACTGGCTTCGTGAAACGGGGCTTGCAGATGAGATATTACGATTACATCAACAAGGAAGTCAGGTAGTAGGCATTTGCGGTGGATATCAAATGTTGGGAGAGAAACTGATCGATGAGGATCAGATTGAATCGAATGAACGAGTGATAGAACCTGGTCTTAATCTACTTCAACTTAAAACCTGGTTTGTTCCACAAAAGAAAACGATTCGAGTATCTGGAGAAATTCTAGCTGAATTTGGCCAAAAAACGAAAGTAGAAGGGTATGAGATTCACTTAGGTCGTACACAACGGATCGATGAGCGACCTTTTGTTTGTTTGGATGATGGGAGATTGGATGGTGCTATTTCCATAGATGAACGTGTATGGGGAACTTACTTACATGGAATTTTTGATAATGATCATTTTACCTCTCACTGGTTAAATCAGTTACGTCGTCAAAAGGGAATACCCGAACAAGGGGTTCTTCTAGGCTCTACACAGAAACTAGAGCGAGACAAAGTGTATGATGATTTAGCAGACTGGATCAAACAATATATCAATTTACAGCAACTCAAAGAGATTATAGGACTGACTCCATGAAAAAGATCCAGCATCGACTTGCTGGATCTATCTGTATATTGAATTTTTTATTTGCAGTTACAGTCAGGTTTACCACAGCAATCATCTCTGCCACAGCGAGGGCACTTTGAACGAATGTGCAGCACAATTTCCACCTCCCAGGTATTTTGGATCTTAGAAGGGGGGACGAGTGCTACGAATAAACGAAATATATGGTGATGTGGATCATATATTATTGTATAACATGAATAAATTTCTGTAAATAATAAATTGGTATAATATTAAACCAAATTGATATTCGTGACAGATTTCTCTTCTATAAAACCAATAAAGATTGAGGTTGAATCGTCATATCAAGTGGGGTAGATCCATATATTTCCCCATCGACATGAATCGTAAGTGGCTGCTCAGACTGTACTCGAATCTCTTTTCCACGGTAAATGGAGACATAGGGATGATCGATATGAGTTCCTTGATATACTCTGGGAAAAACACGTAATAAGGTTCGACGACGACAATATTTTACACAGCAAATATCTAGCCAACCATCATCGTTTTGTGCCTGGGGACAAATCTGCATCCCACCACCATAAAAGGGAGTGTTATTGATGGCGATTAACCAAATCCCATCATAATGATAAGTTTGTCCATCAACAGTAATCGTTACATGAGAGGGTCGATACGTCCATAAACAGCGTATCATAATGAATAAATAGATAAATTTACGAAAAAGCTTTTTTAGCACCGACTTATTTGCTGTATCAGCTACTAAGGCGTCCAGACCGATCCCGGTAAAACCAATCATCATTTTTTGCCCCAGCTTAGCTGTATCGATTTTACGAACCTGATGAGCTAAGATTCTTTCTAAGGCTTCGAGTGGGTCCAATGAAATCTTTTCGGCGCGAGCAAAGTCATTTCCAGATCCAGCCGGGATATAACCCAGCGGAATTTCTGTACCAACTAGTCCATTTCCGACTTCATGAAGTGTTCCATCTCCGCCAATGGCAATAACCGCTTGTAAGTTGGTATGATTTACTGCTTTGACAATTTCAGTAGCATGCTTTGGATACTTTGTAAATTCTACTTGATAAGCAATTTGTCGTTCTTTTAAGATGGGTTCGATTTTGTTCCATACTTTTTTGCCACGACCTCTTCCCGATCCCTGATTGACGATAAATAGCCGCATCTTTAATTACACTCCTTGGGTATTTATTTTCATATCTATTAGCGGATATAAATTCAATTATGCTAGGGATTACTCTACATATATGTTAATCAACTTTTTTTATTTATTTGTGCGTCAAAAAGAGTATCATGTGCCTTATGGATAAGGTATCATAGGTTTTAAGTTGCTTCGCTTAAAAATAGGAGTATATAAATGGTAGGTTGAATTAATCATAATATAATTGACTGATTGGTGCGATAGAATTTTCGAGTACCACCACAGTCCATCTAATTTTCTACCTCTTTTTCATCATAAGCCGATTACTTACGGAACATACGCTATGTTTATAAAAAAAAAGAGGGCGGTAGGCCCTCTTAATCGTTAGTTAAGCTTACGCCGCCTCTAACTTTATCAAAGGTCGTTGCATTTCCTCTATTTCTTTGTCTGACTCTTACACGGTTGTCATGACCGCTGATAGGACCAAGAACAATGCGTTGGATAATGTTACCTTTCCGGCTAATTCCTCTAAATCTTAATGCACGTCTTCTTCTTCTGAAGCACATAGTATTCACCTCCTTTCAAGGAGTATGTTTGAATACTCAGTTTTCTAGCCGGATTTATTATTGACGGAAGCGTCATGGCAATCATTAATAACTGTTGCATTCCCAAAGTTGGTTGGAATTTGAATAATGATATTGATATATCCACTAATCGGTCCATTAATGCTAGCGATATTTTGGATGGTGGCATTTGTCTCTCGTCTTCGAGACAGGAGTCGTCTACGATGTTGACGCTTTGAATGAAGTCGATATCGTAGACCCTTTAATTTTTTCCTAGTCTTTTTGTAGCGCATCGTTCGATAACGTGATGGATAGCGTTTCATTGGCAATCATCCTCTCAGTCTCAAAAAGGAGGCGAGGATTTAATCTGGTTTTTGAATTGCCTTATTTAAAGCCTTAACGATTGACAAGGTGACTTTATCTTTAACTTCAGGCTTTAAAGCATCGATAAGATAGAGAGTGCGTGAAGAAGAGTTTTTTATCATTTCATTCACTTTTTCTTGAGATAAGATTTCATTTAGGTATAAATAGATCTCTTTTCTAAGAAGCTTTTGGAGTTGAATCTCTATCTCTTTACTTAATTGTCTACTCAACTCCTTGCTGAATGCACGAGACATATCTTCGAAATATTTATTCTTTTTCCCCGGCAAATGATTTCTGCACCTCCTCTACCTTATCGAACTCTTTATATAGTTTATTCAGGTCTAGTGATTTTGGTGTAAGGTTCTATGAATAAATAGATAGATTTCTAATTCCGTCTGCTTTTGTAAACTTTGTTTTGTTAATAAATCATATGTTGTAAGAGTGAAAGAGGTGCAGCGATAAAGATAAAATAGATCAATTCCTATGCCTGAATAAATATAGTTATATAGACTGTGAATCTAGTGAAATCGCTGAATTAATCTTCATCATCATAGAACTCCTCGATTATATCTTCCAACTCCATGAGTAAATCCTCGATGCGTCTACGTGTTTCCTTTTCTGACTGACCCTCTATCACATCTTTCACATGATGATCCTCGCTACGATTTCTCTTGTCACCATCTTCTGTTATATTTAGCTCGTTGACTTTATTACCTTCTAAAAGAATATGGGTCCCCTCCGGGATTGGTTTATCAAAAGTCATGCTTTTATCGTTATTGACTATAGTCACTTTAAAATGATTCAGCTTTTCTTGGATCGTTTGATCTGCTTTTTTTAGCCGATGTTTTTTTTGATCAGCAGGGCGCGAGATTGATATTTTATCGAATGAATAATCATCGTTTATAGTTAATCGCTTTCGCTTAGATGCCTTTTCCTTAAAACTCATATGGAACACCTCCAGACTTATTCTATATAAAATATGAGTGAATTAAGAGTTTTGCCATAGAGGTAAACCTATTTTTGTTAGGCAGATTGATAGAAAAAAAACGAGCGAGCGTTAGAGATAATTACTCCAACAACTCGCTTTCTTCCAGTTATATATACTTTTTCATCATGTGTAGCATAAAAGAGGTTTTTTCCTGTTGACTTTGTATAAACTCTTGGACTTCATCGAGATCCATGTCATGGTACCATTTTTTATATAAAAATAAATAGAAGTAATGAGGAAAAGCAAGATCTGTATATAGAAGACCAAGCTGTTTAAAAGTAAGAGGATTTTCATTTAGATAAGAGGAAAGAAATGCATGGAAACTTGAAGGGTTCCACTTTTCATCAATAGACATTATCTTAAAAATCACCTTATTCATATCCCGTGATGGATAATCATATCGAACAAATTCCCAATCGATGACATACCACTCATCACCGTCGACTCTGACATTATTACGATGGAAATCTCCATGACATAAAAATTGTTGATGAAGTGGAGTTTTTTGGAGCTCATGAAAATAAGGAAGGTGAAGCAAATGATGTTTGACTTCTTTACCGATTTTAAGGAAAAAGTCGATATGCTTAAGAATCCATTTCTTTTTCGCATTCTTCGTATGAGATCGCTTCCTCTTCCATTTTTTGATAAAATATAACTTATCTGTATACTCTTCTTCCCAATAATCGATAGACGATTCAATATCAGCTTGGGAAGGTTGATAACCTAAAGAAGCAGAGTGGATACGACCTAAATAAGTAGCAATTTGTTGGTATGACTTTGCGCTGGTATATCGAAATGGATTACCAGGTACCCATTCTTGTAGAAGGTATGGAGTATGGTCATAGACAAAGTATAGTTTATTATTTTGTGTTGGAATGACTCTTGGAATACGAATTCCTTTGTTTCGTAAGTGATTTTCTACTTCTAATATAAACTGCTGGTGACCTTCAGAAATATATATCCCTTTGAGTACATAGGTTTTTTGTTTAGTTGATAAAGCAAGAACAAAGGTTCTACTGGTATCGTGTAAAATCTTAAATTTTGTAACTGGAGGAAGATTATATTTTTCGATAGCTGTTTGTACAAGTTGATTCGTCAATCTATTCACCTCCTGATATAGGAAGACCCCTTCCAGTCCGATGGAAGAGGTCATATTGACAAAAAATGAAACAAAAACTAGCAATCCGAGCTAAAGATAGTGCTCGAACTAGAACTGGAGCTAGAGGAGCTATGGCGACGTTTCTTGTGTTTATGACAGTCTGAGCTCGAGGAGCTATGGTGATGTTTCTTGTGTTTATGACAGTCTGAGCTCGAGGAGCTATGGTGATGTTTCTTGTGTTTATGACAGTCTGAGCTGGAAGAGCTATGATGACGTTTCTTGTGCTTATGACAGTCTGAGCTAGAGGAGCTGTGGTGGTGTTTCTTGTGCTTATGACAGTCTGAACTGGAGGAGCTATGATGTTTTTTGTGCTTATGACAGTCTGAACTGGAAGAGCTATGATGTTTTTTGTGTTTATGACAGTCTGAGCTAGAGGAGCTATGGTGATGTTTTTTGTGCTTATGACAGTCTGAACTGGAGGAGCTATGATGTTTTTTGTGTTTATGACAGTCTGAGCTAGAGGAGCTGTGGTGGTGTTTCTTGTGCTTATGACAGTCTGAACTGGAGGAGCTATGATGTTTTTTGTGCTTATGACAGTCTGAACTGGAAGAGCTATGATGTTTTTTACGTTTTTTATGCTTATGACAATCTGAGCTAGAAGAGCTATGATGTTTTTTACGTTTTTTGTGCTTGTGGCAGTCCGAGCTAGAGCTGGAGTCATGCCTAAATTTTTTACCCATAAAACTATTTACCTCCTTTTTGATTTTCTACCATATGCTATGCAAAAGTTTTTTATATGCCATATGCGGCTAACTATTCTTGGAAAAATAGATAAATAAACATAATAAAAGAAGCGAATCTTTGATAGAATCTCTAAAAAAAGACTTTTATGTGTTACATATTCCAATGTGTAAATTTTTGTTAAAAAAAACTAGGAATTTATATATAAAATATGAAGATATTAAGTCAGATTTTATAATTGGTAGATAGAAAATAAATTATGTAGTATACTGAATTCAGAATACCAATGTATTCTATTTATGTACTCCCGAATAAATTCCATGATTTTATCAACGGATTGATTGGAGTGCGAAAAATAAAATGCATCTTTATGGACTCAAAGAGACTTTGCCGAATCTGTCTTTGTTTACTCGATTTGATCCAGATCGATATTATCGGGAGGTAGCTACGGATCAAGCGGGGTTGGAAAGCGCGATTCGTATAGCAAAGAAATTGCTTTATAATATAGAAAGGCAACCATACGATGAGGGGAATCAAAAAGTCCTTCTCTTTATTAATAGTTATTTAGGAAATGCGTATCGGGTGCTTGACCAGCCAGAGCCAGCGATCGAGTATCTTACCGTAGCAGAAAAGTTGGCTCGTCAAATCGGGAATCCGGCTATTTTGTCTCGAACTTTGATTCGCCTTGGAGAGGCTTATAAATATGGAAGCCAATATGACAAGGCACTAGAATGTTTTCAAGAAGTCAAAGATTTAACTCAATGTGATGAACTATATTTCTACTATGACTTTGCACTACAGCATATTGGCAAATGTTTGATGGAATTAGGGCGTTATGACGAAGCATTAGAGCACTTTCATAAAGCATTAGCTTTACGAAAACAAAAAGAAAAAGAGGAGCTTATTAAATCAACAGAAGTAGCTTTAAAGCTGGCGCAACAATTAAAAGATCAAGAAGGTTGTTTAGGTTTTGATGATGAAGAAGGTTAGTTTTACACTTGGATTGAAAGCGCTTTATTTTTGACTGATGATAATTTTTGAAAAAGACTCGGCTAATATGAATAAGCTGAGTCTTTTTGTTGCTTTTGAGAAGGAAAAGAAACATAATAAAAGTGAATTGTTTAAGAAGGTGAGAGTATGATCCAGTATAAAACAAAAAATGTTACCGTTTTTCAAAGTGTTCTATATTAAACAACATCTACTGTAATTACTACAGAAGATCTTGTACTTGTCGTAGATCCAACTTGGCTACCTGATGAAGTCTTAGCGATTCAGAGAGAAGTAGAGCAAATTCGGCAGGGAAGAGAAGTATATTTGCTATTTACTCATCACGATTTTGATCATATTTTAGGATATGGTGCTTTTTCAGATGCGAAGGTGATTGGAAATCATCTGACTGCAACGTTATCCGATGAAGTGAAGCAAACAGCTATTCAGCAAATCCATGCTTTTGACCAGAAATATTACTTAAAGCGAAACTATCCTGTTACTTTTCCTCGATTTGATTATAAAATCTCTCGTGATGGCGAAGTAATCCAGGTCGGTCAGACGCAACTTACTTTTTACTTAGCTCCAGGTCATACACTGGATGGTCTCTTTTGTATTGTGGAGCCACTTGGGATTTTTATCGCAGGCGATTACCTTTCCAACATCGAGTTTCCTTATATTTATCATAGCAGTGAAGCTTACGAACAGACTTTACATAAGATTAAATTGGTTCTAAATAATCACGATATTCGATTGCTTATTCCTGGGCATGGTCAAGTGACATCAAGCCAAGCAGAAATGATTCAACGGAAAGATCAAGGGTTAGAATACATTCGTAATTTAAGAGATGCAGTTGCTCATCATAATCTGGCATGGTTAGAAAAGTATTTTGCGCAATATCCTTTCCCTCTGGGGATGAAACCATTTCATGAGGAGAATATTAAGCTCGTGCAAAAAGAGCTTCAAAAAGAAGGCGAATAAAGACTATTGTTGAAAGGCTCTGATGAAGCAATGATTCGTCAGAGCCTTTGCATATAATTAGCTGATCCGACAAAGTCTTCATTTTTTAATCGTTATTCGATGATTTCTTGTGCTTCGCGGATGATTTCTTGAACGACTTCATGTGCATGTTGTCCTTGTTTCAGGAGATGTGTTGCTTGTCCAGCCCACAATGATAAAAATTGAGCTTTTTTCTGCTGTGAGGCTGCTTGACGAATAGGGCTGGTTAGGGCATGTTGGCTGGGAAATGGAAGGGGTGGGACACCTGTTGCTTCAAATTGGTCAATCAATGTATTACGTAAGCCGCGAGCAGGTCTTCCAGTAAAAGCAGTAGTTAAGACGGTACTTTCTTCTGTACTGGTCAGCAATGCTTCTTGATAAGTGGCATTCGCCCCTGATTCGATGGTCGTTAAAAAACGGGTCCCAAGTTGGATTCCCTGTGCACCAAGAGCAAGTGCCGCAACCAGACCTCTTCCATCCATGATTCCACCTGCAGCGACAACGGGGATATGTACATGATCGACAATTTGGGGAATCAGTGAGAATGTTCCAATATTGGCCCCCATCGGATGGTGCTTTAGAGTAAAAGTTCCACGATGTCCCCCTGCATCGCTACCTTGTGCTACGATAAAATCAGATCCTTTTTCTTCAGCGAGTATAGCCTCTTCCACTGTAGTTACCATAGTTGAGACAAACTGCCCCTGTTTATGAGCTTCTTTGATCACTTCATCGGGAAAGATACCAAGTGCAGAGCTAAGGATAGGTACCTTCTCATCAAGGAGAACATCGATTTGTTTAGTGAAGCGGTTGGGGATTTGTAGAGGTGGAGAGGGAGGTTGGATGTTTAATTCTTCATAAAATGGCTGAAGAACTTGCTCTACTTCCTCTAGTCTAGAAAAATCGTCTTTCATTTCCAATGCAAATAGATTCACTGAAAAAGGTTTTTGCGTATATTGACGAATGGTACGTACGGCTTGTCGAATCTCTTCCGGCGATAGATATGCAGCACCTAATGACCCGAGACCACCCGCTTCAGATACACTTGCTACCATTTCAGGAGTGGTAATGCCACCTGCCATCCCTGCTTGAAAGATAGGATAACGAATTTGTAGTAATTGGCAGATAGGAGTTTGTAACTGAATTTTCATCTTGATCGCTCCTGTTTAAGCTTCATTTGCTATATAGTCTGGAAATTCTTTGATAAAATGTTGTACAATCACTGGATAATCTTCGTCCGAGATCTCCACGATTTTATCTTCCTGAATTTCAAAGAAGTATAGCTGCTCACTAGGATTATCTGGCGCATAGTACATTCCGATGAGTTTGTCTTGAAAAGAAAAAGTTGCCCCCAATGCTACAGAAAAAGTGGCTTCTTCTGTTTCGAGCTCTTGAAAAAAGACTGGCTCGACTTGATCTAAAATCATTTCAACATAAGTTTCACCAGGGTAGCGTAGAACAAGCGAAGTATTCTCTTCTTCGACGATGTAAAGTTGTTTTGTATTTTCTTTTTTCCATAATAATAATAAATGCTTCACATTTTGATGAATAAATAAAAATTGATAGGGAGTTTGAAAGCGGATTTCCACTTGATCACCTCGATGGATAAAAAACTAACTCTATTCTAACATTTATAAAAGCAAAAACACAGGGAGTGCCCTGTGCTTCATGATAGAAAAGAGATGAATGAAAATAGGGGGAAGGTTAACCCTCTACCACCGTAATATATCCGATCATCGGTCCTTGCTGTTGAGTCGTATAGTGATTATGGCAGATGAGCTCAAAAGTTCCTACTTGCTTAGCTTGAAAAGTTACTACCGAGGTTTTTCCTTTTTGCACGATTCCTTGAATATTAAGTTTGGGAATGGAAAAATGGTGTTCCTTCCCATGAAATCCATGAATATGTAAAGCAATTGTTTCTCCTTTTTGGATGATAACTTGTCCTGGATCAAAGCGATAAACTTCGGCTTCTTTTCCATTTATTTTAGCCTTATATTCGACTGTGAAGAGGTGAATATCTCGAGCGGTAGATGTAGGCTGACTAGCTAATGCAGGATAAGGGTAAAGGGAAATCATGAAAAGAAAGATTAGGAGTGGAAATAAGCGTTTGGCTATTCTTAGCATCGTTATACCTCCATAATTGCTTCATTAATGCAAATACCTCTTTTAGAAAAACTGATGAATCATCGATGTACATGCAAAAAACAATTTCTTCATATAATATGGATTAAGTGGACATTTTTATACCACTGTGATCAAGTCATCACGATCAGGTTTACCACTTACACGGATTTGTTAGATTCTTGTATAGGATAACGTTTTCGTTTCAGATAAAGCGTGGTATACTGGGATTGATCTATAGTCTGTTGGCTTAGATGAAAGAAGTAGGAGGTTTTTACGTTGAGTAAGCAACACGAAGCACCAGAAAAAGAATCTTATGATGCACTTTATCTTGTAAATGGAGTAAGCTGGTCATTTGGTATTTTATTCTTGATTTTTATTGTTTTAACTGTAGTTAAATTCTATATGTAATACTTAAGCTGAAGAAAAGGCTGGTGTATAACTGGTCTTTTCTTTTTGTAGATGATTGAAATTATAGAGTTGACATAGGATTTAGAATTAGCATGAACTCGAAGCCAAAAATCTAGATATAAGCCTATGTCATGGAGGTAAATGCTAATTTGACATTTTATCTTTTTGATACGAAAAAAAACGTTAGATTGGTATGTTGGCAAATCCCCATGCCATGCGCTATACTTGCATTTGTGAGCCAAACTACGATGGAATGTATCATTCTTTTTTATGGATATTTTTTACATATTACGTAGTAAGTTTGGCAAAATACATGGAGCAAAAGACATTTTTGATTGGAGGATCGGGAATGAACGTACATGAGTACCAAGGTAAAGGGGTTCTAAAAGAGTATGGTGTTACCGTTCCAAATGGATATGTTGCTTTTACTGCCGATGAAGCGGTGGAAGCAGCCAAAAAATTAGAAGGAGATTTATGGGTTGTTAAAGCGCAAATCCATGCTGGTGGACGCGGTAAAGCCGGTGGAGTGAAGCTAGCTCGTAGCCTAGAAGAAGTTCGTGCGTTCGCGGACGAACTGCTAGGAAAAGTTTTAGTAACACATCAAACAGGTCCAGAAGGTAAAGAAGTCAAGCGTTTATTAATTGAAGAAGGATGCCCGATCGATAAAGAATACTATATCGGTGTTGTGATCGATCGTTCGACCGAGCGGGTGGTCATGATGGGGTCTGAAGAAGGTGGCACAGAGATTGAAGAAGTAGCTGCTAAAACACCCGAGAAAATTTTCAAAGAAGTTATTGATCCTACAGTAGGAATGTTACCATTCCAAGCTCGTCGTCTAGCTTATAACATCAATATTCCTCAAGATAAAATAAATCATGCTGTGAAATTTATGCTTAGTTTATACCAAGCATTTGTGGACAAAGATTGCTCCTTAGCAGAGATCAACCCACTTGTCACTACGAAAGATGGTCGTGTTATGGCACTGGATGCCAAGTTGAATTTTGATTCCAATGCGTTATTCCGTCACAAAGATATTTTAGAGCTAAGAGATTTAGATGAGGAAGATCCTAAAGAGATCGAAGCATCGAAGTATGATCTAAACTATATTGCATTAGATGGAAACATCGGTTGTATGGTTAATGGAGCCGGTTTGGCGATGGCTACGATGGATATTATTAAGCATTACAATGGAGAACCAGCTAACTTCCTTGATGTAGGTGGTGGGGCAACCGAAGATAAAGTAAGAGAGGCTTTTAAAATTATTCTATCCGATGAAAATGTAAAAGGAATTTTTGTCAATATTTTTGGTGGCATTATGAAATGTGACGTCATTGCAACAGGGGTTGTCGAGGCGGCTAAACAAATTAAGTTAGACCGTCCACTTGTTGTTCGCTTAGAAGGAACGAATGTGGAATTGGGTAAGAAAATTTTAGATGAATCTGGTTTAGATATTGTGTCAGCTGATTCAATGGCAGATGGTGCGGAGAAAATTGTCGAATTGGTAAAAAATAGCTAAGAAGATAAAAATAACCAATTTAACCAGAGGGAGAAAGGCGGGTCTCGATTGAGTATTTTTGTCAATAAAGATACGAAAGTAATCACTCAAAATATCACAGGGGCAACTGGACGTTTCCATACCAAACAAGCATTAGAATATGGTACGAAGGTAGTTGCTGGAGCAGCACCAGGAAAAGGTGGCATGGTCGTTGAAGGAGTACCTGTATTTAATACAGTAGAGCAAGCCGTAGCTGAAACAGGTGCGAATGCCTCGGTAATTTATGTTCCTCCAGCATTTGCAGCAGATGCGATTATGGAAGCTGTAGATGCTGAGCTAGATCTTGTCGTTTGTATTACCGAAGGAATTCCTGTGTTGGATATGGTGAAAGTAAAACGCTTTATGGAAGGAAAGAAAACCCGATTAATTGGACCTAACTGCCCAGGTGTCATTACACCCGGAGAGTGCAAAATTGGAATTATGCCAGGGTATATTCATACTCCAGGTCATGTGGGTATTGTTTCACGTAGTGGTACCTTAACTTATGAAGCTGTTCATCAGCTGACTACTCGTGGTATTGGTCAATCAACTGCTGTAGGAATTGGTGGAGACCCTGTAAACGGTACAAACTTTATCGATTGCCTAAAAGCATTTGAAGAGGATCCAGATACCAAAGCGGTTATTATGATTGGGGAAATTGGTGGTACAGCAGAAGAAGAAGCTGCTGAATGGATTAAGGCTAATATGACAAAACCAGTTGTTGGCTTCATTGGTGGTCAAACTGCACCTCCTGGAAAACGAATGGGACACGCAGGTGCGATTATCTCTGGTGGAAAAGGAACAGCTGCTGAAAAAATCGCTACTCTTGAAAAATGCGGTGTAAGTGTGGCATCAACACCAGCGGTAATCGGCGAAACCTTGGTTCGGGTGCTAGAAGAAAAAGGTATGCTAGGGGAATGTATTACTAAAAACTAAGATGGATCAGATGAACCTTGGATATCTTTTCCAGATCATAAAAAACCTAACATCCTCGTTTACTAGGATGTTAGGTTTTTTATTCATAAACTCTGATTTCAATTGATCTAAATTACAGCAGATGAAAATTGAAATATTTGCAGGATTTTCCTATAATTCCGCCAAATGTATTTGATTGTCTTTTGAAGCAATACATACTTGAAATGACTAAGGAGCCTTAGGTTCCTTTTTTCTTTCATTTTAATTGGAAAAATTAGGTGATGATATGGAAAGACGAGAAGGACTCATTGCACTTCGGCAGATCAAAGGAATTGGCTGGCATACGATTGATAAGATGTTGAAGATGGATTGGTCACCAGACCAAGAGCTGACTACAGAGCTGCTTGATTTTTTGTCAACAAGTAAAATATCTAAAAAATCAATTGAATTTCTTAGAGGAAACTGGAGTCCGACCTTTATCAGACAAGTTAATGAGGAATTGAAGCAAAGAAAAATAATAACACAAACTCTTTGGGATGAGGATTATCCAGATTTACTCAGAGAAATCGCTCAACCGCCTTGGGTTTTATACATGAAAGGAGATCCGGCATTATTAACTGATTATCTTTTAGCTGTTGTTGGAACGAGAAGACCCACTGCTTATGGAATTAAGACTACACGTTTTCTCTGTGAAGAAATCGTGGCTAGTGGATGGGGAGTTGTAAGTGGAATGGCATATGGTATTGATGTTGAAGCACATCGAACGGTTTTAAAAGCGGCAGGAAAGACGATCGCTGTACTTGGAACAGGTGTGGATGTTATTTATCCCAAAAACCATCGTTTTATATATGAGGAGTTAATACAACATGGTACGGTCATATCTGAAATGCCACTAGGAACACAGCCACACCCAGGATTATTTCCCCAGCGTAACCGAATTATTAGTGGACTTTGTATGGGAACAGTTATTGTAGAAGCTGCAGAGCGAAGTGGCTCTCTGATTACTGCTAATTATAGTATGGAGCAAGGACGAGAAGTATTTGCCATTCCGGGGCAAGTAGGCAATGAGCAAAGTCAAGGGACTTTAAGACTAATCCAACAAGGGGCGAAATGTGTGACGAATATCGAAGATATCCTTGAGGAGTATCCCTATATCCCACGTCAATATCAAGTCAAACATAAAGGCGGAGCAGAAATATCCGTATGGAATGAAAAGGAACAGAAAGTACTTCAATGTGTTACAACGGAGCCTCAACAAATCACGATCATTATCGAGCGACTAAAAGAAGAAATGTTGATTGGAGAAATACACCAAACCCTCTTATCACTGCAACTAAAAGGAGATATCATTCAACTTCCAGGATCTTATTATGTACGTAAATAGAAACAGGATGTGGAATTGCATAATAATGGATGATAGTGAAGTTTTGATCGTGTGACTGATGATGTCTATCAAGGATCCCGCGTTTGAATCATTTCATAGAACTTCTTTGATCTCATCATTCTTAAGACACCACTTGTCCTTATAAGGGAAAATTGCTAGGTGCTCTGATTCTTGGTCTGATTAAAAGCGGGGATCAAAATATGTAATATGTACTATTCTAAGAATAGGGCTAAATCTATCCCAGAGGACTAAAAAAGAAAGTGGTTCACTGTACTTAAACTTTATATAAAATGGAAGAAGCTTGCCGAGCATGTTCTAAATTTGGTATTGTAACAAATACGAGTGTGAACAATAGGTAAACAATAGAAGATGGTAGAGTGCTTCATATAGAAACAAAGTTATGAGAGGAGGTACGATTGATGGCCGATTCGTTGGTTATCGTTGAATCACCTGCTAAAGCAAAAACAATTGGAAAGTATTTAGGAAAAAAATATATTGTGAAAGCTTCGATGGGACATGTGCGGGATTTACCCAAGAGTCAATTAGGGGTCGATATAGAAAATCATTTTGTACCTAAGTATATTACGGTTCGGGGAAAAGGGGATGTGCTTAAAGAGCTTCGTGATGCTAAGAAAAAAGTGAAGCGAGTTTACCTAGCTGCTGACCCCGACCGTGAAGGTGAAGCGATTGCTTGGCATTTAGCACATAGTTTAGACCTACCTATTGATGAGAAGTGTCGTGTCGTATTTAATGAAATTACGAAGCAAGCGATTAAGGAAGCATTTAAACATCCACGTCAAATTAATTTGGATTTGGTAAATGCCCAACAAGCCCGAAGAATACTTGATCGCTTAGTGGGCTATGGTATTAGCCCATTGTTATGGAAGAAGGTTAAAAAGGGATTAAGTGCTGGAAGAGTTCAATCGGTCGCCGTGAAGCTTATTATTGATCGGGAACGTGAGATTCGTAATTTTAAGCCGGAAGAGTACTGGACCGTAACAGCTCATTTATTGGCTGGAAAAGATCAGCTTGAAGCCAAGTTTCATGGATACGAACAAAAAAAAGTAGAACTGAAATCAAATGAAGATGTGGAGAAACTCCTTACAGAAATCAAGGGAAAGCGGTTTGTAGTGGAACAGGTTAAGGAGAGTGAAAGAAAACGTCAACCTTCACCACCATTTATTACGAGTACGCTCCAACAAGAAGCAGCAAGGAAGCTCAATTTTCGCACTCAAAAAACGATGGCGGTTGCACAGCAACTCTATGAAGGAGTTGATATTGGGAAAGAAGGTACAGTAGGATTAATCACTTATATGCGTACTGATTCTACACGAATTTCGGAGGTAGCACAAAAAGAGGCAACCGATTATATTATCAAAACCTATGGAGAAGACTTTATTCCTACGCAGCCTCGGACATATAAGAAAAAATCGGGTGCACAAGACGCACATGAAGCGATTCGCCCAACTTCTGCCATGAGAACTCCACAGATGTTAAAAGAATACTTATCACGTGATCAGTATCGTCTATATAAGCTCATTTGGGAGCGCTTTGTTGCCAGCCAAATGGCACCAGCGATCTTAGACGCGGTTTCTGTAGATATTACAGTTGGGAAAGCGTTATTTCGGGCTACTGGATCAAAAGTGAAGTTTGCTGGATTTATGAAGGTATATGTTGAAGGAAATGATGACATAAAGCGTGACGAGGAAGAAAAATTCTTACCTCCTTTACAAGCGGGTCAAACACTTAAACGTGAAAATATTGAGCCCAAACAACACTTTACCCAGCCACCTCCACGATATACAGAAGCTCGTCTTGTTAAAACGATGGAAGAAAAAGGGATTGGACGCCCAAGTACGTATTCCCCAACCTTGGACACCATCCAAAAACGAGGGTACGTTCGTTTAGAGGAAAAACGATTTGTACCTACAGAGTTAGGTGAAATCGTTATTCAGTTGATGGAGGAATTTTTCCCAGAAATTCTAAATGTGGAGTTTACGGCACATCTTGAAGAAGACTTGGATCAAATTGAAGATGGAAAAACCGATTGGGTTGAAATTTTAGATGAATTTTATAACCCATTTAAAGAACGTTTAACTTATGCCGAAAAAGAAATGGAAGAAGTAGAGATTGTGGATGAAGTTTCCGATGAGCTATGTGAGAAGTGCCAAAGTCCGATGGTATATAAATTCGGTCGCTTTGGAAAGTTTTTAGCGTGCTCAGCTTTTCCAGAATGTCGCTTTACTAAAGCTATTCTTAAGTCTACAGGGGTAACTTGTCCAAATTGTCAGCAAGGAGAGATTGTGGAACGAAAAACGAAGAAAAATCGATTATTCTATGGTTGCAATCGATATCCCGACTGCGACTTTGTATCCTGGGATAAGCCTGTAGCTAGACCTTGCCCAAAATGTAACAGTCTTTTAGTGGAAAAAAAGAAAAAGAAAGAGACCATGATTATTTGTACAAATTGTGATTATGAAGAATTAAAAAATTAAGGGGATGAGCATCATGACTAAACAGCAAGTAACTGTAGTAGGAGCAGGGCTAGCTGGAAGTGAGGCAGCTTGGCAGATTGCGGAGCGAGGAATACCTGTTCGTCTGTATGAAATGCGACCGAAGAAAAGAACACCCGCACATCGTGGTGGACAATTTGCGGAATTAGTTTGTAGTAATTCATTACGATCCAATAGTTTAAATAATGCTGTTGGGATTCTTAAAGAGGAAATGCGTTATCTCAATTCATTAATTATAAAATCAGCAGATAAACATGCAGTACCTGCTGGTGGAGCATTAGCCGTTGACCGGGAGAATTTTTCTGAGGAGATCACCCAAACGTTACATCAACATCCGATGATCGAGGTTATTACAGATGAAGTAACTGAGATTCCTCACGGTCCCACTATTATTGCTACAGGACCACTTACTTCCGATCGACTTTCTGATCAACTAAAAGCTTTAACAGGAGAAGAATATCTATATTTTTATGATGCTGCAGCTCCAATTATCGAAAAAGATAGCATTGATATGAATAAAGTTTTCGTTGCATCTCGTTATGATAAAGGAGAGGCTGCTTATTTAAACTGTCCAATGAACAAAGAAGAGTTTGAGCGATTTTATAATGCTCTTGTGTCTGCAGAAGTAGCCCCTCTAAAAGAATTTGAGAAGGAAATTTATTTTGAAGGATGTATGCCAATAGAAGTATTGGCCAAAAGAGGGGAGAAGACGCTTCTTTTTGGTCCTCTTAAACCAGTTGGATTAGTCAATCCCCATACAGGGGAACGTCCCTATGCAGTCGTTCAGTTACGACAGGATAATCAAGCCGGAACACTATATAACATTGTCGGTTTTCAGACACATTTAAAATGGGGTGCACAAAAAGAAGTATTTCAATTAATCCCAGGACTTGAAAATGCAGAAATTGTACGTTATGGAGTGATGCACCGTAATACTTTTATCAATTCACCTAAGCTACTAAAGCCAACTTATCAGATACGAGATCGAGAAGATCTTTTTTTTGCAGGACAGATGACTGGCGTTGAAGGCTATGTGGAGTCGGCTGCTTCTGGACTGCTTGCTGGAATCAATGTGGCACGTTTGGTAGCAGATCAAAAGCTAGTTGTGCCACCAGCGACAACGGCGATAGGAAGTTTGGCTCATTATATTACAACAGCAGATCCAAAACATTTTCAACCGATGAATGCGAATTTTGGTTTGTTTTCTCCACTAGAGGAGCGAATTCGTTCAAAGAAAGAACGGACTGAACGCTATGCCAAACGCGCTATAGGGAACATTCAGAATTTTATTTCCAACCTAAACAATTAGCCTTGCTAAGTTTTTGTATAGTGTGATACCATGACCGTGTGGTCGAAAGAGCAGATGAGAGGCTGGTGACATACATTGCAACAGTTTCATGCAACGACGATTTTTGCCATTCGTCATAATGGAGCAGGAGCAATTGCAGGGGACGGTCAAGTTACTTTTGGCAATCAAATGGTTATGAAGCATGGAGCCAAAAAGATTCGGCGTCTATATCGCGGAGAGGTTTTAGCTGGATTTGCAGGTTCCGTTGCCGATGCGATTACTCTATTTGAAAAATTTGAGATGAAGCTAGAGGAATATCAAGGTAATTTAGCGAGAGCTGCTGTCGAACTTGCTAAGGAATGGCGCTCAGATAAAGTACTTCGGCGTTTAGAAGCGATGATGATCGTTTTAAATAAAGAAAAGATGTTTTTGATCTCGGGAAATGGAGAAATCATTGAGCCAGACGATGGCATTTTAGCGATTGGCTCAGGTGGGAGCTTCGCTCTTTCTGCTGGTAGAGCACTTCAACGCTATGCGGATCATATGTCAGCTAGAGATATTGCCAAGGCTGCTCTTACTATCGCTAGCGAAGTTTGTGTGTTTACAAATAATCAAATCATCATAGAGGAGGTATAATCTTGGCTAGCGTAGGTAAAAATTCTGAACAATGGACCCCTAGACAGATTGTTGCTGAACTCGATAAATATATCGTCGGACAACATCAGGCTAAACGAGCAGTGGCCATTGCTCTCCGTAACCGATATCGTCGAAGTTTATTATCACAAGAGCTAAAAGACGAAGTCGTACCGAAAAATATTTTGATGATCGGGCCAACAGGAGTTGGTAAGACAGAGATAGCTCGTCGCTTAGCCAAGTTAGTTGGAGCGCCATTTATTAAATTGGAAGCCACCAAATTCACTGAGGTTGGCTATGTTGGTCGGGACGTAGAATCGATGATTCGTGATTTGGTTGAAACAGCGATCCGTATGGTTAAATCGGAGAAATTGGAAAGTGTAAAAAGCCAAGCACGTGCTTTAGCAAACGATCGAATTGTAGAGATTTTGGTACCTGCTAAAAAAACGACGAGTCATTTTAAAAACCCATTCGAAATGTTGTTCTCACAAAATAATAAGCAAACCCCAAGTAGTTCTGATTCTGATGAACAAGGGCAAGTTGCTTTAAGACGGCGTGAAGTTAAACAAAAATTGAACGCTGGGGAATTAGAAGATCAAGTAATTGAGATCGAGATCGAAGAGCAGGCTCCAACCATGTTTGATATGTTTGCTGGGACAGGTGCCGAACAAATGGGCATGAATATGCAAGAGGTATTAGGACAATTTTTACCGAAAAGAACCAAAAAACGCCGTTTACCTATTCGTGAAGCACGGGAGGTGCTCACACAGGAAGAAGGTCAAAAACTAATCGATATGGATCAGGTCATTCAAGATGCATTAGAGCGGGTCGAGCAATCAGGAATTATCTTTCTCGATGAGATTGATAAAATTGCAGGCAAAGATCGACAAGGGCCTGATGTATCAAGAGAAGGCGTGCAGCGAGATATTCTGCCGATTGTAGAAGGATCTACCGTCATGACCAAATATGGGCCCGTTAAAACAGATCACATTTTATTTATGGCTGCGGGAGCGTTTCATGTTGCAAAGCCATCAGACTTAATTCCTGAATTGCAAGGTCGTTTTCCAATTCGTGTAGAATTAAAAGATCTAACAGCAGATGATTTTGTCAGGATTTTAACAGAACCGAAAAGTGCCTTGATTAAACAATATACAGCACTTTTAGAAACGGAAAATATTCATATTTCCTTTACCGATGAAGCGATTCGGGAATTAGCTAGTCTTGCAGCCAAAGTGAATAGTGGTACTGAAAATATCGGAGCACGTCGATTGCATACGATTATGGAGCGTTTACTAGAGGAGCTTTCATTTGAGGCACCCGATATTGAACTGGAAGAGTTTGTGATTACACCCCAATATGTTCGCGAACGCTTAGCGGATATTGCAGAAGATCGAGATTTAAGTCAATATATTTTATAGACTTGGAAGGAGGCTACCCAGTCATGATATTATTAGACAAAGCAAGACAAATCAATCGTTTGTTGCAAAGAACTGGGGGACAAGCAGTTAGCTTTATGGAGATGGCCGAAGTATTAAGAGATATTATCGGCTGTAATACGTATGTTGTGAGCCGAAAAGGAAAGGTGCTTGGCTTTGGTGTTGCCCAAGAGTATGCAGATGATGAGATTAACAACTGGGCACTTCGCGAAGGCAAGATTCCTGAAATGTATAATGAACTGCTGTTGGAATTTAGAAATACACAGCATAACTTGGATGAAAAGAGTCCATTTGATTTTACAAGGCAATTGAATGAAGTAGCCCAACATCGCTATATTACCATTGTCCCAGTCATTGGTGGAGGAGATCGTTTAGGAACCCTTTTACTTACTCGATTTGATCAAGAGTTTACCAATGATGACTTGGTATTGACTGAATATGGAGCAACAGTAGTAGGAATGGAAATTTTACGTGAGAAAGCAGAGCAAGCAGAAGAGGAAGCGCGTAATCGTGCTGTAGTTCAAATGGCGATTAGCTCTCTATCATATAGTGAGCTTGAAGCAGTTGAACATATCTTTGAAGAGCTTGATGGTAAAGAAGGATTGCTTGTTGCCAGTCGGATTGCTGATCGTGTAGGTATTACCCGTTCGGTTATTGTTAATGCGCTGCGGAAGCTAGAAAGTGCTGGTGTAATCGAATCACGTTCTCTTGGAATGAAAGGAACCTACATCAAAACTTTAAATGACCGGCTGATTCCTGCTTTAATGAAGCATCGTTCTTAATTTACTGGAAATGCTTGCGAAATGCTTACGGTTTATGGTATATTCGTGATTGGTGTAAAGAGCACACACGCTGAAGGATTGGTAGCAGACGGTGCCGACTTGTTCGGTCTCTGACTCCTGATGAATTCAGCGGAGGATGAAAACCACAAGGAGGATTAATCGATGGCAGTTGTAACGATGAAACAATTGTTAGAAGCAGGGGTTCATTTCGGACACCAAACACGCCGTTGGAACCCAAAAATGAGCAAGTATATTTTTACAGAACGTAACGGTATTTACATTATTGATTTGCAAAAAACCGTTAAAATGATGGAGCAAGCTTATAACTTCGTTCGTGAGCTTGCAACCCAAGATGCTACTGTTTTATTTGTTGGAACGAAAAAACAAGCACAAGAAGCTGTAAAAGAAGAAGCTGAGCGTTGTGACATGTTTTATATAAACCATCGTTGGCTTGGTGGAACCTTAACCAACTTCCAAACCATTCGTAAACGGATCGATCGTTTACATGAATTAGAGAAAATGGAACAAGATGGTATTTTTGAAGTTCTTCCTAAAAAAGAAGTGATCTTGCTGAAAAAAGAACAAGCACGTCTGGAGAAATTCTTGGGCGGCATCAAACATATGAAAAAATTACCTGATGCCATTTTTATCATCGATCCACGCAAAGAACGTATCGCTGTAGCAGAAGCACGCAAGTTGAATATTCCAATCATCTCGATTGTGGATACCAACTGTGATCCAGATGAAGTGGATTATGTTATCCCTGGTAACGATGATGCCATCCGTGCTGTTCGTCTCTTTACTGCAAAAATTGCTGATGCAATTTTAGAAGGTAGACAAGGCGAGCAACAAAACACCGCTTCTTAAGAAAATGAGAAAGGGTGGCAAGTTTGATCTTAGCCACCCTTTTATAAACATAGGGTAAATACAAAAATAGTAAAATTTGTAAATTGAATGAAAGGTTGGAAACAATATGGCAGTAACAGCCGCTTTAGTTAAAGAACTACGTGAAAAAACAGGCGCTGGCATGATGGATTGTAAAAAAGCCTTAGTAGAAACCAATGGTGATCTTGAAAAAGCGATTGAATACCTACGTGAAAAAGGAATGGCTTCAGCTGCTAAAAAAGCAGGCCGTGTCGCTGCTGAAGGAGCTGTAGGATCATACATACATGCGGGTGGCCGTATCGGTGTGTTGGTAGAAGTGAACTGTGAAACAGACTTCGTTGCAAATACGGAAGAGTTTCAATCTTTAGTTAAAGATGTTGCGATGCAAGTTGCTGCGATGAATCCAAAATATGTTCGTCGTGAAGAAGTTCCTGCACAAGAAGTTGAAAAAGAGCGTGCTATTTTAAAAGAACAAGCTCTTAAAGAAGGAAAGCCTGAAAAAGTAGTAGAGAAGATTGTAGAAGGTCGTTTAAATAAATACTACGAAGAAGTTTGTTTATTAGAGCAAGTGTTTATTAAAAATACGAGTGAAAACAAAAATAGAACGATTGACCAGCTCGTTAAAGAGCACATTGCACGGATTGGTGAGAACATCTCCATTCGTCGCTTTGTCCGTTATGAATTAGGTGAAGGAATTGAAAAGCGCCAAGATAACTTCGTAGAAGAAGTTATGGCGCAAGTGAAGAAGTAACGGGAAAGGCAAACATATAGGGAACACTAACCTGTGTTCCCTTTTTTTGCAGAGAATATAAGCCCTATTGGTAGAAATGGAGGAATGGTATGAGCACTCCAAAATATAAACGGATTGTATTAAAATTAAGCGGTGAAGCTCTAGCAGGAGATCAGGGATATGGTATTGAGTCAGCAGTAATTTCCTCCATCGCCAAGCAAATCAAAGAAGTGGTAGATTTAGGTGTAGAAGTTGCGATTGTCGTAGGTGGCGGTAATATTTGGAGAGGAATTTCTGGGGCTTCTAAAGGTATTGACCGAGCAACGGCAGACTATATGGGAATGCTGGCAACAGTGATGAATTCCCTCGCTTTACAAGATGCATTAGAGTCCATCGGAGTACCTACCCGTGTCCAAACATCCATCGAAATGCGGCAAATTGCTGAACCCTACATTCGACGAAAAGCAATCCGTCATTTGGAAAAAGGGCGTGTTGTCATTTTTGCAGCTGGGATCGGAAACCCATTTTTCTCCACTGATACGACAGCAGCACTTCGAGCCGCTGATATCGAAGCGGAAGTGATTTTGATGGCGAAAAATAATGTAGACGGTGTTTATAGTGCAGACCCTAGTTTAGACCCAAGTGCACATAAATATGACACATTAACCTTTTTAGATGTACTTAATCAAGGCTTGGGAATTATGGACTCAACTGCTGCTTCCTTATGTATGGATAATGATATTCCTTTAATTGTTTTTAATATTTCCACGGAAGGAAACATTCAACGTGTAACTCTGGGAGAACATATTGGAACTGTAGTAAGAGGGAGTGTTTCAAATGGTAAATGAGATTAAAAAGCAAGCACAGGATAAGATGGAAAAAGCCATTCAAGTATTGAAAAAAGACTTGGCATCACTTCGTGCCGGTCGGGCAAATCCTGCATTACTAGATAAAGTCATTGTTGAATATTATGGTAGTGAAATGCCAATTAACCAGTTAGCCAATATTTCTACTCCAGATCCGCGCTCTTTACTTATTCAGCCATGGGATAAATCGGCTCTAGCGGAAATTGAACGTGCGATTTTGAAATCGGAGTTAGGGCTTACACCATCGAATGATGGAAGTGTAATTCGTATTAACTTACCAGCTCTGACCGAAGAGAGACGTAGTGAACTGGTGAAACTGGCACGTAAAACGGGTGAAGAGGCGAAAGTTGCCATTCGAAATGTCCGTAGAGATGCAAATGACGAACTAAAAAAGCTTGAAAAAAATGGTGAAGTTCCGGAAGATGTAGCTCGTAGAGGACAAGATGAAGTACAAAAACTAACAGATCGCTTTATTAAAGAAATAGATAATGTTGTCCAAGCAAAAGAAAAGGAAATTATGGAGATTTAGGTGCATATAATTGGGTTAAAACCCCTTCGACAAGTGAGGGGGTTTTCCAGCTACATAACCTATTTCTTGCATAAGCTCAGTTGTAATATACTAGATATACAAAAAGAGCTAGTTAGTTCCGGAGGAATGGAATATGCTTAAATCTTTTAAACGTTGGATGGGTTCAGGAGGAAATAGTGGGTTAACACAAAGTGAACTATTAGAGGAGATTCGTAAGCACCCGATTCCTGAACATATCGGGATCATTATGGATGGCAATGGTCGTTGGGCAAAGAAACGTGGTTTAATCAGAACAGCAGGGCATGCAGCCGGTATGAAAAGAGTCCGTGATATTATTCGAGCTGCTGATGAAATTGGGATAAAAGTCTTAACTTTCTACTCATTTTCCACAGAAAATTGGAAGCGCCCTAAAGAAGAAGTTGATTATTTAATGAAGCTTCCAGTTAAATTTCTAAAGACTGACTTGCAAGAACTGATTGACCGAAATGCGAAGGTACAAATATTAGGTGAAAAAGAAAAAACTCCTTCGTTTACACAAAAAGCATTGGAAGAGTTTGAAGACAAAACGAAAAATAATACAGGCCTTATCATTAACTTTGCGATTAATTATGGTTCGCGTGATGAAATTCTTCGCGCCATTCATCATATCATAGATGATGTTAAAAAAGGAAATATTGATAAAGACGACATTAATGAAGAGTTGATGAATCGTTATTTGCTTACATGTGGCTTACCTGATCCAGACTTAATTATTCGTACCAGTGGTGAAATTCGTATAAGTAACTTTTTATTGTGGCAGTTGGCTTATAGTGAGCTGTTTTTCACTGATACATTATGGCCTGACTTTACCGATATACTGTTTTATGAAGCGATTAATGACTTCCAACATCGCTCTCGTCGATATGGAGCAGTGTAAGAAAGACAGGGGTTAAGAAGATAATGAAGCAAAGAGTTCTTACGGGGGTGTTGGGGGCAGCCGGTTTTCTTTTTCTCTTGTGGTTGGGGAATTGGTGGTATTCTGCAGGTCTTATCATTTTAGCCACCATTTCTTACTTAGAATTTTGTCGGATGCAAGACTTAAGCTGGAAACAGTTTCAAGTCATTATTGGATTGGGTTTTGTTTGGTTACTTATTCTTACAACAGGACTCGATCAACAGTTGCCTCTACCATCCTTTCCTATTTTTGGAGATTTAAAATTAATTAATTTTGCATTGGTTCTGTTTTTAATTTTAATTGTACTCACAAGGAACCAATTTGATATTCACCAGATGGCTTATTTATTCGTCGGGGCATTATACATAGGTTATGGTTTTGCATATATGATTCAGACCATCTGGAGAACGGATGGTTTGGCATTGACTTTGCTAATTATTTTGGTGATATGGGCAACAGATTCGGGAGCTCTCTTTTTGGGAAAGCGTTTTGGAAAAAAGAAGCTTTGGCCTGATATCAGTCCAAATAAAACTGTTGAAGGATCAATTGGCGGTCTCGTGTTTGGGGTAATAATGAGTATTATCGTTTTGCAGTTTTTCCCTAAACTCGGAACCTTACCTGCTGTGATTTTATTGGGGTTTGTTATTTCATTTTCTGGCCAAGTTGGAGATTTAATTGAATCTGCTTGGAAGCGAACGACAGGTGTGAAGGATACAGGAACCATTTTACCAGGTCATGGCGGGATCTTAGATCGATTTGATAGTCTGTTATTTACATTTATTATTCTACATCTACTAGAGATTGTTTGAAGGGAGTAAAGGGGATGTCAGAAAAGGTAGTCATTCTAGGGTCTACAGGGTCGATTGGAACAAATACTCTTGAAGTCATTCGGCAGCATCCAGAAGAGTTTACTGTGGTAGCGCTAGCAGCAGGTACGAATGTTGAGGAAATGATCAAACAAGCCAAAGCCTATCGACCCAAGGTAGTATCAATGGCAACCAAAGAGGCAGCAGAAAAAGTTCGTTTTGCCTTAGATGACTCCATTCAAGTACTTTATGGGGAAGAAGGTTTACTAGAAGTTGCTACTTACCATGAAGCCACCTTTGTTGTTTCAGCGATTGTAGGAAGTAGGGGGCTTGCACCTACACTTGCAGCTATTCAAGCTGGAAAAAAGATTGGTTTAGCAAATAAAGAGTCGTTAATAACAGCAGGTCATATTATTACAGAAGCTGCCAAGAAAGCAGGCGTCCCTATTTTACCTATTGATAGTGAGCACTCCGCTCTTTTTCAGTGTTTAAATGGGGAAAGGAAACAAGATGTTCAGAGATTAATTGTGACAGCTTCAGGTGGAGCATTTCGTGACTGGTCACGAGAACAACTAGTCAATGCGACGCCTGCTGATGCACTTAAACATCCAAATTGGTCGATGGGACCAAAAGTAACAGTAGATTCGGCAACCTTAATGAATAAAGGGCTTGAAGTAATGGAGGCTCACTGGCTATTTGGGTTTCCTTATGAACAGATTGAGGTACTTATTCATCCACAAAGTATTATTCATTCAATGGTAGAGTTTCATGACGGAGCTATCATGGCTCAGTTAGGATCGCCAGATATGAAAGTACCAATTCAATATGCTCTATCTTATCCTAAACGCTTGCCATTATCTGGTGAACCGCTTGACTTTGTGCAGATATCGCGGTTAGATTTTCGTAAGCCTGATTTTGTTCAATATCCATGCTTAAAGATGGCATATGAAGCTGGACGAGCTGGTGGAACCATGCCAACAGTCTTAAATGCAGCCAATGAAGTCGCGGTAGAGCAGTTCTTGGCTGGCGAGATTCCGTTTTTAGCTATTGAGCACAAGGTTGAGGAAGCATTGTCATCCCACCAATGGATACCGCATCCCTCTTTATCTGAAATTGAAGAGGCAGATCGGTGGGCAAGAGAGTTTGCTAAAAAGATAAAAATAGCCCATGTGTAAATAAAAATATGCTATATTTTGGGATTCAACATTTTGATTATGCCTAGTCTAAAAAGCGAGTCGTTTTTGTATACAATCAATGAGGATAAGAGATTCTTAGAGCAAGGAGATGTAAATAAATTCAAAGACGGTAAGCGAATTTTAGAAGGCAATCCCTATCAAAGTCTTGCCATTATAGCAGGGTGGTGAAGAAGTCAAATATGCAAACAATCTTGGTTTTTATTCTTGTATTAAGTGTGCTTGTTTTTTTTCATGAACTAGGCCATTTTTTATTTGCTAAACGTGCAGGGATTTTAGTCCGTGAATTCGCCATTGGATTTGGTCCCAAAATTTTTGCCAAGAGATACGGAGAAACACTGTACTCCATTCGGATATTACCACTGGGTGGTTATGTTAGAATGGCCGGTGAGGACCCGGAAATGGTTGAGATTAAGACAGGGACGCTTATCTATGCAATGAAGAATGAGCAAGATCATCTCGATCATGTTTATTTGTATGATCCACAGACGGAAAAGCCCCTTGTGGTTGGTCGAGTTATTGAAATCGACATGGAGAAAGACTGTTATATCATTCTGCAAGATGAATATGGAGAAGAGACGAAGTATTCTCTTGATCGCCAAGCATTCATTCATTATGATCCCAAGAATCAAGTCCAAATAGCTCCACTAGATCGCCAGTTTGGTTCTAAAACAGTGGGTCAAAAAGCAATGGCTATTTTTGCGGGGCCGTTATTTAATATTCTCTTAACGATTGTTTTATTTATTGTACTCGCTTTTCAAATAGGGATTGAATCAAAACTGGTTGTAGACAAAGTTTTAACCGATACACCTGCTGCTCGAGCTGGTATAAAAAATAAAGATGTCATTACAGAAATCAATGGTGAAAAAGCAACTTCACAAGTGCTTATTTCTGAGATTCAAGAATCAAAAGGAAATCCAGTTCAGATCATGATTGAGCGGAATGGTCAAAGACATCCATTGAAAATCGCTCCCAAAATGGAAAATAATACTTATTTGATCGGGGTCGTACCTGTGCAGCATTATAGAGAGCCAAGCATCATCGAAGCGATTTCTGATGGATTTAAGCGTACGTATAACTGGAGTATTTTGATTTTAGATAGCTTTGTCAAATTGATCACAGGAGAGGTTTCAGTCAAAAGTCTAGCAGGTCCTGTCCAGATGGGGGATATGACTGGTAAAATAGCTAAAAAAGGCGTAGATCCTTTAATTCAATGGACTGCTGTATTAAGCTTAAACTTAGCTATATTCAACTTATTACCCATTCCAGCATTAGATGGCAGCCGACTTATTTTTATTGGGATTGAGGCGATTCGCGGACGACCCATCCATCCAAATAAAGAGAACTTAGTTCATCTAGCTGGTTTTGCTTTACTCATGGTTCTTATGTTAGTTGTTACGTATAACGATATTATGAAAGTTTTTTTCACTTAAAGCAGATGCAGTTATAGCGATTCGTTACTTTGAACCATAAGTAACGAATCGTTCACTATTTGTAGGCTCAAGTAGAAAATGAGGGATAGGTATGAGACAAAAAACTTCACTAATACCAACATTACGCACTGTTTCTGAAGCAGAAATGATTAGCCATCAACTACTTCTCCGAGCAGGATATATGCGCCAAGTTGCAGCTGGTGTTTATAGTTTTTTACCTCTTGGACAACGCGTACTACAAAAAATTATTGACGTGGTACGAGACGAGTTAAATCGTGCTGGAGCACAAGAGTTACTTATGCCTGCTCTCAATCCAGCAGAATTATGGCAAGAATCTGGGCGTTACAATACGTATGGACCTGAACTTGTCAAACTTCAAGATCGTCATGGTCGTGATTTTATTTTAGGACCAACCCATGAAGAAACCATCACTGATCTCGTTCGCGGTGAAGTCAATACATATAAAAAGCTTCCAATGACTTTGTATCAGATTCAAACGAAATTTCGTGATGAAAAGAGACCACGTTCAGGGTTACTTCGTGGTCGCGAGTTTTTAATGAAAGATGCTTATTCCTTTCATGCAGATCGTGAATCGCTAGATCAAACTTATGAAGAGCTCTACCAAGCTTATGTTAATATCTTTACCCGACTAGGTCTTAACTTCCGAGCAGTCGAAGCAGATGCTGGAGCCATTGGGGGTAAAGGAACTCATGAGTTTATGGTTTTGTCAGATGCTGGAGAAGATACGATTGCGACCTGTGAAGCTTGTGACTATGCAGCTAATATCGAAATGGCAGAGGTCATTTACAAAGAGCAGACTCATGAACAATCCTCAATTCCAGCTCCTGAAAAAGTGGATACACCTGGCAAAAAAAGCATTGAAGATGTGTCTAGCTTTTTAAACTTACCATCTAATCAGTTTATCAAAAGTTTATTCTTTATCGTAGATGAAGAACCTGTCCTGGTGTTGGTTCGTGGTGATCATGAGGTGAATGAAGTAAAAGTAAAAAATCTTTTAGATGCTAGTGTATGTGAACTAGCCGATGAGGAAACGGTGCGACGGATTGCAGGAGTAGAAACGGGATTTGTCGGTCCGGTTGGATTAAAGGAAAAAGTAAAAATCATTGCGGACCAAGCAGTTCAATCGATTGCAGATGGTGTTATGGGAGCTAACCTTGTTGATACTCATCTGGTTCATGTTCAACCCAAGCGTGACTTTACTGTAGATCAGTATGCGGATATTCGTCAGATTCAAGAAGGAGATGCTTGTCCGCGTTGTGGTGGAATGATCCAATTTGAGCGCGGAATTGAAGTCGGTCATGTCTTCAAGTTAGGGACGAAATATAGTGAAGCGATGAATGCCAACTTCCTCGACGCCAATGGAAAAGAGCAACCTTTCATCATGGGATGTTATGGAATTGGAATCTCACGCTTAGTGGCTGCAATCATTGAGCAACATCATGATGAGAATGGTATGATTTGGCCAATTAATGTCGCACCATTCGCCGTTCATTTGATTGCCGTCAATATGAAAAAAGATGAGCAAGCTACGATTGCTGAAGGTTTATATGAAAAATTAACGAAAGCGGGCATTGAAGTACTTTTTGATGATCGATTTGAACGTGCGGGTGTGAAATTTAAAGATGCAGATCTCATGGGGATTCCAGTTCGAATCACTGTTGGTGCGAAAGCAAGTGAAGGAATGGTAGAGATAAAACTGCGCCGTACTGGAGAAAGCGCAGAGCTTGCTCATGAAGATGTGCTTAAAGATTTACCAAACTGGTTACAAAAAGCAGATCAGTGATCTAATAAAAAAACGACATCTCCTAATTGATAGAAGAGATGTCGTTTTTTCAAACTTACTCATTAAAAATCATTTCTAAAAATCATATTTGGAATTCCTGCATATTCCAACCTTTGTTTATATTGAGTTACTACCAAAGGGCGAGCTTCCATATTGATGGTTTGATTCGCAGGAAGTTGAACTTTCCAGTCTACTTTAATTGGTAGAGTTTCATTCGGTTTAAGTTCATACCCTAGTGGTGGAAATGCCTGATTAAAGGAGTGACCTACTTTTATATGCTCATGATTAAACTGTATATTCGGATTGTTCAGTAAAATACCTTTAATGCTAACTGAATGATCATTTGCATTCCGTAGTGCAATGATCAGAGGCTTGGAATGAGGAAATACACCTGCACTTTCGGTTAAAACTGTTATACCTGAAAAGGAACCTCTCCTTACTTGAACACGAATTTTCCCTAAATCATAGACTTTTTTATGTTGTTCCGTGTTAATTCTAATCTGAGTAAAAACATGCTTTCCTAACTGATTAGTTTTTAGTCGTATACTAAGTGCTTTTTGTTTTAATTTTCCTTGTGGTGGATTTTCTTCTAATGAAACAGAAGTTTGCTGAACAATATTGGTTTTGGGTAATAATTCAACCCCTATTTTCTTTGAGTCAAAAGTTATGTCAGGAGTATGGTTAAATGCTAAATTTAAATAAAATGAATCAATTGAATCCTCCTTGGATTCATTCCCCAGATAAGCTTCGTAAGATGATTCATTTTTAACGAAGGTCATCATTGGTTGTGTAGATCTTTCCATTACAACTGGTTTTGAGCAACCTGTGATTAGTCCTACAACGATGATTAAAATCACTACATAATCATTTCGCAACGACAAAAAGAATCACACTCCTTTCCTAAATTGAAGAGCCCTACTTGGTTATCCAAGTTATATACGTTGGATAATAAGTGGTTACTTTTTTACTACCCGACATATATGACCATGTTCCATCAATTGCCATGATCGACGGCGCTGCTTCTAATGTTACTGACTGATTAGGCCTTAGTTTTACCTCGAACTTGCATGATCGTTTCACAGTGTTTGTGGAAGAATACCCCATTGCAGCTCTAAATGCCTCTTGAAAGCCAGCATCGATACTTGTGTTATATGTTGTTGATTTTTCTGCTGATTCTTCAAAAGTATGTGTTACTGTTGTTTTTGAGTGATTGACATATTTAGCAACTGTAAATGGGACAAAACACAACCTTGATTCACGTTCAAACTTATATTTATCAAATGCTTGAGCTTTAGCGACGCTATTTAGATTAAATTTAAATTCTTTCTTTGGTTTAAAGTAATTCATTTTTCGTGTAGAATTTGGAGTAAAATCATCTTTTCCACACCAGTTACCTGAAGGTTTTTTACGCAAAGCTGTCACCTGCTTACGCTCATCATTATTTTTAGCTTCAGTAGTGATATTAGAAAAAAGAGAATTTGATAAAACAACAAATAGGATAATAAATAAGACACAAAAAAATTTTCTCAAAACTTTTCCCCTCCCTAGATTATTTCAAAATAACGACCAAGAATATATTTGACTAAAAACTAATAATACCTCCAATATACAAAAAATAAATTTTAGAAAGATGACCTCAAGCTTTAAATTGTACTTAACTTTTATAAACCTGTTTATTAAATGATGGAATACCTTACAAAGTGCCACAAAAAAATGACATTCGTTCTAAAAATGTAGGCTATGTCGTTTTTGATAGGCAAGCGAAACCTCCTCTATGAAAAGATATACTTTTTTTAATACTAAATTTCTTTATATATTCCCTTTTACAAATGAAATTTAAATAAAAAAATGAACAAAATTACTGTAGTTAACAATATAGATATTATATGAAAATAAAATATAAAATTATAAATAATAACTCTATATTAATTTGACATGCGCAGCCTATTTTTGTATAATATTTATACTAGTCAGTAAAATAATCACCTAACCGTTTTATATAGAGAGGAGGATAGTATGATTTGGAGAAAAAGAGAGAAAGAAGAAGAAAAAGAAGTAAAAAATTACGATGAATGCCCAAATTGTGGATACAAACACATTTATAGAGTCGGTAACTTAGCTGAGTGTGAACGATGTAAAAACAAATGGGAAGAATACACGGGTTGGATTTAAAACTTTAAAACCGAGTTGTTTAACCAGGTATCTGCTAATTTTCTTCAAACATACTATTGCTTATCGACTCCTATATAAACATTTTTTGGATAATCAATGTTGCCGAATAAGTGCATATAATTACCACTAGAATGAGTAGTAAGTAATCCCGGGGAGGGATGTAGATGGCCAATTCTCAAAAAAAGGTTCATCTATCTAAGCAACTAGATGTTTATAAATATCGGTTATGTCCATATTGTCAGGGTAGGCAAGTATATTATACAGGGACTTATTGGGAATGCAAAAAATGTGGCAAAAAATGGAAAATATATTAGGTAGAAAAAATCGTACATCTCGATTCATAATGATAAAGAATAACGTTTTTCATGAATCGTTGCCAGCTCTTTTATGATTGTGATATAATCAACTTGGTTATACTTTAGGTAGATATTTCAGTTTAGAAAGAGTGGGTTTTGTGGCCCACTCTTTGCATTTGCTTCGATGCAAATGAAGGAGGAGTTTGTTTGAGCCGCCAAGTCATTGAAACGGTGGAAAAATTAGCTTTGCCTATTTTACAGGCAGAAGGACTAGAATTAGTCGATGTAGAGTTTATTAAAGAAGGACAAAATTGGTTTTTGCGTATTTTTATCGACCGGGAAGAGAAAGGAGTCGACTTAGATGATTGTAGCCGGGTAAGTGAGCAGTTGAGTGAAGTACTCGATCAAACTGATCCAATACCAGGGGCATATATATTAGAAGTTTCATCCCCAGGTGCGGAAAGACCACTAAAGAAGCCGGCAGACTTTCGAAAAGCGGTGGGTAAATATGTTCATATTTCTACATATGAACCGATTGAAGAAAATAAAGTGTTTGAAGGCACGCTTACTTACTATGGCGAAGAATATCTAACTGTAGAGGTGAACGGTCGTTCGCTAGATCTTCCACTGGAGAAGATTGCAAAAGCTCGGTTAGCTATTGTCTTTTAATGCGAAGGGAGGATAAGGACCGATGAATGTCGAGTTCATCGAGGCCCTTGAACAGCTAGAGAAGGAAAAGGGAATAAGTAAAGATATTTTAATTGAGGCAATTGAAGCAGCACTGATCTCAGGTTATAAGCGTAATTTTCATTCAGCACAAAACGTGCGTGTAGATATTGATCGACAAACAGGGCGGGTACGTGTTTTTGCACGTAAAACAGTAGTAGAAGAAGTGTTGGACCCACGCTTAGAGATCTCCCTCGATGCGTCGCGGGAAATAAATCCTTCTTATCAATTGGGAGATATTGTAGAGATCGAAGTGACGCCTGCAGACTTTGGACGGATTGCTGCCCAGACAGCGAAGCAAGTTGTAACGCAGCGTATTCGTGAAGCTGAACGTAGTATCATTTATCAGGATTTTATCGATCGTGAAGAAGATATTATAACAGGAATTGTACAACGATCAGATAATCGCTATTATTATGTCGATCTTGGGCGAGTTGAAGCTATGCTCCCATTTTCTGAGACGATGCCAACCGAACGATTTAAGCATGGTGATCGTGTAAAAGTGTTTATCACGAAAGTGGAAAAATCGACAAAGGGACCCCAAATCTTTGTGTCTCGTACTCATCCAGGATTGCTCAAAAGACTGTTTGAGTTAGAAGTCCCAGAAATTTTCGATGGTGTTGTAGAGATCCGTTCTATTGCGCGGGAAGCTGGACATCGTTCGAAAATAGCTGTTCATTCAAATGACGCAAATGTTGACCCAGTCGGTGCATGTGTAGGTCACCGTGGTATGCGTGTGCAAACAGTGGTAAGTGAACTAAAAGGGGAAAAAATCGATATTGTCCGGTGGTCTGATAATATCGAAGAGTGGATTGCTAATTCATTAAGTCCTTCAACAGTTCTATCCGTTACCATTTTTGAAGACGAGAAAACGGCACGAGTGGTAGTTCCCGACCATCAATTGTCTTTGGCGATTGGAAAAGAAGGACAAAATGCTCGTTTGGCAGCAAAGTTGACTAACTGGAAAATTGATATCAAGAGTGAATCAGAATCCTTAAAAGAGAATGATGTGTTGGTAACATCACATGATGATCAGGAGAATACCTCTTTGCATTATGATCAAGAGGGTACGCCTTCTGATGTAGATGAAAACTAAACCACCTTTTTGCTGATGTAGGAGGAGGTATCTGGGGAATGAAAAAACGCAAAATTCCTATGAGAAAATGTGTTGCTTCACAAGAGATGTTTCCAAAAAAAGAGCTGATTCGCGTAGTTCGGACCCCAGAAAATGAAGTCGTAATTGATCCGACAGGGAAAAAATCCGGACGAGGAGCTTATCTTTGTGCTAAGGAAGAGTATATTGTGTTGGCCCAAAAGAAAAAAGCACTCGACCGGGCTTTAAAAGTCCAAGTTGACTCTAGTATTTATGAAGAACTTAGAGAATATATAAAGGGAAAAGCTGAATGAATAAGCTTCTGAATACATTGGGTCTAGCTATGCGAGCAGGAAAAATTATCTCTGGAGAAGATCTAGTGATTCGTGAGATCCGATCTAAAAAAGCGAAGATCGTTATTTTAGCAACTGATACAGCGAGAAATACTGAAAAAAAGATAAGCGACAAATGTCAATTTTATCAAGTTCCAATGATCCGTTTTGGTACTAGGCAAGAATTGGGGAACGCCATAGGTAAAACAGAGCGAGTTGTGATTGCGGTGACAGATTTCGGTTTCGCTAAAATGATCCAACAACTCGTTCAGTAGCTAAACGGAGGTGAATGTATTTGACCAAAATACGAGTCTATGAATATGCCAAGCAGATTAATGTTAGCAGTAAGGAACTGTTAAATATCCTTGAGCAAGTTCATGTGAAAGTAAATAATCATATGAGCGTCATGGATGAGGGAATGTTAAAGAAAGTGGAGCAATATATGAAACAAAATAGAGAAGGTAATTCTGCACCAAAAAATAAGGAGCAAAATATGCAGGTAGAGAAGAAACAGAAAAGCGTGAAATCGACGCAAGAATCAAGGGGAAGCCGTCCACAACGTCATTCAGACAATAACCGAACCCAGCAAGGTAAAGGAAATCGGACAGGGCAAGGTCAAGAAAAACGAACACAGCAAGGGCAAGAAAAGCGCACGGGGCAAGGGCAAGGAAACCGTACACAGCAAGGAAATAGAGGAAGTAAAAACTTTCAAGGTAGAAATAATCAGAGAAACAATGCGAATAAACCGCCTCAATCGAAAGGACTTACAGAAACGAAAAAAGTGATTGTAGCACCTGAAAAAGCTGTAGAACGAAATGAAAGTCGTAATAAGAAAGACAAGGATCGCAAAGGGAAAGGCCATCATTCTAAATTTAAAGATGAGACAATCAAAAGCTTTTCTCCTTCCAATCCAAAGAGACGTGGTAACAAGAAAGATAAAAAAGAAATAGTTATCAAGGAAAAACAAGCACCTGTTTTACCAAAAGAGATTGAAGTATCAGGACCTCTTACTGTAGGTGAATTTGCTAAACTCTTGCGTAAAGAAGCATCTGAAGTAATTAAAAAGCTAATTATGTTAGGAATTATGGCGACGATCAATCAAGAAATCGATGTCGATACGATGACCTTGATTGGGGATGAATTTAATGTCACAGTGAACTATAAAGAAGAGGTCGACGAGTCTAATTTTGAAGAAGTGGAAGAAGTCGATGCACCCGAAGATTTAATTGAGCGCCCTCCTGTTGTTACTATCATGGGACACGTTGACCATGGGAAAACTACTTTACTCGATCGATTTCGGGAATCCAATATTACCGCAGGTGAGGCTGGAGGAATTACCCAACATATCGGTGCGTACCAAGTAGAAGCAAATGGAAAGAAAGTTACCTTTCTCGATACACCTGGCCATGCAGCTTTTACTACGATGCGGGCTCGTGGAGCAACTGTAACAGATATTACCATTCTCGTTGTAGCTGCTGATGATGGTGTCATGCCTCAGACAGTTGAGGCCATTAACCATGCGAAAGCAGCAGAAGTTCCAATTATTGTTGCTATAAACAAAATGGATAAGCCAGATGCAAACCCTGATCGTATTAAGCAACAGCTAACAGAACATGGACTTGTTGCAGAAGATTGGGGTGGAGATACTATTTTTGTACCTGTTTCTGCAATAAAGGGAGAAGGAATTGATGATTTACTCGAGATGGTTCTTCTTGTAGCAGAGGTACAGGAGCTAAAAGCGAATCCAAATAAACGAGCGCGTGGTGTTGTGATCGAAGCGGAATTGGATAAAGCTCGTGGAGCAGTTGCAACTGTTCTTGTACAAAATGGTACGCTCAAAGTAGGCGATGGGATTGTTGCAGGTAATTACTTCGGTAAAATTCGAGCGATGATCAATGATCGGGGGCGTCGAGTAAAGGTAGCACCTCCTTCGGCACCTGTGGAAATATTAGGCTTATCGGATGTTCCAAACCCAGGGGATCCATTTATGGTTTTTGAGGACGAACGAAAAGCTAGAGCAATTGCTGAGAAAAGAGAAGCAAAACAAAAAGAAGAAGAACGCGGTGCAATGAGTCGTGTAACCCTGGATGACCTATTTAAACAGATTCAGGAAGGCGAGATTAAAGAGTTAAACGTAATTATTAAGGCCGATGTTCAAGGTTCAGCTGAAGCACTTAAAGGATCGCTTGAAAAAATTGATGTTGCAGGGGTTCGTGTGAAAATCATTCATACTGGTGCCGGAGCGATCTCAGAGTCAGATATTATTTTGGCTTCTGCATCCAATGCGATTGTGATCGGTTTTAATGTTCGTCCCCAACCCAATGCACGTGTGATGGCCGAACAAGAAAAAGTGGATATCCGCTTACATCGGGTTATTTATAATGCGATTGAAGAGATTGAAGCTGCCATGAAAGGGCTTCTAGATCCAGAGTTTGAAGAAAAAGTCGTAGGAACGGTGGAAGTCCGCCAAATCTTTAAAGTTTCTAAAGTAGGAACGATTGCAGGGTGTTATGTGACCGAAGGAAAAGTAGTTCGTGATGGTCATATTCGTCTCATTCGAGATGGAATAGTCATTCATGAGGGGAAACTGGATACCTTAAAACGATTTAAAGATGATGTGAAGGAAGTTGCTCAAGGTTATGAATGTGGTTTAACGATTGAGAATTACAATGACATTAAAGAAGGAGATGTCATTGAAGTTTATGTCATCGAAGAAGTGGAGCGCAAGTAAGGTGATTGTTGGCTTATTGGAATGTGAAGGCTGGGTGATCAGCTCCACCTCCTTGAAAGATAAACGTCGGGTCATAAAAAGTGCACTTACTCGTATTCGTAATCAATTTAACTTAGCTGTTTCAGAGGTAGGTCAACAAGATGATCGACAAAGGACCATTCTTGCAGTCGTAGGAGTTGGGAGTAATAAACAGATACTAGAAAGTGAACTCAGGCAAGCACTACGACTGCTGGAAGAAACCGATGGTTTAGAAATCATCAACACAGATTTAACATATATGTAATGCAATGAGGAGGAGTCTATGATGGCTCGGATTCGTGTGAGTCGTGTGGGCGAACAGATCAAGAAAGAGTTAGGCTGTATATTACAACGAGAATTAAAAGATCCACGGATTGGTTTTGTTACAGTGACTTCGGTCGAAATGAGTGGGGATTTACAAATCGCTAAAGTATATATTAGTGTTCTAGGACCAGTAGATGAAAAGAAACAAACATTAGTGGCTTTAGATAAGGCAAAAGGGTATATTCGTTCGGAAATCGGACGTCGTGTCCAATTAAGATATATTCCTGATCTTCAGTTTGTTATGGATGAATCCCTAGAGCATAGTGAACATATCAATCGATTGCTCGATGAAGTGAAGCCGGAGATTGATTAAAATGCATAACTTTGATAATGCTACTCAATTTATAAAAGAGGCAGATCAACTTTTGGTTTTATCTCATCTTCACCCAGATGGAGATGCTATCGGCTCAACCCTTGCAGCTGGGCATCTTCTTCGCTCTTTAGGTAAAAAAGTAACAATGGTGAATGAATCACCCATCCCACAAAAATTTCATTTTTTATCAGGAGCCAAAGATATCTATTTACCAGATAACATCTCCGAGAAATTTCGCTATGTTGTTGCCCTTGATGCAGCAGATCAGGCAAGAATGGGGCAGTGTTCCCGATTGTTTACCCGAGATGTTCAGATACTGAATATTGACCATCATGCAACCAATGATCAATTTGGAACGATCAATATTGTTGTTCCAACTGCTGCGGCTACAGCAGAGATTTTATTTGATTGGATCGAGTTTATGAATGTTAAATGGGATTTACCCTTGGCTACTTCAATATATATGGGGTTGTTAACGGATACAGGCGGTTTTCGTTATTCTAATACAACTCCCAAGGTTTTTAGACAAGCAGCACAATTGGTTGAACTAGGTATTGAGTCACATGTTATTGCCGATATTGTGTTAGAGAGTACAACACTAGACCAACTTCGATTATTGAAAAAAGCATTATCTACCTTGCAAGTTTCAGCAAATGGTGAAGTGGCTTGGATGGTATTGAAGCGAGAGGATGTAGGGCCGGACCAAGAGATGGAAGGCATAGTCAATTATGCTCGTAATATTGTAGGTGTTGATGTAGGAATTCTCTTCCGTGAGGTTGGTGACCAATTGGTAAAAGTAAGTCTTCGTTCGCGAACCAAGACCGATGTAGGAAAGCTTGCCAAATCATTTGGCGGAGGTGGACATGCACGGGCAGCCGGTTGTACGATTCATACTGATTTGTCACAAGCCTTGCAGCAAGTTTTAGCCTATTTATCTGTGGAACGGGAGTGTGACCAATGATGGCACTCCATGGTGTTATCCCTGTCTTTAAGCCAAAAGGGTACACTTCCCATGATATTGTCGGGAAGATCAGGAGATTGACTGGACAAAAGAAAGTAGGTCACACAGGCACGCTTGATCCCGAGGTGGAAGGCGTGCTCCCTATTTGTCTAGGACAAGCAACACGAATCGCGGAATATGTACAGTCATTTCCTAAAAGATATCAAGGCTCCATGATGTTAGGAATTTCTACTGATACGCAAGATCAAACAGGTCAAATTGTTGAACAAATTCCTGTAAGGAATGTTTCAGAAAAAGCAATTCAGCAGGTATTTGAGCGCTTTCAAGGAGTTATTGAACAAACTCCACCGATGTATTCAGCGGTAAAAGTGAAAGGGAAACGCTTATATGAATTGGCACGTTTAGGAAAAGAAATAGACCGCCCTAAACGAAAAGTGACCATTTATGAGTTAACCTATACACAAATCCATAATGATGAAGAATATCTAAAGATTGACTTTGATGTACAATGTTCCAAGGGGACTTATATTCGTACATTGTGTGTAGATATAGGTTTGGCTCTTGGCTACCCAGCTCATATGATGTCACTCGTTCGAATAAACAGCGGTCCTTTTCATATTGATGATTGTTTTACTCTGAAAGAGCTACAAACAGTGGCAGAGAACGGAACATGGGAAACTGTTTTATATTCAATCGATGAAGTTTTAGGACAGTTCCCTAGCTTAATCGTTTCTGATGAGGATGAACGGCGGGTGTTAGATGGTTGGTTTTTAGAGTTAGAGCCTCCTATGATAAGCTCACTCGTACGGATATATACGGAATCAGGTCGCTTTTGCGCTCTTTATCGCTGTGATAAAGAGGAGGCGAAGCCAGAAAAAGTATTTCGGGATGTGGACAGCTAAAATGGAAGTGATTCATTTATCTTATCCGTTAGAACAACAGATCAGCTTGCCTACAACGCTTGCTATTGGCTATTTTGATGGGGTTCATCGTGGCCATCAAGCCGTGATTACTCGTGCAAATCAGCTAGCTGAAGAGCTGGGAGTAACTCCAGCAGTCATGACTTTTTTTCCTCATCCACGTGAAGTTCTTGGACTAGCCCAAATTACTCGCTATCTCACTCCGCTGCCTGAAAAGCTAGCACTTTTTCAAGAATTAGGAGTGGGATGTACTTATGTGATGAGGTTTGATCATACTTTTGCTAAGCTTACAGCAAAGGCATTTGTACAAGAAATTCTTGACCCTCTACAAGTAAAAGGAGTAGCTACAGGGTTTAATTTTACTTTTGGTAAAAATGCTTCTGGAAAAGCAGAAGACTTAATTGCACTTGGAAAAGGAAAATTCCGAGCAGAAATTGTGGAAGCAATTCAGTCTGAAGGGCTAACTATTAGCAGTTCTCGCTTACGGCAAGCATTATTAGAGGGAGATGTCCACGTTGCTCGGGAGATTTTAGGCAGAAACTACTCGATTGCTGGGACAGTAGTTCATGGGGATAAACGAGGTCGTCTCTTAGGCTTCCCTACAGCAAATATTGAACTCGAGAATCCTTTCTTTATACCAAAGCGTGGAGTATATATTGTGCAAGCTTATTTTGAGCAAGAGGTTGCTATGGGGATTATGAATATAGGAATTCGTCCTACTTTTAATAACCCTGGGGGACAGGATCGTTTAGAAGTCCATCTGTTAGACCGAACAGATGATTTATACGAGAAAAAGATGAAAATAGAATTTCTTCATTATTTACGGGAAGAGAAAAAATTTGAATCCAAGGAAGCTTTGATTGACCAGATTCAAAAGGATAAACAATCCGCTTATCGATGGATAGCTAAATAAACTTTTAGGAACTTATTGTATTTATATTTTTATTTATGTTATACTAAACCACAGTATGTAAGAGATACCTTAACGCGGATTATCGATAGCCTCGACGATAATCTGGGTTACAGGTGAAATAAATATGGAGGTGAACCAGGATGGCATTAACCCTGGAAAGAAAACGTGAAATTATTGATGAATATAAGACACATGAAGGTGACACTGGATCTCCAGAAGTTCAAATCGCCCTTCTTACTTTTAGTATTAATGAGCTAAACACACACTTGAGAGATCATAAAAAAGATCATCATTCACGTCGCGGTCTTTTAAAAATGGTTGGGCAACGTCGTAATTTGCTCAACTATCTGAAGAACAAAGATGTTACACGTTATCGCGAATTAATTAAGAAGTTGGGATTACGTCGATAATCAATGGAGCGGGGTTTTTTTTACCCCGCTCTTTTCAATCCTTTTTAAAATCAATACAGAAGGAAATACTGTTTATATGAAGAATAAAGGAAGTTGTCGGAGTTTGAGAGGAGGAATTATACATACTATGGAGCCGAAAATATTTGAAACAGAGCTAGCTGGTCGTAAATTACAGCTAGAAATTGGTAAATTTGCTGGTTTGGCAAATGGTTCTGTCATGGTTCGTTATGGTGATACGGCTATTCTTGCTACCGTCGTTGCTTCCAAAGAACCAAAGGATACAGACTTTTTCCCACTAACCGTAAACTATGAAGAACGATTGTATGCAGTGGGTAAAATTCCGGGTGGTTTTATTAAAAGAGAAGGCCGTCCCAGTGATAAAGCTGTTTTAGCAAGTCGTTTGATTGACAGACCGATTCGTCCATTGTTTCCTGAAGGATTTCGCCATGAGGTACAAGTAGTTACGATTGTGATGTCAGTTGATCAAGACTGCTCTACAGAAATCGCTGCCATGATAGGTGCTTCTTGTGCCTTGACCATTTCAGATATTCCATTTTATGGTCCCATCGGTGGTGTGATCGTTGGCCGGGTGGATGGTAAGTTTGTCATTAACCCAACGGTTGAGCAATTAGAAAAGTCGGATTTACATCTTGTGGTTGCAGGAACGAAGGATGGTATAAACATGGTTGAAGCAGGTTCCGAAGAGATTCCAGAAGAGATGATCTTGGAAGGAATTCTCCAAGGCCATGAAGTGATTAAAGATATCGTGTCATTTCAAGAGCATATCCGTGAAGAAATTGGTAAAGAAAAAATGGAACCTGAGTTGTTCCAAATCGATAGTCAGATTGACACACGTGTACGTGAACTTGCTACGAACACTTTGACACATGCCGTTCAAGTTGTAGAGAAACAAGCAAGACAAGACGCGATTGATCAAGTGAAAGAGCAAGTATTGGAACAAATGGCTGAAGAGCTGGACGAAGATACATTTAATGATAAAGAAAAAGAGATCCTTATGGTCTTAGATTCCATCGTTAAAGAAGAAGTGCGACGCTTGATCATTGAAGAAGGTAAGCGCCCCGATGGACGTACTGCGGATGAGATTCGTCCTCTAACTAGTGAAGTCAATATCTTGCCACGTACCCATGGCTCTGGCCTATTTCGACGTGGACAAACCCAAGTACTTAGCATATGTACATTAGGAGCACTAGGCGATGTGCAAATTTTAGATGGATTGGACTTGGAAGAATCGAAGCGCTTTATGCATCATTATAATTTCCCACCCTTTAGTGTAGGTGAATCTCGACCTCTGCGGGGACCAGGTCGTCGGGAAATAGGTCATGGAGCCTTAGGTGAGCGGGCACTCGAGCCTGTCATTCCTTCAGAAGATGAATTCCCATATACGATTCGCTTAGTATCAGAAGTGCTGGAATCCAATGGTTCTACATCCCAAGCCAGTATTTGTGCCTCAACCTTAGCGCTCATGAATGCAGGCGTGCCAATTAAAGCTCCTGTGGCTGGTATTGCAATGGGGTTAATTAAGGAAAAAGATCGAGTGGAAGTACTGACAGACATCCAAGGAATGGAAGATCATCTGGGTGATATGGACTTTAAAGTTGCTGGTACACGTCATGGTGTAACTGCTTTACAAATGGATATCAAAATTTCTGATATTGACCGTTCTATTTTGGAAAGAGCATTAATGAAAGCTAAAAATGCACGGATGGTTCTTTTAGATAATATGGCACAAGCAATTGATAAACCAAGTACAGAGTTATCACCTTATGCACCGAAAATTTTAACCTTAAAAATCCATCCTGATAAGATTCGTGAAGTGATTGGACCAAGTGGACGTGTCATTAATCGTATTATTGAAGAGACTGGTGTGAAAATTGATATAGAGCAAGATGGTCGTATCTATATCTCATCCGTTGATGTAAAACAGAACGAAAAAGCAAAACAAATTATTGAAGACTTAGTCCGTGAAGTCACAGTGGGTGAAATTTACCTAGGAACTGTAAAACGTATCGAGAAGTATGGAGCCTTTGTCGAGATTTTATCAGGTAAGGAAGGTCTAGTGCATATTTCTCAACTTGACCTCGCTCGTGTAAACAAAGTGAGCGATGTAGTAAATATTGGAGATACTATTTTGGTGAAAGTTACAGAAATTGATGATCAAGGACGTATTAACTTGTCACGTAAAGCGGTGCTCAAAGAAGAAGAAGCGAAGAAGGAAAAGGAGAAACAATCTTCTTAGCCTTTCTCACAAAAGAGTCAGAGAGATCTGCCTCTTTTTTTATTCAAGAATAGGGATTCCTAGAAAAGCATAAGTTAATAGGAAAGGAGGCGTAGTAACTTGAAAGTTTTTTTACTCACATTTGCTTTATTTTTTTCTTTTACCTTGATTCAATCTGATCCCGTAACTGCTTATGTTCAGGCAGTCAAACAGGATCAATCATTCCCTATTCTTAAAGAAAATGATATAACGAAGTTACGTGAACGTATACAACAAGAAGCTCCGAGTAAGTACATCGCACCGATCGATGCTCGAGTTGATCGTATATGGAAAGGGATTCCGGGACTTAATGGAAGAGAAGTCGATATAGAGGCAACCATACGTAAAACCCTTAAACAAAAAAAAAATAAAGAGCAGATTCAGTGGGTATATAAAAAACTTTTACCACAAAAATCATTAGATGACTTAGGAGCTGTACCTATCTATCGTGGAAATGAAAATAAAAAAGCTGCTGCATTAATGATCAATGTGGCATGGGGAACCGAATATCTTCCACAGATGTTAAAGATTTTAAAACAAGAGCAAGTGACAGCGACATTCTTTCTTGATGGATCTTGGCTAAAAAAGCATCCTGAGGAAGCGAAAAAAATTGTCATGGCGGGACATGAGATTGGAAATCATGCTTATTCACATCCATTACTTAGCCGTATGACACAAGGACGTATTGAACGAGAGATTGCACAAACGAATCAATTAATAAAGCAAACATTGAAATTAAATAGTAGCCTCTTTGCTCCACCGGCAGGAGATTTTGACCAGCGTGTTGTCGATATCGCTCATCAACATAAGATGAGAACGATTTTATGGACTGTTGATACAGTTGATTGGCGGAAAGACTCTACTCCTGATAAAATGGTGGCACGTATCGAAAAAGGTGTTTCTTCTGGTAGTTTGATTTTAACTCATCCTACAGATCGGACTGTTGTTGCACTCCCGCAAATTATTCGTTCAGTGAAGAGAAAAGGTATAAAATGGATCACAGTGGGATCTATGCTTTCATCGAAACGTTTGGAAGAGATTGAGTGACTAGGCTATTTTTGATATAGTAGGGATGCTTATATCGTTAGGACTTGCTGCATGGACTGCTTACAATCTTTTGCATCTGGAAGATAGCGATATCTCTTAAAAGTGAGTATGACAGAAGAATAATAACATGCAACAGTCTTTTTTATTTTTATGATGTGGGGATGAGCCGGTCGTAGATAGGGGGATCTTTGTGATCATAAGAGAGACTTTGGCTAATGGAATTCGAATTGTGGCAGAATCAATTCCCCATGTACGCTCAGTAGCGCTTGGGATTTGGATTGGAGTCGGCTCAGAAAATGAGCCAAAAGAGCAAAATGGTATATCCCATTTTATGGAACACATGATGTTTAAAGGGACAAAAAAGCGAACAGCTCGTCAAATTGCTGAAGCCTTTGATGAAATTGGCGGGCATGTTAATGCTTTTACATCGAAAGAGATTACTTGTTATTATGCTAAAACATTGGATCAACATTTTCCTGTAGCCTTAGAGATTTTAGAAGACATGTTCTTTGAGTCCAACTTTGCTGAAGAAGAGATTGAAAAAGAGAAGAAAGTTGTCATTGAAGAGATTCGCATGGTTGAGGATACTCCTGATGATCTTGTTCATGATCTATTATCTGAAGTGTCATTAAGAAATCATCCGTTAAGTTATCCAGTTATAGGTACGGTGGAGAATGTCCAAAGCTTTACACGAACGGATTTAATTCGTTATAAAGAGGATTTCTATCGTCCGCAAAATGTAGTAATCTCGATTGCAGGAAATCTGCCATCTGATTTTCTGGAGCAAATCAAAGCTGTCTTTAGCAAACATAAAGGTGAAGATAACTCATCAAAGAGTAAGAAACCGCTTTTTACTCCCTATGTAAAAATAAAACAAAAGGCAACGGAGCAAACACACATGTGTATAGGGCTTTCAGGGCTTTCCGTTGCTGATGAACGAATTTATCACTTGGTTTTACTTAATAATGTGTTAGGCGGAAATATGAGTTCACGCTTATTTCAAGAGGTGCGTGAAGAGCGTGGGCTTGCTTATTCTGTTTATTCATATCATTCAGCTCATCGGGAAGCTGGGTTATTTGCTATTTATGCTGGAACCAAACATGGACAGGAAGAAGAAGTTTGTAAACTAATTCGAGAGATTTTGTACCAGGTAAGCGAGAATGGAATACTACCTTCAGAGCTAGCTAAGGCGAAGGAGCAGTTAAAAGCTAGTATGATGTTAGGACTGGAAAGTACCAATAATCGCATGAGTCGATTAGGGCGTAATGAGCTTCTTCTAAACAAACATCTTTCTTTAGATGAAGTTATCCAAAACGTAGAAAAGATTTCTCTGGCAGATGTTAATCAAGTAGCACAAGAGATCTTCTCTTCTCCAATGTCTCTAGCACTGATTTCACCTACGGGTGAAGTTCCAACTTCATTTAGGGGGCAGTCGATTGTTTAATGTGAAAATTCGTCAGCTATCTGGTAATGAAGATTTACCATTTTTGAAGCAGATGTCAGCAGGTTCAAGTGGGTTTGATCTGTATGCAGCGGTTCAAGAATCTTTAATCATTTTACCAGGCAAATGGAAGCTCATCCCTACTGGAGTCGCGATAGCTATGCCACAAGGGTTGGAAGCGCAAGTTCGACCACGGAGTGGTTTGGCATTAAAGCATGGGATTACTGTCTTAAACACACCAGGTACCATTGATGCTGATTACCGTGGGGAGATCGGAGTGATCCTACTTAATCTTGGTGAAGAGGCATATACTGTAGAGCGCGGACATCGAATAGCTCAGCTTGTCTTCCAACAAGTACCACCTGTTCAACTGGAATGGACAGACGAATTGGATCAAACTCTACGTGGAACAGGCGGTTTTGGTCATACTGGCAAATAGGAGAAGGGGGAATTTTGAAGATGTTAGAATCACTTCAAATTAGACGTTTAGAAGAAGATTTAGAACAACTTCGCTCTAAACTGATACAGTCGGTTAATGGAGAGTATTCAAGTCTCCTCGCCCCCCATGTCTTACCGCTTAGTCAACAATTGGATCAATATATTCTGGAATATTATCAGTTAAAAAGTCAACTTCAAACCCATTAACCATGTGGTACATGATTTGATGAAGCCGACCATTATAGTATCAAAGGTGGTAGGCTTTATTTTTTTATCCTTTATAAAAGAGTAAGGCTTATAGACCAAAATAATTATTTATGATTAGCATATTGCATAATTCGCTCCAAATCCTAGGCCATTTCTAGACGTAACCACAAATCGCTTTTGTGTAGGATTAACTTCAGACTGAGAAGGTTTTACTCAACAGAAAAGGAAAGCCACCATATAAGGAAATTGAGTAGGCAAGATCATTCATTTTTTTGGTATGATAACGCTGTTTATCCTCATATATTTGTACCACTTCCTCATTAAAGGAGTGGTACAAATATGAGATGGAGTGAATTCTTGAATAAAGAGTGTGTCGATTTGATCAGTGGGGAGAAATTAGGTAACTTTTCATATTCAGATTTAATCATTGATCCCTCTACAGGAAGCATCCAATCGATTTGTATGCCGATTCGAACCTCTTTTTTTAAAAAAAATATCACATCGCTAGAGTTAAGTTGGCACATGATTAGAAAAGTGGGACCTGAGATGGTTATTATTGACTCATCGATCGGAAAAACCGGTATGAGGTAATCGCTAAAGATCAGTAGGTAAAACGGGAACCGATTTAATTACCTATACATATGATGCAATTAGAGCAGCACAAAGAATGATTTGATTTGTATTACCGGTTAGGCTTCCGGGGAGAGGGGTCGGAATAGATGCTTACAGGCAAGCATGTGGTGTTCCTCGGTGGAGATGCCAGACAACTAGAAGTGATTAAAAGCTGTATTCAAATGAATGCAAAAGTGAGTTTAGTTGGATTTGATAATTTACAAAGTCATTTTAGTGGAATGATGCATAAAGAACTACATGCAGATACGTTTAAACAAGCGGATATCCTCGTTTTACCCATTGTGGGAACTGATGAAAAAGGCCAATTAAATAGTGTGTTTACTTCAAAAAAACTTGTTTTAACCAAAGAACATATGGAGTCCTTACCAAAGCATTGCATTGTTTATGCAGGAATCGCAGGAACTTATCTAAAAGATTTATGCCGCGCTCATCAAATTCAATTAATCCAGCTATTAGATCGTGATGATGTAGCCATATATAATTCGATTCCTACAGTTGAAGGTGCGATCATGATGGCGATTCAACACACGGACTTCACCATCCATCACTCCAATTGTATTGTTCTTGGATTAGGTAGAGTGGGCATGACTTTAGCAAGAATTTTAGCAGCGATGGGAGCGAAGGTGAAAGTAGGTGTACGGAGTTCAGCAGATATAGCAAGAGCTTTTGAAATGGGACTGCAACCTTTTGATATCGCTCATTTGGCCCAAAAAGTACAAGATGCGGACTTTATTTTTAATACAGTCCCGGCTTTGATTATGACTGCATCTGTACTTGCTCACGTTCCCCATGATGCAGTCATCATTGATCTGGCTTCGAAGCCGGGTGGCGTTGACTATCCATTTGCGGAGAAGCGAGGAATTAAGGCAATCCTTGCACCTAGTTTACCAGGAATAGTGGCACCAAAGACAGCTGGTAAAATTCTAGCTAAAACCATGACTAAACTTATGATGGAGGCAATTCATAAGGAGGGAGATCCTATTGAACTTTAATGGAAAAACCATCGGTTTTGGATTAACGGGATCTCACTGTACACATGATGAAGTGCTTCCTCAAATCAGTCGGCTAGTAGAGTTAGGTGCGAATGTCATTCCAGTGGTTTCGCATACAGTAGCAAACGTTGACAGTCGTTTTGGTAAAGCAGAAGCATGGATAGAGAAAATAAAGAACATAACTGGAAAAATGCCTCTGATGTCCATTCCAGAAACGGAACCGATTGGTCCTAAAAAAATGTTAGATTGTTTGGTTATAGCTCCTTGTACAGGAAATTCATTGGCAAGATTGGCTAATGCACTAACAGATGGTCCAGTATTAATGGCTGCTAAGGCTCAAATGCGTAATCATCGACCCGTGGTCATCGCGATTTCATCCAATGACGCGTTAGGATTAAATGCAGCCAATATCGCCAAACTTTTAGCCGCCAAAGATATATATTTTGTTCCTTTTGGTCAAGATAATCCACAAGGAAAACCCAAGTCGATGGTAGCAAGAATGGAGCTAATTCCAGAAACTTGTTTACAAGCAATCGAAGGTAAACAGTTGCAACCGCTTCTAGTTGAAAAATATCGCTACTTGACAACATAATAGAAAAGGAAGTTAAATTAGTAGAAACTAGTCCCCTATTCAAAACGATACAAAGGGGACTTCCTTATTATTTTGATGAAATATTGGGAGGGAACTGTATCATGGCTAATAAAACATACACGGTTGCAGTTGTAGGAGCTACTGGAGCAGTTGGAGAACAAATGTTAAAATTTCTAGAAGAACGACAATTTCCAGTGAAAGAATTACGTCCACTCTCTTCCGCGCGTTCTGCTGGAAGTACCATTCGCTTTCGTGGAGAAGATATCGTTGTTCAAGAAGCGTTACCAGAAGCTTTCGAAGGTGTCGATATTGCCTTGTTTAGTGCTGGGGGAAGTGTAAGTGAAAAATTAGCACCTGAAGCAGTAAAACGAGGTGCTGTAGTGATTGATAATACTAATGCATTCCGGATGCATCCAGATGTACCTCTTGTAGTCCCAGAAGTCAACAAGGAAGCGATTCGTCAGCACAAAGGAATTATTGCCAACCCTAATTGTTCAACCATTCAAATGGTAGTAGCTTTAAAACCATTGTATGATCGTTATGGTCTTGATCGGGTAATTGTATCGACTTATCAAGCGGTATCTGGCTCTGGATGGCAAGCAGCTATTGAATTACAAAAGCAAAGTCAAGCAGCCCTGAATGGAGATGAACTTCCACTCCAAGTCATGCCTGTCGGAAAATTAGATAAACACTATCCAATTGCCTTCAATGTACTTCCTCAATGCGATGTTGCCCAAGATAATGGTTTTACCTTAGAAGAAATGAAAATGGATAGAGAGACCCAAAAAATCTTCAATGATCATGAAATTAAAGTAACAGCTACTTGTGTACGTGTTCCGGTCTACCGAGGACATAGTGAATCTGTGTATGTTGAGTTAAAGAAAGACTTTGATCTAGAAGAGGTACGTACCCTTCTGAGTGAATCGTCTGGAATCATCGTAGAAGATCAGATTCAAGAACAAATTTACCCGATGCCTATTCATGTAGAAAACCGGACGGAAGTTTTTGTTGGTCGGATTCGTCGTGACTTACATCATCCACATGCCTTGAATCTATGGGTGGTTGCAGATAATCTATTAAAAGGAGCAGCAACCAACGCCATTCAAATTGCTGAAGCATTGATATCTGAAGAATAGAGATAGAGAAGGGATTCATCATGAGAATACTGGTACAAAAGTTTGGGGGAACTTCTGTAGCTACACCTGAGACACGTGATCGTGTTGTACATCATATTAAACAGGCGCTAGCAGAGGAATACCGATTAGTGATAGTCGTTTCCGCGATGGGAAGAAAAGGAGCGCCCTATGCCACGGATACTTTACTAAGTTTAGTTAGAGATCAAGGTGCAGGACTCCCCCCTCGTGAACTCGATTTGTTATTAAGTTGTGGGGAGCTTATTTCGGCAGCAACCCTTTCTGGCTTACTTCACCAGCAGGGGATTGAAAGTGTTGTATTGACTGGTGGACAAGCGGGAATTATTACCAATAACCAATTTACTAATGCTCAAATTATTAAGGTGAATCCAGAGCGGATCATAAGAGAGCTAGAAGAGAACAAAGTGGTGATTGTTACTGGCTTTCAAGGACAAACTCCGGATGGAGAAGTGACTACCCTCGGTCGAGGAGGTAGTGATACATCTGCTACAGCTTTAGGAGTGGCTCTACAAGCAAAATACGTAGATATTTTTACAGATGTTGAAGGTGTAATGACTGCTGATCCACGAATTGTCGAGGATGCAACTCCACTGGGCTATGTTACCTATTACGAAATGTGTAACTTAGCATTTCAAGGGGCGAAGGTAGTTCATCCACGGGCAGTAGAAATTGCCATGCAGACGAATGTTCCGATTCGTGTTCGGTCAACCATGTCTGACCATCCTGGAACGTTGGTCACCAATATAGTTGAAACGAATCAACTGGCTGGTGAAGTTCAGGACCGTTTAATCACAGGGATTACCCAGATGCCCTATGTTACACAGGTGAAAATCGCTATTTCACATGATGAATTTGATCTCCATCTCAAAGTATTTCAAGCGATGGCAGATCATGCAATTAGTGTGGACTTTATCAGTGTAAACCCAAGTGAGATTGCTTATACGGTCAAAGATGAGCAAGCGGAACAAGCAAAAGCGATTTTGTCTGAGTTAGGAATTGAGCCAGAGCTACACCATCATTGTGCTAAAGTTTCTACTGTGGGTGCTGGAATAGCGGGGATACCTGGAGTAATGGCTAAAATTGTTGAAGCTCTAACTGAGGAGGATATTCAGATCTTACAATCTGCAGATTCACATACGACGATCTGGGTTCTTGTCCGTGGAGAAGATATGATTAAAGCAGTTCGAGCGCTACACCGTAAATTTAACCTACATCGGTTAAATTACACCTAGGAAAGGAAGAAAGACTATGTTATTTGGACGCTTAATGACAGCAATGATTACACCTTTTACGAAAGACCATGCAATTGACTGGGTGAAGCAAGCAGAGGTGATCGACCATCTGATTACAACAGGTAATGATACGATCGTTGTAGCAGGAACGACTGCAGAATCCCCCAATCTTTCGCATGATGAGAAGTTACAGTTATTTCAATTTACTCTTGAGAAAGTAGCTGGTCGGGTTAAAGTAATTGCTGGTACAGGCAGTAATAATACGACACAGACGATCCAACTAACAAAAGAAGCAGAGGCATTGGGTGTAGATGGTGTCATGTTAGTTGCCCCCTTCTATAACAAGCCTTCACAAGAGGGACTATTTCAGCACTTTAAAACAGTAGCAGAAGCAACAAAGTTGCCCATCATGCTATATAATGTTCCAGGTCGTACAGGGGTGAATATGACCGCTGAAACAATGGCGCGCTTGGCTGAGCTAGAAAATGTCGTAGCAATTAAAGAAGCAAGTGGAAATCTATCCCAAATTGCTAATCTCATTTCAATGGTTCCAGACGATATAGCTGTATACAGTGGTGATGATGCACTTACCCTTCCTATTCTCTCAGTAGGAGGAGCAGGAGTGGTCAGCGTAGCTAGCCATGTACTGGGACGAGAAATAAAAGAAACGATAGAGGCCTATTTTGCAGGAAATGTAGCTCATGCAGCTCGGTTATTTCGGAAATACTTACCAGTTTTTGAAGGGATATTTTTTACTTCTAGCCCTGTACCAATCAAATATGCTTTATCGAAAAAAGGTCTTTGTGAGCCAACGGTTCGTCTCCCACTCGTTGAGCTTGATGAGCAACAAGTGGTGCAAGCACAGTCTTGGTTACAGTTAATTCCATAATTCATGCTTATATCTTATACGCCTGTTTACTCGAAGGCACAGAGTATGCGGGCGTATTATTTATGAAGCCTGTTACATCCTAGATCATGCTTTTGTGTATGATTGACTTTTTTATTCGATAATGTCTAAATAGGGATACTATTCAAAAACTTACTCTATTGGATTTTAGGCTACCACGAAAGGTTCATTTCATGTAAACTTCAGAGAGATTGACATCTTATTCAGCCGTTCATCTTTTTTTGTGCAACATGCTTTTCAGAATGTAAACATAATCAGATATCTTATGGTAAATATTTTTTCATTCGGAGTCGGAAAATGATCAATCAGATGATACAATGGTTTGATGAATGGGGAATGTGGGCAATACCAGGAAGCTTACTACTTAATATCGTGATCAATGTCATAGGCGTTGTTCCTTCCGTAATGGTAACAGGAATCAACGTAATGATGTGGGGTCCCTTGATGGGAGGGATTCTTTCTTGGATTGGAGAAATTTTGGGGTCAATAACTGCTCTTTGGCTTTATCGCCTAGGTATTCGCTCATTTAAGAAAATGAATTCGAAACAATGGCGATGGATTGAATCATTAAATCGATGGCCACGAAAAAAGCAATTTCTCTCCCTTCTTGCAGCTCGTATTACTCCCTTTATTCCCTCCATGATTGTAAACTTAGCAGGTGCTTTTACAAATGTACGTATGATGGACTTTATAATCACAACAGCAATCGGTAAGATTCCTTCGATTTCATTAGAAGTACTGGTAAGCTATGATTTTTTACATATCAGTGAGAATTATATACGTTTGATTCTAATTTTAATAGGTATGGGGCTAGTTTATTTTGTGATCAAAGTCCCTAGCAAAAATAAAAGTAAATAAATGATGACTATAAACCGACCCTAAAAATAAGAGAGGTCGGTTTATTCATTAAAGATTGTGCGGTTTGGGTTAGAATAGGTTTATGGATCATCTTTACCATCAGAATCATCTCTTACGTCAATTTTACGTGGTTGACGTGTTTGATCTTTAGGAACATAAATGTAGAGAATACCCCGTTTGTGCTCAGCAGTGATCATGTCAGTCGATGCATTTTGTGGCAATGTGATTGATCGACTAAATGACCCATAACGACTTTCGATGACATGCATTTTATTTTCTTCTTTTTTTTCTTCAATCCGTTTTTCCCCAGATATCGTTATGACTAGATCCTGAATCTCAACGTGTACATCCTTTGTTGAAATCCCAGGTAATTCAGCCTCAATAACGTATCGTTCTGGTTCTTCTCGTAAATTGATAGGGGGTATTAAAGATGTACTCTCTTTAAGAATAGAATCATCAAAAAAGCGCTGAAAAGTACGATTGAGTTCATCACGAAGTTGCGAAAGTGGATAGCGAAAACGGTCGGATCGTTCGATAAAGCTCATCAGACAACCTCCTTATGACTTAGTATAAGCAAGTTACTTTTTTATACTCTTCATGACTTAGGAAAATATTTCGCTAAAACTGGTTGCATATTTAAAATTTAATCGTATATAATGGAACCAAGTGAGATTTGTGCGGTTAGGGTGAACAATCAACTTTATATAGGAGGTTAGTTTTTTGAACAAAAACCAACGAGGCAAATTGTTGATTTTTGCTCTCGGTGGGTTGGATGAAATCGGAAAAAATATGTATGTTGTCCAATATGGGAATGATATAGTTGTGATCGACGCGGGTCTAAAATTCCCTGAGGAAGACATGTTAGGTATCGATATTGTTATCCCAGATATTAGCTATTTAGTTGAGAACCAAGAAAAGGTACGCGGAATTATTTTAACACATGGACATGAAGATCATATTGGTGGGCTTCCTTATATTTTAAAACAGCTTAAAGTGCCTATATATGCTACGAAGCTAACGATGGGCTTAATTGAACATAAATTAAAAGAAGCTCACATTCTAAACGAAGTGAAACGGTATATAATCAGCAACCAATCGGAAATTACCTTAGGTTCTATGAAAGCAACGTTTTTCAATACAAATCATAGCATACCTGACTCAGTTGGCGTGTGTGTTCAAACTCCAGAAGGGGCGGTTGTACATACGGGGGACTTTAAATTTGATATGACTCCTGTCAATGGACATCTGGCCGATATGCATAAAATGGCTGAAATTGGTAAAAAAGGTGTTTTATGTCTGTTATCGGATAGTACGAATGCTGAACGGAGTGGATTTACTGGTTCGGAGAGTACAGTAGGAGAGGGAATCCAAGAAGTATTCCGTAAAGCCAAGCAACGGGTGATTGTAGCTACTTTTGCTTCTAATATTCACCGTATACAGCAAGTTGTAGATGCTTGTCATATTTATGGGCGAAAACTGGCAGTAGTAGGGCGTAGTATGGTTAATGTGGTAAATATTGCCTCAGAACTGGGATATTTGAACATTCCTAAAGATCTCCTTATTGAGCCAGATGATATCAATCGATTACCCGCACATAAAGTGGCTGTAATCTCTACAGGTAGTCAAGGGGAAAGTATGTCAGCGTTGAATCGAATGGCCAATGCTTCACACCGCAAAGTAGAGATTTTACCAGGTGATACGGTAATTATTGCAGCTACTCCAATCCCAGGTAATGAAAAAATGATTGGTCGTATCGTTAATCAACTCTTCCGTATTGGTGCTGATGTTGTTTATAGTACTACTTCACATGTTCACGTGTCTGGTCATGGTTCTCAAGAAGATCTCAAGCTAATGCTAAATCTGATAAAACCACGTTATTTTATTCCGATTCATGGCGAGTATCGTATGTTACTAGCTCATGCCCAACTAGCCGAATCAGTCGGGGTTCGACCTGAAAATATATTTATCTGCGATAATGGAGATAGTTTAGAGATTTCAAATGGAAAAGCAAGATATGGTCCGAAAATTTCTACAGGTAAAGTATTAATTGACGGATTAGGTGTTGGTGATGTTGGAAATATTGTTTTAAGAGACCGCAAATTATTATCTCAAGATGGAATTTTAGTAGTTGTAGTCACCCTAAGTAAAACCAATGGAACGATTCTATCCGGACCTGATATTATCTCACGGGGCTTTGTATATGTCCGGGAGTCGGAACAGTTGTTAGACGATGCTACGCAAGTCGTCAATCAAACAATGGAAAGATGTATGAAAGAGCAAGTAAGCGAATGGGCTTCACTGAAAACAAGTATTCGCGATTCATTAAGTAAATTCTTATATGAACGGACACGTCGTCGTCCAATGATCTTACCAATTATCATGGAAGTGTAGTTGGTAGTTGGTTTTTAGATGCCGCAATCCCTTAATATGAAAGGGGTTGTGGCTTCTATGTTTCATCAAGGCTGGAGAATGCTAACATTTTGCTAACCTTTAGTCTGCTAAAGCGATTGTTTCGTATTGATCAAGTTAATAGCTTCATCTAATTTGTCGGCTGCCTGTTGTTGCATAGTTGGCGTAACATGGCTATAGGTATCCATCGTAATGGAAATACTCGAATGCCTCAATCTTTCTGCAACCACTTTTGGATTTTCACCAAGAAGCAACAGCAGAGTAGCATGGGTGTGACGAAGCGCATGGAATTTTATTTTTGGGAAATTGTATTTTTCAATGACATAATTTAAATCTCGGTTCAGATCGCCTAGATCAAGAGGTTTACCTACGTTGTTACATACGACTAGATCAAAATCCTGAAATCCTTTGCCAAGGCGCAATAATGGGATTAAACATTTAGGAAATTTAGCTGGTTCATTGTTGCCGGCAGATGTTTATGCGCGTTTTTTGCGGCAAGAAGGGGAAGAAGTGCTTTTTATTTGTGCAACGGATGAACATGGTACACCAGCAGAATTGTCTGCTTAGCGGCTGGTCTGGACGTTGAAGAATATTGCAAACAGATGCACAATGTACAAGCCGAGATTTATCAGCGATTTGGTTTATCATTTGACCATTTTGGAAGAAGTTCATCAGAACAAAACCGAGAGATAACCCAGTATTTTTATCGTAAACTCGAAGAAAATGGATTTATTGAAGAAAAAATATTCAGCAGATTTATTCGGAAGAATCGGAAGAAGATGGCCGTTTTTTGCCAGATCGTTATGTGCAAGGGACATGTCCTAAATGTGGTTATGAAGCTGCACGTGGAGATCAGTGTGAAAATTGTACATCTGTTCTTGAACCGACTGAATTGTTGAATCCACGATCTGCTTTGTCAGGTAGCACCAATCTAGAAGTTCGGTCAACAAAGCATCTTTTTTTACGATTAGATTTATTAAGTAAAGAAATACAGGATTGGGTTCAGTCGCAAGAGAATTGGCCAAAGTTGACAAAATCAATTACTATGAAATGGATTAACGAGGGTTTACAACCACGAGGTATTACCCGTGATTTAACTTGGGGAGTTCCTGTACCGAAAGCTGGTTTTGAAAATAAAGTTTTTTATGTATGGTTTGATGCCCCCATTGAATATGTAGGCGGAACAAAGGAATGGTCTGATCAGAAACCAGATGAGCGAAATTGGAAAGAATGGTGGTATGATCAGCAAGATGTTATTTATACTCAATTTATGGCAAAGGACAATGTGCCATTTCATTCCGTTTTTTGGCCAGCAACAATTTTAGGAACTCGTGAACCTTGGACACAAGCAACACAAATTAAAAGTTTTAATTGGTTAGTTTACTATGGAGGCAAGTTTTCAACAAGTCAAAAACGAGGGGTCTTTATGGATCAAGCATTAGAAATATTGCCTCCTAATTATTGGCGTTACTATTTAATTGCGCAATCCCCAGAAACGACTGATTCGAATTTTACGTGGGAAATCTTTGCAAGTATGATAAACAAAGATTTAGTTGGTGCTTATGGAAACTTCATCAACCTTACATTGAAGCTAACTGCTTCTAAATTTGGAACGGCTATTCCAGCACAAGGAGAATGGACAGAAATAGAAGAACGTTTACAAGAAAAATGTATTGAGTTAATGAAAGAGTATCGTTCTTTATTCGAAAAATTGGATCTTCGTAAAGCAATATCGACTTTACGTGAGTTATGGACGCAAGGGAATCTATATTTAGACGAAAGAGCCCAATGGAGTTTAATACATACAGATCGTGAAGCGGCTGGGATGGTTTTACGAACAGCAATCAATTTAATTCGCGTGTTCTCAATCGCAGCGAGATCTCTGATTCCCTTCACCACTGATAAAGTGTTTAATTCTTAGAATTTAGACCCCAAAGAAGCTGATATTCCATTTGTTGAAGCGGTAGATTTAAAATACCTTAAGGGTGATCATCCATTTGAAGTTCCTGACCTTTTGTTTCAACGTATTGATGATGAAGCCATAGCAAAATATCAACATAAATTTGGTGAACCCAATTGAACAAAGGAAACGTTTAGAGAATTAAATACGAGCGGAGATGAAGAATCAATGGAGATGGATGAGGATTATGTCACAGCAATGGAATACGGAATGTCGCCGATTTCTCGTTGGGGATTTGGGATAGAACGAATGATTAAAATGTTGACGAGTTGTGACAATTAAAGATACTGTACTATTCCCGATTACAAGGCTGAAACAGTCTGAATAAAAACGTTGATGGATGTCTAGTTTTATTAGGCATCCTTTAATCTTAGGAGATGGAAAGGAACAGATGAATCCCACAAGAGCAGAAGAGAATTCCCATACTTTTTAGCTTACATGAACCTTATTTTGAGGAAATCAAAAGTGGGATCAAACGTTATGAATATCGGAAGCGTTATGTAGAACAACCATCAATCGTATATATCTACTGTACAAGCCCAGTAAAAGCAGTGAAGGGAATTGTTTTATTTGATACTCCTATCATAGGTCCTCCTGAATTAATAAGCGAAATTTCAGAGAAGGAAACAGGTGAGGGAGCTCTGACTGCTGAGTATTTAAAAGGAAAGAAAAAGGGTTATGCAATACCTGTAGAGTCTTGGAAGGAAATAGAGTCGATTTCCTTAGAAGAATTACGAGATCAAGTATCAGGTTTTGTGCCTCCTCAATCGTACTATCGATTAGACAACAAACCAGAATTGTTGGAGTATCTGGAATCCAAAAGAATTGTTGGTTTAACAAAATAAACAATATAGCTATTTCTTTCATCGTGGGCGTATGCTCGCGTTTTTTATATTTATTATAATCAAGACTAAAAATACTAAATGCAGAGTGATTATAGCAATAGCTGCAAAATGTGCTGTTGTGTTAAAACAAAGTAAGGTTTTAGTTTTAAAGAAAACAGTAGAAGAAATGAACGGAGACTTCTCAAAAAGTAGTTACGATCTCCTTGGAGGGCGTGTCAGATATGGAGAAGAGGTTGAAGAAGCACTAAGACGTGAACTTCTAGAGGAAGCCGGGATTACATGTGAGAAATTTAACTTAATAACAACTTGGCCTGTTATTCGTTCTGATGGTTTACAGATTCATATTTTTCTATACAGAGCTGATTTTAAAGGTGGGGTAATTACCTTGAGTTCAGAACATGATGATTATCAATGGATCAGTTTACAAGATGGGGCTACATCATCTCATCCGAAATGGATTACAAGGTCAATTTCTTTGGCTTTGGAAAGTTAAGATTACTGCAATTATCCACAGCCTTAGGTTAATTTGAGTAGTTTCCATCTACAACAAAAAAAGGGGATTGTTTTAAAAGATGAGGTCTTATGCTGTAATTACAGATATCCATGGCAATTATCCGGCTTTAGCAACAGTGTTGAAAGAGATCGCTAAACTATCAGTGGACCAAATTTTTTGCTTAGGCGATATGATTGGCATCGGTCCTTACTCGAATGAGGTATTGGAAACGGTATTTTCTCTTGACAACATAACGATCATTACTGGAAATCATGACGAAGCAGTATACGCACTAGTAAATAATCAACCTTATCCTGTAAGTCATTTAAAAGAAAAAGAACACCATCGATGGATTGCAGATCAACTATCTGTTGAGCATGCACACCACCTTTCAAAATTGCCTCGCTGGGCTTCAATCGAAAATTCTAGCATCCATCTGGTTCACTTTCATCTACAAAAACAGAAAGAATATGCTCACATTAGTGAAAATCCTTATACTTCAACGGGAAAGGCGTATCCAGTACCCGAAATAGATATGAAAAAAATTTTTCAGGATTATACAAATCACGCTCTAGTACTGTTTGGACATGTTCACGACACATATCAATTTTCTATTGGTCAAACTTTGTTTTTCAATCCTGGCTCATTAGGCTGTAATCATCAACCGTATGCACGCTTTGGGCTTGTAAAGATAAATGATCAAAACGTTCAAGCTGATTTTCAAGCTGTTTGGTATGATAAAGATGAATATGTTCGGTCAATACAAGCCATACAGTATCCAGATTATCAATTAATCCTACAAATATTCTTTGGGGTGTAACAAAGGTATTTATCAATATTTACCAAGAAGCGCGAACCTCATGATCTGGTTAGACCCTAGGAGGCTCGCACCCCAGATGTGGCATGGGTTTTCACGAATTTCAGCCGAAAATGTGGAGATGAAAAAGGATGATAAAGTGGGGTTCGCGTTTCAGGTATGTAGGAGCCAGTGGAAGCAGGGGTTAGCGACACGAGCTGTTGCATCAAAGCAGAGTTCTGCTATTGAGTTGAAATAACGTTTTGGTTTTAAACCTCCAATCGGCTCGGTTGCATCGAAGCAGGGCACTGCAATTGAGTTGAAACAGTATTGACTAATTACCGGTAAATGTTTGGTGGCGAGGTGATCAATCCGATTAACAACATGCTAACATTTTTGCTAACGCACTATTGATCATTAGGGTGAACACGGTGCTTTTTAGGGAGGTATCAGCTTTCACTATATGCGATAGAATCAACGTTTTGACATAGTGGTTAATTAGAGGCTCCAGCCTCAATGAAAATGGAAGTGTAGTTGGTATACCCTAAACTTAAGCCGTTAACCCTTGACTCGTCAGGGGTTGCGGCTTTCTTGTTTTTTGGAGAAGAGTATTTGGTAACATTTTGGTAACCTTTATTAAAATAAATTCATGGAGATGCTCATTTATGGAATTTTTTATATCCTGTAGAAAATGTGGTATTTTGTCGCCTTGTTGATTGGCAAACATGGGATATTAATATCGGTACTGAAGATTTGTCTCATATGATTGCATTACATTGATTTCCTAAACGTAGAGCATTATATGAAGAGGATTTAATTCGTAGACATCATAGGAAGCTAATAAAGAATGGAGTAAAAAACTATAGCCTAAGTGAACTATGGGTTGATTATCGATTGTCTGTTATTCGAAAAATTTTTTTGCCAGTCAGACAATGGCATAGTGGAGAAATATCTCCTCAGATATGGTGGAATCATCTTGAAAAAATTTTTTTAGCTTTCGATGATTTACACTGTTTGACGTGATTAGAGCAGAAATTAATTTAACCAAAAAAAACACCTCCTGAAATGTATTATCAAATTCGGAGGTGTTTTTTTTGAACAAGTTAGTAATCCAGTATTATGTGATAGTAAACGATTTTTGTACTAAAATCGTATTTTTTCTTCAAGAAAAGTTTTTAATTCGCTAATCGGTATCCGTATTTGTTCCATTGTATCCCGATCCCGTATGGTAACTTGACCATCTTGCTCAGAGTCAAAATCATATGTAATACAGAATGTATTCTATCTGTTTTGCTGTTGGGGCAATTATAGTATTAAAAACAATTTTGTCATGGTTATTCAAAAGAAAATCAGTAAAAATATTTTTATTACATATCTCTTATCATTGTAGAATTTTATATATTGATTGGATATTATTAACATATCGATTAATACGACTACAAAAGAAAAATTACAAACCCATGAGATTGGTCCGAACAAAAAAATAATAAAGGATAATATGAAGTATATGTTTTTTAATTGACACGTCCTTATATTCTCTCCCTTCCTAATTCAAAATAATAAGCTCATCTATTATATTTAGCTAAGCTTATTATTTTGAATGTTAATCTAAAAAGTGGACATAGAGAATTGAGAATGACAAATAAAGTCAAATTTAATTGAGGTGTCCATTATGAATAAAAATATGATATAGAATTCTATGAAAAAATAGTCCAAAATATCCTAGAAATCGGAAAATCAATCGCTCAAATAGCCCGAAACCTTGGTATATTAGATAAAACCCTCTACTACTGGGTAAGGTAATAAACAAACTATCCAAATAAAACTAGCTATGGCTTCTTCCGTCTAGGGCTAATTTTTATTTTTCTTCTCTAACTGTGTAAGATGAGATTCTCCCTATGATTTTTATCAAAAATAACCCCTTCATTCATCGTGCTTAGTTTCACTCCTTTGAGATTTTCCCATTAAGCCATAGTAAAAAAGTCGATTGATCTCCTGAAGTATTCCCTGATTTGTATAAGAAAAAAGTTCTGGTTGAGCTAATGCCTCTTTAAATATCTGAATGTAAAACAAAATCGCCTCCATTGAAATAGATGGGTCTATATACCCTTCTTTCTTTCCTAAATCAATCATTTTTCTAAAAAAGGGAATCGTTTTCTCTCTATAAAAATCCTCAATGAATGCTCGAAAAGCTGAATCGTTCACGTTAGCACGAATAAAGTCAAAATTTAGCTCTTTCACTGTATTAGGATGATCAAATATAATTTTCTCCATTTTATTCGGAAATGGAAGATTCTCCTCTAATATTTTTTCGTATGTTTCCATCGTTTTGTTCATTAAATTAACCATTACACTTCTAATAAGCACTTCTTTGTTTCCGAAATAATTATAAATAGTTACTGGTGAGACTCTTGCCTTCTTAGCTATTTCATTTATACTAACCTTTTCTACTCCATATGTAGAAAATAGTTCGGATGAAGCTCTAATGATTTGTTCTTTCTTCTTTTCTGTACGAAGTTGATATCCATCCATTATTTATCACCTCGGCACTAATATACTAAATGATTTGTAATGAATCAATTTAAATATTTCAAAACACTATTGTTTGCGTAGAAGAAATGATATATTATGAATAATATATACTAAATTTATTCATTTCATTCAAATGGGGTGTATCTATGAGCAAAACCCATCACACCAATACAAACAATACACCACCTCTACCAATCATTCCGGGTCCAAAGGCGATTTTTGGCTGGAGAATAAATATGCTTAAGTTTTATCGTCATCCGTTTAGGTACTCACGTTGGTTATATCAAACCTATGGCAATCTGGTCGGACTTGAACAAGGAAACCCCTCAAATGTCTTTGCTTTCGGACCTGAATTAAATTATCAGATTCTCACAAATTCAGATTTATTTGAGGTGAGTCCCTCCACTGTCGCAAAAGTACCACGCGATACAGCACTGGGTCGTATGTTTTTTAATAACCTATCATTAATGACAGGTAAAAAACACAAACAACATCGTCGTTTAATACAACCTGCTTTTCATAGACAACAGATTATTCAATACTTGCAAGATATGGTTTATCTTACAGAACAACTAGTCAATGAATGGAAAGATCAAACTCGCATTGATCTAAATATAGAAATGAAGAAATTAACTCAGCGTATCGCTGTCAAGACACTCTTTGGATTGTACAATGAAACAGAACTAGAACGAGCCGGCGCATTCATTCAAGGTCTGACCAAATCTTTACCCTTAGTCATCGCAGCCCCTATTGATCTACCTGGCACCCCCTATCGTCGGACAGTGCGTTATGCCGAACAATTGGAAATGTATGTTCGTTCCCTGATCAAGCAAAAACGAGCTCAGCCAAATGCACAAGATGTACTCGCCTCTCTGATCCAAGCTCATGATGAAGATGGTACCAAATTAAGTGACGAGGAGTTAATCGGTCACACTTTCTCTTTATTTGTCGCTGGACATGAGACGACAGCCAATGCTCTAACATGGATAATTTTCCTTCTCAGTCAACATCCTAATATTCACCAAAAACTCTTAGCAGAGCTAAACGATAAACTACATGGAAATCCACCAACCGTGGAACAGCTCAGCCAATTATCTTTGCTCGAAGGAGTAGTGAAGGAAAGCTTACGCTTACTTCCTCCTGCAAGCATCGGAATTCGGATTGCTACGGCTCCATGTACTTTAGGGGGTTATCAGCTTCCTAAAGGTTCAAATATATACTATAGTCAATTTGTTACACATCGATTACCTGAACTATATGATGAACCCAATTGCTTCAAACCCGAACGTTGGGCTACGATCAAACGATCACCCTATGAATATCTTCCATTTAGTGCTGGGCAGCATATGTGTATTGGTTGGAGTTTTGCTATACAGGAAATAAAAGTCGTCTTAGCTATCCTATTACAAAAGTACCGTTTTTCAGTTGTCCCTCATACTAAGATTCAACCCAATTTAATGATGAGACCAGTTTATGGAATGCCAATGAACATTTCCCCACAAGACGGTCAGGTATCACAAGCACCTATTCGTGGAACAATTCATGAATTGATAGATATACCTATAAGTTCATCTCTATAATAAGAAGACGACGCAAAAGCAAAAAGAAAGAGATTTTCAAACAACATATCGTACTAATTTAATTCGAATTCAAGATCAGCTATATATTGTAGAGAAAGGGATGACTCCCAACCTTTTGAGTCATCCCCGTTATTTATGCTACAGTTACCTAGCATTAAAATAATTACCCTACTTTTATCTCACAAAAGAGACAGGATAACAATTTATCCTGTCTAAATAAGTATTGTATTGGTGACCATACGTGTAGAGAAACTTAAAGCTAATACAAAATGTAAAAATACTGAAGGAGGAATAAATGTAGATAGTTAAAATTGTATATTATTAATCAATATTTTCAGTCATTTACTCATCGTTATGCAGCTCATCTTCTTATAACAACAAATTGATTTAAATTATCCTTCTGGTGGGTCACTAATCATGGTAACACCTCATTTTAAAATCAAATGAATTAACTAACACTTGGAGGATCGCCGATTATTCTAAGCACCTCCTAGTTATTTTATAATATAATTTTACTCCTAACCAGAATCACAGTGATAATTATTGTTTTGGATTTTCTTCTGACTATTTTCAGTCCCCCCTATCATTTTTCTCTTTCATCTTGGGTACCTACAGTAACATAACATGAAATTTTAAACGAAATTAAATTCCCATCTTTTTATGACTATAAGCATCGGGTTTTTTATAGATCCCACTATTAAAGGCGATGGATAACGACTTCTATGAATTTAACATACTTGCGTAAGAAATCTCCCGCTTCTATAAGCGGCGAGATGAATTACGGGTCAGACGAGAGAGGGAGGTTTTTTGACCCTCTCGCAAGTCTGACCATTTTTTCTCTTTTCAGAATTGTTTTTTGCCTACTTATTTCACCTCGATGTTTCCACGAAACAAACGTATCTACGGATCGCTTAGCGAGAAGTAGTAGATGGTCTGTTCCGACCCTAGTACATCCCTTTTGTACCTGTTGCTTACTTAGGAATCCAGATGACTTTCCGATCACTTGGATCGAGTATCGAAGGGAAACCCTTCGATACGTGAGAGCTTCTTGATTCTGATGGTAAGAAACTCCCACTTCTTAGCGTAAGTGGGAGAGGTTCATTGTTACAAAATCGAAATTGAAGGGTTTAAGTTTTAAGGCATGATTTGGATGGATGTTTGCAACAATGAATGCCTTTTCGACTCTTATTACATTGCCGTGATCCTTTAAATTCAAGGATCATGGCTTTTTTTGTTGTGATGAATAGAGTAGATAGTCTTAAGTTAATTAACAGATTTACTATGGAATACAATTATTTTCATGTTATTTATGTTTAATGAATATTATGTATATGTACTTATTTATATGATAATAACTGGTTTTTTTATATTTATACTTGGAAATTAATATATTATTATTGATTTTTATTAGTGATTTATATAATATATTAAACATATTCTGGTTTAGTTTTTTCGGAGATAACATTTAGTATCTACAAATTGTTAAACTATTTATTGTAATTCAATTATTATTAATCACTTTTTATTAAATTGTTAAATTCATAATTTTTAGGAAGAGGACAAAGGGTATTATTTTTTCCTTTAAATTATCTTAACAATTTAATTTTAGATATTTTTACAGAAGAGGAGGACTACCATTGAAAGCAACACAAACTAAACAGGATTCAGTTTCTTCATCGAAGTTTGTTCCTTACATTCCTGCTTCGAAGTCGTTACCTGAATTAACTGCTGTTGCCATTATTTTTGGGATTATTTTAGCAATTATCTTTGGAGCTGCGAATGCTTATCTAGGACTAAAAGTAGGTCTAACCGTAAGTGCTTCGATTCCAGCTGCTGTTATTTCCATGGCTATTTTACGAGGAATTTTTCGTCGAAAATCGATCTTGGAGAATAATATCGTTCAAACGATGACAACTGCCGGTGAAGCGGTGGCTGCCGGAGCGATTTTTACGATTCCTGCTTTGTTTTTATGGGATTTAAAGCCTAGTCAACTATTGATTGTATTCATCGCGATTACAGGTGGAATTATGGGTACACTAATGATGGTTCCACTTAGACGCTTACTTATCGTCAAAGAGCATGAAACATTACCATATCCTGAAGGAACCGCTTGTGCAGAGGTTTTGAAATCGGGAGAAACAGGTGGGAATAGTGCTCGTCTGATCTTCTCAGGATTTATTATTGGTGGATTATTTAAAGCACTGGGAGATGGATTTAAGTTATTTAAAACTTCTGTTGAGGCCAAAGTAGTTGGTCTTAAAAATGCTGTTGTTGGGATGGATGCTATGCCAGCGATGCTTGGGGTCGGTTATATTATCGGACCACGAATTGCTGGTGAAATGATTGCAGGTGGACTGCTTGCATCACTCGTTTTCGTACCACTCATTAGTTTCTTTGGAGCTAGCAATACCGGGGTGATCTTCCCTGCAGACATAACGATTGGAAAGATGGTCGCAGGTGATGTTTATGGTAATTATATCCGCTATATTGGTGCGGGAGCTGTGGCGATGGGAGGAATTATCACCTTAATCAAAACACTTCCAACTCTATTTACTTCTGTTCGCGATACAGTCATCGGTCTGAGAGGAAAAGGTAGAGGTGTGCGAACTCTCGAACGTACAGATCAAGACATATCGGGTAAATGGTTAGTCATTGGAATTATCGCAGTGATTTTAGTGATTGCTTTTAATCCGATGACGCATATTGGCATTGTTGGAGCTATTGCTATCGCGATATTTGGATTCTTATTTGTGGCTGTAGCATCAAGGGTTGTCGGAATTGTAGGAAGTTCATCGTTGCCCGTTTCTGGTATGACTATTGCTACCTTATTAATTGTAACTGTGATTTATAAAGCAATGGGAATGTCTGGAACCAAAGGAATGGCAACAGCACTAATTACAGCAGCTATTATTTGTATGGCGCTTGCCATCGCTGGTGACATTTCTCAAGACTTAAAAACAGGTTATTTAGTGGGAGCTACTCCTTGGAAACAGCAGCTCGCTATGATGATTGGAGTAGTTGCAAGTGGTTTAACCATTGGATTTATCCTTATATTGTTTGATCAAGCCTATCATTTGGGTAGTGACGCTCTACCAGCTCCTAAAGCCGTACTCATGAAGATGATCATTGAAGGATTAATGGATGGAAATTTACCTTGGGAATTAATCTTTATCGGTGCTGCGCTTGCAATCTCAATCGAGTTTTTAGGATTAAACTCTTTAACGGTAGCGGTTGGTTTCTACTTACCACTTGCAACAAGTGTACCGATTATGATCGGTGGAGCCATTCGTTGGTTAACGGAGCGCTTTAGCAAAGAACCAAAGCTAAAAGCTGAGCGTAGCGAAAGAGGAACCTTATTTGCATCTGGTTTAATTGCCGGGGAAGCTTTAATTAGTGTGGTTGTTGCTCTCTTAATTGTTCCTGGTATTGTGAACCCAGATGCACCTGCAAAAATAGATAGTATGCTATTACCATTTGTACTCTTTATTGCATTAGGTGCAGTCTTATGGTGGATATCGGTAAAATCCAGTAAGAAAAAACAGGAAGGGTAAAAGATAATGTCCAATTCTTTCCTGAAAAAAAAAGGTAAAGAAAATGTCTTGGATAAAATCCCTGTTTTAAAAGAACTATATCAACTTGAATCCATTGATGAAGAAACCGTCCAAGTGGTTATTCCACGAACGAGTTTTATTGAACGACTTTCCGTTCGCTTTTTAAAGCAACCTTCACATATTCGTGTACGACTTGATCGTTTAGGAAGTTTTGTGATTGGTTGCTGTGATGGAAAGCATCGTGTCGAAGAAATTCAAGAGAAATTAATCGATCACTTTGGTGAAGAAGCAGAACCAGTATTACCTCGATTAGTTCAATTTCTTCAAATCATGGAGGTTAATGGTTGGATTACTTGGAAAGAGGCTGACTAAAAAGGTCAGCCTCTTTTTTATACATATATGCATGAGATCCGTGAAAATCACACATGTTAATGATATAAATAAATGCTGGATGTGATTGGATGCAATTGGCGCTTTGGTTTAAATGGATGATTGTGATCCTTGATGTACTTTTTATAGGTACTTTGTTTGTAGTAGGTTTTTATCGAACACACCAGCTTCCTACAGAAATACAAGAAATAGACGAATTTGAGGAAATAACTTCTACGAATCAAAGAGAGTGGCCATGTCAAAATGACTAGCCACTCTCTTTATTTATAGAAAGTCCATTTTCAACGGTGGAGAACGACTTTTGCTGTGTAAAGAAAGAATCATACATCTTTTTACATAGAGCCATATAAAGTTTTGGAGCAATCCGTTTGAAAAGAAGCAGCCAAAATAGCTTCTTTGGGATAACTTTCACTCGAGGTCGGTCGATAAGTTTGATCGTTTCATTAGCGACTGTCTCTGGATCGAGTAATTGACGTGCAATTAAGGATGGAAAAAGAGTTTTAGGATCTTTACCTTGGAAGAAAGGTGTTTGTACAGGACCAGGACACAAGATACCTACTTGAATTTGAGATCCATATTCAAGCTGTAGGGACTCAGAAAATCCGATCAATGCAAATTTAGAAGCGGAATAAGCTGATAAATTGGGAACGCCTGTTAGCCCAGCGATGGAAGCAATATTAATGATTTTTCCCCCGCCTGCACCCAGCATAGAGGGTAAGATTGCTTGGATTAAGCGAACAGTTGCCAAATAGTTGGTCTCTAAAATTCCTTGATAATCAGTAAAGGAAGTTTCTAATGTACCACCAAATGTCCCATACCCAGCATTATTAATCAGAATATCGATCTGTCCGTATTTGCTATATGCATACTGGACTAGTTTTTTTACTTGCTCCTGTTGTGTAATATCCGTTACAAAATAGTCACATTCCAATTCATGAGCAAGGGATTGGAGCTTATCCAGTCGGCGTGCGACTAGGAGTGGGAAATACTGATGGGTTCTAACCAGTTTCCTTGCTATGGCTTCACCAATCCCGCTCGATGCACCGGTTAAGAGAACAATCTTTTTAGTCATCTATTTTATATCCTTTATTTATGACATGGGAACTTGGGGTAAGATACGACCTTCAATCCGTTCAAAGATATCTTCGAGACTCTTTCCTGTGATTGTAAGACCATGATTTTTTAAACCAACCACTGCACGTGTGGGGTCTTCTGCCTGACGGATTTGCTCTGCGACCGCCTCAGCCAGCTGAATGGTTCCACAAGGATAGTTAATTTCTGTAGAAGGGATATCTTCCATCCAAGCATGAATATGTACAATAGCCCCTACCTCTGGATGTTCAGTATAGATCATCCAATGTTCAATGGCATCGACAGAGGCTCGACGAGGAGTAACATGAGGTGGTACGCTGATTTCCATTGATAAATCTTTGTCGTTAAACGATTTGATATATAGGATATCGCGACCGATCTCGGTTAAAGAGGCCTTATTTACTCCACTGGCGCTCATCCAAAACTCATTTTTCTGTTTGCGTGCACTTAGATTCCCATAGCTAAGTCCACCAATTCCATATAGACGTTGAATATGACGAAGCTCTTTGGGGGATAAAAGTTGATCAATCGGAAATGGTGTAGGGAGAAGATTCAATTGATCTAATTTTTGTCCGGCTTTACGTAAGCTTGAAGTAATCTCATCTCCCTGCCATAAGTCTTGTGGTAAGTCTGGAATAAAAATATTATCAATCACTAACTGTGAAGTAGCAAGTGGACGAATGCGATTGAAAACTTCCTGAAAGTAATCAGGGCTTGCTTCCTTATGTTTTGTCGAATAACATCCTTGCTCCAAAGTAACAAAATATGTTTGATGTGGGACAGATGAACGATCGAGATAGATCATCATGTTACCAAGTGAGCGTATAAGAAGTGGATAGGCTTTTTGTAATATATGTTGAGTGGGTTGATTATTTTCCACAATACTTAATACAAAGGTTCCTTTTCCTTTTCTACGAAAGTATTGTGGGTCAGCCGGATCAACAAAGTTAAATACGAGTTGAACATCTGGATACGATTCTTCTACAAAATTATACCCATTGGTTTGCATAATACGTTTTAAGCCTGTAGCAAAGCGATCTAATGTAAGGGTTTTTTTTGAGTTACCTATCATGGTAAATGTTTGCATAAGAAATTCCTCCATTCAGAGTCGTGTTAGTTATTTTTACCAATGATTTTAAATTTATAAGGAGTGATTTCTTGAAAAGATTACTTTTTATGTACAGAGGATATGTAAAATTGAAAATTAAAATATATAAAGTAGCTACTTGATAATTGTCTGAGTTTAAAAGAGTCCTTTTGTTTTTTAAAGTTTAATGAGTAGTGATATTTTTTGTTGATAGATTTATCGGATATAAATATAATCTTAAATGTTAATGAAATATTAATTCTATATTTAACCATAAGAAAATGGAGGCCATTATGAGAGATTCACTTACTCTTACAGAGAAATTTGCTTTACTTTATATGAATGGACTGAATCATGATGAAGACGTATTTGCTGAAGAATACAAAGAAGAAAAGAATATGTATGCGATATTGATTGAGCTTCTGATGGAGAAGTGTATTCAAATAAATGATCGACGTGTAGTTGAATTTGTTCAACCTCCTTTAGATCAACCTAAATATATGAATTTGGTCATTAAAGCTTTATCTGATCCCAATCCTTTACTAGCAAGAAAGCTCAAATCTTGGGTTGACTTTTTTAAAGCACGTGAGGAACTCCTTCATAAAATTCATTCGGATATTTTAGACAGATTGAAAAATAAAGACTTATTATTTGATATAGAGGAAAAACAGGTTTATTTAGTGATGACAAAAACCATCTATCACTTGGAAACAGATACTACCGAAAGTATGATAAAGCAAATGAAAAAAGAACTAATGGGAGATGAACCACTAACCAAGCAAACTTTTGCTTTATACCTTCTGCTTAAGATTACAAAGGTAGTAGACTATTATTTCTCTAAAGATATACAACGTAAAATAAATCAGATTCTAGATCTATATCTAACAGAAAATCAAGAAATTAAAGGCTGGATTCGTCAATTGCTCAGTACAGGAACAAAAGCTCCTAAAAAGAAGAATAAAGTAAAACGGAAGACAGATGAAGAAGATGATGAAGCTATCTATGAAAATGATAGAGAAGAAGATAATGATAACCAAGAAGGTGATGATGACGAAGATGAAGAAGGATTCATAGAGGCTGTTGGAGAATTTTTGTCTGAGATCTTTGACTAAACTTCTCCTGCCTTTTCGTCAAGAAAAGAAAGCTTAGGAACCCCCATGAAAAGAGATTTTACAGGAAATAGCCCGTCTAAAAGGCGGGTTATTTCCATTTGTAATGGTTGATATTATTAATCGAGATAGGAGGAATGATTAAAAAATAACCTTTTTGCTTCGTTTTCTGTCCCTTATAAGCAGCCCTTATATGATTGCCTGAAGTTTATGAGAGCTTTTTTGCTATTGATTTAGAAATAAAAAGTCGATAAGTCGATGAAGATTCGTACATACTATCTATAAACGAACTACAACTAAAAGGAGACTAAAAATGATTAATCAGCTACAAAATGAGCAGAATCCGTCAATCGAAGAGGAACTGAAAAAGAAAAATGTGATGCAATCGATCCAGCAACTTGGACAAACGACGGTACCTTCTCTAGAATCGAATATTTATTGTTTACCAGTAATTGGGCAGATTGAAGGACATTTAGTTATGCCACCCCAAAATAAAACGACCAAGTATGAACATGTTATTCCCCAAATTGTTGCAGCAGAACAAAACCCGAAAATCGAGGGAATGGTCATCGTATTAAATACAGTAGGAGGGGATGTAGAAGCAGGTTTAGCGATTGCAGAGATGATCGCTTCTATGAGCAAGCCAACCGTATCCATCGTACTAGGTGGAGGGCATAGTATCGGTGTTCCGATTGCCGTTTCATCAGATGTTTCCTTTATTGCAGAAACAGCTACCATGACGATACATCCAATCCGATTGAATGGTTTAGTCATAGGGGTTCCCCAAACATTTGAGTATATCGAAAAAATGCAAGATCGGGTGATTCAGTTTATTGCTAGACATTCAAAAGTTGATGATGAAAAATTACGCGATTTGATGTTTCGTACGGGTGAGCTGGCTAGGGATATTGGTACCAATGTGGTTGGGAAAGATGCCGTAAATATGGGGCTCATTGATCGAGTGGGTGGGATTTCCGATGCGATGATCGAATTAAATCGCTTGATCAAAAAAAATAAAGGAGAGTTATTACAATGATCCACTATACACCATTACCTCCTGAGCTGATTTTTTATAATCCAGAGGAGTCAGCATCATCGTCTCTTCGAGAAGTGATGATTGACGGAGTGCAGATGTTAGTAGAAATAAATCCAACTATGGAATTGAAAATTGTAAGACTTTTAAGCGGGAATCCAATGCATTACTTAGATCCCCGCTTACAACCTGGTAATATACTACAATTGATTCCAAAAATTTAGAAGTGTTTTTTCTGTTGGCGAGCGGACCATGCTATAATAAATTTTATGGATGGTTAAAAAGAGAAGGTGGTAGGATGGCTAGAAAAAAGAAACAATCGGCTCGCCAGACACAAATAAAAAAAGAGATCTTATTTGAAATCTATGGATTGATCATTCTTGCTCTTGCATTGATTACTTTAGCAAGCTATGGTGCAATCGGAAGAAATTTAACCTACTTAGCTCGATTTATCGTAGGGATGTGGGACTTTATTATTCCTTTATGTGCGATTGGTGTAGCTATCTATGTGATGGTGAGACGGGAGTGGCCGAAAGGTTGGTCCCCCCGCCTAACAGGAATTTTAAATATTTTGTTGGCTCTGTTAATGTTGAATCATTATTTTACTTTTGAAAAACTAGAAGCGAGTGGCCTTACTCAGACAGATTCTGTTTTTACAGTGATCGATACAACATGGGAGATGCTCTTAAAGGAAAGAGCGACAGAAGCAACGAAAGATGTGGGTGGAGGCATGATTGGGGCAATCATTTATGGCTTAGCCCACTTTTTATTTGATGATGTGGGGACAATGATTGTAACGATTGTGTTAATTTTAACAGGAGTGTTACTAATCACAGGATTTTCTTACGTTTGGCTATTTCAAAGTGGAAAGAAAGTACTAAAAGGGCATAAAAGACAATTAAAGAGCTGGTTAGCAAGGTATTTACAACAGAAGTATCTTGTAGGAAAGTCAAAAAAACATAAGAAAAAACATTCCAATAAGAAGGAAATCCCTTTTCCTTACTTCAAAGAAGAAGAGTTGGAGGATGTACCTCCTACCATCTCTGACTATCAAGATCAAGAATCTTTAGAAATGAATCATGATCAAGAACCACCACAGCAATTAACTCTACCTTTAGAAGCAGAGCAAGTTGAGAAAGAGCTAGAGAAGAAGGAAAAAGAGGAGGAAAAAGCAGGAGTTGAAGTTCAGTTAGAAACAAATGTGGATATGAAAAACTATCTTTTACCTCCTTATCATTTATTGCAAAAGGTGAAAAAAGGAAATAATAGTGATAAACAGGATTTAAGTTCAAATGCAAGAATACTTGTGAAGACTTTGGCTAGTTTTGGGGTCGAAGCTAAAGTTATTCATATTCATCGGGGTCCGACAGTTACCCGTTATGAGATTCAGCCACAAGTGGGTGTAAAAGTAAGTCGTATTGTAAATTTGGCTGATGATCTCGCTTTAGCGTTAGCAGCAAAGGATATACGGATCGAAGCACCTATTCCTGGAAAATCGGCCATTGGAATCGAAGTTCCTAATCCTGAAATTGCTGTTGTAAGTTTAAGAGATGTATTAGAAAGTGCTTCCTTTGAAAACTGGCCACAACTAAGTATCTCAATCGGGAAGGACATTACGGGCAAACCCGTTTTAGGACAACTAGGTAAAATGCCTCACTTACTAGTTGCTGGAGCAACAGGATCAGGAAAGAGTGTATGTATTAATGGTATTATTCTTAGTATTTTATATAAGGCTAAACCCAATGAAGTGAAGTTAATGATGATTGATCCTAAAATGGTAGAGTTAAATGTTTATAATGGAATTCCCCACTTATTAACACCTGTTGTTACAGAATCACGTAAAGCAGCTATGGCACTCAAAAAAGTAGTTCATGAGATGGAAAGACGCTATGAACTATTTGCCAAAAGTGGTGCACGAGAGATTGAACGTTATAATCAGCTTAAAGAGGATGTAAGTGAAAAACTTCCTTATATTGTAGTTATTATCGATGAGTTAGCTGATTTAATGATGGTGGCTCCTGCTGATGTAGAGGATGCAATTTGTCGTCTTGCCCAAATGGCTCGTGCAGCGGGAATCCATTTAATCATTGCTACTCAGCGACCTTCAGTAGATGTAATTACGGGAGTAATTAAGGCGAATATCCCATCACGAATCGCCTTTACAGTCTCCTCACAAGCGGATTCACGTACAATCTTAGATATGGGTGGAGCAGAGAAGCTACTAGGGCGTGGGGATATGTTGTATTTGCCTACAGGAGCTTCAAAGCCGATCCGTGTTCAAGGGTCTTATGTATCAGATGAAGAAGTAGAGTCTGTGGTAAAGTTTGTTAAAGAACAACAAAAACCAGTTTATGATGAAAAAATGATTCCATCTACAGAAACAGGGACAAAGCAAGAGGTGACAGATGAATTATATCCACAAGCTGTACAGGTGGTTGTCGAAGCGAAGATGGCCTCTGTTTCGCTATTGCAACGACGTTTACGGATTGGATATACCCGAGCCGCTAGATTAATAGATATGATGGAAGCCAATGGTATTGTAGGACCTTATGAAGGAAGTAAACCCAGAGAGGTATTAATTGGAAAAGAAGAAATTTCGTCAAATAGAAAGTAGCGCAAATGCAAAACACATGATATAAATATAAGGGGTAATTTTTTGAAGAAATGCTTTTGTATCTATTTCGTTGTATTTATAGTTTCTATATCATAAAATTATCCTAATTTCGTACAGCGTGTTATACATACTATTCTACTTTACAAACATGCTGTGAAAAATAGATAAAGGGAGGAACTTTTTGATGAAAAAGAGATCTTGGCTTGCACTAATGCTAAGTTCTGTACTCGTTCTCGCAGCAGGATGTAGCACTAGTCAGCAAGGCGGAGGAAATGACAAAAATGCGGGGTTTAAACTAGGTCTGGTGACAGACACAGGTGGGCTTAATGATCAATCATTCAACCAAATTTCTTGGGAAGGCGCAAAAAGAGCAGAAAAAGAATTGAAAGTTGATATTAAAGCATTAGAATCCAAACGTGATGAAGATTATGTGCCAAACCTAACCAAGTTTGCTCGGGAAAAGCGGGATATTATTTGGGCAACTGGTTTTAAATTTGAAAAGCCAATCCCAGAAGTTGCTGATCAATTCCCAAAAGTTCACTTTGGAATTGTGGATAGTAACCTAGGTGGTAAAGTTCCAAAAAACGTGATTGCTGTTACCTTTAAAGAGCATGAAGGTTCCTTCTTAGCGGGTGTAGCAGCAGCTTTAACGACGAAATCCAATAAAATTGGCTATATCGGTGGAATTAGCTCTCCTCTTATTAAGAAGTTTGAATCCGGTTTCAGAGCGGGTGTACAAGCAGCAAATCCAAAAGCACAGGTACAAGTTGCTTATGCAGAAAGTTTCACAGACGTAACTAAAGGTCGTTCGCTTGCTAAAAATATGTATAATGGCGGCGTTGATGTCATTTTCCACGCATCAGGTGGCGTAGGTAAAGGATTATTTGATGAAGTTAAAACGAGAGAAAAAGGTAAATTCTGGGCAATTGGTGTAGATATGGATCAATCCGCTTTAGCGCCTGATCATACCTTAACGTCGATGGTTAAGCGTGTAGATACTGCAATTTTTAATATTACGAAGGATCTTAAGGATAAAAAACTCGAGGCTGGGAAACATTTAGATCTTGGTTTTAAAGAAGATGCTTTAGGACTCGCTGATAGTAAGCATATGAGTGATGATGTTAAGAAAAAAGTTGAAGAGTTTAAGCAAAAAATCATCAAAGGCGAAATCAAAGTCCCAAAAGATGAGAATGAGCTAAAGTCCTTTAAATAATTAAAAAAAAATAAAGGCTAGCCTATAGCTAGCCTTTTTTGTTCTAGTTTATATGGAGGTGAAATTGAAGTGAATGCGGTTGAAATGGTTGGGATCACAAAGCGCTTTCCAGGAATAGTAGCGAATGATGATATCCATTTGACAGTCAAACAAGGAGAGATTCATGCACTATTAGGTGAGAATGGAGCAGGGAAATCTACTTTGATGAATGTTCTATTTGGTCTATATCAACCTGAAGAAGGCGAGATCAAAATAAAAAATAAAAAAGTAACGATTACAGGACCTACTGTTGCTAATAAATTAGGGATAGGTATGGTTCACCAGCATTTTATGTTAGTACAACCATTTACGGTAACTGAGAATATTATTCTTGGGGACGAACGTACTTCATCTGGGTTTATTGATTATAAAAAAGCAGAGAAAGAAATTCAACAGTTATCTGATCAGTATGGTCTAAAAGTAGATCCGCGAGCGAAAGCTTCTGAGATATCAGTAGGCATGCAACAGAGAGTAGAGATTTTAAAAACATTGTATCGTGGGGCAGATATTCTCATTTTTGATGAACCTACAGCGGTATTAACTCCGCAAGAAATTGAAGAGTTAATTGAGATTATGCGTAATCTAATTAAAGAGGGCAAAACTATTATTTTTATTACACATAAATTGAAAGAAATTATGAGTGTATGTGATCGTGTTACAGTTATTCGTCGTGGTAAAGTAATTGATACTGTCAATGTAGCCGATACGGATGAAAATGAACTGGCTGCACTGATGGTAGGTCGTGAGGTATCATTTGAGGTTAATAAAGAAGAAGCTAAGCCAGGTGAAAAAGTATTGGAAGTGAAGAGCCTGGTTGTAGAGGATCATCGAGGCATCCATGTAGTCGATGGTCTTGAATTAGAGGTTCGAGCTGGCGAAGTTGTAGGTATTGCAGGGGTTGACGGAAATGGTCAATCAGAATTGATTGAAGCGATTACAGGTTTAATGCCTGTGAAAGATGGATTAATTCAATTGAATGGAAAAAAGATCAATATTCTTGGAACAAGGAAAATTATAGAAGCTGGTGTCGGTCATATTCCAGAGGATCGGCATAAAAGAGGTCTCGTATTGGACTTCTCCATTAGTGAGAATATGGTTTTACAAACTTATTATAAGCCACCGTTTTCCAAAGGGTTGATCATGCAATATCGTGAAGTGGATAAATATGCGACCCGATTAATTGAGGAGTATGATGTGCGAACACCAAGCCAGCAAACATTAGCACGGTCTTTATCTGGTGGAAACCAGCAAAAAGCTATTATTGCCCGGGAAATCGATCGAAATCCCAATTTATTAATTGCGGCTCAACCAACTCGTGGTTTGGATGTAGGGGCTATTGAATTTATTCATCAGCGGATTATTGAACACCGTGATAAAGGAAAAGCAGTATTATTAGTATCTTTCGAGCTAGATGAAATATTGAAACTCAGTGATCGAATTGCTGTAATTTATGAAGGGAAAATTATTGGATGGGTAGATCCAAAAACAACGACGGAAGAAGAGCTAGGATTATTAATGGCTGGTCGCTCTAAGAAGGAGGGATAATAAATTGTCTCAACTAAATAAACAATCGACAATTGTTACGGCTTTAATTTCCATTTTTCTAGCAATGATTATTGGATCAATTGCTATGCAAGTTGCAGGTTATAATCCTTTCGCTGCATATCAAGCGCTATTTGTAGGTTCATTATTTCAAGCATTTGATCTAGGAGAAACCATTCGAACCACTACACCTTTGATTCTTACAGGTTTAGCAGTAGCCATTGCTTTTAGAACAGGATTGTTCAATATTGGTGTAGAAGGTCAAATGATTGTGGCACAGTTGGCATCCCTTTTAGTAGGGATTAAGCTAAATTTACCACCTGTTCTTCATATGATTGTGGCGGTTCTAGTAGGCGGGATTGCTGGAGCTATTTGGGGGTTTATTCCAGGTTTTTTAAAAGCAGTTCGCGGTGTGAATGAAGTTATTATCTGTATTATGATGAACTTTATTGCACTTTATTTATCCAATGTGTTAGTTCGAAACTGGTTAAGCGAGCAAGGGACTGACTCAACTCCAAAAATTCCAGAAAGTGCTTCTTTACGAGTAGATTTCCTTTCGGAAATGTTTGATAGCTCAAGGGTGCATCTGGGAATTATCATTGCTCTGATTATGGCTTTTGTTATGTATATTCTGTTATGGAAAACTAAGAGAGGTTATGAACTAAGAGCCGTTGGATATAACCCTTCAGCAGCAGAGTATGCAGGAATAAATGTCAAAAGAAATATCATTTTATCCATGGTTATCAGTGGCTTTTTTGCTGGATTAGCTGGAGCTGGTGAATTGTTAGGTACTCAGGGATATATGGCGATTCAGTCTGCATTTACAGGTATTGGATTTGATGGAATTGCGGTTGCACTTTTAGGAGCAAATACGCCAATTGGTGTAATTTTAGCCGCATTATTGTTTGGAGTCTTAACTTATGGATCACAGAATATGGAACACGTAGCCCAGGTTCCTCCTGAACTCATTCGTGTCGTAGTGGCAGCCATTATTTTCTTTGTAGCAGCAAATATCTCTGGAATACTTTTAGGAGCTGTGAAGAAAAAGAGGAGGGCAAAAGAATCGTGATTGATATGTTAACTAATATTCTTCAGACGACGGTTCTTTATTCTACACCGCTCATCTTAGCAGCAATGGGGGGCTTGTTTTCGGAACGCTCCGGTGTAGTTAATATTGGACTAGAAGGCTTAATGACGATGGGAGCATTTATCGCAGCTATTACATCTCTTAGCACTGGCAATCCCTGGATTGGTTTAATAGCAGCGATGATTGCAGGTGTGATTTTAGCATTACCTCATGCAGTCGCAGCCATTACATTTAAAGCAGATCAAGTCGTTATTGGGGTTGCTATCAACTTTTTAGCTTTAGGGCTTTCCGTTTACTTAGTCAAGTTTATGTATGATGCCGGACAGACACCTACAGTGCAGAAAAAGTTAGAAGCGGTAGCTATTCCTGGTTTAAGTAAAATTCCTATACTTGGACCTTCGATCTTTCAAGCGTCTCCTTTTACCTATATAGCTATCGTGGTTGTAATTCTTAGTTATATCATTTTATATAAAACTACGTTTGGAATGCGTCTTCGGGCAGTAGGAGAGCATCCACATGCGGCTGAAACAGCTGGTATAAGTGTAATTGCTATGCGTTATACAGCTGTATTAATTAGTGGTGCGTTAGCTGCTATTGGAGGGGCATGCTTATCCATTTCGATTGGGAGTGAATTTAACCAAGGAACTGTAGCTGGACAAGGTTTTATTGCTCTAGCTGCACTGATTTTTGGTAAATGGAATCCTTTTGGAGCCTTAGGAGCTGCAACATTCTTTGGATTTGCGGTAGCTCTTTCCTTAATGGGGCAGCTAATTGGGCTATCCAAATACGTTCCAAGTGAAGTACTGAGTATGCTACCCTATGTTTTGACGATTATTGCATTAGCTAGCTTTGTGGGTCGAGCTGTAGCCCCTTCAGCGCTAGGTAAACCATTTGAAAAAGGTAGTCGTTAAGACTATAACATCCCAAATCATATAGTGGTTTGGGATGTTATTTTTTGGGGCTTACTGAGTGATTTTCTTTAAAGTATATGTTTCAGGCTGGAATATGAAGTGTATAAGTGGATTTGTAAAAAAATTTTTGGATATACTAAAAAAAACGCTACAAATGATTTCCAACTTGTTTGGGTTGGTCTATAATGGAAAATATATGTTAGTTGAAGGAGAGGTGCCAACGTGACATACTCCCAATTTGAAACCATTTCTTTGGGAAATCTGCGAGTTCATGTGTATTCAAGTCCTAAATTTAAAACAACAACTTTGTCGATTTTGATTCAACAACGTCTCGCTCCAGATGTGCTTACGAAAACTGCTTTGCTTCCAAATGTCATGCAGCGTGGAACAGCCTCTTATCCATCTACTTTATCTCTAAAAAGAAAACTTGCAGATCTGTATGGTGCTATTTTATTTGGTGATGTGTATAAACGTGGTGAACGGCATATTATCCAGTTTGGTTTAGAAATTGCCAATGAGCAGTACTTGCAGGAGAAAGAATCACTACTTCAAGCAGGACTTTCATTTTTATGTAATGTTCTAACAGAGCCGCAGATAGAAAATAATGGCTTTGTAGAGTCGTATGTAAATCAGGAAAAGACGATTCTGAAGCAAAAGATAGAGAGTTTACGTGATGACAAGATTCGTTATGCTGCGCAAAGAAGTATGGAAGAAATGTGTAAAAATGAGCCCTATGCTTTATTTAATCATGGTCGGCTAGAAGATTTACCAAATATAGGCGCGCAAAATTTATATACATACTATCAAGAAGTTTTAAATACCTGCCCGATCGACATTTATTGTGTAGGGAATGTTTCTTCAGAAGAGATTTTACAACTGCTTGAAAAACGACTCCCAACCGATTTTATTTCAGCTTCACGAAATCCAATTCAAATAACCAGTACAACTCCATCCGTTAAAGATGTTAAAGTAGTTGTTGATCGCATGGATGTCAAACAAGGAAAATTGAATATGGGATGTAGAACCCATATAACAGCAAGCGACCCAGAGTATCCTGCCTTAATTATGTACAATGGTATTTTAGGTGGGTTTCCTCACTCGAAGCTTTTCACAAATGTACGGGAAAAGGCTAGCTTAGCTTATTATGCTTCATCTAGTATTGAAAGTCACAAAGGATTACTTACGATTCAGTCAGGAATCGAAATTGGTAATTATGAGAAAGCAGTTGCTATAATAAAAGAACAGCTGGAAGCAATGAAACAAGGTCAATTGAGTGAAAATGAAATTAATCAGACCAAAGCTACAATCTCCAATCAGTTTCGCGAACAACAAGATCGTCCGTATGATTTAATTAATTTCCACTTCCATTCGCTACTAAGTGGTACTCATCGTTCCTTATCAGATATGCTTGAACAAATAAAGGGAGTTAGGAAAGAAGATATTCAAAAAGTTGCTGAGAAGGTGCAACTGGATACGATCTATTTTTTACGCGATCAGGGGGGAGACCCACATGCAAAAGATTGAACATAAACAGGTTCAAGAAACACTATTTCATGAAAAGTTGCCAAATGGCTTAGAGGTATATATTTTACCAAAAGAAGGTTTTGCAAAAACCTATGCCACTTTTACCACGAAGTATGGCTCAATAGACAATACTTTTCAGGTTCGCGGAAAAGAAAAAGTAAGTGTACCCGATGGAATTGCTCATTTTTTAGAGCATAAAATGTTTGAACAAGAATCAGGAGAAGATGTATTTCAACAGTTTTCACGTCAAGGTGCTTCGGCAAATGCGTTTACAAGCTTTACGAAGACAGCTTATCTGTTTTCATGCACTGAAAATATTGCCCAAAATTTAACAACGTTAATCGACTTTGTGCAAAGTCCGTATTTTACAGATGAGAACGTAGAAAAAGAAAAAGGGATTATTGGTCAGGAAATTCGTATGTATGAAGATAATCCTGATTGGCGAGTTTATTTTGGTCTTATTGAAGCAATGTATCAAAATCATCCAGTCAAAATCGATATTGCGGGTACAGTCGAATCGATCTCTAAGATTAGTAAAGAGATGCTGTATACCTGTTATCACACTTTTTATCATCCAAGCAATATGCTTTTATTTGTAGTAGGATCGATAGATCCTAATCAAATCATGGAACTGATTAAGAGCAATCAAGCTGCCAAGTCGTTTGAACCTCAAGCTGAGATTCTGAGGTACTTTAAAGAAGAACCAGATGAAGTAGCAGAAAAAAGAAAAGAAATCAAACTCAGTGTTGGTATTTCAAAGTGTATGTTTGGCTTTAAAGAAAGTCAGCAAGCACTAGGGAAAACAGGTATTGAGATGCTGAAACAAGACCTTGCGACCAAAATCGCTCTTGAAGCGTTGCTAGGTAGTGGATCAGAACTATATCAAGCTTTGTATGATGAAGGGTTAATTGATGAGCAGTTTGGTTTTGACTATTCTTTAGAGCAAGGATATGGTCATTCTTTGATTGGAGGGGATACACCCCATCCAGATAAGCTTCTTGCTCGAATTCAAAGTGAACTTCCAAAGCTTGTCCAAAAAGGGATTGTCATCGAAGATTTCGAACGGATTCGCAAAAAGCGGGTTGGGTCAGCACTACGTTCTCTAAACTTTCCCGAATGGATAGCCAATCAATTTACAGGTTATCGTTTTAATGATATTGACTTATTCCAAGTGATTCCCATACTGGAACAGCTTACACTCGAAGATGTGAATAGTCGAATGCGAGAACATATTCATTGGGATCGTTTTGCTATATCCTTAGTTCAACCCATTAATTAGAAAGCGTGAGACTGTTGACAATCCAACCATATAAGAAAATTTGTCAACACTTCAAGCGTATCTTCCAAAAAGAAGGTACGCTTTTTTATGGAGGAAGATGAATGAAACTATTACAAGGACAAACCGCATGGATTACTGGGGGAAATAGAGGCATTGGAGCAGGGATTGCCATAGCACTTGCAGAAGCTGGAGCTAATCTGGCAATTGGTTTTCGAGAACAGGCAGAACAGGCCGAAAAGATCGTGACCATGTGTCAAGAGTTAGGAGTTCAAGCAATTCCAGTACAAATGGATGTAAAGGATTTTACGGCAATGCACGAGGCTTATCAATCTGTACGCTTTAACTTAGGGGAGCCTTCTATATTAATTCATAGTGCAGGTATTAGCCAAATAGGACTTTTTCAAGATATGACTCAACAACACTATGAGGAAGTCATGGATGTTCACGTCCGTGGAGCTTTTCATTTGATTCAATTCGGTTTACCAAGCTTACTTAAGCGAAAAAGCGGTCGAATCATTTTATTATCTTCCATTTGGGGAGAAACAGGTGGGGCTGAGGAAGTTTTATACTCGGCAGCTAAGGGAGCATTAAATGGAATGGCTAAAGCGCTTGCTAAGGAGTTAGCCCCCTCTGGGATTACGGTTAATGCAGTAGCACCTGGGGCCATTCATACACAAATGTTAAATCAGCAACTAACAAAGGATGAACAATATGAACTAGCCAAAGAGATTCCCATGGGAAGGCTTGGTACAGCTGAAGAAGTAGGTTCGCTTGTTCGTTATTTATGTTTACCCGAAGCAGGATATATCACGGGTCAAGTGATTCATGTTAATGGTGGATGGCATACATAAACTTTTTTAAGACTGTTACGAGAAATATCTATAGATAACTTTTTTGGTGATCATTCCTTGTATAAAACAGTAATGTTTCGGTCATATTACACCTAGACGCACTATAGTTGTAAACAAGGAGGGTTACCATGTCTGTTTTAGAAAACTTTCAGGAATGGAAGAATTTTTTATCAGAGCGAGTCAATCAAGCACAAGGTCTTGGTATGGATCAAAATACAATTAGCGATCTAGCTTATCAACTGGGAGATTATTTAGCTAAAGATGTTGATCCTAAAAATGAACAAGAACGTTTACTTCAAGAATTATGGTCTGTTGCAAGCGAAGAGGAACAAAAAACCATCGCAGGTTTAATGGTGAAAATGGTTAATGATGGTAAAAAATAAAATATATGTTAAAACGCCCGATTAGGGCGTTTTATATTTTGAAAAGAAATGATTCTTTTGCTGAAGAGGGTTCGCACATGTCTGAACATATGTTATACTTAAGAACATAAATTACGGAAAAGAATCAAAATAAAGGGGATGTGTTGCTTGGGTCAAGATGAATGGTACTTAGAATATGAGATCCACAAAAATAGACCTGGTTTATTAGGAGATATTGCATCCTTATTAGGAATGCTTTCCATAAATATAATTACAATTAGTGGTGTCGAAAATCAGCGGCGTGGAATGTTATTACGAACAAATGATTACAAAAAAATCGAAGTTCTAAGGCAAATATTGGAAAATGTTGATAATATTACTATAACTGCATGGCGTCCACCAAAGCTGGTTGATCGAATCGCAATTCGACATGGAAGATATTTGGATCGCTGTTTGGAAGATAAACGAACTTTTCGATTCACACGTGATGAACTTGGATTACTCGTAGATTTTATGGGAGAGTTGTTAAAGAGAGAAGGAAATCAGTTGATAGGTGTTCGAGGGATGCCTAGAGTTGGCAAGACGGAATCCATTGTTGCATCAAGTGTATATGCAAGTAAAAAGTGGGTTTTTGTATCTTCGACTTTGCTTAAACAAACGATACGAAGTCAATTGGCTTATGATGAATTGTCAGATCAACATGTCTATATTATTGATGGAATTGTATCTACAGTACGTTCGACAGAGTCACATGATATGTTAATTCGCGAAATTTTTCGAATGAATGCAGCTAAAGTGATTGAGCATCCTGACATCTTTGTGCAAAATACAGAGTTTACCTTAGATGACTTTAATTACATCATTGAATTAAGAAATCATCCAGATGAGCAGATTACATATGAAGTAGTTGAAAATAGAAGGATGGATTTTTTTGAATAGATAAATAGAACTGGGAGGGGAGCGTATGTACACCATCGGACAACAGCTAAGACAAGCTCGTGAACGTTTAGGAATCAATTTGGAAGAAATGGAAAGAAGAACAAGAGTGCATATAAGTTATTTGCAGGCACTAGAGAATGATCAAATGGACTCTTTATTCAATCCTGTATATGTACGAGCTTATATTCGTGCATATGCAAAAGAAGTAGGATTACCTGATCAAGCATTAATTGAACAGTATGAGGCAATGGCCAGTCAAACCAATCAAACAACAATGAAGAAGTCCATGGTCAATACGCATCCTCATGCCACTAATCAGTCTGTGGCTATGCCAAGACCAAACAACAGCTCTTATCAAAAAGAGGAATCACGTAATAAAACAAAAGTGATTCAGAGTGCTAGAAAAAATTCTCCCCAAATGCAACCTAATGTTTCTCAAATACAGTCAAGCCAAAAAACATTAAGTATGAATACGATCCAAATGAGTAGTGCGCATTTAAATCGTAAATTTGCACCAAGAAAAGTTGCAATGCGAGCAAAAGAACAAGAAATGAGCTCACTAGCTGGAGAAAAGAAGAAATCTTCTCCTTGGAAATGGATTACGGTTATCTGTGCTTTGCTGTTAGTCGGTGGTGGAGGCGCTTACTTTACATGGAATGGTAAGTCATCAGGAGAAACGAATGCTGCAGCAAACCCTCCTATTGAAAATCCTGGTATAGTGGGAAGCTCAGGACCCTTACTTGAGCCTGGTGAAGCGAATGATGAGTTAGGGCAAATGTATTATATTTCCAACGTAAATAAACTTGAAGTAAAGTTTATGGGTAGAAATAAATCCTCTAAATTTAAGTTTGGCACTTCCAAAGATAACGCAAAAGAGATGGTATTAAAGCCAGGTGAAACATTTTCAGTAAATACTGCAGGGAAAAGTGAGATTTGGTTTTGGTTTGAAATCCCATCAAGTTTTGAAGTTACCATTAATGGTCAAATATTAGATACATCTGCTCAAGATCTTGCCAAAAGTTATCGTGTCCAAATTAAAAAATAGCCATTATAATTAATTTGTAGACTTAAGGAGGTGGTCATTATTGTCTACAGTACTATTAGGTCAGCAGCTCAAACAAGCACGTCTTGCAAGAGGTCTTACAGTAGAAGAGATTGCAGAGATGGCACAAATTGATATAAAATATGTAAAGGCAATCGAACAAGGGCGGTTCGAGATATTTAATAATACAGCTTATTTGCGTTCTTACATACGATTTTATGCGAAATGTGTTGGTTTAAACCCCCAACAGCTTTTGAATAACAGTGGTTTATCTTATAAAAATAACGAAACCCAATCAACTAGACATATGCAGACCAGATCATATCGTCCGGTTAATCAATCGAAATCGCAAATAAGAAGAAATGTTGAACTCGAGGAAACAAGCTCTCATCGATTCCAAGAGACTAAACGTTATCAAGTGAATGTGGTTCCATCTGAAGAAAAAAATAATCGGAATACACGTTCAAATAAATCAACGTCTGCTACCCGCTCAAATCATGTAGTCAACTCCGCAAATCCAAAACGTTCACAAACAGTTAGAAGAAGATCAGCTGTTTCGAGTGAAAAAGATACACACGAGAAAGAAAGTGGATCTGAAGGTCAACTTTCACGCACAGCAACATTGAGCAGAAGTGACCGAAAGAAGCGAATACGAAAAGAAAAATCGGCTAACCCGATTTACACAGGCTTTCTAATTGTTGGTACTGTTTTATGGGCGTTAGCCACATTGGGCTTAGTATATTTAAAGTATATTTCTTAGAGGAGCTCTCAAATGAATGAGGGCTTTTTTGACACATGATAAACCACCATGTTATGCTGAAAGCGAAATATGGAAAACGAAAAGTGGAAATTGAGTGATAAGAGCTTATCAAACTAAAAATAATACGCTTCTTTTTGGGGCGGGCGGTGAGTGGGAACAACAACCTTTAGGAGGTGGCAGGGGTGTCTGTTGAAATAGGTGCTTTTTTACGTCAAACACGCGAAGCGATTGGCCTGTCCCTTGACGAGGTTCAGGAAAAAACGAAAATTCAAAAATCGTTTTTAGTTGCTATTGAAAATGGTGAATTTCATAAATTACCAAGTCCTTTTTATGTTCGTACATATCTCCGCTCTTATGCCAATTGCTTGAAAATTGAGCCACAACATATCTTACGACAATATCGTAAACAAGAACAAGAAGAAAGACAAAATAAAGGAATTCATGGTAGTGGTCGAACGAGCCAAATGACAGGACATATACCAAACATCATGGAACCGAATGTTTCAGAAACAAATACAACTCAAATTCGTCCACCCATCTTATCCAACTCACAAAAGCATCGAAGAGTGAGCCGACAAACAGCTTTAACAGTCGTGTCAACTCAAAATAACAATGAGGCACAGTCTAAGCGGAGAAATTTATTTGCAACGCAACAAATGAATCTTTCTTCTTTACACCAATCAAAACAAGAAATGGCAGTGGCAGCTGAAGAGCTTTCTGCACAACAGTCAAGACAGCAAAAAGAGATAGGTAAATCGTCAACTTCTCCTCGGAAGATGTCAGCCTTCCAACAGGCTGAATCAAATAGAAGTAAAAATCAAACAGAAATATTTACAACTGCGAATTTAGATAAAAAGCAAACGACTCTAAAATCTCCTTTACCTAACAAAAATACAAATACAAATCCGAACATATCAAAACCAGATCCGAGTAGCATAAATGGGTCGGATCAGGGGTTAGCTGGTAAAACGGTTTTTTTACGCTCGGCAAAACCAATGTCAAAGCTACCAAATCAGCCTACTCCAGCAGAAGCAGCAACTAAGCCAGATATTCCCAAAGGGGATGAGTCTTTATTCCCGACTCGTGGTAGAGGAAAAACATCCAAACGCAAGGTAGCAGGGAAGCGCTCAACGAAAGTTTTTATAGCCTCTGCTGTGATCTGTATTCCACTTCTCTTTTTAGGATACTATTTTTTATTTGCTGATAAAGATGACCCAAAAGATGAAACTAAAACATCTACACATAAAGTGGTACAAAATAATAGCAGTAATAAGAATCAATCCCAAGAAAAGCCTACACAACCTCAATCGGATGCAGGACCGGGTGAAGTAAAAATCAGTGATGCAGCCAATAATAGCTATCTGTTACAAGGTGGAGATCAATTGCAGATTAAAATAGAAGCGACAGCAGGTGAGTCGTGGGTAAATATTCGAAATCAGCCTAAATATAATAAGGAAGTAACTGTAAAGGATGCTACGGTTAAACCGAAACAGGCACCGTTGGAGTATAGTTATACATTTAAAGATCAACCGCTTTTTATTCAATTAGGACAGCCACAAAATGTCAAAGTTTATTTAAATGGTGATCCGATTCAATCTGGACAACTTATTGAGATTAAGAAAAAATAGAATGAAAGCCAGCTTTGTGTGTATAGTGAACAGGCTGGCTTTTCATTTTGACTTTTTTTTTGAGTATAAGATATACTTTTAAAGAAATTGGGCACTTCATTTAGCAGGAGGTATTCATATTGTCCAATCCAATTACTGAAAAGTTGCGATTGGCTAGGGAACAAAAGCGGTTAACGTTAGCCCAGATTGAAGCACATACCAAAATTCCCGTGCGTTATATCTTATCTATCGAAAAGGGGGACTTTGCCGCTATACCACCTAGTGTTCCATTGACACTACATATACGTTCCCTCGCCCAACTACTTGAGGTTGATCCAGCTCCTATTTTGCAAGCTTATCAAAATACAAAAAGGAGAGCAAAACCATCACCCTCCTCTTCTCAAACTACCATGATTTTTCAATCTGCTGCTCTACCCAATACAGGTAATAACTCTATGAATATGGGTGGAACACCTGCAAATCATGGACAAACTTTTTTATCTAGAAAAGAAACTATGAAAGTAAGGAAGCTTCAAGAACAATCGATCAACAGTTGGCAGAGATGGTTATTCAAATGGTATGTATATGTTCCTATCATCGCTGTGTTTATATTAGTACCGATTGCTATTTGGCTCTGGAATGATAGTGAACAGGAGGCCCCTACGAAGGCAAGTACAACTACACCAGTTAGCCAAGCTTCTACTACATCACCCAGTCCAATTGTTGAACAAAAAAAAGCTGAGATTCAACTAGTTCGAGCAGCAGAAACGAGCCAAGATGAGACAGATGTTTATGAAGTAAAAAATGTAGAACAGTTAAGAGTGAAAATTGAAGCCACAGGTTCGGTAAAAATATCAGCACATATGGGAGATAAAAAGGGAAAGGTTTTGCTTAATAAAACTTTAACGGCAGAGGAAAGTGAAGAAGTAACAGATCAAAATGGGATCTTTATCACGGTTTCTTCTCCAAAACAAGTTGTTTTATATATCAATGACATCATTATTGATACCTCAAAAGCAAAGAAAGCACAAAACTATCAGTTTAAATTAAGTAATTAGTCCTCCACATGAGCAGAAGGGTGATTGAAATTGCCTTTCTGCTCTTTTTGACACGTGTAATCAGCTTAGTTTATACTTACCTAAGAATTACTTAAGCGTTAAGCAAAAATGTTGTGCTTTAAAAACTTTGAAGCTTAGTTAAGTTTCCCAGCGATTTATATTTTCTTGAAATAAGTACAGAGGGGGTTATGACTTAACGATCTTTAAGGTGCACACTTTTAAGTTTTAAGCAGTCTTGTCTATCAGCTGGGTGAAATAATAAATACTTAAGTGTGAGGGTGACCTCCATGACGGTACAGATCAGCTTATCAGGGGGTAGATTTTAGTGAACTTGGCCAATAAAATTACACTAGCTCGCATTTTTCTTGTACCTGTGGTCATGATTTTTTTATTGGTGCGGTTTGATTTGGGTTCTGTTCATCTAGGTCAAGTCACTTTAAAAGTTAGTGAGCTAGTTGCGACCCTCATTTTTATTTTAGCAGCTGTGACAGATGGGTTAGATGGTTATATTGCTCGTAAAAATAAGATTGTAACCAATTTGGGGAAGTTCTTGGACCCATTGGCTGATAAATTATTGATTACAGCTGCCTTAATTTCATTGGTAGAAATGCAGCGATTAGAAGCGTGGGTTGCAATTGTGATCATTAGTCGTGAATTTGCTGTAACAGGACTTCGCCTAATCGCCGTAGCAGAAGGGTATGTGATTGCAGCTAGTCCACTTGGCAAGTTGAAAACGATTATACAAATTGTTGCGATTGTTTCACTCATGTTGAATAATGTTCCATTCTCTATTTTCTCGTTTCCATTTGCTAATATTGCTACAGTACTTGCTGTGGCCATTACTATTATATCGGGCCTAGACTATTTCTACAAAAATAGAAAGATTGTTGCGTTAACTAAGTCAGAGCAATAGAGAAGAGAGGATATTTAACCCATGCGTGCTGAGATTATTACTGTTGGGACAGAATTAGTTTCGGGTCAAACATTGGATCGTCATTCCTATTATTTGTCACAGGAATGTTATACTTTGGGAGTCCCCGTTTACTTTCATACTTCTGTTGGAGATAATGATAAACAATTGATGGATGTAATACGACTTGCTCATTCACGCTCTGATTTAGTTTTTTTATGTGGAGGACTTGGTCCCACAGAAGATGATTTAACTAAAGAAGTTTTAGCTGAATTCTTAGCTGAAGAGTTGATTTTAGATCCAAAAGCCTTGGACCATTTAAAGCAAATTTTTATACATCGTTTGGAAGAGATCCCAAGCAATAATTATAAACAAGCTTATGTATTTAAAAACGGAACCCTATTTCATAATTTACATGGAACTGCACCAGGACTCACAGTTACGAAAGATCAAGTAACTTATATTTTGCTACCAGGTCCTCCAAGAGAGCTTAAACCCATGTTTGAAGCAAGTGTACGCCCTTTTTTAATGCGCTTACTATCTCAAAAGTCGGTGATTAGACTAAAAGATTATGGTTTTTTTGGTATTGGGGAATCGAGCCTAGCAGAAAAGTTAAATGATTTAATACAAAATCAATCGAATCCTACCATAGCTACATATGCAAAGGATGTAGGTGTGATATTACGACTAACAGCGTATGCTACAGATGAAGAAGAAGCAGAGCGCTTATTTGCACCTCTGGAGGAAGAGGTTTTCAGACGAGTTGGAAGTTATTGTTATAGTAAACAGAATGAATCATTGGAAGAAGTTGTTTTTGGACTGTTATCTCAGCAAAATAAGACCGTGGCATTTGCTGAGAGTTGTACTGGTGGGCTTGCTACCCATTTACTTACAACGGTTCCAGGATCTAGCAAAGTGGTTAAAGGTGGACTTGTCTGTTATACCAATGAAATTAAGACCTTAATGGCAAATGTACCAGAGGACACTTTAAATAAATATGGATCAGTAAGCTTTGAGACTGCAAAATATTTAGCAGATAATACTCGGCAGCAATTTACTACCGACTATGCACTGAGCATAACAGGTATAGCTGGTCCAAGTGCTACAGAAGGGAAGCCGATTGGCCTGATTTGGATCGGTTTGGCTGAAAGAGGAAAAGTCACTCGTGTATATCAGCTCCAATTAAAGGGTTCCCGTAAGCGAATCCAGCTATTGGCAGCGAACTATGCTTTATTCATCTTACAGCAACGTATAAAGAAAGGTGAACTTATGCAATGAATCGTTTCGAGCAATTTAAGTTAAGTCAAGATATTTTAAAAGGGATTCAAGACTTAGGATTTGAAGAGCCTTCGCCTATTCAGAAGAAGTGTATCCCATCTATTCTACGTGGTGAAGATGTGATAGGGCAAGCACAGACTGGGACAGGTAAAACCGCAGCTTTTGGAATTCCAGCTCTTGAAAAGATAGATACGCATATTAATAAGGTGCAAAGTATCATTTTGGCTCCGACACGTGAGCTAGCTATTCAAGTTTCTGAAGAAATTCGTCGTATCGGGCGACCTAAGCGTGTTCGGACTTTACCCATTTATGGCGGACAGGCAATTGGACGTCAAATTAAAGCTTTACAGCAAGGTGTGCATGTGGTCATTGGTACTCCCGGACGATTATTGGATCATTTACGCCGTGGCACATTAAAGACAGACCATGTGCGAATCGTTGTTCTTGATGAAGCAGATGAAATGTTGGATATGGGTTTTATAGATGATATTGAAGAAGTCATGCAATTTGTACCCAAAGGACGTCAGCTCCTTCTTTTTTCAGCAACGATGCCAAGTGCCATTCGGCAGCTGGCGCAAAAATATATGCGTAAGGCAAGAATGATTACGGTCAATCATGGTGAAGTGACTGCTCCAGCTATAACACAGGTTTCCTATCGTGTACTAGAGAATTTTAAAGTTGAAGCACTATGCCGAATTTTAGATAGTGAAGAGATTGATTTAGCCATCATTTTCTGTCGAACTAAAAAAGGAGTAGATGATCTAACAGAGTCATTACAAGCACGAGGATATTTAGCAGGTGGGCTACATGGTGATTTGACACAACAACAACGTGATCGAGTGATGAGTGCTTTCAGACAAGGTGAGATCGAATTACTGATTGCAACAGATGTGGCTGCACGTGGGATTGATGTCGGTAGTGTATCCCATGTTGTAAACTATGATATTCCTCAAGATGTAGAGAGTTATGTTCATCGAATTGGTCGTACAGGGCGAGCAGGACGAAGAGGTATGGCTCTTACCCTCGTAACGCCACGAGAAATGAAACAGCTTCGACAAATCGAACAAGAAACAGGTGCACGTCTTACTCCCAAAGAGCTTCCAACCCTTGAAGAGGTAGCTGCTAAACAGCAAGATAGCTGGATCGCGCAAATGGAGGAAACGATTCAATCGGATATAGACTTTTCCATGCTCGGAGAGATGATTAGCCAGCTTACAGCAAAATTCTCGCCCGAGAAAATCATGGCAGCAGCGCTACATTTAGCTTTCTTCGAACGATTCGCAAAGAATGAAGATACAGCTTATAATTTTGGGGAAACCGGAGCAGCTCCAGGTATGGTACGTTTCTTTATCAATGTGGGACGTAATGCCAATTTGGGTCCGCAAGAATTAGCTAAAGCGATTGCTGAACATGCAGGTATATCCCATCGACAAATAGGAAAAATTAATATTTATGATCGTTTTTCTTTTGTAGAAGTACCTAAAGAATTAGCACCATTTGTATATGAAGCGCTTAGACAATCTCGTATCAATGGTGCGAGAATTAATATGGAACCAGCTCGTCCTCGAACTCGTTCAACATTTTGAATATTATAAGATGAACTTAGAGGATGTATCGGTTTTTTTAGATGACAAATACTTTTCTCTTTGAATTGAAAATGCTATTCTTTCTCTTATACTCCTAGAAAGAATAGCATTTTTTGTTTCTTTGGATATGATAAGGAGCCAACCACATTTTTTATATCTTTTGCTTTAGTAAACGTAGAGCATAATCTTTCTGAATAAATACCATTTATGTAGATAATGGAACTATAAATAAAAAAAACTTTTAAATTTAGATTTCGCATACTTAGATAGGCGAAGCTATATTTGATAAGGTATTTCGATATTTAAAACAATTATAAATTGTTTAGACTTTAATCTAGTTTACTGTGGATTGTGGAAACGCTGCGCAAATACTAAAATACGTGCTATACCATTCATACAAGCGCCTTCAAAAAGGGAAAATGATTGTTTTGATCCAAATTCTCTTAGTTCAAATAAGTGATTTCTGAATAAATCGGAAGTTATATCTTTATTAGTTATGAATCTTCTCTGAATTAGAGACCTCTGATGCATTTATATGCTTAAGGTTTGATTTAAATTTAGTTCAAAATTGTATATGATATTTAGGGAGCAAACCAAGTGAACATAGATAAACGGAGGAGAATACATGGAGAAAAAGCCTGATATGAAAATAAATATAAAACGATTTATTAAGCTGATAGATTTCAAGGTTTTACCTAAGCATCTCATTGTTCTTGTATTGGGATTAAGTTTGATTTCAACCATTGCTGGACTAGTTGTACCATGGTTTACTAAAAATCTGGTCGATGTGATGACAGTTAGTAAACTTGATCTGACTACCATTTTCATTTTAATAGGTGCTTTTATCATCCAAGCGGCTGCTGGAGGTTTTTCAACCTACTATTTAGCATATCTTGGAGAAAAAGTTGTATCCAATTTACGAAAACGTTTGTGGAATAAAACATTATTACTCCCTGTTTCTTATTTTGATCAGAATCGTTCGGGGGAGACGATTAGTCGGATTAATAATGATACAGCAGTGATTAAAGATTTGATCAGTGTTCAGTTAGTATCGATTTTTACAGGTATCATTTCTTTATTTGGTTCTCTTGCTATACTTTTCTATTTAGATTGGTCGATGACACTAGTAATGCTTACTTCTGTTCCCATTATTTTTCTGGTTATGAGACCAATTGGTCGAAAAATGTATTCGATTTCTAAAAATTTACAAGGTGAAATGGCTCATTTTACTAGTTTAATGACACAGGTTGTTTCGGAGATTCGATTAGTTAAAGCTTATGTAGCTGAGCCAGTAGAAAAGAAGCATGGGGAAAAAAGAATTGATCATCTCTTCAAAGTTAGCCTAAAAGAAGCGAAACTCACTGCGATTCTTCAGCCATTGATGAGCTTTGTAATGATGTTTATGTTAGTGGTAATTATCGGCTATGGTGGATATCGAGTTGCTACGGGAGCTTTAAGTGCAGGTGATTTAGTAGCATTTATCTTGTATCTATTCCAAATCATTATGCCACTTACCATGCTGACTCGATTTATGACAAGTGTTCAAAAAGCGATGGGAGCAACAGAACGAATTAATCATATTTTGGAAAACGAACAAGAAGAGATGGATGTAAAGGAAAAAAGAGTTGATCCTTCCTTACCTATTTACTTTGATCATGTGAAATTTTCTTATTCAGAAAATGATTGGGTTATCGATGATGTTAGTTTTACGATTCAACCAGGTAAAGTTACGGCGTTAGTCGGACCGAGTGGAAGTGGGAAAACGACAATATTTTCCTTATTGGAGCGCTTTTATCCAATAGCAGAAGGAGAAATTCGTTTAGGAGATACACCATTATCTGAGTTTGGGCTAAGAGAGTGGCGTAGCTGTATCAGTTATGTATCCCAAGAAAGTCCATTACTAGCTGGTACGATTCGTGAAAATATCTGCTATGCGATGGAACGAGAAGTGACAGATGAAGAGCTAAATAGAGCTGCAAAACTAGCTTATGCGGATGAATTTATTCAAGAGTTACCCAATGGATTTGATACAGAAGTGGGAGAACGGGGTATCATGCTATCGGGAGGACAACGGCAACGGATTGCGATTGCACGAGCGATCTTACATGATCCGAAAATTTTGATGCTGGATGAGGCCACTTCTGCTTTAGACTCTACCTCAGAAAAGGTAGTCCAAGATGCATTACAAAATCTAATGAAAGGACGAACCACAGTAGTTATTGCGCATCGCTTATCGACAGTAGTAGATGCAGATCAAATTCTCGTCTTAGAAAAAGGAAAGCTGACTGGAGTTGGCACTCATGAAGAGTTGTTAAATAATCATTCACTTTATCAGAAGTTGGTTAAGCAACAGTTTAAATGGGAGAAAAGTTTATAGAGTATCAATATCGATTTATGCTACAAAATGTGTAGAAAAAAAAGAGAATGATCTATTGCTTAACTCGAATAGGAAAGCACCGATTTGTCATCAGTTATAAATGGATTTGGAATTTAAATTGATAAAAAGCCCTATGTCTTTGGACTCAGATGATAAACCAAAGCATAGGGCTTTTGACTTTAAAAGATTAATCTGGAATTCCTAAAGCAATCTTCGCATAGCGAGACATACGGCTTTTATCCCAAGGTGGATTCCAAACAATGTCTACTTCGACTTCTTTGACCCCTTCTACTTTGCTCACTGCATCTTTGACAAGGCCATTAATCATTCCAGCTAAAGGACACCCGATCGCAGTCAGTGTCATGGTGACTTTGACATTTCCATCATCATCGATATCCACACCATAGACAAGCCCTAGATTGACAATGTCAATGTTGAGTTCAGGATCATTCACTTCTTCAAGGACTTCCATGATCTCTTCTTGCATTTTTGCTTTGTCCATGAATTTGTTCCTCCTTTGTATGCTTTATCAATAGTGTACCATGAGTGGGGGGGGGATGAACAATGAAAGAGGGAAATGTCAATCACACAGAATTTAAATAGAGTCTAATTTACATGTTCGTTTTCGGGGACTTTCGTACATAGATCAACTTGAAGATATATGCCATATAGACTATGGTCCAAGGAATGATAGTCATATTTTTAATTACAAAGTATATGGCATTTTTTACCTCTTCAGGCTCAAATGAAGTAATATGGGTTAAATCGATGAATGAAAGTACAATGGGCTCACTGGTAATCAAACTGATAATACCATTGATAATGGCTGCAAAGATCGCAAAAAAAACTAGATGCCATGCAAGCTCTTGCCATTTGATTTTCTTCATATCTTGAGAGAGTGATGTCCAGACATCTGTAGTAAATATCGATCGTAAAGATATTTTTCTCCCGAATGCTAATATATAAAGAAATAATACGACTCTTGTTAGTTCAGTAATCACTTCTAAGATGAAAGGTGTACCTTCATCTAGCATCTGTAAGGCTCTCATTGTTGATGGGATAAAGGATAGTAAGACTAACAGTAGATGAGAATAAAAAAATGATATAGATTGACCAAATAAAGATAATGACGAAAGCATATGATGTCGTATTGGTTTTAGTCACATAAGTGAATTCCTCCTCTCTATTAATTTCCTTACAATTGTGAACGTTGTATTATTTATCCCGACTTGTGTTCTTTGCTTTTTGCAGCTTACTTGCTGCTTGTTCGAGAATATGAATTGTTTTATCGATGTATCTAGAAATGGCTTCTAGTTCCTGTTGATTGAAACTAGACATTAACTGGCTCATTTCTTGTATCATCGGTTCCATGAGTGGTTGAATTTCATTCTTAGCCTTTTCCATGTTAGGTTGGATGATTACTCGACGTCGATCTTTGGGATCTTTTTCTCGACAAACAAAACCCGCTCTTTCTAGTCGATCAATAACAGCTGTTATAGCTCCTGTAGTAAGACCCGTTAATTCAGCAAGCCTCCCTGCTGGAATAGCCCCCTCTTCGTGTAGAATCCCTAAACACTTATGATCAGTAATATTTATTCCTAATCGATCAGCAAGGGCCTGATGAAAGAGAACAACGCGTAGACTTAGTTCATGGCCAGGATTTCGGTTCAGCAAATTATTTTACCTCCTAATTTTCTTAGTTACTAAGATAAATGAGCTAAAAAAATCCATCTCATCCTATTGACATAATCTTAATCTGCTAGAATTTTTATTTCCCAAGAACTGACAATGACTTTAACACCCTCAGAATTGGTTAAGAATATATTTTAATTATAGAGTTAATTATCTTAATTATCAAGATAATATATCATAAATTATACGGATTTATGACGTGCTTTGCAAAACAAAAGTGAATGGGAGATGAAAATGCTGTTATGAGTCTTGACTAAACACTTGATGAGTAATAATATTTTGAATTTATCAAAGTTAGCTTTGCTGGAATATGAAGTTTGATTAGATATCTGTCTAGTAAAAAACAAAGTCCCCTCTGTTAATCATTTTTCTCGACACAAAAGAGGGGACATATTGATTGTGGCTTCCATCCATGCACACCCGATGACCGTCAGTGTCATGGTGACCTTAACATTTCCATCATTATCAATATCTAATGCTATAAAACAAGCCCTTGGTTCACGATATCGATATTCAACTCAGGGTCATTGACTTCCTCAAAGACTTCCATGATCTCTTCTTGTATCGCTTTGTCTATAAAATGGTCCTTCCTTTGTAAATCAAACCATGAGAGAAAAGAATGAAAAAGAAAAGCACGGCTATCATTAAATATCGAAACTTAAGAATTGGAATTAAAATCTTATTGAAAATATGATTTAGTCAATAAATCTGTATAAAAATATCGTTAAATTAAATAAAGATGATTGTGGGAAAACTTTATTGGCGATTAGAGATCATTATCATAATATCTATTGGTTTAGTTCATAACCTTTCTTTATTAATCTCAAGGACCATCTCATCTTTTATATTAACTCGTTGATTCTCAACCATAGAAACAATAATTTCATCAGAAAGCAATTTAGAATAAAACGATTATACAAGATTTTTATTTACGCTTGACAGCGAAGAATTTCTAGGTAATAATAATGACTAGATTATAATTATTATATATAAATAAATGTTATAAAATACTTAGGAGGAATTTAATTATGTCTCTAATTGGTACTGAAGTAAAACCATTCAAAGCACATGCTTACCATAATGGCGAGTTTATCGAAGTTACCGAAGCTAATTTTAAAGGTAAATGGAGTGTAGTTTGCTTTTATCCTGCAGATTTTACATTCGTTTGCCCTACTGAACTTGAAGACCTGCAAAATCAATATGCAACTCTGAAAGAACTTGGGGTTGAAGTATACTCCGTTTCTACAGATACGCATTTTACACATAAGGCATGGCATGATCACTCAGAAGCGATTAGCAAAATTGAATATATTATGATTGGTGACCCATCTCAAAAGCTCTCTCGCAACTTCGAAGTGTTAAACGAAGAAGAAGGTCTAGCTGATCGTGGTACTTTCATCATCGATCCAGACGGTATCATTCAAGCTGTTGAAATTAATGCAGGCGGTATCGGCCGTGATGCAAACACGGTTGTGAGCAAAATCAAGGCTGCACAATATGTTCGCAATAACCCAGGTGAAGTTTGCCCAGCAAAATGGGAAGAAGGAGCTGCAACACTTAAGCCAAGCCTAGATCTTGTAGGAAAAATTTAAGGAGCATGACCGATGAAACTGGATGCAGATATAAAAGCACAACTAGCTCAATACCTTCAATTAATGGAAGGTGATATACTTCTAAAAGTCAGCGCAGGCTCCGATAACGTATCCCGTGACATGCTGTCTCTAGTAGATGAATTGGCTACCATGTCATCTCATATTAAAGTGGAAAATACACAATTAGAGAGAACTCCGAGCTTTAGTGTGAATCGTATCGGCGAAGACACTGGAGTAACCTTTGCTGGTGTTCCTCTGGGACACGAATTTACTTCACTTGTGTTGGCTCTACTACAGGTTAGTGGAAGAGCTCCAAAAGTTGATCAGAAGGTCATTGATCAGATTAAAAGCGTGAAGGGCGAATATCATTTTGAATCCTATATCAGCTTAAGCTGCCACAACTGTCCGGATGTTGTGCAGGCACTAAACTTAATGAGCATTCTCAATCCTGGCATTACACATACCATGATTGACGGTGCAGCTTTCAAAGAAGAAGTTGAAAGCAAAGAAGTCATGGCTGTGCCAACTGTCTTCCTAAATGGCGAACCCTTCGGCAGTGGTCGTATGACCCTTGAGGAAATCCTCGCCAAGATGGGGAACGGCCCCGATGCGTCAGAGCTTGCTGATAAGGATCCATTCGATGTTCTCGTTGTTGGAGGCGGACCAGCTGGTGCCAGTGCAGCGATCTATGCGGCACGTAAAGGTATACGTACAGGTATTGTTGCTGAACGCTTTGGCGGTCAAGTAATGGACACCATGGGCATTGAGAATTTTATCAGTGTGAAATATACGGAAGGTCCTAAGCTTGTAGCAAGTTTGGAAGAACATGTCAAAGAGTATGGTATTGATGTAATGAACTTACAGCGTGCCAAGCGTTTAGAAAAGAAAGACCTGATCGAAGTTGAACTAGAAAATGGCGCTGTACTAAAGAGTAAAGCTGTCATTCTTTCAACTGGGGCACGCTGGCGTAATATCGGTGTACCCGGTGAAGCAGAGTTCAAGAATAAAGGTGTAGCATACTGTCCTCATTGTGATGGTCCGTTGTTTGAAGGAAAGCATGTAGCGGTTATTGGCGGTGGTAACTCTGGTATTGAGGCGGCCATTGATCTTGCAGGTATTGTGAAACATGTAACAGTTCTTGAGTTCATGCCAGAGTTGAAAGCTGATTCTGTCCTACAGGAACGCCTTTATAGTCTCCCTAATGTCACTGTCCTCAAAAACGTTCAAACAAAAGAAATTACCGGTACTGACAAAGTAAATGGTATTACCTACATGGATCGTGAGACAGAGGAAGAACATCACATTGAACTGCAGGGTGTATTTGTTCAGATCGGACTTGTACCAAATACCGACTGGCTAAGTGAAACCGTTGAACGTACCCGCTTCGGTGAGATCATTGTCGATAAACATGGCGCTACGAACATCCCTGGAGTGTTTGCTGCAGGTGACTGTACGGATAGTGCGTATAAGCAGATCATTATTTCGATGGGATCAGGTGCTACAGCAGCCTTAGGTGCATTCGATTATCTCATTCGAAATTAAGGAAAGAGCATAAGTAAGACTACTGATATAATAGTTTTACAGACTATATCTTCAATTTCCGAAAGTCGCTTTACTATTTGTTTCATAGTAAAGCGACTTTCTGTGTTTTTTGGATATTAATATGGAATTTGAAAAATAGTAAAAGTTACGCCTATAAAGCGAAACTCTCTCCGTTGTATCAATGAAATGAAGGATACTTTTCGATTGTAGTCTCCATATCACTGGAAATAGATGTTATAGTCGGAATAGTTAGTTATTATGTTTGGTTGGAGATTTTGTGCTATTATAGAAAGAGTTAAATATATTTTGCCTCAATTTATACTATTAATACTAAATTTAATTAACAGTATTTTATTAATGGAGGTTTGCATAATGTCAAATGAGATAATTGATAAAAAAAATGTGTTTAGTCCTGTGAGTTATGAAGTACTGTATGATCCAATCAAGAAAACAATACCGTTACTTGATGTTAAGATTCGTTCAGAGGAAGATGGAAGTGTATACTTTGCGGCCAATTTGATTGAAAAATGCATTGAGATTGCCAAAGAAATGAAACCAAAAATGTCAACAGAGTTTTTGGCTGAGATGCAAATGGATGAGTCAGCTATCTTCAATAATTTTGTTACACTAAATTTTAAAGATAAGCAAAAAGAGCATCGTATTTTGCTAAAGCTTATGGATCTAATGAAAGAAAAGATGCGATCAGCAGGAATCAAACCAATTAGTGACCCTCTTGCTATACTAAATAATGGGAAAACTTCTCCTTTTCTAACTTTGAAACGAGAACAAAAGCAATTGATATTTGGTAAATTGGCATATGAAACCACTGTAAAGCAGATGAGGCAGCAAAAAATTTTACGCTCAGATGATCTGAAGATCAGTTTCCAAACTGATAGACTATTAGATGACTTAAAAGAATCAATGGTTCGATATGTTAATCATCACCATGATCTATCTGAAGAGGAAAAAGAGGATATCGAAGAGCAAATTCGTTCGGAAGCATATTTGGTTGATTCTATACAACATTTCATTGAAGAGAATCGTTTTGCTACAATCAAGCGTTGTGCTAGCTTTTTGTATCTAGATTATATTCTTGATGGGATGGATAAAAAAGTTATTAAGAAATATCAAAATGAATTTTTAATGCTTAAAAATTATTTAAAACGATATGAACATTTTGAGGATATATGTACAAAATTTGTGCTTGAAGCTGAATATGAACCAATTGACATACTGGGCAAATCCCGTGATTTTTTAAATGCTGTTCGTCATGAACAAGTATTTGATTGTTTACCAATTATAGGCGAATTATCACAAATGATGATGGGGACAAATAGTGAAGGGAAAAGCATTGAACAATATGGGATGAGCCTAAAGTTAAACGGGATGGTACAAAAGGCGCAAAAAGAATCTTTTGTTTATCAGATTGATAAGCTAAAGGAGCTAGCTGAAGAGGGTGGGAAGAAAGATTATTTTGAATCCCCAAGAAAAATGCGAGATCAATTTTGGTACTCTATACGTGATCTTATTATTTTGAAGTACTTTTTGTTGTACTTAGATGATGACAATTATGATCCTATTTCAGAATTAATACGGGATTTAGATTATATTACTTCCTTTCATGGTAGTTCAAGTCAAGAAGAAGTTCATAAGCGTTTTAAAGACCTAGCAGAAAATTTCTATGAAAAGCATCAAGATGAAATTGATCGATTAAAATCAAACTTAAGGCAGATCAGTCAAATGCTACGTGATAGTTTAAATACTAATTTAAATAAAATAAATAATCAAAAACAAATAAAAGTCTATACACGATGGATGACTTTTTTTAAAAGTATTTTGGATGATCAGTTGCTGAAAGCAAATCGAGATCGTATTTTACGAAAAGAACTAAATACACATAATTATAAATACACAATCTTAACCAAAGACCCAATGAAAGAAAAAAGTTTATTTAGTTTTGAATATCGCATCGAGTTTAGTAATCGATTTATATATGCTCACTCTGGACAAGAAAAGATCAGCTTGGAAAATAGAGTTAGTAAAAAGGACCAAACAATGACAGTAATGTTTTTGCCGAGTGTAAAGCGTGATTCTAGTATGTTAAGTCAAAAATCTGAAGAGATTTTAAGAGAAAATCAAGCTCTGCAAAAAATCTATATACCTTATCCACCCAAATTATTTACAAATGATCATAAGCAACAAATTAACCGTTTTCTATTTTTATTTGTCTATCGATTGATAGTTTATCTATTCTTATTGGCTTATACTAAGCAATTATCAAAAGAAAACCAATATTTTTTCCTTGGACTATGGCATATTCATGAATACTATAGTGAGGGTTACACCTCAATGGATACGCTTATTCGTAGATTTTGTAAGGAATTAGAATTTCTATTTGGGATGAGCCATCCAGCTGGTTCACAAGGATTTGTATTGGGAACAAAGAATGATAATGTGAAAAATGATAATACGAGCTGGTCAATGTATGCTAATATCCGTAAACAATTCCAATTAGAGAATCCAATTCAAAAAGATAAAATCGCTATCGTTACAATTACCTCTCATAAAACAGATACTTCAAAAGACCATCGTGACAAACAGTATCGTACAGGGATTTTTGGTGAAGTATATGGAATTTACAGTCAGAATAACTTAAGTGTTTTTAAACGATTATGGACTTTCTTTGATCATAATGATGAAACCATTTTTAAGCGATCACCTGTACTGGAAGATATGATGCATCGGTTGTATCAGGATGGTTTTAGACATGTTTTGTTTGTAGCTAAAGCGCCCTATACCAGTACATTTCTTAATAAAAAAGAGGATCAAAAGGAACTCTATTTTATGAATGAAGAATTATTGACCTCGTTGTTGCCTGCTGAGGATTTTCGACTATATCCCATTCATTATCATGTCAAAAGTGTTCATGATATGCGAAAAGGAAACTATCAAAAAAACGCACTCTTTATCGAAGATACTAGCGATATCCAGAAAAATCTTTATCAAGATCATGAAGGCCTGGTTCCGATTTTACAACTGTATAGTGGGAATAGCTTACCAAGGAAAAATAATCCTTTTGTTTATCATAGTCTGATTACCTATCAAACATGGAACCGTATTTATAAAGACGAAGTATTAAATAATGCGATTCAAACAGGTCTTATTAATCCAGAGGGTATCAAAGCAGATCTTATTCGTGCACTATTGCTCTTGCATACAGTTCGTTTTGAAGCAGATAAAAAGAACCAAATGACCATCGTAGTAGATCCATATAAGAGGTTAATAGGAAATGATGGTGTAGCAAGACGATCGGTGATTGAAGTTCCATGGGGAGATAGAGTGATAAAGAATAATCAGCTTGCTTATTTTTCCTATTTGCATAGTAAAGTTTTTGATAAGAAGGAGAAAGTATAATGGAAAACTATAAAAACGATTATGGTTATGTTTATGAATACGGCTATAATATTGGGTTGTTTTCAGGATTGGTACAATTAAAATCTAAGCGACAGATCTCAATCAAGGATGAGAAAATAAATCGTATAAAAAAATGGCTTGCTCGTAATGACCAAAACGTATCTGCACTTATTATTTCCTTTTGCCGAAAACACTCCATTACAGACCAAGTGATGATAGAGAGAGTTCGTCGAAATATTTGCCGGATATTTTTCTTTGCATTTTTTGCCGGTCAACAGATGGTACAAAATTATGTAAAGTCTATAGGAATGCGACCAGAGGTTATTTACCTCCAAATTAATACCAGTGATCCATTAAATCGAGGCCTAAATCAAAAAAAAAGCCATGAGGTAATCACTCAGGAGGTTGCTGAAGCATTCAAATACGATATGAAACCTTCAGAGATCGATTCTTATCAGCAGAAAGGAAATTTTTTGAAAGCCGATAGCATTATTTTATTGAAGGCAAGGAGACGCTATTTTTTATTGGTAACTGATAATAGTTTGTATCTACACCACTTAGTCGATGTTGAGGAGCCATATCAACTTTTACAAAAGTTATTACAAATTAGAGGTGAACTAGGAGCTAAGACAAAGTTTCGACATATGTCAATAGAAATGCCTAATATAGAAGATATCCAATTGGATGAAATATTAATAAAATATGCTGGTATGATTAGGGATAAGAGTTTGTTAAAAATAGTGCAAGCAAGCTCTTACGCTTATTCATTTTTGCAATTTATTTCTAAAAGAGATGTTCCAGTGAAGGAATTTTATGTTTCGATCATGGCGCAGGTCGATTATGATTACTCTTTAATCAATTTTTCACTGCCCCAGAGTCATTGGCAGCAGACAGAAAAAGGAGATTTACTGTATAAATGTTTTGAGACATACCGAAAAGATATTCAGTGGTCGGATTTGGATTACATGGAGATTCCAAAAGATGTTAAGAGATTATTGCGTAATAATATTCTACATAATACAGCAATAAATAAAGATGAACTATCAGAATTTATGGAGCATGTAGAAGGGAACTATATGATCTCAGACTATATTGAGGGGTTTCAAGGTACAGCAGATAAAAATGATGCAGGTCTAACGTTTCGAGATACTCATGCCGAAGAAGTAAAAAAAGGTTTAAATAACCCTGAGCAAAAAATTCTTTTTTTAACGGGGAATCCTGGGATTGGAAAAACAACGGCAATTAGTGATGAATTGAAAAAACACGAGAAATTTTTTTTTCTTTATACAAGCTGCCGACGTGCAGTTAATGACGATATTTTAGATAAGTTTAGCAAAGAAAATCGTTTGTTTTCGGATGACCTAGTTGTATTAAATACCACATATACAGATGAAGAAAAAATAAATGGTCAAACAGTACATGTAGTCAACGTAGTAATCAATGACTGGGATCGACTTCCTAAAAATGGGAAAATTACCTATCTTAAAAAATTTCGGGATCGAGATTTTGAAGCAGGATCAACACCTTTTTATAATGCAGGTGATAATGAATTTAGAGAGCTTTATCAAGCGCGACCGGGAGTGTTACAGCGGTTATCTGAAGGGATTTGCGAACAGATAAACAATCCAAGGATTAATAAAGTGATAGGGACGTTTTCTATTCAAGCACTGAAAAGAACAAGGCGAAAAAGTAATACCATGGAGCATATTTATCGAATGTTTCCTTTTGTAAAAAAGCGAGCAGAGACAGATATTAGCATCAACCTAGATGCATTTGACCAGTTTGTAGAAAGATATCCGGTTTGTTGGATTATGATTGATGAAATCACAGGAACAGATGAGGGAGCATACCTATATCAGTTATTGAAAAAGTTTTTATTCAAAGATATTTATCAAGAGCTAGATTCACAGCGTAGAGCGAAGTGGAATGTAAAATTAATTATCGCTGATGCTTCTATCACTAACGAAACAATTATTCAGCAAAGTTTGGAGAGTCGAGAATCATTTGATTATCCAAAGGTATATATAACTCAAGGTGAACAAGACATAAAATCATTGGAAAGCAAGGAAATCTCTATATCTGTATGTAACGGAACATCACTTAAAGGTTGGTTTGTAAATGCAAATTCTTATCCAGCTAGTAAATTAAAACTTTCTTATCATATTGGGGTACAAGGAATTCGATTGGATAAAGAGCAAACAAAAAAATCATCAAACAAGCGAATAGAGAATGAAAAAAGGATAGAGGATAAGCATGATGCAATAATTTTGGAAAAAATTTTTACTCACATTAGTGGAGCGCAACAAGAGCAAATCATTGTCTATGTACAAAATATCCATCGGATTGAAAAATTAAAACAAATGTTTATTGAACGATATATTCAAGAAAATGGGAAAGAACCACAAGAATATGAACAGTATATGACTATCACTTCACAACTTACACCAAAAGAACGGCTAACAGCATTGAAGGTAACTGATCAAGTACAATGTGTATTTATGACCAGTTCTGCGTCACGAGGCATTTCCTTTCCTAATGCAACCAAAATTTTAGCAGTTCTACAAACCTTTCGCTTGGAAAGGGAATTGGTAGAACAGGTACAAGTTTACTATCGGATGAGAGGGCATAAAGAATGGGATCATGGCAAGGAAAAAATGATTGAATTTTTTGTTGTAGATTCCTATGTATATGATCTAAAAACTGAACAAGGACAGAAAGATCGAACATTAATTCACTTGCTATCCTTTTTAACACTTGTTCGAGCTTGTTTAGTTAGCCGAATGTTTGGTGAGTCTAAGATTGGGAGAAATTCATTTAGTCTTGTTCCATTGGGGGGGAAGGGAATTACCCCTATCCAGAATAGCATAATCCAAGATGTAGCAGAGATTATCAGACTATCAAAAAAAGAACTTGCAAGAAAAGGGAGATTTGACTTATTACGTGAATTAACAGAGGAACTGGAGCGTGTATTCGGTACTATTCAAGTGCAGACAAACGATGAGATCTATCGAACAGGGTATGAGCCAGATAATATATTTCAAAGATTTGTAGATTGTGCAAAATATAATTTGGCCAATCTGCTTGATTTTCAACCTTTTCATTCGTATTTTTTTGTCAATGGCATGATTATTTTCCGTATACAAAAAGAGTTTAGTCAAAGAGCATCTTTTTCTGTTTCTGATCGTCAGAGTAACCTAGAGTTGAAACAAAAAATAAAACAAGTAAAAAATACAGATCTTTCAGATGACCTTAAGAAAAAACTAAATCGAATTTATGATTTACTTGACTATGAACAAAGGCAACAAGGTAAATTAGCTAATGTGTTTCGGGAGGAGCTTTTTGGTCAGCAAAGGTATGTCGCTTTTCCGATCCTTGCTTTTACAATGGTTGAACAGTTAACTAAAAAGAAAACACCTCAAAATCTTGAGGAAAATTATTTAGATGTCTTGCGTGGTCTGGTTCAATCTTTTACCGATGTGTCTTCTGTTACACCAATTACCTCAGATTATCAAAAGATACCCTTTATTACCTTTCAAAGTGATGCTTTAGAACAAATGTTTACTAATCGGTTTCAACGTAACCAATTATTTGCTTCTACAGAAACAAATATGATAAACTTACTTCTTTTAGCTGAAATATAACATAAAGTGACAATTTAAATTACTTATATGTTGTATGCAAGGTTATAGTTGAGAGTCATAAAGGATGGAACCTGGTTCGGTGTCATTGAATGTTTAAAATAATGTAAGGCTCAACTATATATTAGAAGAAGTATCTACATCTATTTAGAAAGTGCTTTTAGAGGTAAGTATTTTGGCAAGGGAATACTAAGTTTTGAGTTATACGAAATCAAAATCTACTATAGTTATTGATAAGCAAAGTCCCATCCGTCTAATCTATTAATTAATAAACAGATGGGACTTTTTGATTGTGTAGTTTCTATATTAATGGACAACCAACGGCTTTTAGAGTCATGATGACTTAGACATTCCCTTTGTCGTCGATATCTACATCATAAGCAAATGCAAATATTGAATTTTGTGACTTGAAAAGGAAGAGTCGAATTACTTACCAAAGGCTAGAATAGTAACGATTAAGAGGTAATTTAATGTTGGATGCATTAAAACATAGCATTAATGACTCTAGTCTACGGCCTACGGCTGGGTAGGTTAAATATATTGAAAAAGACGAGGCACTAGGACTATTTGTAGTTATGTTACAGATTTTTTCTGAGGCAAAGCTCGAGGATCAAGAACTTAATAGACTAGTTGTGTTTGATGAAGCACATAAATACATTGAAGATTTAGTATCAGAACTTGTAGAAGTTGTATGGGAAATGAGACATAAAGGCACAAATATTATGGTGGCTTCTCAAGATCCGCCAGAGCTGCCGAAGTTTTTGATACAATGTAAGAGAAGAGGGGAAGTGGATAAAATGGAAGTGGCTAAGAGATTCAGTTATTAGCAAAACTACCAAAAATAATTTAGATAAGATTTGGAATAGAGAAAAAGAATGGGTTGATTTTAGTGGATGACTTAAGAAGTTTAATATAAAAAATCAGGAGGCATCACATTGGAATTTGACGTCATTGTAGTTGGTGCTGGCTTATCAGGGCTGGTCACAACTGCAGAAGTGGCAGAGGCGGGGAAAAAAGTGTTGCTTTTAGATCAGGAGCCAGAAGCCTCTTTAGGTGGGCAGGCTTGGTGGTCGTTCGGCGGATTGTTTCTTGTAAATTCTCCAGAGCAGCGCAGGATGGGGATTAAGGATTCACGAGAACTAGCATGGCAAGACTGGTTGGGATCGGCTGGTTGGGATCGTGAAGGAGATGAAGATGCTTGGGGGAAGAAGTGGGCAGAGGCGTATGTTGACTTTGCTGCTGGGGAGAAGCGGGCATGGTTAGGCTCATTAGGAGTTCGCTTTTTTCCGATTGTAGGTTGGGCAGAACGTGGTGGATATCTCGCAGAGGGGCATGGCAACTCTGTCCCAAGGTTTCACATCGTATGGGGAACAGGTCCAGGAATCGTGGCTCCATTTGAGTGGAAGGTTCGAAATGCGATGAAGTCAGGACTGGTAGACTATCGTCCACGTCATCAGGTTCATGAATTGATTACACATGATGGTGTAGTTATTGGAGTTCGTGGCTCAATTCTTGTTCCCAGTTCGGCCAAACGGGGTGAAGAAAGCTCTCGGGAAGTCATTGGTGATTTTGAGTTTCATGCACAAGCGGTTGTGGTTTCCAGTGGAGGGATTGGCGGAAATCATGAACTAGTCAGAGCAAATTGGCCGTCTCGATTAGGAAAACCTCCAAAAACAATGCTCTCTGGTGTTCCTGCGCACGTGGATGGTCGCATGCTGAGCATTACCGAGCGAGCAGGCGGACGCATTGTCAACAGGGACCGCATGTGGCATTACACCGAGGGGATAAAGAATTGGAATCCCATTTGGGCAAAACATGGAATCCGTATTCTTCCAGGTCCTTCATCCCTTTGGTTTGATGCAAGAGGGCAGCGATTTCCTGCTCCCAATTTCCCCGGCTTTGATACCTTAGGAACCTTAAAAGCGATTCAACAGACGGGATATGATTATTCGTGGTTTATTTTAACCAAAAAGATAATTGAAAAGGAGTTTGCTCTGTCCGGTTCAGAACAAAATCCGGATTTAACGGGTAAAAGTATTCGCATGGTCTTATCCCGAGCCTTTGCTGGTATTCCAGATCCTGTACAGGCTTTTCTGGATCATGGTGAGGATTTTGTCGTAGCACATACGCTGCCAGAACTCGTTGCTGGAATGAATAAAATGATAGGTGAGCCTTTGATAAAGCTTTCGGATATAGAGCGACAGATTATGGCGAGAGATCGTGAAATGGAGAATAAATTTAATAAGGATTTACAAATTACTGCGTTACGTGGTGCACGGCACTACCTAGGAGATCGACTGATTAGAGTAGCCACTCCGCATCCATTTCTTGACCGGAAGAATGGCCCGCTCATTGCCGTTCGTTTGCATATCGTGAGTCGGAAAACGCTTGGAGGGCTGCAAACGGATCTATCTGGACGGGTTCTTGATTCAATGGGAAACCCAGTTCCAGGGCTCTATGCAGTAGGAGAAGTGGCTGGATTTGGAGGTGGAGGCTTGCATGGCTATCGAGCTTTAGAGGGGACGTTTCTTGGTGGTTGTCTCTTTACAGGAAGACAAGTAGGTCGAGCCCTTACGAAGCTTTAAGGAATCATGCACGCAACTTCTAAAATTATATCTTAAGAAAGAGTTAGTTATTGGTAATTATAAAGTTAACTTGGCAGAATCTGGGGCAAGAGTCTATCAATTAGTATTTGAGGATTAGAAAAAATATGATTGCTCATGTCACCCCTACCTAGTCAAAAGGTAGGGATGACATTTGATAATATATGTAAATAATGAAAGATATCTCAGGGTACATGATAGAAATGAATATATCAATCTTCCTTCTGTTGTATTATTGAAAAAAGAAAGAGTGGACACACACAAATAATTTGTACACAAGTATTTTGTATAAAAATTATTTGTGTTAAAATATTGTAAAGAAAGGGGAGATTCGAAGAATGGGGAAAGTCGAACATTGCATAACTTTCCTATTGGGGAAAGCTTATCAAAAATCGCAACAAATCGCGAAACAACACTTAAATGCATTTCAAATCACACCAGTACAATATGCTGTGTTGCTCATTTTGTGGGAAAAGGACGGACAGTATATTGCCGAATTGGGAACTCGCTTGAAATTAGACGGTGCTACGATGACAGGAATTATTGATCGTCTAGTACAAAAGAATCTGATTGAGAAACATGCAGATGCGAAGGATCGGCGTATAAATAAAATAATGCTAACCGAAAAAGGGAAATCTCTAGAAAATCAATTAATTAATGCGATGAATGCGGGTCATCAAGAAATATTATCTGAGTTAACTGAAACAGAGATGGTTACGTTAAAAGCTATCCTTGCAAAAATTGGAGATGTAAAAAGATGAGAATTCGCAAAGTCCATTATGCATGGATTGTTTTAACGGTCTCTTTTATAGGAGTGCTAGCTGCTCAAGGTGTTCGTCTTTCATTTGGTGCTTTTATTGAGCCGTGGGAAAAAGAGTTTTCGGTAAGTAGAGGAACCATCTCGGTAATTTCTTTCGTTAGTTATATTATCTTTGGTATTTCACAACCATTAATTGGTAAGTTGATTGACAGGTTTGGGATTAGAAAGATATTTATATACAGTATGTTTATTGTAGGTGTATCAACAATCGGTAGCTTTTTTGCAACGTCAGTTTGGCAGCTGTTAATCATTTATGGAATTGTTGCTTCATTGGGATTTGGTGGAGCCTCGGGTCTAACTGCTTCTGTAGCCATAACCAAATGGTTTCATACGAAGCGTGGATTTGCTTTAGGATTGGTAGAGGCTGGTTTTGGAGCTGGACAGATGATTTTAGTGCCTAGTTCTATTTTATTGATTGACATTATAGGTTGGAAGTACACAGTCATGTCTCTAGGTATTTTTCTGCTTTTGGTTATTACTCCAATTTTACTTTTCTTATTGCGTGATGAACCATCTAAGATGGGTTTAAAAGCATTAGGACAGCAAGAAATAGAGGAGAAAGGGGATGTTCAATCCACGGTTGCAAAGACGATCAACCGAAGCGTGTTGACAAGCAGAGAATTTTGGTTTTTAATCATTCCCTTTTTTATTTGTGGATTTACGACCACAGGGCTTATGGATACACATCTTATCCCTTTTACACAGAATTGTGGTTTTTCTCCAACAGTAATTAGTATTGCTGTAAGTAGCTTAGCTGCTTTTAACGTAATTGGAACATTAATCTCTGGTGTCATTGCTGATCGATATAGTAATCGATTATTTCTTTCTTTACTTTATTTTGTTCGAGCGTTAACGATTGCTTTTCTTCTTATATTATCTAGTAATCTCCAGCTATTAGCCATTTTCTTGCACTACCCTATTTTATTATATCTATTCTCGTTTTCCTTTGGATTGGTAGATTTTGCTACAGTTGCTCCCACAATTAAATTGATTTCTACTTATTTTGAAAAGCAGCCGATCGGCTTAATCACTGGCTGGCTTTTTTTTAGTCATCAAATCGGTTCTGCTCTCGGCTCTTATCTTCCAGGTTTATTGTTTGACTGGTCGCGCAGTTACCAACTATCCTTCTCGATATCGATTGCTCTACTAATTATTGCGGGAATGCTCAGTGTTTTTTTACCAGAAGCGCATATTAAAAAACAAAACCAGCTGCAGAAGAAGATGGGGTCAGTCTAATAGTGATATTTGTTTACAGCATGTTGCATTATTCGATTGAAAGTCCAGATCATACCTAGAGGAAGTCACGAATCGTTTTTGTGTAGGATCGACTTTTGCGCCGAATCTTTATCGGGAGTGAGTGGGGAAGCGATGAACGGCTGATTAAGAAGGTAGCCTCTGTTTAATAAAGTGAAATGTATTGATCAAGAAAGGTTCCCATGACATGAATATGGGAGCTTTTTATTGTCATGAAAGTAGTATAGGTTTAAGAAATTTTCGTTTCAAGTAGAAGGTTTTTAAGTAAATATGTCAAGGGATAAGCCAATAGCTCTTAGAACGATATCATTAATGAGAAAAGCAAAGCTATACAACTAAAACGAAGATTAAGAAGAAGAATCAGTTGCCAAATCCCTACCTCTTAGAAATTAGCGAAGGTGGTGGTGTTCAAAATAAACTTTTTTAAGAGGAAAGTAAGAAACCACCCTAAATGGGTGGTTATGAGGGTTTATAACCTTCGTTCCTGCCTGTTACGCATTTCCACTTTAACATATAAAATAATTATGTCAAGTTCAATTTATCAAAATACACATTGATTTTTTGCCTTTATAAAATAAGCTGTTATATACCATTTATTTAAGAGTAGTTGGTAGAATAGGATACTTTCGGGGTTTGTCCTACACACCCTATTTCATTTCCTCGAAGATATTTGTTTCAACTTAAATATTTCATTTACGGTTTTCTAATCATTAGGTAAATCTTTGTTAATTGTCTATAACGGACAGTTTAAGTCCCAATAAATCCCGAATTGATCGATCAGCTTACCATATTTTGCTCCCCAAAATGTGTCTTGAAGAGGCATTAAGACTTTGCCATCTTGAGATAAGTCATGAAACACTTTCTCTATCATATCCACTGATGTTAGCATTAAAGTAAGACTTATTTGATTTCCAAAAGTAATTGCATTGTTTTGAAGCATATCTGAGAAATAAATAGCTTGATCTTGATCACCTAATTCTAAATGTCCATGTAATAATTTATCCCTATCTTCTTCGTTACAAGGGATATCGGGTACGTCTCGATAACGTTGAAGAGTAACGATTTTTCCACCGAAAACCTCTTTATAGAAATTCATTGCTTTCTCGCTATTCTCTGGTAAAAGGATATACGGATTAATTTTCATGAAAATTGATTCAGCTTCCTTTCATCATATAATGGCTCCCACTTTATTAGAACTTCAGATTGGATGTTCCATGTTTAACTCTGTAATTGGTAGTATCTCCAGTTTTCAAGATAAATTCATCGTCTGTTTTTCTTTCGGGGTTTTTTGGTATTTGTTTTTGCTATAGAATTATATGAGGTGATTTTCAATGAAGATCTCCACGGAGGCAAATGAATTTCTTAAAAAACTAATGAAGAAGAGAAATAAAAGTGGAATTCGAATTGGATATAATGAGAGCAGCACATGTGGACTATCTAATTTTAATTTAATATTTGATCACTTTAAAAATGGAGATTATGTAAAAGTAAAAAATGGTTTGACGATCTACTATAGGGATGATGTAGCTAGTTATTTACATCGCTTATATATATCATTTGAAAATGGAAGATTAGAGTTAAGAGATATTGAATAGAAGATGTTTAGTAGAGAATTTCTATATTTGTAATCATCTTATTTACTTATGACACTTTTATCAATTATTGACATAAAATGGATTAGTAGATAAAGAAAAAACCAATCCATTTTATGAATAGCACTTATAAATGCAGATGATTTCTTATGTAAACATATTTAGTTTATATATGACTTACCCTTAATAGATAGTAGGGGTACATAACAATCTAAACTATTTATTGACTATATGTGGCTTTACTGCGAGTAAGTTAGCTTCTAACTTAGCGACTATCTCAATAGACACTTTATATTTAAATAAAACCCGCCTTAGATGTTTGAGTGCTATGTTATACTCTTCGGAAGTAATTTGTAAACCTTTATGAGCCATGCGTAAAGTTTTTCCAGAATAAGAAGCAGGTCCATTTAAAAAGAAAGTGACAAAGAAAGAAGTAAAGTGTTTTTGTAATACATCTAAGTCCACATTTACAAAGAGGTGGCTTAGCTGATCATCTACAAGTAGTCGATCATAAAATTCTGCGACCACCGTTTCTACCGTAGAGATTCCGCCTAACTGATTGAATAAGGTTCCTTTTGTCGAAGATCGTGTCATTTTTCTCCTCCTATTGTTTCTTACAAAGATAATCTTATATAGTCATTAGAGTGTTTTCTCTCTATCATATAGGAAGTGTCAATTATTTTCACCCCCAATTAATGACTGAAAATTTAAAGTAGCATCCCTTAATTGAATATAAATAGGGTTATAAGGTATTGAGAATAGAGCTTATGATTTAAATACTACCTAATTATGATATTAGATGAAAAAAATTGAAATAACAATTGTTTGTATGTTAGAATCAATATAATGAAAATATATAAGGGTATTTTTATACCTTATTAATTGAATTTTATTATTTTAATAATGATAGTATGTTATAATGCAGCATCCGAGTAAAACCTAGATTCTTTTTTTGGGGGAGCCATGAATCGCTGTTGTGTAAGAGCGAGTTTCTTAAAAGGGACAAGAGCAAAGCTCTAAAAAACTCTACGAACTGTAAGATAGCAGGAGTGAGATAGCGATGACGGCTTATTTAGCGGACAGCCTCATGATGAATAGGAGATGATTAATATTGGCAACCATTTATGAGCAACTAGGTGGAGAAGTGGGTATAGCCCAAGCGGTTGATATTTTCTATGAGCTAGTTTTAGAAGATGAAAGAATTAATTATTTATTTGAAAAAACAGATATGGCGAAATTAAAAAGACATCAAGCTGCCTTTTTAACTTTTGCAACGGGAGGTCCTAATAAATATACAGGGCAAAGTATGCAAGCGGCGCATAAAGGATTACATATTACTCAAGAACAGTTTCAAGTGGTTGCTTCACATTTAGCAAGTACACTCAAAGTACTTCATGTTCAAGATCATTTAATTGAACAAGTGATACAAACAGTTGCTCAATTAGAAAAGGATATTGTCTCACGTTAAGAAAAAACTTTCAAATCAAAAAGCACCAAGCGTTCCTATGGATATGCGAACGCTTGGTGCTTTTTGTGATAAATGGTTTTATAAAACTGGCCCTCTGTAACTACGAAAAATAACTATTTTCTTAAAAGGAGATAGAGATATTAATAGATAAATTTATAAGGATAGAATGATTTTCCAACAGGCTATTGGATACTATTTCTTCACATACAATCACCGAATAAATGTTCGTTAAACTACTTGGCAACATGTTAAAAACAAGGTATGATGTTCATAGTTATTTTAAAACACTTTTTGTGGGTAGAGGAGAGTGACATATATGTCCGATCGCCGTCAGGCATTAGAAATGGCACTTAGACAAATTGAAAAACAATTTGGTAAAGGTTCGATTATGAAGCTAGGGGAAAATGCTTCTACGCAAGTTGAAACGATTTCGAGTGGAGCATTGGCATTAGATATTGCCCTTGGTGTAGGCGGATATCCAAGAGGACGGATTATTGAAATATATGGGCCTGAGTCTTCAGGTAAAACGACGGTAGCCTTACATGCGATCGCAGAAGTACAACGATCCGGTGGTCAAGCAGCATTTATCGACGCCGAGCACGCTCTCGACCCAGTATATGCACGTAATTTAGGTGTAGATACCTCAGAATTGTTACTTAGCCAACCCGATACGGGAGAACAAGCTTTGGAGATTGCTGAGGCATTAGTACGTAGTGGAGCAGTTGACATTATTGTCATCGACTCTGTTGCAGCTCTGGTTCCTAAAGCGGAAATTGAAGGGGAAATGGGAGATTCACATGTAGGTTTACAAGCGCGCTTGATGTCTCAAGCACTTCGTAAATTATCAGGAGCCATTAATAAATCAAAAACGATTGCGATCTTTATTAACCAGATTCGGGAGAAAGTAGGAGTTTTATTCGGTAATCCTGAGACAACACCAGGTGGACGGGCGCTTAAATTCTACTCAAGTGTTCGTTTAGAAGTGCGTCGCGCTGAACAAATCAAACAAGGTAATGAACTTGTTGGAAACCGGACGAAGATTAAAGTCGTTAAAAATAAAGTAGCACCTCCATTTAAAGCTGCAGAAGTAGATATTATGTACGGAGAAGGAATTTCGAAAGAAGGCAGTGTGTTAGATATTGCCTCTGACTTAGATATTGTCAATAAAAGTGGAGCTTGGTATTCTTTTGAAGGAGATCGTTTGGGGCAAGGGCGAGAAAATGCGAAACAGTTCCTAAAAGAACATACAGCTATTTGCCTCAAAATCGAAAATCAGATTCGTTCACATCATCATTTACCACTTGCACAAGTGAAAGAAGAAGCAGAGCAGAAGGAAAACAAGAAAGAGAAAAAAGCGAGAAAATCGGATATCGAATCACCGGTCCTCGGAGTTGAATCATAAAATAATGGTGATAAACCATGGAGACGGATCATATTACACAGATTGAAAAGAAGTCAAGTATTACCAAACGCTATCATATTTATGTGAGTGGAGAATTTTTACTTTCGATTCATGAAGATGTTTTGGTGAAATACGGACTTTATAAAGGGATGCCTATTGATAAAGAACAGATTCAAGAGCTTTTGGAAGCAGAAGAGTATAATCAGGTTCGACAATCCGCTTTACGCTATTTAAGTTATAAACCACGAACAGTCCAAGAGTTGCGACAACACTTAGCTAAAAAAGAGTATCGTGAAGGATATGTGAAAAAAGTTATAGTAGAAATGCAGAAATTAGGATACTTAGATGATAAACAATATGCACAAGCTTGGATTGAGGAAAGAAAACATCGCAAGGGATATGGATCTTTGCGTTTAAAGAATGAGTTAAAACGAAAAGGAATTGCTCCAGAGTGGATTGACGAAGCAATTTCTCAGATGGACGACAACCAAGAGCGCCAGCTAGCCATGGAAGTGGCTCAGCGGCGCTATCTTCGTATTCATCATGAATCTTGGCCAAAAATTGAACGTAAACTAGGGCAGTTTTTACAATATCGAGGTTTTTCGATAGAAGTGGTGTATGCTACTTTGCAAAAGATTCGCTCCATGCATCTGGGAGAGGAGATCGATTAGGATGCGTTTACTTTATCTAACGGATACACATATTCGTGGAACTTCACCGCGAAGTCGTATCGATGACTTTTCCGAAGCATTACGACACAAGTTGACAGAGATTCGAGAGATTGCCGAACGCGAACAGGTGGATGTAATTTTACATGGGGGCGATGTATTTGATCGTCCCAATCTCTCACCTTCTGTCGTGCGTGAATTTGCTCGTTTGTTTCGGGACTTGGCTGTACCCATTTATGCGATTGCTGGTAATCATGATATTTATGGTCATAATCCAGATACGATTGACCGAACGATGTTAGGATTACTGGATGCCTTTGGGACGATTCGTTTACTGCAAACAGGGGAAGTGATTTCTTTAGAAAAAGACGGGATCACCGTTCAGCTTACAGGTCAATCATTTCACTATGATTTGGACAAGCGGAGTTGTCGGTTAGATTATTGTGTCGAAAATCAGATTGGAGCGAAGTACTGTATACATATGGTACATGGAATGTTAGTCGATCGTGCTTTACCAGATAGTGTAGCTCATACGATGGTTCAACACTTATTTGAACAAGAGAACCAAGCTGATATTTTGCTAACGGGTCACTATCATGCTGGATTTCCGATCCGAGAGCGAAGTGGCAAATATATTGTGAATCCAGGTGCCTTAGCACGGATTAATAACCATCCATCTGAAATAGGACGCATGCCCCAAGTTGCTTTAATCGATTTAACAGATGGAATTCAAATTCAGTTGATTCCTTTAGCTTGTGCGGCTAAAGGTGAAACAGTAATCGATCGTTCTTACTTAGAACAAGCTGCGTATCGGCAAGAAAAATTGGCTGCTTTTGTACAAGAAGTTGAATCAGTCAATGATTTTAAAGTGATTGGTGTTGGGGAGATCATCGAAACGATTGCCCATGCTGAAAAAGTGGATGAAGAGGTTAAATTTGAAGCGATGAGGCGGATTTCCGTTGCAGAGCAAGATGAAGGGGAGACCAATTTGTGAAGGGACTTAAAAAGCTAGTCATCGAAAACTTTCAATCACATGAGCGAACAGAGATTGACTTTGTCTTTGGTCTAAATGTTTTGGTAGGTCCCTCTGATAGTGGAAAGAGTGCGATTCTACGAGCATTGCGGTGGGTGTTATTTAACATGCCACGTGGTACTGACTTTATACGAAGAGATGCAGATCGCTGTCAAGTTACCTTAACACTTATGGATAATACCCAAATTATACGCCTTAGAAGTGCATCGATTAACCGCTATACCTTAATTAATCCAGAGGGGCAGGAGCAAATTTTTGAAGGATTTGGAAATACCGTTCCCCATGAAATTTTGGAGGCTCACCAAATTAAACCACTAAAATTGGATGAAAAGTGGGAAATGATCGTTCATGCTGGAAATCAGCTTGAAGGCCCTTTTTTATTATCTGAATCTAGTATAGCGAAAGCTAAAATAATTGGGAGTATCAGTGGTGCGCAGTTGATTGATCGTGCTTTGAAAGGGACCATCCAAGATCGGAAACAATTGAGTAAAAAAATGAGATTACTAGAAGAGCAAGCAGAAGCATTAGCCCATGAGCTTAAACCATATGAAAATCTATCTACTCTTGAAGAAGAGGTTCAAAAAGCTCAAGTCATCTATCAAGCGGTAAAGGAAAAACAAAGAAAGCTACAAAGATTAAGAGAGATTGCTAAGTATTATCATGAGATACAAAAGGAAAAAGAACAGCAACTATCTATATTAAAAGACTTAGAAAATGTACCCTTACTCGAGCAAAAGCAACTAGAGATTGAGATGAAAGCATTAGAGCGTAAACAATTAAAAAGCCTATGTGAGAGATGGATGGATAATCAACATCAGACGAAAATATGTAAAGAGCGAATACTTCAAACAGAAAAATTGCCAGTAGCTGAAAAAACTTTTTCAGAAGTACGATCTAAAAAAGAACAGTTAATCGCTCTTCGGAATAGTCAAGTAAAATGGGAACAAACCAAACAAGCATTAGATCATGTCAAGGATAAATTGAAGCAATGTCAACATGTACCACAAGCACAAAATCGGATAGAAGGTTTGGTTGCCAAGGTTGTTCGTTTACATCATTTACAGGGGAATAGAGAATTATGGAAACGGTTAAAATCTGAGAAAGATAGAGTAGAGAAGACGATTAGTTCAACTCAAGGGGTCTCAGATTTACAAAATAACATGGAGTTAATTGAAACAAAGAAGCAGAAGATGCAACACTTAGCAGGGCTTTATGATGATTTAATCGATACAAAGAAACGAATTAAAGCAGGTCGAGAGTATTATCTAACTCGACAGCATGAAATTGAAAGTTTATCAGATTTGTATGTGGAGCTATTAAAAGAGCAAGGAAACTGTCCTACTTGTGGAAACCAAGTTGACTCTTCCAAACTATTAGAACATCTACTAGAGGAATATATGGTATAAGGAGTGATTCAGGTGCAACAGTTAGAAGAAAAAATTAAAGATTTAAAAGCAAAACTTGAGAAAGCCAAAGATATGCGATATAAAGCAGAGTTACGCCTTGAAAACTTAGAGCGAGAAGAAGGTAAGATTTTAAAAGAATTAAATGAATTAGGTGTTCAACCTGATGAATTACAAGAAGAGATAGAAAGGCTAGAAAGAGAAATCGATGAGGATATCTCCAAGGTATATGCTCAATTGCCGGAGGAGCTGAGAAGCTAAATGGAACAGCTGCGACTGGAGAAATTAGAACAGCAACTACTTTCAGCACAAAAAGAATTAGCCAAACGCAAGGGGATTCGAGATCGCATTGTAGAGCAAAAGAATGAAGTGGAAGCGAAATGGCAACAACTGAATAAGGAACGAGATTTATTGGAAAAAGTCCAGATTTTATTACAAAAGTCTTCGGATCATGCACGTGAGCAGGCAAAAATGCAATTGGAAACGCTTGTCACGAAAGCCTTACAATATGTTTTTGGGCCAATGTTTCGGTTTGAAATTGAACTTTCGGATCATGGAGGCAATCCAACTGCTGAGTTTTATGTGATAACGGAATGGAATGGGAAACCGATTCGTAATAAACCACAAGATTCACGTGGTGGTGGTGTTGTCGATATCATTTCGTTGGCGCTACGGATTGCACTGCTTGAAACGATTCGTCCCCGCCTACAAGGACCGATTATGTTGGATGAGCCAGGTAAACATGTGAGTGAGGATTTTGTTGTCCCCATGATTGAGTTTCTAAAATCGATTTGTGAAACATTTGGTAGACAGGTGATCATGGTAACACATAATACCCACTTGACTGAAGCAGCTGATCAGGCGTTTTTTGTACGTTTATCCAGTGGGAAGTCTGTAGTCAACCGCGAGCCTCGCCTTGACAATAGGCGAATATAAATAATAAAATTATCATGTATCTTTGCTTTTCAATGAAAAAAGATACCTCTGGTTCCATGATTAGTGAATGGATGATGAAAGTTTGAAATGATGTTGCTGGAAGTCCAGCCTTACCTGGTATAGCACACAACACGTGAGCAAGCGCGAAAGACCGAACTTATCGGTCTTGTTTTTTAAATTAAAAAAAGGGGAGGTGAGGGGCGAGTAGATGTCATTTCAGGTTTTAGATTTGATCTTATTGGTACTTGTTCCAATAGCTGCATTTGGTGGCTTTTGGATGCGAAAAGTAACAGCTGAGGCGAAAATTGGTAGCGCTGAACGTGAAGCAAAAACAATAATAGAAAAAGCATCGAAAGATGCAGAGACGGTTAAAAAAGAAAAGATTGTTGAAGCACGTGATGAAATTCATCGGTTTCGAAGTGAAGCGGAAAAAGAAATTCGTGATCAGCGTAATGAGTTAGGGCGAATTGAAAGACGTCTTAATCAAAAAGAAGAGACACTTGAACGGAAACAACAAGTACTGGAAACGCGCAATGAAGATTTAAGCCATAAAGAAAGACAAATTGAAAAGCGCGAACTAGAAGTTGAACAGCTATATCAGGACCAGTTAAAAGAGATGGAACGGATTTCAGGACTTACGACAGAAGAAGCCAAACAACTAATTTTGAAAAAAGTCGAAGACGAAATGCGGCATGAAACAGCACAGATCATTAAAGAAATGGAACAGCAGGCGACTGAAGAAGGAGAAAAACGAGCACGGAATATTTTATCTTTAGCTATCCAACGATGTGCAGCAGATCATGTAGCAGAAACCACAGTTTCTGTAGTAACCTTACCAAATGATGAGATGAAAGGTCGAATAATTGGACGAGAGGGTAGAAATATCCGCACATTAGAAACCTTAACTGGAATAGATCTCATTATCGATGATACTCCTGAAGCGGTAATCTTATCAGGTTTTGACCCCATTCGTCGTGAGGTAGCTCGTGTAGCACTCGAGAAATTAGTCGCTGATGGACGGATACATCCGGCTCGAATTGAGGAAATGGTGGATAGAGCTAGACGAGATGTGGACGAGCGAATTCGAGAGTACGGTGAACAAGCTACGTTTGAAACGGGAGTTCACGGTTTACATCCTGATCTCATCAAAATTATCGGTCGCTTGAAGTTCCGTACGAGTTATGGTCAAAACGTCCTGAAACATTCGATGGAAGTGGCTCATCTTAGCGGGCTTTTAGCTGCTGAATTAGGTGAAGATATTCATCTGGCCAAACGAGCTGGACTGCTTCATGATATTGGTAAAGCGATCGATCATGAAATAGAAGGCTCCCATGTAGATATAGGAGTCGAGCTTGCTAAGAAGTATAAAGAGCATCCAGTAGTTATTAATAGTATCGCTTCTCATCATGGTGATGTAGAACCAACAAGTGTCGTGGCTGTTTTAGTTCGCGCAGCAGATGCACTATCTGCCGCTCGCCCAGGAGCGCGTCGTGAGACATTAGAAGCGTATATCAAACGACTAGAGAAATTAGAGGAAATCTGTGAGTCATTTGATGGTGTTGAGAAGTCTTATGCGATTCAAGCTGGACGGGAATGTCGTATTATTGTTAAACCTGATGAGGTGGACGATGCAGAAGCGACTCGTTTAGCTAGAGAAATTACGAAACAAATCGAGAATCAATTAGATTATCCTGGTCATATTAAGGTTACAGTGATCAGGGAGACACGATCAGTGGAATATGCAAAATAAAGTGGCTCCGGCCGCTTTATTTTTTTAAGTAGGTTGGAGGATATATGATTTATGAAAATATTAATGCTTGGTGATATTGTAGGAGAACTAGGACGTTATACATTATTAAAGTATTTAGCAGAACTTAAGACGATGCTATCACCTGATTTGGTGATTGTAAATGGAGAAAATTCAGCAGCAAATGGTCGAGGAATTACTCGGACGATCTCCCGTGAATTGCTTGGAGCAGGAGTAGACTGTATAACTCTAGGTAATCATGCTTGGGCTCAGTCTGAAGTGTTTGATTTTATTGAGTCAGAAACGAAGGTGGTTCGTCCTGCTAATTTTCCTCCTGGAACCCCTGGTCGTGGCTTTGCAACCATAACTACCTCATCAGGTAAATGTACAGTCATAAGTTTGATGGGACGTACATTTTTACAACCTTTAGAATGTCCTTTTCGGACCATTGATAAAATCTTACAAAAAATACCAGAAAGTCATTATATTATCGTTGATCTTCACGCTGAAACAACTTCGGAAAAACAATCTTTGGCATGGTATGTAGACGGCAGGGTCTCAGCGGTGATCGGTACGCATACACATGTACAAACTGCTGATGAGCGTATTTTACCTCAAGGAACAGGTTATTTAACAGATGTAGGTATGGTAGGCCCCTATGATGGAGTGCTTGGTATGGAAAAAGATGCAGTGATTCGTCGATTTTTGACACAACTCCCCGTTCGCTTTGAAGTAGCTAAAGGACGATGTCAATTGAATGGTATATTTATGGAGTTTGATTCACAGACAAAAAAAGCGAAAAAATTAAAACGGATAAGAATTGATGAGGATAATCCACTTATTAGCTAATTTTATATAAAATTATTTCAGATTTTTCATTCCTGTCTACAAAAAGTAGCAGGAATTTTTATGAGTTAGTCGAATAGATATAACAATGGACTCACTCCAAACCATCGAAGACTATCGAGGAGGTACCTACATGGAAGTATTAAAAGTTTCAGCAAAATCTAATCCGAATTCTGTCGCAGGTGCATTGGCCGGAGTCTTGCGCGAACGGGGTCAAGCAGAAATGCAAGCCATTGGTGCGGGAGCATTAAATCAAGCTGTTAAAGCGGTTGCAATTGCACGAGGATTTGTGGCGCCGAGCGGTATCGATTTGATCTGCATACCAGCTTTTACGGACATCGTCATCGATGGTGAAGAGCGAACAGCAATTAAGTTGATTGTTGAACCGCGACATTAATTGCATAAAATATATTTTAGGTGGACCTGTTTATTTACCAAAATAAACAGGTTTTCTTTTAATTTATTTAGGAGGAGAAGCATATGCGGTTAATGGATGGACACTGCGACGTACTATGGAAATTATCATTAAACCCTGAAATACATAATTTTTATGAAGAGGAACAGCCGACTTTGGATGTTACATATTATCGTTTAAAACAAGGACAAGTTGGACTGCAAACATTCGCTATATTTGTACCTGAAAGTGTACCTCAATCACTTAAGTTGGATTACGCTTTAAAACAAGTGGATATATTTTATGAGAAGGTAATGATGGACAAAGAATTAGTAAAGCTAGTTACATCAAAGGAAGATCTATTCCCTTCTTCACCCCAGCCTATCTTAGCGTTATTAGCATTAGAAGGAGTCGATGCGCTCCAGGGAGATCTTACCTATTTACGCTTATTTCATCGATTAGGTGTGCGCCAAGCCGGACTCACTTGGAATAATTCGAATCAAGTAGCTGATGGAATCGGTGAAGTACGCGGCGGTGGTTTGACTCAGTTTGGGCACCAATTTGTCCAAGAGATGAGTCGTCTAGGTATGATTCTAGATTTTTCACATTTATCGGTTCAAGGATTTTGGGATGTGATTGAGCATCATGAAATTCCGGTTATTGCCTCTCATTCCAATTGTCGTGCGATTTGTCCACACACACGTAATTTAGATGATCATCAGATAGAAGCTTTAATCTCCAAGCAAGGACTGATGGGAATAACTTTTGTTCCTTCTTTTGTGCATCAACAGGAAGATAATGTGAAAATTGATCATATTTTACAACATATCGAGCATATATGCAGTTTAGGGGGCGAGAATATTATCTATTTTGGTTCAGACTTTGATGGGATTGATTATAAAATTCCTCATCTCGAGCATACTGGGCAAATCGCTGACTTTGTTGATTATCTATGTAGATATTATCCAGAGCATTTAGTAAGAAAATGGGCTTGGGAAAATGGCTTTGATTTTTATAAAAAACATTTATCGGTAAAAAATAGCTAAAAATAAAAGAAAAAAGCCGTTTACCTGCTGCAAACTGTGATTTCTCTAAAAAGGAGAAGAAAATGCGAGGATTAAAGAGGATTTAAGGTTGCTTTTTATAAATTAGAGGACTAGAATTAGTAGGTGATGAAGGTTATCGACTCGGCACATTCGCTTATGGATGCCTTGGTTTGTGAAGGGCCGATAAATAGTCAACTTTTTATTTTGTTTAGTTTGGTGTCTGCAAGTTAAAGGAGATGAGTTCATGAAAAAGCAGCTTTCGTGGAAAGTCGGCGGACAGCAAGGGGAAGGGATCGATAGTGCCGGTGAGACTCTTTCCACAGCGCTGAATCGCAAAGGGTATTATTTATATGGTTATCGTCATTTTTCTTCTCGTATTAAAGGTGGTCATTCCAATACAAAGATTCGTATTAGTATCGAACCAACCCGTTCTATTTCCGACGAACTAAATATACTGGTCGCTTTTGATCAAGAAACGATTGATCTAAACTCACATGAGCTTGTTAAAGATGGAATTATTTTAGCGGATGCGAAATTTAACCCGACTGTACCTGAGGGTGTTTCGGCTCGTTTAATTGCTGTGCCATTTACAGAAATTGCTCAAGAAGTGGGTATGGCACAAATGAAAAACATGGTTGCTGTAGGGGCATCTGCAGCATTATTAGGTTTGCCTGTTGATGCTTTCCAAGAAGTAATGGAAGAGCGCTTCTTACGTAAAGGACAAAAAGTTGTTGATAAGAATATGGAAGCCATTGCACGTGGTAAAGAATTCGTCGAAAGCGAGTCTTTAGATCTTCCAGACTATAAGTTAGAGCCATCTGATGGTAAAAAGCGTTTATATATGATTGGTAATGATGCGATTGCTTTAGGTGCTTTAGCAGCTGGTGCTCGTCTCATGGCAGCTTATCCAATTACACCTTCTTCGGAAATTATGGAATGGTTGATTAAGCGTTTGCCAGAGTTTGGTGGAACTGTTGTACAAACAGAAGACGAAATCGCAGCAATTACCATGACGATCGGAGCTAATTATGGTGGTGTTCGTGCGTTAACGGCTTCAGCAGGTCCTGGACTTTCCTTGATGACTGAAGCAATTGGATTGGCTGGTATGACGGAAACTCCAGCAGTTATCGTAAATACACAGCGTGGAGGTCCAAGTACTGGTCTACCAACGAAGCAAGAACAAAGTGACGTACTTGCCATGCTTTATAGTACCCATGGTGAGATTCCAAAAATCGTTATTGCACCTAGTACAGCTGAAGAGTGTTTCTATGATACGATTCAAGCATTTAACTTGGCTGAAGAGTATCAATGCCCAGTTATTATCATGTCTGACTTAGCACTTTCTTTAGGTAAACAAACTGTTGAGCCACTTGAGTATGATCGTATCGAAATTCAACGTGGTAAATTAGTAACGGATGAAGAGGAGTTACCTGAACTAGCTAACTCTGAGCTCTTCAAACGATATGAGTTTACAGAAGATGGTGTTTCGCCTCGTGTATTACCAGGTAAAAAATATGGTTTACACCATGTAACTGGGGTTGAGCATGATGAAACAGGTCGCCCATCTGAAAGCCCTGTAAACCGTAAGAAAATGATGGATAAGCGTTTAGCTAAGCTAAAAAATGGTATCAACTTTAAAGAGCCTGTCTTCTTGGATACCAAGCATGAAGAAGCAGATCTATTAATTATCGGATTTAACTCGACACGTGGTACCATTCATGAAGCGATGGAACGTTTAGAAGCAGAAGGTTTAAAAGTAAACCACGCACACATTCGTCAGCTTCTTCCATTCCCTACAGAAATCGTAGCAGAACAAGTGAAAAAAGCGAAAAAAGTTCTGGTCGTTGAAAATAATGCGACAGGGCAACTAACTTCCTTGATCAAAATGCATGTTGGAATGGCTGACAAGCTAGTTTATTTTGGAAAATATGATGGAAATCCATTCTTACCATCTGAAATTTATAATCAATGTAAGGAGCTGTTGGTACATGGCCACATTTAAAGATTTTCGCAACAAAGTAAAACCCAACTGGTGTCCAGGTTGTGGTGATTTCTCTGTGTTGGCCGCCATGCAGCGTGCTTTTGCAAACATCGGTTTAGAACCGGAAGATGTAGCGATTGTATCAGGAATTGGCTGCTCTGGTCGGATCTCTGGATACGTGAATGCCTATGGTTTTCATGGAGTTCACGGTCGTGCTCTTCCTATTGCTCAAGGGCTTAAATTAGCTAACCGTGACTTAACCGTCGTTGCTGCTGGTGGGGATGGAGATGGCTTTGCCATTGGTATGGGACACACCATTCATGCGATTCGCCGTAATGTGAATATCACTTATATCGTCATGGATAACCAAGTCTATGGTTTAACCAAGGGACAAACTTCTCCACGGAGTCAAATCGGTTTTAAAACCAAAAGTACCCCAAATGGCTCTATTGAGTCTGCTATTTCTCCAATGGAAATGGCTTTGACCGTCGGAGCAGGCTTTGTGGCTCAATCGGTATCGAGTGACTTAAAACAATTAACCCATGTGATTGAAGAAGGAATTAACCATCAAGGATTTTCTTTAATCAACGTATACAGCCCATGCGTCACTTATAACAAGATCAATACGTATGATTGGTTTAAAGAAAACTTGGTAAACCTCAATGATGTTGAAGGCTATGATTCATCTGATCGTGGTATGGCCATGAAAACATTGATGGAAAACAATGGCTTAGTTACAGGAATTATCTATCAAAATAAAGAGAGTCAATCCTACGAATCGCTAATTAAAGGATTTAAAGAAGAACCACTTGCTAAACAAGATCTTCAAATTTCGAAAGATCAATTTGATAAACTTGTTGCCGAATTTATGTAACTTACTATAGCCACTTCCAAATATCGGAAGTGGCTATTTTTAAGAAGAAAAGATAAGTCAAATGTTAAAACCCCTATGGTTTCTGATTAGACCAATGGGGTTTTTTTATTTAAAGACTTTTGAGGTGGGGAATACGATCACTTCGAAAGATGAACGATTGAACAAATTATTTACTTGTATGTGTAATGAAAATTTTACGAATAGGAAATAAAGGGATGGATATAAGTTTTGTAGAAATAATAATTATATTTAGTATATTAAATCCAAATTAATAAGGAGTGTATGCATTGCAGAAAAGAAGTTGGATTTCTGGAATAATTATTACCGGATTAGTCTTGTCAGGAATTCCTCTTTCTTTTGGAATTAAGAAGGAAGTCACTCCTACTGTTTATGCCGAAGCGAGGAAGATAGACTATTTACAACAAGCTTTTACAGCAGCAGCGAAAGAATTTCAGGTACCCGAGCGAATTTTGCTCGCTGTGTCCTATCATGTTTCGCGTTGGGAGCATCACAAGGGTGAGCCCAGTGTCTCAGGTGGTTATGGGCTTATGCATCTAACGGATGTAGATCAAATTGATTTACGTGGAACGGGAAAAGGAGAAAGGGAGGAAGAGATTAAAGCTGCTCCACTTGAGCCAAACTTGCAAACATTAGATGAAGCGAGTAAACTACTAGGACTTGATCCTGAAGTATTAAAGAAAGATCCAACTCAAAATATTCGTGGTGCGGCGGCTTTGTTAGCGAAGTATGCACGTGATACAGTAGGGAAAGTACCCATAGAAGAAAAGGATTGGTATGGTGCAGTTGTTAAGTATAGTGGAAGTAGAGAAGAAACTGCTGCACTTGACTTTGCTGAACAAGTATTTTTGTCCGTCCAAACAGGTATAGAACGACAGACAACCGAAGGATATCAGCTTCGCCTTATTCCAAAAAGTGTACAGCCTAATCGAAATATCATAAAGTCATTAAACTTACACAAGAAGAAGGTAACTACTCCAGACTGCCCGAAGGGGCTTGATTGTCGGTTTATTCCAGCTGCGTATGAGCAGAGAAGTTCAGATCCTAGTGATTATGGAAACTATGATCTGGCGAAGCGCCCAAATTCAGGTTTACAGATCCGGTATATTGTCATTCATGATACAGAAGGAAGCTATCAGGGAGCCATTAATTGGTTTGCGAATCCTGCCTCTTCGGTTTCTGCACAATATGTTATTCGCTCTTCAGATGGACAAGTGACGCAGATGGTGGATAATAAAAATGTGGCTTGGCAAGCAGGGAATTGGTATTTTAATATGCACTCGATTGGCTTGGAGCATGAAGGTTATGCTTTAAAGGGAGCCAGTTGGTATAATGAGCAGCTTTACCGGTCTTCAGCTAGATTGACTCGTTACTTGGCAAAGAAGTATCGAATCCCTCTCAATCGTTCCCATATTATTGGGCATGACGAAATTCCGGGAACATCACCTGCGCGACAATCCGTCATGCATGCAGATCCAGGACCTTTCTGGGACTGGGAGCATTATATGGAGTTAGTAGGAGCACCGATTACCCCTGCAAGGGGATCTAAGAAGATAGTGACGATTAAACCCCGTTTTAAGATGAATAAGCCACCGATTGAGGACGCAGAGAGTCAGCCGGCTAATTTTGTCTATTTGCATACAGCCCCAGATCAAAATGCTCCATTACTCGATGACCTCGCTATTTCTGGACCAGGGACACGTAAAGCATTAGATTGGGGAGATAAAGCTGTAGCAGGACAAACTTTTTATGTAGCGGATCGCAAAGGAGAATGGACTGCAATCTGGTATGGAGGCCAAAAAGCATGGTTCTATAATCCTAAAGGGACAAAAACGGTTCGAGGGAAAGGGATCGCTATTACGCCCAAAGCAGGTAAAAAAGAGATTCCTGTGTATGGGGTAGCATATCCAGAAGCATCTGCCTATCCGAAGGAGGTCCCTCCGCAAGATATTCATCCGCTTCAATATAAAATCACGGCTGGGCAAGTATATATCGCTTCAGAGAAAATAAAAGGAGCTTATTATTATGCTTCTGTATTTACGCAGGACCCTGATCAAACTCATAAACTAATTAGAGGGAAAGAGGAATATTATCGTATTCAATTGAATCACCGACATGCATATGTAAAGGCAGCGGATGTGGAGATAGTGGATAAAAGGTAAAGGGATCGATGGTATAAAGTTTGAATCAGTATATATGGCATAGGAACAATAGAAATAGAAACTAAATGAGGTGAAGTTTATGCGTCTAACAGTCCTTGGATACCAGTCACCATTCCCAGCAGCAGATGGAGCTACACCTGGTTATCTACTCGAAGTCGAAGGGAAACGCATCTTAATCGACTGTGGAAGCGGTGTGTTAGCCCAATTAATAAAAAGATGCAAGCCTTATGACCTCGATTTGGTACTACTTTCCCATTTGCACCATGACCATCTCAGTGATTTCTTTATTTTACAATATGCTCTGTTAATGGGAAAACAGCAGCAAAAGCGAATAAAACCCTTATCCGTTTGGGCACCATCGGAACCCAAGAGTTGGTTTCAGAAATTAGCCTATCGTGATTATATTCAACTAGAGTCTATTACTGAGGAGGAAAGTCTCGAATTCGATAACTTAAAGATTTCGTTTTTCCTTACAGATCACGGAATTCCGTGTTATGCCATGAAGATTGAATATGATGGAAAAGTGATATTATATGGAGCGGATGCAGGACCGCAAACCGATTGGACAAGGATGGCAAGTGAACCAGATCTATTTATCTGTGAAGCCTCATTTTTGCACCAAGATTTACCAATCCAGCCCATCGGTCATTTATCAGCCAGACAAGCAGCCCTTGCTGCAAACCAAATAAAGGCGAAGAGTTTACTGTTAACTCATTTGTATCCCGAGTTAGATCCATCACTACTTAAGCAAGAAGCAGAGCAAGTATATCGTCGAGAATTGTGGATAGCAGAAATGGGTTTAGAAATTAAATTGTAAATAACATCAAGCCAATGTAATCCTTTTTTTATTGGCTTGATTAATCAATGAAAAGGCTCAGACTATCTTTCTCATAGTTGTTTAAGAAGCAATGATAGCTTACTTCGACAATGATTTGAACACATAGGTATAAAAAAACCAGCTCTTAAGTTAGGCTGGTTTTTTTTATGTAGTGTTATGATAGGTGCTTTATATCTTTGCGAGGGGGAAAACGCATAGAAGAGATTACCCAAGAATCCCCTGCGTTTACGCATGGGGAGTGGTCAAATCATATTGTATTTACGAAAGGTAAGTCAAAGCATAATTAATAAACATTTTTATATAATAAGTTTATTAATGAATATAAAAGGGTAGATAATCGATGAGCTTGTTGATAAACATGATTGAGCTAAGGAAGGTGTGGCGAATGATACTTGAATCGTTAAGACAGGAACTTCTTAGCTGGGATGGTGTTAGCGAGCATAAACATCGGTTTGGTGGAGTGGAATTTCGTTATAAAAATAAAGAATTAGGTCATTTGCATGGAGAAAAACTTGCTGACCTACCTTTTCCTAAATCAATCCGAGATGAACTCATTGAAGCAGGACTAGTAGAACCTCATCATGTTTTTCCTAATTCAGGCTGGGTAAGTTTTTGGATCAAAGGTGAACAAGATATTCCCCAATTGTCAAAGTTATTTAGAATGCAATATGATCGAATCGCGAAGAAAAGTATGGAATCTAATTGGGAAGATGGGAAGGAATAGAATGAAAAACAGGAATATTAGATCATGTATTATTAAGTTACAGGAGGAATTTTTGCTATTTCCCTATTCCTTGAAAGAAAAAGAATAACTTTGAAGCGTAAAACGCTATCCTTTCTATGATCGCTTATAGAAAGGATAGCGTTTTTACAGTTGGGAAGTCATAAAAAGCTTTTTGTTTTTTATTGACCTTCACGTATACGTGATACGTCATAATAACGATGAGGTGAATTTATGTATAGCATAGGTGAATTATCAAAAAAAGCAAATGTTAGCAGGAGGACACTTCATTATTACGATGAAATCGGTTTGCTTAAACCAACGAGGATAGATGATAAAAATTACCGGTATTATGATCAAAATGCCCTTTTGCAGCTACAAGAAATATTACTTCTAAAATCGATCGGCTTTAAGCTAAATCAAATCAAACAAATCATGAATCAATCAACTGATACAAACCATGAAGAGAAGTGGATGCAATCATTAAATGAACAGATCAATTGGATTCAAAAAGAAAAAGCACGGCTGGAACGCAAACAATATTACCTACGAGCAACCCTGCATTCTATCAAAATAAAAGGGAAGATACATGCGAAAGAAATATTTGATTTAATTCAGCTGTTGGAAGATCGAGAGATGGAGAACGGGGTGATCCCTGCTGTATTTAAAGATGGTTATTTTACAAATCAAGAGAAAGAAACTTTAGAACAGTTACCGGTTTTAGGAAGTAATAACCCTTATGTTGCTCAATTTGTAGAATTATTGAGAAATATACGTCGCAATATGCATGAACCCCCTAACTCTTCTGTTATTCAGACATATGCTAAACAACTACATGAACTAAGTCTTCGGTTTTTTGGAGACAATCCAGCGCTCGCAGATAAATATTGGGAGCGTATAAAACCAAGGGAGGGGCAACCACCCATTGTTTATGGAATGGATCAAGATTTGATGGATTATATAGATAAAATGTTTGCATACTTTCATCCACAACAGGAGCGTGAATGATATGGAAAAGCAGCATGTGTTATCACGTCCGCTATGGAGTTGGATTGTTGGAATGACTAGCTTTGTGGTCATAATAGCAGCTGCATTTTGGCTGGTTTGGAATGGGTATGTCAATATCCGATATTCAACAGATCATAGTGGTACGATTCCAATTTGGAATATATGGATTCCTTCTCTCATTGGTATTTTACTCATTCGTCTGATTCCACTTCGACTTGAGGGCTTTAATCCGCTTTCAGGTCTAAATCAGCGACTGATAATTATCCAGTCATGGGTCTTGATAATGAGCGCAGTTTTTTTTACAATGACTCTTCTTCTTGTTAAGAGTAGAGGGGTAGAATTTCAACTGTGGTTTGTAGGACTTAAACTGTTTTTTTTACTAGTGATCCCTTGGATGATATTACGGATCACCCAATCCCATTCAGCCCATCGATCTATATCTATTCCCTCTCATTTATGGACTCGCTGGCATTGGATTGGTCCGCTTATGATCTTTATGGTTTGGTTTTATTTAAGTTATTTTTCTATAATTGCTTTCCCACATGTTCCAAGTAAGCTTTCAGATCCATTTACACTGATTGTTACTTACTTAATTGGTTTTTGTATCAATAGTTTACTGGAGGAAGTTTTTTATAGAGTATGGTTACAAACCCGATTAGAACTATTCCTTGGTACTTGGCCAGCAATCCTCTTTACATCGATCGTTTGGGCAAGTTGGCATATTGCAATCCATAGCACTGGACAATTTAGCGTTGATATCGCAACCGTTTTGGTAAACCAAGGTATCACCGGTCTATTCCTTGGTTACCTTTGGGCACGCTATCGTAATGTATGGATTTTGATTATGATACACGGTATAATGAATGCCCCTCCTTATCTATTTTTTGAACTATTTTGTTTACTATTTTAGTCATTCATTACCAATCAATCAGTAAGTTAAGTATAATTTTTTATTAATGCCTGTCGAAATCTACTTATGATGATACTCATATGAAGGGAAATCCGTTCCTATACAAAAAACGATTTGCTCTGATTCCAAGAAGAGGAGGGGCTAGTTTTTTATATGCTCTATATTTATTATGAATGAATATAGATGCTGTCTGCATGAGGAAGGGGACTACTTAAATACAAAGAAACGAGAGAGGGATAAATCTAGGGAAAAGATTCTGCAAAGGTCAGGACCCTTTTTGAAATTTCGAAATTTCTCTCTCTCTCTTAAAAGGAGACATTATATGATTTATTGGGTCGTCGGTATCGCTGGAGTAGTTGGAGCTTTATTACGGTATTATATCGGTCTTTGGGTCCCGGCAAGTATTATGTGGGGGTTTCCTATGGGTACTTTGCTAGTAAACTATATAGGTTGTTTTATCCTTAGTTGGTTTACGATTTGGTCTACTACAATGAAATCTTGCCCTTCTTGGATTCGTGTAGGAATAGGAACAGGTCTAATCGGTTCATTTACCACTTTTTCTACTTTTAGTGTAGAAGTAATAAAAATGTTTGAAGAAGGATTATGGCTCATGTCATTGGTTTATATCATGCTTAGCTTATGGGGAGGATTATTTTTAACATGGAGTGGATATACATGGGCCATTTATCAACAGAAAAGAACAGTGGAAGAGTGATATCGTATGATCATGAATAGCTTGCTTGTAGGGTTAGGTGGGTTTTTGGGAGCCATATCTCGATATACGATTAGCCAACGATTAAATAAACCCATACCTGGATTTCCATATGGGACATTGACTGTTAATCTGGTTGGAGCCTTTCTTTTGGGATGGATCGCTGGAGGAGACCTCGCTGAAGAAGGATTATTGTTTTTTGGAGTAGGATTTATGGGAGCTTTCACGACATTTTCTACACTTCATTTGGAAAGTATTCAGCTTGGAAAGCCAGGAAGATGGGGGAAGACCTTTCTCTATTTAGGGCTTACTTATACAGGAGGAATTTTAATTGCACTACTGGGATATCTTTTAGGAACAGCGCTATTTTCTGGATAAAGCGATTGCTTACTCATCCCATGAATACGCTGATCTCGAGCAATCTCTATAAGATAACCTGTGGGCTTTTTTATTTTCAAGTATATACTACTTCGCTTTAAGACGGTCTGAAACATATCAACCGTGTTAAAGGATATATCGATTTTTCCCTAAAAGCATAAAATCAAAGCGAATGGCTATAATATAAAAAAATTGGTAACAACTTCATGTTTTTTGTAAATGGTAGCTCCTTTGAAGAGGAGGCCTTTTTAAAAATTATTCAAGAGAGTTCAGAAGGAAATGAGATTAAATAGTCCCTTTAAGTAAAATAGGCTAAAATCCCAGCTGAAACAGAAAAACGAGTTTTTTATGATGTTCGTTTGCCTCAGTATATTTTTTTGCCACATTTGCGGAACAAAGTTGCTATTTTATTTAAGTGTAAGCGTTTTATATGATGGAAGTGTGAAGGACGTGGTACCATGGTGGCTTTAACAACGAGGCAACACGAGATATTAAAATATCTTTTTCTGCATGCAGGATTTTCTACTACAGAAGAATTAGCTCTACAGTTTCAAGTTTCGCGACGCACGATCAGATACGACTTAAATTATATTGAGGCGTTTTTAAAAGAGTTAGAGATTTCATTGGAAAGAAAGCCGAAAATGGGGATTCGTCTATTCCTTAATGAATATCAGCGTAAGTTACTTGAGCAAACATTACAACAAACTGATTTCTATATGCTTCCCAATTTTAAGCTTTATTTAGTGATTGGGCTTCAGCTACTTTTGGATAATTCGACGACTCTTGAACGCTTAGCTGATTTATTTAAGATTAGTAAAAGTAAGGCCTTTTCCTTACTTGAAGAGGTAGAGAAGCAGTTTCAAGAACATGGGGTTCAGATTCAGAAGGAGCCGTTTAAAGGAATTTTTCTGATAGGGCATGAGTTAGATATACGATATTTGTTTCAAGCATTATACGAACATGCTATCCAAATTGATTTAACCAAGCGATTTTTGGAAACGCAATGGTTGTCTCAAGATATGGAGAGCCGAATTGACCATTTTATTCATGATTTAGAGAGAATATTCCATGTACACTATAGTGAAAGAGCAAAGGAAGAATTAAAAGCGATCATTTTCTTTCAGATTCGACGGATTCACTTGCACCAGGAGGTAACTTATTCCTTCCAAGAGCGACAAGAAGTAAAAAGAATGCCTGTTTATCAAGAAGTAGCTGCCGCTTTTAATCGTAACTTTCAATTACCGATCAGTGATCATGAAATGGCCTATATACTCCATCAACTAAAAGGTTCCAAAGTAGCTTCAGTGCCTCTAGAAAAAGATGGCTATTATCGTGATATGGAAAGTGATGCATTAGCACAAAGGATTATTGAAAAAGCTGAAAATATGTTAGGGCTATCATTTCAAGATGACATAGAGCTCTTACACAATTTATCTGTTCATTTACAGGTGGCTCTTTATCGCATTCGTCAAGGCCTGCAAATTGAAAATCCGTTGACAGAGCAAGTGAAGTATAAATACCGATTTATCTATGAAACTGCCCGAAAGATCCTAATGCCAATGGAGTCAGAACTTGGACTACAATTTCCAGAAGAAGAGATTGCTTTTATTGCGATGTATCTAGGAGGAGCCTTTGAACGACAGTCATGGAATCAAAAAGGTCTTTTACCTACCGCTTATGTGGTATGTGGTTCGGGACTAGCCACTTCTTCTCTTTTAATCACCCGATTGAAGTTACTCCTACCTGAACTAACGGTAAAAGGTCCCATTGACATGGACCATGCAAAAACATTAACAAGTGATAAAGCCAATTTTATTATCTCAACAGTTCCAGTGGATAATCAATGGATTCCTGTTGTTAAGGTGCATCCTTTATTAGAGGATCAAGATATTCAACAGATTCGACAATTGATCTTTAGAGAAGCAAATCAGAAACAATGGGGTCGATTAAAGGAGTTAAATGAAAATTTACACTCTATCCGTTTGGGAGATTTTTTCTCTTCAACTCATATACAGTTACAAAAGGAAGTAAATGATTGGCGAAAAGCGATTACCTTCGCAAGTCAGCCACTGCTAAACGAGAGCTACATCACCACTGAATATGTGAAAGCGATGATTCAGGCGGTAGAGGAATTAGGAACTTATATGGTGCTTATACCCAAAGTCGCCTTTATCCATTCTTCACCAAAAAAAGGTGTAAAAAAAGATGGTTTTAGTCTGCTTACATTAAAAGACCCGATTTTTTTTGGGGATCAAAAAAAATGCGAAGTCCAAATCATAGTGGTTGTAAGTTTAACGGGAAAAGAATCGGATTTGTTTATCCAACTTTTTTCTATCTTTGAACAGCCTAAAACAGTTGAAGCCTTACTTAAAGCAGAGCGAATAGAAACTGTATTAAATATAACGCAAAACTAAGGTGTGAAGAAAAGTGAAATCATCATGGATTGATAAAGAAAATATTCAGCTACAAGTCGAAGTGCAGTCATGGGAAGAAGCAATCCAAGTAGCAGGACAAATCTTAGAGCGAAATCATAGTAGTGATGCTCAATATACCCATGCCATGATCCAAGCTGTTCACGAGCTAGGCCCTTATATTGTATTGGTTCCCCATGTTGCATTGGCACATGCTAGACCCAGTCAGGCAGTAAAAAAAGATGATATTAGTTTGATCACATTAAAAGATCCCATTTCATTTGGCCATCAACAAAATGATCCTGTCCATCTGGTATTCGCGTTTTGTGCGACTGGTGATCAACAACATCTGGAAAAGCTGACATTACTCGCATCCGTATTGGAAAATGAAAGTTTAATTAAACAAATTGCTCACACCACTTCAAAGGATGAAGTTATTAAACTACTTTCAGAATAAGGAGAAGGATAATCATGAAATCACTTAATATTATTGCAGTATGCGGATTTGGACTAGGTTCTTCCATGGTATTAAAGATGAAAGTGGAAGAAGTACTTCGCGAGGAAAATATCGAAGGAAAAGTTTCAACTGCCGATGTTGGCTCAGCAGCAGCAACCGCTTGTGATGTTATTTTCACTTCTTATGAATTAGGAGAAAAACTAGAAAGCAGTGTTACAGTACCTGTCGTTATGATACAAAACTTTGTCAACAAAGCAGAAATTCGTGAGAAAGGATTACCTGTACTGCAACGCCTGATGGCAGAGTAATGGGAGGTAATGAAAAGTGGCTATTCTTGATTTTGTGATCAATCACATATTGCGCCAGCCTGCTCTGTTCTTAGGAATTATCGCAGCGGTTGGACTTATTATTCAAAGAAAAAGTATATCGGATATATTAAGTGGTACTTTTAAAACCGTAATTGGTGTTGTTATTCTAACGCAAGGAACGAATATTCTAATCAATGCTATCACTCCCTTATCAAAGGCGTTTAATGTGCTATATAAGATTTCACCTGACAAGAATATTCAACCGATCGGTGCGGATCAATTTCTTGCAACTTATGGAAGTCAAATTGGTCTAGCGATGTTACTCGCATTCCTAATCAATATTCTCGTAGCGAGGTTTACCAAGCTAAAAAATGTATTTTTAACAGGGCATATGCTGTTTTGGTTCCCATTTATCTTTACAGCTGTAGCTGTGGAGTCGGGATTGAAAGGAATAGGAGTTGTTACTTTCGCGACGATATTTACAGCCATCTATATTATCGTTGCCCCAGCACTTATTACGCCTTTTGTAAAGAAAGTGACCGGAGATAATTCCTTTACACTTGGTCATCCTACCATTGGACTTTCATTATTAGCTGGATGGTTAGGAAAGGTTTTTGGAAACAAAAACCGCTCCACTGAAGATTTGAAAGTACCAAAACAACTTGGCTTTTTACGTGAAATTACGATTACATCTTCACTTACAATGTTCTTAGTTTATTTAGTAATCTGGATTTTATTAGGCAATCAAGCTTCTTCCGTGTTTGGTAAAGAGCAAAATCTGGTAGTTTATTCTTTAATGCAAGGAGTTCTGTTTGGAGCCGGACTGACGATCTTACTACAGGGTGTACGGATGATGCTTGCCGAGATTATGCCAGCATTTAAAGGGATTTCGGATAAAGTGATTCCAAATGCGATTCCAGCACTGGATTGTCCGATTATTTTCCCATTTGCCCCAAATGCTGTTTTAATTGGGTTTATCGTATCAATGATTACCTCTACCATTACGCTTATCTTGGTCGGATATACTGGATTATTTGCTTATGCTATCGTACCTCTAACGATAACCTGTTTCTTTGAGATTGGTACAGCTGCAGTCATTGGGAACGGTACAGGGGGCTTGCGTGGGGCTATCATTGGCTCAGGTGTAGCGGGGATTGTCATGATCTTACTCGTAGGCCTTTCAATTCCATTTTTAAACAATACAGTATCAGATTGGATTATTGTATTTGGTGGAAATGACCTCTCATTATGGACAGTGATTTCAGGACTATTCGGTAAATTATTCTAAGGGGATGAGGATAGTATGAGTAAGTATATTAAACAGTACAAAGAATATCTTAGTCAACTACTCGATGAAGTGGAGAAAACCCAATCCGATCAGATCATACAAGCAGCTAAAATCATAGTAGAAGCAGTTGCAAATGATAAGAGTATCTATATATTTGGAGCTTCGCATGCGGGAATTATCGCTGAAGAAGCTTTTTATCGGACAGGCGGGTTTGCTCTAATCAATCCCATCTTCGGTTCTTCACTCATGTTAAATACTAGACCTGTTACCTTTACATCGCTAATGGAGAGAATGGAAGGATATGGGAAAGAACTGCTTCATACCAAACCAGTTCAAGAAGGAGATGTGATCCTGCTTCATTCTGTATCAGGGCGAAACTCGGTTGCTATCGATATGGCAATGGAAGCAAAAGAAGTTGGAATGACAGTGATTAGTATCACCAATTTAAATTATTCGAAGCAGGTGACTTCCCGTCATTCAAGTGGTAAAAGATTATTTGAATGTAGTGATGTGGTTATCGATAATCGGGGAGTGATCGGTGACTCTTCGATCAAAGTAGAAGGGTTCGATCAGAAAATTGGACCGTCCTCTACCGTGACAGGTGCGTTTATTATTCACTCGATTGTCCTTTCGGTTGTCGATTTGATGCTAGAAAAAGGAATGACACCACCTATATTCAAAAGTGCTAATTTAGATGGTGGAGATCAATATAATCAAGCTATCTTAACGAAATATAAGGAACGTATTCATTATATGTAAAGAATAGCTAATCAAATAGATTGAATAAGAAAACAACCTTTTTCACAAAAGAAGAAGGTTGTTTCTCTTTGTCTAGAAAAACTCACTTGAAAAAGTAAGGATGGATCTACATTTCAAAACAAAAGAAGATATCATGGTGAAAGATGCTTTTGTTACCAAACTTGTTGTAAAATTAAATTAAAACTTCCTAAATTGTTGAGGTGTATTGATATGAAAACAACAGATTTATGCGATGAATTTATCGAAGAGTTACAAGTGAGTGAGGATCTCTTTCAATCATTTGGCAAAAAGAGAAGCTTTCATGGTCCTATTTATACGGTAAAAGTCTATGAAGATAATGTATTAGTGCGACGTGCGCTAGAAACTATTCCAGCAGGTGCAGTATTGATCGTAGATGGAGGTGGCTCCAAAAAGTGTGCTTTGTTGGGAGATCGTTTAGCAGAAATTGCTGTACAGCGTGGGATTCAAGGGATTATTATCAACGGTTGTGTTCGTGATACCAAAGAGTTGGCTACACTAGATATCGGTATCCTTGCTCTAGGGAAAAATCCCGTCAAAAGTCGCAAGGAAGGGAAGGGAGATTCGGATATTCCTGTTCATTTTGCCGCTGTGAATTGGATTCCTCGACATATTGTTTATGCTGATAAAGATGGAGTCGTGGTAGCCAGTCGGCAGTTACTTAAATAGAGGTTGATTAGCAATAAAAATCAAGGAATTGGTCTGATCTATTTTATTGGAGGAAATGATATGATCCCTTCAGATGTCAAGCAACAACTCATCGGAATCGTTGGTGAAAAATGGTATTTAGATAGTTCAAATGATCTATATTCGTATTCTTTTGATGCAACCCCTATTTACCAATCCATGCCTGATGCTGTGATTATTCCAGAAACTGTAGAGCAAGTTGCAGCTATTTTAAAGCTAGCGAATGAACATAAAATTCCTATTGTTACTCGAGGTTCTGGAACGAATCTAGCAGGTGGCACCATCCCCATTAAGGGCGGAATTGTGCTAAAAATGACGCGTTTCAACCAAATATATGAAATTGATCAACAAAATTTAACTGCAACCATGGGTCCAGGAGTGATTACAGCAGATCTGCATCACGCGGTAGAATCTGTGGGGCTATTCTATCCACCTGATCCGGGAAGCATGAGAATTTCCACTGTAGGAGGCAATATGGCCCTTTGTGCTGGTGGGATGAGGGGACTAAAATACGGAGTGACCAAAGATTATATTATGGGACTTCAGTATGTACTCCCATCTGGTGAAATTCTGCGCTCAGGTGGTAAGGCAGTGAAAGATGTTGCTGGATATGATATGACCCGCTTAATGGTAGGATCAGAAGGTACATTAGGAGTCATTACCGAAATGACGGTTAAATTACTTCCATTACCAGAGACAAAACGAACCCTGATTGCTTTTTATAAGAATTTAGTCGATGCGGCAAGAACAGTCGAAAAAGTCATTACTTCCAAAATTATCCCCGCTACCATTGAGTTTCTGGACCAAGGAACGATGAAAGTGGTTGATGATTTTGCGAAGCTAGGGTTACCTACTGATATGAAGTCGATGCTTTTAATAGAGCAGGATGGTCCAGAAGAGTTAGTGTTACGAGATATAGAGAAGATCGCAGAGATTGCACAGCAAGAAGGGGCAGCCCAAATAGAAATGGCTAAGACGATGGAAGAAGGAGCGAAATTGTTATCGGCGAGGCGTGCTGCTTTATCGGCTTTGTCTCGGCTCCGCCCTACGACCATATTGGAAGATGCAACGGTTCCCAGATCGAAACTCGCCGAAATGGTTACAGAAATTGAACGAATTGCCGAAAAGTATCAAGTTCAAATCTGTACCTTTGGACATGCCGGGGATGGAAATTTACATCCAACCTGTATGACTGATGAAAGGAATCAAGAAGAGATTCAACGAGTGGAGCAGGCTTTTGATGAAATTTTTCATACAGCGATTCGTTTAGGTGGAACGATTACAGGTGAACATGGTGTAGGGCTGGCTAAAATGAACTATCTACCTTTAAAGGTTGGGGATGGAGGTCTAGAGCTAATGAAGCGGATTAAAGAAGCATTTGATCCCCACCATATCATGAATCCAGGTAAAATGTTCCCGAGTCAAGGACGACGTCGTTTGGTGGTGAAGAGTAGTTGAAAACGAAGCAAAACCAACAACCAGCATGCGAAACAACAGGAGGAATCAAAACCAAAAATCATCTGCTAGAAAAGTTTGATATGGATGAAATTATGAACTGTATGCATTGTGGATTCTGCTTACCTAGTTGTCCTACCTATCGTCAAACTGGATTGGAAGCATACAGCCCCCGTGGACGTATCGCTTTGATGAAGGGAATTGCCAAAGAGCAATTAGCATTGGATGAAGAATTTGAAAAAAATATGTATGCTTGTTTGGGATGTCGGTCATGTGAGACAGCTTGTCCCGCAGGGGTTCCGTATGGGAGTCTACTTGAAACAGCACGTGAAGTGATCGAAGAGAATAAAAAAGCCAAGCAAAAATCATCGTGGATTCGTCGTCTTATTTTTAAACAATTGTTTTCGCATCCAAGGCGTATGGATGCTTTGGGAATGGCTTTATGGGCTGTACAAGCTACGGGTTTACAAACATTAGCCAATAAATGGGGGCTTATTCATGTGTTGCCTCGTGAAATGGCGGAGATGCAGGCAGCAGTGGACCAAGTCGCTTCACCCGCTAAAAGAAGAAAACGGAAAAAAGTGATGCCAGCAGAAGGCGAAAAAGCGCTAACTGTCGGGTTATTTACGGGTTGCATGATGGATGTTATGTTTTATGAAACCAATCAAGCAACAGCTCAACTGTTAACCAAGGTAGGTTGTGAGGTTGTTTTTATAGAAAATCAAACATGTTGCGGAGCTTTACATGCTCATGCAGGTGAAAAACAAGATGCGATTGAATTGGCCAAACGGAATATTGCAGCATTTGAAGAAATAAATGTCGATTTCATCGTGAATAACGCTGGGGGATGTGGAGCAGCTCTTAAGGAATATCATCATTGGTTTCTAGATGAACCAGAATGGTTAGAAAGAGCCAAAAAGTTTGTATCCAAAACGCGTGATGTAAATGAACTACTTTTCGAATTGCCACCTCTTTCATTTAGTAAAACCATTCATGCCCGGGTTACTTATCAAGATTCTTGTCATTTAGCTCATGGGCAGGGCATTCGTAATCAACCTCGCAAGCTAATCCAAAGCATTCCCGGAGTGGAATATATCGAGATGCAGAGTGCAGATAGTTGTTGTGGTTCGGCTGGTATTTATAATATTACAAATTTCGATCTGTCTATGCAGATTCTTGATGATAAGATGAAGCAGGTAAAAGATACAAAGGCACAGATGATTGTAACTTCAAACCCAGGATGTTTACTACAGATGAAAAAAGGAATTATTCGAGCAGGTCTTCAAGACCAGATGGAGGCGCTGCATCTAATGGACCTGTTGCAGCGAGCCTTATAGAAAAGAAATAGTAATCATAGCAAAAAAATTCCCATACCACATATAAATAGTGATATGGGAATTTATATATTTCTTGTATAAAGAAAACACAGCATGGACTGATAGAGATGAATCAGTTAAATAATTTTAGGAATGATTTAGGATTTGTATTTATTTTCTTACAGCGTTGTTTGCATTAACTCGGCCGTGTGTCCAATAGGTACCTGTTCCTGAGATTTTATCAGCAGAGCTCTCAATATTGCTACGGATTGTGCTAGCAGATTTTCCTTGTGAAGCTAGTAACCCAGCTAGTCCAGCTACAAGTGGTGTAGCCATTGAAGTTCCTGACAAGCTTCTATAGGTGTTTCCTGGATAAGTGGACATAATGCTTACACCAGGAGCAGCAACATCAACCCAACTTCCGTAGTTAGAGAAGCTAGCTCTACGGTCATTCTGATCTGTTGCAGCTACAGCGATCGCTTGGCTATAATATGCAGGGTAACTTGGAGCGGATGTATTACTATTACCTGCTGCGGCTACAACAACAGCTCCTTTAGAAGAGGCATAGCTAACAGCATTTTGCAAGGTTGTTGCACCAGAAGATCCTCCCAAGCTCAAGCTGATTACTTTTGCTCCTGCATCAGCTGCATGAGTGATACCATCTGCTACATCTGCTAAAGTTCCACTTCCATTGGCATCAAGAACGCGTTCTGCAAGAATTCTCACATTGGGCGCCATACCCGCGATACCTGCAGCATTATTGGTCACAGCTGCAGCAATCCCAGCACAGTGGGTTCCATGCCCTTGTTGATCCATAGGATCATTATCATTATTTACAAAGTCGTAGCCTTTATCGACTTTTCCAGCAAGGTCTGGATGATTATAGTCTACTCCCGTGTCTACAATCGCGATTTTAACAGTTGATGAGCCTCTGGTTACATCCCAAGCTTGTTCGGCATTTACTTTTTTAAGAGCATATTGTTGAGAGAAGTAAGGATCATTGGGTGTCCAAGTTGCATGGTAGGTAACATTTTTCTCTGCATATTCGACTTGTGGATCATTTTTATACTCTTGAAGGGCTTGATCAACAGACTTCCCTTTAATTTTGACTTCTTCGAAACCTAGCTGTTTGTTTTTACCGACAACTTGCCCACCTTTCTTTTGATGAATTGATTGGGTATTTTGTGTGGTAAGTCCTTTTTTAAACTTGACGACGATTTCTCCTTTACTGTTATTGGCACTAGCTGTTTGCTTTTCCGTTGCATTGGCAGCTAAAGATGGGAGAGCTAGGGATACACCTAATGAAAATACACTCAGTAAAGCTACAATACGCTTCATGTAAATCGCTCCTTTACATAGATGTAAAATATTCTTAACAATTTAATTATAATATAAAGTGTTTCTATACTGAATTACAATTATATTAAAATAATATTTCGCGTTCGTTAAATTTTTATAAGATATCACCAATAAACTATGAATAAAGTAATAAACTTCATGTTTATGGTTGATAAAAAACAATATTAAGTGGTTTTTGTTAACTTTAGGAATAAGAACGATAAAAATTATAATTGTGTATAATCATGCAAAAAGAAAAGCATCGGAAAGCGTTTTCATTTTTATTGTCCGTAAATAACGGACATTTACTGTTTTATTAACGGCTATTTATGATGTATAATCTAAGTGATTTTATTTATTCTAATTGTTGGGATGAAGAGGTGTCCGTCATGAATGGAACTATGCGCGCGATTGTTAAACATCATCGGGGAGAAGGAGCGGTAATTAAAGAAGTCCCCATTCCTTCGCTAGGTCCAGATGAGGTTTTAATTAAAGTAAGAGCAACAAGCATTTGCGGAACCGATGTACACATATATACTTGGGATGATTGGGCAGCCAGTCGCTGTCATCCACCTTATGTGTTTGGACATGAATTTAGTGGGGTAGTGGTAGAAGTAGGAGAAAATGTAAGATCAGTCAATGTAGGTGATCATGTTTCAGCGGAAACACACATTGTGTGTGGGCATTGTTCAGCCTGTCGTCGTGGTGATTCCCATGTTTGTCTGAATACACAGATTATCGGTGTGGATCGGGATGGTTGTTATGCTGAATATATAGCTTTACCTGCTATCAACGTTTGGAAAAACAAGAAAGAACTACCTTTTGAGATTGCTTCGATTATGGAACCGATGGGAAATGCTGTACATACTGCTTTATCCGGAGAGATTGTCGGGAAGTCGGTTGCTGTTATTGGATGTGGACCCATTGGTCTCATGGCTGTAGCGATTGCTAAAGCTTCTGGTGCTACTCAGGTGATCGCACTGGACTTAAATGAATATCGTTTGAATTTAGCTGAGGAATTAGGAGCAACACATCTCGTTCGTTCTCACTTAGAAGATCCCATTCAGACTGTTCGTTCCATGACGAAAGGAAATGGTGTTGATGTCGTTCTCGAAATGTCTGGACATCCTGTAGCGATCAACCAAGGATTACAAATGTTAACTCATGGTGGGAGGATTTCGCTCCTAGGGTTACCTACACAACCCGTTGAACTAAATATTACAGATGATATTGTTTTTAAAGGGGCTACTGTCCATGGAATTACTGGACGCAGAATGTTTAAAACGTGGGAACAAACAGCAGGTTTTCTTGAGTCAGGACTGATTGATATTAAACCTTTGATTACTCACCGATTTGCTTTTACTGAATTTGCAGAGGCTTTTGAGCTAATGAAAAGTGGCCAATGCGGGAAAATTGTTCTTTTATTAGAAGATTAGAATAGAAAGGTGGACTAGATCATGGCAGATTTTTCTTATTTACAAGCTGAAATGGAGAATTGGAAGAAGGATGGAACTTTCCGTCCATTGACGGAACTCGAATCGGATCAAGGAGCAAAAGTGAAAATTCGAGGTAAGGAAGTGATTCAGCTTTCTTCTAACAATTATTTAGGTCTAACTATTCATCCCCGAATGAAGAAAGCGGCACTCGAGGCAGTTGAAACATTTGGTGCAGGTACTGGTTCCGTCCGTACCATTGCAGGAACCTTTTCGATGCATGAAGCTTTTGAAAAGCGGTTAGCGGAGTTTAAACATACAGAAGCAGCTCTCGTATTTCAATCGGGTTTTACAGCCAATGTTGGTGTAATAGCTTCAATTTTAACGGAGCAAGATGTTGTAATTAGTGATGAATTAAATCATGCGAGCATCATCGATGGTATTCGACTTACAAAGGCAGCTCGGCGTATTTATAAACATAGTGATATGAACGATTTAGAAAAAGCCCTACAAGAAACCCAAAATTATCGAGTCCGTTTGGTAATTACAGATGGAGTATTTAGTATGGATGGGGATATTGCACCCCTTCCTGATATTGTAGAGCTCGCTGAAAAATACGATGCATTGGTTATGGTTGATGATGCTCATGCAAGTGGTGTTTTAGGGAAAAATGGTCGTGGAACAGTTGATCACTTTGGTTTGCATGGTCGAGTACATATTCAAGTCGGAACATTATCCAAAGCGATTGGTGTGCTAGGGGGCTATGTAGCAGGTCCGCAGGTGTTAAGGGACTATCTGATTCATCGAGCGCGTCCATTTTTATTTAGTACATCACATCCGCCAGCAGTTACCGCTGCCTGTGAGGCAGCTATCGATATTTTATTAGAAGAGCCTGAATTGATCGAGCGTTTATGGTCTAATGCTCGCTTCTTTAAGGAAGGACTGGAACGTCTTGGATTTGAGACGGGTAATAGCGAAACTCCGATTACACCCGTTATCGTTGGAGAGGATGCTTTAGCAATGCGCTTATCCGATGAACTGTTTGCTGAAGGAGTTTATGCACAAGGGATTGCTTATCCAACAGTAGCGAAGGGGAAAGCGCGGGTTCGTACAATTGTAACAGCGGCTCATAGCCAAGAAGACTTAGAATTAGCCTTACAAGCGTTTGAGAAAGTTGGGAAGAAGTTAGGCGTTATTAGTTAACGAAGGTAAGTGATCGCTCTAGTTTTAAAAACTAGGGCGATTTTTATACTCTTATTTGCTTTTCTGTATCATTATTTTTTATATGCTAATTTTGCTTGGCACCTCTACTTATCTGAATTTTTCATCTATTACAATTCTAACTATAAAGTCTTCCGACTCACGTTCGAGGTATTTGATTGATATATTTTAATCTAATCAAATAAACAAATATATTATTTCTATTCCGAAGATTAACGGCCGTTTTTCTGTTACTATAAAATATGGAGTCTATTTATCTTTAGGTGGGGGGAAAGGTATGAATCGAGCAGATCAAATTCATCAGGAAGCCCATGTGATTGATGCGCATTTTGATTTATTGATGGATGTAGAGATGCAGCGAGGTTATGGGAAAAGGAAAGTGATTGAAACGACATACTTACCTCGATTTAAACAAGGCGGTGTTCATACTATTGTCGCTGCAGTTTATATTGATAGTCAGTTTGTACCAGAGATGAGTCTAAGAAAAGCCTTGAGTCAAATACAAGCTTTATATGCGGAGTTGGATGAATCACCGCATCAAATAAAGCTATGTCGGTCTACTGATGATCTAAAACAAGCAAGGCAGGAAGGGAAAGTTGGCTTTATTCTTTCCCTAGAAGGTGCAGAACCTTTGTATCAAGATATCCATCTGTTACGGATTTTTTATGAATTAGGTTTAAGAAAGCTTGGACTTGTTTGGAGTCGACGTAATGAAGCAGGGGATGGTAGTGACTTTGTACAACGTCAAACCAGAAAAGAAGGTGGATTGACCGTTTTTGGTGAAGCATTGGTGAAAAAGGCTGAAGAGTTAGGAATTGTTGTTGATGTTACACATTTAAATGACGAGGGATTTTGGGATGTACTCCGTATTGCCCAAAAGCCGGTCATTGCTTCGCATTCGAACTGTCGTCAGTTATGTGATACAATGCGCAATCTTTCCAATGAACAAATTAAAGCCATTGCCCAAACAGGTGGGGTAGTTGGGATCAATGCGACCAGCTTTGTCGTGGCTGATCACGACACTGAAGCGCATATCGATCGACTTATCGATCATATCGATTATATAAAACAACTCGTTGGAGTCCAGCATATCGCCTTAGGACTTGATTTATGTGAAGATTTCATGAAATATATTGCTCCGGAAACATTAGCTCGTATACCACGTCTACCTTTTGATGTGATAAAAGGGCATGCGATGGTTCCACTGATTACTCAAGGTTTATACCAACGTGGTTATCAAGAAGAGGATATTAAACAAATATTAGGTGAAAACTTACTTCGGGTTTACCAAGAAGTGTGGAAATAATGCAATATAAAGGATTTTGTGCTAGTATCGATTTGTACTCTTGTTACCATTTCTGGTTCATCAATCTACTGATTTAGACACAAAATTATTAGTATTTTTTAAATATGGAATTATTATTTATCTTAAATTGAGTAAATTTGCCTGTTTAATATCATAGAAATGGGGAATTAAAGAAATTATATAAGCAGAGCCAATGAAATATTTTTCATGGTCCTGCTTTTTTTATTTAGCAGAGCATGTTATCTATAAAAAAAAATAACTGGAGGAAAAACGTTTTGTACAAAATTGAAGTGAAGAATGTGACAAAAATATTTGGCCACTCGACTAAGAAAGCGCTTCAGCTTCTGCATGAAGGTAAGTCAAAAGAAGAGATTAAGAAAAAGACGGGTGCCAATGTAGGTGTAAACCGTGCCAATTTTTATGTCAATAGTGGTGAGATTTTTGTCATCATGGGTCTTTCAGGCAGTGGGAAATCAACCCTGGTTCGCCTCTTGAATCGCTTGATTCAGCCTACTGAGGGAGAGGTTTTTATTGATGGAGAAGATATTATAAAAATGTCTAGCGAACAGTTGCGTAACGTCCGAAGGAAAAAAATTAGCATGGTCTTTCAGAAATTTGCTCTTTTTCCTCATCGGACTGTACGTGAGAACGTTGAATATGGATTAGAGATTCAAGGAGTGAGCCCACAAGCTCGCAAAGAAAAAGCATTGGAGTCGTTAAAGTTAGTTGGACTCGAAGGTTGGGCCGAATCCTTTCCAGACCAGCTAAGTGGAGGGATGCAGCAACGCGTTGGATTAGCACGGGCTTTAGCTAATGATCCGGATATCTTATTAATGGATGAGGCTTTTAGCGCATTAGATCCATTGATTCGTAAGGATATGCAAGATGAGTTAATCGATTTACAGCAAACCATGCAGAAGACGATTATTTTTATTACTCATGATTTGGATGAAGCCCTACGGATTGGAGATCGTATCGCTTTAATGAAAGATGGCTCCATAGTACAAATTGGTACGACCGAGGAGATCTTAACGAATCCCGCGAATGAGTATGTCGAGCAATTTGTAGAAGATGTGAATTTAAGTAAGGTACTTACTGCAGAGACGATCATGACCAAAGGAGAAGCGATTATTTTAGATAAAGATGGTCTCAAAGTTGCCCGTAAAAAAATGCGTGAAAAGAGAGTGCCTACCCTTTTGGTCATTGACCGAAGGAAGAAATTTAGAGGACTTGTTACTGTTCATACCATTCGTGAAGCATTGGAACAAAACAAATCAATTGAAGAGGTATTGGTTACTGACGTTCCACAAGTTCGTAAGGAAACGCCGATTAATGAGATACTTCCACTCATCGCTGAAATAGATCCACTGTACCCGATTGTTGTTACAGATGAAGATGGAAAATTACTAGGTTTGGTAGGTAGAGGAGCTATCCTTGCTGCTCTTGCCGGAAGTGGGGTGAGTGGCGAATGAACTTTTCCAAAATACCGTTAGCTGAGTGGGTGGATGCTTTAATCAGCTGGATGCAAACGCATTTTGGCGGTTTGTTTAAAGTAATTAGTGGAATTATTGAACCCATTGTCGCCTTTTTCCAAGGGATTTTTTCTGTACTTCCTCCGCTTGGAACCATTTTATTAATTAGCTTATTGACATGGTGGTTGACTCGACTACGTATCGCTATCTTTTCCTTAATAGGATTATTATTAATTGATAACCTAGGCTACTGGGATCAGAGCATTGAGACGTTATCTTTGGTATTAACTTCAGCGATTATCTCGATTATTATTGGTGTTCCTTTTGGTTTATGGGCTGGGCGAAGTCCAACAGCAAATAAAATCATTTCGCCGATTTTAGATTTAATGCAGACAATGCCTGCCTTTGTTTATTTAATCCCAGCCGTGTTTTTCTTTTCACTTGGTGCAGTACCTGGTGTAATTGCCTCCGTAATTTTCTCCATGCCACCTACGATTCGCTTAACGAGTTTGGGACTTCGTCAAGTTCCTGGAGAATTACGAGAAGCTGCAGATGCTTTTGGATCTACTTCTTTTCAAAAGCTGTGGAAGGTAGAAATTCCGATGGCGATACCCACGATCATGGCGGGAATCAACCAGACAATTATGCTCTCCTTATCTATGGTGGTTATCTCTGCCATGATTGGAGCAGGAGGATTAGGAGCACTCGTTTTACAATCCATTACACGTTTACAGGTTGGACAGGGATTTGCAGGCGGTTTGGCGATTGTGATTATCGCTGTTATTTTAGATCGTCTTACTCAAAGTTTAGCTCGTCGAAATAAAACAACATTAAAGAAAAGACCTCGCTGGATAGGTATTGTTGCTGCGCTTGTCGTCATAGCTTTAGCAGTAGTTAGCTTTGCCCAAACAGGAAATGAAAGTAAAAAAAGGGTAACGCTAGCATATGTTAACTGGGATTCGGAAGTTGCAAGCACGCATGTATTGAAAAAAGCATTAGAAAGTAAAGGGTTCAAGGTAGAGATGAAGCAAGTCGATGCTGCACCGATGTGGCAAGGAGTCGCTTCTGGCACAGTTGATGCACATGTAGGAGCTTGGTTACCACACAGCTCTAAGCCTTTATATGATGCAGCAAAAAATCAAGTTGATGATTTGGGAGTTAATTTAAAGGAGACTCGTGTCGGATTGGTTGTACCCAAATATGTTACCATCAACTCGATCGAAGAACTAAACGCCAACAAAGATAAGTTTCATGGAGAGATTATTGGTATTGATCCTGGCTCTGGTTTAAACCGTTATACAGAGCAAGCGCTAAAAAAATACCCCTTAAACTTTAAGCTAGTTTCTGGATCAGATGCGACGATGACCGCTTCTTTGACTAAAGCGATTCAGGAAAAAAGGTGGATTGTAGTTACAGGCTGGACTCCTCACTGGAAGTTTCAAAAGTATGAGTTAAAGTTCTTGGATGATCCCAAAAAGGTATATGGATCTGGAGAAAATATCCATACGATTGCACGAAAAGGGTTAAAGGAAGAAAAGCCCCAAGCGTATCAAATTATTGATCGGTTTAATTGGACAGCCAAGGATATGCAAGAAGTGATGATGAAGATACATGAAGGTATGTCCCCTGATCAAGCGGCAGAGGAATGGTTAAGTAAGCATCCTGATAAATTGAAAGAATGGACGAAGTAAGAAGCGGCTTGATAAGACTGGTTCAGTTTGATAATTGAACCAGTCTTTTTATTTAGATGGGTTAATCCTGTTTTCTCGATTGGAGATATAGACAAAAAAAGAAAAACAATGATATACTCGATGTAAATTGTAAACTAATAATAAAAATAGGTTTACAATAAGTTGAGGTGAATGAAATTGGAATACACTTATGAGCAACTACTTGAAAAAAATAAAAATTATTTATGGAACCCATTTACACAGATGAAAACATACCTTCAAGATGATCCTCTGATTATTGCGAGAGGCGAAGGGATCAAATTAATCGATGTCAAAGGACGAGAATATTATGATGGTTATTCTTCCCTTTGGTTAAATGCACATGGTCATAACCATCCTGTTTTAAACAAAGCGATCACGAGACAACTAGATCAAATTGCTCATTCAACCTTGCTTGGATCAGCTAATATTCCAGCTATCTTACTTGCGGAACGGTTGGTTGGGATTACCCCGGATCGTCTACAAAAAGTTTTTTATTCAGATAGTGGAGCGGAAGCCGTCGAGATTGGATTGAAAATGGCTTTTTTATATTGGAAATATCGTGGCCGACCCGAAAAAAGTCAATTTTTAAGTATGAAGAATAGTTATCATGGCGATACCATTGGTGCTGTAAGTGTAGGTGGGATAGATCTGTTTCACCAAGCATTCGAGCGTTTATTATTTCAAACTGAGAAAGTGGCTTATCCATACCCTTATCGTTTTCAAGGGAGTATCGAAGAGTGTGTAGAGGTAAGTCTTCTGGAATTAAAGCAGAAACTAGAAGAAAAGGCCGATCAACTTGCTGGTTTGATATTAGAGCCAATGGTACAAGGTGCTGGCGGAATGATTGTAATGCCACCAGGATTCTTAAAAGAAGTTGAACAGCTGTGTCGGCAGTACGATGTCTTGTTAATTACTGATGAAGTAGCAACTGGTTTTGGTCGGACAGGAAGAATGTTTGCTTGTGAACATGAAGCGATCGAGCCTGATATTATGACTTTGGGTAAAAAGTTAACAGGTGGTTATTTACCGGTGGCGGCAACCCTTACCTCGAATGAGATCTATGAGGCCTTTTATGGAGATTTTGAGGAAGCCAAAACCTTTTATCATGGTCATTCTTATACAGGAAATCAGCTGGGATGTGCGGTGGCTCTGGCTAACTTGGACTTATATGAGCAAGAGAATTTGATTAGACATGTACAAGAAGTTAGCCAAGTTGCCGCTCAAGAGTTAAGACAAGTTGCCGAATTGCCACATGTAGGGGAAGTTAGACAACTAGGTCTAATGATTGGTATTGAATTGGTACAAGATCGTATTAGTAAACAAAGTTATGACTGGAAACTAGGAATGGGTGCCAAAGTTTGTCGAAAAGCGCGTGATTTAGGATTGATAACCCGTCCCCTTGATGATGTCGTTACCTTGATGCCATCACTGGTTTCGACAGGACCGGAACTCCAAGAGATGATAGCTATTATTCGTCAAGCGATTATCGAGGTGACAGAGGCGTGAAAAAGGGGTTTTTTATCACTGCAACCGATACCGAAGTGGGTAAGACGATTGTAACAGCAGGACTATCCCTCGCTTTACAAGCAGAAGGATATCGTGTTGGAGTCATTAAACCTGTACAAAGTGGACATTTGCGCAAGGATCCCAACGGAGATGGAATGCGTTTAAAAACATGGACTGGACAAACAGATCCCATCGAGCACATGGTCTTATACGATTTTGCTCTTCCAGTCGCTCCAGAATTGGCAGCGGAAAAAGCGGGTGTGACGATTAACCGAAAGGTGATCCTTGATAGACTAGCTCAGATGCTGACTCGCTATGATGTTGTATTAGTAGAAGGAGCCGGAGGGCTACTTGTACCATTTGACAGGGATGGAACAATCGCTGACTTAGCCAAAGAGATGGGACTACCTCTTTTAATTGTAGCTCGTCCTAACTTAGGTACGGTTAATCATTCTGCGTTAACCACTTTATGGGCAAAGCAAAATGGTTTGCATCCTTTGGGAATCATTATAAATGGTTGGTCAGAAGAACTTGTACAAAAAGATCTAAGTGTGGTCGATAATCCGCGTCTGATCGAAGAATTAGCGCAAGTACCTGTACTCGGAAAAATGCCATGGTTAAATAAGCTATCCCGTGAAACAATCGGTGTAGCTTTTGAAGAAGCGGTAGATGTCCAGCGACTGATTCGATTTCTGGAGGAAATGTGATGAATAGCTGGGAAATGATGATTCATGCAAAGTTAGCATCGATGGCTGAAGAAGGATTACAGAGAGAATTACGTCCAATTAAAGATGCAAGTCAACCTATTCTTATGTACCAAGGAAAAGAGCTCGTTAACTTTTCTTCTAATAACTACCTAGGATTAGCTGGACATCCACAGATTATTGCTGCCCAGCAAAGGTCTGCCGAGCAGGGAGCAGGGGCGACTGCTTCTCGGTTAATCATTGGACATGATGAGGAGATGGAAGAATTAGAAGAAGAATTAGCCAGCTTTCATCAACATGAAGCCGCTTTGGTTTTAGCCAATGGTTATATGGCTAATGTAGGAATTTTATCTTCTTTTTTGGGAAGGCATGATGCTGTTTTTAGTGATCGTCTCAATCATGCCAGTATTGTTGATGGGATTCGATTAAGTAGGGCGACTCACTTTCGGTATCGACATGGTGATCTAAACCATTTGGAAGAGTTATTAAAAAAAGCAAAAACAAGAGGAATAAAACGGCAACTGATCGTCACTGACTCCGTATTTAGTATGGATGGTGATATCGCACCGCTAAGAGATATCGTCTTTCTTAAGCAGAAATATGGTACAGCTCTTCTGATCGATGAGGCACATGCGGGTGGGGTATTTGGAAAACATGGGGAAGGTCTTGCGCATGAACTGCAGATCAGCGAGCAGGTTGATCTTCATATGGGAACTTTTAGTAAGGCCTATGGAGTGTATGGGGCTTACGTCTTAGCACGTAAAGAATGGATACAGTATTTACATCATACCTGTCGTAGTTTTATTTACACTACCGCTCTTCCACCGACCGTGATTGGAGGGATTCGTCAAGCGATTCAGTTAGTGAAAGAGGGGATGAATCTTCGGATTGATCTATCCAAGAAGAGTCAGTATTTTCGCGATGAGTTAGTAAAAGCAGGCTTTGATATTGGAGGAAGTACGACTCAAATCATTCCGGTTTGCATAGGTGATGAAAATACAACGCTTACTTTTAGCAGGAAGTTAATAGAGCGTGGGATTATGTCTGTAGCTATTCGCCCACCGACAGTTCCTAAAGGGACAGCTCGCCTTCGTTTCTCACTGATGGCGAACCATCAGTGGGAAAATATTCAATCAGCGCTTGTAGCGATAAAAGAAATTGGTAAAGAGTTGGAAGTGATTTAAGTTGACAAAAGAGATTACCTTTCTTTGGATAGCGGGTTGGTCTATCTCACATAGCATTTGGGATACCTATATGAAAGCATGGCCAAACGTTCATCATCTCACCGTTGATTTTGGGCAATGTCAGCATATAAAAGAAATAGAAGAGTATGTGGAAAAAGCACTCACACCCCGAGATCATTCTTCCATCATAGTGATTGGCTGGTCGTTGGGATCCATGGTTGCTCTTCAAAAAGCCATACCGTGTGCAAGTCGAATCCAAGGGATGTTTTTAATTGGAAGTACAGCGCAGTTTGTAAAGAGTAAGGAAAATCCCTATGGCTGTGATCCACGACAAATAGTATGGTTAAAAAGGAAAATCAAGAAAAATCCGATTAAAGGACTCGCTGATTTTGATCAACAAATGTTTTCGCAGTCTGAAGTCGAAGCGGGTGAATGGAGACGCTGGTGCGAGACAGCAAGACTTGCAATACCTTCTGTATCTTCTTTGCTAATAGGACTCGATTATTTACAGCAGTTTCAGATTGATCCCAAGAGTCTATCAGCCATGCAATTTCCTATCTTTTTACTTAGTGGAGCTGAGGATAATATTTGTCCTCCCTCAGGAGCAAAGTGGCTAACGGATCATTTATCACGAGCCAAACTTACGATTTGGGAAGAAACAGGTCATCTTCCTTTTTGGACTCAGCCACAAAGGTTTTTAACATGGATGAAGGAGGGATTAGCTGATGTATATGACGAAAACAAGAATAGTAAAGCAGTTTAATCGAGCAGTCCATACATATGACCAATATGCCGATGTACAAAAACAAATGGCGGGACGACTAATTTCAATCCTTCCTCTGTTAAAAAAAGATCTTCGTATTTTGGAAGTAGGCTGTGGCACAGGTATTTTAACTCGTTTACTCGCTAAACAGTTTCCACATGCAACCATCTTAGCGATTGATCTGGCTGAAGAAATGATTAAAAAGGCTCAAATGGGATGGGCAAGTTCATCACATATACGTTTTCAGGTGGCAGATGGTGAGGGGAACGATTGGGTCCAAGAAGGCCCTTTTGATTTGATCATTTCTAATGCGACAATCCAATGGTTTTCCAAGCCGCAAGTTGCATTTAAAAACTTTAGACGGGCCTTAAAAATGGGTGGTTGGTTTTTGGCATCTACTTTTGGACCGAAAACATTTCAAGAGCTTACTGCTTTGTTCTGTGATCTAGAGCAAAAGTTACAAATCCCTCCCTCCCAACATCAACTATCGATGCCAGATCGAACGACATGGGAAGCAAGGTTACAAAAGGAAAAATTTATAGAAGTAAAAACAAAAGAAGAGCTTTATCAGTTGGAATACCCTGATTGTTATACTTTTTTAAAAGCTGTCAAAGCAGTTGGAGCTAGTTATAGTGAAAATACCCTTTCATTTAGTCAAACTAGGAAGCTATTACAATGTGTGATGGAAAATTATAACCAGAAATATAAGACAAATCAAGGGGTATATACCACTTATCAAGTCTATTATTTAATTGGACGCAAATAGGTAGGATTGATTTAAAGCTAAATAGATTAAACAAAAAGGTTACTGATAATAGAATCGTAAGTTCATCATATCAGTAACCTCATGGGTTTAATAAGCCCGATTTTTTTAGGATGATTGTTCTACAGGAGATGGTTTTTGATGTCTAATAGGAAATAGCAAAATAGCCGGAATCATTGAAAAGAATGCTGCTATAATATAAACCAATCGAATATCGAGAAGATCAGCAAGCATACTCATCAAGAAAGTAGAAAGCCCAAAACTAATCGTATTAAGTGTTGTAAACGCAGAAAATACTTTAGGCAATTGAAGAGGAGAGGTTGAAGTCTGAATAAGGGTAGTACGGGCATTATACAGCGCTTCATATGGAGGGCCGGATAAGAAAATAAAAATGATACTAAATAGAGCGATAGGGGTTGTAGCAAATGCAATAGTAAGTAGACTAAAAATGAGAGCTCCCCATAAAATGACAGGAATTAAGTGTTTTTCGATCCATTTGGCAAAACTAAGAATGAAAGCCCCACCTACTAAGCAACCCGCAAAATAGCTACTATTGATAAAGCCCCACCAATATTCATTTTCCTTTAAGACTTTCGTTACAAAAGTTAGAAGCAGCGCACCAGACCAGATCCCACCTGCTAACGTAAGAAAAAATTCACCAATAGCTAATCGTTTCAGATATATATGGGAAAAGACAGTTTGCCAACCTTCTTTTAAAGCTACCCACTGAGAGGTTTCTTTGATAGGAGTATTTACTGTATGATAAGGATCACGAATAAAGAAAAGTGAAAAAGTTGAGATGATATACACAATGAATGTGACCCATATAACTGAAGAGGCCCCCAGAAAGGCAACGGCAAGTCCACCTACGGACCAATGAACTAACTGCAAGAGACTATCTGTTGTAGAAATAAGACTATTTGCTTTGACTAATTGTCCTTTGTCTACTAGGCGAGGAATTAATGAATTTCTTGTTGGTTGTGTCCATCCATCTAGAAAGGATATAAGAGCAACCAATGGCCAGATCCAATGAATAGATAGTGCTGAGTTATTGAGAAAGATAACGATTCCAACCATCAAAACGGTTTGTCCGCCTTGAGCTAGAATTAATAGTCGCAGCAAAGTGAAACGATCCATCATCCACGGTGCAATTAATCCACTAATGGTCATGAAAGAAGTTCGGATGATTGGATATAATGCGGCTAGTAAGGTAGAGTGGGTTTGATGATAAACAAGGGTAATCAGTGATACAACTAAAAAAACGTCTCCCAAATTAGCTAGTGATTGTCCCAACCATAAACAAATAAATGAATAGTTCTTCTTCATCGGACTCGCTCCCTTGTATCCATATTTAGTTGTAAATAAGCTTTGGATGGTTTGTGACAATCACATGGGAGTAAGCTCTCCTTTCAAAGTCATTAGCTAATAAAAGTTTCATATCATTTTGTTGTTTTCGGATATGATTTGTGTTTATCAGAAAATAAAAAATGATATGAATAATATATAAAATAAACCATATTATCAATCCGATTGTAACAAAAAATATAAAATATAGCAATATTTACTTGATTTTTAGAAGTAATATACATGAAGATTTCTTGCTAGTATGCGTAAACCAAAAATCATCCCTCTGGATGATCCAACCATTCGGTCTTCTCTCGATTCTTTTCTCAAGAGGGATGATATCGGTTATATTATGAAATCGTATCTAAAATATCAATTTGTACCCCAGATGAGTCAGGGGATAAGTCCATTTGTTGATAGGAAATTTGGTGTTGACTCATCACTTTTCCTATAAATTGGCTCAGTTGTATCCGTTGTTGCTTGGATTGATAAAAACAGAGAATGGTAGGGCCTGCACCGCTTAAGGCTGCACCTAATGCTCCATAATGGGAAGCTTGTAGTAAAATTTCTTCGAGTCCAGGAACCAGGTTCGCTCGAAACGGCTGATGAATACAATCTTGCATGGCTTCTTTGAGTAAATCATATCGACCTTGTGCGAGTGCTGCAACCAATAAGCTACTTCGTCCAATATTAAAGATGACATCGGACTTGATATATTCTGTAGGTAGAACGGATCTAGCTTTCGTAGTTGGAAGCTGAAAGTTAGGGATGATGACCAGTGCATGTAAGTCAGGTGCTGGTAAAGAAAGTGCAGGAATAGGCGCTTCGGGATGTTGCGGCATGGATGCAACCATGATCCCACCATATAAAGATGCACCAACATTATCAGGATGTCCTTCCCACCATGATGCTAGTGAAAAGATCTGCTCGCGATCAAAAGGCTCTCCCGCCAGTTGGTTCGCTGCGACGAGAGAGCCAACGATGGCAGCGGCACTGCTTCCAAGGCCTCTTGCCAGAGGGATTTCTGATTTAACCTTAATCGTTAATTCAGGAATAGGAAGGGACGCTTTTTGAAAAAGGTGAGCAGCTACACGATAAAGCAAGTTTGTCTTATCATGTGGTAGTTCTTCAAGTTCTTTACTTTCTAACTGAATTTGGGTCGTTTTTGCAAAGCTCATCTCAATGGACGTATATAAATCGAATGCAAGCCCAATTGTATCAAATCCCGGTCCTAAATTTGCCGTACTAGCTGGAACTTTTACATGTACACAGAGAGAGTTTTTCACTCGGTACTCCTTTTTTACTTCTTAATTAAAGAGAGTACGGCATCATAGGTAGCCGGAATGGTTTGAGATGTAAATTCCAGCGAGTTAAGGACAATATCGGGATCTTTCAGCCCATTTCCAGTTAAAACACATACGACAGTAGCTTCTTCTTCGATTTGCTCTGCTTTACGTTTCTTTATAACTCCAGCTAGGGATGCGGCTGATGCTGGTTCACAGAAAATTCCTTCAGAACTTGCCAGTAATTGTTGGGCTCTTAAAATTTCTTCATCTGTAACACTATCAACTTGCCCATTCGACTCTTTGATAGCACGAAGTGCTCCTTCTTTACTTGCGGGGTTTCCTATACGAATGGCAGTAGCTACCGTTTCAGGATTTTCGACGACATTTCCATGTACAAGTGGTGCGGAACCTGCTGCTTGGAATCCAAACATCCGTGGTAGTTGTTCAATTTTTTCTGCTTCTCGGTATTCTTTGAATCCTTTCCAATAGGAAGTGATATTGCCTGCATTACCAACAGGAATAGCTAAAATATGGGGAGCTTTGCCTAAAGTATCACAGATTTCAAAAGCTGATGTTTTTTGTCCTTCGATCCGATAAGGGTTGACAGAATTAACAAGGGTAATGGGCTCCTTTGCAGTAATTTCACGTGCAATCGATAACGCCTGATCGAAATTTCCATCAATGGAAACAATTTTGGCACCATAAATGATCGCTTGAGCTAATTTGCCCATCGCAATTTTGCCACTTGGAATCAATACGATACAGTTAAGACCTGCCCGTGCAGCATATGCGGCTGCGGAAGCAGAAGTATTGCCTGTCGAAGCACACATAATCGTCGTGTTTCCCTCTTCGACCGCTTTAGCTACAGCCATAACCATACCGCGATCTTTAAAGGAGCCTGTGGGATTGAGCCCTTCATACTTGAAATAGAGGTTTAGACCTAGTTGCTTGGATAAATTTCCAGCATAAATGAGAGGGGTATTTCCTTCGTGAAGAGTAACAACAGGTGTTTTTTCCGTTACTGGTAAGTATTTACGATAACGATCGATGATTCCTACATGATCCCTTTGTTTGGATGATTCGACTAAGAAGCGAGCCATTCTGCTTCTCCCCCTTCGACTCGATAAAAGCTTTTGATTTCCTTGATAATTGGCATATTCTCCATTTGTCGTATAGCTTGGTCGAAACTGCTCTTTGCTGTTTCATGTGTAATCATAATCACTTCTGCTAGCTGAGTATGTTGATAGGGTTGTTGCAAAATGGTGGAGAGTGAGATTTTTTGATCAGCAAAGAGTTGCGTGATTTTTGTAAAGACACCTGCTTGATCAGATACGACTAAACGAAGGAAATATTTGCAGTATTTTTCGTTATCGCTTTTGCATTTCTTTTCTTTGTAAGATGAAGTAATGTTTTGCCCATTGATCGCTAGTCTAATATTTTTTACCACACTAACAAGATCAGAAACGACTGAGGTCGCTGTGGGTAATTCACCCGCACCTGCTCCATAAAACATCGTTTCTCCTACAGCTTCACCGTGTACATAAATGGCATTAAATACACCATGTACTGAAGAGAGCGGATGTGATAGATGGACTAAAGTAGGCTCGACACTAATCTCAATTCCATCCTCATTTTGCTCAGCTAGTCCCAATAATTTCATTTCATAACCCAGTTTTTTGCCATAAGCGATGTCCTCTTTGGAAATTTGACTAATTCCTTTAACAGACACTTCATCGAGCGTAGTCGGAATATGGAAACCAAGAGTGGACAGAATGACCATTTTTCGTGCAGCATCTAATCCTTCTACATCGGAAGTAGGATCAGCTTCAGCGTAACCTAGGGCTTGTGCTTCTTGAAGAGCTTCTGTGTAGTCAGCTCCTTCATGGCTCATTTTGCTTAAAATATAATTGGTTGTTCCATTAACAATGCCTGTAATTTTAGTAATCCGATCGGAAGAAAAGCTATCCATTAATGCCCGTAAGATCGGTATACCGCCTGCTACACTCGCCTCATAGTAAACATCGCATTTCTTTTCTTTAGCTTTACTTAGAATTTCGTCTCCATATAATGCCATTAAGTCTTTGTTTGCCGTTACTACATGTTTGCCCTGTTCTAAGGCAGCTAAGATATATTCTTTTGCAGGATGAATACCACCCATCACTTCGATGATTACATCGATCTCTTTTGCGTATAAGATTTCCTCTGGATTAACCGTAAGTAAATGAGAGGGCACGGATAAATTTCGCTTTTTGTCTATGTTTTGGACCAGAATTTTTTCAATTTCTATTTTTAAGCCACTCTTTTTCAGTAAGTCTTCTTGATGACCACGAATAATCCGAACTACCCCAGTACCTACAGTTCCGAAACCCATCATACCTACTTTTATAACTTTTTTTTCCATGATGTTGACTCCAATCATGCAATTTGTTTTTTTAGAGAATACATTTGTTCATTTATAGTGGACAGTATAGCGGATATACATGAATATGGCAATACCCTATTTGAAATTTGTAGAATTGTAGCTGCCATTTATTGAAAAGGGAAAGTGGAAAAGAAGAAAGGCGCTCTATATCCAGCGTCTATTCAGAAAGTCACTCTTACAAAAAAGAAAGAAAAGCGAAAGATAAATCGATGGGAGATATAGCCGAAGTACAGTAAAGTTTAAATAACAAAAGGAAAGCAAAGAGGAGGATGCGAAAATGAAATTAGTTGGAGTAATCAAAGTGGTATTAAAGTCGATGGTTGATGTGTGGGTTGGTAAAGAAAAAGGCGGGATCTAATATTGGATATCGATAAAAGTGATTAAATCGCTGTCTCTTATGGAATGAAGAGACAGCGATTTTTAATTTAGAAGCTCTTTTCAGATAAATAGTTGAGAACGATCCATAAGCTTTTCGCTAGTTTTTCCGCTGGACGTGTTATCAGATGAAGTGGTAGTTGGAGAGAAAAATGAGGTGAACTTCTTATAGTGAGGAGCCCTGTTTGTAATTCATGTTTTACTGCGGATTTTAGACAAATACCCCAACCAAGTCCAGCAAGTATACTTTGTTTGGCGTACTCTGTCGTCTCGCACTCGATATACGAGGTTGAGATCGGTATCTGCGGAATATCTTTTGGAACGAGACATACATCTTTTGGAAACGGATGGGTCGGTTGAATTGGAACTACATAATCGGTATAGAATTTGGTAATTCGAAGTGAAAATGGGTCAGATGGAGAGATAAAAGAAACGCCAATGTCGATTTTTCCATCTCTGACTAACTTTTCAACTTGTTCTTCAGGATATAGGCGAAGATCTATCTGAATTCCGTTATACTTTTGTAAAAAGGTAGCGATATATGAAGGTAACACATAAGTTCCAATCAACGGTGAAGCTCCGATAATAATATGACCACGCTTTCCCTTCCTGAATTCTTCTAAGGATCGTGTCATCTGCTCTTGAAGAGAAACCATGCGTTTCGCATAATCTAGAAAGACTTTTCCGGCATCCGTTAATAGAAAGCCTCGTGCATGGGGTGTTAGCAAAAAAACACCCAACTCCTGTTCTAAACGTTTGATTTGCATAGAGACGGCTGGTTGGCTAATATGTAGACGTTTGGCAGCCTCCGTAATACTTTGCGACTCAGCGACTTGAATGAAGAAGTCAAAGTGACGTAAATTCATAGAAACCTCGCTTATATATAACTATTTTATTATGCATTTTTAACGAAATTAGTATTTGTATTATACCTCTGTTTTTGTAATAATTTGAGTAGAAAATCGTGAAAGGGAGTAAATGGATGAAAATTGCTTTAATTGCTTTCGACCAGTTTACTGACTTAGATTTGTTCTTACCTTGGGACTTATTAAATCGTGTTCGTCTTTTAGGGAGAAAAGCGGATTGGGAAGTGAAGATTTTAGGTACCCAAATTTATCATACATCCGTTTCGGGTTTATCTATTCCTACTACAGCCTCGATCGAAGAAGCGAATCAAGCGGATGCGGTTTTATTTGCGAGTGGTCATGGAGTACAGTCTCTATTGCAAGATCAAGTATACTTAGAGCGGTTTAACCTTAACCCGAAAACACAACTGATCGGAGCGATGTGTTCGGGAGTCTTAATATTAGGAGCGCTTGGACTGCTCACGAATCGGAAGGCGACGACCTATCCAACAGCTCGTGAAAAATTGGCTAGTTATGGTGTGAAAGTGGTACGTGAAAGTTTTGTCATACAGGAAAATATCGCTACAGCAGCAGGATGCTTAGCAGGGGTCGAATTAGTAGACTGGGTTATTCGTTCTTTAGTAGATGAATTGACGGCTAGAGAGGTATTAGCTACAGTGCAACCAATGTTGGAGGAGGAGCTTATCAATGACCCGATTGATCGGGGAAGGGAAAACAGTTTGTTTATATCATGCTAGTGAAACTGATTTAGCATGGATTACAGATACCGAACAGGCACCAGAAAATGCTCCCTTTATTATAGGATGGAGTATAGAAAAGCACTGTGAAGCTTTCAACAATCCTGATCTAGTCTACTTAATGATCAGAGAAAAGTTAACCATGAAGTTAGTAGGATTTTGCATTCTTGCGGGCTTAACTCTTCCGCATCAAAGTTTGGAACTAAGGAGAATGGTTATCTCTGAAAAAGGAAAAGGCTTTGGTCGTGAAGCATTACAAGTGATAAAGAAATGGTGTTTTCGAGACCATGGTGCTCATCGACTGTGGCTCGATGTGAAGGAGCAAAACATTCGGGCGCTGACTTTGTATCAATCAGAAGGGTTTATCCGAGAAGGAATTCTACGTGAAGCAGTGAAAAATGAGAATCAATATGAATCTTTGATCGTGATGTCAATCTTGGAGTCGGAATATATAGAATAGAAAATCATTTTATACGAATAATTAACTCTTGCTTTTAAAATGTGGCTATCATTTAAAAATTAGGTTTAAACATAAGTCAATCTTCTAAAAATGCCCGTACCACCTCTAAAGTGATATGGGCATCTCATGTTTTAAGCTCGTTTACCTTTTCTCTGTACGAATCCTTTACTTAAGGTGATGAACAATTTAGTTTAGCGACGATGTCACGAGCGATCCATACACCACAGGCACTAGCTTGTGCTAATCCTCGTGTTATTCCTGCGCCATCGCCACCTAAATATAATCCAGAAATCTCCGATTCAAAGTGTTCATTTAGCTTAGGACGTGCTGAATAAAATTTAGCTTCTACACCATAGAACAAGGTATGCTCTGATGCGATCCCTGGTGTGACTACATCGAGTGCTTGAATCATTTCTATTAAGCTTTTCATAGTATTGTAGGGTAATACGAGTCCTAAATCACCAGGCACCGCTTCTTTTAGCGTTGGATTAATAAATCCTTCCTTAATCCGTTTGGGTGTAGAGCGTCGTCCACTCAGAATATCTCCTACTTTTTGGACGATAATACCGCCGTTGGAGAGTTGATTGGCGAGACGTGAAACTTCATGAGCGTATTCGGTAGGTTGATCAAATGGATCAGCAAACTGGTGTGAAACAAGTAAGGCAAAGTTGGTGTTATCGCTACCTAAGTTCGGATTTTTATAGGCGTGTCCGTTGGCTAACATAATTCCCGAATGGTTTTCTACAACGACATGTCCTGAAGGATTGCTGCAAAATGTACGAACACGAGTACCTACAGAAGTATTAAAAATAAATTTTCCTTCATATAAATGCTTGTTAATCTCCTCCATGACAATATTGGGTGTTTCTACACGAACACCAATATCGACTTGATTGGCTGACATTTTTAAGCGACGCTTCCGTAAGATCTTTGTAAGCCAAGCAGAACCATCGCGTCCAGGTACAATGACCACTTTTTCAGCTAAGAGTTGTTCACCATTTTTCAGTTCAATTCCAATGGTACGATGAGATGAGCCGACTTTTTCAGTAATAAGGTCAGCGACTTCCGATTTGTACTTCATGTCAATTTTTGTTTTAAGATATTCATAAATGCTCGTTAAGATCTCTATATTTTGCTCTGTTCCTAAATGACGAACTTGAGCTCGTAGAAGCTTCAACCCAGCAGAGTAAGCACGTCTTTCAATATCCCGTATTTCATCTGTTAATGGATCGGTAATGGAATCGGTCGCACCATGCTCTAGATTGATCTCATCGACATACTTAATCAAATCAACAACGGTATCAGTTGGAAGATAATCAGTCATCCATCCCCCAAACTCACTCGTAATATTAAATTTCCCGTCTGAGTATGCTCCAGCACCTCCAAAGCCATTGGTAATAGAGCAAGCCGGAACACAACCAGCAAACTCTTTCCTACCAACTGCAGGAGGACATTTTTGGATTTTTTTCTGTAAGATCGGACAATTACGAGAATAAATATCATGGCCTTTATCAATTAATAAAACGTTAGCTTCCGGCATTTTAAGTGTTAGCTCATAACAAGTAAAAATTCCAGCAGGACCTGCTCCAACAACAATTACATCATATTTGTTTTGCATATATTAAACCTCCGAAATGACATTCTTCCTAAAGAGGGATCAATGATTTCGTAACCCTTGAGTACTATATCAAACAGCGATATAGAAATCAAGCAAAAAACGAATAAAATATTTATAACCTGAATCAATTATTCGTATTGTTAACGCTTTCATTAAGAATATCTAACTTGTTTGTTATATTTTTGTTAGGTTTTTATATAGTTTTTGTTTTTGCTGCACGCCTTTTTTGAACTTACTTCAAATCACATATAAAAAACGAAGGGAAGATTGACAATTAATACGATATCGTAGTAATATATACCTAAGGAAAAAGATATCGTAGGAGCTACTGATGGAGCATTTAATAAGATTTCTACTACAGTCTGGTCTTAAACCATTTTCGATTGATCCAGCCATCAACGAATTAGAAAAAAATCTGACACGTTCTGAGCTACTTGCATTGATATTGATTCGCTTTAAAAAACAGATAACGATGTCGCAATTGGCATCTGATTTAGGAGTACCACTAAGTACGGTAACAAACATTGGGCAGCGTTTAAAGCGGAGAGGATTAATCGAAAGACAACGTGATCCCAAAGATCGTCGTTCTATTTTGGTTAGCTTGACTTCTGAAGGTATGGAGTTAGCTAATCAAATGATGATCGTACTTAATCGGTTGATCCAAAGAGTAGAAGCAGCGCTTACACCAGAAGAATTAAACCAGCTCATACAGCTTGGGATGAAAGCATTAAAAGCGATCCAAACGGTTGAGACTGGAGGAGAAAAGGAACAAGCTAGATTACGAAAAATCCAAATTTCGGACTAAAAAGGAGCTTGTTCCTTTTCTTTTTAGACTAATAATACGATATCGTAGTATTTTCCTAAAACATTTTGATGATAGGTGGATGATGATGCGTATTATCGTTTATACAGGCAAAGGCGGCGTTGGCAAAACGAGTGTTGCAGCTGCAACAGCTGTTCAATTAGCAACACAGGGACTCCGAACATTAGTCATGAGCACAGATGCTGCTCATAACTTATCGGATTGCTTTCAACTCTCTTTAGGGGCAGAGCCTGTACAAATTACTGAAAATTTATGGGGACAAGAAATCGACAATATCCAAGAAACAGAGAAAAATTGGGGAGCAATGCAAACATGGTTTAGTGGCGTGATTGATTGGTCAGGGTTAAGTGAGGTAAGTGCAGAAGAAATGATCGCTTTTCCAGGGATGGAGGAGCTATTTAGTTTATTGAAAATCATTGATCATGCTAAGAGTAAAAAGTTTGATGTGCTAATAGTTGATTGTGCACCCACGGGAGAGACATTGCGTTTACTTAGTTATCCAAATGTGCTGACATGGTGGCTTGATAAAATATTCCCTTATCAACGCCGTTTTGCAAAATTAGCTCGCCCAGTGGCTAAATGGGCAACGGGAGGGCTTGAATTACCAAATGATGAGGTGATGGGGGAAACAGAGCGGCTCTTCCGTAAAGTGATTGATGTTCAAAATATCTTATTAGATCATCAGACAACATCCATTCGTATTGTGGTCAATCCAGAAAAAATCGTGATTTCAGAAGCAGAGCGCGCTTTTACTTATCTGAATCTTTATGGTTTTAACACCGATGCCATCATAGTTAATCGTGTATTGCCAGAAGAAGCAGGGGTTGGATATTGGGCCGAGTGGAAAGAGAAACAAAATGGATATTTACAAGAGATTCAACATTCTTTTCATCCTGTACCAGTATTGCAAGCACCGATGATGAAGTCGGAAGTAGTAGGGGTATCAGCATTAAATGAACTAGCTCAAGCTGCTTATCAAATCAAAAACCCTGCTGATATTTTTTATGAAGGCAAAGCACAAGAATTAGTTAAAAAAGAAGAAGAATATCAGCTCTACTTAGCCCTTCCTTTTTTAGATCGCACTCAATTAAATCTAGCACAACGGGGTGATGAACTGACCATTCAGGCTGGCTCTTACCGCCGAAAAATGTTTTTACCACGTGTTTTGTTAAATCGTCCTATTTTAGGAGCACGCTTTATAGAACAACGTTTATGTATCACGTTTGGTGAACGAACTCAGAATGAGAAAGGAGAGCAAGCGAATGATTGAGCGAAAAAAACTACACAATATCATTGATTTTCTTTATGATCTTCGTGAAAAAGCAGAGCAAACGGCGATTCCTCCACAAGCAAAAAAACACTTTAAAAATGCACATAAGGAGCAACTATTAGGAGTCCGTGCTTGCTTAGATCAAATGATCAACCGATTGGATGAAAAAGAGAAGGATAGTAAAAGGAAAGCGGTGCAAAAGATACAGATTGATGAGTGATGGAAATAACTCTATCACTTACTCTATTCAAAGATTTGCACCTCCCATAAATGCTAGAAATTATCGGTGAATTTGCTACAACAACTTATAAAGAGGAATAAATAGAAGATCTAATATAAAAACAAGTTTGTAAAACAAACAAAATCATCACTCGTTATTACTGAAAAACACGATATTCATTAAAAAAGAAGCCCATTAAGCATGACTGATCCAGTCAACTTGATGGGCTTCTGAATGTTCTGGAACCTCGAGCTTGGAAGCCAATTTTAAAATCACCTTTTCAGGGACATACTCTGTACGCTTTCGGTTGCGATCTAAAGCTACTTGAGGCGGGATATCTACATAAACAATTCGGACACGAGCTTGATAAGAAGCAAAAAGCTGGATAAGTGGTTTTCGAATAAACTGAGTTAAATTAGTCGCATTCCAGACAAAAGAACGTTTCTGTCGCAGCCATTCTTTGGCTTGTTCCTTGGCAAGTTGAATTACTTTTCCTTGTGAATCTTCGGGATGAATTCGATGTTGTTTGCGAATTTCATCGAGTGAGACGATGGGCCAGTCTGGTAAGTTCTTTTTTATCCATGTATCTTTACCTGACCCAGGTAGCCCAACCATCAGAATCACTTCAAAAGAGGGCTTGACATATGGAGAGTAGAGGGGATTGTCTTGCCAGCCTTGAAAATAGCGAAAACGACTATACTTACAAGGAAAAGTACGTGGTTGATCATAACAACCTTGCTCCTGACAATACTCTCGAAATAGCTGAATTCGTTCAAGTAGTTCTACTTGATCATGACAAATTCGTCCACGTATATCTGCCTCTGCAAGTAAAGCTACCAAATCTAAACGTATTTGTAAGCTTGCTTCATATACAGCTTTGTCAGGACTCTCTTTTTCTAAAAACCATAGGGGAAGCCCATGAAAGCGGACAAGAGAGACAATCGACTCTCGGATAGTTAGTGGTGGCATCATTGGTAGTTCCCATAGAATTTGCCTAGCCAGTTTAGCACCACGTTTGGCATGTCCAGGTGAAGTGATCCTGCCTTTTTCATCAATTTGAGTGCAAGTGGGTTTAGCCACATCATGAAGAAGAGCAGCGATGAACATCACGGAACGTTCTGTATTAGAGAGTTGTTTCCATTCAGCTAACTGAATTAGTTCTTGGACAACCATCGTAGTATGAGTATAGACATCACCTTCAGCATGGTAGATCGGATCCTGTGGAACTTTTTGCAAAGACTTAAGCCACGGGAATCTCTCTGTTAGATGAACCCAATCACAGATTGCATCACTTGGAGAGGGACACAAAGGAAAGATCCATTCATTGATTGACTGTTCATGTCTGGTCAAAACAGGGTCACCCCTTTTCGCAGTTGATTGGGTAAAAGCTGGCGATTCATCCAGTGACTTTCTGAGTCGATGATCGTTTGTAGAAAATCACTACGTACGAATTTATAGCGTCCTTTGACCATATCGCCTTCTTCTTCTTTGATATAAAGGCCTTCCATTAAACCACTAAGGTCCGTCTCTTTTAATACGGTGTCTGGGGAGATTCCTTGCTCTATCGCTTTTTTACAAAGCTGATCGATCAAGTCATGGGATATAAAGTGAGAAGGTCCGATCCATTCTTTTAAAGTTAAATAGGATGGAGCAGCTCCTTCGTATAACACCTTTACTGAAACAATAAACGGGGCACTTTTTAATAGATCACGACGTGCTTTGGTCGATAAGAACACTTTCTCTTGTTGATCATAAATGTCAAACTCCAAGAAATAATGAGGTAAGTCTGTATAAAAAATGGTATGTTTGGCATACATCCACTCACCATACAAGATATAGCGGTCACCAAGTAAGTACCAAAGCTCTCCTGTGTAACGATTTGCCCAACTCTTAAGTAAGTGAAATTGCTGCTCACGTGGACCTCCAGTTAAGTAATGACCACGGCTCTGTAAACGTAGTTGTCCATCAGAAGTAAAGCTAATCCCACAATTGGCTCCATCCATTTTTTCTTCAATGACCAGATAAGCGTTTTTTAGAGTAGAATAAGGTACAAGGTTTAAGTCGTTATCTCCTTGTTGCAATCCAGACCCTTCGATATGTGGAGTACGTGGATATTTAATCATTTTTGTCATTTTTTCACCTAATGATGTTAAATTATTATTTGTGTATAGAAAATAAATGCCTTTGGGTAATGATATTCTATATCGATTATTAAGAATATAAATAACTATGTCAACCACCTAGTATCTTATGGTGGATTGACATGGTTGACAGACTACTTAAGATTGCTTAAATGTTTTTTACCCATTCTTAGAGCGAGCACACTAAGAATCACGGCAATAGCTCCAATATAAAAGGGAATCGAAGGATCATAAATTTCAGCGAGCTTACCAGCTAACCATGGAGCGATAGCTCCACCTGTGAACCTAACAAAGCTATACGCGGATGATGCGATGGAACGTTCAAATGGAGATACATCCATCACCGCTGTCGTGAGTACGGTATTCATAATACCAAGAATGAAACCAGCGATCACAATAGCAGCAACTAAAGTATTTTGCGAATAACTACCCCATCCCATCACCAAAAGATCAAGAGTTAATAATACTAAGGTAACATACATCGTAGGGATAGAGCCAAAACGATCCATCAGCTTTGGTGCCACAATTACCGAGGAGATTGCTAGCATAATCCCCCAAAAAAAGAAAACAAGACCTAATTCATGCTCACTCATGTGTAGGACAAATGGAGAAAAAGCGAGTAGAGTAAAAAAGCCATAATTGTATAATAAAGCGGTAATTGCTAGGGTAAATAAACCGGGATGACTTAATGCCTTAAATGGATCAGATAAGGAACTGCGATATTTGGGCTTAGGAATATCACGTAAAAGGATGGAAATGGCAAGAAATCCAATAATCATAAGGGCTGCAACACCAAAAAATGGACCTCGCCAGCTAATACTGCCAAGTCCCCCACCAAGCAAAGGACCTACTGACATTCCCAGGCCGATGGCGGCTTCATATAATATGATTGCTCCAGCAGCTCCACCTGAAGCCACACTTACAATGACCGCTAAAGCTGTAGAAATAAAGAGAGCATTTCCAAGTCCCCAACCCGCACGATAGCCAATAATTTGCTGGACAGTATTAGACGTTCCACCTAAAAAGGCAAAGAGGATAATGAGCATAAGTCCGATAAGTAAAGTCCATTTGGGACCAATTCGACTCGAAATCCATCCAGTAAACAACATAGCGATACCTGTCACTAACATGTAGCTTGAAAATAATAATGAAACTTGGCTAGGACTTGCATCGAGCTGTTTGGCGATTGCGGGTAAGATCGGATCTACTAACCCCAGCCCCATAAATGCAACAATACAAGCAAAAGCAACAGCCCAAGCTGCTTTAGGCTGTTTAAAAATACCTCTAAGAGAGTGATCTTCATGTTTAGTTGTATCCATCATCGAAATAATCCACCACCTAATCTTTACTATCATGTAGTTCTTGCAATTTCGCTTGAATTCGTTTTCGTTTCTGATCATATTCCTCGATCATTTTATCCATTTTTTTAACTTTCTCTTGCAGCATCATTTGTTGTGTACAAAGGGTATGATCAAGCTGATTTAATAATTCAATTTGTCTTTCCAAAGCCACTGAGTTTTTGTCTTGAAAGTAGTTTTCTCTTAACTCATGATATTTTTTCTCTAGGAGTAATATATTTTTGATCTCATTTAGTGAAAGTCCAAGTAAGTCACGCAAATTTTTCATATGCAGGATTTGTTCGATATCTTGATCAGTGTATAAGCGGTATCTTCCTTCTGTCCGACCAGATGGTGTAATTAAACCGATCTCCTCATAATAACGTAGCGTACGTTTCGTAAGTCCTGTTTTCTTTGCTACCATTTCAATCTGATGCATTTTGGCTCACTCCTGTTTGATTATAGCATATTTATAACGTTTACGTAAACGTTAATCTTATACAAGCGAAACTAAAGCTCATCAGTAAGATGAAATCATACATAATGCCATTATGACAATTCCAAGATGATTGATTCAAGTAGGATTAAAATAAATGAAACTGGATAGAGATTAGGTAAAAATATATACTCCAAGAGGAACTTTATATCTTTGCGAGCGAGAAAGCCCCTAGCTTCAGCTATGGGGATGAAAACGAGCGTCAGACGAGGGAAAGGGCTTTTTACCCCTCTCGCAAGTCTGACCATCTTTTGTTTTTTTACTTTTAGTGATCAACTAGAAGCACTATTCATAGAAAAAACAAAAGAGCTTGAAACTACTATATCAAGTATGGAGATCATGCCTGACCATGTGCATTTACTCATACAATGCGATCCTAGGTTTAGTATCCATAAGGTAGTCAAGCATCTCAAGGGGTATACATCATGAGTATGAAGACAAGAGTTTCCACATCTGAAATCACGAATCCCCTGCGTTTACGCATGGGGAGTGGTCAAGGTGTAATCTTTCAACAATGTAAGGTTGACTTAAGATAATTCGATGGAATAGAAGGAAGTGAATCACATATATTTATAGATGTGTAAGCCAATCCTTCTTAAATCACCTTTAACCGCCAAAGTTCTCTAGTTGTAGAGAGTGGATAGGCGGTTATTTTTTTATAAAAAAGCCAGTCTTAACGAAAAGACTGGTTGATTGATTGCCTATGAATTTAGATAAAAATAAGTCAAAGTCGCTTAATTGGGAAAGGAGACCAGAGTTGTGGCAGTTTCATTAGTCTTAGCGAAGGCGTTCAATTTTTAGAAAAATTGGGGCAAATAGGCTCGATGTGCTTCTAACATTTCATCAAGAACCTTTTTAGCTGTTTCATCGGATGATACCAATGGATTGATCGTTAAGGCAAGAAGAGCTTGATTATAATCACCACTGATGGCGGCCTCGGATGTAATCACTTCAAATGATTTGATTTGCTGTACGAGCCCAATGACAGAGGTAGGAAGTTCTCCCATAGCAATCGGCTTTGGGCCATCTTTAGTAATCAGACAGTTTACTTCAACGGCAGAATGATAGGGGAGATTGGCAATAGAACCTCGATTTTCCACATTTACGGTTTGGATATTTTTCTTATCATTATATATCGCATCGATGAGGTTACAAGCCGCATCACTATAATAGGCCCCCCCACGTTGTTCTAGTTGTTTTGGTTTTTCCTGTAAGTTTGGGTCTTGGTATAGTGCAAATAACTCTTTTTCTACTTCATAGACATGGTGAGCCCGTGTTTTTCCTTCTTTTTGGAATTGTTGTAGCTGATCAGCAAGCATCTCTTTCGTTTTGTAGTAATAGCGATGATAAGGACAGGGAATGACTCCTAATGCTTGTATAAATTGAGGCTCCCAGTTGAATTCAGGAATATTTTTGATATGAATGGATGAATTTTCTCGTGCTATTTGTTTTAATAGCTCTTGACTAATGTCTTTCCCATCGAGATAAGCACGCAAACCAAATACCATGTGGTTTAATCCAGCAAAGTCGATATGTATGCGATGAGCTTCAACATGAAGTAGTTTGGCAAGATTTTGGGTCATACTAAATGGTACATTACATAAGCCAATTACTTTTTTATGCTTGGCATAACGTAATAAAGCTTCTGTGACCATTCCCGCTGGATTGGTAAAGTTGATTAACCAAGCGTCTGGACAAAGTTCTGTCATCTCTTGACAAATATCGAGAAGAACCGGAATTGTACGTAATCCTTTAAAAAAACCACCCACTCCATTCGTTTCTTGCCCCAATAGACCATACTTTAATGGAATGCTCTCATCTAAAATACGGGCAGGTAGCTGTCCTACACGAATTTGCGTGGTAACAAAATCAGCCTCTTTCAAGGCCTCTTTTCGATTGAGAGTTAGATGAATTTCCATAGGAACGCCTGCTTTTTTAACCATTCGTTTTGCTAAATTACCAACGATCTTTAATTTTTCCTCCCCTTCTGGAATATCGACAAGCCAAAGCTCACGGACAGGAAGCGAAGTATATCGTTTGATAAATCCTTCAACTAATTCGGGAGTATAACTCGATCCTCCACCAATCGTTACCACTTTCAATCCTTTAGACAATGAAATCATCCCCCTTTTTAGAATATTATATGTTTATTGTAACACTGTTTTTAAGTGCAGAGGAGAGTAACCCATTCTATACCTTACATGTCTTCTATATATAAAAAAGTGCCGACCCCAGTTAAAGGGATCGGCACAAGAAAGAATTTATTCACTAGCTGCATTTCCTTTGCTTTCTTCCGCAACCATTTTCTTTTCATACATTTTGAAAAACGGATAGTAAATAATTCCTGCTAAAATAATATTAATAAAAAGCAGGACTACTGCCCTCCAGTCTCCTCCGGTAGCTAAAAAAGCACCAATTGGAGCAGGAAGCACCCAAGGAGGCATGACAGCGATTCGATTGACTAAATCAAGAGAAAAGGCAATATAAGTGGTAATAACACAAACGACTGGAGAAAGGATAAATGGGATAAACATGAGTGGATTCATAACTAATGGTGCTCCGAAGATTACCGGTTCATTAATATTAAAAATACCTGGAACAAGAGACACACGCCCAACTTGCTTTAAATAAAGCGATCGAGAAAAGAGCATTAAAATTACAAGCGAAATGGTTGTTCCTGATCCACCAATATACACAAACCATTGCACAAATGGTTCTACAATCATATTGGGAAGTTCTTTTCCAGCAGCTAAGGCAGCCGCGTTTTCATCAAGCAAGGCCAGCCAAACAGGTTGGAAGAAAGATCCAACTACAGCAGCTCCATGAATACCAGCTGACCATAGCAACATGGTAAAGAATACAGGAATAAGTACGCCTAAAAAGGTATTACCAGCAAATACAGATAACGGTTTAAAGATAATCTTTAATACTTCATTAATATCAATTTCAAGTATAACGCGAATGACCCACATAGTGACAAGAATAATAATGGCAGGAATTAGTGCCTCAAATGCACGTGAAACCGAACTAGGAACTGCTTCAGGCATTTTAATCGTAAAATTTATTTTTTTAAGGAAACGCAACACTTCAACAGCGAATAACATGGCTAAGATAGCAACAAATAAGCCTTTCCCACCTAAATTCCCAATGGGAAGTAACATACCCATCGGTTGATCTTTAGGCAGTAGATGATCAAGATTGACAGGAACCGTTGCCATTAGAAAGGTAGCTAGTGTTAAGATTCCACCCATCATTCCATCAATTCCATATGACTTGGCCAAGTTTCTCCCCATAGCAAACGATGCATACAATGACATCATACCGAGTGAGAGATAGTATGGAATGACAATTTTCTGCTTATATGGCTCAATAGCTTTAGCCCAGCTTTCTACTGGTGGGTTAGCAATAATCAAAAAGAAGGAACCCACAATGATGAGGGGGAGAGTAGCGATAACCCCATCACGGATCGCACGTAAGTGCTTTTGCTCGGCAAGCTTAGTCATCGGTGGCATGAATTTCTGTTCCACCCATGTTAAAAATGCATTCATTTCAAACCTCCTTATCAAAGAAAGCGATTTCATTTTAGAATATTATACCACTTAATAAAAATAAGTCTAGCACTTTTTCAAATCTATGTATTCTTTAATATATTGTAAGTAATCTAATGAATTAGTGTTTTTCAATATGATAATCTTATTCCCTAATTTCTATGAGATTTAACAATATAAAGCTTTAAAAAGAAATAAAATAGAACATAATTATGTAGACAGGTTTTATAAGATGAATTAATATAAACGTAAATATTTAAAATCAAAGTTAATTTAGGGGAGGAGCTTAATGAAAGTATTAATGGTTTGCTCTGGCGGAATGTCGAGTGCAATAGTAGTTAAGTCAGTTCAACAAGAAGCTGCCAAGCAAGGCTTTTCTTTAGAAATCAAAGCAGTTGGAACGAATGAATTTGAACATGAGTTGCCTCACTATGACTTAGGTTTAGTTGCTCCACAGGTAAAACATCGGCTTTCATTTTTTCAAGAGATAGGTAAAAAGTTAGGAAAGCCTATCGAACTCATTCCCCCTATGGGTTATACTCCGCTTGGTGGCCCTAAGCTTATAAAATTGATTCGCGATCATATGAAAGATTAAGAAATCAATTGTATAGGAGATGAAAAATATGGACCCAAATAACAACTTAGAACAGGAAATTTTTCAAATCATTTCTCATGCTGGAACTGCACGTAGCTTTGCCTATGAAGCCTTACAAGCTGCTGAAGACTTTGATTTTTTAAAAGCGGATGAATTATTAAAGCAATCTGAAGAAGAGTTAGCTGAAGCACATAAAACCCAAACCCAATTAATTACAGCTGAGCTAAATGGTGAAAAATTAGAAAAGTCATTATTGCTCATCCATGCACAAGACCATTTAATGACAGCGATTTCAGAACAAAAACTAATTGAGCGTATTATTCGTTTGACGAAGAAGCTGAGAGAAAAAACGTCATAAGGGGCTCTAGAAATGAAGTATATCATTGGTGTAGACGGTGGCGGTACCAAAACGGAGGCAGTTGGCTATGACTTATCAGGTCAGGAATTAGCACGTGGTTCTAGAGGGTTTGCCAACGTCTGTGTTGATGCAGAAGAGGCAATTTTGAATATTGTAGAAGCAATCCGTTCTTGTATGGACCAGATCAAAACAGGAGAGTGTCTTTATCTGTATCTCGGACTGGCTGGAAGTGAAAGTGGTAAGAATATAGATCAATTAGAAGAAGCCTTAAAGAAAAACTTTGGAGTTCCCTTTTCCATTGTCAATGATGCACCTATTGCTCATGCAGCTGCATTGGAAGGAAAAGATGGGATTTTGACTATTTCAGGAACTGGCTCGATTTGCTATGGAGTTAATCAAGGAAAGCAAGTGTTTGTTGGTGGATGGGGAAATTTACTAGGAGATGAAGGTAGTGGGTACTGGATAGCAATCGAAGCCCTTCGCCAACTCATTCGTGAAGGTGAACAGGACCTACCGTATAGTCTACTAAGTCAAGAGCTGCTTACTTATTTCAAAATCAATGATCTACGCCAAATGATAGGAATCATTTATTCTTCTTCTAAGGGAGAAATTGCCGCACTTGTTCCAGTTGTTGTAAAAGCCGCCGAGCAAGGTGATCTGAATGCTCAAAATATTTTACAAAGAGCAGGTCAACATTTAGCTGAGATTACCGTTTATTGCTGGAAAAAGCTTCGATTAAAGGATGAAGTATATATCGGAATGAATGGAAGTATTTTACACAATGTAAAACAAGTACAAGAAGCTTTTATTCAACAGGTTCAAAAAGAAATTCCTCAAGCAGTAGTGGTTACCAATCAAGCTCCAGCAACGAAAGGTGGCTATTATCTAGCATTAAAAGAATTAGATAAGATATGAAAAAGCGGGAATTACCCCGCTTTTTTATTTGAACATATATAAAAAATTCCTTATTTTAGAAAGCCACCTTGGTAGGTTAATGAAAAAACTTCAATTCCAGTACACATACATTTGATATTTTCTGCTCCAGTAAACAAAGCGATACTTCCATTAAATTGATTACTATATAAATAGGATCCTTTTGTCATCTGAGCAGGCCCACGTAAAGATTGTGTTTGATTTTCTAAAAAGATAGCTTCATTAAGTACTTGATAAATTTTTGTTATTTCTTTTATATCTGTGATGTCTGAGGTGATTCCTCCATAGTAATTCATTGTCCAAATAGGATCATTTTTTAAAAAAACGATGTCTTGTCCGGAAAAGTAGAGGGAACCAAAATAAATACTCCAATATCGAAAAGGGTCTTGATCATATTCATACTGTTTTGAATTGGGTGGAGAATAAGCCTGATTTGTTGGTTTAGATGTGAATGAACTTTTTTGAGCTTCATTCAAAAAGGAAAGAAAAGCTTTCTGATCAAATAGTGGTTGTATCATAATGATTTATCTCCTCTTTATATTGGAAATTTCGGATCTCGATGTGTTGTATAAAAAGAAGAAATATCTCTAGCGACCGTTTTGGATCAGTGATTAACTAGCATTTCATATCAAAAATATAGGTTATTACAAAAGCGGGGGGTACCCCACTTTTTAATTTATTAATATAATTATAATTTATCTTATACTAGAATATTATTTGATATTTATAATAAATTTTTTAATATCTATTGCATAAAAATGATAGCTGATATATATTAATGAAAAAGAAAAAGAAGCTGAATTATAAAAAAATAATACAAATAATGATAAGTTTTATATATCTTATAATCTAGAGACAACATGGGTGAAAAGCAACAGAAAGAGGAAGTCCCAATCAACTAAGTTCATAAAGTTATAAGAGGAAATTCATAATGGAGGAAATCTTTATGAAAGATCAAGCAAAGTATCAGTGTTACCCTTTTTTTATTGCTCGTACAACACTCAATTCCTATAGTAAGTATATCAGCCAATGGGAAAGTTGGGGATTTATTTTTAAGAGGGACGATTTAGAAAAGTTATTCATTGAGGATAAAAAGTTTCAGGAAAGTGTGTTAGTATCATCGAAAAATTTATATCTGTCTATTTTGGAAAATAACTACAAATTAACCAATAAACATTTTATTAGTTTATTAAAATATTTTATTAGAAACTCTACACGGACCACTCCATATGGTTTAACCGCTGGAGTTAGTACTGGGAGGTTCTCAGAAGAGACTTCTATCAATATAGGCTCTGATTCCTCCATAAAAAAGATTGCTCGACCCGATATGGAATGGTTATATAAAGTTATTAAAAAATCAGAAGAAATATTAGGTATCAAGTTAAGAGTCAGGATAAATAATACTCTCCTAAATAAAGGGTATAAATTAGTAAATGTATGGAATACATACTTAAAATCTCCTTTTGACAAGAATAAAGAAATAGTAGATCAAGTAAGCATTAATAATACAAAGGCTGTTCAAATTGTATTTAACAGTATACAAGACGACTTTATGAGTATAAAAGATCTTTTGACTATCCTTCACGAACATTATCCAGATGTAAATGAGACAGTGTTTCATAACTTTATCAGTGAGCTCATAGGAAAAGAATATTTAATCAGTGATTTAAGAGAAAATCTCCTTAATAATCATCAATTTGAAACTTTGATAGATAAGCTTGCAAAATATCAAATTCGAAGTGACTATTTTGATAAATTGGAAAGCATTGAAGAGAAAATTACCTATTATAATCATTTAGAGATAGGTAAAGGCATTGATACGTATGTATCATTAATAAATCAAATGGAAGAGATCGCAACTTCCCAAAACTATTTGCAAGTGGATATGTACAGGAATCCCGAACAAATGGATTTGGATCAAAACACAAAAAATGATGTGGAAGAATTGGCAGACTTTTTATCTATATTTGCTACTCCAAGAGAGGAGTCTTCTTTGCAAAATTATAAGAATAAGTTTATAGATAAATATGGTAGACGAGAAGTAAATTTGCTTGAAGTAATCGATGAAGTCTATGGCATCGGATTACCGAATCGGACGGAAGAGAATATGATTCAGAGAGATCAGGAAGATATATTAGAAGAATATTTAAACAATAGACTAATCTATTGTCTGGAAAATCAACAAAATGAAATAAGTATATCTGAAGAATTTGTATCGAATTTAAGAAGGAGAAGTATTGAGGAAGAAGCATATGCAAATTCAAATGATAAAAAAAGCTTACCAAGATCGATAGAACTTTCATTATTTATCCTTGACAACCAAAAGGATCAAAGAAGATATATATGTAGTCCATTAATAGGAAGTGAATCAGCTGGGCAATCCATAGGGAGATTTATGCACTTGTTAAATAATAAAGAAGAGATATTACATAACCTAAAACAAGTTGAACAAACAAGCAATAAAGAAACAGTAGAAATAACTTTCATACCTAAAATAGGTAGAAATGCGAACGTTATGGCCTGTGAAACCTTTCGAGATACCTTTTTAGAGTTTGGCTCTAAGACTCATTTACCAGAGAAAAAAAGTATATCTCTAGAGGATATCTATATTGGTTTAAAAGGAAACCATTTTTACTTTCGATCTAAGTCTACCAATAACATACTTTCATTTAGTGTAAATAACAAGTTTAACTCTAATTATTACCCACCCTTATTCAAATTTATGATTGATGCAAGTAGAGATAGACAAAAAAATATTTTTCATGTCATTCAAGTAATTGATAGGATTTCAAGGAAGTTTATAAAGTTTCCTAGAGTTTCTTATAAGAATTTAATTTTATCCCCCGCTGTCTGGAGATTGGAATCTTCTTTCTTTAAAAGGGGAAATCAAATTGTTAGTAAAAATGAGTTTACCAAATTACTGGCTGAATATCGATTAAAATACAAAATACCTGATCAGGTTTTTGTTCAAGAATGGGATCAACGATTATTGTTAGATCTAAATGATCAGCAATGTATTGAGTTACTCTATAGCTTTTATAGAAAAAATGACAAAATCAAACTACTAGAAACAATCTTTAAGACGAATGATCAAATTACTAAGGATAGCGAAGGAAACCGCTATTTAAGTGAGTTCGTGTTCCTGTTACAACAGAAACGGCCAGAGAAACAAATTTTTAATATGGATAAAGCAGTAGAAAAAATATCGAATGTCAGTGAGGACTCTGATCAGAGAGTTTTTTTTCCTTTTTCAAGATGGATGTATTTAAAGATGTATATTCAGCCTGAGTTAGAAAATGAAGTACTTATTAGTTATATTTATCAATTTGCCAATAAACTGGTCGCTTTAAATTTAGCGAAAAAGTTTTTCTTTATTCGTTATAAAGATAACAAGCAACATATCCGGCTTCGATTTGATTTAGCAATGGATATTGATTTTAATCATTTGTTAAAAGAAACCATTCGTTTTTCCGAAGAATTAAAGCGATTAAAGATTATGGGAGCTTGGTCTATTGATAGTTATGAACGTGAATTAGAGCGTTATGGTGGAATGCAATGCATAGAGCAAGCAGAAGAATTTTTCTACGATGATAGTCTAGCCACTATCGAAATACTGAAGGCAATGGAAGAAAATAATATCACAATGGATGAAGACACAATTGTGGTAATTTCACTTGCCAAATTAATGCATGATGCTGGGATATCAATAGAGAAACAATTTGAAATATTGGATTCCGTCGTAAAAAAAGATGATTATAGAGATTTATTTAATAAAGATAGGAAAAATTGGATTAAAATGATCAATTCTGATCATAATTGGGAGGAATTAAGAAGTACCGATGATGGCTTAAGGTTATTTCATATTTTAGAAAAAAGAAGTGATTCCATTCTTAGATATTGGACACAAGTTGAAGAGGAAGCCATGAGAGGAAGTATTACGAATTCACCCAAACATATTCTTTTAAGTCTTATTCATATGCATTTTAATCGATTTTTCGGAGTCGATAAAAATAAAGAGAAACGAGGAATGGCTTTGCTTCGTCACTCTTTGCACGCACGATTGGGCTATAAGAAAGCGCAGGCGAAGGCTTTTGAAAAACAATAATAATAAGAGGGAAGTTTTTTCTACAATAAAAAATGTGATAGAGATAGTAAGGCTAATCTTAACATTTAAAAAAAAATATCTGGTTATCACTTCTATTTTAACTATTTTAATGGGTTTTCTACCTTTTGTTAGTTTGCTCAATACACAAACTATTATGAACACCATTCAATCTAGTAATGGTAAAGCATTTAATACAATCATCATTAGCATGATTATATTTGTAGTGATTGAAATTATCACTGAGGTTGTAACTTCACTGAATAGCTATTACTCTGCTGTATATAATGACTATTTGTCATATGAATTTAATCTAAAAGTATTAAAGAAAACAAAGGAGTTTGGCCTCAAAGAGTTTGAAAATCCTGGTATTTATGATTTGATTCAAAGAGCTGAGCAAGAAGCAGGACTTCGGCCTTATAAAATCTTAACCTCTTTGTTTAGCTTGTTTTCTGCTTTGATTAAATTGGTATTCTCTATTTCTATTTTGGTGATATGGCATTGGTGGATTTTGTTCGTCGTTTTATTTTTCCCGATGATCGCTAGTTTATATTTTTTTAAAATTAGTAAAGAAGAGTATTTAGTATATTTTAATCGTACGAAACATGAAAGAAAATCCTGGTATATTGCTCATCTATTAACTAAAGATCTATTTGTCAAAGAGGTTAAGGCTTTGAATTTAACGGATTTCTTGACTGAGAAGTTTAAAACTATTAGGTATAAATTTGTTACTGAAAATAGGGTTTTAAATAAAAGACGAACAAAGTTTACGTTTTTCTTTCAGATTTTGAACTTAGTATTTACGAGCTCGATCGTATTATTAGCAATCTTTGAGTCTTTTGTCGGGAAGATTTTAATCGGAAACTTAATGACATATATACGTACGATCTCTATGGTGGAAGAGAATGTAAAATTAATTATTACTCAATTTTTCTCGATTCATCAAGATGGTCTACATGCTTCAGAATTAGTTCGCTTTTTAAGATATAAAGTTAAAGAGCAAGCGAATGAAACAGGAGAAAAAATCGTAGTTAATGAGATTCAGAAGATTGAGCTTCGAAATGTTTCATATCAATATGATGGAAAGGAAGATTATGCACTAAAGAACATCAATCTAGTGATTAACAAAGGAGATAAAATTGCTCTGGTCGGTGAAAATGGTTCTGGAAAGACAACATTAATAAAATTACTTATGAATTTATATCATGACTATACTGGAGAAATCCTGATTAATGGAATCAATATAAAAAATATAAACATGGAGAAATTGAAACAGAAGGTTTCTGTGATTTTTCAGGATTTCAATGAGTATCAATTTCGTGTAAGAGAGAATATTGGTTTTGGCAAATTAGACCAACTAGAAAATGATCACTCGATTATTAAAGCAAGCCAAGATGCTGGAGCCGATTCTTTTATTGAACAGTTACCTAAAAAGTATGATCAACAAGTAGGGCAATGGTTTGAAGGAGGAGTGCAACTTTCGGGCGGTCAATGGCAAAAATTAGCAATTGCTAGAGCTTTTGTTAGGGATGCAGATTTTTATGTTTTTGATGAACCAACAGCTGCCTTAGACCCACTTTCAGAATTTCAGCTATTTAAAAGAATTGCTATGGTAACAAAAGATAAGATAGGCATATTTATTACTCACCGCTTTATTAATGCTAGATCTGCGAATCGAATCATTGTTTTAGAACAGGGTCAGATTATTGAGGAAGGAACACATGAGAAGTTAATGGACAATAAAGGGAAATATGCAATGTTATATGATTTGCAATTAGGTATGATGGGCAAGAAATAACTGAATCCCAAGAGCTAACTATAAAGTCATGATAAGATCCATATGATTTGGTGAAGCTGATGGTATTGAAAAAAATTTTTTTTACACATCAACCAGAGAAATGAATACTTTCACAATTCCTGTATATAGTCATTATGATCCAAATGAAAAAATAATATTTTATTTTTAACCGATTTTCTTCAACCTTTGAGTTAAATGAATCCAATCATTATATTATCGTAGCACCAGAGATAAGTAGTTTTACTGAAGAACTAACTATTCACGACGATCCCATGCTATATCAATTTTTAACAGAAAAAGAAAATATTATTTATATTGCAACAGGATCATTCGCGAAACAAGATGACAGTTTTTATGTTCATTTGATCGATGCGTTTCAGAATACAGATTATAACCTGGTTATTTCCTAGAATAAAGACGAAAGGTTAATTCAGGATATTATAATCAAGCTAATTTACTTATTAGACAGTTTGTAACGCAATAATTTGTATTAAAGTATACTTATTTATTTGTTACTTCAGGAGGATTTAATAGTATATAAGAGTCAATCTATTATCAGGTACCCATGTTGGTAAATCCGATTAGCTCAGAACAGGTTTTAAACGGATTAATCATTGAGAATTAGGGTTGGGGTTAACAACCGATAAAAAACGTGAGGAGTATTTAACAAGAGAGTTTCCAAATGGGTACCTCGATTTAGGGCTATTACATGGAATCGCATCACCGTTAGTATTTTTATTACTAGCTTTAAAAGAAGGAATGGTTGTAAGAGGACAAAGAGAAGCCATTAAAGAATAATGTCTATTTATAAGAAGTACATAATAGAATAATATGGAAAAATATATTGGCCTAGTGCACTAAAAAATGATCAAAATATGAGACCGCATGTATATAAGAGTCGTACAGATCGACCTAATTGGTGCTATGGCGAAATTGGAATTGCTCGTGCATTATATCTCTCTTCAAAAGTAATAAATGATTATGAAACTTTTTATTAACGATGGATGCCCCCCCAACTTCCCGCCAACATAAATTACCTATTTCTGAAAGAGTTGAATTCGTTTCAAGAGCATCTAGTAATAGCTTGAAGGTTTCCTCACCTTCTCCAGATACAACATAATTGATAAAAGGAAATTCCTATGCAGTGTTTCACCTTGAATACCATCGCAATTGGCTCCACCAAATAAAGTAAGCAGCTCTGGACTAAATTCTTTTAATTTTTTAGCTAAAGCGAGTGAGGGAACATTTTGTAAATAGGAAGAAGTAAATCCAACTATACCATAGTTGTTTGAAATAGTTTCTTTAGCTAATTGGTTAATAAATTTAGGTGCTATCTTATGAAATGTGGCTAAAACACTTGTGTCAAATCTTTTCTGACTGATATATTAACTAAATTCCTCGATATACCTTTCTTCAACACTGTAAAGTCACTCGTAAATATCCATTCCCCAGCCCCGACAAAGAAACCATCAGCTATTTTGGAATAATCGGAGAATCCCAGCTTACCATTGGATTCTTGCATAATAAATTAAGCCAGCGAATGGTGGCATATAACTGATCAATCTGATGTGAGTGTTTACATTGCTTAGCTATAGACTTAAATAGGAGATGATTCGATGTTGTATATCTAATAGATTTGGAGTGTATGGTGAAAGAATCTTTAGGAAGTGTTGGTTATAGATGATATTAAATTTTCCTCCAGTTTTCCTCTTTTGTATCAAGCATGTTATCCAATGTCATTTATAAATGAATTGTAATCTGTTTTTTATTCAGGAGAATCAATTGGATATAGCTCACCTTTAAAAGCAAATGAAGTAGTTCCAGTTTCTTCTGATACAACCAAAATCAGGGCGTCACTTAGCTCACTAAGTCCAAGAGCAGCGCGATGTCTCATTCCAATGTTTGAATCGGTTGTTGCCAAAGAAGAAAGTGGGAGAACATTACCTGCTGAAACAATAAGGTTATTGCGAACTAAGACAGCTCCATCATGTAATGGGCTACCTGGATAAAAAATGGATTCTAATAAAAAGCTAGATAATATTGCATTAACAGGGGTGCCATTATGAATAAATGGGTCCAAATGATCCTCTCTTTGAATGACGATTAATGCCCCATGTTTTTGTGCTGAGAGACTTTGGAGTGCAGAGGATAAAATTAAATGATGATCTGTAAATGGTGATAGATATGCTTGTAAGTAAAATGAAGCAGCTGACTTTTGCATTTTATTATATATTTTTTTAATTCGTTCCAGTTCACATAGAATACAAATCTCTTTTTGATCTATATCTTGTAACATTTGGTCGATATCGGTTTTTATCTGTTTCATATATTGTTTAACTTGTAATTTCATAGATGAATCTAATTCGATTTTTTCTGAATCCATAGTATGTATAGCCCGCTTTCTTTTAATTTTTTTATATTTTATCCAAATTATATAGAATGTATGTGGTTGGGAAATTTCTTGTAAAGTATCATTGAAATATAAATTATTAGAAAGGAGTAATAAGTCGCTAAGAAGTAGCTGTAGAATCGAAGTAAATTTTATTGGAATAATAATAGATGTTTTTGGTATAATTTTTACGATCTAATACATTTTAAATCGGATTAGACAGAAAAGGAGATTCATATATGGAACCAAGAGCTGTATCCGAATCGAGAACGATCAAAACTGTTCTTGTATTACCTCCAGATACAAACCAACATGGTACGATTTTTGGTGGAAAGGTAATGGCTTTAATTGATGAGGTAGCTGCGATTACATCCATGAGGCATGCACGTAAGCCATCAGTAACAGCCTCTATTGACTCTCTTCATTTTATTAACCCAGCTCGGATCGGAGATGTATTAACGATAGAGGCTTTTGTTACATCAACTGGGAAAACCTCAATGGAAATATTTTGTCGAGTAACATCAGAAAATTTAAAGACACGTCTTAAAACATTAACAACGACTTCCTTTATCACCATGGTTGCGATTGATGAATATGGGAAGCCTTCTCCAGTGCCACCAGTAATTCCTGAAACGGAAGAGGAGAAGAGATTATATGAGACAGCAAAGATAAGAAAAGAACGACGATATCAAAGCAAAAAGGAATTTGAAACTTTTTTAGGAAATCGTTCCTCCTGATAAAACAAAAACATTACTTATCATTACATATATACAAACTCTGCTACTTCACTTTGTATATGATAAATGACTTTTGATCACTGCTAATCTGATAGGTTAGCAGCTTTTTAAATGGTATAAAACCGAATAATAATCATTATAAAAAGGAAAAAGTTCGTCTATGAATTTTTTTCTACTTTATTGTTTTGCTTTTATACGTTATAATCGGTTTGAAAATCGAATAATATTTTCAGCTCGTATAATTGCAGGAATTGGCCTGCTAGTCTCTACCTAATCACCGGAAATGATTAGACTACGAGTGAGGTTACCTTTTTACCCTTTTTTGGTATCCATTGTGTAAAAAGTGTTCTTCGCTCGGGAGTCAGTAGCTTCTCGAGTTTTTTTATTTTTAAGGAGGATTTAGATGAGTTTTTGATTGCTATATTACTCATCTTTTTGAACTCCCCTCAGCTATTAAATAAAAAAAGGGAAAAGGAGAAGGTTCATGCAAAAGCTGACGAAAACATATACTTTGGGATTACAGCATGTTTTAGCCATGTATACGGGTGCGGTGATTGTACCTCTTATTGTGGGCAAAGCGTTGAAATTAACACCAGAACAGCTTGCATATTTAATTGCCATTGATCTACTCGGCTGTGGAATTGCAACTGTATTACAAGTATGGAAAAACCGTTTTTTTGGTACGGGTTTACCCGTTGTTTTAGGTTGTGCCTTTCAAGCTGTCGCACCGATGATTGCCATCGGTAATCAATATGGTATTACAGCGATTTATGGAGCAATTATTGCCTCTGGACTATTTGTTATTATTTTTTCTGGATTATTTGGGAAGATGCTTCGCGTTTTTGCTCCAGTTGTGACTGGCTCAGTTGTGACGATTATTGGCTTAACCTTAATTCCCGTAGCGATTTATGATATGGGTGGTGGAAAAGGAAGTCCGGATTTTGGACACCCACAAAACTTACTTCTTTCTTTTGGTGTTCTATTGTTTATTATTCTTATGAACTGTTTTACGACTGGTTTTCTTCGTTCAATTTCTGTTTTATTCGGGATTATCTTGGGAACAGTAGTTGCGGCGCTGATGGGAAAAGTAGACTTTAAGCCAGTATTAGAGGCCTCATGGTTTCATATGGTAAAACCACTCTATTTTGGAGTTCCTACTTTTAATTTATCCGCTATTTTAACCATGATTTTAGTAGCTATGGTTAGTATTGTAGAATCAACAGGCGTTTTCTTGGCTTTAGAAAAAATTTGTGATCGTAAGTTAACTGAAGAAGATTTAGCGCGAGGTTACCGTGCTGAAGGATTAGCAGTGCTCGTTGGTGGATTTTTCAATTCATTCCCTTATACCACTTATTCACAAAACGTGGGACTTGTTCAGTTAACCAAAGTAAAAACACGAAATGTCATTCTGGCGATGGCAAGTATATTGATTGTTTTAAGCTTTATCCCAAAAGTAGCAGCTTTGACAACACTGATCCCTACTGCTGTATTGGGCGGAGCGATGATCGCCATGTTTGGAATGGTTGTAGCTTCTGGAATAAGAATGCTCGGTTCAGTCGATTTGAACAGACATGAGAACTTGCTCATTGTTGCCTGTTCGGTCGGAGTGGGGCTAGGAGTGACGATTGCGCCTGATTTATTTAAACAATTGCCACAAAGTCTTCATCTTTTCACAGAAAATGGAATTATCGCTGGAAGTATTACTGCCATTACTCTACATTTACTTCTGAATGTAGGGCGAAGTAAAACGAGTCAGGTGAGCTCATCGACTGTTCAAGAAACAATATAAGAAGATAGAGTAGCTGATCCGAAAGACTTTGTTATATCTTGGTACCCTCATAAGCCCGTATCACTTTTTATGTGATACGGGTCTATTTTTTGGGATTAGTTTAGGTTTTCAAGATAGAAAAGAATGTTGTATCTTATGGTAGCGGAAATTAGATACTAAAGGAAACTTTGTTTTTTTCATGGTGGAAACAGCCCAATAGGAGTAAGTTTTCTCACTTTGTGTAATGAATGAAACGCTCGTTTTAAAGGGGAATTTTGATTCGAATATATAATCCTCTGGTAATATTAAATGAATTTGATGATGTTTAAACGGAGAGATGATAGATGAAAAAGTAAAAACAGTATGAAATAAGTAGTTGGTAAAAGGTTGATGCTTTTTTTCTTTTCTAAAATGAATCAGATTGAGGTTATTCAATGCTATGCAGTCATTTTTGATTTACTTGAAATATAACTATGCAAAATCATACCGATAATGATTAAAAACATTCCGATCCATGAGAAAAGTGAAGGAAATGCTGTATTCAGCCAAATTAACTCACCAAGTACAGTAAAAAGAACTTCCATCGATTGTGTAGCTTCAACCGCAGCTAGCTTTTGCATATTTCCATTTACAAGATCAGTGGCATGAAAAAATAGAACCGTTGCAATCACACCAGAACAAATCGCAACCATCAATGATTGGCTTGTTTGGGTAAGACTCGGCCCACCTTCGGTCAGTAATCCGTAGAGTGATAGGATCAGCCAGAAAGGAAGGCTTGCAAGTGTCATTCCAAGTACACGCTGATAAACGTCAAGTCGTTCCTCACATACTTCCATCATTTTACGATTCCCAAGTGGATAGGCAAATGAAGCGATAATGACTAGAATCAAGCCAAAACATAACTCTTTGATCGAAATTTGCTTGGCTTGTTCGATCTGCATCAGTAAAATTCCAAGTAGAATGATGAAAGACATGCTCAGACCTTTAAAGGGGACTTTCCCTTTTATCGTCTGGATACCTGATGAAGTTTCTATTTTTTCATAGAAAAAGGGAGCAAGCAGAGACCCTGATATAATAGTAATCTGCCAGGTTCCTGCGATGAGCCATCCTGGGCTATAAGCTGCTGCTAAGCATAGCGGTGCATAAAAGATACCAAATCCGATTGTGCTCCATAGTAGCCAAGCTATTGGTTGTTTGCGCATTTCATGTAACAGCGTAGATAAATTCTTTCGATAGAGAACAATGACGAGTAGAAAAGGAATCATAAAAAAATAACGTAGGGAAGCACTCCAAATCCAACTTCCACCTGATAATTCCATAGACCGATTGAGAATGAAAGAAGATGCAAAAAAAAAGGCAGCAAATATACCTAAAAGAATGGGCCGCAAACAGTTTCACCTCAGCACTTCATTTTATTTGATCAGTAATTTTCCTAGACTTAACCAGTTTTGCTCTACAAGATATGCTGCCTTCTGAGCATCCCCTTTTTTACAAGCGATAAGTATTTCTTCATGTTCCTGAACGGAGTGAAGTCCTTCCGTAGAACCAAATTTGGCAAGTTCTAAACGGTAAATTTTAGATGTAATTCTGTCTAAGGCCAGGTTAATTTCAGGATTTTCAGCCATTTCCAAAAATTGATAATGAAAGTGGTTGTCTTCGTTAATGGCTTTGATGATATCGGCTTCTTGAAGAGCTTGATGCAAAGATTGATTGATTTGCTCCAATTGATCGATATGATGTTGTGTTAATTTGGGAACAGCAAGACGAGTAGCTAAAGAATGTAAAGCAGCAACGACTGTAAATGCGTGTTTGGCCTCCTCTTCATCTAATGGTTTGACTCGAGTTATTGAACCAGGAATAGACTCGACTAATCGGTCATCTTCTAAGCGTTTTAACGCTTCTCTGACTGGAGTACGGCTAACTCCAAATTGAGATGCTAGCTCTACATCATTTAAACGTTGACCAGGCTCTAACTCTAGAGTGACAATCGCTTTTTTGAGTGCTTGATAAACCTGTTCTCTTAACGTCGGACGACTGATTTGTTTAATATGATTTTTCAACATAAAACCAATATATCGCATTTTGGTTTATTATGCAAATTTAAATTTAATTTAATATAATTGTAAAGTGAAGTTATTATTTACCCATGGAAAACGAGGAATAGTTTCGATTTACATAATAATAAATGGAACTGAATGCATATTTTCTTACATGACTAGTCGAGAATTGGATTGCTGATAAAAAATAGCAAAAAAACTATTGACTATATTTGATCTGTTTGATACTATATCTTTTGTCGCCTTAAGAAAGCGATGAAACAACAGAAAGTGTTCCTTGAAAACTAAAGAGTGAAACATGACTCGTTAATTCTTATGAGCAATCAAACTACTAGCAGTAGTTTAGAACTACTTTGAGAGTTTGATCCTGGCTCAGGATGAACGCTGGCGGCGTGCCTAATACATGCAAGTCGAGCGGGGAGTTTTCCTTCGGGAAAACTCCTAGCGGCGAACGGGTGAGTAACACGTGGGCAACTTTCCCCTAAGACTGGGATAACTCCGGGAAACCGGGGCTAATACCAGATAATCTTTTCGCTCGCATGAGCGAATCGTAAAAGGTTTCGACCACTTAGGGATGGGCCCGCGGCGCATTAGCTTGTTGGTGA
>NZ_KZ845665.1 GCF_003313465.1 Thermoflavimicrobium daqui
GTAGATGACGAGGTGGATCGGTCCGAGGTGTAAGCACAGCAATGTGTTTAGCTGACGGATACGAATCGGTCGAGGGCTTAACCTACTTACTCTCACTCTGACTTCATTTCCTTTCTAATTTTCAAGGTGTGTGATTCACACATCTGAATATTGTCCCAGAATCACAGATTCTGGGAAACGTCTGGTGATTATAGCGAAGGGGTTCCACTCGTTCCCATCCCGAACACGACAGTTAAGCCCTTCAGCGCCAATGGTACTTGGGGTGCAGACCCCTGGGAGAGTAGGTCATTGCCAGGCATACTAAAAAGCCATCCAGAAAAACTGGATGGCTTTTGTTATTCGGATCATAAGCTAGATAAATGAAGATGATCAAAATCTAAGTTTGACTAAAAAGGTCCTCTACCCTATTTATTTTGGGTAGAGGACCTTTTTATATTATTTAGCTTTTTCACGGTATTTTACTTGGATCGTTTCCTCTGTTTCTGGTTCGATTTCTAGCCAGCAAACATAACTATTCTGATCAATCATTTCGAAAGGATGTGTTGAAGTAAGCCATTCTTCACGTAAGAAATATAGATCGTGCTTTAGTTTAAAAAGAATTTTTTCATGTGTTTTATTTTGAATTTTATATTCTTGTGTATAGTATTGATATCCCCACTTTGTATATTTATCAATAACACGGCTTTGCATTTTTACATCAAATGCTTTTCCAAGTAATAACTTTACTTTTTCTCCATGAGAAGTATGGTTGATTTGGTCTTCACCGATAAACTCCAAGTTTTGATCGGCTTCATCTTTACTGTATACCTTAATTTTACCTTTGGGTAGAGGAACACCTAGCTGACTCTCTTTGTTATTGTTCCACTCAATATGAACAGAAACAGGAATTTCTTTACTAGATTCATAGCTATAATATGCTGCATTTTCATAGTACTTTTTATAAGGGATATGAGTATAATGTAAAAACTGCACTTGTTTCGATTGATTGTTTTTAAGAGTGGTTTTTTCTTTACAAGTATAAAGATGAAAGTCATGAAAACTTTGTTCTTTGAAATTACTATTACTATCTTCATCTAATGCACTATAGAGTAATACTTCTTCCATATCACTATGCTCCATGCTGCGATGGATTTCTCCCGCGATTAGCTTTAACTCTGCATTTTCATAAGTGGCTCCTGTTTCATTCCAAATATGTACCCAGCCTGATAGATCAAACTTCTCTTCTTTAAGGTGGATCACATAATTTGCTTCCCAACTAAATCCCCGTGTGATATAAGATATATGGATATTTTCTTGATAAGCTTGTTTAACTTTCCATACTAAACCTGGCTTAACGATTAATCCAGTAGGTAGTTGAGGTAGCACCATTTCACCATAGGGATTGATAATAATTTCTTTTGTTGTTGTATTTTCAACAACGATACCATCTGTGACGCTTAGTAAACGGTATTCCGTCTTAGTTTTAGTTTCTTTATCGAAGATATAAATCGTTTGGTCTATATACTTCTCAAGTAGCTTCTTTTTACTTACCAAATCGTATTCATAGTTCATTTCTTGCACTTGTAAACCATTAATAAGAATCGAGTCAATTTCTGTCTTTTCAGCTACATCTAAATAATATACTTCTTGTTCTTGATCATCTAAGTTCATGATACGAGTCTCTTTGACAACACCAAATCCATCGTTATAAATTGTTAAAGAGAGCTGCTTTGTATCATCTTTAGTAGAAATGTAAGCCATTATAATTCCCCCTATGGTAAAGATATATAATATAAATTTATAAATAAAAAAATAAGTAATTCAAAATAAAATAAGAGGTTCCTTTTTCGTTGAAGAAGTTTTACAAGTTTTGATTGAGGGATAGAGAAATGGAAAGCCGTCTCAAAGTAAATATTTTTTAACAAATAGATATATTACTCTACCTTAGCTCGAATATGTACTTGAACTTTTTTTGTTTCACCAGCTGCTAAATTCATATCGCTTATGTAGCTATCTACGTTTTGCTTTACAAAAGGTACACTCGCAGATAACCATTCCATATGTTTAAGATATAGTAGATGATTTAATTTGAAATGAATACTTTCTGGTCTGTGATTAGAAATCGTGTATTCATATGTGATAAAAGCATATTTGCCTGTTTGCTTTTTTTTAATAATACGGCAATCCATTCGAACATCAAAAGCTTCCCCAAGAGGTAAAAGAATTTTTTCATCAACAGAGGTATGATCAATTAGGGTTTCATTTAGATACTCGAAACATTGGTTTACAGTATCTCTACTATAAATCTTTATTTTACCTTTTGGCAAAGGAATTCCAAGACCATGAGTGTGATCATTTGATAGATTCACAAATATTCGCGTAGAATAGTGTTTTTGAGGACCTACTCCTAACCCCATATAATACTTTTGAAAAGGAATTTTTGTTTGTTCTACAAATTTTATTTGCTTTAATTGATTATTTTTTAATGTAGTTTTTTCTTGACAAGTATAGAGATGATAATCATGAAAGGTCTTTTCTTTAAAATTCGCATTTTTATTTTGTCTCTTAGCCATTTTTAGGAACGTTGGAATTTCTAATGAAGATATTTTTTCTTTTTTGATTCGGTGAACTTTACCAGCTAACAGTTTTAACTCTGCATTTTCATAGGTTGCTCCAGATTCATTATGAATATGGGCCCATCCTGATAGATCTAGAGTGTTTTCTTGCAGATAAATGATATAACTTGCATGCCAACGAAAGCCTTTACTAATATAAGAGATATTTACGCTTTTTTGGTGTGGATCTTTGATCTTCCAGATTAAACTGGGTTTAAGGATGAATCCTTGAGGAAGCTGAGGTAAAATCATTTCCCCTTTGGGGTTGATGCGTACTTCACCAGTTAAAGTATTTTGAACGATGATGCTATCTGTGACACTAAGTAATTGATAAGGGGTTTTCTGTTGACTATAACGATCTCGGATTAAGATTACTTCATTCACATATTTTTCGAGTAGTTTCTTTTTATTTACTAAGTCATATTCAAAGTTCATTTCCTTAATTTTGAGCCCATCTATCAGAAGGGAGTCAATCTCAATTTTCTCAGCAATATCTGAATAATGGATTAGCTGATCGTGTTCACCGAGGGCTATGGATCTGGTTTCTTTTATGACACCATAACCATCATTATATATGGTTAAAACCATGCGCTCGCAGTCTTTTTGAGTAGAAGTATATATCATGTTATGCCAATCCTCCAAGATATTAAATATTAATTTTATGATATTCGATCCTAGTAAAAAAAATCTATAAAAAATTTAATATATTTTTCAAGGACATGCATGTATTATCAAAAAATAACCACTCAATAAGGAGTGGTTATTTTTAAAATGTACGAAGTTGTTCACCAGTATCTGACTGAACCGAAATTTGCGCATCTTGGCTAACAACACCCCGAGGGATCTCCAAATAGCGTCGGGGGGCTAATTTAAACTTGGCATAGTCCGAATCATATTTCATTTTTACAACAATAATAACATTCCCTTGGACAAGTTCCACTTTTTTGGGAATAGGTAGATATCCAATATATTTTGGATCATTTAATTGAAAGTGCAAAACATCCATCTGATCCCAATCGAATTCGTTTGTGATATTACTTGGATGATTATTTTGAGTATAAAGCCAAGCTCCAGCAGTAGGAAGTCTGGGTGGAATATATCCGGTTCCTTGCTTTTCAAAGTCATGAGCTTTAAAAGAAATGGGTCCAGAAGGTTTCACTTGATTATTTACGTGGTTTTGATTTGCAGGAGGATTGGTATTGGATATAGTCTGCTGTTGATTACTTGTTTGATTATTCACTTGGTTGTTGTTAATGATAATCGTTTGTTGTTCTTTAGTGGTAGCTTTTCCCTGTTCTTCCTGCTCCGACGGTGTTAAATTCGTTTTTTTTGTTGGGAGAATTCCGCATCCCGCCGTCAATAAAATAAAAAGGCAAAGGGATATCATATAAACTTTTCTCATTCTTTCCTCCAATTGAATAAAAATGAAAGATACTGATCTTTATTAAGAGAATGGTTATTTTATTTATTAAGTATAGATTAGCTTATCACTTTGTATGTTTCAATCATTATTATTTGTCCATTATTTGATTTACTCCCATATATTTGAATTTGGATCTGAATATTTCGCCATTTAATTTAAATATATGATTATTTGATATGTTATCGTAATCTTATTAATATATAAGTCTTTCAGCTACCTTTACTATTTTAGAAAGAATTTCAATGATGGGGGGCATTGGTATGGAAGAAGAGGTAAAAGCTGACGAAATATTAAAGGTAGAGAAGTCATCTTCCATGCAAAAAGATTACTTAGCAATGAGTTCAATAGGTTGTGGAGTAGTTGCTGCAATCTCCTTTTTAATAAGTTGGAAAATAGGTGTTGGTTTAGGGTTAGTGGGGATGATTTTAGGATTAGTAGCATTAAAAGCTCCAAAAAAAAAGCTGGCTTTATGGGGAATTATCATCAATGCGCTTTTATTTCTCATTCCCATTGGAATTTTGCTTTATGCTTTAATTAGTATAAAGATGATCTATCCTTAATGAAATGCTTAGTGGGTTGATTAGAAATTTTACATATTAAAAGGTGACCGTTGGTAAACGGTCATCTTCAGGCGAACTAGGGTTAAAAAACATAAACGTATGAAAGAGTGAGCAATCATTTATATAAAAGATTAAAAGATTAAGCGTTTATAGTAAAATACTGTTTTATGTAGTTTCCCGTCCGCTGATTTTGCGTAATCTGGAATTCGCCCCGCTTCTCGAAACCCAAGGGTACGATTATATTTTTGCTCTCCATGAATTTCTTCACAAATATGACATTCCATGATTTGTATCTAATGCTTTTCTAGCTAATTTGAAATGCAGCTTTCTTTATAGGTTTCGACCAGCTAAATGACAAGTTATAGAGGAATTCTTTCATCGTATACCTTGCAAAACTTACCATTAGGCTATTTTCCATAGATGAGTTTTTACATTAATAGTATTAAGAATGGCTGTGGCCAGAAATACGGAATCGTTGGTCATGAACGAATTAGATGTTTTACCAGCCGGATCAAGTCCAAGCCTGAACTAGTAATCATTTTTTCTAAAAACCATTTCGAAATTTATGTTTCACAACAATAGTATAGACACTTTTTAGAATAAGGATCTTACTTTAAACTCTAGGATAGATCGGTCTAAGATCTTTATTTGCAGGGGATGATCAGATAATAATTTTCAACCATTATATCAAATATTCAATATTTATACAAAAAGATCTGTATATTTTGTGATATAGGATATTCAATATTGGTATTTTTATTATTAATTTTTTAATATTAATATGCATAAAGATGAGGAGGAATATAATGAAAAATAAATTAATTACTGTAGTATCCGGTTTGTTGGTATTGTGTACACCTATGTTAGTTTTCGCTAACACTAAACAACCTGAAAGTACACAAGATGAAGCCATGGTTAACCAGAGTGGGAAAGTTCAATCTGTTGAACAACTCCAACAACAAGCTAATAAAGCATCTGTACAAGCAAAACAAGAAGTGGATAAAAGTCAAGCAGGTACTAATCAGGGATTAACTAATGAAAAAGTAAGTCTTCCTAAACAGGTAAAAGTATATGATCCGGTTAGCAAAAAATCAAAAACTTACCCAACAGAAACCCTATTTTCAGGTAAGAGGATTCCTGGAGTGATCGGGAAAGATACTCGTACTCGTGTCACAAACACCAAAGCGTTCCCCTATCGTGCAACAGGGATTATTATTGCAACATTTGGAAAAGATACATTCACCTGTAGTGGTTCTTATATCGATAAAAATACTGTATTAACTGCTGCACATTGTTTATACCACCCAGAGACGAAAAAATATGCCAAAAATATTATCTTTGTCCCAGCAGCCACAGCTGCATCTCGAGGTGGTATGGTCGCTCCTTACGGGACTGCTAAAGGAACAAGCTTTTCCTTTGCACAAGGCTGGAAAAAAGGAAATCTCAACTATGATTATGGTGTCATTACTACAAATAAGCCACTTGGAAAGAAATCAGGTAGTTTCGGAATTCGTCCAGCCAATAAATTAAAAGGAAGTACGGTAACGGCTGTAGGATATCCTGGTGATAAAAAAACATTCACCATGTGGAAAGAAAGTGGTAAGGTGATCAGCGAAACTAGTCGGATTATGAAATACCATATGGATACAACAGGTGGACAAAGTGGTGGTCCAATCTTCCAATATAACAAAAAGTATGGTTATTACGCTTTAGGTGTTATATCACATGGTATTCCTGATAAATACAATGCAGGTACAAAACTTGCATCAAAAGCATACAATGCTGTGAAAAGTTGGGCGGTTAAAGACTAACCCCATAATATGGAGACAATACAGAGAAAATACCTTTGATAAAATAGAGGTATTTTTTCTGTATTATTGACTTAGATTTACGTACTTCTTTTGTTAATGCAACCATATTAAAAAAAGTATATGAGGAAGCGGTAGTTCAGTAGTATTTGTGGTATGAATTGAAGTTCTTCACTTAATTTGATCTTTTATCTATGGACTAAATATACTCTTCTCACTGAAGCTAGAAAAAGGTATTATTTTTTAGAGGATAGCAATGGTTTTCTAGGTTATAAGGAGGGAACGGCATGTTTAACTTTGACCGTATTGAAGGAAATAAAGAAGCAAACTATCAGCAAATGATAAAACAGTGTTCTTATTTGTTAGAAGGAGAAAAAGATTGGTTGGCGAATCTAGCAAATACGGCTGCACATCTTTATCATTCTTTAGAGCAAATCAATTGGGTAGGATATTATTTGATGAAAGATACAGAGTTAGTTTTAGGGCCATTTTTGGGTAAACCAGCCTGTGTGCGAATCCCAATTGGTAAAGGTGTTTGCGGAACAGCAGTGGCTAAGGAACAAACTTTAGTTGTGGAAGATGTACATGCTTTCCCAGGTCATATCGCTTGCGACGCTGCAAGCCGTTCTGAGATTGTGATTCCATTACGAGTTCATCAACAAGTGATCGGCGTGTTAGATATAGATAGCCCAATTATCAACCGTTTTGATCAAGTGGATCAAAAGTATTTAGAAGAATATGTTATCTATCTAATCAAGCAGACCGATTGGGCTCCTTTGATGTAGACTACTGTATAAACGGTGGTCTACATCAAAGAAAAAATGATGATAAAGTGGATTGAAAAGTTGCATATAGGGTAACAATACAAAATAGGTTAAATTATAATATCTGTAAAAAGCAAAGCAACAAAAATTTAATAGAGTAAACTAGAGAAAAGGCGATGGCAAGGGGTGATGGGTATTGAGTATGAATCAACCGGAACATCAACCAGATAAATCGAAAAATAAATATGCGGTGATCTCACTGGTTTTGGCGATCATCTTTTTATTCAGTGGAATCTTTATTATTTTTATTGCTGATCAGATTTCACCTATTCTACTATTAGCATTCATTGTGGTTGCAGTAGTGTTTGGTCTGATTGGGATGAAATCTGAAAAGCGTCGACTAGCAAAAGTCGGTGTGGTAGTTAGTGCAATCGTTTTTTTCTTTTTATCTGTGCTGTTATTGTTGACAATGGGAATATAGCATTTCAGAGGCTTGAAGTCATTTAAATATTTAACGAGCTTTCATCTAAGTTTATAATGGCTTCTGGTCCTTTTTGTATGCTTTCGTCCATTTCAACAGGTCAAAAGTGATTATTCTTAAACCAGAAGCCGTTAATATTTTGATGCCAGTGTTTATCAGAGCAATGTGTTATCCGGCAAGAGTAATTTCTGAATATAATTTTATTTAATTATGTGTTGACAAAAGTGCTCCTACTTAGTATTATATTAAATGTCCGATTCGCGCCGGATGAATAAGAACACGGAGAGATGTCCGAGCTGGCCGAAGGAGCACGATTGGAAATCGTGTAGACGGGAAAAACCTCGTCTCGAGGGTTCGAATCCCTCTCTCTCCGCCATTATATCAAATGGATTGTAAAAGAAATTTGACATTCTCGTGAAAATATGTTAAACTAAGGTTCGGTAGCTCAGTCGGTAGAGCAGAGGACTGAAAATCCTCGTGTCGGCGGTTCGATTCCGTCCCGAACCACCATAAGTATGCTGGTGTAGCTCAATTGGTAGAGCAACTGACTTGTAATCAGTAGGTTGGGGGTTCAAGTCCTCTCACCAGCACCATTTTTCTTTAGGGGCGTAGTTTAATGGCAGAACAGAGGTCTCCAAAACCTCCAGTGTGGGTTCGATTCCTACCGCCCCTGCCATCAAGAGGATACTTGGAATTTTGATTCTAGCTGGTGTAGTAGATTTTGAGCACGTTCGATCCATTTTTGATCAATCTCATGATCTTCTACAGAGATCGGTTTGCTGAATTGACTCACAAACCCAGTTAATAGTCCACTATTAGCTGTTGGATCATTGTCAGTTAGAAATTCATGCTTGATGACAAATGGTCTTCCAAGTTTTACTTTTGTATTTGGTTGATCCAATTCTCCTTGAATGGCTTGAGTGGGTATTCGTAAATAATAACGGTATCCATGTCTTTCTTCCCAGTCTAATGGATGATCAAAGTATCCATGATCATACGTATAGCCACCGCCCAGCGAAAAACCTTCTTCTTCGAAGGATGATTGAATTTCTTTAAAGGAGTTCTGGTAGCCTTCGATAGCAGATGGGATAGAAATCATATAAACACTCCTTTCTTATTGTTAGTTTGTGGTTTTTAGATGATTTCATACATGGATCATGGCGGCATAGCCAAGTGGTAAGGCAGAGGTCTGCAAAACCTTTATCCCCGGTTCGAATCCGGGTGCCGCCTCCATTTATTTTTTTTTGCGGACGTGGCGGAATCGGCAGACGCGCAAGATTCAGGTTCTTGTGGTCATTAAGACTGTGGGGGTTCAAGTCCCTTCGTCCGCACCAAATGATATATATTATGTGCCCTTAGCTCAGCTGGACAGAGCGTCTGACTACGGATCAGAAGGTCGGGAGTTCGAATCTTCCAGGGCACGCCATTCTTAAGTTCAGTTTTTGTGATAACAGTGAATACAAGATATGTGCCCTTAGCTCAGCTGGACAGAGCGTCTGACTACGGATCAGAAGGTCGGGAGTTCGAATCTTCCAGGGCACGCCATCATTTAAGTTCAGTTTTTGTGATCATAGTGAATATAAGATATGTGCCCTTAGCTCAGCTGGACAGAGCGTCTGACTACGGATCAGAAGGTCGGGAGTTCGAATCTTCCAGGGCACGCCAGTAAAGAACCTTACTTTTAAACTAAGTAAGGTTCTTTTGTTTTTTTACAACAAGGATAATATCAGTGCTAAAAGGAATATATATATTTTTATTGTTAATAATTTTTCTATTGTTGAAATTGATATGGGCAGGTATTTCGAAATAATGTGACGAATTTTTAAAGAGAATTTCAAATTTAAAAGGAGGGGTTTTATGAAGAGTAGATGGAGTATTGCGATACCAGTTTTATTAAGTACTTTATTAGTCTCCTCAAGTTTTTCGTTTATTCATGCAAGTCCAGAGGAAAATAAGAGCCATAAAGTGGCTGGACCTGGTGACTATTATTTTGTGCAGTTACAAGAGGAGCCTGTAGCTGTACATCAAACTAAAGTTACAAAAGATAATGGAATTCAAAAGTTAAAAACACCAGAAGCTCAAACATATCGTGACCAGCTTAAACAAAGCCGTAATAAATATAAAAATTGGTTAAAAGGTAAAGTGAAAAATGCGAAAATTTCTGCGGAATATTCTACGTTATTACATGGTATTGCGGTTAAAGCAGATGAAGTAAATGCAAATATTTTAAGCCAAGGGCCTGGTGTGAAAAAGGTTGTTCGAAGCAAAAAATATTTACCAGTTATGAATCGAAGTCATACAATTATTAATGATTTACCGGCATGGAATCTGGGTTATAGAGGAAATGGAATCAAAGTAGGAGTAATTGATAGTGGTATCGATAACAATCATCCCTTTCTTAAAGATGATAGTTTAAAAATACCAGATGGTTTTCCTAAAGTTAATCGCGAAGAAGATATTCAGTATACAAGTAATAAAGTGATTGTTGCGAAAGTATATAGTCCAGATACAAGTGCAACACCAAAAGCGATTGACTCACATGGAACTCATGTAGCTGGAACCATAGCAGGTGTTGAAGGATATAGTGATCCATCCGGTACTGTTAAGAGTAAGCTAAGTGGAGTGGCTCCTAAAGCTTATTTAGGGAACTATAATGTATTCCCGTGTGAAGATTGCTCAGCGGAAAGTATTCATATTGCCAAAGCGGTTGAAGATGCGGTAAATGACGGGATGGAAGTCGTAAATATGAGTCTAGGTGGTGAAGCAACACCTGGTTTTGATCTATTGGTGGAAGTGGTTAATGCAGCTAGTGATGCTGGAGTTAGTATGGTAATTGCAGCTGGGAATGAAGGACCTGGAGCGATGACGATTGGCTCACCGGGTATTGCAGAAAAAGCAATTACTGTTGGGGCAGTTACTAATAACCATTTGATTGGTTCTACCATTAAAGTAAAAATAGATGGTACAGAAAAAGATGTATTAGTAGGTGTGGGTGAACCAGGGGGTAAAATTACAAGTAAGGTAGAAGCACCCCTTGCAATTGTATCGGAAGACAGTGGGTTAGGATGCAATCCATTATCAGGTGATGTAAAAGGAAAAGTCGCTGTGGTCAAACGAGGAGGTTGTACGTTTACCGATAAAGCAAAGAACGCTCAAGATAAAGGTGCAGTAGGCGTTATCATTGTCAATAATGCTGCTGGGGATCCTGCTTCGATGTCTGTAGAGGATATGATTAAGATCCCAACACTAATGGTATCTGATAAAGATGGAGCTTGGATCTTAAAGGGGCAACAAGTGACGACTGTGATTGAGCCTAAAACACCGAGTGAGGTAAATACGGATAACGATAGCTATATTGCTAATTTTTCTTCACGTGGACCCACAGTGAATTATACCCTAAAGCCCGACTTAGCGGCAGTTGGAGTTAACGTATATTCTAGTGTTGTCGGTGGTGGACTACAAATGTTTAATGGTACTTCAATGGCAACGCCTCATGTAGCTGGAGCTGTAGCACTACTCAAACAAGCACATCCTAATTGGACTCCACAAAACCTCAAATCAGCACTGGTAGGAACGGCTCGGGATGCTAAAGATACAAAAAAGCCAGTCGATGTAGGTAGTGGAATCATGAATGTAGGAGCTGCATTAAATCCTGTAGCTATGTTAGAACCAGCATCACTGAGTTTTGGAAAAGTAAAAAGTAAAACAGGTGAAGTGAAAATAAAGGTTAGCCTAAAAAATACGACGAACCAAACACAAGTATATATGATTCAATCTGATCAAAAGAAAGCGGTTAAGATTAGTAAACCACTTGTGACATTACGTAAGGGTCAAACAACTACTTTTGAAGTTAAGGCTATAGGTAAGGATAAAAATAGCAATACCGATGTGCAAGGTTATATTACAGTAAAAACTTTATTAGGTAAACAGTTACGTCTTCCATACTATTACTTTGTAGAATAAAATAACAAATAAAACATTGAATACCGTATGCTCCTAATAGTCAAAAGAAGCATACGGTATTTTTAGATTTTGGCTTAAAATAGACGATGCTTTACTCTTAAGGCGATGTAAGCTATAATCTAATGAATAGTCTCCTTATAGCTAGGTAGAGGGACTTTTTGCGTAGAAGATTGAAAGAAGCTCGTATAATTGTAGGAATTGGCCTACAAGTTTCTACCTAATCACCTAAAATGATTAGACTACGAGTGAGGCTGCTTTTTTACTTTCGTTATTCCAAAATATGTAAAAAGTATGCTCTTCACTCGGAAGTCAAATACTTCTCGAGTTTTTTATTTAAGGAGGGGCATCATGGAGTTATTAGAGCAAAAAATTATGAATGAAGGTATTATCTTAGATGATGAAGTATTAAAAGTCGATTCTTTTTTAAATCATCAAATAGATCCTTTTTTAATGGTTGAGATTGGTAAAGAGTTTGCTAGACGATTCCAAGGGGAAAGGATAACTAAAATATTAACGATTGAATCTTCTGGGATTGCCCCAGCTGTAATGACGGCGTTGCAATTAAAGGTACCTGTAATTTTTGCAAGAAAGCAAAAGTCGCTTACATTAAAGAAGGATATATATGTTGAAAAAGTATATTCATTTACCAAACAAGCGATGAATGAGATCACTGTCTCCAAACAATTTCTTTCTCCTGAAGATCGAGTGTTGATTATTGATGATTTTATGGCACGTGGTGAAGCTAGTCTGGGATTATGTCGTCTGGTAGAGGGAGCTTCAGCTCATGTGGTTGGTGTAGGAATCGTAATCGAAAAATCCTTTCAAGAAGGGATTCGTAAAGTAAAAGAAGCGGGTTACCGTGTAGAATCTTTGGCTAGAATCGCTTCGTTAAAAAATCGGCAAGTCCAGTTTCTAAAGGATAAAGAAGTGATATTCTAACACCCCATGTGAAGTCAAGTGGTTAAAAATGAGATACAGTATGTTGCATAATTCGAATGAAAACCTAGATCATACCTTTGGTTAAGGAGCCAATCGCTTTTGTGTTAGCGGAAGTGAGTTCAAAAACGATGAGCGACCGATTAATGCAACAACCTCTATATAAAAGTTTAGTTTATATATACTTTAGGTAAAAGAAGAAAGGCTACTGTAGGGTTGGTAGCCTTTCTTCTTTTTTACTTAAAATGTTTGATCGATAATTCCCCCACCTAGACATATTTCACCATCGTAAAGAACGACAGACTGCCCAGGTGTGACGGCTCTTTGTGGATTGGCAAACTCAACACGGAAGGTACCATCTGCTTGAGGAATTATTTGTGCTTCTTGATCTTTTTGGCGATAGCGACATTTTACAGTACAGGTAAAAGTATGGACAGGATACTCGGAACCCAACCAATTGACTTGAGTTGCGATCAAGCCGTTTGAGAATAAGGCTGGATGATCGTGCCCTTGTGCTACATAAAGAATATTGTTTTTAACATCTTTTTTTACAACAAACCATGGTTCACCCGTGCCAATACCACCTATTCCTAAGCCTTGACGTTGCCCTAATGTATAATACATCAGTCCATCATGAGTACCGAGTTTTTTTCCATCAAGTGTATGAATTTCCCCAGGTTGCGCTGGGAGATATTGACTTAAGAATTCACGAAAGTTCTTTTCGCCGATAAAGCAAATTCCTGTACTATCTTTTTTCTTTGCAGTAGCTAGCCCTTGCTCAGCAGCGATATTTCGTACTTCTTGTTTATTTAGATGGCCAATAGGAAACATAGATTGAAATAACTGCTCTTTTTTTACAGCATAAAGAAAATAAGTTTGATCTTTGTTCGGATCTGCGCCACGAACAAGATATTTTTGTCCATTGATTTCCTTAATTTGGGCATAATGACCTGTAGCCATGAAATCAGCCCCAAGTTGTTTCGCTTTTGTGAGAAAATCACCAAACTTAATTTCACGGTTACACATGACATCTGGATTGGGGGTTCGACCATGTTGATATTCATCTAGGAAATATTGGAATACTTTATCCATATACTCTTTTTCAAAGTTTACAGAGTAATAAGGAATACCAATTTGGGCACAGACACGACGCACATCCTCAAAGTCTTCTGTTGCTGTACAATACCCAAACTCATCCGTATCATCCCAGTTTTTCATAAACAAGCCGATAACATTATATCCTTGCTCTTTGAGTAGCCAAGCAGTAACAGATGAATCGACACCGCCAGACATTCCCACAACTACACGTATATTTTTATTATCCATTTATATCAGTCCTAATCAGTTGTTTCATTTTCTTGTTACTAAAGAAAGTCTCTATTATAATCTAAACCATGTAATCCATTTTTATCAAGAAAAACGGTTAATGAAAGGAAATAGATAATGGTTAGAGCCAGATTTTCTATCTTTGCAAAGTTAACTCCTCCACAAGTTCTGGTGATCGGCTTTGCCTTAGTGATTTTTATTGGAGCTACTATTTTAACTTTACCGATTTCGGCAGAACCAGGCAAACATGTATCTTTTTTAGATGCATTATTTACTGCTACATCAGCAGTTTGTGTAACCGGTTTGGTCGTTGTGGATACGGCTACAACGTATAGTCATTTTGGCGAAATGATTATTCTCACGTTAATTCAAGTAGGTGGTTTAGGGTTTATGACATTTGCTACTTTGATCGCCATGATGTTGGGTAAAAAGATTGGAGTGGCAGAAAGAAGAATTTTAACTGAGGCATTTAATCAGCTTAAGATGGAAGGTATTGTCCGTTTGGTAAAGGCTGTTGTACTCATTACAGTAGTCATCGAAGGAATAGGATTTTTGATCTTAGCCTCTCGTTTTGTACCCGAATGGGGATGGTCCACAGGGCTATATTATGCGCTATTTCATGCTGTATCTGCATTTAATAACGCGGGGTTTGATCTATTTGGTGACTATGAAAAATTTAGTAATTTAACTAGATATGTCAGTGATCCTACTGTTAATTTAACCATTGGCTTTCTAATTATTTTAGGTGGAATTGGCTTTGTCGTTATCCGTGAAATCATCTACTTTCGGAAAACGAAGCGATTAAGCTTACATACAAAACTGGTACTAACCATGTCAGCCATTTTAATAATCATGGGTACACTTCTTCTCTTATTGATTGAATGGTCAAATCCAGCTACGATGAAGTCGTTGAAATGGGAAGATAAAATTTTATCTGCTTGGTTTCAGTCAGTATCCACACGTACAGCTGGTTTTAATTCGATTAATATTGGTGCGATGTATCCTGCTTCTCTCTTTATTATGATTTTGCTGATGTTCGTAGGAGCCTCCCCAAGCTCAACGGGGGGTGGGATTAAGACAACAACACTAGCCAGTATATTACTCGCGGTATGGAATATGATTCGTGGCCGTTCTGATGTAGTGGCATTTAAACGACGTATTCCTAATTATTTAGTATATAAAGCGCTAACGGTGACGGTTGCCTCCTTAACAGTGGTTATGTTAGTAACGATTTTGTTAACTATTACAGAACGTGCAGATCTCCTTACAGCCATGTTTGAGACCGTCTCTGCATTTGGGACAGTAGGCTTAACGATGGGCTTAACGCCTAATTTAACTCCGTTTGGTAAAGTGTTAATTGCTTTAACGATGTTTGCTGGAAGAGTAGGGACGATAACGATTGCTTTAGCTTTAGCTAAAATAAAGAAACAAGTACCGTATAAATATCCGGAAGAAAAGCCAATGATAGGATAGATAGAGTCATCCTAATTTTAGAGATAGGCGATTTAAAGTTTTGGATGACCTAAGTTCCTACTGCTTAACTTGGGTATAGGAAAGTTTTAATAATTATCATGAGATGTCCAAATCTGTTATATTGTCATAGAGAGAGAGAAAGATCTAAAATAAATGATAGATGGAAAAGTGGAGAGGTGTATTCTTTTTTCTTGACAAGAGAGCAAGGATTTACAACACATGCATAGAATATGTGGAGACAAGAAATATGAAAAAATCGAGGTGTCTTGGAGAAAAGAGTGTTGAAAGGCAGGTAATTATGAAGTATAAGTTTAGAGTTACACTGCTTGCTTTCACGGTGGGAGTATTCCCGCTATTAAGTGGTTGTTCAACTGTGATCGAAAAAATCCAACAAACAACAGGAAATAATGTAGAAAAAGTAGAGACGAAGTTAAACGGGCAGGAGCACAAAAAGCCGGTAAAAACGGGTGTTGAAAAAAATCTACTTCCCCCTGCTCCTGCTACTGATTTGGCTAATATTTTAAAAGATGATGGAAAAGGTCGGTATGCTGGTAATTTGTTTAATCATGTTAAAGTGAGCGAAGCACTCGACCAAATGCCCAAAGGGATGTCAGAAGAACAGATTTATGCTTATTTGTTAGGGCTTGTCGGTGAAAACTATAAAGGAGATAATACCTTCTTTAAACAGATGGAGCCGAACTATCGATCACAGTTGGATGGATTGAAGTCACGGATAAACAAGTCGTCTTCCAAAGACAAAGCAACGAATGTATTGGTCATGCTGAATGCCAGTAACTCCATGCAAGCCGATATGGATGGGAAAAGTAAGCTTACAGCATCGAAGTTAGCACTTACTCAATTTGCTGCTTCTTTACCCAAAAATACCCAGTTATCTGTCAGTGTCTTTGGGCAAGGGAATATGAATTCTTTAGCGAATACCAGTAATTGTCAAGAGCCTAAGACTATTTATCCTAAACAGTCATTTGATGCAAAGAAATTTTCATCTGCATGGAATCAAGTAACCACTTTTTCAAGGCAGAGTCCATTGACACAAGCGATTCGTTCAATATATGGGGAGACTAGAGAAGGGGCTTCAAACACAGATCAAACTGTACTGCTTATCACAGATCAGTCGGATAGTTGTGGTGGGAATCTCACACATGAAGCCGAAGAAGTACGCCTTTCCAACGAAATAGGTAATTTTCACATAATTGGACTCAAAGTAAATCGTCAAGATGAGGCGGAGTTAAGAAAAGTCGCAAACACAGCAGGTGGTAGTTATCAAAGAGCAGCAGATAGTACAGATCTGCGCCGGGTATTCTATAATTTCCAAAAAGAAATTAGCAAGAAAAATGAGCCTTGGCAACTTCAAGGTTTACAAAAAATTACTCAGAGCTATCGTACAGACAGCTTACTTTTGAGTACCCATTATGAAAGTGTTTTAGGAAAACTAAAGAAAGAAAATGAACGACTAAACAAAGCAAATGAGTATATTAAAGATTTACAGAAAATAAATATTAAAGAGTGGGAAAAAGTAGACCAGTGGATACAAAACCGTTACCAACAAGTTGAGGATTATATGGATAATCAAAATAAAACGGCGAGTGGTAAACTGGAAAAAGATTACGAAACGAATCTAGAACAGCTGGAGCAAGACTGGGAGAAAGATGGTAAATCAAAAGAGGAATTTGAAAAGCATAAACAAGAAGTGTTAAAAGAACAGCCTCCAATTAAAAATTCAGATGGGGATGATAGCCAGACGGAACCAACTGAAGACCCAACAGAAAATGATACAGCACAGGAGACACAATCGGAGTGATAACGGATGGAGAGTTCGCTGTATGAAGTGAAATTTGATCACCGCTTAAAGATTTTCCGACCTTATCTGCATGTAGAATATGATCAACTTCCTATGCAGTTGCAAGAGGAGTTTGAGCTAAAATGTCAAGAAATATGCTCTAAAATCCCTGACCGTATCAAATGTTTGGAACAGGAGTATATGCAGAAATATGAGGCACTGAAAGAAGTCGATGCTGAAGATCTTTTTTTTCAACTTACCGATGAATTAAATGAAATATCTAGTTGTATCTGTGATCTAAACTTATTATTTTTGCAAATTGAAGGAGCTTATATTTCACAAAGTATCCACGCTTAATTTCAAAGCGTTTGACAAAATATAATGTCAAACGCTTTTGTTAATGGTAGTTAAGATTGATGTTCTTTTGATTATCGGTTTTCACTGATAAGTCAAGTGTCAAATTTGTATCTGGATTGTAAAGTTTTTATTAAGAATGCGTTAATCTATATTTAAGTTTAAATAAAGGTATTTTCAATGTTATTATTCAACAGTATTATAATCTAGTCAAAGAAAACTGTTTATGTCAGGAGGAGTTTCCGTTGTTTTTCAACCGTTCCAAAGACCGGATTTTTTACCAAACCTTAGTAGATGCTACTTCGAATATTTTAGAAGCAGTATTGTTATTTCGAGAGAATGTAGAGACTTTGGAAGAAAAGGAAAGCTATGCTGAGAAAATTAAAGAGCTTGAGAACAAGGGAGACGAATATACTCATTTAATCATTCGGGAGTTAAATCAAACATTTGTAACTCCACTCGACCGAGAGGATATTTTGGCATTAGCAGTTCAAGTAGATGATGTGCTCGATGGAATCGAAGCATGTGCAGCGCGTTTTGTATATTTGCATGTTGATCATTCAACACCGCATTTAATTAAGTTTGCAGGTGTACTTGAAAGTTGTGCTCGTCATCTCCATGAAGCTTTTATCGCACTGGAAAAGAGGGATTATGCCAAGATTCGTAAGGCTTCTATCGAAATCAATGTCTTAGAAAATGAAGGCGACAAACTAATGCGTGACGGAATCGCAGAGATGCTTGCTAGTCCAGATATTCAAGTACTTGATTTAATTAAAATGAAAGAGATTTATGAGAAATTAGAGGATGTGACCGACACATTCGAAGATTTAATCAATGTTATGGAAGGTGTGGTCATGAAGTATGCCTGATCCAATGTGGTTATTGGTTTTTGTAATTGTTTTAGCACTTATATTTGATTTTACAAACGGTTGGCATGATACTGCGAATGCAATAGCGACTGTAGTTGGAACACGCACACTTTCACCTACAAAAGCCATTATTATGGCTGCTGTTTTAAACTTTGTAGGGGCTTTTTTCTCGACTGAGGTAGCAAAAACCATTGGAAAAGAGATTGTTGACCCAAATATTATTAGTAATGTTGTTTTAGTGGCAGCTTTGTTAGCCGTAATCATTTGGAATGTCGTAACTGTTCTAATGGGTTTACCAACAAGTTCTTCTCATGCATTATTAGGTAGTTTAATTGGCGCTTCGGTTGCTTTTAAAGGGATAGCGATTTTAAAAGTAAAAGGAATTATTATGATTCTTATAGGATTAGTTATTTCTCCAGTGATCGGTGGTTTACTCGCCTTTTTAATTATGAAATTAATTCGTCGCCTTTTTGCTGATACTGCTCCTTCCAAGGTGAAAAGAATATTTCGTCCACTGCAAATTTTTTCATCTGCATTTATGGCATTTAGTCATGGAGCCTCAGATGCACAAAAAGCGATGGGAATCATTACGATGGCACTGGTTGCAACAGGAGTTCAGTCCAATATGGAAGTTCCACTTTGGGTTATGGTTTCCGCTGCACTGGCAATGGCACTTGGAACCGCACTTGGAGGCTGGAAAGTAATTCAAACAATTGGCTCAAGACTAAGTCGTTTAGAAACACCACATGGATTTGCAGCAGAAACGGGTGCAGCGCTTCTACTCGCTACTATTGCCAAGATTGGAGTACCTGTGAGTACGACACATACGATTACGGGTTCGATTATCGGTGTAGGATCTGCTGAAAGAATTAAAAGTGTTCGTTGGAGTGTAGCTGGTAAGATTGTATCTGCTTGGATTTTAACTCTTCCAGGGACCGCACTTATGGGATATTTATTTTATTTGGCTTTACGAATCCTGGAAAAGTGAACCAGTAAAAGTATGTAAGTGATTACATAGTCTTAACAAGCAATTTTCTCTTGAGTTTTTCAATCTAAATGGTAAAAGGGGAATTGTTCCCTTAAGTAAATATATAAAAAGTATAAAAGTGGATTTATTGCCTTCATCATATTATTTGATAAAGTTTTTTAAAAATAAATGAATTTGTTTTTTGGATTGGCTAATCAGCCATTCTTTTTTTATTGATTAATAGAGAATCATTTTATACAAAGTCGACTTTTAAATTAAACAAAACAGCCTAACCTTTGTCTGATGTTAGGCTGTTTTTGATAGGTTCTAAACGAGTGGATCACAAAGAAAGTTGTTAAGGTTAAGTGTACAGTCTTTTCCTGTATCATAAGAACGGTTTCCAAGTAGCTGTGAAAAGGAGGTATCTGGTTTTCTTCCCGTTTCCCAATACTCCAAAATATTAGGTAAAATGTGTTTTCCTTCAAGAAGAGCATTTTCCCATAAATCCCAGAAACTTTCATGGTGCACTTCATCTGCTATCGCTGGATGATTCCAAGAGGTTTGATTTAGATTAAGAAAATCTTTAGAAGGAATATTTTTTGTATGTCGAAAGGGAGCAATCATGCCAAATGTAAAGATGAGTTTGAATCCATAGGGATCAAAAAAGAGTTGAAATGCTTTTTTCATATCTTGGTAAGCAGCGTCATAGATGTTGATTTCTACTTCTTTCGCTAACGTTGGATAAAATTTTTGGACAATTTTGTGGAATGATTCTGTTAGATTTTGTGGAAAATGTCCGATATCAATTTCAGGGGTTAGTGAAGTAGACCATGTTTCTAATTGGCTGATTTTCATGGCAATGATCGTATCCATGATGACTTCTAACTTTTGATGTTTAAACCGCTTATATCCAGCGCGATAATGAATATATGGGTGTGTCGAAGAATCTAATATATAATGCGTTAAAAATCCGGCTACATATTCACGTAAATCAGGATGTTTTTTGGCTGCTTCAATTAATTCAATCAAAACGGGTCCACAGGATTGGGTATGAAATAAATTGCCGAGCTCCTGACTTGGAGTTTTTCTTGTCAATTGCCAAAAGCGATGAAAGAAGAAAAAGTCTGGACCTTGACAGCCAAGCTGAAATAACGGCTTATTATTCGGCTGAGGAAGAATCGAAAGACGAATCAGTTCTCGACCAAAAATAATATGAGTCCATGCGTAGGGCAAAGTAAGATTTCTCCTTTCTTATTCTTAATAAAAATATATCATGAAAACAGTGAGTTTGATGATGATTTGGATATACTTTATTTAGTTGGTTTGACAGTAGATATGTATGAAGTGGTAGAATGGTTAAGTAAATAGGGACAGTTACAAGCCCAGACAGAAATGGTTCCTATAGATATACATAGCTTGTTGTTTTTGTCCGATTTTTTATAAACCAGACCAAGCGTAAAGCTAAATATTTTGTCATTAGTTAGTGGAGGAATAACGATGAGCCAAATACAGTGGTTAGAAGAAGTATATAAACGAAAAGATTTGATGTTAGAGGAATTAGTCAAGTTTTTAGGAATAGAGAGTGTACTTGATGATTCCACAGCAAGTATTCGTGCACCGTTTGGAGAGAAGATCGGTGAAGCTCTAGAATTTATGCTGGCTCTTGGTGAGAAAGATGGCTTTCGCACGCGAAATGTAGATGGATATGCAGGACATATCGAGTATGGTCAAGGAGAAGAGCTGGTGGGTGTTCTAGCCCATGTTGATGTGGTGCCTGCTGGTGATGGCTGGACTTCTCACCCATTTGACCCTGCCATTCGTGATGGAAAGTTATATGCGCGTGGGGCGATTGATGATAAAGGGCCAGGGATGGGTGCTTACTTTGCCCTCCGTATTATTAAAGAACTAGGCTTACCTGTATCCAAAAGGATTCGCCTGATTTTAGGATGTGACGAAGAGTCTTATTGGCGTTGTATGAAATATTATTTTGAACATGAAGAAATGCCAGGGATGGGTTTTACACCTGATGCCGATTTCCCATTAATTATTGCTGAAAAGGGCTTTCTAGACTTTAAGATTTTCGGTGAATCGGATCAACCCCGTTTAAAAGGTTATGAATGGGTTCTCGATGAATTTGAAGCGGGTCAGCGTGTGAATATGGTTCCTGACTATGCGATGGCAAAGTTAACAGGATCTGGTGACGTATTTGATCTGAAGATGCAAGTACAGGAATTTTTAATGAATCGTGGCATTCAAGGCTTTGCTGAAGAAGCAGATGATTATCTGAAAATCGTGATCAAAGGACAATCCCATCATGGCTCAGAACCAGATAAAGGGTTAAATGCTGCATTAGAACTAGCTCGCTTCTTACAAAGTGTAGAGTTGGATGTTGAAGGGGCACGCTATATTCAAATGATCAATGATCTACTTGTCGATAGCTTTTTTGGAGAAAAATTGGGGATTGCTCAAGAAGACGATCGCGTTGGTAAATTAACAGTCAATGCAGGTGTATTCCAATATAAACACCGTGAGGATCATTATATTCGTGTCAATGTGCGTTACCCAATCGCAGGAGATAGCAATGAGATTTTAACCGAAATTGAAGAAAAAACTGCAAACTATGGTATGAAGGTAACTGATATCGATCATAAACCAGCCCACTTCTGTGATCCGAATCATCCACTCATTAAAACATTATCCCGTGTGTATGAAGAGCAAACCGGAGAAAAAGCAGAGCTGCTCGCCATCGGTGGTGGAACTTACGCCCGAACATTGGATACAGGAGTCGCTTTTGGGCCAACTTTTCCTGGAAAGCCAGAAACAGCACATCAAAAAGATGAATTTATTGAACTAGAAGACCTCTTTAAAGCTACAGCCATTTATGCACAAGCGATTTATGAATTAGCGAAGTAAGATATAAGGTTTTGTAGGTAGAAAAAATGTGTGAGCCTAGAAGGTACTTAAGCCCCTTTTGATTCACACTTGTATTATGTCTAATCGCCCTCAATTCCTAATCTTCAGAAATTTATTCTTACAATCGTCTTAGTAATATATTGGAGATTTGATTGATGTATTTGGAGCATAACCTTTTTTGCATGTATAGTAGGGAGACCGTCTGATTCTACTAATTGACAGATCAGTTCGACTCCCCTTATTCATTTTTTAATACATCTTTTGGACATTCTTTTCTTAAAAAGTTTGCTGGTCCAGAGGTAATCTATGTAGAGAGCCGCTCTATGCGCAAAAAGCAAGCGACACCAAAACTTAAAGGTATGGGTGTCGCTTGCTTCTATGATGAAGGTTGATATTGATGGTGAAACAGTTTGTAAATAAAAGAGGATTGATCTTTAAATGTATTGGGTAAGGGGCGGATGATTTGGATCGGAACTTTATACTTGAGCAAAACACGATGAATAGTTATAAACTCTGATCTTTTATATAGGGGGGAGTTAAGGTGATTCAAATCAACGGTTGATCCGTCCCTAAAGTACAGAATATAACGTAACCGTAGATCATCACTCGTCTGGGTAGGAATCTGTTTGACTTCATAATCGAGCACTAACTTTTCAATTTGTTTCCATTCTTTAAGGGGTTCTCCTTCAACTGAGAAAAAGGAGTTATATTGAATGCCTTTTGTAGTTACTAAAAGGTAGTTATCAAATGATAAAAGGACAAGAGGGCTGGTTATTAAATAGAACACGACAAATATATAGAATTTCCTTTTAAGTCGCTCTGCTTGTTGCCGCAAAGCGAAAAATGAGAAGATAAAATAAAATAGAAGGACTAAAAATAGAAATAAAAAAATGTAAGAGCCGACGGTCCCCATGATATATACTTGATCAGGCTCGGAATGACTTTTTTGCTGTAGAAAGATAAAGCCGATCCAACCAATCAATGCTAAAAGGAATATCAAACAACCTTTCACAAGAAGACGTAAAAAGTTAGCCCATTTACTTGGTTGGAAGGGGTGTGTTTTTCTTAATTCCAGCATATCGAACTTCCTTTATTATTGTGGGATTAAGGAACGAAGATATTGCATGACGTTTTTTAGTTTTTGGATAAAGAGATGGATCTCTTCTTCGCTTGTTTCTTTACCAAAGGTAATTCGTAAACTTTGATAAGCGATCTCTTCTCCCTTCTCCATAGCTAAGAGTACATGAGAAGCTTGATGTTTTCCAGCACTACAAGCGGAGCCACTCGAAACATAGATTTGTTCACGATTGAGCTCTAGTAAAATCGCTTGTCCTTCTACTTGATGAAAGCTCAGGTTAAGATTATTGGGCAAGCGTTCGGTAGGATGGCCGTTTAAAGTAACCTGGCCAATTTCATTTTGAATACGGCTTAAGCATAGATTTCGAAGTTGAATAAGCCGTTTTTGTTCTTCAACTACCTCATGTTGACTCAAAACAGCAGCAACCCCAAAACCTACGATAGCAGGTGTATTTAAGGTACTCGGACGTAAATGACGTTCTTGTCCGCCACCGTGTAAAAGTGGTTCGATTCTTACGCCTTTGCGAATATATAAAGCACCAATTCCTTTTGGACCTGCAATTTTATGGCTACCGATCGATAAGAGATCAACACCCAATTCATCAACAGTAAAAGGAACTTTACCAAAGTATTGAACTGCATCTGTATGAAATAAAGCATGGGTTTGTTTAAGTAACTGTCCAATTTTTTGAATCGGCTGAATCGTCCCTACTTCGTTATTGGCAGCCATAATACTTACCAAGATCGTATCTTCTCTAAGGGCTTGCTTTACATCTTCGATACGAACTTGGCCGAATGAATCAACGGGTAAATAAGTAACATGAAACCCGTCGCGTTCTAGATAGCGGCACGCTTCTAAAACGGAAGGATGTTCAATTTTTGTGGTAATCACATGATTTCCTAAGTGAGATTCACGACTTTTTCGTGCTGCACCGATAATGGCTAGATTGTTGGCTTCCGTTCCACTACTTGTAAAAATAACCTCCCGTGGCGATGTAGCCCCAAGTGCACGAGCAATTTGTTTTCGTGCATGGGTAATCGCATCATAAGCACGTTGCCCCATATCATGAATACTACCTGGATTTCCAAATTCATTTTGAAAATAAGGTAGCATGGCTTCTAGTACTTCCGAACGTACAGGGCTAGTTGCTCCATAATCAAGATAAAGAGGTTTCATCGATATGCACTCCTCTATATTTCGCTTCTTTTTACTATTTACTATTATAGCGGAAAGAGATAAAAGATAAGGATGAAATTTGTCGTAATCACCAAGAGAATGTTTTTACACGTTCTATATTAGCGTAGTGATAGGTGATACAACCTCATTAGTTATTTGGGTACAATATATAATATTACGAAAATTTAATAAATAATAGAAGGTTATTAAGTGAAAAATTCCTAGTTGACATTACTCATTTTCCTGAGAAAATAAAACTGAGACAAATTGTTAAGAATTTGTGAAAGGATTTCTGAAATGACACAAATCGAAACGGATTTTGTTGTAGTAGGGAGTGGGATAGCGGGTTTGATGACCGCATTATCTCTTCAAGAGTCGGGGGATGTTCTTGTTATATCGAAGGCTCGTTATGAAGAAAGTAATTCTTTTCGTGCTCAAGGTGGTATCGCAGCAGCGATCGGTGAGGGGGATTCTCCAGAGCTACACAGAGAAGATACACTTCGGACCGGTGTAGATTTATGCGACCCAACTTCTGTAGAGGTCATGGTTCATATGGCTCCACGTACGATTCAATTATTGGCAGAATGGGGAACGCCGTTTGATCAGACGAATGGGCATTATTCACTGGGACGAGAAGGATCACATAGTGTGTCACGTATTTTACATGTAGCTGGTGATCAGACAGGTGCTGGAATTACTGCATCTTTATTGGAACGCGCTAAGCAATCAGATCAAATTGATCTAATTACACATACCATGGTTGCGGATCTCCTTATCGAGCAAGGACAATGCAGAGGAGTAAAAACATTTGACCTTAAAGGAAAGCCAACCATTATTCTAGCAAGAAAAGGAGTTGTACTAGCAACAGGTGGATGTGGCCAACTTTATCGTTATACGACCAATGATCTTGTCGTGACTGGAGATGGATTTGCGATGGCTCACCGAGCTGGCGCAGCGTTAACAGATATGGAATTTGTTCAGTTTCACCCTACTGCTCTCGCCGTCGAACAGAATCCAATGTTTTTGATTTCAGAAGCCGTTCGAGGAGACGGAGCAATTTTGGTCAATGATCATGAGGAAGCTTTTATGGAGAAGTATCACGAATGGAAGGATTTAGCTCCTCGTGATGTCGTTTCACGTGCTATTTATCGTGAGACACAGGCAGGACGACAAGTTTTCTTGGATGCGACACAGATTCAAGCCAATTTTTCAGATCGTTTTCCGAAAATCTTTCGAGAGTGTTTGAAACATGGGATTGATCCAAGAAAAGATCTGATTCCCGTAACACCAGCTGCCCATTTTATCATGGGAGGAATTCGAACAGACTTGGAAGGACAAACCACGGTTCCACGACTTTTTGCTTGTGGTGAAGTAGCTTGTACAGGTGTGCATGGTGCTAATCGTCTAGCTAGCAATTCTTTGCTCGAAGGAGCAGTCTTTGCACAACGGGTGGCGAATAAGCTGGCTTCACTGAGTCCACAAAAGAGTGATCTCTTAACATTCGATTATCCCGATTTGTGTATGGATAAGCAAAAAGAGGAGACATGGAAAGCACAAATTCGAGAGATTATGTGGAATCATGCTGGAATTGTTCGTACTTTGAGCAGTTTATTAGCAGGGTTAAAGCAACTTAAACAGTTGGAAGAAGAGATACCTTTAGGATTTATTGAATGTCATAATATGTTAACTACTGCACAAATCATGATCAAATCGGCTTGTTGGCGTCAAGAGAGTCGTGGCGGACATTATCGTTTTGATTATCCTGAAACTGTGACAGAGTGGTCGAGAAAACATTATGTGATATAGGAGTAATGAAAATGAATGGGATACGGGTTAGAAAGATTATTCGTGAAGCATTGAACGAGGATATTGGAAATGGTGATTTAACAACGGAATCGCTGGTTCCAGCGAATCATCGTAGTCAAGCACTTTTTATCGCTAAACAATCAGGTGTTATTGCTGGTTTGCCTGTTATTCAATTAGTTTTTGAAGAGTTAGATACAAATTGTAAACTAGACTACCTGATCGAAGAAGGAGAAGAAGTTGAACGTGGAACGGCAATTGCACGAATTACGGGCTCTACCCGTGCTATTTTGACAGGAGAAAGAGTCGCCCTCAATTTAATTCAGCGGATGTCGGGTATAGCGACGATAACAAGACAAGTAGTAAAACAGCTTGAAGGATTAGAGTGCCGTGTTTTAGATACTCGGAAAACGACACCTGGGTTACGCATTTTAGAGAAATATGCAGTCCGAATTGGTGGAGGTACCAATCATCGTTATGGATTAAGCCATGGTGTGATGCTAAAAGATAATCATATTGCAATGGCGGGTAGTTTAGCCAAAGCTGTTGAAATGGTACGGAGTCGGGTAGGTCATATGGTGCAAGTGGAGGTAGAAGCAGATACACTGGCACAAGTCGAAGAGGCACTTACTTTAGAAGTAGATGCGATCTTGCTAGATAATATGGATATTCCTACTTTGAAACAAGCGATTCAGCTTATTGATGGGAAAGTATGGACAGAAGCTTCTGGTGGGATCACACCCGAAACAGTTCGAGGAATAGCAGAAACTGGTGTAGATGCTGTGTCGCTGGGTTGGCTTACTCATTCAGCCAAGGCGTTAGATATCGGGTTAGATTTTGAACAAGAAATGAGGAATGAATAGATGGCACTGGAATCGTTAGCTCCCATTCAAGATTTGTTACCTGAAGCATATCGGAATTTATCTAGTCAGGAGTTAGATGAACGCATAAATAAAGCGAAAGCAACCTTAGGTAAAGATTTGGTGATATTGGGACATCACTATCAACGGGATGATGTGATTCAATATGCCGACTTTCGAGGAGATTCTTTAAAGCTAGCTCGCTTTGGTGCTGATCAAAAAGAGGCGAATTATATTATTTTCTGTGGTGTTCATTTTATGGCAGAGACGGCAGATACATTGGCCGCGGATCATCAAAAGGTCATTCTGCCAGACTTGAAGGCAGGTTGTTCCATGGCTGATATGGCAGAAATTGATGAAGTAGAAGAGGCGTGGGAAGTATTACAAAAACAGTTTGGAGATACGATTATCCCTGTGACCTATGTAAACTCTTCTGCTGCAATTAAGGCTTTTGTCGGTCGTCACGGTGGAACAACTTGTACTTCATCCAATGCGCATGGAGTTTTAACTTGGGCTTTCCAACAAAAGAAGCGTATTTTATTCTTACCTGATCAACATTTGGGGAGAAATACCGCTTATCAAATGGGGATCCCACTTGAGCAAATGGTTGTCTGGAGCCCACAAGCAGCCGATTTCGAAGAAGTTAAAGGTTCGTTCGATAATGTAAAGATGATTTTATGGAAAGGGCATTGCTCAGTACACCAAAAGTTTACGGCTGCACAGATTGAGCAAGTACGTAAGCGTGATCCCGAAATGAAGGTAATTGTACATCCAGAGTGTTCATTTGATGTGGTGCAACAAGCTGACTTTAATGGCTCAACTGAATATATTATCAAAACGATTGCTGCTGCTCCGGCTGGAAGTAAATGGGCTGTGGGTACAGAAGTAAACCTAGTCCAACGTTTGGCCAATGAATATCCTGAAAAAAAGATCATTTTACTAAGTACAACCATGTGCCCTTGCTTAACAATGAATCGAATTGATCGTCCACACCTGCTGTGGGCACTGGACAGCATTATTCAAGGAGATCCGATTAATATTATCCGTGTAGATGAGGAGACGGCATATTGGTCTAAAGTAGCATTAGATCGGATGCTTGTGATTAAATAATAAAGAATCCCGACAGACAGTCGGGATTCTTAGTATCCGATGAAAGAATTACCACGCCAAATTAGGTTGCTTTTTCCCCGATGAATCCAGACAGGTGTCCCGCTAGGAATCACACGAAAAAGACGAATCACATCATGATTATTCATGCGAATACATCCATTAGTAGAATTCCATCCGATGGAAGCAGCATTGTTATTTCCATGAATTCCATAAATGGAGCCGTGATTGCCATAGATGCGAAGACCAAGCCAACGTGGACCGAGTGGGTTTGCTGGAATCCCACCCGGTATATGTCGCCAGCTGGGCTGTACGACTTTACGGACAATCAAATAAGTACCTGATGGTGTAGGTGATGAATACTTACCAGTCGCTACTTGATAAGTTCGAATTACCTGACCATTTTGATACAAATACATGATGTTGGTACGTTTATTTACTTCAATTTGGTATATTGGTTTTGATTTTTTTATTGCTGCTAGTGTAGACGTAGGAAAAAGCAAAATAAGTGCTAAAGCCAAGGAGATCAAAAAAACAAGAGGATGAATTCGAAGCTTTTGAATCATAAACTTCACCCTTTCGCATTGTTCTGACTCCCCTGATATTAGGAATCGTGAAGGTCGAGAAGGTTTCTTAGTTGTAGACCTATTCCCTGATGAGACTTCTCTTTGGGTAGTGATTTCGTTAATCTTATCATCATGTAATTTTCCAAATATTTCAAAGGGTATTTTATTGTTAAAAAGTTCTCAATCGATCTTTAGCTTGTCAAGTAAGCTACTCTTTACTAGAATAAAGCGAAAGAAACTTCATAAAGAAAAGAGGAATAGAATATGTATCAAATGATTTTATTTGATGTAGATGGCGTTTTTCTCAGTGAGGAAAGGTGCTTTGACTCTACAGCATTAACTGTTTGGGAAATGTTATATGCTCCTCATTTTTTAGGGCTTGCTCCTGAAGAGTTTATAGTTAATCCTGATGATGAAAAGATCATTCAAATTAGAAATGAAGTTCTGCAGTCGAATCAGATACTAGATTGGCTTAAAACACGTGGTGTTAATTCAAATTGGGATATGGCTTATATGGTATTTTCCGCCCAATTGCTTCTCATCCTAAAAGAAGTTTTCCAAAATCATAAAGAAGCTGTGCAAGACTTGTTGCAAAAGGAATTTACTCTAGAATCATTTGCTAGGCTCAAACAAATGATTCAAAAAGATCCTATCTCTTTTTCTCCAAAATTTGATTCCTTTATCTCTTTATTTCAAAACCAAATGAATATTGACAAACATGATTTACTTACTTACTGGAATCAACTGGCAGAAAAATGGTTTGGGGTTTCTGTACAGCAATTTTCACGGAATAGTTCACTATGGGAGATTGGAAGATCAGTTTTTCAAGCGTGGTATCTAGGAGACCAGCTATTTCTGGAAATTGAACAAAAAGAGCCTCATATTTTAGGAAAAAAAGGATTTTTAAATCAAGAAATACCACTGGCTGATCCATTGGAGATCCGGAAGGTGCTATTTCAATTACAAGACCTAGGAATCACTTTAGGGATTGGAACAGGTAGAACTGAAATAGAAACGGTGATCCCATTGACACAGCTAGGGTTTTATTCATGTTTTGATCCGCAGCGAGTCGTTACGGCTACTCAGGTAATCGAAGCAGAAGAAGCATATCCAAGTAAGGCTCCATTAGGAAAACCAGAACCTTTTACTTATATGAAAGGGTATGTTGGACGTGAAATAGATGATGAAGAATGTATCTCATTCAACCTTCCGATCCCTGAAGGCTCTCAAGTACTGATTGTAGGAGATTCGGTAGCTGACTTTATCGCTGCTCGAAAAATGGGTTGTCACTTTGCTGCAACGCTAACAGGACTAACAGGTCAAGCAGCTCGAACGAAATTTGAGGAGTTAGGAGCCGATTATATTTTAGATGATGTCACCAAAATAATGGAAATTTTTAAGTAAAGATACTTTGGGATTAAGGCTATGCATGTGAAAACGGTCAATAACTGATGATGAAACTAACTGAGTAAAAATAAAACATTTTCTAAACAAATAAGTTGACTAAAGTAAGGTATTTTTAGCATAATAAAATAAAGGGATTAAATTAGATAGTTTACATAGGAGGGTTTACCATGGCTAAATATGAATTGCCAGCATTACCTTATGCAAAAGACGCTTTGGAACCACACTTTGATGCGTTAACAATGGAAATTCACCATGATCGCCATCATGCTACTTATGTTAATAATTTAAATGCAGCTTTAGAGGGGCAAGAAGCTTTAGCTGCGAAGTCCATTGAAGATTTAATCTCCGATTTAAATGCAGTACCTGAAAGCATTCGTACAGCTGTCCGTAATAATGGTGGTGGACATGCTAACCATACGTTATTCTGGGAAATTCTAAGCCCAAATGGTGGTGGAGAGCCGACAGGAGAACTCGCAACCGCAATTAATGAAACTTTTGGTAGCTTTGATAAGTTTAAAGAATTATTTGCTGATGCTGCTGTTAAGCGTTTTGGTAGCGGTTGGGCATGGCTTGTTGTAAAAGACGGAAAACTTGCCGTAACTAGCACCGCAAACCAAGATAACCCTCTTATGGAAGGTGCTAAACCAGTTCTTGGTTTGGATGTATGGGAGCACGCATATTACCTTAAATATCAAAATAAACGTCCAGACTACATTAAAGCTTTCTGGAATGTAGTAAACTGGGAAGAAGTAAATAAACGTTATCTACAAGCTCGCTAATCCTTAAACATATAAAGTTTTAACCTTAAAAGCTCACCCTAAAAGAGGTGAGCTTTTTTATTGAGTGGTTTTCAAATTCATGCATGAAAAAAGTGGAAAGGAAGCAATATATAGATAGGTGAGAGAGCATGTGGGAAAAAATGATCGAATATATTCCTTCCTTGGATACTTTATTCGGAGCCATTGTTGTATTTATCGTTCCTTATGGTATTTCAAAGTTTTTTGAGTGGATTCGTTCATAAAAAAGAGGTGTACTTTTGAGAAAGGGAAAGATTAAAAAGTTAGAAACGAAACCAATTCGTAATAAAGAAAAAGAGCAAAAGAAAATAGAGCAGTCTAGTGAAGTTAAACCGACTGAAAAAACACTTCCACCTCAAGAACACCCAGATCAAATAAAAGACAAGCTCGCCGATAATTTGAAGTGGATTCAAAAAGAGATTGGTAATAATGCTGATATCAGTATTCGTGAGTTTGAAATTGGAAAAACAGGAGTATCAGCGGCTATTATTTTTATTGAAGCACTGTCTAATCAACTTGTAATCCAGCAGCAAATTTTAAAACCACTTATGATTGATTTTGCAAATGTCTATCCAAATCAAAAACAACTATCGAGTACGGAGTTAAAACAGAAGATTGAAAATAATATCTTGGCTGTTAGCAAAATTCAAGAAATAAAACGATTGAGCGACCTATATTATCAAGTACTAAAAGGAGCAACTGCTCTATGTATTGATGGCGTACCCATTGCTCTATTATTAAATACACAAAATGAAAAGAAACGAAATATTGAAGAGCCGATAACAGAAGCATTAGTACGTGGACCCCGAATCGGTCTTACCGAGCATATCGGCGATAATGCAGCTATCTTACGTCAGCGATTATCAGATAATAATTTAATTTTCTTGGAGTATAAGGTGGGGAAGCGTACGCAAAAGACATTATATCTGGCCTATATCAAAGATCTTGTAAATCCAGAATTACTTTCTGAAGTAAAAAAACGGATTGAGAAAATCGAGATCGATGACCTACCTGAATCAGGGTATGTAGAAGAGCTAATCAAAGACAATTATTTATCACCATTTCCCCAAGTACAAAATACAGAACGACCTGATCGGGTGGTAGGAGCTTTGTTAGAAGGAAGAGTTGCTATTCTGTTGGATGGAACACCTTTTGTTTTGATTGTACCTGTTACTTTTTCGATGATGTTACAGTCTCCTGAAGATTATTATGAAAACTGGATTTTTGGTACAGTCATTAGAGCTCTTCGTTATGCGGCTGCTTTTGTGTCTCTTTTTTTGCCGTCTATTTATATCTCGTTTATTTCTTTCCATCAAGGACTAATTCCTACAACACTAGCTATTTCGATTGCTGGCACGCGAGAAGGTGTTCCTTTTCCTTCTTTTATTGAAGCGTTTTTAATGGAATTTGCAATTGAAGTACTACGAGAAGCAGGACTTCGATTACCGAGACCAGTAGGGCAGACGGTAGGGCTGGTAGGTGGATTGGTTATTGGACAGGCAGCAGTTCAGGCAGGGATTGTAAGCCCCATTATGGTCATCGTTGTTGCACTTACAGCGATTTCCTCCTTTGCTATCCCTCAGTATGGAGCAGGATTAGTGCTACGTCTATTACGTTTTGGTGGGATGATTTTGGCAAGTCTTTTTGGATTGTTTGGGGTTATTTTGTTTTTTCTAATCCTTAGCATCCACTTTGTAAAATTAAAGAGCTTTGGTGTTCCTTATGCTGCTCCATTTGTGCCATATCGACTCAGTGACTTTAAAGATATTATTTACCGTGCGCCTATTTTACAAATGAAAAAGCGGCCTAAAATGATGCAAGTTCAGAATCCTAAGCGAAAAGGTAGTGGATCATAAACTAGATAGGGTGCTGTTTATGGAATTCTATTTGAAATAAAGAGGGAGAATGTATGAGACAGAAATGTTTATGGGTGTCATGTATACTTTTCGTTTTTTCTCTAAGTATAGTAGGCTGTTGGGATTATAAAGATATTGAGGATTATCGGTTTACATTGGGAGAAGCATTCGATTTAAAAGAGGATACAGATATAGATCAAACACGAGAAGAGCCACAGATTATATTTACTTATCAAGAAGTTATTCCTAAACTGATAGCACAACAGTCTTCGGAACAACTCCCCTACCAAAATGCTTCTTTTACAGGTCGCTCAATTTATGAAGTAGCGATTAATCAAGTACAAAAACAAACTCTTCCGCCAAAAACAGAGCATATCAAAGTCATTATTTTTGGAGAAAAATTAGCTAGCACCATGAATCTCTTCCAATTATTTGATAATTATTCGAGCTAGTTGTGTTGTACTTATTGCTAAAGGTCAAGCCAAAGATATTTTTGAAATAAAGGTAGATAATGAGATTCCTGTCAATCATCTGCTCGATGTTGCTAATAATCAAGATAAAGATAGAGGTACCTTATCTGAAGTAACATTACAGAAAATGTTGGATCATTTTGCTTCAGAGGAAAGCTTTCTAGTACAAAGTGTAATGTTAGATGGAAAGAAAGTGAAGTTTGAGGAAGCAGCTATTATTGATGGGAAAAAGAAGAAGCTTATCGGTTTTCTAAATGATAAAGAGCTTGAGGGGTTATCGTGGTTTTTTGCTAAAGAAAAAGGAGGGACTGTTGTAAGTAGAGATCCCAAAACGAATCAGATGGTTGTATTTAGTGTAAAAAAATTGGAGAGAGAGATTCAACCAAAGATGCAAGGAAAACGAATTTCCTTTGATGTCAAGCTTAAAGTAATTGGTCAGATTGAAGAAGATCGAAGATACCCCAAGCAAAACTTCGAGTTATCATCGATTCAACAAGCTGAAAAGGCAGTTGCCGCTGAAATTAAAAAGAAAATGATGACGTCCCTATCTACTTTGCAATCAAAATATAAAACGGATGTGATTCAATTTGGAACTGCTATGCGAATTCAATATCCAAGACAGTGGCAACAATTGAAACAAAGATGGGAAGAAGAGTTTAGCCAAGCATCTGTAAACTATGATATCAAAGTAGATATTCGTAATTATGGAACGATTGGTGGTCGTAAACAGAAATCGGATTCATAATTGCTTTGAGCGTTTGCTAAGCAGGCAGCTAAATAATAGGTAAGGGAGTGAACCAATCGTGCTGCCTCGTTCAAAAGATCAGCTAACTCCCACACAAGTTGCAGTCATCGTTTGTTCTTATCTCTTGGGATCAGGAACTTTATCTTTGCCAAGAGTGGTAACAAGTGAAGTAGGTACCCCAGATGGTTGGTTATCGGTTCTGATTGCAGGCTTTTTGTTTATGTGGTTGGGATATATCATGGCCAAGCTAGGTGCTTATTTTCCTGGGAAAACCATTTATGAATTTGGCGAAGAAATTGTCGGGAAATGGCTAGGGTTACTTATTAGCATATTTATAATTGTTTACTTTTTATCAGAGCTAGCTTTCGAAACAAGAATGTTAGTCGAAATTACGAAAACCTATCTGTTGGAGAATACACCTAGAGAGGTAACACTTGCTTTATTTTTGTTCATTGTAGTGTATATTGTGGTGGGAGGTATTCATCCGATCGCACGACTATTTGGGATTTTTTTACCCATCACGATTATTGTTTTGGTATTCATTTTATTATTAGGACTGAAATTATTTGATATCAATCAGTTGCGTCCATTCATGGGACAGGGGATTATACCTGTTATTAAGGGGATATTGCCTTCAACTCGTGTCTATTTAGGAATTGAAGGTATTTTGATTATTTCAGCTTTTACACAGAATGGAAAGCCATTCAAAAAGGCTGTGCTAGCAGGGATTGCCTTACCAATGCTTCTTTATGTGATGGTTATGATTATTGTCATGGGAAGCTTGTCAGTAGAAGGAGTATCTATTCGTATTTTTCCAACGATCGACTTCATTCGATCATATGAAATAGAAGGATTGCTGTTTGAGCGATTTGAAACGCTGTTATTAACTATATGGATTTTACAGATATTTACTGTGATTGTATCTGTTTTTTATGTCTTGGTTACTGGTCTCGCTTGTATATTTCATAAGAGAGAGCATGCTTTTATCTATGGAATACTTCCTGTAATTTACATATTGTCATTGATCCCTAGAAATATGAATGAGGTTTCATTATGGGGAGATTGGAATAACCAGTATTTTTTGATGTTATGTGGTATCTCTTTTATTTTGTTGCTTATTCAGAAGATAAGGGAAAAAAGGTAAGAATGAATGAAGATAGAACTTTGGGTTCAAAAAGGTAGTTCATAAATAAGGGAGGAAACCAGTCATGCTACCGCCTACAGAAGAAAAGCTAGCAACTATCCACATCGCATCATTTATTAGCTCAAGTCTTTTGGGCGCAGGCTTATTATCTCTACCAAGAAACGTAGGTGAAAAGGTAGGTACTCCAGATGGCTGGGTTTCTGTTTTGATTACGGGTTTATTATTTATGTTGATCGTGTATGTGATGGGTAAGTTATGTGCTTTTTATCCTGGGGAAACCATATATCAATATAGTGAAAAAATCGTAGGGAAAGGGTTAGGTTGGATCTTTAATTTATTTATCACTTTTTATTTTTTGATCCAAGCCGGGATCTTAGTAAGGTTAATGAGTGAAGTAACAAAAATGTATCTCTTATTTGATACTCCTATTCAGATCACGATTGGGCTATTTTTAATGGTTGTGATTTATCTTGTATTTGGAGGGATTTATCCGATCGCCAGCTTGTTTTTATTTATTTTACCGATTACGATGGTTATCCTAATCATCGTTCTGTTTTTAAGCTTAAAGACTTTTGATATCAAGCAATTACGGCCTGTTTTAGGATTAGGCATCATGCCTATTTTTAAGGGAATTATACCGAGCACTCCTGTTTATGCTGGGATCGAAGTTATACTTATCATTTCGGCATCGATGAAGGACGTTCAGCGAGCAGGTCGCGCAAGTGTTGCTGGACTCATTATCCCCATTTTGGTTTATACGATGGTCATGGTAGTAGTAGTCGGAAGTTTATCTATAGCAGGAATCAGCCATTATCTATGGCCTACATTGGATATGATTCGTTCTTTCGAGATTCGTGGTTTGATCTTTCAACGATTTGAAACGCTCTTTTTAGCCATCTGGTTGCTACAAATATTTGTTACGATTGTTATCGTTTTTTATGGAGTAGTCTTAGGTTTGTCGCAAACGTTTGGTAAAAAAATAAATGGTTTTATATTCGGGATGTTACCTGTGGTTTATGTTCTTTCTTTAATTCCTAAAAATGTAAATGAAGTGATGAAATGGTCGGATTTTGTTAATACCCTGTCTTTGATCCTTTACGGTATAACGTTTTTACTCCTACTACTAACGATTGTAATACGAAAAAAGAGCAGGAGAAATATTTATTTAGAATCAAGCGAAATGGAAAAAATGATGAATGAAGATGTTTCATTACGGTAGAAACTTTTAATTGAGAGGTTGCGTTTTAAATCAATTGTTCCAAAAAGAGATCAGCTGTATGTTAAGTTGATACAACGCTTTTTGAGACGATTGAAACAATGAAGGAGGTTTTTATTTTGCCTAGACGAAGAAAGCGTCGCTTACTTGTTCCAGAGGCTGAGCCCAAAATGGAAAAGTTGCAAATGAAGTTACTCAATGAATCGATGGGGATACATGCCTCAAATAGGGAAGAAATGAAAGTAGAGGTAGCGAAACAGTTAGGTATTCCTTATAATCAACAGGGAAATAAGGAAATGAAAGCAAAAGATGCTGGTAAAATGGGTGGCGCGATGGGAGGGCAGCTTGTCAAGGAATTAGTTCAGATGTCACTCGAATCTTTATCACGTAAACATTAAGCGGTATGAAGTAAAAATGAAAAAGAATTGATTCAAAATTTATTGCAGAAAATGCAGTATAATGGGGATAGAAATCCACAAGGGAGGGAACTGGAAAATGGAAAGAGTCTTACTGCTTTCCATGGGGTTTGGAACTGGCCATAATATGGTAGCAAATACACTCTCTAATGAGTTTCGCTTAAAGCCCAATGTGGAAGCAGAGACCCTGGACCTGTTGCAGTTGATCCCTAAGAAGTTTCATCCTCTCTTGCAGTCAGGTTATCAAGGTATGCTAACAAAATTCCCCTTTTTTTATCACTATTTATACGACTGGACTTATCAATCACGTATTTTTCGTTATGTTTCTAGTGAGTTTATTGAAAAAATGGGTTGGACAATTCGTAAGAAAATTAATCAAGTGTTAGAAGATATACAACCAACACGTATTGTTACAACCCATCCCTTTGCTTTATTAATGTTACCTGCTAAATGGGAAGAAATTCCAAGTATTGGTGTGGTCACTGATTATGAACTTCATCCGATTTGGTTTGGACGAGTACCCGATATTTTATGTGTCCCCAAACAACTGCTAAGCTGCGATGAATTAGAGAGATTAATGTGGAAAGCAGGGGTACAAGTGATTGAAACAGGTATCCCTGTAAAGGCGGATTATTATGAATTTATGCCCCGTGCCGAGGCGCGTAAACAACTATCATTAGACTTACACCGACCTGTCGTACTTGTGATGGGAGGGGGAATGGGGTTAGGCCCATTAGAACAATTTGTTGATGAACTGATTCCACTTACTCATCTACAGTTTGTCATCTTAACAGGAACTAATCATAACTTATATGAACGATTAAAAGAGCGAAAGTATGGAGAGCACATTCGAATTGAACCTTTTCGTTCAGATATTCCTGTTTGGATGTCAGCTGCTGACTTATTGGTTACAAAGCCAGGGGGAGTAACGATTAGTGAAGCGATTGCGAAACAGTTACCCATGTTTTTATTTGAGGCTTTTCCTGGGCAAGAACAGGCAAATCAAAGGTATTTACTATATCATCGTATTGCTGTGGAAACAACTCCTGATACGATACGTAGCCAAATTGAATCTTTCTTTTCGCTAAAATTGGATCATGCATTATCACCGAAGCAGTATACAAAGCTTATGTCACCGAATGCGGCCCGAAAGATTACGGATGCAGCATGTCACGTTAATTCTTCACAAGTACATATTTTATAGAGAGATAAGGGAGGGATTGAAGGTGAAGCTGGTTACTTACACGGTTGATATAGAAAACTGGCAGCTGCAAAGTGATCAGACGGCAGGTGCTCGACTTGGCTGGGTGCAAGATCAATATGTAGTGGATGTGGTGCTTGCTCAGAAATGGGTAAGTGAAAATAAGAAAATGAGCTTTCCACATCTTTTACCTTCTGATTTAATGACTTTGCTTGAGAGAGGGGCAAATGAGCATAAGCTTTTGCAAAAAGTAGTAGAACATGTTGATACGGAGAGAATTTCAAAACTGAAGGTTGAAGGGGAATGGATCGCGCTACCCCTTAAAGAAGTGACCTTGTTTTCTCCTTTGCCTAGACCACGAAGCTTTCGCGACTTTTATGCATTTGAACAGCATGTAAGGACTTGTAGAGCAGGGCGTGGACTGAAGATGGTACCAGAATGGTATGAGATTCCCGTTTTTTACTTTTCTAACCATCATGCTATTAAGGGACCGAATAAACCAGTAAAAAAACCGGATTATACAGCTTGCCTTGATTTTGAACTAGAAGTAGCATGTATTATTGGTAAATACGGTAAAAATATTGTCGCAAGTCATGCCCGAGAATATATAGCAGGTTTATGTATTTTGAACGACTGGAGCGCGAGAGATGTACAGATGAAAGAAGTAAAAGTAGGGCTAGGACCTGCCAAAGGCAAAGACTTCGCTACATCACTGGGTCCTTATCTTGTAACCTTAGATGAGTTAGAGGATCGACGAATTGGAGATCATTGGGATCTGAACATGTCTGCAAAAGTGAATGGAAAAGTGGTGTCCCAAGGGAATTTAAAAGATTTATATTGGTCATTTGCACAAATGATCGAACGTGCTTCAGATGAGTGTGCGCTATTCCCCGGAGATGTGATCGGCTCTGGAACCGTCGGAACAGGCTGTATTTTAGAGCTGGGGACAGAGGTACAACCTTGGCTGATGCCAGGAGATGTCGTTGAATTAGAAGTAGAACGTTTAGGACTTTTACGAAATGTTATTCAATAAAGCAGCATATAATCGACTTATCTTTTTCCAATGAATAGATTTTTGCTCATATAAAACCTTGAACAATAAGCGAAAACACCTTCTTTAAGTGAGGAGGTGTTTTTTTATGGTAAAAAAAGAGTTAATTAGTCACTATATAATATTTAATCTATTTTTTACTTTCTATTAAGCTGATATTAAGAGTAAACATTTAATATAAAAATAGGTTTTTCGATCAAGTATTACCATGTAATTTTAACTGTTTTGTGAAATAGGTTTATTTTTGTATGAATGTGTGAATGTTAATGATAGAGAGGTGCGAATTATTTTTTAGTCTATTTGAAAAATATATAAATAATTCCAATTGTTTCTGTTAAGGGGTTGTTCTCTATGAGATATATTTTCCGTATAGCTAAACCCAAAGACAAACCATTATTAAAAGAGTTTCTATTTTTAGCGTTTCAAGACACGCAAGAAATAGATTCATCATCAGAAGAAATAGAGTCCATGACGGCAAGATATTTGGAAAATTGGGGACAGGAAGGTGACCTTGGTTTTATAATTGAATCACTTGAAGAAGAAAAGCCAGTAGCCGCTGCTTGGTTTCGTCAGTTTTCGGAGGAACTACCGGGCTATGGCTTTGTGGATAAGCAGATCCCTGAGGTTTCGATTGCGGTATTACCCGAATATCGGCGAGCTGGATTAGGACGAGACTTATTGATGCGACTGATTGATCAAGCGAAGATGGAGGGATACCCTGGTCTTTCCCTCTCTGTAAATAAGGCAAGCGCAACACGTAAGTTTTATGAGCGTTTAGAGTTTAAACGAGTACGTGAAGCGGGCAATCTGGAAGTCCTGAAACGTGCTTTGTAGTGTAAAATTAAAATAAATGATTATATCGAAGAAGGAAAATAGGGATTATGCTATATCATTCAACACCAAATGACTTGAGTAACTGCAGTGATTGCTCAAGTCATTTGGCTTTTAGGAAATACTTTGTGAATATTTACTATTCTATTCTAATTATTCTCCTCTCTTTTAAATCTTGCGATTCACTTCATCTGTCCTTCTTTCATTTTATTTCTTTTTTCTCTCTATCTATTTTCACGAGAATTTGCTAGTTGAGGGTAGTAGCTTCCTATGATAGGATAGCTGTATTCTTGCTACAACGATGGTGATAAACTGGATGAATCTATTCTTATTTTGATGGATGATAGGGGGCTAATAGTTTGGTAAAGCAAGAAAAGCTAGAAAGGTTGTTTCAAGAGGCTAACTTACCTCAAGAATGGTTGTCCACCCACTTTAAAGGGGCATGGATTCAAAAAGTTTTGGTTAACCCCAAACAATATTCGTGGCTCATCCATCTACACTTTCCTGAACCGATTCCAGCTGAGATATGGTATGACTTCCAAGTTCGAATCAAGCAACATTTCCGACCAATTCAGGTTTTGATGCAGTTTCAGTATGATCGAGTTGAACATGAGGTTGTACTCCAGAAATATAAGTATTTGATACAAAAACAAATTCAAGAAAATGTGGCTCCAGCGATTTCAACTTGGTTTGGTCAAGCCCAGTGGCAAGTGAACGACTCGGGGATCGAGATTATCTTCCCGAATCCCACCGTGTTACAGTTTGCCAGACAGCGCCAATTAGATCGTTATGTAACAAGGTATTACAAGTGGATCACCAGTCATGAGTTGCCTGTCCACTTTTCTTGTAAATCGAAGGTTGATAGTGAGAAAGAGTTTGAAGCCTTTCAAGAGAAAAAAGCGAAGCAAGAAAAAGCCCTTGTTGAGCAAATGATAATAGAGCAAGCGGAAGCAGCAAGCCAAGCGGCTCAAGCTGAAGCAGAAGAGCAAGCTGTAATAGCGAAAAGAATAGGTTATGCGATTCAAGAAGAACCTGTACCTATTTCACAAATAACAGAAGAAGAAAAACGAATCACCGTTAAGGGAAAAGTGTTTAAAAGTGAAGTGCGTGAACTAAAAAGTGGGCGACAACTTTTAACTTTTAATCTTACAGATTATACAAGTGCGATTTCCTGTAAAATCTTTGCCAGAGATAAAGAGCAAGCTGCTGTTTTTTCATTAATTAAAGACGGTGATTGGCTCAAAGTTCGTGGCTCGGTGCAATTTGATACATTTGCACGTGATTTAGTATTGATGGTTAATGATTTGATCGAGATTGTTCCCGAAGAAAGACAAGATACAGCTTCCGAAAAGCGGATTGAACTACATTCGCACACATCGATGTCAGCAATGGATGGTGTTGTCGATGTCAAACATTTGATCAAACGAGCTGCCAAATGGGGACATCCAGCGATTGCTATTACCGACCATGGAGTTGCTCAAGCTTATCCAGACGCATACAAAGTAGCCAAAGATGAGGGGATTAAAATTTTATTTGGCATGGAAGCCAATATTGTAGATGATGGCGTTCCAATTGTAATTAATTCAGAAAAACGGAAACTATTGGATGACACTTACGTTGTGTTTGACGTGGAAACAACAGGATTATCGGCCGTCCACGATGTCATTATCGAGCTAGCCGCTGTCAAAATACAAAATGGTGAAATTATTGATCGCTTTTCTGAATTTGCTAATCCCCATCGACCTTTAGCACAGCATATTATCGAGCTTACGCATATCACAGATGCTATGGTCAAAGATGCACCCGAGATTGATGATGTGATCACCCGATTTCTGACATTTATCGAAGGTTGTACACTGGTTGCACACAACGCACGGTTTGATATGGGCTTTTTGCAAGAAGCGGTGAAACGATTAGGACAAGAACCTGTAAAAAATCCAGTACTGGATACATTAGAGCTAGCTCGCTTTCTATTCCCGACGATGAAAAACCATCGCCTCAATACGTTAGCTGACCGGTTAGGAGTTAACCTAGAACAACATCACCGGGCGATCTACGATGCTGAAGCAACAGGTTATGTTTTATGGAAAATGCTTCTTGAAGCGATAGAGAAAAAAGAAGTTCACTATTTACATGAATTAAATGAACATACAGGAGATCGGGATTTAAGCCGTTTGCGACCGTTCCATGCCATCGTCTTGGTCAAAAATTCTGTAGGTATGAAGAACTTATATAAGCTGATTTCGATGTCTCATTTGAACTATTTTTATCGGGTACCCCGCATTCCAAGGAGTCAACTTGTCAATCATCGAGAAGGTTTAATTATTGGTTCGGGCTGTGAAAAAGGCGAGCTTTATGAGGCTGCATTAAATAAATCTTCTTCTGAAGTAGAGACAGTAGCAGAGTTTTATGACTATCTCGAAATTCAACCGGTTGAGGTTAATATGCACTTGGTTGAGAAAGGACTGGTTGAAAGCCCTGATCGTCTGCGGGAGGCAAATCGTTTATTAGTTGAAATTGGAGAGAAACTTGGAAAGCCAGTTGTGGCCACATCGAATGCGCATTATCTAGATAAGCATGATGCTATCTACCGAGATATTTTGGTACAGTACCAAAGTGGTTTTCGCAACCCATCTTCTTTACCTCAAGCCTATTTTCGGACGACAGATGAGATGTTGGATGAATTCTCTTATTTAGGAGAAGAAAAGGCGAAAGAAGTGGTCATTCATGCACCACAGATGATTGCAGACCAAATCGAAGATGATATTCAACCTTTCCCTGATGGATTGTCTACTCCAGTCATTGAGGGAGCCAATGAAGAATTACAAGAAATGTGTTATAAGAAAGCACATGATTGGTATGGAAATCCACTTCCCGAAGTGGTACAGAAACGATTGGATCGTGAGTTAGGAAGCATTATTAAACATGGGTTTGCGGTCATCTATTTGATCTCACAGCGCTTGGTTACAAAGTCACTTTCTGATGGATACTTGGTTGGTTCTCGTGGATCAGTAGGCTCATCTTTTGTAGCGACGATGAGTGATATTACAGAAGTAAATCCTCTGGCACCCCATTGGCGTTGTCCAAAGTGTAAGCATAGTGAGTTTATTTTGGATGGCTCTTATGATTCCGGATTTGATTTGCCGGATAAAGAGTGTCCAGACTGTCATACCTTGATGATTAAAGATGGACATGATATTCCTTTCGAAACGTTCCTTGGTTTTGAAGCGGATAAAGTTCCAGATATTGATCTCAATTTTGGTTCGGATTATCAAGCACGAGCTCATGCTTATACAGAGGAATTGTTTGGACAGGATTATATTTATCGTGCGGGAACTATTTCGAAAGTCAAAGAAAAAACAGCTTATGGATTTGTTAAGAAGTATGAAGAGAAGATGAATCTTCATTTGCGCCAAGCGGAAATCGATCGACTTGTGCAAGGATGTACAGGGGTAAAACGAACAACTGGACAACATCCGGGTGGTCTGATGGTTATCCCTCAGTATAAAGAAGTATTTGATTTTACTCCTGTACAGCGTCCAGCAGATGATATGAAATCGGAAACACGGACTACACACTTTGACTATAACTCGATTAGTGGGCGGATTTTGAAACTGGATATTTTAGGTCACCAAGACCCCACAACCATTCGGATGTTACAAGATTTAACGAACATTGACCCCAAAGAGATTCCGATGGATGATCCCGAAGTGATGAAAATATTTAGTGGAACGGAATCCTTAGGTGTAACCCCTGAAGAAATCGGCGGTGTAAAAACGGGTACACTAGGTATTCCTGAGTTTGGTACACAGTTTGTCCGGCAAATGTTAGAAGATACCAAACCCAAAACATTTTCAGAGTTAGTACGAATCTCCGGTTTATCACATGGTACCGATGTATGGTTAGGAAATGCTCAAGAACTTATTCGTTCTGGGATTTGTACCTTATCTGAAGCGATTTGTACGAGGGATGATATCATGCGTTATTTGCTTCTCAAAGGGGTTCCACCAAAAAGTTCGTTTAAAATCATGGAGAAAGTGCGAAAAGGAAAGGGACTTACCGACGAAGAAGCCGATTTGTTACGGCAACATGATGTACCAGAATGGTATATTGGCTCATGTCGGAAAATCGCATATATGTTTCCAAAGGCACACGCCGTCGCATATGTCATGATGGCTGTTCGGATTGCTTGGTTTAAAGTTCATCATCCGATTGCTTATTATGCTACCTATTTTTATCGTCTATTGAGTGACTTTGATGGTGAAGTGGTACTCAAAGGTCCTGAGCATATCAAACGATTAATTAAAGAGATTGTAGAAAAAGGAAATGCAGCGACACCAAAAGAAAAAGGACTTCTAACTGTACTGGAGTCGGTATTGGAGTTTTACGCACGAGGCTTCACCTTTAAGCAAGTAGACTTATATAAATCGCATGCTAAACAATTTGTGATTGATGGAGATAGCTTAATTCTACCATTTGCTTCGATTGCTGGCGTAGGAGAAAGTGCCGCGATCAATATGATGGAAGCTCGGAAGAATGGAGAATTTTTATCTATCGATGATCTTCAATCTCGGACTAAGGTATCGAGTACAGTGATAGAGCTTTTAAAAAACATGGGTTGCTTGGATGGACTCCCTCAAAGTAATCAACTGGCTTTATTTTAAAAATGATATAACGAAATAGGTTTCTCTTGCTATATTGCGAGAGAAACCTATTTTTTTAGATGTAACATTTACTGTTTTATTATCCTTTGCCAATAGGCTTATCTATTTCGATTTTTATAGCAGATCCATCTGGAGTAAAACCAGTTTATGAAATTGATGAGAATCAGGTAGTAAATGGAAATGATACTATAGATATGATATTAGAAATTTAACTATAACTTAACAATAAATTAATATGATATTAACTTATTCCATCTGATGTGAATGATAGACTAAAATCGAGATTGATTTTCCTAAATATTGGAGGAGAAATTTGTGTTTAAAAGCTTTTTAGCTAAATTGGGGCATGGTGGAGCAAAAGTTGACTTTGTCTTAGATAAATCGGATTATGCTTTAGGTGATTCACTTCGTGGTGAGCTCATCGTTCAGGGAGGAACGGTTGAACAGCAGATTAACCGCATTGATATCGAGCTGGTGATGAGTATTTATCATAAAGATCATTATTATACACAAACTGTAGGGAAAATACCGTTTCATACCCCTTTTAAAATTCAACCAGAGGAGAGGAAGAGTATTCCCGTTTCTTATGTTTTCCCAATGAATCTTCTTCTCTCAAGTTCGTCTATCTCCTATTATTTTGTTTCTCATTTGGATATTGCGGGAGCCGTAGATAGCAGTGATAAAGACTTTGTTCAGGTGCTACCCCCACTACGACTGCAAAATGCTCTAATTGCATTTGAACAGATCGGATTCTATGAGAAGCATGACTCACGCTCCTTTAACGGCTATTTGCAAGAATTTGAGTTAAAGCCAACCGGGATGTTTAAAGATCAGATCGAAGAGGTTGAATTTGTCGTTTCTCTGGAAGAGACGGGAATACGTCTTTTACTTGAGGTTGACCTATATTCTTTCTTTGGTGAGAAGGAAATTCGACGTGAGATTTGGCTTGATAATCCCCTTTGTGATGATCCAACTCAGTTAGCAACCCATCTACAAGAGATTCTTACGGAAATGATCCAGAATCCACAATCGTATGTATTCCACTCTGCTGCAACACAGGGCATTCATAAGCATACCGGCTTTGGAATAGCAGCAGGTGCAGTAGGAGGAGTGGCTGCTGGACTCATTGCAGCAGAAGTCATAGATGAAATTGGAGATGCTTTGGAAGATGTCTTTGAAGGAGATGAGGAAGAACAAAACTTTGCAGCGGATGACTTTTTTGATGGTGATGAAGATTGATCGGTTGATAATAAAGAAATGATTGAATAGGATCAGGATATAATGCAGTAGTTGCCAATGTTTCTTTTTTGAAAAAGTAATGTAGAAACCGATTAGACTCGATGCTAGGGAATAATCGGTTTTTTTATTTTTAAATGGTTGAACCCAGAATGAAAAATAGTGGCCATTTCCCAAGGATAAAGGAAAATGGCCCATAATGGATATAATATGTATATATAATACCTACAAAAAAATGAAATGAAAGTTTATATTGATAGAAAAAGCGAATAGTGATTAGTCAACAGTTGGATCAGGGATATAATCGTTGGTTGGATCTGGAATGTAGCCTAACATGATTGTCACCTCCTTTTATATGGTTAGAAAAACATTCTGTATATAAATATTACTATTTATATAAGATAGGTAAAAAAATGGAAATCCCCTTTTTAAAAAAAGAATACATTTGGTTAAATGCATTCTAATCCCTTTGGAGTACTACAAAACTTTACTTCTACTAATCGCTTGGAGTAATCCTGAAATCTCTCTATATCGCCAATCTGCTCATAGCAATAACACAGATTGACTACAATCTGCTCTTCGCGATCCATGGAGTGATGCTTTTGAGCCAAGACGAGTGCTTTTTCAAAAGGTTGTATGGCTTGATAGTATTTTTTTTGTTTGAGATAGAAGTTACCTAAAGCAATTAATGCGCTAATAAATGGCAAAATATGATCTGATCTTTCACCGATTTTGACAGCGTCTTCGAGTGGGCGCTTTGCTTCTACAAATTTATCTTGTTCGAGATACAAGAGTCCTAGTTGAGTATAAGGAGAGATTAGCAAATGTTCTTTTTTGATTTTCTCTTTAAGGTCTAATGCTGTCAAGTAGCAAATTTCTGCCTCCTCAGTTTTTTCCAAACTAAAGTAAATATTACCAAGTAAGGTCCATAGTTCTGAAGAGCGATCGTGCATTCGATTAATTCGAGCTAGCTCTATACCCGTTTCTGTACAGGTGATAGCTTGTGAGTAAAGTTTGTTTCGATGGTAGATGCGTGCTTGGAGAACATAAATACTTAAGGTGCTGTTCGTACTTTTAAACTCTTCCGGTTGTGCACGGAGTTGGTCAATGGTTTGGATGGACTCTTCTAATCTTCCCAGATCTTCTAAGTAGATGGCTTTATTTGCTAATAGCATGGACTTGACATAACTTCGCTCTCCTTCAGGAATAAAGGAGTCAATTCCTTTTTGGGTATAATGAAGAGCTTTTTCGAGTTCGTGCTTGTAAAAATAAATGGTACCAAGCTCATTATAACAAATAGGTTTAATGTTGGATTTTTCGAGAATGGGCTGTTGTTCGACCTGTTGTATAGCTTTTAAAAAGTAAGTTTCTGCTTTTTCTTTATTTTTTCGATAGTAGCTTTTTCCTTTTAGATAATTGATCATCCCAGGACAATGCGAAAAGCAATCACTACTCATTTGTCGTAATTTAGCAAGCCCTGCGTTTGGATCGACTAGATCAATCATATTTTCTATGGACATTAATTGCAGTCGATATTTTTTTTCATTCTTTTTTTCTTTTGTCATTAAATTAGATAATTGTTCAAGATTGACGTCTAATTTTTCAGCATAGTAATTAATTTTTTCTATACTAACATAAGGATTTCCACGTTCTATATTACTAATGGTCGAAGCGGATATATAATCATCAGCTAGATTTTCGATTGTATATCCATGATCTTTGCGGATTTTACGGAGCAATTCTCCTGATTTTTTTCTATCGGAGTAATTCAAAGGTGGTCACCTCATATTCGCATAGGCTATATATAATAATATGATAGAAAAAGCAATTTTCCTGCTTAAAAAGTTTATTTTTTATCGAATTTTCTCACACACAAATCCTTGCAAAAAATTTTTGCAAAAATAGGCCAAATCGGATTAAAATTGCTTATTTACCTTCATTTATTTGCAATAATAGCGAAAGCTACTTAGAAATTTGATATATTTACCAAATGTTCTGAATAAATTATAATAAATATGACTATAGCACTCCACTTTTAATTTTTTAAAAATGCCAAGGGGGAATTTTTCACATGTTAAAGCTTCGTGTAATGGGATCGCCTTTTGAGGTCCATACGTTTATAAACCATGTACAGTCTGATCCGCAGTATAAGGTGGAATATACGACAGAAGTTTATGAGCGAATCAATCAAGAAGATGAGGCGATCGCCTTCGCGAATCTGGAGTTTAGTCCACCTCAAAGAGAAGAACTCGTTGTGAAAATAACTACGGCAGACAAACAAGAGTGTGAGATTTGCTTGTTAGACGGCCAAGCTGTAAAAATTGGCGATCATATCACTTTGATTAGCGGAAAGGTATATGATGTATTCTGTTAGCCTTTCAATTTTATGGACTACTCTGCGGACTGCGACAAATTCGATCAAAAACTAGATCACTCCTAGATGGAGCTAAAAAGGATCACTGGACGGGAGTAAGTGGAGGATCGATGAGTGGTGGATTAAGAGGATAACATCGAATGTAGTGTTAACTTGAGTAACCTACATAATTGTAATGTGGAGTTGTGGAGTGTTATTCCTAACTAAAGATTACATGGAAAGTTGGGATCTGCTAGGCATATATGGATATGTTTCTAGTAGGAGGATCACTTAAAATTTTGCTCGATTTTTTCTATCTGATTCAAGGGTGGTTTTTGTTAAGTAGGCTAGGGTAATTTTGTTGAACTAATTGTGACTTATTTCTTTTTCTATTTGTGAGTTTGAAGCGGATGAGCGGATGAACTGGATCATTATCCTCCTAGATCAATCGATCCTAGGAGGTTTTTTTTATATCAATTTATGGATATTCTACTCTATAGATATTTTTAAAGTGAATTGTGCAGGTAGTTTGTCCATTGGTAACTTTTAGCCAATGTTCATAGGGATTGACTTTTTCGATAAAACCACAAAACTGCTGAGCGCTTTTTTGTTTCACGTAATAAATAAGTAAGGGAGACTCATCATGAAGCCCTTCTATAATTAAACGGTTAATTTCTTGCCATGCTTCATCTGATAAAATAGGTGGAGTAAATGTTTGGGCTTCTTGGTAATGTTCTAGTAAATTTTTTCGGTGTTCGGGTAAAAACATGCGGCTTCCTTCCCATAATTTATTTTTTCGATCAAGGGTGCTCATTTATAATGTCCCCCTATTTTTTGTGAACGCTCGATAGCTTGCCCAGCAGAAGTTAAGGAAATAGCTCGTAAAATGGCTGTATCACCAAAGCGCTTTTTGATATCATCCATAACATAACCGATTTTTATTTGTTTGTTTTCATTTTCAAATAAGCTGAATTGGATCAGATTATCGGGTATTAACTTGCTTAATTGAATACCGAGTGAACGAATTGCTTGCTCGTTCCAATAGCGGAGAAATAGCTGCCAAGCTTGTTTGAATAGCACCATGGTTTGATTGGTAAAGTCAGCTAAGGTGATTTGGCGATGAAAGCCAGTAGGAATTTCAAAGTCAGCACCTCGACAAGATACATGGAGGGTTTTTCCCAGTAGATGGTGAGTCCGGGCACGTCGGCAAACCTCTTCGCAAAGTTCGAGGAGGATCACACGTATTTCTTCAGCTGTCCGATAATCGCGCGGTAAAGTCATATGATGTCCAATCGCTTTTTGATGATCAAATGAGTGAGTAGAGACTGGAGAAAGGTCAATTCCATTGGCGGTCATCCATAGTACATTTCCATTGATACCAAAGCGTTTTTTTAAGAGTTCAATCGGAAAATGTGCTAATCCCCCAATCGTACGAATTCCCATTTGGCGTAAGTTTCGTGACATACGACGGCCAACTCCGAACATATTTTCAATAGGGAGAGGCCAGAGATGTTCTTGGAAATTGGCTGTGGTTAGCCAGAATATGCCTTGTTTATTTTTCTTAGCAAAATGATCACAGGCCATTTTAGCGAGTACTTTGTTAGGACCAATGCCGATTCGAGCATATAAGTGATGTTCTTCCCAAATCGCTTGTTGAATTTTTTGAGCAATCACAAGAGGAGGACCGAATAGTTTTTCACTTCCACCTACATCGATAAACTGTTCATCAATGGAATAAGGTTCAACTTGATCGCTAAATCGCTCTAAGATTTTTGTTAATTGAATGGAGATATCCAAATAAAGTTGCATACGTGGGCGAATGACCACTAATTGAGGACACTTTTGCTCCGCTTCCCATAGAGTATCTGCATTTTTAATCCCATATGACTTAGCAATGGGACAAGCTGCTAAGATAATACCGCTACGTCGCTTGGGATCTCCTGATACGACAACAGGGCGATATTGAAGAGAAGGGTTTTGTGCTTTTTCGATACTTGCATAAAAGGATTGGATATCTACAAGAAAAATAACAGAGTCCATCAAGAGTCACCTCGATAGTCGAACGTATGATTGTTTTTTCTTATATTGTATTATATGAGAATGCATGTTCTGTTAGTAGTGGGAAATACTTACATTTTATTGTGGCTGATCAGATGGTACGATGCAGATAGTTGTTATAAAGAAAAAAGTAAGTTAAGATAGGAACATATATTCTATAGAGGTGAAAATCATGCGTTATTATGTTCCAGAGTTATATCTAGGTACTTTATTACCAGGATCTACACAGTTTGTTGAACAATATGGAGGATTACCTTGGGGACTCGCACCAGAGAAATGGCCAAACTGTAAAGAGTGTGGAAAGCCAATGTCTTTGATTGCTCAATTTTGTCATCACAAAGAACGATTAAACTTGGGTAAAGAAGGTAGAGTGCTGTATTTGTTTCAATGTGAACAAAATGAAGGAAATTGCGCGACTTGGGACGCTGATTGCGGAGCGAATGCCGTCGTGATTTTAGAACCAGAACAGGTAAAGGGCGGGACTACTTTTGCGCCACTTGAGGATATAGAAATATTACCCGAAGCTCGTATAGTAAATTGGATCGAGAAGGAAGATGGAGTGCCAAATCAATGGGTGGAAGGACTGTTAGATGGGGATCAATATCATGAATGGTTTTTAGATGGAGTGATTCCAGAAGAGATTGAGTCCACGAAGTTAGGCGGTTTTCCAGAATGGTTACAGTGGCCACAAGCTTATGGTAAGCCTTATTATTTTGCTGGACAAATTGATTCTGGGTTAAAGGTAATGATCCCGCCAGAAGAAGAGATTTACTTGGAAAGGAAAGTTAGTGACTATGGGGATCACTATTATGAAATAACTCCGAATATAGGAGAGAAGTTTTGGGTTTATATGGATCAAAGTGATCAGAGTGAGGAGCCGATCTATAGTATCGATTTCGCCAACTTTGCCGATTCTGGGATTGGTTATTTGTTTATTGATCCCGATCCAGAAAAACCAAAGGGCAAGTTTTTGTGGCAGTGTTTATAAGTTGTCAGTTTATTTGCTTGAGACACCGAATGAAGAGAGAGCGGTGTCTTAATTTTTGATGGAGAAAGGGAAATATAAATAATATATTTGGAATGGGAAACTATAGAAAAGATCATTCTCATCGGTGAACAAGAAATAGAGGGAGATGAGACTTATTTCTAGAGAGCAGAGAAAATTAGATCATTTGAAGTTTGCTTTACAGTCCAATCAGGAAGTGAGATCTGCATTTGATGATATTCAGTTGGTACATCGGTCTCTTCCAGAGGTAAATCTATCCGATTGTAAGCTTCAGACTAGCTTAGGCGGAAAAGAACTAGCATCTCCCCTGTTAATCAATGCGATGACAGGTGGAGCTTATAAAACAGAAGAGATTAATTATCGCTTAGCGCTTGTAGCCAAAGAAACAGGGTTAAGCATGGCTGTAGGCTCACAAAAGGCTGCCTTAAATAATCCAGATCTAGCCCGAACTTATCAAGTAATCCGACAAGCAAACCCAAATGGAGTCGTTTTAGCCAATCTAAGTGCCGATAGCTCTATTGAAGAGGCTAAACAGGCTATTGCGATGATTCATGCTGACTTTTTGCAACTCCATTTAAATGTGCCACAAGAACTAGTTATGCCGGAAGGAGATCGGTATTTTACTGGATTAATGAAAAAGATACAGCAAATCGTATCATTCTCCCCAGTGCCTGTGATTGTCAAAGAAGTAGGATTTGGTATGTGTAAAGAAACGTATGAACAACTTCTTAGTGTGGGGGTAAAGCTAATCGATGTAGCTGGGCGTGGTGGAACTAATTTTATTTGGGTAGAAAACCAGCGAAGAGAAGGACAAGAGTATCATTTTCTATATCGTTGGGGTCAATCCACTGTCATTTCTTTAATTGAAGCACAAAAGTTTCATCCACAAATGGAACTAATATCCTCAGGTGGGATTCGAAATCCATTAGATATGATCAAGAGCTTTGTGCTAGGAGCCAAAGTAATTGGGATGGCTTCCCCTATTTTACGTAGTGTTCAAGAAGAGGGTGTTGAAACAACGATTCAAACCATTCATCGCTGGCATGAGCAGCTTCGTATCTTAATGACAATGCTAGGAGCAAAGTGCTTATCCGAATTACAACGGGTTCCTGCTGTAATTTTGGGGGAAACGAGGGAATGGTGTGAAAGTCGCGGATTAGACCATTATCATTATAGTCGAAGATTTTAGCTGAACAACTTTTACGCAGGGAAACTGTCGCATAATAAGGCTTTGTCTACGAACTAAAGAACTCTTAAGGTGAGTTCTTTTTTTGTTTTGGGCACATATCATAACTATAAGAGGTGATACCATGGCAATCATCCCACATAATAGCGAGCATATTAAGTTACTTGCTAGGCTCATGCGAGCAGAAGCAGAGGGAGAAGGAGAACAAGGGATGTTGATGGTAGGAAATGTAGGGGTTAATCGTGTTCTAGGGAACTGCTTAGATTTTAGAGGGATTCGCAGTATTTGGGATATGGTTTTTCAGTCACCTGGTGGATTTGAAGCAGTTCAAAGACCCTATTTCTACCAGCGGGCAAGGAAACGGGATATTCGTCTGGCAACAAAAGTTGTAGATGGTCAACGCTTTCATCCTGCTAGATATTCGTTATGGTTTTTTAAACCTGTAGGTGCTTGCCCTAGTCGATGGTTTAATCAACCGATTAGTGGTCGCTATAAAAGCCATTGCTTTTATTCACCTACCATACAAAACTGTCGAAGAATTTATCAGTTTTAGGAGGAAATGATATGTACTGGTACTACCCTTATGCTAATATTTCTCAACAACCATCTGCTCCTCAACCAGAGGTGTCGCAAAGAAGAGAGCGGAACTTCTCAGAGGACTTTTTATCAAAGAATATAGGGAGAAAAATAACGGTCTATCTCACTTTTGAAGAGAATAATCAATGGAATGCGAAAAAAGTAACCGGAACCTTACGAGCTGTAGGTCGAGACTACTTTGTGGTTCGTGACCAAGCAACCGGAAAAGATCATATGTTTTTGAATATTAATGTTGACTATTTTGTATTTGAAGATAAGCCTGCCCGATTATCAGAACAAGATGGATAAAAATAATAGTGGAATCGTAAACGGAATAGTATAATATAACTAGTGGATTTGAAAGGTTAGAAAATTGATAAAATGGATAAAACCGGGATTTCCGGTTTTTATTTTGGGGAAAGTTTGAATGATATAGACTTATTATAATAAGAGCATATTGCATCATTCAATCAGCAGCCCAGATAAGTCCTAGGATTAGAACGAATCATTTTTGGCGTCGGAAAGAAGACAACGGGAGTGAGTAAAGAAACGATGAGTGGTAATGCAGAGAGCAGTCTCTAATAAAATAAAAAGCGGATAAGAGGAGGGAAATATCATGCTAGATGACAAAGAGAAACATCAAGAAATCGAGCAAGTAGCAAGTGAATCTGCTGAAAAAATGGAGAAAGTGATGTCAAAGCAAGAAAAGATCACGAAAACACATAGTGATATTCTGTCATCAGGGCAAGCGATTTGGAAACCATTATTAATCTTTTTGATTCCAATGATTTTAAGCAATGCACTTCAATCATTTGGAAGCACAGTAGGTATGATTATCATGGGACAGGGATTAGGAGAAAACTCATTGGCGGCTGCAAGCTCTGTCATGCCAGTGCTTTTCTTCTTAATTTCATTAGTTATTGGACTTGGAAGTGCAAGTTCTGTCTTGATTGGACAAGCGTATGGTGGAGGACAAACAGCTCGTTTAAAAGAAACAGTTAATACTTCTTTAAAGTTTTCATTTCTTTTGGGGATTGTTCTTGCAGCGTTAGGGCTACTCTTTACTCATGAACTGCTACAAGTGGTGAAAATTCCACCAAGTGCAATGCCACAAGCAGTTGATTATGCGCAAATTTTATTTGCATCCTTACCTATTCAATTTATTTACATTTGTTATACCACCTTTTTAAGGGGAACGGGGGATTCGAAAACACCTTTTTATTTCCTTGTGATTAGTACGATATTATCGATTGTTTTAAGCCCCATTCTTGCATTTGGTTGGTTAGGAATGCCGAAGTTAGCGATTCAAGGGATTGCATTAGCCAATGTGATAGCTATAGTGATTTCCATGACCATTCTTTTTATTTATTTATATAAGACGAAACATATTTTAGCCTTAAGTCCTTCCTATTTGAAAAATCTAAAAATGGATAGACAAATTTTGAAGTTAATGATCAAAATTGGTATACCTACTAGTATTCAGATGGTATTTGTGTCCTTATCCGTGATTGCAGTGATATCATTTGTTAATCAGTACGGTGCACAAGCTGCTGCAGCATACGGTGCGATGGTTCAGATTATTAGTTATGTTCAATTGCCAGCTTTGAGTTTAGGGATGGCCACAGGAATTTTTGGATCGCAGTTGATTGGTGCAGACCAACCCCATCGATTAAAAGATTTACTACGTAGTGCCGTATGGATGAACTACTTGATGGGAGGTCTCTTGGTTACCCTTATTTATATATTTAGTCGTCCTATCTTATCTTTATTTTTGGTGGGTACAAACACATTAGATCTGGCGCAAAGTATGTTATTTTTAGTTGTATGGGCTTATCTCATTTTTGGACATAGTACTATTTTAGCGGGAATGATGCGTGCAAGTGGTACGGTTTTGTGGCCTACACTCATTGGAATTGTTTCAATCTGGTGTGTTCAAGTACCACTCGCTTATTTCTTATCCCATTCGGTTGGTTTAAAAGGTATTTTATATGCTTACCCGATTGCTTTTACCGTATCTGTCCTATCGCAATATATGTATTACCACTTCTTCTGGCGAAACAAATCACATCAAAATTTATTTGAAAACAATGTCTCTTCTTCTTCATGATCGTGCGCTTGGTTGTCGTGGATAAATAAAATAACTTTAAATAATAAAGGCTTCTTTTCTGATGATAAATATAAACAGGAAGAGAAGCCTAATTTTATTGGGTTAAAATGTTTAGTTTTTGTCATTATTCTTCATCTTTTTATCATAAAAATGAAAAGTAGCTCGCTCGCTGTGAAAAATATAAATCTATAATATAATGAAATATTTACATTGTTTGGATTGGGTTAATTTGTTAGAATGAAAGGGCACGTTTTTTTTATAGTAGAGAGGAGCTACTACATGCTGATTCAACAAGGACTATCTGAACTAAAGTTGATTAAAAAACGGATGGATAAGATTCAGTCCGAGCTAGCGGAATATTCTGCATGGAGCTCTAAAAAGAAACACCCTTGGGGAATCAAGGGAGCCAATCAGGAATATAGTGTGAAGCATGCTGAAAAAGAAGTACAAGCTAAAATTCAGGCATATCACGATTTGGCTAATCGTTTCTTCCGCATCAAAACAGCCATTGATCGAACAAATTTGGAAACGAAAATTACTGTGGCAGGGCGTACATTTACCCTCCATGAAGCATTAATATATAAGAACCATTTGATTGAAATGAATCAAAATCTTGTTTTTGCTTGTGATCAAGCGATTCGTCGCGCAGAGGCTGAGGTGGAACGTTTTAACTCTCGCAAAGAGAAGGACTTAGTCGATTCAGCTGATTTATTATACTTGTTTCCAAAACAAGAAATAGAAAAAGTGAATGACTTTAATATTGAATTTATGGAAAAAGTGGATGCTGCCTTACAAATTGCTAATGCGACGACAGAGATCAGCGGACTTGAAGAATAGAAAAACCAATCATGGATTTGCTTCTGTAGCGTAGGAAACCTGTTAAAATGCCCATAGACTATTTGTTAAACAAGGTAAGTGCTTAGAGCTAAGTGAAGAGTGGTCAGTGTTTAATCGACTTAGTGCTAAGGTGTAAGTGGGGAGGGTTAGACAAAATCCTGTGCTAACTTTCTATGTCTTAAAGCGAGACTTAGGCGGTGTGCTGGCAGCCGTGCAGGTTTGAGGTACAGGCTGCTATGGAAGCAAGTCGATTTTTACCTCTTATATGAGGGTTTCAATGTGAAACATGTAGAATGATCGCTTATCGCTACATTAGATCGTGCTGGCGATAGATGAAACGACTGGTTACTCGTCTTTGATTTTATCAAGTAGAGGTTTTGCTTCATTGATCGGAATAGCAAAGCTAATACTTTGTGAGGGAAAGATAATTAAGGTGTTAATACCAATCACCTTCCCCAACATATTAATTAAGGGTCCACCACTATTCCCGGGATTGATAGCAGCATCAGTTTGAAGGACACGAGGATAGACACGCTTTCCTGCTTGTAAAGGGCGATTTTTACCACTAATAATCCCAGTCGTCACTGTTTGCTCAAGACCAAATGGGTTGCCGATGGCAATTACCCATTCACCTAATTCAACATCTGAGGAAGAATCAAGAGCGATTGACTTTAACGGTCGAGATGGATGAATTTTAAGTATGGCCAAATCTTTTTCAGGCTCTCTTAAGAGAGGTTCTGCTAAAAATATCTTTTTCACACCTTCTACCTTCACCCCGATTTTATCTGCTTGCTCAATGACATGGTCATTGGTTAATATATAACCTTTGGGATGAACGATAAATCCTGAACCGAATTGATAAGAATCATGCTCATTCTCGGTAAAGAGCTGGCTCCAGACAGCATCGTAAAAGGCTTCAATTCGAGGCTTTTTTTTGATGATTAAAGAGACAACACTATTCCGAACACGCCGAACAATGGAAACAAAATGATTGACGGGATGGTTTGCGGCTAAAGTTGATTTGGATTGGAGGATACGTATTTTTCGTTCATTCATCAAATCACTCCTATCGAGTCCGTATGATCCAATCTTTTTAGTATCGTATGTTACAAAGAGTAGTCTGAACAGGGCGAAATGATAGCTTCTTAGCCTAAAGATATTGTCAACCTTAATGAAATTTGTATTGACAATGTGAATGGTTTGTTTTTCACTAATAAATAAGTGATTGATAAAGAAGGAGAAGTGGATCATGCAGGCTAGGACTTTATCGATTCGTCATATGATTTTATCTGCTTTATTTGTAGCATTAGTCGTGATTGGAGGCAAAATTATTATTCCGATGGCTCCAGCACCGATCACATTACAAACACTGGTCATTATGTTGGCCGGATCTATTTTGGGAGCACGCTGGGGAGCAGCGAGTATTCTAGTATTTGTTGCTCTGATTGCAGTTGGTCTGCCACTTTCCGCAAGTGGTCAAGGTGGGCTTGCAGCGATTCTTGGTCCAACAGGAGGATATATTCTAAGTTGGCCTATTGCTGCATTCGTTATTGGCTGGATGATTGAAAAATGGGGAAGAGCTGGAAAAGTGAAAGCTTGGCAGTTAACAGTAGCTCATGTTGTAGGTGGGATCATAGTGATTTATGCGATTGGCTTTCCATGGCTTCTCGCAGTTACTGGATTACCACTGAATAAAGCATTTTTTAGTGCTTTCCTAATTTTCTTGCCAGGTGATTTAATCAAAGCTGTGGCAGCTACAGCTATCGCTATGGCTTTATATCGGGCAATGCCCAGTATGCGACCTCAGAGGTAAAATCTTTGGAGTATGATTGGATTAGAGGATGAATCTCTCTTTCTTCTACGATGTTTACTAAAAGGTTGAAAGAGAGGTTCATCCTTTATAAATGGAGAAGTCTGAGTTTATCGAAAATGATTTTATGCTAGAATAAAATAAACAGACAAATAGAGAGGAAGAAGTAAATGAAATGGCCAAATATTAATCCTCTTTGTATCGAAGCGATGGAAGCAGCAACCAAACGGGTAAACTCTCTAACGAAACCACTTCATAGTTTAGGACAGCTAGAAAAGATGGCGATACGTTTGGCAGGGATTACGGGTCATCCATTTCCTGAAGTATCGCAAAAAGCGGTTGTAGTGATGTGTGGAGATCATGGGATTGCGAAAGCAGGAGTCAGTGCTTATCCACAAGAGGTAACAGGGCTCATGATCCATAACTTTGTGAATGGAAAAGCTGCGATCAATGTATTGTCTCATTTAGCTGGAGCAAATGTCCATGTGGTGGATGTAGGTAGTTACTTAGAAGAAATACCTGAAGTGGTGATCGATAAAAAAGTCCGATTTGGAACCCGGAACTTTGCTGAAGAACCAGCGATGACACAATCAGAAGTAGAGCAAGCCATACAAGTTGGGATTGACATGGTTAGTCAATTAAAAAAGCAAGGCGTACAGTTATTAGCTGTGGGTGAAATGGGGATTGGGAATACGACTGTAGCTACAGCTCTTACAGCTGCTTTTACAGGGCGACCAGTTGAAGAATTAGTGGGACGCGGAACGGGGCTGGATGATCAAAGTTACCAGCATAAAACAGATATCATTAAGCAAGCGTTAGCACTCCATCAACCTGATCCAGAAAAGCCGTTGCAGGTTTTAGCACAAGTAGGTGGTCTAGAAGTAGCAGCTATGGCTGGAGCATATATAGGAGCTGCATCAGCTGGAATGCCTGTTCTAGTAGATGGAGTGATATCTACTGTGGCAGCCTATGTGGCAGTAAAGTTAATACCTCGTGTACAAGATTATCTATTTGCCTCCCATCAATCGGTTGAACCAGCTCACCTCGTACTTTTACAAGCGCTTGACTTACAGCCAATTATTCACGCGGATCTTTGTTTGGGAGAAGCAAGTGGAGCAGCGCTTGCCTTTCCGCTGATAGATGCTGCTGTTGCGATTGTTCGTGAAATGGCAACTTTTGCTGATCTGGGGTTACCAAATCCGAATTAATTGAGACAGAAAGGAAACAAGTGGATGATTGCATGCCTATCTATTTTTACGGGAATTGCAGGGATGGCTTATTTCATTGCTGTATCACAAAGGGCGACAACATGGATGTATTTATTAAAGCCTGGCACCATGTTTATCATTATGGGAATAGTAGGAGTATCTTTAGATACCCAACAGAGCTATGATTGGTTGATTTTATTGGGACTCATTTTTTCAGTGATTGGTGACATATTTCTTATGTTACCTAATGATCGATTTATTCACGGATTAATTGCTTTTTTTTGTGCCCATGTGATTTATGTAGTTGCCTTTCCTGTAGATGATATGCTTTCATGGAAGTCTTTAATTGTGGCGATTGTGCTGGTTTCTCTTTTTATTATTTATTTATTACTGCTTCGTCCAGGGATAGTTGCAGAAGGCTCTATAAAGTTATTGATACCAGTAGCACTGTATATGGTCATCATCTCATTGATGGTATATCAAGGAATTTTAAGTGGACAACCTTTGCTTATAGCGGGCGCTCTTTCTTTTTATCTATCAGATGCGATTTTGGCATGGAATCGTTTTGTGAAACCATTACGCTGGGGAACGTATGGTGTTATGACCAGTTATTATTTTGCTCAATACTGCATTGCCCTAAGTGTTGGGGCTAATTAATGTTCACAGGAATAGAGAGGCTGCCTTCTAAATCAGTCGCTCATCGCTTCCTCACTCACTCTCTCCCCATCTGAATCTAGAAAAGATCTAGATTTTTGATCAAATTATGTAACATGATTTATAGATTTATGGTTTATAGCAACATTTCCCTAAAAGGGAATGTTGCTTTTATACTGAAAAAAAGCAAGGGGGTGATTATTCATGATAAGAAAAGGGAATATGTTGAATCAGGTTAACTTACAAAAAAGGCATGTTTGGAGGTGACAGGGTGGATTTACCTCGCGAGACATTAACCGTCACATTTCAAGTCGTCACGCCACTTTTTTTATCAGGTGCCGAACAAGATAAAGCGGAAATTCGTTTACCCTCGGTTAAAGGGGCGCTTCGGTATTGGTATCGCGCGATTCAACCTCAATATAATCAATTAGACAAAGAATCTACTGGTGCAAGCTTAGAGGAGCAGTTATTTGGGGGAACAGGTTCTGGAGCTGGCTTAGGCCGCTTTTTACTACGTGACGTCTCGACGGAGGAGGTGAAGCAAAATATCCGCCGTCGATTTGATCCTGTTTTTAGTAAAGACTTATCTTATCTAAGCTTTTCATTAAGATCCAAAAAGTTAGAGCGAGATTATATTCAACCTGATCAAGAGTTTAAGATTCAACTGGTACTGCGACCAGAGACTAACACAGAGCGTCAGAAACGAAACTGGCAGGAGCTCATGGCAAGTATTTGGTTATTAGGTCATGTTGGAGGACTAGGAGCACGAAGTCGTCGGGGGTTTGGTAGTGTTCAGTTATCGAGCTGGGAGGCACCACCCGACTCATTGGCACAACAAGTATTAAAAGAGTTACATATTGCACATCAACAGCAAACAAGTCAGGATTGGCTAAAAGCTTTTATGCATAGCCTTAAAGTCATTCATAGCTGGTTTGTAAATTATTCAGAGAGCCCAACACATACGGTTATAAACCAACAAACAGGCTTTTATCTGGCTAGTACTGGTTTTGCTCACTGGGAGAAAGCTTTAGCCTATGGTGCTAAATGTATTAAGGAATTTCGAGAACAAAAAGGAATCCGCCGTGTAGCATTAGGATTACCGATGATCCTACCAAATAAGGTGATAATTCAACCAAAAAAAAGGGAAGGGAATCGAGTTGCCTCTCCAGTCTGGCTGAGGATTGTAAGAATAGGCAAGGAGTTTTATCCATTTTTTTCGGTATTGTCAGCACCTTTCCCTCAGATAGAAAAGATGGATAAAGGTCAAAGTCGAAATGTTCACATTCATCATCAAACAGTTTTAGAGGAATTTAAAAACTATCTTGTTGAGCAAGGATATAGTCAGGGGGCGAGTTTGTGAGCCAAAAGACGCATTTCCATTTTACGATCGGTCCAGTCCAAGGATTTGTGGCCCAGTCACGTCGTACCCGTGACTTGCTCGCGAGCTCTTTTCTTTTGTCCTATTTATCCGGACATGCGATGATGGCAGCCATTCGAGAAGGATGTCATATTGTTTTTCCTTATGTCCATGAGCGAAAAGGAGTAGAATGTAACTTACACGATCCTTTACTCCAAGCGATTGATGCGTGTTTAAAAGGGCAAGCTCCTCAAGATGGACCGTGGATTGGTTCTTTACCCAATCGCTTTAAAGCAGAGGTACCCGAAGGATTAGATCCTATCAAGAGTGCCCAAGCCTGTCAAAAAGCGGTGGTTAAAGCTTGGAAACGAGTAAGTGAAGCAGTGTGGAACTATACGGTAGCCCCGATTGCTCATTTAGGACAAGGAACACGTGCTATTTGGGATCGCCAGACACAAAATTTTTGGGAAATGGCATGGGTTATAGGCGAAGAGGAGGATCTACTCGATCGACGTAAAAACTGGCGTAGTTATATTCCACCAGAAGAGCCTGGGGATAAGTGTACATTAATGGGCTCTCTACAAGAGGTTTCTGGGCATTTTCGTGGTGATAAGCAACGGAAGTTTTGGAAATCACTACGAAACCGGTTAAAAGGTTTTGATCTGGGGCTTGATGAACGGCTCAGCACCATTGGCTTAATTAAACGCTTTTTTGTTAAAGAAGAGGTTACAAAAGCGGCAATTGGTTGGGATTTCCCAGATCAAGCAAGGCTTTTTCCTTCGACTGCCTATATTGCCATCATTCCTTGGTTAGCCGAAGTTGTAAAGCAAGCTCCACAGGAAGCACAGGCTTATATGGAAGCAGCTAGACTTTGTAAGGTAGATATGAGTGAGTACCCCAAACGTTTTGGACTACCTCATTTGTCAAAGTATGGGTTTACTCAATTGCAAGGTCAAGCTTTTTATCAAAGCTATATGGAAAATGACCGGAATTTTGAAAAAGGTTTAATTAAAGAACGGCAACGAATGAAAGAATCCTATCAACAGTTGATAGATGCGATGGACAAGCAGGAACCGAATCCGTATTATGCTTTGATTTTAATGGATGGGGATCGTTTAGGTGCGTTGTTGCAAAAGAGGTCAGAAAAGGAAGGGAAAGTCGGAAAGCTTGTAAGCCAATCACTGGCTCAGTTTACAGAGGGAATCGAGCTACTGGTAAGCGAGCATCAAGGAGTCACTATTTATGCTGGTGGTGACGATGTGTTAGCCATGGTTCCAATGGAACAAGCTTTGGCAGTGGTGGTAAAGCTACGTGAAAAATATATGACCTCCTTTTCCAAAATAATGGAATCATCCGATGATGCTACTATTTCCGCTGCCATTGTTTATGCGCATTATCGAGCTCCACTACAAGAGGTCTTACAACATGCTCATCAATTATTAGATAAGGAAGCGAAAGAAAAGTCTGGGCGAAATAGTTTAGCGATCAGCGTATGGAAGAGCTCAGGTATAGATTTAACATGGTCAGCACCATGGGAGATCATTTATGATCAGAAAAGTGATCATAAGCGAACGGTTTTAGAAAAGCTGGCGATTGAGTTCCAATCGGAACAAGCTTTGGTTAGTAGTAGCTTTCTTTATAAGTTACGTGAGTTGTATGAGCAGTATCCGAAATTTAAAGAGGACCAACAAGAAAATCGGGAGATATTACTTCATCTCATCACCGCTGATTTGCTACGGATTCAAGAAGGTTCTGGGCTTCACCATCAAGAAGCAGAGGAGAAAATTAAAGCGTTGTTAAATGTCTGCTTTCGAAGCCGGTATGAACAGAAGGAATTGATCCAAGATGATCATTTTAGTATCGCGGGAGCCTTGCTTGTGCGCTTTTTAGGGCAGAGAGGAGGGGAGTTTAGATGAGTCGATTTTGGTCTTTTCGTGCTCTAGATACCTTGTTTATTCGTGATGGTACCCCTTTTCATCGTGGAGAAGAAGGCGCTAGTCAACCGAAAAGTTTATTTCCTCCTACGATGAAGACATTACAAGGAGCGATTCGTACAGCTCTAGCTTGTAAACAAGGATGGAAACCGAGTCAAGATCCAAGAAAGTCTAATCCATTGCCAGAAGGGCTAGGGAGTGACAACGACTTAGGTTGTCTTCGTTTTAAAGGTCCCTATCTTCGTTACCAAGGGAAGAGATTATATCCTGCGCCTCTCCTTTTGTTTGGTAAGAAAGATGAGAAAGGCTGGGATCTTACACGCCTCGCTCCAGGTCAGTCTGTTTATTGTGATTTAGATCATACCAAGGAGCTTCGATTGCCTAAGCTAGTCAATCGTATAGAAGATGGAGATTTATTAGCTGTATGGTTAACGGCGACAGGGCTCAAACAAGTATTAGCAGGCGGCCAACCTTCTGGGGATGAGATATATCTGACAGAAGATCTGTGGAAGGAAGAAAAGCGGATTGGGATTGCTCGTGATAACCAAACGCGTAAAGCTGAAGACCATCACTTATATACGGTTCAGCATATTCGTCCAGATCAGGAATTAGAAATACTGGTGTATGTAGAAGGAATTCCAGATGAGTGGCATCCAACGGGAGAGTTCGGCATTCCACTAGGTGGGGAAGGTCGATCAGCACATGTTCAGGTGTTGGGAGAAGAAGAGACAAACCAGCTTCTGGAAGAAGACTTTGGGGCTCTACCTGATATCGTTTTAACAGGGGAGTCTAAGATTCGATTTACTGTAAGCTTAATTACACCTGGTTACTATGAGAATACAAAGGACGTAATTCGTCTGGGACCTCCTAAGATTCCAGGAGAATGTGTTTCGGCAAGCATTGGGAAAGTCATGCAGTTAGGTGGATGGAATTTAAAAGAGGGACGACCGAGACCTCTCCTTTCGTTAATACCAGCTGGAAGTACATGGTTTTTTGAGATATCCAATGAATCAAAAGCAGCTGTGGAAGCTTTGCATCAAACACTGACAGGGGATATGCAGGAGTATGGAATGGGAGAAATTGTGATTGGGATTTGGAAAGAAGAGGGGGTTACATAATTATGAAAGGGTTTATTATGGGCATGTTTGCCGAGACATCCATTCATCCTGGATCTGGACAAGTATTTAGTGTCATCGATTTACCTGTAGCACGTGAATCAACGACCCATTATCCAATGGTAGCAGGGTCAGGGCTTAAAGGAGCACTTCGGAATAAAGTGGAGCAAGAATGGAAAGTGGAAGCAGAACTCCCATCTGAAGCGAAGGGTAAAGTTTTTGAAATTTTTGGAAGCGGAGATGGTGCGGGTGGGGTAAGTATTTCCGACGCACGTTTATTATTGTTACCTGTTCGTTCGCTAACAGGGCATTTTCGTTGGATTACCTGCCCTTATATTTTAGAACGTTATGCCCGTGATTTAGCGATGATTAACAAGAAGATGATGATATCTGAGCTAAGAGAAACGGTGAAGAAAGAAGCAATTGTAGCAGAAAGTAAAGAAGGATACGTATTTTTGGAAGAGCTTTCTTTTACTGTTAAAGAGGAGCCTGATGTAATTCATCAGGTGAAAGAGCAATTGGAACAAGTCATTCCCATTCAGGCGATCCGAGAACGGTTAACCGAACAGCTGGTCATTCTTCCTGATGATGAATTCGCCTATTTTGCTAAGTTTGGTCTTCCGATCTATGCACGTAATTCCTTGCATGAAGTAACGAAAAAGAGTCAGGGATTATGGTACGAAGAGACTCTTCCGCCTGATACTTTGATGTATAGTGTACTGATTGCAAGACCCGGTAAAGAAAAGGCTTTGACTGAACTAAGAGACACCCTTGAAGAACAACCCTATATTCAAGTGGGTGGAAATGAAACGGTGGGACAAGGTTGGTTTATAACACGAGTGATCGATTGAGGAGGGATGGATTATGGTAGATCAAACATTAGACCAACAGCGAGCTGCTGACGCACTGGATAAAGTGAAAGATATCGAAAATAATCAGGCGAAGCAGCTCGGTGATGACTATGCAAGTTATGTCACTAGCTTGCCTGCTGATATTTTGATCAATGGCTTAGGACAAGCTTTGGCACAGCTGATCGCTGCAGCTAAGAGAAGTAAAAATGATCCCCATTTATGGTTATATGAAAATATACAACATTGGATTTTACATCGTTCCCCACTAGCGAAGAAACTAAATCCTGATCAAAAATCTCTTGATCTCATTCAAGTAATTATGAACCATGATCGCCAAACTTATCAACATATTCAAGCAGAAATTATTGCATGGTTAGAATGGCATAAAAAGTTGGCTACGGCATATCTAAAGCAGCCGGAGAGTGAACAAGCATGAGCCGGCATAAGGTAGATCGATATCGCCCATTATACCAAGATCCTGTATTAGAAAACCTAAAGCAGTGTCCGCCCGATGCCAATATAGGCCTGTGGTATGAAAAATTTTGTGGTGAATGGACATTGCATGAAGGACATGAGCGATCTTGGCAATTGGGAAATCATAAACGAAATTGGATTCAAAAGCTAACCCATGGACAACAAAAAGTTGGACAAGCTTGGCGTATTCAAGCTGCCCTTACCCGAATGGAAGATTTAATCTTTAGTCAAAGAGGAAAGCTTTTCTTTATGAAAACCGCAACGCGCTTTGTGACGGGACTGGGTCGTTCACATCCTGTAGAAAACGGCTTTGCTTGGCATCCTACTTTAGGAACAGCATACCTACCGGGCTCTTCTATTAAAGGGGTCGTACGTAATTGGGCACAAGAATGGACAGATACCCCTAATGAGATCATTTCTCGTATTTTTGGCTCTGTTAAAAAAAATAGTGGGGAAATGGCAGGCAGTATCATTTTTTTTGATGCCATAGCGACCGCACCGATACAGCTTGATATGGAGATTTTAACTCCGCACTTTTCGCCATACTATCAGGATAAAGCGAATCCTCCACGTGATTGGTATTCACCTATACCGATCCCCTATTTAGTGGTAGCAAAAGATCAACCTTTTCTCTTTGCGATTGCTCCACGGAACAATGATGCAATCGGACAGGAAGATTTAGAGAGGGTGGAGAAATGGTTAAAAGAAGCACTAGAGTGGATTGGAGCGGGGGCGAAAACGGCACTAGGATATGGACGATTTAAACAGCAAAAAGCTTGGCAGGAACATACCCACAAACGCAAAGAAGAGCAGGAACGAAAACGAGCTTTAGCTAATCTATCTCCCATCGAACGTGAAATGGTAGAAGATGGTTATGACCGAGATCCCAATCAATTTATGGCTGCATTGACAACAAAATGGCTCAATCGAATGGAAGATGAGAGCACTCCAAAAGCGGAGCAAATGGAGATCGCGGAAAAATTGGCTCGATGGTATCAACAATATAAACCGAAAGATTGGAAGAAACCCAAAGGGAAAAATGAGGCGAAGATTAAACGGATTCGGGTAATCTTGGATAGAGAAAATATTTAAGAAGCGATAGACAGATCTGTTGATGGTAAGAGAATGGATCTGTCTTTTTCTAGTAATACAATCGAAGTAAATTGGAATAGGTGAAGGTGAATGAACCATGAGAAAAATGGTACTGCTGGTATCTCATCCGTTATTAGCAGAGCAAAAGCAGGAAGCACAAAGGGTTTGGCAAGTGAAATCTTTTGTCGCTCTACCAGAGCAGCTACAAAATGTCTGGTCACAAATCACCCCAGAAGGATCTTTTCCGATGGATCCATTTCGCTCTCTTCTGAATTGGCTTGAAAAGGAAACAGAACCTCAGGATCTCGTCTGGGTTCAAGGTGAACCAGGTGCGTTATTTTTAGTGGTGTCTTGGTGTTTTCAGTATGAACGTATCCCTGTTTATGCCACAACACGCAGAGAACATCAAAGTACTATGCTTCCAGATGGAACTGTACGGAATCAGCATACTTTTAAGCATGTCACCTTTCGCGTGTATCCGAGAGGCGATGAGATCGAATTTTTCCCTACATAAAAAGGTATTAAGAGATTTTAAACTCTTAATACCTTTTTAGAAAATGATTGGCTTAGACTTAAGCGTTATCTAGCTTTTGAATCATATATTAAAACGTGCTCATTGAATACTAGGAATCGATATCTCTGTTTCGACATCTTTTTCATAGTCGATATTCGCAAATTCAAAACCAAACAGTCTAAAGAAGTCCTTCCGGTAACCTTCAATATCAGAAATATCCTTCAGGTTATCTGTGTTAGCCTGATGCCAGAGATCCATTACTTCTTGTTGGACATCCTCTCTCATTTCCCAATCATCGATCCGAATGCGACCTTCTGTATCAACTTTAGTGGTATCAGCATAGAGACGGTCACGAAGGAGACGATACATCTGCTCGATACATCCTTCATGGAGACCCTTTTTCTTCATGACTTCAAATAAGAGAGACATATAGAGTGGAACTACCGGAATAGCTGAGCTTGACTGGGTAACAAGTGCTTTGTTAATGGATACAAAAGCCCGTCCATCATTCGCTTGTAAATCATTATGAATTATTTTAGCTGTTGCTTCTAAATGATCTTTTGCTTTTCCAATGGTTCCTTCACGGTAGACGGCATGAGTGATTTCGGGACCTATGTAAGAATAAGCAACGGTGGTAGCTCCTGGGGCTAATACTCCTGCATTTTGCAGAGCTTGTATCCACATTTGCCAATCTTCCCCGCCCATGACCGCAATGGTTTGTCGAATTTCCTCTTCCGTTGCTGGTTCAATCGTGACTTCGGATACAGTTCCATTATGGAAGTCAACGGTTTTATTGGTGAAAGGTTGACCGATTGGTTTAATGACTGAATGAAATTTTTCTCCGGTTTCTGGATGTACACGGATAGGAGAAGCAAGGCTGTAGACAACGAAATCGACCTGTCCTAGATCTGCTTTAATAAGATCGATGGTTTGTTGTTTAATTTCATGAGAAAAGGCATCTCCATTAATACTTTTAGCATAATATCCTGCTTCTTTAGCTGCTTTTTCAAATGCGACAGTGTTATACCAACCAGCGGTAGCGGTTCTTTTACCAGAAGCAGGACGCTCAAAGAATACACCGATGGTATCAGCACCAGCTCCAAAAGTAGCAGCGATCCGTGAAGCAAGTCCATAACCAGTCGAAGCACCAATAATCAGAACTTTTTTCGGCCCTGAGATTCGCTCTTGCTTTTTGACATAGTTGATCTGCTCTTGTACATGCTGCGCACATCCCTCTGGATGGGCTGTTGTACAGATAAATCCTCGGAATTTTGGTTTTACAATCATTTTCCTAACCCTTTCCTTAGCTAATTCCTTATTCGATAAAGAATATTTCCTTTCACTTTACTAGTATAACGAAAATAGATAAGAGAAAGACATCAAAAGTATAAATTTGCTATGTTTTAGTCCAGTGCTACAGACGGTGTAGCATGTTTTTTATTATAGCAGTTTAATTAAAAACACCACAGAGATGATCTTTGTCAATAGTCTGGTTTTCTTCCTTATATAATGAGGAATAGATTATTAGAAACGATTATTTCGTATTTTTAGATAGAAGAGGTGAGAATCATCGCGATCAAATTTTTATCGTTTTTAGGACTGCATGATTATACATTATGTACTTATGAATTAAAAGATAAGAGTTTTACTTCACGGTTTGTTCAAGAAGCCCTTTTAGAAATACTAGGCGAAGAGGAAGAAGAAACGATTGAAGTCGTTATATTTCTAACGGATGAAGCGAGAGAAAGCAATTGGGAGAAAGAAAATAAACATGGTAAAGAAGGGCTTTCAAGTATTTTAGAACGCTTACAGCAACAAAACCGGATTATTGTAAGAGATGTTCGAGTTCCGAGTAAAAGTGATGAAGAGGGGATATGGGAAGTTTTTTCCATTGTGATTGATCAATTGAAAGAGGAAGATGAAATCATTTTTGATATTACGCACTCATTTCGCTATCAACCGATGTTAGCGTTACTTATTCTTCATTTTGCAAAGGTCGCTTTTCGTACTCGTATTCGTGGCATTTTTTATGGAAATATAGCAGCCAGTCCTAAGGGCGAAGTACCCATTGCACCGATCACCGATTTAACCCCATTTATTGATTTACAAGATTGGGTCACGAATGTGTATGCTTTCCAAGAGAGTGGTCGTGCTGAATCACTCTATCGCTTTGTTTATGAGAAAAAAGAAGAGTTGGTCAAACAAAAAGTTCCGCATAAGGAAATACAAAAGATGTCAACGATTGAAAAATTCACCAATAAATTATACCACCTAACGATGGAGTTGGAGACGAATCGCGGACCAACTATTCAGACGATGGCGCAAAAAGTACTAGCTAGCTTGGATCATGTTCAATCAGATCTTCCAGCTCAATTCCAACCGATCGAAATTTTGCTTAAGCGTATAGAGAAAAAAGTAGAGCCGCTGGCCCACCCCGATGTGATCGAATCAGGGCTTGCTGCTATATCATGGTGTATCCAGCATGGATTGGTCGAACAAGCGTATACGATGCTAGTGGAAATTTTAGTAACAGCAGTATGTTTAGTTAAAGGTTATAGTATTGAAGAGGCGAGAGATTATGATCTGCGTGAACACTATATAAGTGAGAGTTTGAAGGTTGCAGATTTAATGTTAAGAGGAGAAAAAATAGAATATAGGAATCCTAAGGTGAAAGAGCTTGCTGATAAATTCGCTACAAACTATACACAGATGGTTAACTTGTATAGTTCATTAAAAGTAGATCGGAATGACCTAAACCACGCAGGATGGGTTAAACAACCTCTAGAAGAGGACAAATTTATTGAGAGGTTAGTCAAACCAGATCCGAATCAAAGAGATCAGAGTAATCAGGCAGGGAAATATCTAGATTTAATGGAGGAAATTAGAAATTATTGGAAAGAAAATAAGCCCGAATAGTTGTAATGACTTTTGCCATCTTAACTATTAACGAAATCATTTGATTAACATGATCAATCTGTGATTAATTATAAAATAATAAAAAATAGTAGAAGCCCATTTCTCGATCATAAAGAGATGGGCTGTTTATTGTTATTAAGCGTGAAATTCTTTTTTGGGTACTAAGTTACGGTATCGGGATGAAATCGAAGCAAAATATTTACGTAAAGCAGTCCAACATGATTTGGCGATAAGCCCTGTAATGATCATCGTAATTATAAAAATAGGGATGGCTGCCCAACCTGTAATCTGATAGGAAGGTCCAAAATGAGCTCCAATTGATACTCCAGCGATGCTGTCGATGCCTACGGCACTTAGGATAGTGGCTATTGCCAAGGCTATGGTAGCTACACCAAACGCAAAGCTAACTCCGCCTAAAAAAGTAACAACGATCGGGCTGAAAAAGCCGAGAGAAGCGAAGAAAAGCAGTTTTTTGAAGAAGAGTTTTGGGCTTTTTGACTTTTGTTGTAAGAAATATTCACCTGTATAACCTGTAGCTAAAACCTTGGGATCTCCAAGTCTTTGTAAAATTTCACTCTCAGACTGTCCATGCTCTAGACCTAACAAGATATGACTTTCGATTTCCTTTAAAATATCCGCTTTTTCTGTTGATGGTAAATTTCGCAGATGCTTTTCAAAAGCTTCGAGAAATGACCTTACTTTTGGGCTCATGTTTTTTCCCCCTTAAACTGTCGAATCTCCATAACCCCCTGAATCAAATGATTCCATTCATGATCCATTTGCTTAAGCAAATTTTTCCCGTCTTCGGTTAAGTAATAGTATTTGCGTGGGGGACCCGATGATGATTCTTGCCACGTAGAGGTAATATATTTTTCTTTGAGTAGACGACGTAATAAGGGATATAATGTACCTTCTGTGACAGCGAGAGGTTCCCACTGCTGTAAAATTGCTGCGATTTCATATCCATAACGAGGATTATCTGAAACGAGTAATAAGATGCAGTATTCTAAAATCCCACGACGGACCTGCGTGATCCACTCTGATATATTCAAGGGTCTCACCCTCTTTCTAAGGGAATTATATCACAAGGTATTATGCCATGCAAGGTACCGGGTGAGTGATTTATCTAGCATGTACGATGCTGATTCATATTTTCAATCGAGGATTCAAGGGATGTAATCAAATAAAGAAATATAAGTTACTTAATGGAAAAAACAATTTTTGGGGGGGATTTTTTTATGATTCTGTTTTTATTTTCTGCTAGCCAATCACTAATCTACCATGTTGCGAAGAGCTTTTGCTTTACAGCTTTTTTATTTCTTCTTTATATCTATTTTTTCATTTAGAATAAAAATACAAGACGCTTGGAGACTAACTTTCTGATGGGATAGCATCACAAAATGGGCTTAACTAAGGAGAACAGTAGGGGATAAAGTAGTCTTAAAAATAGACATTTATTTGGAAAGGAAAGAGCTATGGCAGAGTTAGAACGATTTGGACATGGCGGTGATTTAGTAACAGCTGCAGAACTTTTTGGTGTTCGCCAAGATGAGATAATGGATCTTAGTGCAAATATTTATCCTTTTGGTCCACCACATGCGGTAGTGGAACATTTAAAAGCGATACTTAGTGAACAAGGTTTGCCACGCTTAGTCAATTATCCTGATCCTGATACAAGGCAACTGCGAAAGGCGATTGCCAAACATCATCAGATTGATGAAGAGTGGATCATGGTAGGCAATGGAGGAGCGGAGTTGATTGATCTAGTCATCCAAGTATTTGCACCATCACAAGTTGGGGTGTTAGAACCCGCTTTTAGTGAGTATGCTTCTAGCGCTACCAAAAGAAATATTTCCGTTCAATCTGTAACGGGTATGTGGGAGAGAGGCTTTATCCCTAAACCAGATGATGTTGATCAGTTGATTCATACTTGTCAAATCGTTTTTGTAGGTTTCCCTAATAATCCGACAGGTCATTTATTACCGATTTCTTGGATGAAAAGATGGGCGCAGTTAGCTGCTGATCAGCAAACATGGTTGGTTATCGATGAAGCTTTTATCGATTTTGTTATAGATGAGAATAAATATTCCTTTATCCAGTGGCTAAATCAGTATCCAACCACACTTGTGATGCGCTCGATGACTAAATTTTTTGCTTTACCAGGGCTTCGTTTAGGCTATTTGGTGGGAAATCCAAATATTTTGCGTTTGATGAAGAAACAGCAAGTACCTTGGAGTGTCAATATGCTAGCACAGGAGGCTGGGATTATTGCCATGTCAAAAGGGGTATACGAAGGCCATGCTGCTAAAGTACATCAATGGCTTCATGAAGAGAAGGAGAAGCTTTGGAAAAAGTTAAACCAATTTTCGATGCTTGAAGTGTTCCCAAGTGAAGTCAATTATTTCTTAATTCGCTTTAAAAATCATGCGTATACCTCACAATGGTTGCAAAAGCAGCTAGGGAAGAAAGGAATTTTAATACGTGATTGTGCGATATATCAAGGGCTAGATAGTCGTTACTTTCGGATTGCGATTAAATCACCCATGCAAAATCAAACACTGATCCAAACTTTACAAGAGGTGCTATTACAATGAGTATTCGATTGATCACAGGTGGGATTCGCTCAGGAAAAAGTCATTTCGCTGAAGAGTTATGTGTATCCTTACAGGAAGAAGTGATTTATATTGCGACCAGTCCGATTTTGGATGAGGAGATGACAGAGCGTATTACTAAGCATCAGGCACGTCGTCCCGCTAATTGGGGGCTGATCGAAGAAGAGATCGAGCTGGCTAAAGTAATCAAAAAGACACCAGCATCAGCAGTGTTATTGATAGAATGTATATCAACTTGGGTATCTAATCATTTATTTACTCAGAAATTGGAAGAAAAGATAAACAGGGAAATCCGTCAGGCATTTTTAGAATACATTACTTTAGAAGTTAAAAATCTCTTAGCGAGTTTACATGGAAGACAGGCTATATTGGTTACAAATGAAGTGGGTCTTGGAGGTATATCGATGCATCCAGTCGGGCGGTTATTTCAAGATGCCTTAGGAGAAGTAAATCAGTATATTGCACAAGAGGCTGACGAAGTTTGGCTGGTTGTTTCAGGAATACCTTGGAGGGTAAAAGGATGAGTTCATTATTTCAAGCGATTGCTTTTTTTACACGAATTCCAGTCCCAACAACCAACCAGAAAGATGATTTTGCTAAATGTGCTATGTGGTTTCCAGTTGTCGGACTCCTCTTAGGTGGAATATTGGCTTTATTTGATTGGTTGTTTTCATTTTGCTTTCCTAATTGGATTCGTGCTGTACTTGATGTAGGGATATGGATCTACTTAACAGGTGGACTTCACTTGGATGGACTGATGGATACCGCCGATGGTTTAGGATCTTATCGTACTCGAGAACGTATATTGGAAATTATGCATGATAGCCGGGTAGGAGCCATGGGAGTTTTGGCAGCGATTCTACTTATTTTATTAAAAGTAAGTAGCATTGCTTCTTTACCGTTGGGTTCTTTGACAAGTATTAGCTTGGTAATGGCGACGTTAGTCAGTCGATTTATAGCCGTGTGGGCGATCTTTATATTTCCCTATGTTCGTAAGCAGGGAATAGGAGTAGAGATGAAAAATAATTTAACATGGATTCGTTTTCTTTTTGCATGTCTAATTACGTTAGTAGCCTCTTTTCTGCTTGTTGGGTGGGAAAATTTTATTATTCTTTTGTTTGTAGGGGCTTTTGCATCGGTTTATGCATGGCGAGTTCAACGTAGATTAGGTGGTTTGACAGGAGATGTTTACGGCGCACTCATTGAAAGTAGTGAGGTGTTTATTTTACTAATCATGATTGTTTGGGAGGTAAGTCCTTATGCGCGTTATTTGGCTTAGACATGGTGAAACAGATGGCAATCAAGATAAAAAATATATGGGTCATACAGATATACCTTTAAATCAGACTGGACATGACCAAGCTGAGCGTTTAGCTCAATCTTTATCACAAGAGTCGATTCAGGCGATTTATACAAGCGATTTAATTCGTGCAAGGCAAACGGCTGAAAAGCTATTCACTTACTTTCCAAATTTATCGATCCAATCCACACCACTACTGAGAGAATGCTTTTTTGGAGAATGGGAAGGGCTGACCTATCGTGATATTTGTGCACAGGATGAAGGGCTTTTTCATAGCTGGTATCATAATCCTTTTGTAAATGCACCACCTCAAGGTGAAACACTTACGAATGTAGATCAGCGCTTATCCATGTTTCTTACACAGCTGGAAGAAAAGTATTCTGCTAAGGACTGTGTTGTTATCTTTACCCATGGTGGCCCACTTCATTGGGTATGGGCTAAGTTAATTGAACGTAATTGGCAAGAAATGTGGAAGGTGAATACCCCTAATGCAGGGGGATGGATGTTAGAAAAAACAGATGAAACCTGGCGACTTATCAAAGAAATAGATTGGAATTCGGGATTCGATGGGTAATTTAAAAAGGTTCCCATTCTAATTCAATCAATGGTCACTTTGGCATTTAGAAATATCAAACAATCTAATCCATATACGTTGTGGCAAAAGATGAAGGAGCATGGATGATGATCTATAGTTTAACCATTCTTTGGGCTTATATCGTGGATCGTCTTATTGGTGATCCACGTTGGCTACCTCATCCAGTGGTTGGTATGGGAAAAGTCATTTCTTTTTTGGATAAAAAACTTCAGCAAACCATTCATAAATTCCAGTGGAAGAATGAAACGCATACGAATCATATACGCTTGTTAGGGTTTCTTTTTCCTCTTTGTGTGGTTGGAGGAGTTTATATCCTAACTAAATTCGTTGTAACAGGCATAGCAAGCTGGAATCACTGGTTAGGATTTGCCTTAGAAATAGCGTTGATTGCAACTACTATCGCTACAAAAGGGCTAGCAGATGCCGGAAATGCGATTTATCAGGCACTTATATCTGGCGATTTATCCAAAGCCCGTCAAGCTTTATCGATGGTAGTCGGAAGAGATACCAAACAACTAAATGAATCTGAAATCGTCCGGGGTGGAGTCGAAACCATTGCGGAAAATATTGTGGATGCAGTCACTGCTCCCCTTTTTTTTGCAGCGATCGGAGGAGCCCCTTTAGCGATGGCATATCGAGCAGTAAACACATTGGATTCGATGGTAGGATATCGGAATGAACGGTATCTACACCTCGGATGGGCATCCGCACGTTTGGATGATCTAGTCAATTGGATACCTGCTCGACTTACTTTAGTTCCGATGCTTTTGGCGCTAGGGATTCTCCGCTTAGATCCAAAGCTGGCTTGGCAAGTGATGAAACAAGATGCTCATCGCCACCCCAGTCCCAATAGTGGCTTTCCTGAAGCGGCGATGGCTGGCGGTTTACATATTCAATTGGGAGGGGTAAATACATATCAAGGGAAAGTTTCTAGACGAGCTCTATTGGGACAGCCTCTTAATGAAAGAAAGCCAGCTCATTTGCTCCAAGCTATTCAAGTTCTTTATGTAACTACTATTTTATATACAGGCATGATTAGCTTGTTCTGTTTAATGATTGTTTGGATATCAAGTAGCTAATCGAACGCCAGACCAGAAAAACGACAAGGAAAAAGACCAAAGTAACTTGATAAAATAGCCAATCAAAATGATGATTAATCAAGATAGCACGTAGCCAAGTTCCAATGGTAGTAGTTAAAAAAACAGCTAAGCAGGTACGCCATAATATTTGAAGATAGTGCCGAGGTTTAAATAAACCGAGAAATGGTGAAATGATAAACCAACACAGAATATAAGGAAAAGCGGTAAATAAGATAGCCGAGATATCAAGCGATAGGCCATGAAAATAACGTCCAGATGCTGAAAATAATAAAAAGATAAATAGATCACCTAAAACCCATCCTACTGTTCGTGATAAACTCATTCTTATCCTTCCTTGCATTGTAATGAATTTTTTATTTCTATCACAAGCTAACTTTTGATGATATACGACTATTTTCCTTGAATCTTTAAAGATTGTCCAGCAAGGGTTTGATTTTAATAAAATAGAGATTGCCTATAAATGACATAATGTGTATAGTTAGGAAAATTAATATGATGGGGAGTCTGTTTAACGAATGATCAAAACGTAGACTAATCTTGAACTTTGAACGAGCACAAAACGACAGCATATATAGAGCAACCTCTGTGGAAATTGAATGTTTGTTATAAAAACAGGAGGCCCTTGATGGATCAACAAAAGTTAGAATTACTAATTAAGCAAATTGATTTTCATAGTTATTCTGATAATCGTATAGTGACAATTAGATCGATTCCAAGCGAGCTAGAACTGATTGGGAAGGGAACGGATGCAGTCGTTGTCAGGCATTTAGACCAGCCACATATGGTTTATAAAGTCTATTCGCCAGAGAGGATTGAAAAGTTGGAGAATGAGTATGCTGTGTATAGACAACTTGGCGATTCTCCGTATTTTTGTGTATGTTATTCAAAAGGAAGCCGCTTTTTATCCCTTAGCTATGAGGAAGGACCTACATTATATGAATGTCTTGAGCAAGGAATTGAGATTCCAGACCAAGTGATCGCAGATGTGGAACAAGCCCGCTCTTATGTGAGAAGTTTGGGGCTAAATCCACGAGATATTCATTTGAAGAATGTGATCATGCAAGATGGACATGCCAAAATATTAGATGTATCCGAATATATTTATCCAGGTGATGATGGCAGATGGAATCATCTTGTCCAAGCTTACGATCTATTCTATCCTTTAATAAAAGGCAAAAAGATTCCTATCTGGCTTATCGAATGGATCAAAAAGTCTTATTATAAGCAGGTAGGAGAAACCTTTTCCGTGATGGAGTTTGGAAAGCGATTTGCTCAATTGTTTGGACTGGTAAAGCCTGACTAAAAACATGTAGAAAAAGAGGAGAGCCATGTTTAAGAATCCCTCCGATTTAGAGAGAGCTAAATTATTAAAAGAGGCAAAAAATATTGCTGTCGTGGGGCTTTCAGACAACCCTGAGCGCACTAGTTTTTTAATAGCGCAGGCGATGCAACAAGCAGGGTATCGGATCTTTCCAGTAAACCCAAAATTAACTCGCCCCATTTTAGGAGAGCAACCATACGCTAGTCTTAAAGATATTCAAGAATCAATCGATATCGTGAATGTATTTCGTCGTAGTGAATTTGTTTTGCCTATTGCAAAAGAGGCAGTAGAAGTGGGGGCAAAAGCCTTCTGGTTACAACAAGGTGTTTTCCATGAAGAAGCAGCAGCTTATGCTCAAGCATGTGGGCTTCAAGTGGTAATGGATCGTTGTATTAAGGTAGATCATGCGATTCTAAAACCATCATTCTAACCATCTGATCATGTCTTCCATGCTCAGTAGTGTGATTAACCAAAAATAGATAAGGACGAGAGGCATTTTTCGACTCCAAAATAAAAAAAGTCCCTTTGCTCACATCATGCTTCTTCTAATAAGAAGATTGAGTTAGGGGGGATAAAATGAAAACTGTTAAATTAGCTAGTTTAATCTTAGCAGTTTCCCCAGAGTTATATGACTTATTGACTGAATCAGAATTAAACTCTTATGTTTTGATAGAAAGAGATTTTGAAAAGCTTAAACCTGAAGATCTTAATGATATTATTGTCAAAGCAATCGCTTATAACCAAATCAATCCTCGCTATCATTAATCAGGCACCCGGCTATTCTATAGTTGGGTGCCTGATTTTTAGTGTGCATAAGCATGAGTACAGAAATGGCAGATAATAAATGTTAAAATTATGTCTTATTTTGTTATTTATAGTTGGAGATAAATTCATTATAATGGGCAAATAGGAAATTTATTTTAAGAGGAGGATTTTTGATTGAAATGGAGGATGATATTAGCTTATATGCTAATATTCTCATTGGTTGGGTGCTCAGGTCTCAAGTCAGGAGTCACGGAAAAGAAAGGAATGAGTAAAGACCAAGTACTAAATTTATCACTATTTGGCAAAGTTACACAATTAGATACAATGGATCTGACCTCAGGAAGTCTGATTATCTTAAATAATGTAATGGAAGGTCTTTTGCGATTGGATAAAAATAATCAAGCTGAAAATGCTATCGCTGAAGAAAAAACGATTAGTAGTGATAAAAAAACATATGTTTTTAAACTACGTAAAGATGCTAAATGGAGTGATGGAAAACCGATCACAGCACAAGATTTTGAGTATGCATGGAAAAGGGCATTATATCCGAAGTTAAAAGGTAATGCAGCTAGTCTATTTTACTCAATAAAAAATGCCAAGAAATATCATAATGGCAATGCAACAGAAAAAGATGTAGCTGTAAAAGCAATTGATCCACAAACATTAGAAGTCCAACTAGAATATCCAGATCCTAACTTTTTAGATAAGTTAGCCTCACCTGCTTTTGCTCCTGTCCGAAAAGATATTGTGAAAAAACATGGCCTCAATTTTGGTAAGCATGCAAATACTGTGTTATTTAATGGCCCATTTATTGTTTCTGAATGGAATCCATCAAAAATTGTGCTAAAGAAAAATGAACAATATTGGGATCGAAATATGGTTAGTTTAGAAAAAATAGAGTTTTCATTACTTAGTAACCCGAAAAAAGAAATCGATCTATATATGGCCGGAAAACTTGATATTGTTCCACTCCAACACTTTACTGAAGCATACCGAAATTCACCTGACTTCCTAGAAGTAGAAGATGCAACTACTGTATTTATAAACTTCAATCAAAACAATCCTTTTTTTGCTAACGCAAACATTCGTAAGGCAGTTGCGATGGCGATTGATCGAAAATATATAACAGATGGTGTATTAAAAAATGGGGCAAAACCAGCAGCTAGCTTTGTTCCACCCGTGATCCATGTCAATGGTAAACCGTTTAATACCATGTCGAAGTCTTCTCTAAAGAATAACCAACAGATGGCCCACACATATTTGCAAAAAGGCCTAAAAGAATTAAAACTTTCTCAGCCACCTGTAATTAAAATGGTTACTTCTTCAATCGAAGGAGTTGCTGTTGAGCTAAAACAGCAACTAAAAAGAAATTTGGGTTTAGATGTACAACTAGTAACTGCAACTACTTACGAGGAATATTCAACACAAAATGCTGATATGGAGATTTGGGAATGGAAAGCGACTTATAATGATCCAATGAGTTTCTTAGAGATTTTCAGTTCGAAATCAAAAGCGAATGCTTTTCATTTTCATAATAAAGAATATGACTCGCTTATGGATAAGCTCCAACTGCTATCAGATTCGCAACAGCGACAATCGACTATGATTCAAGCTGAAAAATTACTCGTAGATCAATTATCGGCGATTGTACCTTTGTACTATGAAGGGAGCACCTTTCTACAGAAAAAGTATGTGAAAGATCTACAAAGACATCCTTATATAGCAGATTTATCATTTAAATGGACTTATATAAGCGACGAAAAGGACAATTAAAAAATGGAACATATTTAACGTAAAGGATTGGAGCATAAGATATTCCAGTCCTTATTTTTTTTGAGGTGCTTTTGATTTTTGATTTTATTACAAAATGATACCATATATTTCAAATGAATGAAAATTTTCTTTGAGTGTAATATTAATTTATTTTTTTGGGATTGTTATTGCGAAAAGGGTGACAAACTATTACAATTGGGTTACAATAAAATTAAGAATATATGAACGGATTTTAGACAGCATGAGTGAGGAGGAAGCTAAAATGACTGTACCAGTGTTAGATTTTTTAACTCAAACAAGAAAAAGCCCACTAGGAGGCTACCGATTTCATCGAGCAAAAATCGAACGTCAAATTGCGAAAGATCCACAAGTAAATTACTTCATTGAGTTGGCGAAACTTGAAGCGAGTAAAGGACACTGGGAAAGATCCCAACAGGTGATCGAATCAGCCTTACAAATTAATCCTTATTCTGGAGAAATACAGTTATTTTTGGCTCAAGTCCTAGAGATGCAAGGAAAAGACGAGGAAGCTCGTACAGTCTATCTGAACTTATTAGATGAGCATTCTTATATGAGTGAAGCTTATCGAGAGTTTGGACGCTTTCTGATCGTACAAGGCTCCATTTCACTTGCACAATCGATCTTATTGAGAGGGCTAGAGCTAAATCCAAAAGATGCTTTAGCTCATACTTTATTAGCCGAGATTTATCTACAAAAAGATCGCCGTGCTCAAGCTGTACTACACTTGGAAATAGCTAAACGCTTTCATCAAGGACAGCTTTCTTTTCATCAACGTTCGGCACAGTTGTATATGGCTTTAGAAGAATATGAAGAAGCTGTCAAACACTTTAAACTTGCTATGCAAGCAGATCGTAAAAATAAATCGCTTCGTGTTTTATTTAGACAAGCTATGAAAGCTAAAGAAAATCAGAAAAAGCAATCGATCTTAAACCGTTGGATGATTTGGAAAAAATGGGGTTGGTAATTTTTTTATATAATAAAATGTTAAAACAGTACTCGACAGAATATCGACAATTTTCGGGGTACATGATACAATGAAGTTTGTAAGTAAGGTTGACCTTCTTGCTTACACTACCACGCTTCTTTTAACTCCTTAATCTTGACCCTCTTTCATTGTGACCAGGATGTACCTGGTCTTTTTTCTTTTTAAATTTATGGTGAATGAAGGAAGTAGGTAAAAATGTCAACAACATACCATCCTTTATATTTTTCTTTTTTTTGCCATTATCATCGTGAAGAATATTGGGAAGCACATGAAGTTTTAGAAGAACTTTGGCAAACCCAACGTCATAATGATTTCTATCATGGCTTAATTCAGGTTGCAGCAATCATGCATCAAATCCGACGTGGAAAAGTACGTGGTGCTAGGAAGTTAGCTAGTTCGGCAATGAATTACTTATCTAAATATAAGCCTGAAAAAGATGGGGTTCATGTAGATACGGTTTTGATATGGCTACAACATTGTCTGGACATATTACCAGACAACGTTGAAAAACTAGATATGACTGAAATGGAAAAGTTTCAAATTAATCCTTGTCCACTTCCGAAATGGTAGCTTTACGAATCATAATAAAAAGGCTTTCTCTTTGAGGCTAATTTGTTTAGCAAAGAGAAAGCCTTTTTATTAATTTATGTGGCATTGTTTTTATACGATAGGAGTAGGTTTAAAAATAATGAATGGTGATTAATACATTATCGTCTATAAAAAATACATAAATAGCTACATTATAGACTAAATATTTATATAAGAATGTGTTTTAAAAAAGGGGGATCTTATGATGAAAGGACGACGTTGGACGGATCAGGAAGATCAATTATTAAAAGAAGTCGTACTTCATTCAATTAGCTCTGGCGGAACTCAACTAGAGGCGTTTGCAAAAATCGGAAAAAAGATTGGGCGAACACCAGGAGCATGTGGATTTCGCTGGAATGCAGTACTTAGACAAAAAAACTTAAAATCATATGCTGAGGCCAAAAAGTTACGAGTTCTTAGTCAATTGGAGAAAAAAAGAAGGCCAGAACTCGATTCTTTTGCAAATATTTTACGGATACTCAAACACTTGGAGAAAGACTGGTGTTCTTTACAAGAGAATGTAGAACATCTAACGCTTCAATTGCAGCAAAAAAAGGACCGAATTCAACAATTATTGGATGAAAATAAACGTTTAAAGGAAGAACAAAATTCCTATCTATATTATGAAAAGGAAGTAAAAGAGCAATATCAACATTTAGTGTCTATGATCAAACAATTGGGAAGAGAAGCACATTTTTTAAACAAGACACCAGAAATAAAAGAAAGACCTATGATAAATGACGACACCTCGACGAAATCCTCAACATAATATATACAACGAAACCAGAGAAAGAGGTGTCCTATTTGTCCAAACGTTGGACAGCAAAGGAAGAGAAATTTCTTACTTATTGGATGAAGTGTAGAGAGAAAGAACACAAATATCAATATGATCTTTTGGATTGGATAAGTCAACAGTTAAATAAATCAAAAGAAGAATGTATACAACATTGGCAGAAGTTAAGTAGTACTGATCAAGAAAGTCAGCCATCTTTATTGGTTGGTACAAACCAAGAATCTAGATTGAGTGATCAAATAGAACGTTTAGAACAGAAGCTAAATCGATATCAAGCACAAATTGAAAAGATTGCCCAAGAGAATCAGAAACTTAAAAAGAATATGCGCTTTTTTGAAATGATGTTAATAGAGGAATATCATTTGTTAATTCGGTTATTAGGAAAGGAAAAGGAAAATCTTCGTATACATCAGCAGCTTTAAATAGTTGGAGTGACTTCTAGCTGCTAAGGGTTGAATAAGGCTTTCTCTTTTTGATCAGATAGATTAAAAGGGGATGCCTTATTCTTTTTTTACCGTCAAGAGTTTAGCTAGCATTTTCATCCTTCGTGGTTTTTTTGATAGATGATGGATAATCGTTTTTTAGCCAGCATGTTATTTTCATTACTATCTATGGTCTTATATAAGGTCATTCGAAAATCTATAGGATGGATAAAAATACATTTATTCGAATATAGACTTTAGCACTTTCAAAAAAAGAATAAATCCATATTGTAATATAAATCATGCTAAGGAGGTGAGAGCAATGAGCGGAGTTGGCGGATTCGGTATGAGCTGGCGTACCCTTTTAATCTTTTTATTAGTAATTGCTACGATCTTTGTTTTTGCTTGCGGAGGATTTGGTGGATTTGGTGGTTATGGTGGTTGTTAAGAAAAGAATATTATTTACTCAATAGTTAAATAAGGGGTTGACACAAGATAATCAATTAAATTTGTTTCTTTAAGGTTAGCCCCTTATCTATATAAAAAATGAAGAAATCTTGTTCAACAATTCTATTTACGGATGAAGAAAATAATGATGTAGAAGCATAGGTTCTTTTATTTAAACAACTAGGTCAAGCATATATTTTTTCTTAAGTAGTCTTTCACCCTTTCATAAAGTAAAATGCTGCATAAAATGGTGGTGAATAAAGGGAATGGAGGTGAAAGATGTGAGTGGATACGGAGGATTTGGTATTAGTTGGCGTAACCTTTTAATCTTTTTATTGGTTATTGCGACGATTTTCTCATTTGCATGTGGTGGATTTAGTGGGTGTGGTGTTTACTAAACTTCATTCCATTTAGAAAAGTGGTGAGATAAATGGGCTTTTTCGGCGGCTGCAACGGTGGATACGGCTTTGGTGTAGGATGGCGTACCCTATTGATATATTTACTAGTCATCGCAACCATCTTCGTATTTGCATGTGGCGGATTCGGCTTTGGTGGCTATGGTGGTAAATGCTAAATCATGCATGAAGAAGAGTTTTTAATATTCTAAAATAAGGACCGAATAGAAATGAGGATGACCCAGAGAATGAAGTACTAGGGGTCATCCCATTTTGTAAAAAGATTTAATTAACTTGTTCCATTGATGTAATCTGACTTACACACTTTGTGAATTAAAAAAAGTGACTATACAGTAGCTACCTCAGGTACAGAGAGAGTTTTTACTCTTTTTTCTATAGAAAAAGAACTAATCCAAAAGATTCATTACATCTTTTGGATTAGTTCTTTTTATTAAATATATGCCTTTTGATCTTTCATTTTTAACAATAACCTCCAAAGCTTTTCAATCCTCCACAAGCAAAGACGAAAATGGTTGCTATTACAAGTAAAAAAATTAAAAGTGAACGCCAACTGATTCCACCAAAATAGCCATAACCATACCCTGCTTTACTCATTCTTTTCACCTCCTACTTACTAACTGGATACTATTGTATTCATTTGTCTCTAAATTGAATGGGTTTATATCATAAATTGATAAAAAATAAATGGATGTCTTAGGTCGTAAAAGTAAATAGCCTAAAAGATAACTCGGCTTTAGTAGATTTAATTAATTTCATTGATTGATTATAAAAAGTAAAATACTTAAATTAAAGATTCATAACAAAAACGAAAATAGTTGGAATTACTAATAAGAAGAGCAGCAAATTTCTCCAATTTAAAGGATTCATGGAAAACATCTCCTTTACTATACAGTGTGTAAAAAGAAGCCCAGATAAAAAGAAATATCTGGGCTTCCTTGTCGAACAAAAGGAGGTGCTCTATGAGTTGGATTGGTATGGTGGAGGAGATAAAAAGTTTGTTTTACCTAATTAATTATATGATTTCTTATGAAGTAAAGTTCTACATGTAAGTGGAGATCATCATTAATTGGGATGTTGATTTAGTTGAATTTGGCTGACTTCAGACGATTTAATTCACTATATAGTAGAAATGATTAATAGAAATGAAATAAGAGAAGAGCTTGATATCTTCTTATTTATTAACATTTCTTTATATGTTATGGTATTCATCCTTACTTTCAGTAAGTGATAGACAAAACACCTAGAAAAATAAAAATAGGCAAGGCAGTAGGTAGCTATCCCAAACGGTTAGCGATCTAAGGACATAAGGTATTACTAAGTTGAAAGTAAGGAGGAACACGGATGCCAAAACAAGGACCGTCGATGAAGGAGCTAGCTCAAATGATCAATAACATCATGGGACAACAAGTGTTGACTGAGCATCAACTATCACAAATTATGCAAGGAGCAAAAAAAGCACATGATACGGGTGGGATGAATGCCGTTCTAGAATATTTAATGAGAGTCACGCAAGCAGATGTCGATAGAAATGAACTTCGTCAGTTTGCTGATTCCATTAGCAAAAACCCACAGAAGGGATTAGATATTTTACATGGTAGAAAAAATATGGGTGGAGACAAAAGAAGAAAATAAAAGAGCCAAAAAACGGCTCTTTTTGCATTTTCTAAGAATTGGCTTTAATAACTTTTTCTCCAAATTTCAAGCAGTTAATACAAATAGAAGCAGTGGGCCCTAATGCCAACTCTCCAACTTCGTCTTTATGCCTACCGCAAAAAGAACAAGTTTCAATATGGTTTAAGGTGGTTGCTGCATTATTCTTGTTATTTTTATTATTTTCTACTGCGATGTATAGTTGTTCGATCACCTCAGAATCGGATTCATTATAATCAAATTCTTCTTTTAATTTTAGAGAGATTGTCATATAAGCTATTGACATCCCTTCATAAAAACGTTGCCTTTCTAATGATTCATATTTATTAATTTTCTCTTCGCATAGTTGGCTCAACTTTTGTAATTCAATGATTATATCCTCAATTTTAGCTCCACGAAATGTTCTTCTCCGAAACTCTTGACTCATTCATATCCTCCTTATTTGCATTTGTTCGTGTACATTTGTATACAAATTACAATTATATATTCTTGATAAAAAAATAAACTCCTGCCCCATTTAAAAAATCGTAGGAAACCGATGCTATTCCAGAGTATCTATAAAAAGGTAATTCGATCCAATATTACTTTGAGTTTAAAAGCGAAACGTAGAAGAGAGTAATTGATGTGTAAAAAATAAAAAGAAGTTTCATACTAACAACGAAGGAGGAATTAGGATGAATCAGTTAACTCAAATGGAGCTGGCTCACTTAGAAGAACTTTTAAGTATGGAAGTATTAGCAGCGAAAAAGTATCGGATTTATAGCAGACAATGCTCTGACAAAGAGTTAATCCCTTTATTTGAAGAAGCAAGGGAATTACACCGACAAAGAGTAGACGGTTTGCTTCAACTACTCAGAAAACATAATGGAAAATCGAAAAAAGCACACTAATAAGGAGAAAGCTCATGAATCTATTAGCTCAAGATATTGCTCAAGATTTGTTGCAGTCGGAAAAGCATTTATCCGAAACATATTTACACACCTATCTTTCTTGTTTGAATGAAGAATTAAAAAATCAGATTCAACAATATCAGGTGGAGACAAATCGATTATATAGTCGATTGTATAGTGAAATGTTACAACGTGGATGGGTTCATGCCAAAATAGAGGCACAAAACACAATTGAAAGTGCCATTATTTATTGGGAGCAGTATAAAGAAAAACATCCCGAACTACATAGCCGAAAGTAGCCTTTTTAAAATAAAGGGGGATGATTTAGATGCTTTCCAAATTAATTTACCGAGTGATTAATGGTGTTGTAGATACAGTCGTAAACCGAGTCTTACAAGATCCATATACAGAAAACTTGTTTTCTTATATTACGATTGTACAAAAACTATCTGCACGTGCCATTGTCGAAGCAGGAATGCGAGCGGAAACAGGAAAACCTTTAGAGCGCCCATTGGGTAGTCCGATTGTTTTATCGCGGTGGGAGCAATTAATGTTTAACCCTGTCCATCTTTATCGCATGCCTACACCAGATGGAGTTGAAATACAAACAGGTGTAACAATTGGTCCGAAAGCAAAGAAGCCTTTGGCTCTTGAAATTCCGATTCTTATTACGGGAATGTCTTATGGAGGTGCTTTGGGTTTAAAAGCAAAATTGGCTTTGGCGCGCGGAGCAAGCATGGCTGGGACAGCAACAAACTCAGGTGAAGCTCCTTTGGTCCCTGAAGAACGGCAAGAAGCTAAGTATTTTATTGGTCAATATAATCGCGGGGGATGGATGAATGATCATGATTCACTCTCCCAACTTGATGCGATTGAAATTCAATTAGGACAAGGAGCTCAGGCCGCAGCACCTGTGGGGACTGCTTCATGGCAAATCGATGAACCTTTTCGAAAGCGATTTAATCTCGTTGAAGGTCAAGATGCTTCTATTCATACACGACTAAAAGGAGTAAATAAACCAGAAGAATTTCCACCATTGGTACGTCAGTTACGGGAAACTTATGGTGTCCCAGTTGGCTTAAAAACTTGTGCTACGCACTATTTAGAGCAGGAAATTGATTGGGCGTTACAAGGGGGCATCGATTTTATTGTCGTTGATGGAGCTGAAGGAGGAACACATGGAGGACCAACTATCTTACAGGATGATGTGGGATTACCTACATTGTTTGGATTAGCGCGTACCATTCGCCATTTAGAGAAACGTGGAGCTAAGAAAGATGTATCTGTGATTGTAGCAGGTGGTTTAGTAACACCAGGTCATTTTTTAAAAGCAATGGCATTGGGAGCAGATGCGGTTTATATTGGTTCTATTGCTCTAGTTGCAATGTTACAGACCCAGTTGAATATAGCTTCTCCTACTGAGCCTCCTGTTCAAACTGCATTGTATCATGGGAAGTTTAAAGAAGATCTTGATATAGAAGTAGCATCTGAGCACTTAGCTAAATTTTTGAAATCATGTACGGATGAGATGAAGTTGGTTGCGTATGCCCTCGGAAAAACCGACTTAACCCAAATTGATCGGCAAGATCTTGTTTGTATGGATCGAGAGTTAGCAAGAATACTGGGTGTTGATTATGCGGGGCTTTCTCGAGAGGAACAACATCTTGCTTATACGGAAGAAAAGGATCCATGGAAAGAGCAAGGAACTTATCTTCCTATATATACTGAAACAGATCCGAACCGGATTTCACCAACTTTACATTGAGATAAATCAAATGGAAAGAGCCAAGTCGACAATAAGTATATCTTATAAAAGAATTAAAGCCGATATCTTAAACTAAGATATCGGCTCTTTTGATGTGTGATCGACTTTTAAAATCCTTGTAGAGTGGTCCATACTTCCAGTTTGGTTTGGACTTTCCGAATCACTTCATCTGTAAATTCAGTTGTTGTAGCACTGCCACCTAGGTCTGCTGTACGAATTCCTTCATGTACAGCTTCAATGGTTGCCTCATAAATAGCTCGCGAAGCAGCGATTGCCTTTTGATCATGAATGTAAGTAAGTAAAGATGCTCCAGCTAAAATCATTGCCATTGGGTTAGCAATATTTTTACCGAATAAAGAAGGTGCTGTTCCGTGAGGAGCTTCTGCCATCACTACCTGTGGATTAAACTCTGAATCAAAGCTAATTAAAATAGATTCAGAACCAGCTATAGAACCAAATAGTTGTAATACCATATCACTCAGGCAATCACCATCTCGATTTAAGGCAGGGATTACCAATGGTTCACCTGTACTATTAAGTAAAAGCGCATAAGTGGCATCGATTAGCTGTGGTTCATAACGTACCTCTGGGTGGCGAGCACTTGCTTCATCCATTTCCTCTTTAAGCATTCCTTCATAAATGGGGCTTACGGTATATTTTGGACCACCAAATACTTTTGCCTTCATTTTTTTGGCATGGCGAAAAGCAAATTCAGCTACTGCTCGACATGTTTTGCGATCAATGGTTTCGGTACGATAAGCGACTTCGTTTAAGCCATCACCTTCGCGCCATTCTTTTGCTCCATATGCATCACCGACAGCCATACGGATTACAGAGATGGGGGCAAAAGCGCCAGCTACTGGTCGAACACCTGGAATACGACGACCTGTACGGATGATAACTTTACCATCAATTTCTTTACGCAGAATCGCATTAGGGCTACCTACATCATTTTTTTCCTCTGGGGTAATAGTAGCAGCTTTTAATCCGAATCCCGTCCGTTTCATGGCTTGTGCTGCTTCATGAACTACCTGATTTTGGGTTGCACGGCGATTTTCTAAACTCAAATCATAGAATTGAAAGTCAAGATCTAAGCCGATTACATTTGGATCAAGAACACGTAGAGCTTCTTCCAATAGCTCTTGGCCAGTTTGATCACCTTTCATTACAACGATTGATTTCATATTTATTCACCTCATCTAAGATACAAAAGGTCACTACTTATTATACTTTAGTGTTTAATGGTTCACTAGCAGAAGAAGATTCAGACATATTATAAAGAAGAGTATAAGAAAATTAATTTATATACTTTCTATATATGTTTCTTTGTTTTTGAATAATATACTTGGAATACTATCTTATATGGTTTCCACTTATCCATTATTTCGATCCAAGGACCATGCTAAAAAGAAAATGAGGATATGGAAAAGCTTTTGAACGCGGGGGATTTCTTGTACAAAACATGATAAAATAATAAAGAGTATGGTGTAATAAACAGTCTGAAAATACTTACATCATCTAATTGGAGAGAGAATAGACAGTAATAAGGGATATGTTTAAGTGATTAAAGGAGAAGACAAGGATGAGCCAATTTATATTAATGACTAGTGTAGAATCATTTCAAGAAATCCTTCCCATTTCTAAGGAGAAGCCCGTTCTGATTCTGAAGCATAGTACAGCTTGTCCCATTAGTGCACAGGCATATGCTGAGGTAGAAGAGTTTAGCAACGAAATAGAACAAAATTCGATGGAGATTCGTGTAGTTCATGTTATTGAAGACCGTCCTGTTTCCAATGAAATTGCTAGTTACTTTGGGATTCAGCATGCATCTCCCCAAATTTTTATCATTCAAAATCAGAAAGTAATATTTCATGCAACTCATTTCGATATTACCAAATCAGCTTTATTGTCAACGTATAATGAGATGATAGAAAAGGACCAACATGGTAAATGAATAACTGAAAGATAATTTCAGCTTAAATGGTAGAGCTGAAGAAATATATATAAAGGAAAGAGAGGATGCTACATAAGTCAGCTATAAGCTTATAGCTGTGATGTACGGCAGTGTTGTCGGAATTTACGCCTTCGGAGTGCTTTACCAGACAGGAGTAGCGATTTCGCAAAACTGGGCACGATGAACAAGGAAGAAGACGGCTGTTAAAATGAATGTGAACTTAGTTTAGCTCGTAGTTATTACCCCTATGAAAACAGTTGTTTTCAGTAGCGATTTACTATGGTATTCAAAGATACGGGGAAATTTTTATGGAAAAGCGTTGGTGACGAATTTTTGGAACGTTTACAACAACATCAACGATATCTTTTCCATTTAGCTTTACGACTGACCGGTAATACTGAGGATGCCAAGGATCTTACACAAGAAACACTCTGGCAAGCCCACCGTAAATCAGATAAATATGTTTATGAAAAATCTCTTAAAGCGTGGCTCCGTACGATGATGACGAATCGTTTTCGTGATCAAAAAAGAAAAAAGAGCTTAAATATGGTGACATTGGATGATGCGTTAATTCAGTCAGACCCATCTCCAACTACACATACTTCTTCGGTGGAAGAGCAAGTTGAACAAAAAATCTTACTTGAAAAAGTAAAAAAAGAAATCGACAAGCTTCCTGAGATTTATCGGCGTGTCATTATACTACGTCATTTTCATGGTTTATCTTATGCAGAAATAAGCGAAGAGCTAAGTATACCAGAAGGAACAGTTAAAACTCAGTTATTTCGAGCTCGTAAGCTGCTTAAAGAGCGTATGTCTCATAAATTCTAGTGAAAGGTAGATGACTGAATGATGTCGTTGTGTAAAGAGATGGAGCACCTCATTCAGTTATACTTTGACCAGGAGCTGGATAAAGATAACTGCTTAAGGCTAAAAGAACACTTGGCACAATGTTCAAGATGTCGTAGAGACTTTTATGAAATGTCCAATCTGATTAATGACCTAGATACCATAGGGATACAAGAAAGGACACAAGTTCGACGTACTTTGTTTCCTGTCAAATGGGTTGTGATTTGTTTTACCTTTGTATTATGTGTATCTGTTTCACTACGTTCCGGTTACCCAGCGTGGAAAGTACGAATCGAAAATGAGGAACGCTCCCAATACGTCTACGAAAAGAAACCAAAAAATCTTAATAAGACATTGGTTTTTAATCTTGTGTCAAACTGTAGGAGCCATCCAAAATATATCCAAAGAACACTTGTAATACCGTGCCACTCTAATATGACTTCAAACTATTTGAATTATCACCAACGCTGGCAACAACAACCAAGAATGTTAGTGAAGGTACCTGATATCCAAACTTTAGAATCTATGCTTCTTTTTATGGGAATTCCCATTGATAAGGAGGAGATTCGGCAAGAAGATGTTAAATTTCCTGCTTCATTTATGATTAAGGGAGGTAAAGACCCAGAAATCCAACCGATTAACGAGAAATGGGATGAAACGAGGTAGTGACAGAAAAGAATATTTTAGATATAATAACCAAAACTTTTTCATTAGAGAAGAGGTAGTGAAGATGAGTGAACATTTGCTGAATGAGTTGCGAGAGCAGTTAGACGAGATCAATGGCCAATTATTAGAATTATTGAATAAAAGAGCTGCCTTAGTTCAAGAACTTGGAGAGTTAAAGCAAAAAAGCGGTGTAAAAAAATTTGATCCAGAACGTGAAAAAGAGATGCTAGATCGTTTGATCAGTCGAAATCAAGGGCCTTTTGATGATCAAACAATCCGTTATTTATTTAAACAGATTTTTAAAGCTTCTTTGCAATTACAAGAGGTTGAGCATAAAAAAGAACTATTGGTAAGTAGAAAACGGCAATCCGAAAATACGGTGATTCAATTGGGTGAAGCTGTGATTGGCGATGGCTCTTCTTCTCTAATTGCAGGTCCTTGCTCTGTAGAGTCGTATGAGCAAGTTTTCGAAGTGGCTAAAGCTCTAAAAGAACAAGGGATAAAATTACTTCGTGGCGGAGCTTTTAAACCGCGGACTTCTCCTTATGACTTCCAAGGATTAGGTGAAGGTGGACTGGAAATATTAAGAAAAGTAGCAGATCAATTAGACTTAAAAGTGATTAGTGAAGTAGTAAATCCAAGTGATATCGAAATGGCTACACAGTATGTAGATGTTATTCAAATTGGTGCTCGTAATATGCAAAATTTCGAGTTGCTAAAGGCTGCTGGTTCTGTAGATACTCCTGTACTTTTAAAACGAGGATTGTCAGCTACCATAGAAGAATTCTTATTTGCTGCTGAATATATTGTCTCTCGTGGAAATTCCAAAGTGATGCTTTGTGAGCGTGGAATCCGTACTTACGAAAAATGGACAAGAAACACATTAGATATTTCTGCTGTTCCTATTTTGAAAAATGAATCGCACCTTCCCGTCTTTGTCGATGTGACCCATTCTACAGGGCGAAGAGATATCTTATTACCTTGTGCCAAAGCAGCTCTAGCGGCTGGAGCAGATGGGGTTATGTTAGAAGTTCATCCCAATCCATCTGTAGCCTTATCGGATGCTAGACAACAGATTGATATTCCTTCATTTGATCAGTTTATGAAAGATCTACGCTCTTCTGGATTGTACCGTGAAACTCAAAATGTAAAATAAGATTTATTTATATTCTTTGACTTTTCTTCTTTAAAGAGGAGAAGTTGGAAATTGGTAAAACAGACAAAGCCATCCTAATAACTATGATGGCTTTGTCTGTTTTGAATTTATAGTATTTATGTCGTGTATTTAATGGAATATATAATGAAAATATAAAACCTCCCTTACATCTCCTTATTTTTTGAGTAAAATTTGATATGATAGATTCTGTAGGCTTCTTGTTAAAGAGCAAGGAGGGAACAAAGAGTCACTAAAAATATAGAATAGGTAATAACATGTAGAAAAACACCCTTAAGGAAATCACATATATTTGCTCAATCATCTTGCCTCCCTCTTTGTAGTAAAAAATGTATATTGTTTCCATATGGTACCAATGGTATTGTTAGGTATTAGACAGGGAGAGCAATCGTGAGAGCATACAAAGTAGAAATAAAACCTATCCCTGAACAAAGAAACCAAATTGTTCAAGCGATTGGGATGTGTCGTTTTCTTTAACCAATATCTTATAACCAATTTTGCTCTTTACGAACCAAATCGAAAGTTGATAAGTGGCTTTCCCTTTTCCAAAAAGCCACGTTTCCAGAAGAAAAAGAAGCAAGTTATGAAAGTGTATTTTCCTAAAAACTAGGAGATTTGCTGGTTGAGCGTCATCGAATCAAAGTACCACTTCATAATTCTGTGAAAGTAGGAAAAAGATGAGAGTCCCTTCACAGAGGGAATGGGTCTTGATGTAGGAATCAAGGACTTTGCTATTTTAAATAATGGACAAATAATTAAGAATATCAATAAATCTTCCGCCATCAAAAAGACAGAAAAACGGTTAAAATGTGTACAGCATGCACTGTCTAGAAAATATGAATGGAGAGAAAAGAGAGGTGAAAACCCTGCTATGAAAAGCGGAAGGAACATAGAAAAGAATGTCCTAAGGATCAAAAACCTCCTTGCCGTGATCAGTCTGAAGCAAGCGCAAAGACATGTAGTGTTAACCTAACTAACCTGCATATAGGTACCGATGGCTGTAGGGAATTGACGCCTATGGAGTGTCACATCAAACTGTCGTAGTGAGCTAGTGGCGAGGCAGGTCTCATTGAAGCAGGAACACTCTTGATATGGACATTCGTCTATGTTTTTAGTAGCAGGAAAAATCATTGAATATACGTGAATGGTTTGAATATGCCAGTTCGAATAATATACCACCTGAACAAATTTATCAGTTTATGACTCATCAAGTAAATCGCATCATTGTACTTTATCAAAATGTGAATAAGGAAACTCCTTTTTTCGCTAAAGGAAATCGTAAGAACAGTAAACTTGCTGTGGCATTTACTGATGTAGAATCTGCAAGGCAAGTACAAGTCGAGCAGCCACAGTTTGTCAAAATGATTGAAGAATCTACACTATCTTTTTTAATTAAAATGATACGTTTAGATGTTGATGGTATGGTTATTAATCCTGGATTACCATCACGCTATTTTTTAATGAAGCAGTATTTAAAAGATCTACTTAAAGAATTCTTCTTAGTGAAGCTAACACAGATCCCCGGCCCGTGGATCCCAACCCAAGGTCAAAATTTGCTTTGTGTGGATACACAACAAGGGGGTTGGTCTGTTGCCATTTATGCAAGTGATGAAGATGCAAGGTATATGAGTAACCAATCAGGGATAAATAGTGCTAACATTATGCATCACTCTTGGCAAGCAGTGTTTGAATGGTGTCGAAATTACCAAATTAACACACCTCCTATCTTACACTATGGACTACCTGAAGCGATTTCACTCACACCGCAGGATATGGAACGGATTGTTCAGGGACCAATGACAGGCTATCAAGAATTTCAACCTGTTGTTCATCCTTTTGTGAACCCTATACCCGATTATAAGACCCATGAACCTAAAGTAGAAAAGGCTGATCCGGTTATTCAAAAACCTAAATCCGAGGAATCAACACTTGAAAAAACAAATCCTGTTTCCTTACCACAAGTTTCACAACCCATTAATCCAGATAAGTTAGATGTTAAAAATGAAGATCTATCTACTTCGCCAGAAGCTTTAAATGATAATTCTCCACAAAACAATACTAAGAGTAATCAAAATCAGGCGAATCCAGTACAACCACAGTCCAATCCAAATAGCTTAAGAAGCTTTAGACAACCTGGAACGGATATTTATCTGGTACCAAAGCCACAAATTACGATGGATATCGCTGATTGGCCCATTGATGATTTTTCTACGGAAAAAGATACGATCATTCCTTTGTCAAACCCATTGATACAGAAGCCTTTACCAATTAATACAGTAGACCCCGCACCAGTGAACCAAGCTCCTAAAGAATACAAGAACCCAGAACCAAAAGAGCCGACACAGGATGAAAATCCTGGTGTAGATCCAGATATCAAAGAAAATTTACAGCGTTTAAAGCAGCAAATTTCAACAGGGGCAGGTGTTAATAGCTGGGCAGTATGTAATGTACTTGCTGAGTTGCGTAAGATTTGGGTTATTACTACGAATCAAAAAGGTCTTGTGATTTTAGCACAAGAAAATAAATATCCAGTAATCGATATTTTTACCTCCAAAGAATATGCGCAAAACTTAATTGACAAAGAAAGAGCCAGAAAACCAGAGCTACCACCTTTGGTTCCCCAACTAGTTGAAACGAATAAACTGTATCGGAAGTTTGAACGGAAAAATCCAGCTATCTATATTAACCGTTCGTCATCAGTTGAATATCGAGTAGGATTAGGGGATCCGTTACCTTATATTCTTCAACGGGTTCGTCAAATAGGAAAGTAAAAAGGGATTGCTAGATCCAAAAGTAATGAGTGGCTGATAATGCAACAACTTCGAAATAGAATTATACACATATCTATTTAGCCATATGCTAAAATTATGGTTAATGGATAAATCAAGTTGGATGTGATCATGAAAGATGGGGAACAAAAAAGGAAATATAACAATCTACGATGTAGCTCGTGAAGCTGGTGTTTCTATGGCAACCGTATCACGTGTTGTCAATGGAAATCCGAATGTAAAGCCAGCTACACGAAAAAAAGTGTTGGATGTTATTCAACAACTAGGTTATCGTCCAAACGCAGTGGCTAGAGGTTTGGCTAGTAAAAAAACGACCACAGTAGGAGTTGTAATCCCTGATATCTCTAACCCGTTTTATGCAGAGCTAACCCGTGGTATTGAGGATATTGCAACAATGTATCATTACAATATCATTCTTTGTAACTCTGATTTAAAACAAATGAAAGAGATTCAGCTAATTGAAACACTCTTAGAAAAGCAAGTAGATGGTCTGCTGTTTTTAGGTGGTGCAATTACAGAAGACCATCGGGCTATTTTTTCAGCGACACCTGTTCCGGTTGTATTAGCAGCTACAAAAGATGATAAAAATGAATTGCCTTATGTCACGATTAATCAGATTGAAGCGGCAAAGGCGGCTACCTCCATATTAATTGAAGAAGGAAATAAGCAAATCGCTTATATTGGAGTTCCTTTAACAGATTCGGTAACAGGGTATCCACGTTATCAAGGTTATATGAAATCCTTGGATGAAAACAGATATGCTTTTGATGAAAACTTGGTAGAAATAGGGAATGGTCGATATTTATCAGGCTATGAGGCCATGAAAAATCTGCTTATCAAAAATAAAAATATTACTTCTGTATTTGTAGCAACAGATGAAATGGCTGTAGGTGCCATTCACGCTGCTTTAGATCAAGGACTTTCAGTACCTAAAGATATTTCGATAATGGGTTGTAATAATATTCCCTTAGCTGCACAGGTTCGCCCACTTCTTAGTACAATCAGTGTTCCGCTGTATGATATTGGAGCTGTTGCTATGCGACTTCTAACTAAATATATGAACGAAGAAGACATTGAGACCTCTCAAGTAATATTGCAGTTTGATTTAGAATTACGTGATTCAACACGGATAAGGGAACTGTAGGATACATTGAAAAGATAAGGGTGAAGCAAAGAGTGGGGAAAATTGCTTTAATTGGAGCTATGGATTCGGAAATTGCTTATTACTTAAGTGAAATGAAAGGAACACGGACTGAATCCGTATATGGTTTTACCTTTCATCACGGTAATCTTTGGAATACTCCAGTCGTTGTTTGTAAAACAGGAGTTGGAAAAGTAAATGCAGCTATTTGTACACAGATTTTGGTAGAACGTTTTCATGTTGAATTGATTATTTTTACGGGTGTAGCAGGAGCATTACATCCTGATTTAGAGATTGGTGACATAGTTATTTCTAGTGAATGTCAGTATCATGATATGGACGCAAGCCCTGTTGGCTTTCCGAAAGGGACGATTCCGTTTCAGGATACTTCAATTTTTCCAGCAGAGCAGAAATTAATTCAGCTAGCTGTTAAAGCTGGAAAACAAATTGAAGGTGTTAAAGTACTAACGGGTAAGGTGCTCTCAGGAGATCAATTTATATCCAATGTAGATATTGTCAAATCTTTATACGAAGAGTTAAGTGGTGTTTGTGTAGAGATGGAAGGTGCAGCTGTGGCACATGTTGCTTTTTTGACAGGGATACCTTATGTGGTGATTCGCTCGATGTCAGATCGCGCTGATCACTCCGCCCATGTAAATTTTTATGAGTTTGAAAAGCTGGCAGCAGCCCGCTCCTGTGAAATGGTTCGTTTTATGCTTGCGAATCTATAACTCCGAGATAGAAAAGTTTACCTTATATGGTATAGGTATATATTCCTTCCTTATGAAACAAATTAAGCGTAAGGAGGGATTTTCTTATGCCGAAAGATGTACTCTGTGAAGTAAATAGCTGTACGTATTGGGGAGATGGAAACCTTTGTAAAGCAGACGAAATTTATGTCGTCGTAACTAGCTTAGCTAGAAAAGCCAAGGAATCTGAGGAAACCGATTGTAAAACATTTAAACCGAAACATTAAAAATGGGTTTGGAGCCGATATCTGATTAAGGATATCGGCTTTTTATATTCTAAAATGGTAAAATAAGTAAAAGAGCTTCAGGGCTAAAGTGCTAGTTTGATGTATAATAAATTGTCAAATAAGTAAGGTATGATATAATAGTAAAAAGGAACGAAATAGGAGAAGGAGCGTGATTAGTATGGAACATCATATGCGTATCCCTGTTCAAACGAAACAAAATAATTTATCTAACTATGAAGAAATGGCCGCTAACTTTGATTGGAAAGAAGTAGAGTCAGTCTTTACTTGGTCCAAAACTGGTAAAGTGAATGAAGCTTATGAAGCAATTGATCGCCATGTTCATGAGGGAAAAGGAGATCAACTTGCATTATTATATAGCGATGCAAATCGTGAAGAGCGGTATACATATCGCCAAATGATGGAAAAATCGAATCAATTTGGAAGCGTTCTCAGAAGGATCGGGATAACCAAGGGAGATAGAGTATTTATTTTCTTGCCACGTACTCCAGAATTTTATTTTAGTTTTCTCGGAATAGTTAAAATAGGCGCAATTGCCGGTCCTTTATTTGAAGCATTTATGGAAGATGCCGTTCGTGATCGTTTAGATAATAGTGAAGCAATAGCGCTAGTTACAAATAAAGAACTTCTAAAAAGAGTACAAACAGATCAGCTTCCTCACTTAAAGCATATTATTTTAGTAGATGGTCCGGATGAAGAACGAGAGGGTTATTATAATTTTCAAGAAGAAATGGATAAATCTCCGACTACTTTGGACATTGAGTGGATGGATCGAGAAGATCCAATGTTAATCCATTATACTTCTGGTTCTACAGGGAAACCAAAAGGAGTTATTCATGTACACAATGCAATGATTCAACATTATCAAACAGGCAAGTGGGTGTTGGATTTACAAGAAGGGGATACTTATTGGTGTACAGCAGATCCAGGATGGGTGACTGGTACTTCTTATGGAATTTTTGCTCCATGGTTAAATGGAGTAACCAATGTAGTGCGTGGAGGAAGATTTTCTCCAGATGATTGGTATCAAACAATTTCGAAGAATAAGGTAACAGTTTGGTATAGTGCTCCTACTTCATTTCGTATGCTCATGGCTGCGGGAGACGAACTAGTAAGTAAGTATGATTTATCCTCGGTACGACATATCTTAAGTGTTGGAGAGCCACTTAATCCAGAAGTAGTTCGTTGGGGTCTAAAAGTTTATCAAAAGCGAATTCATGATAATTGGTGGATGACCGAAACGGGTGGAATTTTGATTGCTAACTATCCGCAGATGGAAATCAAACCAGGCTCTATGGGTAAACCATTTCCAGGAATCCAAGCAGCGATTCTTGATGACGAAGGAAATGAGTTACCACCTTATCAAATGGGCAACTTGGCAATTAAAACACCGTGGCCATCGATGATGCGATCCATATGGAAAAACCCAGAAAAGTATCGAGAGTATTTTTCATTTACAGGTTGGTATATCTCAGGTGATACCGCCTATCGTGATGAAGATGGGTATTTCTGGTTCCAAGGGCGGATTGATGATGTAATCAATACATCTGGAGAGAGAGTAGGGCCGTTTGAAGTAGAAAGTAAGTTAGTGGAACATCCTGCAGTTGCTGAAGCAGGTGTTATTGGAAAACCAGATCCAGTTCGCGGGCAAATTATCAAGGCTTTTATTGCTTTAAGAGATGGATATAAGCCTTCCGATGAGCTAAAAGAAGAGATTCGTCTATTTGTCAGACATGGATTAGCTGCCCATGCGGCTCCGCGTGAAATTGAATTTAAAGATAAACTACCTAAAACAAGAAGTGGTAAAATTATGCGTCGAGTTCTTAAAGCTTGGGAGTTAGGTCTGCCAACGGGTGATTTGTCTACGATGGAAGATTAAAAGAATGGTCCCTAGTGATCCTAAGACAATCACTAGGGACTTATTCTTAAAAGATATTCTGATTAAGTGGAATCGATTGACATAAAATGTTTATGATGAAGAGCATATTTTGATTAATTGATACTTCTAAATAGCATTATTCAGTTTGCTTTTTTTTATCATCGGGTGTTGGAGCGCTCCGATGACATTCAAAGCATTTATAAGGAACGGAACCCCCTGGATTGGTAAAGCTTGTACCACGTGGAATTCGTTTCGGATCAGCATTGGCAGCTGCTTTAAATAATCTTGCCCATGCTCTATTGGCTAAACTAGTATCTCCAGGTAAGTTATATTCATATCCTGTCCATACACCTAAAGAAATTTCTGGGGTATAGCCAACAAACCATAAGTCGTAGTTATCATTAGAAGTACCTGTTTTGCCTGCAACTTGATAACCACTGGTTGCACTACCGATTTGTCCAGAAGCAGTTCCTGAAGTTACAACAGTACGCAGCATCTGTGTAAGTGCATAAGTAACTTCAGGTTTAAAGACTTGATGGGGCTTGTTGCTTTGATGAAAATCAAAAACTACTTTACCAGTAGAATCTTCGATACGGTTAATAAGATGTGGTTTGTTAAACTGACCATGGTTGGCGATCATTGCATAAGCACCAGTCATTTCAGTCACAGTAAAGCCAACGGTTGCACCACCTAAAACTAAAGATTCACCATCATTTTTGTGGGGTTGCATGCCCATTAATGGTAAATATTTGAATGCCTTTTCTTTACCTAGCTCACGGAAGATTTTAACAGCTGGCAAATTATAAGACCATTGAAGGGCTTTGGTTGCCGAAACGCGTCCATGAAACTTTGTATCTGCATTCTGGTAATATTCAGAGGACCATTCCTTTTTGAGTGGTTCATCAATGATCACAGAATCAGGGGAGAGTATGCCTTCATTCATAGCAGGACCATATGCTAATAAGGGTTTCATAGATGAACCTGTTTGGTTTCTAGCCATAAAAGCATGTTCTTCATTTTCTTCATTCATATTTACACCTGATACAAATGCGAGTATATCTCCTGTTTTATTATCAACCATGGACGCACCGATTTGTTCATGCATTTTCTTTTCTTTATACCAAGCGTATGGATATTGCATGGAATCAGCTGCTTTATTAAGCTCTTCATACAATTTTTTATCGACGGTTGTATAAATCTTATATCCTCCTGATTTAACTTTGCGACGGAAATAGCTTCGATTTTTGTCTTTAAAATCAGGGTCATTTTTATAAAGTTCTTGTAAGATATCTGTTGCTTCATCTTCTACCGTTGTAATAAGGAAAGGATAGGTGTTAAGCGCGTCTTCATTTTTGAAGTCCTCAGGCTTTGCAAGAGAAGCTTTAATATCAAAATGAATGGCTTGGTCATATTGCTGCTTCGTGATTTTCCTCGTTTTTAGCATATTATGTAAGACTATTTTCATTCGTTCTGTACCATTCTTTAGGTTTTCATCTTGTTTTTCTTTTTTGCTAGGGAAAGGAGAATAGGCGATGGGACGTTGCACCATTCCAGCAATATATGCAGCTTGAGCCAATTCAAGGTCTTTGACCTCTTTATTAAAAATTCCACGTGCTGCAGCAGCAACTCCGTATAAATGTTTCCGGTTTGCTCCTTGTCCATAATAAGTACTGTTTAAATATTTGATTAAAATCTCATTTTTACCATAATATTTCTCTAGTCGAACCGCATTTAACATTTCGCGAATTTTTCGTTCCCCTGTCTTAATTCGTTCTCCTAAAATTTCCGAACGGACGAGCTGTTGTGTAATGGTACTGCCGCCAGTAGTTTGTATATCATGTCCTAACAGATTTTGAAGTTGCTCATAAAAGACACGACCTAATGAACGGGGGGAAATACCGAGATGCTTGTAAAATTCCCGGTCTTCTGTTGCGATAAAAGCATTGAGCAAATAAGGACTTACTTCACTTAAACTACGGATTAACTGCCGATCTTGTGCATTATGAAAGCGACCAATAAGCTCTGGTGAATTCTCTTCAGTAGGACGGAAGTAGGCATAACTTGTTTCAGACCAATTGGTAAGATATTTATCATAATCTGCTCGGGTTCGCAATTTTTCATCTTTGGCATAGGCGGAAATATAACCTACCCCAACACCAATAGCACCAACAGCAGTAACTAAAATTAGTACAATCAAAACAAATATAGTTCGAAAAAACCAACGAAATGTCTTTCTAACTAAATTCGGCTTTTTATTTTTCTCTTTTGCCACTCCAGATAACCCCCTTATCACTCAAAATTATATCATAGTTCATGGTTAGTAGGATTTGACATTTACTTGGAAAGATCTAGTGCAAAAAAAAACTCTAGCTAAGTTACGCTAGAGTCTTATAAATCAGAATGGATTTCAATGGAAGGGCGATAATAATTATAAATAGATCCTCATGCTGTTGCTACTTGAAGGGGTACTAGTTACCATCAGGATCTGGATTGTTATCAGGGGGTGGGTTGCTACCAGGAGGTGGGTTGCTACCAGGGGGTGGATTGTTACCAGGGTTTGGATTATTGCCTGGATTTGGGTTCCTGTCTGGATTACGGTCTGGATTATTATTACTATCGTTCTCCTGACGCTTTTTGTTTGGTTTTTTGTTTTGTTCTTTTTTCTTATTTGGTTTTTCTTCTCTCTCTTTCTTTTTCTTGATCTCGAGATAGTTTGGAACGCCACGATTACATTCAAAGCATTGATAAGGAACGGAACCACCTGGATCTTGGAATTGGCTACCTGGTTTTATCAAATCAGGCTTAGCTCTTATAATTGCTTGGAATAATCTACCCCAAGCTATTTTTGAAGAGCTTTCACTCGTAGAGATGTTCACTTGATAACCATCCCATACACCTAGCGAGATTTCTGGTGTGTATCCAATAAACCACGAATCGTGATTCCCAGTACTTGTTCCTGTTTTACCAGCAACTTGATATCCTCCTGTGTAGCCATTAATCATGGTTGCTGTTCCGCCTGTCACGACTTGGCGTAACATCCCGGTAAGTGCATAAGCTACTTCTGGTTTGAAAACACTTTTGGCAGGATGCATTTGTTTAAAGTTGTAGATCTCTTTTCCATCTGCATCAACAATGCGATCGATTAAGTGGGGCTTATTAAACTGACCATTATTAGCAATCATCGCATAGCCTGCAGTCATTTCTGCTGTGGTAAAACCTTCATCAGCTCCACCTAGAGCCATGGTTTCACCATCGTTTTTGGTAGGGAACATACCCATTTGATTTAAGTAGTTAAATGATTTTTCGATACCTACTTTACGAATTAATTTAATAGCAGGTGGGTTAAGTGAGCGCTTTAAAGCTTCGGTAATCGTTAATGATCCATATGTTTCATGATCAGCATTTTTATATGGAATATTCGTACCCGGTTTTTTTAGAGGCTCATCAACGATAATGGATGTAGGAGAGATCAACCCTTCATTCATTGCTGGTCCATAAGCAGCTAGTGGTTTCATGGTAGAACCCGGTTGATTGGTAAAGTCAAGAGCATAGTTGTTTGTATCATGAACTTCCTGGTCGCTCTCTTCTTTTTCTGTCTGGTTACTGCTTACAAAAGAGAGAATGGCTCCTGTCTTATTATCAATCAGGGTAGCACCAACTCGCTCGCGAAAAGACTTACCTTTGTAATAGTTTGTGTTAAAGTCCATATTTTGTGCTGTCTTACTCATCTCTTCATAGAGATTTTTGTCGAGGGTTGTGTAAATTTTAAATCCACCCATACGTACGAGATTACGATATTTATTTTTAGGTAGATCTTTAAAATTAGGATCATCTTTATAAAGCTTCTTTAAAATGGAGATTGCTTCTTCCTCAACTGCTGCGGTGATCATCGGATAACGACTATAAGCATTATCTTTTTTAAAGTCACTTTTCTTAGCAAAGGAGTTTTTGATGTCAAACTGAATCGCTTGATTATATTGGCTCTCGTTAATAAAGCCGAGTTCCAACATATTTTTTAAGACTAGCTGCATCCGATCTGTTCCACGCTTGATATTTTCTTCAGGAGTTCCTTTGGAAGAAAAAGGATTATAGTTGTTTTGTCCTTTTACCATCCCAGCAATATAAGCAGCTTGGGGCAACTCCAAATTTTTAACATCTTTATTAAAAAGGAAACGTGCAGCAGCAGCAACACCGATCATGTTCCGGCCATTGGCACCAGTACCAAACTCAACACTATTCATGTATTTAACTAAAATATCTTCTTTATTATAGTATTTCTCTAATCGGATAGCATTGATCCATTCACGGATTTTCCGTTCTTTGGTTCGGTCTGAGTCCTCAAGAATCTCATTTTTGACCAATTGCTGTGTGATTGTACTTCCACCTGTCGTTACTTCTGCTCCTATAAGCTGTTGCCAAAACGCCCGAGCAGTACCACTATAGGAGATACCGTTATGCTTATAAAAGTCATGATCCTCGATCGCTACAAATGCATTGACCAAGAAGGTGCTGACATCTTTTAAGTGTTTAATCGACTGCTGGTTATTTCCATCTGTCATGGTGCCGATCAGTTCTTCTTGATCACCAGACTTAGCGAAATAAGCATAACTATTCCCGTTGGATTTGCTTAGAAGTCGATCAAACTCAACTTTGGTACGTATGTTTTCATCTTTCGCGATCGCAGAGACGAGACCTATCCCCACACCTGTGGCACCAACTATGCAAGTTAAGCCTGTTATGGAGGCAATAGTAAGACCGCGAAGTGCATTTTTTTTCCATTTATTTTGAACATGAGATTGATACTTATTGTCTTTCATCATGTCTCCAACCCCCTATATACTAAAGAGATTATAACATAGTAGTAAAACAAACCTATTAGTATTTTCTTGTGACAATCATATGAAATTAATATAAAAAAACTCTAGCTAAAAAAGGATTAGCTAGAGTGAGAAAAAGCGAAAATAATTCTCAAGTGGGGGAGGTAAGGTAGGTCGAGGGGGTGGAGTAGGTGACGGAGTTGGTGTTGGTGAAGGATCCAAAGGTTGGGTCGATGGTGGTTCGGATGGATCAGTTGGTAATGGATCGATTATCGGAGGGATACTTGGAATTTCCGGAGGTATCCTTTTCCGTCTCTCTTCTTCCTCTTTTTTCCGTTTTTCCTCTTCTTGGATGCGGTAATATTCAGCTACTTTGCTACATTCAAAGCCGCAGAGTTCAGAACCTAAATGTCCAGGGTTTTTAAAGTGAGTCCCTTTAGGTATTCGATGAGGACTTGCATTGACAGCTGCTCGAAATATATTTAGCCAAGCTCTTTTTACAAAGCTTTCATTATGAGACATGCTAAAGTTATAATCATACCCACCCCAAACTCCTAAGGTAATGTCAGGTGTATAGCCAATAAACCAGATATCTCTATCATCATTGGTTGTTCCAGTCTTACCAGCTAGCTCATAACCAGCAGGGAGATGATTACGGATATAAGTAGCTGTTCCATTTAATACATGTTTGAGGATGGTAGTTGTTTGATATGCTGTCTGAGGTGAAAAAACGCGACGTGGTTGAGACTGGTGTTTCCAGATTATTTTCCCGTCCGCATTGGCGACTTTAGCAATAAGATAGGGATCATTATACTTACCTTGATTTGCAAAAGTTGCGAATGCTGCAGACATTTTTTCAACCGTATATCCTTGTGTAACGCCACCAATAGCAGCAGATTCTCCGTCAAAAGGGTGAGGAGGTAGCCCTAATTTTTGCAGATAACGGAATCCTTTTTGATGACCAAGGGCGTTAAAAGTTTTAATTGCAGGAATATTATAGGACCATTTTAAAGATTCTATCACCGTAACAGGTCCTTTATATAAACCATTTGCATTTTTATAGTAACCAGAACCATCTCGTTTTCTTATTTTTTCATCAATAATCTTGGAGTTGGGAGAGATTAATTTCTCTTCGATGGCAGGTGCAAAGACTAATAATGGCTTAATGGTAGAACCAGGCTGTCTGGGAACATTAAGAGCATGATCCTGTTGATTGATATCAAATTTCTCGCTTCCAGATACAAATCCTAGAACTGCTCCTGTATGGTTATCAATTAAAGTAGCACCTAATTGTTCTTTCGTATTTTTTTCTTTATATTTCCGAGGATTAAAAGTTAGATTTTGTGTAGCTTTTTGATTGATTGCGTTATAAAGTTGCTCATCAATAGTTGTATAGAAATGATAGCCTCCAGTTACCGCTTTTTTCTTATATTCTTCCAAAGTAGATCTGTATTTACCGTTCTTTTTTAGTTCTTTAATATTTAGATGATCCATTTCCATTAAGGTTTCTGCTGCTTGATCTTCAATCGCAAACATGATGAATGGGTAACGTTCGTACCCATCATTGAAGTTTTCTGACTTCGCTAGCGATTTTTTGAGATCATATTTTAAGGCAGAGTTATATTCTTTTTGGTTTATTTTCCCATATTCCAGCATCTTTTGTAAAATTAACTTCATCCGTTTTAATCCACGCTCAAAATTTCTGTGATCTTCGTCAAGTGGGTTTAATGCGTTTGGACGTTGTACCATTCCAGCCATATACGCTGCTTGTGCCAAGTTTAAATGCTTAGCATCTGTGTTAAATAAGCCATGAGCGGCAGCTTCGATTCCATGCATTTTCCGACCATGTGCACCTTTCCCAAAAAATACACTATTTAAATAATAGATTAAGATTTCTTCTTTGGAGTAAAGTTGTTCCATACGTAAGGCAAGAATGATTTCTTTTGCTTTTCGAGAGAAAACTTTGGAACGATCATTGAGAATGATATTTTTGACCAATTGTTGTGTAATGGTACTACCACCAGTAGTTACTTCACTGCTTGTTATCTGTTGGTATGCTGCACGAAGAATGGAACGTAGTACAATGCCATGATGCTCATAAAAATCTCGATCTTCAATCGATATAAAGGCATGAATAAGATAGGGACTTACTTCTTTAAGTGATTTAATCAATTTTCGATTGTTATTATCATAGCGCAACTCTCCGATTTTTACTGGCTTTCCTGAAGCATCTTTATTGGCAAAGTAGGCATAACTTGTTTGGAATAAACCTTTCAGATTTTTATCAAAATCACTTTTGGAAAGGAGATTTTCATCTTTTGCCATCGCCGTAATCATTCCAAATCCAATCCCTACGAAAGCAAAACAGATAAATAGAAATGTTAACAATCCTACAATAAAAGCCTTCCTCATTCGTTTAAATATTCTGTTATTAACTTCGGCCATTTGAGTTATCACCTCACATTCTAGGGTTATATTATCTCAGAATTTATCCTAAAACAAGTCATTTATGATTATTTTTTCCAATCAATAAACCAATTTCGTCTCTAAGAGCATATTGCATTATTCGATCAAAAATCTAGGTTTTTCTTTTCCTAAAAAGGGACAAAAGCGTTTCAAAAGTAAAGTTCTAAAGCAGCATTCAGGAAGCATCAAGGCTAGGAAAGTGAGAAGCGATGAGTGAGTGATGAAGAAGGATGCCTTTCTAATAAAAAAGCTGTTGGTTATATACCAACAGCTGATGGTTCTGTTTATTAACGAGAGTAGAACTCTACGATAAGGGTTTCGTTAATTTCAGATGGCAATTCAGAACGCTCTGGGAAACGGTTGTAGGTACCTTCCATTTTGTTTTCATCAAAGCTGAGGTATTCAGGAAGGTAAGTACGATCTTCCACAGCCTCTTTAACTACTTGTAGGTTACGGCTTTTTTCACGTAAACCGATCACATCGCCAAATTGTACTTGATAAGATGGGCGGTCTACTTTGTGACCATTTACAGTAATGTGACCATGTACAACTAATTGGCGAGCTTGAGCACGAGTCCGAGCAAAACCAAGACGATAAACAAGGTTATCTAAACGGGATTCGAGTAGTTTAAGGAAGTTTTCACCATGAACCCCTTTCATTTTGCCAGAACGCTGAAACAGTTTATGGAATTGTTTTTCACCTAAACCATACATAAAGCGTAGCTTTTGTTTTTCTTGAAGCTGAATACCGTATTCGCTTAATTTTTTGCGGCTTTGGCCGTGTTGTCCAGGAGCGTATGGGCGTTTGCTTAGCTCTTTACCAGTACCAGAAAGAGAGATACCTAGACGACGGCTTAATTTCCAAGTTGGTCCAGTATAACGTGCCATAATTTCCTTTCTCCTTTCATCATTTGCATATTTAGCAAATGACAGGGTGCTGGTTCACTTACTTACCCATCGTCTTCCGGATAGCGACGAAAGACTGGATACCTATGAATTTGGCTCATAGGGGAACCAGTGAGGGTGATCCCTTCACCTATCGTTTGCTTAGCTATCCTCAATTCCCCAAGGAGGCTTTGAGTCATACAAAGCAATATTATACCTGTTTTATAAGGAAAGTCAATGATTAATTAAGGTTACCTTCCACATGAGACACTTACTCGCATTCAATTCTTAGTCGGACAAATAGCAGGGTAGATCGCTATTTGTCTTAGCTGGTTGAACTCGTACATAATAGATAGGCATTCCTCTGCTGGAAAACTTCTCTTCATATTCAGTTGTGATGTTCTCTGTTTGATATGGACTTTGATGTAAATCCAATGACTGCTCAAGTATTTTCCAACCCATTTCTTTAAACTCTTCTAAAGAAAAATCAAACAAGCTATTACTATCGGTTTTTAATATAAGATCACCGTCAGGTGCTAGAATATATTTATAAATTTGAAGAAAGGAGCGATAAGTAAGTCGGCGTTTTGCATGACGCTTTTTAGGCCAAGGATCACTGAAGTGTAAAAATAAACGCTGAACTTCACCACAATCAAATACTTCTGTCAGTTTGCTTACATCAAGCCATAAGTAGCGAATATTCGTATTCTCAGTTGTTTCCCCTTTTCTAACCGCATGTAGCAAGGGCTCTTCAATACGTTCTACACCGATCCAATTAATATCTGGATGTAACGTGGAAGCTTTGGCAAGAAACTGCCCTTTTCCCGTACCTAGCTCAACATAAAGTGGTTGTGGTTTGGGAAAAATGGTTTGCCATTTTCCACGAAGTTGTTCGGGCTCTTGGATGACTAGATGACTTTCTTGTAAATATGGCTTAGCTAGTGGATTTCTTCTTAGGCGCATACCCATTCAACCTCATTTGCTATGTTTTCTAGAAACTATTTTATTACTTTATCGTTCCCATCTATTTCGAATTAAAAGCTGATCTGTATAAAAATCATTTTGTTTATTTAGACCAGACGGCATCAAAGATTCTTTCAAAGTCCTATTATAACTTATGGAATAGTCGTAATGACAAGCCATAGTGTTAATTCCATACAAAAAAGCCCCACACGCTGGGCTCATGTGGGGAAATACACTATTTATTGGGTATGGTTAAAGAAAATAACTGGTTCAAGTTGCTTTCGCTCTTCGTCAGTAAAAACACGTGAGCGTACGATGAAACGAACTCCTAAGGGAATTTCAAGTGAAAAAGACGCTCCCCGTCCTGGGGTTATATCAATAATCAACTGTGTGTGTTGCCAATACATGAACTGGTCATGAGACATATAAAAAGGGCAATCAGCAATCACACCTAAAAGTACATCGCTTGTACCAATCCGAAATTGACCTTTTTTAAAGCACATAGGGGAAGATCCATCACAACAGCCACCGCTTTGATGAAACATCAATTCCCCATGCTTTTCTTGCAATTGTTTAATTATTTTCTGGGCTTCTTCAGTTACCAATACACGTTTTAAAAATTGCACCTCTGATCATTCCCTTTAAGGGATTAAAACAGGCCCGTAGGATTTTTGTCATAAGAAATTAGCATGTTTTTCGTTTGACGATAGTGCTCTAACATCATCTTATGTGTTTCACGACCGATTCCTGACTTTTTATAACCACCAAAAGAAGCATGTGCTGGATATAAATGATAGCAATTGACCCAAACACGTCCTGCTTCTAAGTTTCGTGCCAATTGATATGCTTGATGCATATCACGTGTCCAAAGTCCTGCACCTAAGCCATATAAAGTATCATTGGCGATTTCAAGTAATTCTTTTTCATCTTTAAACGTGGTTACTGAAACGACTGGACCAAAAATTTCTTCTTGGAAGATACGCATTTGATTATTGCCCAAAAATACAGTGGGTTCAATGTAATACCCATCTGGATACTTCTCATTTTTAAATGGCTTTCCTCCAGTAAGACAATTAGCCCCTTCTTCTTTGCCAAGAGAGATATAGTGGAGGATTTTCTCATACTGATCGTTGGAAGCTTGTGCTCCCATCATCGTTGTTGGATCAAGTGGATCTCCTATTTTGATTTTTTGTACTCTATGAAGTGCCCTTTCCATGAACTCATCATAAATAGACTCTTGAATTAGTGCACGAGAAGGGCAAGTACAAACCTCTCCTTGATTAAGTGCAAACATGGTGAAGCCTTCTATTGCTTTATCAAAAAATTCATCATGTTCTTTTAGAACACTTTCAGTAAAGATGTTTGGTGATTTCCCACCAAGTTCCAGTGTCACAGGAATAATATTCTCAGAAGCATATTGCATAATAAGCCGACCTGTGGTGGTTTCACCGGTAAAGGCGATTTTACCAACACGTGGAGAGGTTGCGAGTGGTTGTCCAGCTTCAATCCCAAAGCCATTGACTATATTAAGGACTCCAGGTGGGAGCAAATCAGCGATTAGTTCTGCAAACAAGAGGACAGTAATCGGTGTTTGCTCAGCCGGTTTTAGAACGACACAGTTTCCAGCTGCCAGTGCTGGAGCCAACTTCCATGCAGCCATAAGTAGTGGAAAGTTCCATGGAATAATTTGTCCAACAACTCCGATCGGCTCTTTAATATGAACCGATAGTGTATGTGCATCGATCTCAGAAATGCTTCCTTCTTCTGCACGAATCACTCCAGCAAAATAACGGAAGTGATCTGCTGCAAGCGGAATATCAGCACTAATCGATTCACGAATCGGCTTACCGTTGTCCCAAGTTTCAGACAGGGCAAGTAATTGGCGATTAGCTTCAATTCTTTCAGCAATTTTTAATAGGATTTTGCTCCGTCTAGTTGGTGAAAGCTTTCCCCACTTTTCTTTTGCGGCATGAGCACTGTCTAGAGCTAACTCAATATCTTCTTTTTGCGAACGTGGGACTTTAGTAAAAACGTGTCCATTGACAGGAGAAATCACATCAAAATATTCTCCAGCAACTGGAGGAACCCATTGTCCACCAATAAAATTTTCATACTTGGGCTTATGATGAAGGATACTTCCTTCTGTATTGGGTGCTTTAAAAGGAGTTAACTTTTTACTCATCTGCCTAGTCTGCTACTGATCTCAAACATAGACCAACATGGATGAAATGGGAATTTATTTTCGTCTATGTTTTACGTAGCAGGATGACACCTCCTTAAGTTATAAGTGGGATATGCTTTCACGGATGATATATGCAAGAATGATGCCAATATAAGAGTGCAAATAAAAAAGGAATTCCAAAGAACGAGTATGTTTCAAAAATGTTCCTCTGTTTCAAAATGAAACAAATAGGTGTTCAAATCTACACTAATTACAAAAATGCTTCTAGAAGGCGCTTATGACAATTATTGAATGGACAAATAACATCCGTTATAATCAAAATAGTGCAAAGGGATTTTTGGATTGGGAAATTAAATCAGAATAGTTTTAACATACCAATAGTGCGGAAGGGAGTATTATTCGAATTCGCTTATGAATATGACGAATAAGTCTCTGTTTGTTGCTTCGTCATGGAATCGTAGTAAAGAGTATGGAATCGATCCACAGCAAGCGCGTCATCATCTTCTCGCACGTAGCGAATTACAAGACAGAAAAGATAGAATGAGAGAGTTATTAGAAGCATCTAAAGTTGTATTAGATAGTCTATCTAAGCAATTGAAAGATACGGATACAATGATTGCTTTATCAGATGAAGATGGATATCTGATAGCAAGCTGGGGTCATCCATCTTTTGTGGATCAGTATAAAAAAGGAGTATTTGATTTAGGAACGAATTGGCATGAAGAGACTAAAGGAACAAATGCGATTGGACTCGCATTAATTGAGCAAAAGCCGATGAGTGTTTTGGGAAATCAGCATTACTGCCACGAACATCATTTATTGGGTTGCAGTGCTACTCCACTTTATACATCAACTGGAGAGCTTCTTGGAACACTTGTAATCAGTGGTACAGCTCGTACACATCATGATTACCTTTTACCGTTGATTATTGCAACTGGACAAGCTTGTCAAGCACGACTTCTGTTACACAGTACTGAAAGAGAACTTGTTTTACATTTATGTGAATCTGATTTAATAACAAAAAGTTATTCATACCCACTCATTTCAGTAGATAGCTATGGCGTAATACGCCGAATTAATTATGAAGCAGCCCAACTATTACAACTACCTTTATCAGAATGTATAGGTCAACCGCTCTCCAGATGGATTGGGGAAGAGCAAATGATGTCATTGTTATCAGCTAAACATTCATCAGCAGTACAACTAAATGTAACGAGAAACTTTACCTCTTCCACATCATCAAGTTCTTGGTCTATTCAGCCTGTCTTAGATCGAAGACAACGCTTATTTCGTTTAGTATTAAGCTCCCATCAATTGATACAGGAACCAAAAAATTCTTTTTATAAAGGTAAAGAACTAAAAATGGGCGAAATGGTCATTCAATGTCCACAAGTACAAAAAGTTGTTCGATTTGCTTTACAAGTAGCGAGGACGAATGCCAATATACTAATTTATGGAGAAACTGGTACGGGAAAAGGGCTACTTGCGAAAGAAATTCATCAAGCAAGTGAACGAAAAGGGCCATTTTTGACAATCAATTGCGGGGCAATTCCTGCACAATTGATTGAATCTGAATTATTCGGATACGAAAAAGGAGCTTTTACAGGTGCCAAACATAATGGACATCAAGGGAAGTTTGAAGCGGCAGTAGGAGGAACTTTATTTTTGGATGAAATTGGTGAAATGTCACCAATGGCACAAGTTGCTCTTCTAAAAGTATTAGAGGAAAAAGTGATTACGCGAATTGGTTCCAACCAATCAATCCCTGTAGATGTTCGGATTATTGCAGCGACAAACAAAGATTTAGCCAAGGAAGTAGCAGAAGGTCGATTCCGCAAAGATTTGTATTATCGATTGCGTGAGATAGAACTTACTTTACCAGCGTTAAGAGAACGGACTGATTTGCTCTACTTAATGGAGGATTTTGTGGGACAAATCTCCAAAGAATTACAAATTCGTTTATCGTTGGATTTACTTGCTCAAAAAGCATTATCTGATTATGAATGGCCTGGGAACATCAGAGAGATGCGGCAGGTTATTCGACAGGCTGCTTTTTATGCATATTTTGGACGTGAGTCTACTATTATTACTATGGAAGATTTGTCTTTTTTGGTTATAAAAGAGCCACCACCTATCAAACTTTCATTGACGAGTGTAGAAGAAGAAGTAATTGCTCGTGCTATTCAAATGACGGGTGGTAATTTAACGGCAGCAGCTCGACGATTAGGAATTGGTAGGACTACTTTATATCGAAAGTTATCAAAGTATCCTAATTTGAAATGTTTACGAAATGAGTTGCAGTAAGAGTGTGATCACAAAGTATCATACATGGTTAGGGGGGAGAGGATTGACGACTATTGATTTAATTCGGCATGGCGAAACCGTTTGGAATAGAGAAAAAAGGCTCCAAGGGCATAGTGATGTATTTTTAAGTGAGAGAGGGAAAGAACAAGCGGAAAAACTGGCAGAGTATATGAAAGATATAAGTATTTCCGTGGTCTACTCTAGCGACTTAAGACGGGCTTTGGACACGGCAAAGGCGATTGCAGAGGTACATGCTCTTTCCGTGATTCCTTCTAAAGAGTTACGTGAACGTAATATGGGAGTGTGGGCTGGGAAAACACTCGATGATATACAAAAAAGTTATCTGGATTGGGAGCAAGTAAGGATATCTGGGGGAGCATATGGTATTGAAGAAACCAAAAAATTGAGTCGGAGAGTTTTGAATGAATTGAAAAGGTTAGTAGAACTTCATAAAGGTGAGCACATTTGTGTTGTTAGTCATGGTGGATGCATTAATTCTGTGTTATCAGAAATCACCCAAGGAAAGTACGGAATCGGAAAGTCCATCATTGAAAACACAAGTATTACTCGTTTAAGATTTCATGAGACAGATGGATGGAAGGTTGAATTCGCCAATCTTACCCCACATTTAAAAGAGGAGGGAAAATAGATTCGATTGCAACATTTAACTAGATATTGGTCGCGTCTTGCTTTACTGGGGTTAGTAATCATGGCATTTGCTGCAATTAATCTATTTGCAGAATTAGCAGAGGGAATGGTAGAGAATGAATTGGATTATTTTGATCAGATGTTTCGTCAATGGATCGAGAATTACCAATCCCCAAGTTTGACTTCCTTTTTTACTATAATCACAGAGATGGGTTCCTCATGGTTTATTACGATCTTGACATTGACTACTGCCTTAGCTTTACTCTATAAGCAAAAACGATGGCAAGATGCTGCTGCTTTAATTATTATGGTGGGTACAGGCTCACTATTTACCATCGTATTTAAACACTTATTTCAACGTGAGCGTCCAATGGAAGATCGCCTTATTGATGCCATTGGATATAGCTTTCCAAGTGGTCATTCGGTTGGATCGATGGTGTTTTACGGATTTTTGATCTATCTTTGTATGAAAATACGTTGGTCTCCTCACTGGAAGGCAAGCCTTAGTTTTATACTTGGAGTAATTATTATCTTAGTCGGCTTTAGTCGGATCTATTTGGAAGCTCACTATGTAACAGATGTCATCGCAGGATTTTCACTTGGCTTTTTCTTTCTAGCATTGGGGATCATATGGAACGAATGGTGGTTTCGAAAAAAGAATGAATAAAACTGCTGACCTATGGGCTCAGCAGTTTTTTGCATTGGAAATCCTTTTCCAAAGGAAAGGATACGCTGTAGCTTTTAAACACTTAAATCTTTAAAAGAAAGACAAGAAGAGCGATGTATGAAATCATTCCCCATAACTACTTGTAAGTGGCGGGGCAAAACGGTTAATTGTGTAGGAGTAAATGTATTTTTTTCGCCATCACAATCGATCTTAAGAGAAGGGGACGTAGTAATACGTAGTGATTTAGCTTGAAAGTATAATAGATCTTCTCCATACGGGCGTTGATCGAGTAAGTGTGAAGAGATGATAGCATGGATTGCTTCCAAAGAAGCTTTACGAATGATTAAGACATCAAGATACCCATCTTGCACGGAGGTTCTTGGGAAATAAGTTTCCATTCCACCTACATAAGAACCATTCCCTACAATCATCATGGTGGCGTTGCCACGAAAATAATTACTTTCTGACTCTACTTCTAAGAAAAAAGAGGGGGGCTCTGCAAAAGTTTGAAATGCACTGATATAATAGGCTAAGCGTCCCCAATCTCTTTTGATATCAGGATCAATTCGTTCAGAAACCTGTGTAATAAGCCCAATACCCCAAAAGTTAAGAAAATAATTCCCGTTGTGTTTTCCAACGTCTATATGGGTTGTATTTCTTGCAAGTAACTGTTCAATTGCTTCGTCCGGATCTTGAGATATACAAAGTGTTCGTGAAAAATCGTTACAAGTTCCTCCAGGCAAAATAGCCAAAATAGGTCTATGTTCTAAAGGACATAGTGCATTAATTAATTCATGAACGGTTCCATCTCCACCAACTGAAACAATCATATCAACTTGATGAGCAATTGATTGTACGATTTGCGCTCCGTTCCCTTTACTACTGGTTTTATATAAAATAACTTCATTTATTTGCTTAGATAATGCTTGTTGGATGGATTCTAAACGATGAAGTAAATCTTTATTTCCTGCTACTGGATTAGCGATAATCGCTGCTCGGTTCATACAAATAGCTCCTCCCAGTTTTCAGTCCATGTTCAATTCAAAAATAACGTTTAGTGTTAAGAAAAACAAGCTAAAATTAGACGAGTACATGCATGAATTGATTATATATATTTAGGTCTCTTGATGTTGCATCAAAATTTTACCTTCGTTAATATAAAAAAGAACCGTCTATGGAAAGACTTATGGTATGAAAAGTCTGATACATACTCAAACATTTAAAGCAATAAGCTTTCCAATCTCATCAAACTTATAAAGAGCATATCGTATAAGGACTGACTCTAACAATGTCACTTGAAAAACTCTATAAAGATTTAGAAGATCTGTCACCCGACGAAATAAAAACGACTGAAAAAATGATACAAGCTTTGAAGCGAACTCGTATCAGTCCACTCGCTTATATTGAAGAATTGCTGAGTTTTAAGTATGGAGGTTTTGATGAAGAAAAAAATGCTTACATTCACCAGATGCTAATTACTGATGAACTCAAAAACCGCTATCAGATTTTGCATGGTGGAATCACTTCTACCTTCATCGATACAGCCATGGCATCAACGATTTTTCAAGCGATGGGAGAAGAGATAAAAGTAGTAACTACTGATTTATCCGTTCGATTTTTAGCACCTGCAGTAACAGGATGGTTAACAGCTTATACACAGATAATCAAAAAAGGAAAAACCTTGCTAGTATTAGAAAGCAAATTAGAAGATGAACAAAAAAGCTGGGTTGCTACTGCTTCTTCAACTTTTTTTGTTTTAGAAGGTGAATAAGTTTATGAATAAACCTTATAAAGTAGTTGCAAAAGCAATTATCTTTCATGAAAATCAGGTGCTGATTTTACGTAAATCAGAAGAAGAAAGAAGTATAAAAGACACACACGGATGGGATTTCCCAGGGGGGAGTTTAGAACCTAATGAGTTACTAATGGATGGACTAGTTAGAGAGTTAGTTGAAGAAGTTGGACTTCAGGTTAAAGTGATTGCCCCAGCCTATGTTTATGATGAAATTCAAGAAGAAAAACACTTGGTTATCGTTAAATTTGCTTGTGACCAACCTGAAGGTGATCTCGTACTTAGTTCCGAACACGAGCAGTTTAACTGGATTTCACTTGATAGGCTACATGAATCAGAGATCCCTGAATGGATGAAGGATGAAATTCGACGAGCTTATCGAATATATATGGAATTTCGTAACTAAAAAAGGGACCGTTGAGAATACTCAACGGTCTTAATCATTTCAAAAAAGAATGAGAGAGGAGATTTGACGTAATATAAAAGTGAGCAAGGAGTGATTATTATATAGAGTCAACCGGAATATTGAATTTTTTCATACCACCCCCTTTTCATGATAGGATCATTTGTTTCGAATTGATAAGAAAATAAGGGAAATATTGGTTAATAAATATAATATGATTTTTAAATGCATTTTCCTGCAAATATTTGTAAATAAATACAAGAAAATTTAGAAGTTATTCCAAAACTATTAGAATGAAATGGGATTTTTCGTTATTTAAGATTTAATTTAGTTGGAAATCTTTCCGAAATAATCCAAGCTATTGAAAAGAAGGAATTTGTTTTGGTATTAGAGTATTAAGAAAATGAAACAGATCAATATCAAGAAATTCGAATATACTAGAGTTAGAGCTTGTTCGATTAATGGAGGTGAAATCGATGGGATGGAAACAGAGAAAGTTAAAAAAGAGGCTGTTATCGTTTGAGACAATTTTTCGCAAGCATGCAGAAATTTGTCCCCATTGTCGTGCATTAAATGTATGGCCTCTTGGTGAAGCAATGCCAAAAACATGTAGACGTTGCGATCAAACGATGTCTGAAAATGAGCAAGAAGAAGAGAGGACGATATATTTTAGTCTCAGTCGGAATCAGCGAGAAATTCTTCACCACTGAGTGTCGGATTCATCGCTATTTTTTTGTGTAGACGATTTAAATAACCATTGCTGAACTTATTTATAAATTTTTGTTTTTTATATTTTCATGTAGAAATCAAGAGGAAAAAAATGACCATGACATAGATATCCGATTTGTATTCATAAGGGAGATCAGTTATTCTTGTTATTATAAATATTCGGACTCGAGAGTGTATGTGTTGTAGCTAATGGAATCCATTCGGAGTAATAATAGATTGGACATAAGTGGAGGGAGTTTGATGAAAACATATCATTTGCTTGGGCTAGAAGATGATCATATGGCAGCTTTAGCTCAAGTTTTGTATGACATGGGTCATAGAGTACAACCGTGGGATTATAATGTATCTGTGTCAACCAAAAAGTTATTAAAGGATAGAGGTTTAAACTTAATCGCACCTATGGAGCAGGTTCAAAATGATGATCATATGATCGTACTTGAAAATCATGAAGAACGAGCAAAACTACTATTATCAAAGACAAAAAAATCATTAAAATGGTACGGATATCATCAATTTATGGGTGAATTGATCCAGGACTTTACAAGTATTTCAGTCTTAGGACTAAAAAGTAAGAAAATGTTATCACGTCTGCTGTCAAAAGTATTTAATTCCTTCGCTCCTACATCATACTTATTAAGTGAGAGTATAGCAAAAGGTGGGAATAAGGATGTATATTTTGTATTTGAAGGATGTGAAGATCCGACCTATATTAAATCATATCAACCAGACTTTGCTGTAATTACAAATATGGATGAGCAGACAGAGCAGTTTCAACATAAAAAAGAGATGAAGAAGATCTTTTTACAAGTGGCTAAGCAGGTAAAAAAACGGGTTGTAGCATGTGGAGATGATATCAATACACATATCCTACTAACCACAGGACCAGTCCTATTTTATGGTTTGGGTGTCAATAATGATTTAGTAGCCAAAAATGTAATCGATAAGGAGGGAAGTCTTTCCTTTGATGTATATTTAGATAAACAGTTTTTAGATCGTTTTGAATTGGGTTGGTGTGATCAACAAGCTGTTCTTCACGCTTTAGCTGTAATATCGATTGCTTTATTAGAAGGATTTGATCTGAATCAGTTGAAAGCAGCCTTGCGTTCATTTTCTTTGTTCCAAGTTTAGGGGAATATGTAGGTGCTTTAGCTCAGAAGGGTTGATTTACCAAATATAGAGATGATATAGAGTCATATTTTCTTCACGTTCTCGCCGCCGAGTGTCCTATAGAGAAGTGATACGGTCTGTTCCGAGGGTATCCATTGGATATAACGAGCAAAGCATCAGAAAAATATATTTCCAATTTTTACAATTATTGGTTAATAATAAGCTAACTATAGCCAACTTTATATTTCAAAAATATTTTGCTTGTTAAAGGGTTATGTGGTAAAATCAGCGTCATATATACTGACTATCATAGTTTCAGGAGAGTTTTATTATGGATATTTTAAAAGACTTACAAGACAGAGGACTTATTTACCAAAGTACTGATTTAGATTTGCTACGTAAAAGACTAGGTGAAGGTCCCATTACACTGTACTGTGGATTCGACCCAACTGCAGATAGTTTACATATTGGCCACTTGGTGACTGCACTTACACTTAGACGTTTCCAATTGGCTGGTCACCATGCTATTGCACTTGTTGGTGGAGCCACTGGCTTAATTGGGGATCCAAGCGGAAGAACATCAGAGAGAACCCTAAATCAGAAAGAGACTGTGGAGGAATGGGTGGAAAAGCTCAAAAAGCAGCTGTCTCGTTTTATCGATTTTGACTCTTCCCAAAATCCTGCACGCATGGTAAATAATTATGACTGGACAAAGTCTCTTGATGTGATCAGCTTTTTACGAGATGTGGGGAAAAATTTTTCCATTAATAATATGTTAGCCAAAGAGTCGGTTAGCTCTCGCTTGGATAAAGGAATTTCCTTTACCGAGTTTAGCTATATGATCTTACAGTCCTACGACTTCTTTAAGCTGTATGAACTTTATGGATGTGAATTACAGCTGGGTGGAAGTGATCAATGGGGAAATATCACTGCTGGAACTGATCTTGTTCGTAAAATGCATAATGAAAAAGTGACGGTTCATGGCTTAACATTGCCACTGATTACAAAGAGTGATGGAACTAAGTTTGGGAAAAGTGCTTCAGGAGCCATCTGGTTGGATGCTGACAAAACTTCCCCATATGCTTTTTATCAATTCTTATTAAATGTTGATGATAATGATGTAATTAAACTATTAAAAGTATTTACTTTCCTCACGATCGAAGAAATTCTAGAGCTGGAGCAAGAAGTAGCTACAGCCCCAGAAAAACGTGTAGCACAACGTACACTTGCTGAAGAAGTGACACGTCTTGTTCATGGTGAAGAAGCATTACAGCGAGCGATCCATATTACCAATTCCTTGTTTCATGGGGAGATTCGGAATTTAACAGGGCAAGAGATTACCGAAGCTTTTCAGGATGTTCCATCAACCACTTTATCCGACCAACAAGGATCACTTGTTGATGCATTAGTTCAAGTAGGAGCTGCTAAGTCTAAAAGAGAAGCACGTGAGTTTATAAGCAATGGAGCAATCACAGTCAATGATGTAAAAGTCACTCATATCGCAACGAAATTGGCTGAGCTCGCCCCTTTAGATGGGAAATATTTGGTTATTCGTAGAGGAAAGAAGAAATATTATTTGTGTGAAGTCGTAGCATAAAACAAAGCGAGCTAGATAAATGAATAAATAAGGGTATTAACATATTTGATTGATATCATGTTAATACCCTTATTTGTATTTATCCAACTTTGATAGGATTATACAAATTGATAATCCAATTATGATTTACTTAAGGAGAACTTTATGCATATATCTTCTTATATTCTTTATCGTGTTGACTCAAATAATTCAATCCATTCACCATCTGGACCATAGAAAAAGATGTATTTAGAACCATTGGGGAGGATGGTAATATCCTTATCAATCCACTTTATATCTAGCTTTTTTAAGCGTTCCATCTCAGATTCGATATGATCCACTTTAAAGGCAAGATGATGGACTTTACCTTCTTGAGGTAGCTGATTGTTGTAGCCCTCGATAAGTTCGAGTTCAGTTTCATCAGAACCTTGAAAGCCAAGAAAAGCAAGCTTTAAATCTTGGTTTGGCATTTCATATAATAATTTCATACCCAAAACTTCTTGATAAAAGGAAATCGATTTTTTGATATCGCTAACCATAATGCCTACATGTTCAATTTTATGGATTGCCATGTTCGATCCTCCGCTTTTTGGTAATATCTTAATCAGTTTATAAATAAATAGCAACTCTCGTAAAAATGGACAATAGATTTTGCTGAAGCTATCCAGCATATTGCAAAATTCGATTGAAAATCCCAATCATATCGAGAGGAAGTTGCGAATCGCTTTGTATAGGATCGACTTTTGCTCCAAGTTTTTTGCGATAGTAAGTGGAAAGCGATAAGTGGCTGATTAAGAGGGGAACCACTAATATATAGAATACTAAAATATAATATATAATTCACGCTAATAAATGGTTTGGGTATTGTCCGACTAGAGCTATTATTTTTATTTCGTACGAACCTTTTTTGTGAAAAGCCCGTCATGTTACAATAGTTTTTAAGGTTAAATTTTCATAGAAAAGGGGATTATGTATGCGTGATCAACGAGTTACTAAGCTAGCTAAAGTCTTAGTAAATCACTCTTGTCAGGTTCAACCAGGAGAAAATGTATTAATTGATGTTTTTGGAGATGATCGCCAGCTGGCTCGTGAACTCATTCAAGAAGTATATCGTGTTGGAGGATATCCTTTTGTTCAATTAAATGATTCAAAGATAACCCGATCTTTACTACGTGGAACCAATGAAGAACATGTAAACCGTATGACCGATATAGGACTCTATCAAATGAAAAAAATGGATTGTTATATTGGAATTCGTGGTGCTAACAATATTAATGAACTTTCTGATGTTCCAGATGAACAAATGGGATTGTATTCTCGGATTTATAATCATCAAATACATAGTGAAACACGTGTAAAGCAAACAAAATGGGTCGTTCTTCGCTATCCTAATGAATCAATGGCCCAATTGGCTCAGATGAGTACAGAAGCATTCGAGGATTTTTATTTTGATGTCTGTACCTTGGATTATCAAAAGCTAGATGATGCCCTAGAGCCCTTGAAAAAACGCATGGAACAAGCAGATCAAGTGCATATTGTAGGTCCTGGTACAGATTTAACTTTTTCGATCAAAGGAATTCCTGTAGTTAAATGCTCTGGACAAGCGAATATTCCTGATGGAGAAGTCTTTACTGCTCCTGTCCTACAGTCTGTAAATGGAGTTATTACTTTTAACACAGCTACTGTCTATCGTGGAACGACATTTGAGAATGTTCGTTTAGAATTTGATAATGGACGAATTGTTAAGGCAACAGCCAATGAGACAGAAAAACTAAATCAAATTTTAGACACAGATGATGGTGCACGATATATCGGTGAATTTAGCTTGGGTGTTAATCCATATATCTTACATCCGATGAAAGATACCCTTTTTGATGAAAAAATTACAGGGAGCTTCCATTTTACTCCCGGTCAAGCTTATGAAGACGCAGATAATAGCAATCGTTCGGCGATCCATTGGGATATGGTTTGTATTCAACGTGCTGACTATGGTGGTGGTGAAATCTACTTTGATGGTGAGCTAATCCGTAAAGATGGAATTTTTGTAGTTGATGACCTACGTGCATTAAATCCTGAAAGTTTTTGATAAAGAAAGAAGTAAAAGAAATACAAGGATAGTATTTTTAATAAACAACTAGGTGAGTTCAATGGTATTATCTGATGAAATCATGCAAGTTTTACAACAGGGAAGCGATGAAGAAAAAGAGTTATTAAGACTAACCTTACAAGCGATACACCAAAAAAGGGAACGGTCAAGTGCTTATTTATCTGGCTTTATGGGATTATCCGGCCAATTCATTGATAAGGATACTTATGAATTTCGAATCCCCATAACCCCTTTTATGATGAATAGTATAGGCATCGTTCATGGGGGAATCATAGCTTCACTTGCAGATTCAACAATGGGATCTTTGGTTAATAAAAGTATTCCTGATGGATCTGGCGCGGTTACTTCTGAATTAAAAATAAACTATTTAAGACCTGGTATTGGAAAAGAGTTAATTTCTCGAGCTAAACTGGTGCATAAAGGGTATACATTGGTTGTTTCTCAGTGTGAAATTACAAATGAACGAGGACAGAAGATTGCATTCGCTACTAGTACGTTTTATGTAATAAAGAAAGGGTAAGAAGTTAAAGGGCATCGCCTAGGTGCCCTACTTCTGATTTTGTAGAGTCAAGTTGGAATTCGTTGTTAAATCATTTAACTTACCGCCGATTACGGTAACCTGTTCAAACTCAAGGATTCTACCAGTTAAAAAAGTAAATTGTAGTAGGTGCCCATCTGTAGTTTTTAATTCTACTTGAAAATACGAATTAGAATCGATTGATTTATTACTTTTTCCGAAGGGATGTGAAGTATCCCAAATAACCATGGAAACCAAACTCCTTTCTAGATATTTTGAAGATCGGAGATTCACAATTCAATTATGACATAGTATAATAATTTTTACCAATATTAAAAATAATTGTTGGTGGATATAATCTGGGTGGAATATTTATTCAATTGCAGGTATTTTTACTAAACTTTATTAAAAAAAATAAAATCTAAATGAGCTTTTTAATAAATAAGTCGATAGTAGGCATCGCTTTATGGAATTTTTTCGAAAAAAATTTTAATGAGGTGCTTTATGAAAGAATCGATCTTTGTATCACTTAAATTGGGTGAATTAATAAAAAAAGCTCGTAAAGGTAAAGGATTTAGACAAGAAGATTTAGCTGATGATCTTATTTCTACTGCAACGATTAGTAATATTGAACGTGGGGCGTATACTGTTAGTAAAAGTAAATTAGAGCATGTTTGCTCAAAGCTTGAATTGGATTTAGAGAATATCAATTTGCCAGAGAAGGAAGAGTTTAGTGAAAGAGAGATGCAGTTTTTATTGATAATGCTTGAACAGGATATAGATGCATGCAATCTTGAACATGCTTGGAAAAGCCTACAAAATTTTTCAATAGCAAGTGACCACCCTTTACAAGCGTGGTTTTATTATTTGAAAGGTAAATATTATTTCAAGAAAAATGTTTGGAATCAGGCAAGTGTTTGTTTTTCTAAAGGAATTCAAGTGATTGATAACTTCCCTGAGGTGATCTATAGTAATATTTCTGCAGCTTGTTATAATGAATTGAGTCGGATTGCTTATTATCAAAATGATATCGAACAAGCTCTCAATTATGTAAATACAGGAATAGAAATTTTTGTTCAAAGTGGTGAAAGAGTTTATCTAGAATATCAACTTTTAGTAAACAAAGTTATTTATTTGAAAAATCAAAAGCGGATTGAAGAAGCTTTACGTACCCTTCATCTAATGTGGAATGAAATGGATAAGATCAAAAGTACCGAAGTATTATTAAACATGTATGAACTACATGCAGAGTTACTCAATAAGACAGAGAGATATGAGGAAGCAACAACCTATGCATTAGCTGGGATGGAGCTAGCGCGTATTGAAGGAAATCATGAAAGATTGTTTGACTTATGGACGGTACTGGGGAGTAGCTATATCTATTTAGAGCAGTGGAACAAAGCTGAACAATGTTTGCAATCTGCTTTACGATTAAAGGAAAGGATTAAAAAAGAGTACTTGCTTATTTCAACTTATACACAGCTTGGCAAATTATATTCGACTACAGGAAAAGTGAGAGTGGCTATTCATACCTTAGAAGAAGCTGTACGGTTAGGAAAACAAACAAATGATGCGTTTCGGCTTTGTGAAGCACTAGAAGTATTAGGAGATTGTTATTTGCGTAAAGATAAGAATAAAAAGGCGAAAAAATCTTATGAAGAAGCCTTATATATAGCTGAACAACACGCTCTAAAAGTACAGGCACGTAATATTTTGTTAAAGCTTGCATGTTGCTGCCAAAAAAGTGATCCTGAAAACTATCAAAAATATATTGAATCTTTTTTCCAAATGCATATACAATTACAAGAAAGGAGGGAAATAGCCATGAAATTGGAAAATCAAATTGATTCTCTCAAACTTCATTCAGATCCACCAGGTAGCTAAGTATCAGAAAGACCAATGAACATGAAGTTTGATATGGATTTAATAATTTATTCTACTGAAATGGTATAAACTAATTTCAGAAAAGTTTATTTATCTACATAATTCACTATATTGCGATTCACTCTTGGTGTAAAGTGATCTCATCGATATAAGATATGGGTGCCCCTTTTAATAAACACAAAAAGCACACCCAGAAAGAATGATTTCACATTTTTAGCGACTCTTTTCGGTTGGAGTCGCTTTTTTTTAGTGATGGATAACGACCTCAAATTTAATGATATAATCAATAGGGTTTTGTTTATTTCGACCATCTGCGAGATAAAGATGGATCGGTCCCCCTTCTTGAAGAGGCTGTCCCTCTTTAGCAAAACATAGATATGATTTATAAGCTTCTTCAATCGTAAGTGTGATACTTTCGCCGCGAGAGCGATGACAGATAACATGTGTAGCGGCTGGGTCTGGATCAGCATTATGTAAAAAAGTCTCAAACATCATCGCAAGACCCTCAACTTCTGAAAAATATTCGTTAAGGTTAAAATGTCGATCATCAATAATCCAAATCGTTGGATCTAAATTAATTTGGTACTTTACCTTACCTGTAATGAGAATAACTGAATGCATAATATCACCTTTTTAGCCTAAGTTATTTTGATATATTAAGTTTGTTGTAACTAGAGTAACATTTTCTATGTAATCATGAAAGAAAGAAGATCTTTATAAAGATTTACCAGAAAAGGAAAATTAGATTTGACCTTTTATACCTGCAAATCATGGGTGGGAAAGATGCAAGCTCCATCTTTTAGCATTAGCATAGGTGGTGGGTAGTTGATAGTAAGTAGTATTGTTTTGCAAACCTGTGGGGATCATGATACACTTATTATAGCATATGGGATTAAGGGCCGTTTGCAAAGAACCTGTGTGGAACGGTCGATGGGGGGATGTACTTTGACCATACCAACACAGACCGATTTGAGTCAAAAGGCTTTACGACTGCTTAGGGAAGATGCTGAAAAAATTGAACAGTTAATTGCGGTTCAGTTGGATAACTTAACATTGCCGAAATGTCCACTTTATGAAGAAGTTTTAGATACTCAAATGTTTGGCCTTTCAAGGGAAATTGATTTTGCTGTTCGTCTTGGAATGATTACACGTGAGCAAGGTCAACAAATCCTTCATGAACTTGAACGGAAATTAGCTCATCTATATTCAACTATTCTTCCCTCATCGGTCGGTGAGTAAGCAAGACTCCAATTCGGAGTCTTTTTTATTTTTATAAGCCCCCATTCATAGATGAAAGAATAGTTGATATTTCTTACTCTCCGAATCGATCTTCCGCACTATAAATACCGCTAATATCGGAGATTAATCTTTTTAGTGTACGTGATTGATATCGCTTTTCTGGATAATAGAGAAGAACTGGAAAAGAATGGTCGAATTGAACAAGTCGAACACGACGGTAAGAAGAGTTTTTACTATATACAGAGGTGGTTGGAACCAAAGCAGCACCATAATTATTAGCAACTAAGCTTTTAATTTCATCGATGCTTGTTAATTCGATCATAATATTTAGATGAATTCCATGTTGTTTACAAACACGATCTAGTAAACGGCGTTCCATTGTAGAAGGAGCAAAGGAGATTAATGGAATTTTTTCCAAATCAGTAGATGAAATGTAGGAATATGGCTTGGTTAAAGGATATTCTTGTGAAGTGATTAGTGTGAAAGTATCAAAAAAGAGTGTTTTTGTTTGGATAAAACTGGGGAGAGATTCTAATGAATATGCGATCCCAAGGTCAATTTGTCCTTCTTTTATGGCATGGATCAGCTCTTCCTCTGACATTGTAAGCACACGTAATGGCGTGTGTTGGTTAAAAGACTGAAAGTAATGAGTAAGACGATGTAATACAGTCATCGTTAAACAAGAGGTAGTTCCAATTACCATTGGATGCTTTACTGGTTTTTCTTCATTTTCAGTAATGAGATCTTTTGATTCACGAATCAGTTCGACGATTTGTAGAGCGTAAGGAAGAAATAACCTGCCACTAGAGGTGAGCTTAACATTCGATCGATAAAATAGCGTGGTTCCTAGTTCCTCTTCGAGACTTTTGATTTGTGCGCTTACAGCCGGTTGAGTTAGCTGTAAAGCATCAGCTGCCTGGCGAAAGTGCCGGCGTCTGGCGACTTCAATAAAAGTGTAAAGCTGTTGTTCATTCATGTCGATCCCACCTCGTTTCCCTGATAAATAAATTTTATCATATTAATTAATATAATAAATTAGATTTTTCAAAGTGAACAGTATTAAAATTAAGATAGAAAAGCATTATGTAAGGAGGGGAAATCGTGCGAGTGAATGCAGGTTTAGAAGGCATCGTTGTTGCGGATACAGAAATTTCCCATGTTAATGGAGAGGAAGGTCAATTAATTTATAGGGGATATGATGTCAAACAGTTGGCTAGGAAAATCACTTATGAGCAAGTCGTACACCTTCTTTGGAAAGGAGACTTACCACAGCAAAAAGAAGAAGATTCGTGGACGAAAATTTGGAAAGAAGCATATGAGTTAACTGAAGAATGGATTGAATTTCTTAAAATCATACCTAAAGAAGTGGATATGCTTAGCTCTTTACGATCGATCTTAGCGACATTAGATGAACCCGCTTCTCCACCAACTATGGCACAAGCGATTAAATTCTTAGTTAGTGTTCCGATGATCATTGCTGCAAGATATCGCTTATTGCAAGACTTGTCCATTGTTCATCCACGTAAAGATTTATCATTTGCAGCCAATTACTTATACATGTTGCGTGGAGAGATTCCTAGTACAGCCCATGTTCAAGGGCTAGATGCCTATCTTGTCTTAACTGCTGAACATGGGTTCAATGCATCTACCTTTACAGCTAGGGTTGTTACTTCAACAGAATCTGATCTTATATCAGCAATCATTGCAGCGATTGGTGCATTAAAAGGAAAGCTACATGGAGGTGCTCCTTTAGAAGTTGCTGACATGCTTGAAGAAATCAGGGAGGTCAACCGAGCAGAGAAGTGGATGCGTGAAAAACTGGAAAATAGGGAGAAGTTAATGGGATTTGGGCATCGTGTATATAAAACGATGGATCCTCGAGCAGAGGCTTTGCGAGATGTTGTGCAGAAGAATGCTAAAAATGAACCTTGGTTCCAATTCGCTGTTCAAACAGAGCAAATTGCTTTAGCTTTGTTAAAAGAGTATAAACCGCATCGACAGATCTATACAAATGTAGAATTTTATACTGCAGCTATTTTAAAGGCTATTCGACTACCTAAAGAATTATACGTACCTACGTTTGCTGTTAGTCGTACAGCAGGCTGGATTGCACATATACTTGAACAAGCCAACCATAACCGGATTATAAGGCCATCTGCACGATATGTTGGTTGTAAGGATAAAAAATGATTATAAAATTTATTCAATTAAAACCTCTCTGTTACAACAGAGAGGTTTTTTATGATTGATACATACATAAGTGAGATAGAGGGATAAACAGATAATTTACAAGATGACCTTTAAGGGAAATCACAATGTGTTTGTTAAATTATTCCTCTTTATTACAAACATATAAGATGAGTGTAAGTCAAATCAATGGTTTTTTTTCTGGATTTAATTAAAATGAAATCGAAGCTATAAGGTAGCTTCATCAGATATTTTTCGGAATAAATGTTTGTATTAAATAGATATCTACCTTAGTCAATCTTTATTTTCAAGAGGCGAAAAAGAGAAGAATATTTGTAAATGGTTTGAATTTATTAAGAGGAAGATGCCCAAATGTTAGTGAAATATGGTACTATTTTAAGAGAGTCATATCCATATCAAGAAGATAAGAAAGTAAAAAAAAGATGGTTTATCTACCTTATCTTAATTGTCTTGATAGTACTACAATTTATTGGTGGGGCTGCCATGGAACTTTTTGGACGTTTTTTAGTGGATAAACAAAAGTTAACCGCCGCTCAGACTGCAAATCAATATGTCAAAGTAGAAGAAATGCCAGACTATTTGGGACAAGCCTTTATAGCAATAGAAGATCATCGATTTAAGAGTCATTTTGGTGTAGATTTTATTTCAATGACACGTGCTTTGTGGGTGGATCTAACTAAAGGTGGAAAGTTGCAGGGTGGCAGCACAATTACGATGCAACTGGCACGAAATTTGTTTTTGACCCATCAAAAAACATGGAGTCGAAAAGCCAAAGAGATTCTTATCGCGTTTTACCTAGAATCGAAATTTTCTAAAGAGGATATCTTAAGTATGTATTTAAATAATATATATTTTGGTCATGGAAAATATGGAATCGAAACAGCTGCAGATTTTTATTTTGGTAAAACAGTTTATGTGCAAAATTCAGATAAAGAGGTAGTTAATCTTGCAGAAGCTGCTATGTTGGCTTCTTTGCCTAAAGCCCCAGAATTATATTCACCGATTAGAGATTTTGCTAAAGCTAAAAAGCGGCAAAGAATCGTATTAAAAAGGATGACTGATTTAGGATTGATTTCTGAAAGAGATAAAGAAGCAGCGGTAAAGGTGCCTATTCGGATCTTGGGAAAGTATAAAGCTTCTACTGATTTAGTGGAGAAAGACCAAGCATTTCATTACTTACCTGTTTCAGGTATGTCATCTTAAGAACCAAAGCCCTTCTGTAAGAGATAGAAGGGTTTTGGTTTGTTTATTTATCCGACTACAAAAAATGCTGCACCTAAAATCACATAAACCATAAGTAGTAAAACTCCTTCGTACCAGTTGGTTGCACCATCTCTGGAGATCGATGAGGCGATGAAAGTGGCAGCCGTTACGGCTACGATTTCATAGGAGTTAAATACTAAATCCATTTTTTTCCCAAACATGAGACCAACGAATACTAAAACAGGTGCGACAAATAAAGAGATTTGTAAACTACTTCCAACAGCAATTTCAACAGCAGCATCTAGGCGATTTTTTATAGCAAGCATAATAGCCGCACTGTGTTCTGCTGCATTTCCGATGATAGCAATCAAAAATGCGCCTACAAATAACTCTGACCAGCCTATTGCTTTTGCTACAGCTTCTACACTATGAACCAACCATTCACTTTGCACGGCAACAAACAGTGTAGAAATTGCAAGGATCAGAATGGAGATCCATTTGGACCACGGTGGGTTTTCTTTTTCATCTTCTATAGGCTGGTTAGATGAGCTACTATTTAATTCTTGCCGATGAGTAACCAATGAGAAGTATAACCATAAAAAATATCCGATCATCAATACAGCTGAAATAATGATGCTTACATCTAACACATCTTCCAACGGCTCTTGTTTTAGAAAAGCAGCAGGTATAAATAAAGCGATTACGGCAATCAACATAAGTGAGGTATTATGACTTGCAAGCATAGAATTAAATTTTTGTGTTTTGTATTTTAATCCACCAAAAAAGACACTCAAACCAAGCACAAGTAGTAAGTTTCCGATGATTGAGCCAATGATACTTGCTTTTACTAAATTGAATAATCCTTCTTTTACTAAAAAGATTCCTATAATCAATTCGGCAGCATTACCAAATGTAGCATTTAAAAGGCCACCTAAACGTTCGCCAGCATAATAAGCTACGCTTTCTGTTGATTTCCCTAATAATGCTGCCCAAAGTAGCAGTGAAAAAGCAGCTAATGTAAATTTTAACCATTCGATCTGTGTGAAATATTGGGCTAAAATACTAGCTAAAGTCATTATAACCAAAAGCGGATAAAACCACTTTTTTTTCACTTTTGTCACTCCCTAGTCTGTTAAATCTCTGTAAAATAAATGGTAGTACATTGTATAGAAATGTACAGATTGTTGTTTTTGAAATTACTCCCTTGACAAAACTAGAACCTTAATCACTTTAAGATGTTGCATAATTCAATCAAAAACTAGATCATTCAAAGAATAAGCCTCAAATTGCTTAGGGATCAGAGTGTATCAAAGGTGAAACTCTAAGAAATTTTATGGGCTCATTATTGGGAGGAGTAAGTAGGAAAACGCTAAGTAGCTAATTGAACAGGCAGTTTCTACTTAATATTAGGAATGGATAAGGTAAAAATTTACAAATTTTCCTCGTTATCATTACGTATTTAATTATTATAGTGTATGAAAAATGGGAATAGTATTGAGTATTAGAGTTAGTATTTACTAGTTATTTTAGCTGGAAAAAAGAAGGAAAATACCAGATAAAAGAGAAATAGTCCAACATAGCCCGTGCAAGAAAGGGGTGAGATTATGGAACATGTAAAGGATACCGCGATTTTTATAGATTTAGAAAATGTATATTATGGGCTAAAAAAGTATCATATGGATCCAGATCATCCTGATGACAAACATAATTTATTTTTACGTTTACAAGATTATTACGGTAGGGATTCGATCCGTATGATGGAGGCTTATGCTGACTTCGAACAGATCGAACTTTCGATGATGAGTCTGCAAAGAAAAAGAGTACATGTTCATCAAGTATATGGGAATGGGCGGCGAGGGGAAGAAAGAAAAAATGCTGCTGATATACAGCTTTGTCTAGATGCAATGGAAGTATTATATCAGATACCTGAGATCAATACATTTGTGATTGTTAGCGCAGATCAAGATATGATTCCGCTACTGGATCGTTTGTGGTCAAAAGGAAAGCGAGTAGAACTTTTCTGCCTGTACGATGAGAGTCTTTCCAAATCAGCTCAACTCCATGAGTTTTGTGATAAAACCCATAATTTATTTGAATTTCTCGGAATAAATAAGTTGCATAACCTCCAGTTTGACCATCTTGTCCATAATGCTGTGGTACAAATTTATGAATGGTATCGAGATCCCAATAATACAGGGAAGAGCTATGGAAGTACTTGGATCAAAAATGATTTTTTACGGAAACTACACATAAGTGAAGTAGAAGCTAATCATCTCTTCACACGTTTAGTTAAAGGAAAATACCTAATTCCTTATGAGATTGAAATGGATGAAAAAGTTTTTTATGGGTATAAAGTTAACTTAGCTCATCCACAAGTACAGATGATGGTAAAGATAGCAGGATATAATATCACGAAATGTTCACTAGACGCTGGTTGAATTACAAAAAAAGACTTTTTATTATGAAAGTGCGAGCACAAGTTTTGAATAACTCCTCAGAGGATGCACTTTCTTTCTTTTGTGTACGAAGTTAAATGAGGAGTGAACCCAAATGTCCATTTGGAAATATGAGAGAGATATTGAAAATTTAAAGATTGAAATTGCACGTTTGGAACGTATTATCAGTGAAAAGCAAGATGAATTTCAAAGGGCTACACGTCGTGGAGAGGAAGTAGATGCTCGTTTATTACGTCGAAAACAATTAAAATATGAGGAAAAATTGCGAGAAATAATTAGAGAACTAATTATTGCCGAACGTAAGCTTGCAAAGGTTAAAAAAGAATCGTTGAACAATCTAGATAATTTAGATTGCTGGTAAGATAGCTATCTCTGAAAAAGAAGGAAAGAAAGCTGGAAATGTAGAATTTTACAAAGACAACCTTTATGAAGCTGTCTACTTGCCATAGGTTAGACTTTTTTTATTTTGTATGAGTTAAAGCCATTTATTTATCGATTTTCTAACTGTATATGCATACTTTTTGTATTAGAATTTAATAAAAAGGGGTAAGACTGTCTTACAACTTGGTTTTCTATTTCTTATAGCATGGTTACCAGCAGGAGTGAAAACAAAAAGGAAAGCCAATATAATAAAGCTTTTGTTTTGTTTACAAACTTGAAGCATCTTAGGAAGTAAATCATGGAGTAAGTGGTTTATGAATATGTACTTATATAAATGCTACGATGGTCAAATGATGATAAAGGAGGTGAATTCCTGCTACATGAAAGCAGATTTCGTCGGGAGTGCAAGGTAGCAGGAAAGTCAATGACTGAATATACAGGGGGTACCATTCGCATTGCTGATGATGTTGTAGCGGTAATCGCTGGACTTGCTGCTTCCAAGGTAAAGGGAGTTGCAAGTATGTCTGGAGGGATTACAGAAGGCTTTGCAAAACGAGTGAGCGGAAAAAATATGACACTGGGTGTCAATGTAGAAGTTGGACAAGTTGAAGCTGCAATTGATTTACGTGTGATCGTAGAATACGGTGTTCGAATCCATGATGTCTGCCGAGCCTTACAGAATGAAGTGAAGGAAACAGTAGAAGGAATGACAGGACTCAAAGTAGTCGAAGTCAATGTGAAAGTTGAAGGTGTGGATATTAAGGATAAGGGTAATGCCAAAAAAGAAGATAATGAACAGCGTGTAAGATAAGAGGAAGGGAGATATCTTTAAGTAGATATCTCCCTTCTTTAGAAAAGTTATACAGAGAGGGCTTTTTCTAGTTCAGCTAATTTTTCTTTGACTTGTGAATCTAAAGCTGCAGGAACTTCAACAGAGTCATCTAGACCGTGTGGGAAAAAATGTTGTACAAAGACAGGTGTTCCTAACTCTAATAATGCTGCTGGATGTTCTAACTGTTTGTTATTAACAACATCTACCACATCTGCCCGTAATCGAAGATAATATTCGGCATCATCTGTTGTTAGTAATAGATCATAAGTAGCTTTTTCATAGTCCCATGTCCAACGTATAAAGCCTAACTTTTCCATAATTTCTTCTAGCTCTTTAAATTTCTTTCTAATTCCCTTGGTTTTTACTTCGTGAAAGATCATCTAAAGTGCCTCCTTTTTTTTAGCACACCGTATAGAATCCTTATTAAATGATAGTATGAACGGACAAATAACGCAATAACATGAATAAATCTGTTACAAAGAGTTTGTGATCCTTCTGATAAAGTACCACAAAATATAGCGAAGTTCATACATTTGAACTTAATCTCCTTATAATTTTGCAGTCAAAAATTTACCTGACTCGGATGTAATGCGCTGCTTTCGGCTAGAAATGATGTAGGTTTTTAATTGAATTGTACAATTTACTCAAATTAGTTAAGGCTAAGAAATAATAATAGTATTAAAATAGGGAATATAGGAACAGTGAAGGGGATGGGGAATTATGAGAAAAAAGATTGAACAGCTATTTCCAAAAATGGTACAGTGGCGAAGATATTTTCATCAATATCCTGAACTTTCTTATCAAGAAAAAAACACTTCTACATATATTGCTACCTTTTTAAAGGAACTCAATTTAGAAGTACACACAGGAATTGGAGGATATGGTGTAACAGGACTCTTACGGGGAAAAGAAGCTGGACCTGTGGTTGCACTTCGGGCAGATATAGATGCATTGCCGATTCAAGATGAAAAGAAATGTGAATATCGATCACAGGTACCGGGGATTATGCATGCTTGTGGACATGATGGACATATGGCTACACTGATGGGAGCTGCGACTATTTTAGCTGAAGAGGTTGATCGACTAAAAGGTCAAGTTTTATTTATTTTTCAACCTGCTGAAGAGAAGCCACCTGGTGGTGCGATTCAAATGATTCGTGAAGGAGTATTGGAATCAGTTGATGTTATATATGGTATGCATTTGTGGACACCGTTTCCCCTTGGAATGATTGGGACTCGTCCAGATGAAATAATGTCAGCCTCAGATGAATTTAATATCACTATTAGGGGACGTGGTGGTCATGGGGGTATTCCTCATACGGCAATTGATACAGTTGTAATTGCATCTCATCTAGTTGTTAATTTACAAACCATTGTGAGTAGGCAGATCGATCCATTGCAAGCAGGTGTGATTACTGTTGGTATGATCAAAGGAGGCAGTACGTTTAATGTGATCGCAGACACTTGTACTTTAACTGGAACAGTACGTACTTTTAAGCCGGAAATTCGTAAGATGTTGGTGGAACGTATAGAAGAAGTTGTTAAGAATACATGTCAGATGTATGGAGCAGATTATCAATTTGAATACGTCTATGGCTATCCATCTGTTATCAATCATGGAGATGAAGCCAAGCGGGTGATGAAGGTCGCCAAAATGATCGTCAACGAACAACAGGTACAAACAATCTCACCTCTTATGCCTGGAGAAGACTTTGCATACTATTTACAAGAGCGTCCAGGAGCTTTTTATTTTGTAGGCGCTGGTAATGCAGAAAAGCAAATAACATATCCACATCATCATCCGTTATTTGACATAGATGAGCGAGCTATGAAAATAGGAGCAGAATTATTTGTTAATTTGGTATGGGATTATATAGATCAGTATGCTGGATCTAGAAGAGACGAGCGAAATAAGTTAGGTAACCTTTAGGAATGTAACACCTTTTTTTGGATGTATGTCTTTAGAGTGCTTGGAAAAACTATGAGCGAAAAGGAGGAGTTTATATATGGACAAGGTTAGACATATTATGTCAAAAAATGTAGTGTCTGTCGGACCAAATGATAATATTTATGAAGTAGCTTGTCTGATGAGAGATCATAATGTGGGAATGTTACCTGTAGTTGAGAATAATCAATTGTATGGAGTTATTACAGATCGCGATATTGTTCTTCGAGGAGTAGCTGAAAAAAAGCCTAACTCTAGTACTGTAAAGGATATTATGTCTAGCCGTTTAGTCCATGGACACCCTGAAATGTCAATTGATGAAGCAGCCAGAGTAATGTCTGAGGCTCAAGTACGCCGTTTACCTGTAGTAGAAAACAACCAGTTGATTGGGGTTGTCTCCATTGGAGATATGGCAGTACGTGAGCCATATGCAGATGCAGCGAGTACAGCTATGCAAGAGATTTCAGAAACACATAATCCACATGTATCCAGTGATTTACAACACTAGACTCATATAGCTGTTAGCTTACAAGGCTAACAGCTATACATACCGATTTAATACTTGATCGATGGGTTTAAAGTATTCTTCTCCAAATGTATTTAAATGTACCAATAGATGATAAAGTTGATAAATCGGTTTTCTTTCAGTATAAGTCTTAGAAATAGGTTGGACTTCGTGATAAGCTTTATAAAATGATTCTGAAAAACCTTTGAAAAGTTCTGTATATGCTAACTCTATTTCAGAGTGCGCATAATAAGTAGCAGGATCAATGAGATAAGGCTCCCCTTGTGGTCCATATAACCAGTTCGCACTCCACAGATCTCCATGAATGAGCGATGGTTTAACATGACTGGGAATCCAGTCTGATAATCGCTCCATCAACTGTTCTAATTTTCTTTGACGTTGACCATTGAGTATGCCGCTTTTTTGTCCAATATTAACTTGAACTTTTAAACGCTTATCACGAAAAAAGGATAACCAATCTTCACTCCACCCATTTTTTTGTGGAAAAAAACCGATATAATTATCCTCTGCTAAACCAAAAGCCGAGCCATAGACATGATGAAGCCGAGCTAATTTTTGTCCAAGCCACTCTTCAGTTTTTTTATGTTTTGTTCCCTCAATCCATTCAAGTGCTAGCAAGGCTATATTTTGTTCCTCAAAATAAAATTCTCCATATACTTTAGGTACACCAATCTCTTCAGTTTGACCTAGTAACGTTAAACCCATCGCTTCTTTTCGAAAAAAGTCATGGGTCACTTTCTCATTCAATTTTATAAAATACTGAGTTTGTTTTGTTTCTACATAAAATGCCTGATTAATACATCCGCCGGAAAGAGAACGAATAAGGATGATGTCCGATGAATCACCCATTTGATATAGCGCATTTGTAATATATCGTTGCATAAATATCCACCTCATGACTGATTTTCTTAAATTATCCTTTTACTTAAACATAAAACTACTTGAAACAAATTGCTTAGTAAAGTACAATGTTGGCAAAAAAGTAGGGGGCCTTTTTAATGAATAAACCCTATGTAATTCGTCATAGCGAGAGAGACCATATCCCAATGGGACATGGAGTAAAAATAAGCTATCTAAGAAAATGTGCTGATGATTATAGTATTTTACTACAGATGGATGCTCAAGGGCAGTTTCCAGTACATCATGACATAGGTGGCAAAGAGATCTTTGTTATCGATGGTGAGATTACCGTTGGTAAAGAGAAACTAAATCGTGGTGATTATTATTATTTGCCTCTAGGAACAAATTCTCCTGTCACCACTTCTACAGGCTGTACGCTCTTGATTAGCTCCATGAAAAGCATGTAGATCATATAGCATTTGATTTTAAACCGGGCTTTATTGATTCATAAATTTCTTGCCCGGTATGAAATTGCTTGTGAATTATTTAACAAATATACAAAGGCGCCCTTATTATTCCTATTATTCTGAAACTTGATAGAATTATATTCATATGATATCATGTAGATAGCAATTAAATATTGATTTGATTCGATGAAGGGAGTTACAACAATGGGTCAGATACAAGAGACAAAAGCATGGAAAATGAATGGTTTTTTATTCTTCCTTGTTGAATTAGTTCTATTAGGTGGAGGAATCTACTTTTTTACTCAAGATAATTATGCATTAATCGTGCCTTGTGCGATTCTATTTATATTAATTGCAAATGGCTTTTTGATAGTTCAACCGAACCAAGGTTATGTACTTACTTTCTTTGGAAAATATGTAGGTAGTGTCCGGGAAGATGGCTTTTACTGGACAAATCCATTTAACTCTTCGAAAAAAATTTCACTTCGTGTCCGCAACTTTAATAGTGATAAGATCAAAGTAAATGATAAGGATGGGAATCCGATCGAAATCGGAGCAGTGGTAGTTTGGCGTGTGATAGATTCGGCCAAAGCGGTATTAGATATTGAAAATGTGGGAAGATTTGTTGATATTCAAAGTGAAACAGCGATTCGATCAATCGCTACTCGTTATCCTTACGATACACATACGACCGACATAGAGTCATTACAGGGAAATCCGGATGAAGTAGCTCATGCTTTAATGGTTGAGTTGCAAGAACGCTTAACGATTGCTGGAGTCGAAGTGATTGAGGCAAGAATTAGTCATTTAGCTTATGCTCCGGAAATTGCTCAAGCGATGCTTCGTCGTCAGCAAGCCCAAGCAGTCATTGCAGCTCGTCAACAAATTGTTGAAGGGGCGATGGGCATGGTCACTATGGTAATTCAAAATTTAGAGCAACAAGGTGTGGTAGATTTGGATGAAGAACGTAAAGCATCGATGGCTAATAATCTTCTCGTTACTCTTGTATCCGAGTCGGGTACTACACCTGTTGTAAATACGGGTTCGCTTTATTCATGAGCCGTGGAAAGAAACGCTTCCTTCTTCGTCTTGATCCGGAACTTTATGAAATCCTTGAAAAGTGGGCAGCAGATGAATTTCGTAGTGTAAATGGACAGATTGAATTTCTATTAAAGGAAGCGGTTCGTAAGGTAGGACGAAGTAAGAAAAAGCAGTCTATGTTAGATAATGATGAAACATAAAATCAATTATTTGCGGATTCATAGAGTCTAAACTTTTTCACCTCCTTGTTCATATACTAGAACAAAGAGGTGATTTCATTATGTCACTAAAAAGTAGAACTGGGATGTATACATTACTCTATCGTTATTCACCGAAACCAGAAAAAGTGAAAGCCATTGGTGGAAAAGTTTTTTATATTAGTCGGTTTACACCGACATTGACGGCGATGATACCAGATCAAAAATATCTTTCTGTATTAAAAAAAGATCCTGATTTGATGTATATTTCACGTGATCAGACATTTTCACTTCCTTTCTATCATGTAAAGAAAATTTTCTCCCCTTCGATTATGATGAAAGCGAATCAAATGCATTTATCAAAACAAGTCATTCCTTGGAATATACAGAGGGTCTGGGGAAAACATTATTTAAATAGTGGTCAAGGAATTCGAGTTGGTGTTATTGATACAGGGATTGATTTGAATCATCCAAACTTGGCTAAGAATGTTAAAGGTGGAATTAATATTATCCATCCATCCAAGTCACCACAAGATGATAATGGGCATGGAACTCATATTGCAGGGACAATTGGAGCTTTAAAAAATAGAGTTGGAGTCGTAGGAATTGCTCCAAAAGTTTCACTCTATGCGATTAAAGTACTTGATTCATCAGGAATGGGGTCACTCAGTAATTTAATTAAAGGAATCGAGTGGGGAATTGCCAATCATATGCATATATTGAATATCAGTATTAGTGGTGGGAAGAATATTCCTCCTGTGCTTCAAAAGATAGTAAAAGAAGCTGTAAGCCGTGGAATTATCATTGTAGCTGCAGCAGGAAATCATGGTTCTACTTCTGGGCAAGGAGATACAGTTGAAATACCTGCTCGTCTATCCGAGGTTATTTCTGTGGCAGCTGTAAATAAGTCAAATGAACGAGCATCTTTTTCAGCGACAGGGAAGATGGTCGATATTGCTGCCCCTGGTGTCGATATTTTAAGTACCTATCATCAGAAGCGCTATGCAGTATTAAATGGAACATCCATGGCAACTGCTCATGTATCTGGAGTTATGGCGATTTATCGTGCTCTTTATCCACGTAAATCTGTAGCGGATCTAAAAAGAATCGTTTTTAGAAAAGCCATTGATCTACCACCAAAAGGCAAGGATTCATTGACAGGATATGGATTAATTCAGGTGAGTTAGGATGGTGGATATGAAGGAAGGATACAATTAAAAGCCCTAGCTTTTCTTATATAATCGAAGAGCTAGGGCTATTTTTGTTCAGTTGGACTTATGATCTTTACCAGTAACCTTGTAATACTACGATGATCCATTTCTTGAACAGTAAATAAGTAATTTTTGTATGTGACTTCTGCTCCTACTTTGGGTACCTCTTGTAATTGTGAAAAGATCCATCCTCCAATGGTATCATTATCCTCATCTTCAATGTCAAGCTGGAAAAAGTCGTTGACTTCTTCGATTAATAATCGAGCGTCAATCGATGTTTCATTGCCTTTTTGTTGAAAGAATGGTCGTTCATCATCGAATTCGTCTTGAATTTCCCCTACGATTTCTTCGATGATATCTTCCATAGTTACCAGCCCTGAAGTTCCACCATATTCATCGACGACGATAGCCATCTCCGTTCGATGTTTTTGTAAAGTTCGTAGAATATCTTTGATTTCCATTGTTTCTGGTACTAGAACAGCGGGGCGTACTAATTCTTGGAGTATAGGAATATCTCCAGTCGCTAGCCTTTCATAGATATCTCGAATATGTACAATTCCTAGAATATCATCTTTATCTTCTCCACAGAGGGGAAAGCGGGTGTAATGGGATTCGCTAATGGTTTTTAGATTTTCCGAAAAGCTATCTTCGGTATATAAACAAATCATATTAATCCGTGGGACCATTACTTCTCTCCCAACGCGGTCAGTAAAATCAAAAATGTTATCAAACAAAGAAAGCTCCGTTTGATCAATCATTCCACTTTCGTGACTTTGTTCTACAAGCATACGAATCTCTTCCTCTGTATGCGCTTGTTGTTGATCACGTTCCAATTGAAAGCCAAATATCTTTAAAATAAAGTTAGCGGAATGATTAAGTAGCCAAATGGCTGGGCGAAAAATGATGAAAAATATATGCAACGGACGAGCAATCCATAATGTTGTTGATTCAGCTTGACGGATGGCGAGCGATTTTGGAGCCATCTCTCCTAAAACAATATGTAAAAAAGTAATGACTGCAAAAGAAATGCCAAATGAAACGACATGTATGAATGTAGTAGGTAAGTGAAAATAAGAAAGAATGGGTTTTAAAAACTTTGCTAAAGCAGGTTCTCCCACATAACCTAAACCGAGAGAGGCGAGTGTAATCCCAAGCTGTGTGGCTGAAAGGTAAGCATCTAAATTAGCGATTAATTTTTGAGCTAGCTTTGCTTGAACATTCCCTTGTTGAGTTAGTTGTGCGATCCTTGTTGAACGAACTTTAACAATAGCAAACTCAGAAGCAACAAAAAAACCATTTAAAAAAACAAGAAATATCACCAGCAGTAAGTCAATAAATATTTCATACCAGTCAAACTGCAATAAAAAAACCTCCTAATATTCTAATCCTTGAGATGTTCAGCATACTTTTTCATCGCTTTCATATATATAACTCAAATCATGAACACCACAGGGAGGTACGTTATCATGTACCCATTTTATTTATTAGGAACAAGTTATCCTCATATGGCAACTGGTTTAAATCCAACTTATCCTTATTATTTTCTGCAAGGAATTCATCACATGCCTTTTTATGAGCCTTTTTTTAGAGGGATGAATGGGTACTTTCCATTCTTTCAGACTATGCCCTCATATTATTCACCTTTTTATAGAATGCCCCCGTCTTGGCAAAATTATCAAAGCAAAGAAGAGTTCGAGCGTATTTGGGATTCACCTGAGTCACCACAATCTCCATGGATTAAAGTATATGGGGCTGAACAGAAAGAAAGAAAATAGGGGATATTTTTAGGAGATATTGCATACATACTATTCGAAAGCCTTTTTGCTTTCTCCCTTCCTTAACATTCCCTCCTGTGTTTAAGGCTCAGGAGGGGATTTTTGGATATAAAAAAGCTTGTCCGTGTCGGACAAGCTTTAGGTTATGGACTCACTTGCTCTTATTGTACTTCTTTTTTACTAGAAAGGGAATAGTTTTTTTACTTAATTCGAATATTTATTTTTTTGATATTTTCTTTTGGAATGGTAAAAATTTCAATAGGATAAGTGATAGCTTGGGTGACAAAGTCAGTGGGGCTAGGTGGAATTTCCTCAGCATAGATCGTTGCCTCATCGCCTTTTTTTTCCGCTTTAGAGATTTGAATGCGATATCCTCCTGATTTACGCTTTCCGAGTGCAATAATGACATAGATTTGATTGTTGGAAGATAGTGAATGCGTACCACCTTGTTTCATCATTTGTTCTACTTGCTTTTGTATTTCAGGTGGTGCATTTTCTTTTTTTACTTGCTGAACAACCAACTGTTTGGTCTCCATCTTTTCTTTTTTTCCTTCCTCTTTTTGAGTGATTGAATCCTGATCTGAGGGGTTCAAAGAGCAACCAAAAAGTAAAAGGCTAAGAGATAAAAAAGATATAAAAAATTTTCTCACAAATAGGCCTCCTATCCATTAATCGGAAATGTAGGATAAGCTGTGCAAAGAAAAGGTATGATTATGATAAAATATATGAGAAGGAGGATGAAGTGTGGAATCATTAGATATGAGTGAGATATTAATAGCTGCTTATCAATTGGCAGATTGTATAAATGAATCAGAGGAAGTAAACAACTATCTTTATTACAAAAAGCAATTACAAGAAGATCAGGAAGCACAGAAATTGATTCGAGAGTTTCAAGATGTTAAAGCTTTATTTGAAGAAGCACAACGCTTTGGAATTTTCCATCCCAACTATCATGAGGCAAAAGAGAAAGCGGAAAGCTTTCAAAAAAAGCTGAACCATCATCCGAAAATTGCTGCCTATTTAGAAGCAGAAGAAAAACTAGATCAATTATTGTACGATGTTTCTGCTACAATTGCTCATTGCATCTCTGATACGATCAAAATTCCTACAAATGATCCAAAGTTGTTAGGTAAAAGAATTTGTCGTTAATAGTCACTGTAGAATGGCTTTAACCTCTCTGTTAGTACGCTTTTTATTAATGGAGGGGTTTCATTTTTTAGAGGGAGTTATGGACCTATTTATAAAAGTATGAAATGTCTTGATAAATGATCTACTCTTATTGTATTATATCTTTGCTTCGTTGTCCTACTGGTTACGGGTATAAAGTTGATCTTCTCTCTTTTGCATGGTACCATAAAATTACCTCGAAATGTATCCGATTCTTATTTTTAGATTCACTTTTAAAATGAAAATTTAGCTTTTCTCCATCCCATCTTGACGCATGCTTCATGAAAAACATTGTCCAACTTTATTTGGTCAAGTTGGACAAATATATAATGAAAGGAATGGCTACATAACATCGATTTTAGATGTACTACGGCATGATTGTCGGAAGTGACGCCTCTGGAGTACTAGACCAAATAAAGTATGATGAATGAGGAAGAGAGCAAATAGTGCTTTCAGTAGCCGGTTAAGATCATGAGATTTGCGAAAAGATTAGGATTAGCAGTATGGATAAAAGATTTAAGAGCTGTACAATCGTTGGAGCGCTTGGGCAATGTCCACTATATTTCTAAGCGGCTTCAGTACGTATACTTGTATATCGATGGGCAAACTGCAGAGCAACTGATTTCACGTATAGAAAAAATGCCTTTTGTTTCTAGAGTAGAACCTTCACAACGAAGGAGTTTAACTTTAGATTTTAGTCATAAAGTTTGTTCCGAAGCATAAACTCATGCTATAATTATATAGGCTGCCCCGACTAGTGGGGGTGGCATTTCTTTTGGTTTAAAATGATATTCATAAAAGATTTTTTTGCCATAGAAATGGCATTTCTTTTTGAGATAAATTTTCGTAATGCTAAATATATGCCTATAGAAATATGGAGGGATGAGAAGAATGCCATTTTGGCGACGAAACTTGTATATTCTGATGGTTTGTCAGTTTTTGGTTTTAGGTTCTATGTCGATGATCATGCCTTTCTTGCCACTATACTTACAAGAAATGGGGATGACAGATCAGAGTGAAGTAGAGCTTTGGGCAGGGATTATATTTGGTGCTAACTTTTTATCTGCTTTTATATTTGCACCGATTTGGGGAAGTCTAGCAGATCGATTTGGTAGAAAAATGATGATCTTACGCTCAGGATTTGGTATGGCCATTGTTATTATCCTAACCGGTTTGGCTACCTCACCGATCCAGCTATTATTTTTACGGTTATTAAATGGAATGATTTCTGGATTTATTCCCGCATCGATTGCACTCATGTCAACGTGTACTCCAAAAGAAAAAACAGGATATGCTTTAGGTTTACTTCAATCAGGAGCGGTAGGTGGAAGCATTATCGGTCCATTTTTTGGTGGAATTTTGGCTGAGATGATCGGATATCGTTATATTTTCTTTATTACTGGAATTGGGATTGCGATCGCAACTTTCGTAGTCCTATTTTTGGTTAAAGAAGAGTTTCAACCACAAAAGAAAGTCAAGGAGAAAAGAAACTTCTTTACAGATGCTGCTATGATTTTACAGCAAAAAAAATTAATCGTTTTATTTGGAGTAGGCTTTCTTATGCAATTTGCATTGATGGGAGCTCAGCCTCTGATGTCGCTCTTTGTAGCTGAATTACACACACCAGGTGGCTATATTGCCTTTTTTGCAGGTCTCGTTGCTTCTGTCACTGGAGTTTCAAACATGATTTCATCTCCTTACTTGGGCAGACTTGGAGACCGCTATGGTTCTGAGCGAGTTTTATTTTTTGCGATGATCGGTACAGCTATCTTTTTCATTCCACACTTTTTTGTTGGAAATGTATGGCAGCTATTAGTTGTTCGTTTCTTATTAGGTCTGTTTGTAGGAGGTTTATCTGCTTCGTTAAATTCACTGATCCCAAAATACTCTCCTCCTGAAAAATTAAGTACGGTTTATGGTTATAATACAAGTGCGACTTGTTTAGGAAACTTGTTAGGTCCTATTACTGGTGGGTTAATGAGTGGTTGGATTGGGATTCGTGGGGTCTTTTTAATCATTGCCTTGATTTTGTTCATTGCTGCTCTTGTATTAAAATTAGGCTTCCATGTACGTACTCCTAATCGTCATAAACCTTCTGCTTTACGTGCAGGATGATATCAAAAAGGATGGATTTTCCTTGAAGATAATTACTTCAGAGGAAAATCCATTTTTTATCAATTAGAGTGTAACATCTTGTAAGAAGAAGATATTTTATTTTTTGTTTTTATTTAAAGAGTGAATAGCATATAAATCTATTTATTATAAATAAAAAGAATGTGGGAAAACGCGCGATCTTCTTGTGAAAAGGATAAAGACTCCATAAAATATAAGTAGATGCATTGAGATTGAACGAAGAGGGAGAGAATATCATATGAACTTTTTTCAAGACTTAAAGCAAGTATTTGAAAAAGGTGTTGAGCAGGTAGGTAATCAATCACCCCTTGTAAAAGAATTAGCTCGCTTGAGTGGATTATTAAAAGGGAAAAAAGAAAGTATTCAAGATTCGTATAACCGTTTGGGTCAACTTGTTTATAAAGAATGGGAAAAGAAACAGAAAATAGAAATAACAGATGAGATTCGTGAACTGCTTAAAAGTATTCAGGATGTAGAGAGACAAGCTACGAAGTTAGCGAACCAAGTTGATAGTTTGAAGAGTTCTGTGGATCACATAGACCAAAAACAACAACCTATTCCCACGAATTCGCCACTAAATTCAAGCCCGTCTCTAGCGAATCTAAGCCCAAAAACACCTGATGCTATCCTTTATTTATGCCCATTTTGCGCTCATCAAGTCAAAGAAGATGCTTCAGTTTGTCCGAACTGTCAAGTGCGATTTTATTAAAAATCATTTTGGGTAATATTGTCATTTTATAAAAATATTTCTTTTTTTGTCCTTTTATTTTTGTTACAATATTGGTACAAATGGCCTTGAGATATATGTCATTGAATCATTGGCTTTCAAACAAAGAGAATGGGTTTTGTACAAGATTCCTTTCTATCAGAGCATACATATAGACAAAAAGGAAAGGGGTATGCGCATGAGTCACAGATCAGTCGCCATTGTAGTGACAAGTGGGAAAGGCGGTGTGGGAAAGTCAACCACAGTTGCATCTGTGGGATTGGGGCTAGCACAGCTTGGTCATAAGGTTTGTCTTGTGGATACAGATATTGGTTTAAGAAAGTTAGATTTAATGTTAGGATTAGAAAACCGAATTGTGTATGATTTGGTTGATGTGATTGAAGGAGTAGCTAAGCTTCGCCAAGCACTGGTTCGCCACAAAGAATATCCAGATTTAGCACTTTTACCTGCAGCACAGACAAGATATAAAGAAGAAGTAAATCCAGCACAAGTGAAACATGTAGTAGACGAATTAAGAAAAGAATTTCATTATATATTAATCGATTCTCCAGCGGGAATCGAAGGTGGATTCCGTAATGCGATTGCGGCGGCGGATCGGGCAATCTTAGTTGTCAATCCAGAAATTCCATCCGTGCGTGACTCTGATCGAGTTATCGGCTTACTAGAATCAGCAAGCTTAACCAATATTGATTTGGTAGTTAATCGTGTTCAACCTGGAATGGTTCGAGATGGAGATATGCTGAGTGTAGAGCGAGTCCAAAATCATTTAGCGATTAACTTACTTGGCATTGTTCCTGAAGATCGACGAATTATTCGATCATCGAATACGGGTGAGCCTGTAATTTTAGACAATAAGTCATTAGCTGGAAAAGCATTTTCGAATATCGCAAGAAGATTAGCTGGTGAAGATGTTCCATTCTTAGAATTAGAAGAGACCACTTTGATTACTCGGATTAAGCGTTTGTTTCACATTGCCTAACTAATAAGGAGTGAAACATGTGTCCTTTTTAAATATGTTTGGAAAAGACAAGGAGGAGCCTACAGCAACAAAGGCAGATGACCGTTTAGCGTTGGTTTTAAGTTATCAGCGATCGGATATTGATGAAAAAAAATTAAAAGAATTTCGTGGACGACTCATCCAATTATGTGATGATTTTGGTTATGATGTAGTCGGGCATATTGAAGTGATCCCGCAGTCGAAAGAACGAACGACTATTATCAATGCGAGTATCCCTGTTCGTCTAAAGGAACAGATGAAAGAACCTATATAATATCTATCCAATTAGTAAGGCCCTTACTCTGTAAATTGAATTTCAAAGTAAGGGCCTTTTTGTATAAGCTCAGCAGTGTCAAAGAAGTCATTTTTCCACGCGACCCACTCTCCTTTGATCCACGGGAATCGGCAGAAAATAAAAATGGAAAGACATAATTGATGGGGGGATTTTATGGTGGATCTAGAATTATTACTAACAGCTAGAATATGCCTTTAATCGTAACAGATTTTCTGGGGCTACTTCTCATTTTAAGACTGGAAATGATTTAATTTGGTCTATATTGTACTATAGAGAAGAAGGAACAATCATTGAAAAAGGAATAGATCATATAGTAACAATAAAATTGCCATATGGAAAAGTTTATAAAGATGTTGTTGTTCAGGGATATAAGTTTACAATAAATGAGACGTCTACAATAATTGGAGAAGGAGAAGTTTTGGAAATCTTAAATAAAGGATGATTTAATCAAAGAACAGATATCAAGATTACTCTATACATTATCAAAACTAATTCACTAGATTCATCTAAATATGCTCCCTCTAAGGTTGATGGAAACAGCCAAAGGGGGATTTTTATTGGCAAAAAAAGCGTCAAAAATAAAGTAGCGCCAACCCGATCACCAACTGTTTCACCCCTGGAACCCTCATTAAAACGGCTGAAGGCGAGAAAAAGATCGAAGACATCAAAGTCGGAGACAAAGTTCTAGCGAAAGATGAGAAAACGGAGAAACAAGAATACAAAGAAGTTGTCCAGCTCTTCCGCAAGTTTACGATTTCTATGTCGGCAAAGAAGTCATCGAAACTACCGATGAGCATCCCCATAGATTAAAAATATGTTTCAGTATAATAACAGGGGAGAACATCTCCTCTGTTATTTTTTAGATTGTTAGGAGATGATGTTGATGAACTTCCAAGATGTAAGGGATTTTATGAATTCAAATGAAAGCGATCAAAAAATATATGAACTATCTAACTTAGCAGATTTTCTAGAGAGAGGTTCAATTCGCGATTCAGATATCATCGAAATCATTAATTTTCTAATAGAAAAGTTAATTGTAGAAGATAATAGAGATGTTTGCAGCCATAACAAATGCATTATGGTTTAATAAACTTGATAAAACTAAGGTTAACTGGACGATGTTGATTGAATATTTACCTGAATTTGAAGCTGAAGATTTAGAAAATGCGATAGTTATATTAGGAGCATGTCATGACCTAAAAATGATTGATGTTTTGAATCAATATAAGAATCATTCTAATGGACATGTTCGAGTGGCTGTTAAGCACGCGATTGAGGAAATTGAATTTAATAACTGATGTTTATTGTTTTATACCTTCGATTTATGTTTAGTGAATCACGATAATTGAATGTATAACTGGAGAAAATAAAAAATTTCATCTCCAGGTGGTAAACGCTGGAATACAGTTCTATAGAATCTTATATCGATAGTTTTAGCTGTGTAATAGGGAAGACCTAAAGGAATATCGAAATTCCTTTAGGTCTTCCCTTTGTTAACCTTATGGACTGAATAAGCTGTGTCTTTTTAGATAGAGTTGTAGAAAACTACTTAATTCAAATACTAAAATAACTTAATCTATTTTCCTCTATATTTAATATGACGCCTACATAAAATGCTTCGCGCCTTCATATAGATCATGCTTTGGATTTTTCACCGATTTATACAATATTCTCTTATAAGTAATACTAAGTTGCACTATATATTTATTATGAGTTATAGTTTCTACTCTTTAGGTTATATAAATTTGTTATCTTGTAAACGGTGAATCAGAAAGTCAACAATTAATTTGGAGAATTTTTTATCATCAGCAAGGGTTAACAATGCAACAGATACACGTGTGCTCCCATATTGCCTCATTAATTGAGCGAGCTTTTGCTTAGTTTCTATATCAGGTTTACAATATCTTTCTTCAAAAGCACGAAAAACAATTTCTTCTTCACTCGTTGCTGGTGCATCATTTACTACGGGCCAATTTGGAAAGGAAGAGGAGGATGTTTGTATATGATTAGATGCCGTTGCTAATTGACTTTGTACTGCAATGGATAGGTCTTCTGGAGTAGGAGTTGTGTAAGACTGTGGTGTATCCTCCAGATTATGGATCACTGGTAAATTAATTTGCCAGTCAGGTAATTTTCTTCGTCTACGAGGTCGTTGTGGTGGTAAATGAGTGAACCTTTGTGGATATTTTCGTCGAAGAGTATAGATTCGTTGATAAATAGCTCCTTGCGTTCGATTTAATTTTTTTTCTAACTCAGCAATTGCAGCAGAGAGTGATTTTCCACTGTCTGAGTATAAGTTTACTGTCTCGATGACAAGGTCTTCTTCATGTGGTTCCCAGCTATTCAGTCGATTTGTATTACCCGAATCATCCAAAGATACAAAACGGTCGGGATATTCAGACCTAAGTTTTCGTACATGGGACATGATTCCCGCATATCCTCTATTTAGTTGCTCTGATAACTCTTTTAATATTTCTCGTTCTCGTCTTCCTTCTTGTAAACCCTTATTAATAGATGTGATAATTTGTTCATTTTCTTCTTCTGTGTACTTACCCTTTTTTGGATCGATTGTAACCATTTCCGCATCTGCTACTTATATATAAAAAAAAGCAAAGAATTATATAGACATACCTGCTGATTGTGCATAATATACATCAAAATTTTATTAAGATATTAATCTATCTAATAGATTAATTGTGTATAAGTAGCAGCTTTTCACCTCTCTTAATATTATATTTAATAACAATATTCCCTGTTTATTCCGTTTTCTTACCTATTTAATAAAAATTTTTATTCTCTTTTTATGTTGACTTAATAAGTTACTTATAAATATAACAGAAAGTAAGTAAACATTTCTACACCTGTGTTTAAAAAATTCGACTATTACTATAGGTTGCCGAATTGTGTATTTTAGATAGTAAAATAAACGTAATATCTTTGGATCTTAAAATTAAATAACAATTTATTAAATCATAGGTATGAAATCTGTATGTTTTGACTATAACCTTTAATACGAGAACCATTTTGCCGAAAGGAGTTTTAAGTTTGAGCCATATATCAGCCAATGAAATTAGCTTGCTTTTGGCATCTCGAGGAAATTCACTTTCGCCGGAAACAGATCCTAAACCTCATCGACTTTGGGACTTAGATACACGTGCTGCTTTAGTTATATTATGGGGGCTTCTGGTATATCCCTTATTGGATCCTGATCTAAAAAAAAATAAACAGTTGGGTTGGATAGAGATTAATCAGCTAACTTATTTGTTTAAAGAGTACTTAGGGGATGCTAAAGAGTTTAAAGATGTTCTTTATTTATTTAAGCATTATGACTATATTCGCTTTCGTGCGGATGGAAAAATCATTGCCGGAACCGGATTACTTAGTGCGATTGATGCAGCTAAGATGTATAAACTGTTTCGAACTTCAGTACTTTCGCGAAAGCTTATTCAAAAACAAAATATACCCTAATTTCACAGAGATTGATCTTCTTATACAAAAAAATCCCTCTCGCTTTTTTTAGTACATAGGAAAGCGAGAGGGATTTTTTTATGAATACTTAATTTCTACATGATTAATCAATGAATCTATCTTGTATTTAGGTATGCGAAAACGAGAATAGGGTTTTTGTATAACATAAGTTAATTAGTTTATCACGTAAGATAAGTAATGTATTTATATGTTTGAATAGAGTTTTTCCGTAATTAGCTATAAGGATGATCCTATTTTGTTTTCGTATCAAGTATTAATTCAATTTCTTGTTGTACACGAATTAACTCATCTGGGCTAAGCTTTCTAAGGTCGCGGATAATCATTTCTAATTTCATGGAACGGAATTCCTCTAGAAAGGATGGCATATATTGGGTATTAAGTGACATGGAGAAAAACTCCTTTCAATCCAAATATCACAAACCAATATTTTCATTTCTAATATAAGTTTGTTTGGGATTCCATTTTATCAAATTTTCACTACTGGTCAATGATAGTTAACATCTTTCATACTTCATTTTTCGTGGTTTTTTTTTGTTATTTGCTGATTTGCTGTTGAATCTTGTTCTCATGTGACAGATTTTTGATTTTTATGAAGTAAGGTTTTAAAAATGAGCGAATAGGGTATCTAATTGGTGGCAGGTTGTTATTTTTGATCAAAAAAAAGAATAGGGGTGCTTGGTGAATGTTGGAACAGTTGAAAGCACTTGAAAAACAATTATTCTATTTGGAACAGGAATATCTGCTCGCCAAGGAACGCCATGAATTTCTTCACCAATATGATCTGCATGAAGAGATGAAACAGCTTAGAAAAAAACATCGTGAACTAAAGGCAAAAGTTAGTTAATGTACGAAATAGAAAATCGAAAGGTATCTAAATATAAATAACTAAAGCGCACCGAATTTCGGTGCGCTTTGCTATTTAAAAATATTTTTTCTGGGATTGATACTCTTTTAGTATTTCAACTGCTTCACGAAAACGTTGTGAATGAACAACTTCCCGTTCTCTCAAAAATTTCAAAGAGTCGTTGATATCGGGATCATCTGACAAATCAATAAGCCATTGATACGTTGCACGTGCTTTTTCTTCAGCAGCAATATCTTCATACAAGTCAGCAATAGGGTCATTTTTTGCTTGAAAATATGTTGCAGTAAAAGGGACACCTGAAGCATTTTCATAAAAGAGAGCCCGCTCATGATTGGCATAGTGTTCACCCAGTCCAGCTGCTTTTAATTCTTCTACGGATGCATCTTTCGTAAGTTTATTAACCATTGTTTTATGGATATCATAGGAACAAGAAAACTACACCTTGGGATAAATGGTCAACGTAAACTGATCGTTTTTTTGATGCTTTTCTTTCAGATAGACACATTTATCAATCACGGTTTTAAGAAGGATATTTTTTTGCTGTGGTGTTTCCAATTGATCGTATACCTCTAATACGTGCTCTACCTGCGGAATTATTCGTACTTGGGCATTCATTTTTTCTTGTTCATAGTTTAGGTCTTCAATCGCTTTTTGTAGATTGTTCCGGGCTTTATCTAAGCGATCAGCTACACTTTTAGAACGCTGTAGAAATGTTTCTTCATCATAGATTTCTCGTTCAAGTAAATCATGTAATTTGCTTTTTTGATTTTGTAAGCTTTTTATTTCTTCTTGTATATTTTTAATGGTCATTTGGTAAACTTCGATCTTACTATTTTGTTTTACCAAATCATTCGTATCGAATTGTAGCTTATATTCTTTTAACCAATCAGATAGAGAAGCAAGTACTCTTCTTTCAATATGCTCAAGGCGGCTACTTTTATTACAGTTTCCGCCTTTTCCTTTATTGTCACAAATCAAATGGGTTAAATTGTAGTTTCGACTGGATCGTTTTAAAATCATGATGGCTCCACAGATACTACAATGTACTAATCCGGCTAAGGGGTTTTGTAAAGAAGTACTAGGTTTCCAGCGCGGATGGCGTTTATTAAGCCTTATTTCTTGGGCTTTTTCAAAAAGCTCTTCGGAGATGATAGACTCATGTTTTCCATCCACTAAAATTTGTTCACCTTCTGGTCGTATTCGTGCGTCAACTCCTTTGTTTGGATCAGCTGACTTAATTCTTTCAACTTTTCCCCAGGCTATTTTTCCGATATATACTGGGTTTCGAATAATTTGTAATATGACATTATTACTCCAATCTCCACCATAGTACGACGGAATTCCTAATTCATTTAGTTTTTTGGCTATATTCGTTGTTCCCATTCTTTCATGTGAGTCATCCGATGTGTACCACTCAAAAATCATTTTTACTACTTTAGATTGCTCGGGATCAGGGGTCAGTGTGATACTGCCATCATCTAATTTTGCTTTTTGATAACCATAGGGTGGTCGAGTACCAACATAGTTTCCATCTTTGACTGATCGAAGTCGTCCGCTTTGAAGACGGCGCTTAATAATCTTAAACTCCTTTCGAGCCATAAAGGCCTCAAATTCGCTGTATTCCTCGTCAAATTCGTTGTCTAGGTCATAGACCTTTCTGGGCGTTATAATCTTTGTTTTTGAGCGTTTAAATGTGTCTAGGATATATCCTTGATCTTGCATGTTACCACGGCCAAGGCGGTCCATATCCATCACTAAAACGGCATCATATAACCCTTGTTCTACCTCTTCGAGGAGTTTCATCATTTCAGGTCTATGTATGATACTTTCACCACTGATAATTTCTTGATAGATCTTGACTATGTTTAGGCTTTGCCTCTTAGCAACTTCTAACAAGGCTTTTTTATGTTTGGCGAGCGTTTCACCTTCTCCGTGCGCTTCTGCCTCTAAATCGGCCCTGGACTTCCTTAAATACATGGCAACTCTTTCCATGATATTCACCACCTTATTTAAAATAATATGCTTGTCCTTCACTTTTTCCTGCATAAGATCTAATGAGGTGAGGGTTTTATGCAGGGAGAAAGGGAGACTATATCTTATGATAAAACTTATCAGATTGGTGGAAGTACTGTCCATATTGTAGCACCGAAGATTAGTGAAGAAGAACGGCAGAGGCGATTAAAAGAAATAGCACGAGTGGTTATGATGCTTTTGGAGACGTTGAATGATGGATCGAATAATAGAGTGAGAGATAAATAATATAAGGCCGAGGATCCTCCAAATAATTTAATAAAGAGGATCTCGGCTTTTTCGTAAGTAAATATAACAATTTAATTCTGTTGGTCGGCTCATAGGATCACCTTAATGTTTACTAGTTACCCTTATTAGAGGTTATAGGGTATTTACCGTCAAGCGGAATAGGAAGACATAAAATTTTCGGCAACCAAAATAAGGATATGTGATACATAGCCTTTGCTAACTAATAAGAGAATGGAATTTAAATCTATATAAAGAAAAGAGTAATAACAAAACGTCTGTTCTTTCAGCTGATTATATAGTATAATCATGTCATAAAATTACTACGACCGCATAGCGGTTTTTTTTATTAGGAGACTAATTAATTTATAATGAATATTGGTAAAATATATATTTTTCATATGACCCATATCAGTAACTTGCCATTAATCTTAGAAAAAAGAGGATTACTTTGTAAGAATATGGTAGTTAATAAAAGGATAGAGTATGTTAACATATCCAATACTAGCGTACAAAATAAGAGATATGCAAAAAATGTTCCAATAGAGCCTTATGGTATATTACATGATTATGTTCCATTTTATTTTTGTACATTGAACCCTATGTTGTATGCGATTTACTCGGGTAAAGTAGATACTTATACTGAAGGTCAAGAGAATGTAATATTTTTAGTTTCCACTATTCCCCAAGTAACTCAAGCGAAACTTAACTTTGTTTTTACGGATGGTCATGCAATAATGGCTTTAACTCAATTTTTTAAAGATATTGCAGACCTTGATAAGTTGAATTGGGAAGTTATAAAAGCAAAATATTGGCCGGAATTCACTGACGGGAGTCGCTTAAGACAAGCAGAATTTCTTGTTCACAAATTTTTTCCATGGGAGCATATATTAGGTATAGGAGTTCTCAATAATCAAAGTCGTAATAAGGTAATAGAAATTCTCAGAAAAGGAGAAAAGGGAAAAATAAGGCCTGTTGTAATTAAACCTGATTGGTATTTCTAAGGGGATGGTATTTGTGATCAAATTTGTAAAGGGGAACCTTCTTGAATCGGATGCAGAAGCGTTAGTTAATACAGTGAACTGTGTAGGAATAATGGGGAAAGGGATAGCGTTGCAATTTAAGCAAGCTTTTCCGGAAAACTTTAAAGCATATCAGAAAATATGTCGTCAAAATAAATTACAGCCAGGACAGATGTTTATTTATAAGAACAGTTCTTTGATGAATCCGAAATACATAATTAATTTTCCTACAAAAAAACATTGGAAGGAAAAGTCAAAAATCGAATATATTCAAGATGGCTTAGAGTCTTTGATTCAAGAAATTAAATCCCTTGAGATTAAATCGATTGCGGTACCACCTTTAGGATGTGGGAATGGAGGTCTTAAGTGGGAAGATGTAAAATTACTTATGAAAGAGGCTTTTAAGCAAGTTCCTAATGTTCATGTTATTATTTATAGTCCTTCAGGATATCCTCAACCCGAAAAAATGATAATTAGGACAGATAAACCTCGATTGACTAAGGCTCGTGCTTTATTTATAGCATTAATGAATGAGTATAAAAATCCTGGGTACAAACTAACATTAATCGAAATACAAAAATTAGCTTATTTTCTTCAGGAAGTCGGAGAACCGTTAAATCTCCACTTCGAACAACGAAAATATGGCCCATATGCTGAAAACTTGAATCATGTGCTAATGAGACTGGAAGGCCACTATTTACGAGGTTTAGGATATGGTAAGCGTAATCCCGATGTAGAAATTTACCCTTTACCTTGCGCAACCAAAGAAGCAATGCAATTCCTTAAACGTGAACCTAGTTCCTTAGAACGCTTAGAACTGGTAAAAAAATTGATACGTGGCTTTGAGTCACCTTATGGTATGGAACTTTTATCTACGGTTCATTGGGTTTTAAAGAAAAACAAAGAAATTGACACTCTGGATAAATTGGTAAAGAAAGTTCATGAATGGAACGATCGGAAAAGATCTACCTTCATAGAAAAGCATATAGATATTGCTTGGAATCACTTAAAAAGTATTGGTCTTTATTAAGTAAAGCCGACTTCCCAACATGCTCGGGATCTCGGCTTTTTGGTTTATACTAATCCCTGTCTTTTTCAAATAAGTCCTCAATACTATGTAGTGTTATTCCATTTTGCTGTAAAGCTTCTTTAATTGCGATTAAGTATTCGATAGTATAAGTCCTTGATCCTTTTAAATATCTAGAGATCACGGTGGTGGGTACACCAGACTCTCTTGATAATACAGACTGATTCCAATTTAGTTGATCTAGATATTTTTGAAGTATAAACTGCTTTTTTTTCATCAAAAAATGCCTCCTTATTTGTTTAACTTATACGTTGAACGGGTAAAAATAAGTAACCGCAAAAGTGCAAATTGATACAAATCCCAACTAAATTTAACCACTTCATATCTATTTTCCCTTTTATATAAAAAACAAAATTCACTCTCGAATATCTATTAAAAAGAGGGTGATAGAATCATTGAAAAATACCTACAGAATCTAAATATATCTCCTAGTGATATCCAACCTAGCTTAAAATTCCTAGCCCGATTGCAAAACAACCACCTTCAAAGAATTCCCTTCTCCAACTTAGAGTATTTTCGTTTTGGATCAAAGTGGATCGATTTTAATAATGCATTCTCCCTCATTGATCCAGTGTTAAAAGGAAGAGGAGGAATTTGCTTTCATTTGAACTATGCTTTCTATTGTTTGCTAAACTCGATAGGCTTTCATTGTGATCTTATTGGCTGTCTTATTGAAGAATCAGATATCGATCACATGGCCATAGTGGTTCATTTGGATGATCAACTTTATTATGTCGATGTCGGATATGGATTTTATTTTATTTATCAACCTTTACCGATCATGGATGGTATTTATAAAGATAGAAGTGGAATATATAAAGTAGAGAAAGCAGAAGATCATTTTGTTATAAGAAAGCAATATAAACGGAAATGGATTCATAAGCTAAGTATCAATCTTATACCAAGAGACATAAGAGATTTTAGGCAAACGTATTGGAAGCATATAAATAATGGTGGTTATCTATCAAAACGAACTATCTTTAGTATATATACATTAAATGGATTCATCATTTTTTCTGATAACTCACTAACCATCTATGAAGGTCAAGACTGTTTTAAATACAAGTTACCTTTATGGAGGGGTTAACATGTTTAAAAATGAATTTGATCAAGTACACTTAAGTGGATTGTCTATGATGGGCGGGAAAAAAGATGATGATAAAGGAGATCGTCCCGGCTCTGGTGGTTGGGGATCAGATGGGGAAAAAAGAGATGCGGATGATTGGGGTAGCTTTAGCCCAAAATACCGTAAACCAGATGAGTGCCCCAGCTGTGGGAGAAGATATTTTTTCTGGAATGGACGTGCATGGCAATGTGAACATCCTGATTGCGAATATGAAGTATAAAGGATTTTAAGTATAGAATATTGAATATTATTAAGAGGAACATTTTTATTGTTCCTCTCTTTTTTATATTTAATAGGAGTGATTTTATGTCAAGGATTTCAGAAGAAGAAGCATTTTTAATGGGAATAAAACCTGCTTTACTTACGACTGAACGAAACGAAAGATTTAATGAACTACTAAACTATCCAAGCTTCACAGATTTTTCTCCCGTACGTTTTGATTATGAAAGAAAAATGCACTTTAAAGGCTGGATGTTTTTCCAAACAAATCAACAGCGACTAGAGGTGTTAAAACAGATAAAAGAGCAAGGTATTATATCAATTAAATCCCTAGAAGCGCGAAGGTTAATGGGTTTGATCCTTGGCTACCCCCCAAAAGCAGTTGATTCATTCATTCGACGATTAAAACTCAAGAAAGAAAATTTAGAAGAACATAAAGAAAAAGAGTCACGAGTAGCTATAATGGAATATTGCGGTTGTGGTTTTGTTTGTTATATAGAAGATATCTTGGAATGTTCCAAATGGCTATGGCAGAGATATCCGTATCCTGAACTTGATCAATTGATGATTAAACATGAAGAGGAATTTAATATAAGGTTTGGAGATTTTCATGAATTGAATCGTTTAGTGGATTATCTTGAAACGAAGATTTATTTAAAGTCAAATGGTTTGGTACATACTGAAGTGATTTGATACATAACTCTTTATGTAGTCCTGGAAACAGGGCTTTTTTTGTGCATGAAAATAGTCAAGTTCCTGCTATGACAAAGGACTTGGCTTTTCGTTCATAATTATTGTTAAAACTTTACTAAGCAACTTATGTTCTTTTTATATATAAAAGAGATGATAAATAATAATGTTTAACTATTTAGAATGATGTAAAATATAGATAGACTTAAAGAGGAGATGATATCATGAGACAAAAGAGATTTTCATACTCTTATTCACGTCATGCTTGGGTTCCACCTTGTCCAAGAATGTAAAAAGACAACAAATGTCGTGCAAGACGGACAAGGGGATACTTGGTGGTACTGTACTAGTTGTAGAGTTAGATTTAGTAGATAGTGCTCAAAAGGATGTGTTAAAGTGGATCTTCGACCAGAGGAAGCGTTTTTACTTGGATATAAACCAACTTGTTCATGTCAAAAGGGAAATCCTCGTCTGAAACCATATTTTGATCGATTGATAGAAGGAGGATATCCTAAATGTCTTCTTAATGATCTTGGTACTTACATGTTTTTTAGAACAGAAGAAGAGAAGGAAAACTTTATCCATGACATGAAAGATATTAAACCTTTATCAGTTGAATATGTTTATAAACTAGGTACTGTTTTAGGGATACCTCTAAAGTCTGTTGAGTTCTTTGCAAGAAATTGGGAAGAGGACAAAGAGGAAAGAATAGGAGTAAATTGTTCAGGAATAGTGTTTGCTACTCATGTGGATATTCTGATAGAAGAAGTGGAATATCTCTGGAATAAGTATAGAAATACCAGAGCGGAAGAGTATCCAACCATAGTTGAGATCGGAAATAATGAGTATCGTTACGTAATCAATTATGGAGATGTTTCAAAGCTTTATTCTGTTGCTCAAGATGTTTCAAAAATAATGTCAGGTAAAGTTACTGCCTAGCTCTAGAAACGGGGCTTTTTTTGTGCATGAAAATAGCCAAGATCCTGCTTTGCCGTTAGGATCTTGGCTTTTTCCATCTCATACCCTTTTTGACTTTAAGCAAGATTACCTTGGTAGATGCAACTTTATTATTTTGGGGTAAGCAGTCTTTATTTGATAGTTCCTTATCCTTAGGATCCACTATATCTACACCTAAGGATCCACTTTTTTTACACGATGGTGTAATAGTTGCACTCCTGATAGGATCAGTAACAATCCAAAACATAAGAACGACACTAAAAAAATTAGAAACATGGGGATTTCTAACAAACCAATCAACAAAGAAAGGAAGGCTTATAACTATAGTAAATTGGGGGCATTTGATGATTTGCTGTATTTGCTCAGTATTTTATTGCTTTAAAAGAAAATACAGTAAATATTTGAATTTATTATGTTATTTATACTACGTATCTACAAAGAATTATTGATTTGTCCTTGTATTCATTATATAATATTCAGAAAAGTATTATCAAATTTCTGAAGTAGAAGTACATATAAGTAAATATTTGCACTTAATAAGATAAATCGAAGCCTAAATAATAAATATATAATACGGAATAGTAAATATACCTCTTTTTACACTGAATTTTAGGTTCAAGTAGATAAAAATTATAGAGGTGATTTGATGAAAAAAATTCGAGTAGATCGAGTTGGGTTTGGTAACTTTGTTCGTAAAACAAGAAAATCAAAAGGACTACGACAAGAAGATTTAGTAGATGATAATATCTCTCAATCGGCGGTTAGCTATATTGAAACTGGAAATGGAGAAGTGAGTGTAGAGAAAATGGAGTATATATTAAAGAAGTTAGACGTCAAAAAAAAGCTCTCAGACTTTGTTGAAGCAGGAAAAGAAGATGATGAAGTAGCAATTAAGGAAGAATTAAAAATAAGGCTTGCTGCGATTGAAAACATAATCGATTTAGTGAGTCCCGAAGAAGGATTAGTACAGATTAGAGATCTTTCGATTCCTCTAAAGCATGAATATAATGTATTTGTGGAATATCTAAAAGGTAAATGTTTTTTTTTCAAAAGAAATTGGAATAAAGCCCATAAACATTTTTTTGGTTGTATACATATGCTTGATCATCAACATGCTAAAATGACCTACACTAATTTAAAGAGTGCTTGTTACCATGAATTAAGTACAATTGAATATATCCAAAATAATTTTCATCAAGCATTAAGTTATTCTAAAAAAGCAATGGAATATTTTCAGGTTGATGGTCAAAGGAAATATTATAAAGATATTATAATGGTTAGCCAGGTAATTTATCTTGAAAAGACAAACCAAGTTGGAGAAGCATTGAATGTGCTTGATGATCTTACTTTTGATAAGGAAGATATTGTTTTTGAAAAGGGTGAGAAAGGGATTTATAAAAGTGAAAGTAAAGAAGCTGCTCTTAATATGTATGAAATGAAATCTAAATTATTAGCTAAACATGGAAGCTTAGCTGAAGCTAAAAAAGTCGCTTTAAAAGGAATTGAACTTGCGCGTATAGATAAGATGTATGATAGATCACTTGAATTATGGACAACTTTAGGAAGTATTTATATTGAACAAAATAAATTAAACTTAGCAGAATGTTGTTTTCGAACTGCTCTAAAACTAAAAGATAAGGTAAAGAAGGAATATCTACTAGCATACGTTTACAATCAATTAGGAAAGTTGTACTATAAGTTTGAAGACTTTAGACAATCGCAGAAAGAATACCTAGAATCAATTAAATACAGCAGAAAGGCAAATGATGTTTATCTGGAAACACAGGCACTTATTGGTTTAGGTGAGTGCTATATTAAGCAAAATAAGCAGAACAAAGATAAAATTCTAGCATGCTTGAACAAAGCTCTTGAATTAGCTAAACAACATAATTTTTCAAAACTAAAAAATAAACTTTTCCTAACCTTAGGTAATTATATGCAAGAAATTGGTGACCCTAATTTTGCAAGTTATGCAATGGATTTTTTCTATTCTTATAGTGAATCTTTCAAAGGAGGTGAAAATGAAATGACTGTAGTCATTAACCGCTTTGACGGCGATCCACCTAATGGTTAAAAGCCATTAAAATCATAATTTTGAAGTATATTTATCCCTAGTATTTAATACTAGGGTTTATTATTTATAAAATAAACGGTGTTTAAATACATAATTATATCAATCTTTATAATTATACATCAAATAGAGGAAGAGTGCAAAACCTCCTGTCGCATAAATTAATAATAGGTTACTTATTATTTGTTTATGAAAATCGTATAAGTGGATTGCCTAGAAACAAAATAAAAAAATTTTTTCTATTAGATTGATCAAAATATGGGGTATGGGATTAATTTTTCTAAATATATCATCCATAAAAGAACAAATATTTATTATATATGCTTGTATCCAGACTGAAAAAAGTAAATATTAATTGAAATGTAGGGATACTTTAGTAAATTGATTAATTTTTTCTGAATATTGTATAATGAGTTCACAGTTAAGTTGAATCAATAAATGTACTGAAGCTTTCTGGGTTCCCAATAGAATTTAGTATGGAAAGAGAGGAAATAGCATTGCTTCGTTTAAAAGTAGAAGGTTCTGCTATAGAAGTCTATGAATTTCTTCGGGATTTTGAGCAACAACCACAATATCAGGTAAAGAATAGGTCTTCTGAATATCAAGATGATGTTTTGCCTAATGATGAGGTCATTTCATATTGTCACTTTGAATTTACCCCTGTTTTTGAAAAGAAGGAGATCATACTTACACTAGATATACCAAATTACAAGTTAGTCTTACACATAACGGATTTTGAGTTATGCGCTATCTCAAAGGAAATTTCATATGTTAAGGGATCAGTCGAAAATCTAACTGTGAAAAAAACACAAGTGGAAACAAAGGTATGATCATATGAAAATTAAATATTTTTATGACCATACCCATGATAAATTATGTATCTACTGTCCTGAGCGTAATAAAGTAAAAGAAATTAAGAATAAGAAGCAGATAAACAAGTTCCTCGAAGTATATAAAGTTCAATAAGACACTCTCAAAGGTTGTAAAGAAGATGAGGATAAACTTGGCTTATTTTCTTCACGGTTGTTTCCTTTCTGGACTTAACAGATGAGATTCTTTGAGGAGGTGATTATCAAAGATAAATATATTTATACACATGTAATCTTAGCTGACCTTGCTCTAGCTCGATGTACTTGCGTAAAAAGGGATATGTTATTTTAGCTTCATAGAAATCGCAATTGATGGCAAAACCACGTTTAAGTTTAAATCACCTATTACCGTCTATTCAATAGCCAACGCCTAATCCATCGAGAAATCCTAAAATTGGGTGAGTCCATAAGCTCTTTGGGTTGGGCGTTTTTTTAAAATGAAAAGGGAAGTGTTTATATGAGTAGAGAAAGGCAAGAGAAATGTCCAGTATGTAAGGGATCAGGAACTAAAGATGGAGAAAGATGTTCCTGTTGTGGAGGTAGTGGTCGTGTATAAGTAATCAGTTACTGTTGAATTAAGGGGGGTGATTATCAAAGAAGAATAAGTTCATGTAAACTTGGCGAACCTTTCTACTATCTAGTAAGTGAGTCCATTAAACTCTTTGAAGTTAACCTTTTTTAATCTGAAAAGAAGGGGATTTTAAAGAGCATCATTGCCCTGGATGCAATGGAAAAGGATGTAATGAGTGTGGCGGTACAGGACTGAAAAAGTGAGATCTTTTATTAACGGGAAGTTTAAAAAATACCTCTTGGGATAAAATATTTTTAGAATGTTATGTTACTTCGGACTAATGGTTGTTACAATAAAGAAGCTATTAGCCAAATAAACAGGAGGTACACGATGAAAGTTGAACAAGCAATCCAACAAGTCAATAGAGACTATTTTGTTCTCCAAGAAAATGGAAAGATGTTACCGAATACAACATCTACAAAAGCTATAAAAAAACATCTACAATTCCTAGAGATCAGAGAAGGAGATCGTGTCCTAGAAATTGGGACAGGATCAGGTTACAGTACTGCACTAATCGCGGAGCTAATTGGACAATCAGGAAAAGTTACTTCTATTGATATTGATCCAGCTATTACGGAAAGGGCTAAGTCTAAACTTTCTAGTTATGCTCAGATTGAATGTATTATAGGTGATGGGCGAGAAGGATATCAATCAAATGCTCCCTATAATCGTGTCATCGCCTGGACAAGTACAGAATATCTCCCTGATTCTTGGGGAAGGCAACTAGCAGAAGCAGGATTTATTGTTGCTCCTTTTCGTATCTTAACCATAGCTGATAGTATGGTGATGGTTCGGTTAAAAAAGGATTCAGGTAATCTAAAAGGTGATCGAGTTGAAGAAGGATCTTATATTCCAATGACTTCTGAACCAGTTGTAAACTTTTTTGGACATGAAGTATTTGCTGAATTGGTAGGAGAAGGCGAACATCCATATTGGGCAAGTTCTCATTGGATGAAGAAAACCTCGACTGAAAAATGGGAAGAGAAGATTCTTCAATCTACTATTAAATCTTCACCTTTCGAACCAATTGGAGAAGATGTTAGAGCCTTCTTGTTAACCAAGAATCCTGATGGTCTAACAACAGCATTTCATCTTAATACTGGCTTCTGGATCGGTTATAGTAGTCCAAACGGTTTTGCTCTGCTGTCATATGACGAAAACAAATGGGTTGTGTCTGATGATCAACATGCTAAGGTACTTAGTGATTGGATAAATCATTGGGAAAGACTTGGAAAACCCAGTTATGAGCACTTAGAACCGATAATTGTAAATAAAAAAATTAGTTTGAAATTTAAGGGAGGAATTTAATAATGGAATATCAAGCACCTGAATTAATCGAAGTTGGATCTTTTGAGGATTTGACACTAGGCGGAAAGAAAAATGACACAGCAGATTTAAACTCACATCTTTATTAATTAGATAAGGGCGACAAGTTCGCCCTTTTTTCTTAGGTGTTTAGGAGGGGGGAAAAGATTTGTTTTTTGGTATTTTTGAAGGGCAGTCTTTTTCAGTAGACCAAATTACTGATTCTTATATTCGGTGTTCAGATAAGGATTCAGAATGCGTTTTAATAGGAGAAATCTTGTCTGATGAAGAGGAAATTTATAATGCTTTTAGGAGATTTCTGAAGGAGCAGAAACCAGAGCATATTATTTTCCTACGTGGAAATTATCAATCTTTTATTCGGATTGGTGAACAATTGTGGGCATTTTCAGACTTGGGGAATGTCAGACCTATTTTTTACATGAAATTTAACAATAGATGGTTTCTTTCTTCTCATCTATTACTTCTAAATGAAAAAGTTAATTCTTCATTAAATCTGCCTTGGTTTCAACGATCATTATCTTCATTTGGATTTCACATTGAAATGGAGACTCCATACAAAGAAGTAAGAAGGGTACCCGGTGGTTTTGGTTTGCACATAAAGAATAAAAAGGAGCAAGTGTTTCAGGCTTGGAATGTTGATCAAGAATCCACCCTATCCTTGGATGAAGCTGGAAAGTTATTAAGAGAAGAGTTAACTTCTTCGATACTTTTACGTTGTCAGGGTAAGAGGGTAACAAGCGACCTAAGTGGTGGACTTGATTCATCTACTATAACTTGGATTGCAGCAAAAAAGTATCCGGTTAAGTCAATAACGATTACAGGGAGAGAGGAAAATGAAGATGTAAGGATAGCTAAAGAGATTGCAAAAAGGCAGAAAAATATCAATCAAATTATATTTAATCAAAACGAAATGCTACATGTTTATGCTAATATGGATCAAATACGGACAGATATACCCATCCCATTTTTCTGGTCGGCTAATAATGCAAAAGCGATGTTTACATGGGCACGAAAAAATAAATCTGAAATTCATTTCAGCGGAGAAGGTGGCGACTCAGTTCTTGGTGCTGATTACACTTATCTTGTTGATTTAGTTCGTCAAGGAAAATGGGGAACATTTATTTCTCATGCAAAAGGTTGGGCGAACAAGAAAAATCAATCTCCTTGGAGTTATATTTCAGGTGCAATAAGATTAGCTCTGAATATCCCTTTTGAACCACAACAAAGACATCCGCTGTCTTCCAGCAGTAATAAAGCAGATTGGTTTAAATTTTCTACTATTATCAATAAAGGAAGCTACTCAAAATTTATGGGTGTGTCAAATACACTTGATGGAATACATTATTTGGGTTATGTTGCTCATGGATTAAAAGATCTCGCATCACAAGAAAAAGTTAATCTGAGTGTACCGTATTTAGATCACAATGTTCTTCGTATTTGTCTCAGGGTAAAATCAGAAGACAAAATGAAACCTAATGAATTAAAGCCATTACTTAAACGAGCATTTCAGCATGAATTACCTCAATGTTTATTAAACAGAAATTCCAAAGGGGATTATACTTCTGATGTATATAATGGGATGAAAGAAAACTTTTCCTGGTTTGATGCAAGCTTTAAACAAATGTATTTAGCGGAAATGGGATTAGTTGATCTTAATAAATTTAGAGAGTGTTTTCATAGATTGCTCATAGGAGCGCCTGTAAGATTACCAGAATTTCATCTGACACTTTCATTAGAGATGTGGCTTCGTCAATCAACTTTTTCATCAAGTAAAGGAAGGGAAGAGTATGAAGTTGATCATACCAGATCATGTTAAAATAACTGAAATAAACGAAAGGACAGTACTTTTAGATTGTAAGAAGAACTTTTATTATGCAGTTAGTAAATCTGGTACTGAGTTCCTAAATCAAATAAAAATACATGGTGATATGGTTAAAGCAATAGAAAAAATAAGTAATGACTACGGAGTAGCACAAGAAGTAGTGGAGAACGACATGAACATTTTTGTAGATCGTCTAATCCAGAAAGGGTTGGTTATTAAAAAATGATACGAGCATGGGTTTCACTTATTCATGCGATCTACCTTATAAAGACCCGTAGCTTAGAACAATTAGAGCCATTGCTTAACAAAAGAAAATCAAAATGCAAAGATATATGGGCTATACACGAGGCGGAGCAGGCGTTTTACCAAATTGAAAAGGCAAAAAAGTTTTTCTTTATACGAACTGCTTGCCTTGAGCAATCTCTGGCACTTTACTTGTTGGCAACTTCTAAGGGGAAATCTGTTGACTGGTGTGTAGGGGTAAGGCTTGCGCCATTCGCTTCCCATGCGTGGATAGAAATAAAAGGAGTTCCTTTTAAAGAGTCTGAAACGGTTGAAGTATATGAAAAGATTTTAACTATATAGTTGGAATGTAAGGAGAATGGCCAATGATACGCTATACAAAATCATTAGAAGGAATTACATCAGAAATGTTGGATGGAGGCTTTTTCGTTGGATGGCCTAATCCACCCTCACCAGTAGCCCATTACGAAATTTTGGAAAATGCTTATAGGATAGTTCTTGCGATTGATGATTCAACTAACAAAGTTATAGGATTTATTAACTCGATTAGTGATGGTGTTTTGACAACATATATTCCATTGCTAGAGGTATTACCAGAGTATCAAGGAAAAGGGATCGGCAAACGATTAGTTAATACACTTGTAGAAGATTTAAACGAAATGTATATGATCGATATATTATGTGCTCCAGATGTGCAAGAATTTTACACAAAACTAGGCTTTGAAACGGCTCAAGGGGTTGCTATGCGTAATTATCATAATCAGTCAGGAATCAATTTATCATAAATTTGTTAATTAGATCGGGTTCGAAAAGACTTTGTTAAGATGTCCAATTAGCGAAATAAACCATCTATCAGTTTATAGCTGTTAGGTGGTTTTTCTTCTATATAAAGAAACACCCCCACAAACAAAGTGGAGGCGACTTTAAAACCCTCATCCAAGAAAAGTATAAACCGAACATAAGTTCGATTGGGTTGGTATGTAATGGAATAGTATATCTTCGCAAGTTCAAACTTATTGCAATAAACTTGATATTTAATTGATAATAGTGTAATATTTTTAGCGGATAATACAGACAAGTAATATTTCGAACACCATGTGCTTCGGAAAAATCTCAAGAGGTGTTCGGAAACGTGAAAATCCTTAATATATAAGGGTTAGATATAATTATTAGACAGCTCTTAACGTCGGGAATTTACCTGAAAAAGCCTAAAAAGGTGAGATGTTCGAAAATGGGACTACGAAGCTAGTAGTATTAAGACCTCTAGACATCTGCGGTAATAATGGAATACACCTCTTATAGAGGATTGAAACCATGAGCAGCGACGACACGCCATACATAGCTAATTCAGTAATAATGAATTACACCTCTTCATGAGGATTGAAATGTAAACCCGCCTACTCCTGAAGCACCATCTAATACAGCGGAAAATAAAGCCTATTTCTTCTTTCAAAAAAAGCTGCCAACAAATGGCAGCTTTTTTAATCCGAACTTGTTCCATTAAAAAACAGCCTAAGCCACGGTTTTTATTAGGCTTAAGCATATGTATCCATAAAGCGATGGTTAATTTATATACCATAGTGGCTATCATCTCGAGATGGGCTAGTTCTTCCGTACCAATATCCGTTAAAAGTCCTTTTACTTTATCGGGAATGGTGTAACGTTGGTTCAAATAACGAAGAGCTGCGGCGAGTTCTCCATCCGCTCCTCCGTATTGCTCGATGAGGTATTTAGCAAGTCGTGGATTACATTTACCTACTCGAACAGGGTATTGTAGTTTTTTTTCATAAATCCACACGAGGGTTCATCCACTCCTTTTTTAAATTTGCCAAGGCCAAGGTGGTTCATTCCAACCATTTGGATATTGATTAAAACTATGTCCAAAGTTATTAAGAGGACCAAATTCACATTCATATTGAAAGCGCAATTTTTGTCGCTCTTGAGCAAGCTGATTGTATTGTTTTAGTGCATTCGAGTCCCTTGGATGGGTGTCCAAATATAAGTTTAGCTCTACCAAAACAAAATCGACTTCTTGTAGTTTACGCAACATTTCGAATTGGATTTTGGCCCTCTTCTTATCCATGTTTTTCACCTTTACCTTCGTACGGACTATAAAGAATTGGCCATAATGTCCCACGATAAAGTGCTTCAGAAGGTGGAAATTGAGGAAGATTTTTGGGTTGGAATCCTAAAAATTCACTGGGTGGAACCACATAAGTTTTTTGATAAATCGGAGGGCAGGGATCAAATGGGCTAATATAGGGATACCAAACTCTTTCTTGGTTTTCGAAAGGATTGGGACAATCTTTAGTCAACGGACACACTCCTTCCCTAAATGTACTTTCAGTATTTTATATATGTAGAAGGACCTTTGTCTTATGAGGAATTTGTGGGAGAGTAACCATAATTTCACACACATTTTAAATCTGATATGAGCACATGATAAGAACACCAAAGCAAGGAGGTGAATAACAGATGCCACAACAACAACAAAACCGTGAGCGTAACACGAATCAGTTGCTTGTTCCTGGTGCAGCTCAAGCTCTTGATCAATTAAAATTTGAGATTGCACAAGAATTTGGTGTAACGTTAGGCCCAGACACCACTTCTCGTGCAAACGGTTCAGTTGGAGGAGAAATTACCAAGCGTTTGGTAGCTTTAGCTGAACAGCAATTAGGTGGACAATTTTAATAAACAATCGAAGTAAGCAGTGGCTTTATAGCTACTGCTTACTTTTATTTTGCCGTAGAGATATCCTCTTAATTGCCATTGGACATTTTCCGTATTATCTATCAGTCCTTGAAGCTTGTTATAATAGCTATGCCCTAGGGGACAAAGTCAATTCTACACAAAAAACAATACTCTAGCTCTTGACAAAATAATGGAACATACTTTTCCTAAAGAAATATTTAAAATAAAAGCCTATTTGGTTATAAAATTTACAGAAATATTATACAAATTTTTTGTAGATATCATCTCAAATTACATCATTTTTATGTTAAAGATTAGCTATCATTTTAAAAGGGATTTAGATATATAGAATGGAATATAATATTTAGTAAAAAGGTTAATTCTCTTTGGGAAGGAATATTTTTCTTAAAAAAAGAGGTGAATCAATTTGGTATATTATAATATGGCTCAAGATGTCGATCGTCATGCGAAAACAAACAAAGTAGCTATTCGTTGGCTTAATGAGAATGGGGAAAAGCGAATCATTACTTACACTGATTTGAAGGAAAAGTCAGATAAAATGGCCAAAGGTCTGATTGAGGCTGGATTTCAACAAGGAGACCGTGTGTTTATTTTATTACCTCGTATTCCTGAAGCCTATATTTCGTATCTCGCTTGTCTAAAGGCGGGCTTAGTGATTGTGCCTGGTTCGGAATTGTTGCAGCCAAGTGATATAGCTTATCGTCTGAATCATGCACAAATCAAAGGAGTTATTGCTTATGAAGATATAGTAGATAGAGTGGATCAAGCAGCTCACGGTCTTTCGTTTGTAACACATCGATTTATTCAGGGTAAAAAGAGAGAAAATTGGACTTTACTTGAAGACTTAAATGGAGCGGATGGTACACAACTTCCTCAAACAAAGAAAGATGATATCGCATTTATTGCTTATACATCTGGAACAACGGGAGGACCTAAAGGTGCTATTCATCACCATAGTTGGGCAATTGGTCATCAGAAAGCGACGACAAAATATTGGCTTGACATTCAAGAAAATGATACAGTTTGGGCAACTGCAGGACCTGGTTGGGCGAAATGGGTTTGGTCACCATTTATTTCAACCTTAGGAGCTGGAGCTACTGCTTTTGTTTATCAAGGAACATTTGATCCTGAAAAATATCTTACCTTACTACAAGAAGAGAAAATTCAAGTGCTTTGCTGTACTCCGACAGAATACCGGATGATGGCAAAGACTGAAAATTTACAACGGTTCGATTTATCTCATCTCCGAAGTGCTGTTAGTGCAGGTGAGCCTTTAAATCGTGAAGTATTAGATACTTTTAAAAAATATTTTCAGGTGACTGTACGAGATGGATATGGTCAAACAGAAAATACTTTATTAGTTGGAACAATGAAAGATATGGAGGTTCGGTCAGGATCAATGGGTAAGCCTATCCCAGAAAATCGAGTTGCTATTATCGATGATGAAGGGAATCCGTTAGGAGCCAATCTCATCGGACATATCGCAGTGCATCGTGATTCTCCTTGCTTGTTTAAAGGCTATTATAAAGATGAACAGAGAACCACTGCTGCTTTTATAGGTGATTGGTATATAACAGGAGATCGAGCTCAAAAAGATGAAGAAGGATACTTTTGGTTTGAAGGTCGTTCAGATGATATCATTATTAGCTCAGGCTATACCATTGGGCCATTTGAAGTTGAAGATGCTCTAGTGAAGCACCCAGCGGTAAAAGAAAGTGCTGTAGTAGCAAGTCCAGATGAAGTGCGAGGGTCCATTGTGAAAGCCTTTGTCGTATTAAAATCGTCCATCTCTCCTTCAGCTCAGCTTATCAAAGAATTACAAGATCATGTGAAGGCGATTACAGCGCCTTATAAGTATCCTCGAGAGATTGAGTTTGTCGATTCTCTTCCTAAAACAGCGAGTGGCAAAATTCGCCGCATTGAATTGAGACAATTAGAAATACAAAGGAAAAAACGGCACGATAATTAACTAAAGTATGTTGTTAAAGCTAGATCACTGCTTAATCCAAATAGGAAAGTCAGATAGGATTGATAAGGGTATCCCTTGAATATTCTTAGCAGCTTCGTTTATAATTGATTCGACTTTCATCGGACGAAGGAGCTAAGACGATGCGTGTATTCTCACATGGTAGTAATGTTAATTTTAACGAGTCAACGCGGGAAATGTTTGCAAAAGATTTAAATGAGATTATTCGAGGCTATATTGAAGGAAAAGAGTCTGTACTTTTTGGAACGATTGATTTAGACAAAGAAGCAATATATGTTTTTGGTCGGGCTCAGCAAATAGATGTGGACGAACAAAAAAATCGTTTTGCTGTAACATATACACAAATGGAGAAACCTTTGGCAGAGAAAATAGAGATGCCTTTTGAAAATCTTGAAATAAGTCACGAAGCTCTATTTGATATTATTGATGAAAAACAAGGTCAGGTACAATACCGAGTCATCTATGTATCCTTTTGGAATGAAGATGAGAAAGAAGAAATGACATACTTTTTTGCTGATGAGTATCAAGTCTCCCATCCACTAGAGTGTGTGGCTAGTTTTTGGGAACAAGTCACAAATGTAGGTAGAGATGTTGATTTTACGATGACAGGATGTTCAGCCTTTGATCGAAAATCCCATTTATAGGCAGAAGCTATCAGGCTTCTGCCTTTTTTATTGGAGTTAGGTAAATAACGTGTGCGTAATCCTAAAAAGATTCATACATGTAAGGATAAAGAGATAAGGGATTGCCCTTACTCCGATTAAAAAACGGTTGTATTTTGTACCCCACATAAAGAAACGATGTCATTAAGAAATTACTTAATTATTTTTATGATTGTTCTTCTGCTTAAAAATAAAGGAGACATGTTATGGTGGAACCATCAAAAAGAGAGAACGAAGAATTCGAACAGGTGGTAAACCGGTGGAATATTCTTATAAAACATAACTGTAATTAAGACTCATTTTTAATTTGTATTTGTGAAAAGATGGGAGGAAGCAGTGTGACTAATATGAGTAATAATCTCCCGAGTTCTGAAAAGCGTAAGCCAATTCGTCGTATTTTTTGTTTAAAGCAAGGGATTCATTATAAAAGGTATTTAAAAGAAATGTGGGGATTAGGGATTCGGCCTATTAAAATTTTAAATCATCTCAAAATGGTTGTGGGTGAATATTTGCCAGATCGTTTTGCACAAAGTTTGGATAGTCACCCTGATGTTGAATATACAGAGCCAGATATTCGTGTAACGATAACCGAACCTTATATTGGAAGTATTACTTCACTTGAGCCCACCTTACCTTGGGGCGTAAAGCGAATTCAGGCAGCAAAAACTTGGAAAGTAACACAAGGACAAAAAGTTCGAATTGCTGTGATAGATACTGGAATTTATAATGAACATCCGGCTATTAAAGAGAATTATCGAGGGGGTGTAAATATTCTTTCACCTTATTTCCCTCCTCATGATTATAATGGCCATGGAACACACGTAGCTGGAATTATTGCGGGAAGTGCAACTGATCTTGGAGTGATTGGGGTTGCACCTCGAACACATATTTATGCTGTAAAAGCTTTTAATAGAAAAGGAAATGCTAATTTATCTGATTTGCTTACAGCAATAAACTGGTGCATTGAAAATAAGATGCAAGTAGTCAACATGAGTTTTGGAATGGATAAAATGAGCGAAGTATTACGTTTAGCTATTCAAACCGCTCATCAAAAAGGATTAATCATGGTGGCTGCTGCTGGGAACCGAGGATTATCCACACAAATTGATTATCCTGCACGATACCCAGAAACAATTGCAGTGACATCGATTTCAAACAATGATCATATTTCAAGCTTTAGTAATCGCGGGAAAGGGATTGATGTAGCTGCTCCAGGAGAAAAAATTCCATCAGCATGGTTAAATAATACAGTACGTGAAATGAGTGGGACTTCCATGGCTGTTCCTCATGTAGTGGGGACAGCAGCTTTATTGCTTTATTTACAGAAAAAACTAAACCCAGAGCAAGTTCGCTATATCTTAATGCAAACAGCACATAAAAAAGATGAAGAGATTGGGATCATTGATGCTTATAAAGCTGTGAACCTATTGTCCAGAATTTGAATAAGCTTTTATGGCATCAACTAGCCCTTTTCCTTGTGCTGTTTCAGATTCATTTTGAAGTGGAAATGTATTATTTAATAAGAGGTTTTTTATCTCATTAGGGGAGAGATTGGGATATTCGGATAATAGAAGAGCGGTGATTCCAGCGACAATAGGTGTAGCCATGGAGGTTCCGGATAATTTAAAGTAGTCTGATCCAACACGGTTTCTGAACATAAAAAGGTCTAAATAGGATCCTTTACTACGTAAAGAGATAATATCAGTGCCAGGTGCTACTATATCGGGCTTGATCATACCATCAGGTGTAGGACCACGACTCGAAAAAGAGGCTACGTGGTCATCTTCTCGTGATAATGTTCGCTTGCTATCGGTTGCACCAACAGTAATAATATCAGGAGTGATGCCTGGGCTAGCAATGGTTTTTTCATGAGGACCACTATTTCCTGCAGCCGCAACAACAACAATTCCTTTATCCCATGCTTTTTGGACGACCTGACATACTGGATCATCTTTGTAGGAATCTTTGGTTTCGCTCCCTAAAGAGAGAGAAATAACACGAATATTATATTGTTTTTGATGCTCTATACACCAGTCAATCCCAGCAATCACATTCGATAAGTTTCCTTCTCCAGATTTCCCAAGTACTTTAACACCTACTAAAGAAGCTTTGGGGGCAGGACCTTTATATTTTCCATTAGACTGATTTCCATCACCGGCAGCGCAGCCTGCACAGTGAGTACCATGACCATTATCATCATAGGGATTGCTTTTTTGATTAATAATATCGTGGAAGGCGATTAAACGAGAGTTGATATCAGGATGTGGGGCGATTCCGGTATCCACTATAGCGATGGTAACTCCATTTCCTTCATTTCCTTTACTCCAAATCTGAGGAGATTGTGTTGTTGGAGTAGCAACATCAAGACAAACTTTAACTTTACGATCTAGATATATTTTTTTGATATCTCTTATTGATAAGAGTTGCTGTAGGGATGCAATTGAGAGGGGTAATGAAAAAGTATGAATACTCCTAATATATTTTTTTACTGGAAAGCCTTGTTGGGTTAATGGATTATGGATAGTAGTAAATTGGTTACTCCGCGATTCATCCCATTGAATAAGAACAGAAACTTTCATTCTCTTTAATAGGCTTTGCATCAACACGAAAGGGATATATTTTAATTTGAGTAGGCGATCTAACAAATATGAATGAAGATTTTGATCAAGACGGGACTGATGTTCAATCATCCACTTTGTATCCATGTTACTTCCCCTTTCCATCAATCTTTAAAACAAGGTATGTATGAAAGAAAGGGATGGATACGAATATTCGCCTTTGACATTAGAAAGATAAACATTTTGACTATGATAATTAAGAAAGAACTGACTGTTCTTATAAGGATTTTATGGTAAACTGAAGAGAAGTGGGAACCGGTATTCTATATGGACTTTTACTGTTTGAAGCGACTGAATTAACTGGGTGATGGTATGAAACAATCTCATATTTTTCGTAGAGTTGCTATTTATTTTTTTAATGGTTTACTCATTATTCTTCCAATTGCGGGTACATTTTTTCTTGTAAACTATGTTTATCGCTGGTTAAATGAACTTGGATTAAAGTGGTTAATCAAAGCTAAGATCGTATGGGATTTCCCTGGAATTGGTATTATTATTATTACTTTATTTATTTTACTAGTAGGGATTATCGGTCGGCTTTGGATTTTTCGACAGTTATTAAGGCTATTTGAGATATTAATCAATCAAGTTCCTTTAATCAAAGGTTTATATAATACTTTAAAAGAAATTATTCAATCATTTATTGGTGAAAAGAAATCATTTGATCAAGTTGTGTTAGTCACAGTCGGACCAACTAAACGCCTTGGCTTCTTAACTGTAAAAGAACCTATTTTCCATACGGCAGATGGGAAAGAATATCTAGGTGTTTATTTTCCTCATAGTATGCAAGTATCTGGGGATCTACACTGGATTGAGAGAGAGTTTATTGAAGAAATTGATTTATCAGTAGATGAGGCATTAAAAATTATATTATCAGCAGGAGTATCAGGAAAAAATAATAAAGCTCCCGCTCAAGGTGTAGAACCTTGATGGGAGCCTGACTCCATCTATATGGATGGAAGTGATACAAATTATTGTTGGTTTTTGTTTTTATTAGCCATGGATTGCTGGTTTTTTGCACGTACATCTTGTGCATTTGTTTCAGAAGCAAATTCAGTAGCGAGGTTTTGGTTAGCAGCTTGAGCACCTGTTGCTGCAGCAGTAGCTTGAGCACCCGCTGCTGCAGAAGTGGCTTGCGCACCTGCACCGGCTGCAAACTCACTTTCGTAGCTTTGGTATCCTCCTACGCTTTGCGCAGAACGTTGATTCTTGGCACGAACTTGTTGTGCATTTGTACCAGCAGCTTGTTTTGCTCTGTTTTTAATATCCATTTGAGTATCACCTCCTGTTGTTAGAGTGCCCGAGATTAGAAAAAACATTTCAGCTATATTTTTCCTGTTGGAGGTAGTTATGAAAGAAAAATTTCAATATTTTTTTTGGAAAGGGTTACCAAAGAGAGCGCTATCCAGACTGATTGGAACCTTTGCACAGACACGATTAAGTCGTCGAATGATTCCTTTTTACATTAAGCATTTTCAAATTGATCTATCGCCCGTAAAGAAGCCGGTAGATCAATTTGAAAATTTATTGGATTTCTTTATCCGGGAGTATCGTCCCGAAGCAAGACCTATTGATTTGAATGCTGATATTGTAGTGAGTCCAGTTGATGGAGTTGTCAGGCAAATTGGTGATATCCATCAAGGTCTATTACTACAAGCCAAAGGAATTAGCTATTCTTTACATAGGCTATTAGCCGAAAACGATCAGAAAACCCATAAATTTACTGGAGGAAAATTTGTTACGATCTATTTAAGTCCGAGGGATTATCATCGTATTCATATGCCATTTGAAGGAGTAATTAAGGAGTTAGCATACATACCTGGTGATTTATATCCAGTTAACGATTTAGGGACAAAACTCTTTCCAGGATTACTAGCGCTCAATGAGCGGGTCATCTCCTATATTCAAACCGAGTTGGGAGAAATAGCCCTTATTAAAGTAGGTGCAACAAACGTAGGAAGTATCAAAGTATCCTTCGATGAACAAATCGTAACCAACCCACGTTCTAAAAAAGGGTTAGAACATAAAGTGTATGAACAGGCTCATCAGTTAGCCAAAGGTGAAGAGATGGGAAGATTTGAATTTGGGTCTACTGTTATCTTATTGTTCGAACCAAATCAAATAGACTGGTTGATTGAAGCCAAAGAGGGAACACAAGTTCAAATGGGGCAACCGCTTGCCCGAATGATTAAGTGAAAGGATGAGTAGAGTTTGTTTGGACATACCCATATCCCTCTACGCCGCTTTCCACAGATTTTTCCTGTAGTAACTAGTATTATACTCGTTCATACGGTTGTCTGTATTATGCTCCTGTTTACAGGACAATCACAAAATCCAGAAATGTGGATTCGATACGGCGCAGTGGAAGGATGGCGCATTGCGGAAGGCGAGTGGTGGCGACTATTTTTAGCACCGATCTTACACACACAATTATTACAGTTTTTTTTGATTAATTTTTTCATCTATATTTTTGCTCCGCAATTAGAATGGTTACTCGGACGCTTTTCTATTTTGCTGTTATATTTAGTCTCAGGTATGATATTTTATTTTGTGATATATTTATTTGATATTCCCGGTATTTACTTAGGATCAAGTGGCGCAGTATATGGTTTTTTGGGTGTGTATCTTTATTTATTTGTCAGACGATCTTTAAATGTGCAAATGGGAATGGGACTTATAGCACTGACAGTGATTAATTTAATTTTAAATTGGTCTTTAATTATCCCATATTTATTCTCTATACTAAGTGGATTTGTTTTAGGAGCGATGATTCTCCATTTTCGTAATGCAGAAAGTGAATAATATTTAACATAATAAATAGAAATGGGTTTCTTTATAGACTTTTTTTGGTCTATACAAGAGAACCCATTTTTTGCTGTAAGAGAGATGTTTCATCTTCTCTACTTAAATGAAAGGGAGTTGGTTAAGCTAAGATTGGTGAGGTTAATGAGTATTTGGAAACGAAACCAGAGTCAACTGGATCAATCTGCCTGGTTATTATTAGTAGTTAGTGGATTATATGCTATATCCACTTCCCTTTCGAATATGTTTGTTCATGTCTATTTATGGAAGTTAAAAAAAGATTTTGTGATGATTGGTTGGTTTAATTTCGCCCAATATTTTGCGATGGCCATTACCTTTGTGTTTGCGGGATGGCTGGTTAAGAGAGTAGATCGTGTAATTTCTGTTCGACTAGGTGTAGGTATTCAGGCTATTTTTTATTTAACGGTTCTGATGTTAGGAACACATTCTTCTGAGTATGCTACTTGGTTAGGTATTTTTTTAGGAGTAGGTACCGGTTTTTTTTGGTTGGGGTATAATGTCATTTATTTTGAAATTACAGAGCGTGATAATCGGGATATTTATAATGGGATGAATGGGTTATTTTCTTCATTAGCTGGGATGATCGCTCCGTTTATTTCTGGACTTATTATTACAAGAATTGACCAATTATTGGGTTATCGAATCATCTTTGCTATTTCTCTAGGAATTTTTGTCGCTGCTGTAATTGTAAGTTTTTTTCTTGATAAAAGAGCAGCAAAAGGGGCATTTCGTTTATCCCTCATCTTAGAGCAGGCAAGGCATCGTGACCATTCTTGGTTTTGGGTAAACTGTGCGATGATTGCTCATGGTCTTAGAGAAGGGGTTTTTGTTTTTCTGATCGGACTTTTAGTATATATCACGACAAAGAATGAGTTGATACTTGGTACTTATTTTACAGTTTCCTATTTAGTATCGTTACTTTCCTTTTATGTGGTAGGAAAATGGTTGCCTACGCATGCACGTAACCATGCTATTTTAATCGGAGCTGTGATGATGGGAGTTGTTTTGATCCCCTTTATATGGAAAGGGGAAAGCTGGACGATGTTTGTATATGGCATTGGAGCTGCATTGTTTTATCCTTTGTACTATACACCACTCACTTCGATGGTGTTTGATCTGATTGGAAAAGATAAAGAGGCGGTTAGTTTGCGTGTAGAGTATGTAGTTATGAGGGAGTTAGCATTAAATATAGGGCGCCTTGTAGGGCTTATAACCTTTATTATTTGGGTAGGTATCTCGTCTGATCTAAATGATATGCGTTGGTTTATACTTATATTAGGCTTTTCGCAAGTTTTAACATGGTTATCTATCCGACGTGTTCCTAGTGTAAGGATATCTAAATAGAAATTGATGCTGTGGAAAAACAGATACGAAAGGCTTCTCTTTATTTTAAGGGAAGTCTATTTTTGTATAAACTACCATATTATACAAAATGCATAATTAGCTTGCGGAATTTTTATTGAATTATGCTAAAATAAGTAATAAGTCTAGATCGGATGAGGGAGAGTAGCATGGAACAAATTCAAAAGCTGGTCAAAAAGCAAAAGGAGTTTTTCTATTCGGGAAAGACACAGGAGCTCGACTTTCGCATCCACTGTATACAAAGGTTGAAAGATGCTGTAAAACGTTATGAACCAGATATTATCAATGCTCTAAAAAAAGACTTAGGAAAGTCGGAAAAAGAGGCTTATACGACGGAAATAGGGCTTATTTATACTGAATGTAATTATATCATCAGAAATTTAAAATCTTGGATCAAACCGAAAAAGGTAAAAACCGGTTTAATACAACAAGGAGCAAGTAACTGGATTTATCGTGAACCATATGGTGTATCACTAATTATGGGTCCTTGGAATTATCCGTTTATGCTTCTGGTTGCTCCACTGCTGGGGGCGATTGCAGCAGGGAACTGTGCTATTATCAAGCCTTCAGAAATGACCCCAAACACTTCAAAACTGATAGCCCAAATGATGGAAGGAATTTTTGAGAACGAACATATTGCTGTTGTAGAAGGTGGAATTAAAGAGAGTACTGCTTTACTAGAATCGCCTATTGACTTTATTTTTTTCACAGGCAGTGAGGCTGTTGGTAAGATTGTGATGCAAGCAGCTAGTAAGCGGATCGTTCCGTTTGTTTTAGAGCTAGGCGGAAAAAGTCCGTGTATTGTGGATCAAGATGCTAACTTGGAACTGGCTGCAAAGCGAATTATGTGGGGAAAATTGCTAAATGCAGGCCAAACTTGTGTTGCTCCAGACTATTTATGGGTCCACAAGCAGGTAAAAAATGATTTATTAAAATTAATGAAAGAGACGATTCGTGAGTTTTATGGCGAAGAACCGATCGAAAATCCTGAGTATGGTCGGATTGTGAACGAAAAACATTTCAAACGGTTAACTCGTTTTTTAACAAACGGAGATATTGTACTAGGTGGAAAGGTTGATAAAGAGCGGCAACGGATTTCACCTACAATTCTGGATCGGATTAGTTGGGAAGATCCAGTTATGAAAGAAGAGATTTTTGGACCTATTTTACCTGTTGTTGAGTTTACAGAAATCCATGAAGTGATAGATCAGATTCGTAAAGCACCTAAACCACTTGCACTTTATTATTTTTCCGAATCGGAGAAAAAGCAGCAATTCATGATACAAAGTGTTCCATTTGGTGGGGGCTGTATGAATGACACCATTATGCATATGGCTTCTCCTTATCTCCCATTTGGAGGTGTTGGAGCAAGCGGCATCGGTAGGTATCGTGGTCATGCAAGCTTTGAATGTTTTAGCTATGAAAAAAGTATCTTGAAACAAACAACAAACTTTGATATTTCCCTACGTTACCCATCAGCCAAAAATGGTCTGAAATGGATTCGACGATTGATGAAATAAAGCTAGCCAGCATTTGCGGGCTAGCTTTTATTTTATTTTGGGTGGGATTCGCTTCGGATTTGCTTGTTCAAAGGAATAAGCCAAGCTAAGTAGTTTTTGCTCAGTGTTTTTGGGACCTATAAATGTAATAGAGACTGGAATATTTCCGCGAAGATAGCCAACGGGAATACAAACAGTAGGCAGTGAGGCATAAGCAGAGATATCACTGGGCAAGGTGCCATATTTAGAAAGATTCGCTTTGAGATTGATGGTTAATATAGCATCATAATTTTTATCTTGGAAGAATGGAGAAACAATATATTGCTTAGTAATCTTGTTAAGAGTAGCTATTTTCTGTTTGGACTCTTTTTCGGTTAGCTTTAAATTTTCAGCGTATATCAAATGATTTTGACCATAAGGGATGCGTTCTTTAGGGTTTTCATTGTTAAAAGAAATAAGATCAGATAAAGAGTTTACACCAAAGAATGGTTGGCTTTCCTTTAAATAATTCGAGAAATCCTGTCTAAACTCATAAGCAATGATTTTTTTAAAGGAATTTTTCAAATCAGCTTCAGGAATATGATAGCTGATTAGATCAACGGATGCACCGGCTGCTTTTAGTGAAGCAATGATTTTTCTACCAATGGTAGACGAATTAAAATCTTTTGTTGCAGCTAGTTTTGCTCCTTTTAAACGATGAGGATTAAGCGAAGTAAAGTAGTTTAGATGATGGGTAGATGGTTCATCTGGTTGATATCCCTCCATTAAGCTAAGTAATAAAGCTGCATCTTTAACCGTTTTCGTTAATGGGCCTGCGGTATCATAGGTATGTGAAAGAGGAATGATACCTGACTGACTTAGACGGCCTAGTGTTGGTTTAACTCCTATAACTGAATTGGCGCTAGCAGGGCCAATGATAGAACCATAAGTTTCCGTACCGATCGCAGCAGGTGCGAGATCTGCAGCTACACCTGCTGCGGAACCAGAGCTTGATCCAGAGACATTCAAAGTACCCGGTCCATAAGGATTTAGCGTTTGTCCACCAAGGGCAGAGAAGCCGGATGGCTCAATAGGATAGATAAAGGATAAACCAGCCAACTCAGATAAATTGGCTTTTGCAAGAATAATTGCGCCATTTGCGCGTAGGTGTTGAATGACATTTGCATCTTTCTTAGCATAATTGTCTTTAAGTGCGATCGTACCTCCTGTTGTTGGCATCTTATCTTTGGTTTCGATGTTATCTTTGACTAAAATAGGAATTCCATATAATAGAGAAGTGTTTTTTGATGGAGGGCCTTGTTCATCCAATTTTTTAGCTTCTGTAATCGCTTCAGGATTCACAGAAATAACTATATGCATTTTTTTGTTTAGTATTTGAATTCTTTTTAAATAATAAGCAGTTACCTCTACACATGTTAATTTACCTGTAATTAGATAATTGCGAATTTGGTCTATATTTGCATTATGAAGTAGATTACTTTTCTGCTCCAGTGATGTGATATTGGCTTCCTTTAGTTGTTTTTCAATCAAATAAGATATGTCTTTGGGTTGTTCATATTGAGGAGAATCGAAGATCCATTCTATGATGTTACTACAACCTGTGGTTAGACTTGTCGCAAAGGTTATTATCAATAAAAAAAGAGGGATTTTTTTATACATCCCTTTTCTCTTCCTTTCAATCATTAGGCTAATCGTTTTAACGTTTTTCTTTTTCAATAGGATTTTGGGGATGAGTTATCCAGTCACTCCAACTTCCAGCATACAGTTTAACTTTTTGATATCCAGCTAGTTTTAAGGCTAAAAAGTTAGGTGTTGCTGTAATTCCAGAACCACAATATACAATGATTTCTTTATCTTTGGGGAGCGATTGGAAATGGGCTTCTAGCTCATCTCTTTCTTTCCAAATCCCTGTGTCCTTGAGTACTCCTTGCCAGAAATAGTTGATAGCACTTGGGATATGTCCAGCTACTGGATCAATTGGCTCTTCTTCTCCGCTATATCGTTTTTCTTCTCGCGAATCAATGAGGATCATATCCGTTTGATCCAGTTTTTTTAGAACCTCTTCCATAGTTGCAAGCATATTTTTTTGTAGTTTTGGAGTAAAGATAGTGGGCGAATTAGAGGGAAGGGTGTTCGTGATTGGAAATCCATGTTTGATCCACTGCTTCCATCCACCATCAAGAATACTTACTTGATCATGACCTAAGTATTTTAGTAACCACCATAATCGGGAGGCCATGGCACCTTGTTGATCATCATAGGCAATCACATGGGTCTGTTCATTAATACCGATATTTCCTAGTTTCTTTGCGAGTAAGTCTTGACGAGGGATAGGATGTCTTCCACCATGCTTTTCGACTGAACCAGATAAGTCTTTTTCCATATCTAAATAATAAGCCCCTGGGATATGCTTTTCCTGATAAGCTTTTAAACCAGTGTTAGGTTGTCCTAATACAAAGCGACAATCCACAATGACTAAATTCGCATCGTTAAGATGGTCAAAAAGCCACTGTGGTGAAATAATATCAGTCAATCCAATCACTTCCTTTATATATTAAGGATGGATTTGATAAATCAGAGGATGTAATATTATTCTAGAATAAACGAGCTAAAACGGCAAATTACTAATTGCAGCATATTACATAATTCGAGGCAAAGCCTGGATCATTTCAAGATGAAGCCGCAAATCGTTTTTGTGTAGGATCGACTTTTGTGCCAAACCTTTAGCGGGAGTGAGTGGGGAATGGATGAGCGGCTGTTTAAGGGGCAACCTCTAACTGGATAAGAGAGTGTTTTATTTTTATCTTGTTTCTTTTGCTAATATGAATGAGATAAAGAGTTTGGTTTATAATATGGATCAAGTCTTTCCGATGTTTTTTAGAACTAGAGCCTTGTTTGACAGGAGGGTAACACGGTTATATAATTACACAATACTGGTACTTGAATGGAGTTAAATCTAACATCTAAGAAGGAAATCAATTTAAAATTATAGAATATCTTAATATAACAAAATCAAATTCAGTAGAGGGGGGATAGGAGTGAAGAAGCAAGTCGTATTGACACGTCGACTACAAGATGAGTGTATGAAAGAATTAGAAAAGCACTTTCAACTAATCGTAGTAAGTGAAGATCAAGTGCCGAAACGTGAAGACTTGCTTGCTCATTTACAAGGGAAAGAGGCTTTAGTATGTACAGTTACTGAAATGATAGACCAAGAGCTGATCGAAGCGTGCCCCGATCTTCGGATTATTAGCAACTATGGAGTTGGTTTTAACAATATTGATGTAAGCGCTACCAACCGCCGTGGAATTTTGGTAACGAATACTCCTGATGTTTTAACAGATGCAACAGCAGATATGACATGGGCTCTGATTCTTGCTGTAGCTCGTCGTGTAGTAGAAGGAGATAGTTTGGTTAGGCAAGGTCAGTGGAATGGCTGGTCTCCTACTTTTATGCTAGGAGGAGATGTCACTGGGAAAACGTTAGGAATTATCGGAATGGGTAGGATCGGTCAAGCTGTGGCGAAGCGTGCACTTGGATTCCAAATGAAGGTTTTATATTACTCAAGAACTCGCCTTCCTTCGCATTTGGAGAAAGAGCTGAATGTAGTATATTGTGAGTTAGATCAACTGCTTCGACAAGCCGATTTTGTTAGTATACATACACCTTATTCGTCTCTGACCCACCACTTAATCGGAGAAAAACAGTTAATGGAAATGAAACCAACAGCATATTTGATTAATACAGCACGAGGGGCTGTTGTTGATGAATTAGCACTGATAAAAGCGCTAAAAGAAAAGCAAATAGCTGGAGCTGGACTTGATGTATTTGAACATGAGCCATATGTTCCTCAATCATTATGTGATATGGACCAGGTTGTATTAGCTCCTCATTTAGGAAGTGCTACTAGAGATTCCCGAATAAAAATGGGAGAGATCGTGGTGCAAAACCTAATTGCTTATTTTCAAGGTAAAAAGCCACCTTGTTTGGTAAACCAAGAGATTTGGAAGTAGTTTTAATTTGTTTTAAAAATTTTTTTAGAACTCTTGGAACTGATAAGGTTATGTGCTAATATATTGACCAGTTGTTTCTATCCCCACAGCATGTTGAGAGAACCATAGAAAGATCAAGGTAATTGGGTTTCTTTTTTATACAGAAAGGGAAAAAAATAGATACCAATTTCAGTTTAAGACTAATCTATTTAAGAAAAATTTTTTGTAATAATTTAAGCATATTAAGCATATGCATGGTCGGGAAAAGTCTCGTGTCGGGCTATTTTTTGTTTTATAGAGAGATTGTGAAGAATTGTTTGTTGAATTAAGGGAGGAGTTTATATGTCTCAAAATAAAAAAGAAGTTCTACTCACAGAAGAAGGTCTGGAGAAATTAAAACAGGAATTAGAGCTATTTAAAACGCATAAACGTCACGAGGTAGCACAACGCTTGAAAGAAGCAATTGCACAGGGAGACCTGAGTGAAAACTCTGAATATGATGCAGCAAAAGAAGAGCAAGCTTTTATTGAATCTCGTATTATTGCGTTAGAAAATATGATTCGTAATGCCAAGATTATTAGCAACGAGTCATTAGATAAAGAAACGGTAAACATTGGTGCAAAGGTTACCATCCAGGAAATGCCCGATGGAGATGTAGAGACTTATACCATTGTAGGAAGTGCTGAATCTGATCCACTTTCTGGAAAAATTTCCAATGAGTCACCGATCGGTGCAGAGCTGATTGGGAAAAAAGTTGGACAAGTTGTCGATGTACCTGTTCCTTCAGGAACCATTCAATTTAAGATTGTGAAGATCGACTAATGATTTTAAGATAAGCCCTCTTGTCTTTCAGATAAGAAGGGCTTATCTTTTTAGCTATAGTATTTATGCGAATAGGTGATATAACATGAAAATAGAGATTATGGAGAAATTACACCGATTAGAGAAAGAATTGGATATAAAGATTCAGTATGCTGTAGAGTCAGGGAGTCGGGCTTGGGGATTTGCTTCCAAAAATAGTGACTATGATGTCCGTTTTATTTATAAAAGAAACATTTCTGCTTATTTATCACTATTTCCACCACGTGATGTAATTGAATTACCCATCGAAGATGAATGGGATATCAATGGCTGGGATATTTATAAAGTATTGCGACTGCTATTAAAATCCAATCCAGCGATCATGGAATGGCTGTTTTCTCCCATTGTGTATATGGAAGAAAATACACTAGTGCCAAAGTTACGACATTGGGTAACGAAGCATTACTCTTTAAAACGGATTGGTTACCATTACTTTTATATAGCACGAGATCATTATCATCGATTTTTACAAAATAAGTCGGATGTACAGCTAAAAAAATATTTGTATACGCTTCGTCCATTAATTTGTCTTCGTTGGTTGGAACAAAACCAAACTCCTCCGCCGACACAAGTTAAGCAAGTATTAGTCGGGATTGAATGGGATCAGGTATATCGCGAGAATTATCATGAGCTAGTGCGACTAAAAAAGGAAGCACAAGAGCGATCGGTGATTTCTTCTTTTCCACAAGTTGAAGCGATGATTATAAGCGAATTAGAACGAGCAGAAGAAGTAATCAAGCAATTGCCTGATCATCGTGAGGGTAAAGAGGAACTGGAAGAAATACTTTTTGCTGAACTAGCGTTAGTATCAAGCTGATCTTACCATGATCTGGAATAATTTAGCCCTTTTTTCTCATACTAAAAAGAGAATAAATAGGGAAGAAGGGACCATTTGTGCATAGGCGTGTGGTGATTACGGGAATGGGGCTGGTTACCCCAATTGGACTTGATCAACAAAGTTTTTGGCAAGCATTAATGAATGGAAAAAGTGGAGCGGGGCCAATAACTCGATTTGATCCAACTGGATATCCAACACGAATTGCTGCAGAGATGAAGGATTTTATTCCTGAAGAGTTTATGGAAAAAAAAGATGCAAAGCGAATGGATCGTTTCGCTCAATATGGTGTAGCTGCTGCTCGTCAGTCCTTGTTACACGCAAATTTAAGGATAACTGAAGAAGTAGCAGAGCGAGTTGGTGTGATGGTAGGAACAGGAAGTGGAGGTCTGGATGTCATTCAGCAAGAGCAAAAGCGGGTAATGGAACGAGGACCGAGTCGGCTAAGTCCTTATTTAGCACCAGCAATGCTTGCTAATATGGCTTCGGGTGAGATTGCCATTGCCTTTGGAGCGCGTGGACCATCTGCTGCCGTTTTGACAGCTTGTGCATCAGGAAGTAGTTGTATCGGTGAAGCTATGCGAATGATTCAATATGGAACAGTAGATGTAGTACTTGCTGGGGGAACAGAAGCTCCTGTTACTCCCTTAGGGCTAGCAGCTTTCTCAAAAATTAGAGCGCTCTCAAGGCGAAATGATGAGCCTGATCGTGCGAGTCGGCCGTTTGATAAGGATCGGGATGGGTTTGTAGCTGGAGAAGGAGCTGGAGTGATTATACTTGAAGAATTAAATCATGCTCGTAACAGAAATGCTATGATTCTGGCTGAATTGATTGGATATGGGGCATCGACTGATGCATATCACATTACTTCTCCGCTTCCTGATGGTGCAGGAGCTGTTAGGGCAATGCTACTTGCTTTAAAGGATGCAGGAGTTACACCTGCTGATATTGACTATATTAATGCACATGGTACAGGTACTCCTCTGAATGATCGGACTGAGGTTATTGCTATCAAAAAGGTGTTTGGTGAACGAGCTTATTTGGTTCCTATAAGTTCTATCAAATCGATGACTGGACATCTCCTTGGAGCGGCAGGAGCTGTAGAAATGATCGCATCTGTATTAGCTATTCAACATGGATTTATTCCTCCAACGATAAATTGGGAGGCAGGAGATGAAGAGGAAGTTTTAGATTTTGTTCCCAACCGACCTCGTAGACAAGATCTTCGTATGGTGATGAGTAATTCCTTTGGTTTTGGTGGTCATAATGTTAGTCTGATCGTGAAGAAATGGGAAGAGTCTCTATAAACAAGGATAATTTTTTAGCAACAGTGATCTGTTGCTTTTTTTATGCAGGAATTAAGAACTTACTATGGAAGCTATTTTTTACAATGCATGATAATGAAAGGGGACAATCGGGTGAAGCCAATAACATGGATTCATACAGCCGATTTACATCTAGATATGCCTATACAAGGATGGAAAGGTTCCAAAGAGGAAATCTGGAAGCGACAAGAAGAGCATCGTGAAACATTTAGTAGAATCATCTCCTTAGTTAAAGAAAAAAAAGCTACTTTTTTATGGATCACTGGTGATTTTCTTGAACATGGATTTGTTACCCATTCTACCTTGGAATTTGTACAAGCAGAATTGAAACGAATTCCAGATACACATGTATGGATTACACCAGGAAACCATGATCCATATCGGCAGGATTCTTCTTATCAATTGCTTCGCTGGCCAGATCATGTGTACATTTTTAGAGGAGAATGGGAAGAACATGTGTTTAAAGAATGGGATTTAGTGATTTATGGGAAAGGATTTCGTGATTTTATTGAGCCAACCTCTTCACTACCTGAAGTGAAGAGTACAATACCTAGAAAAATCATGCTTACCCATGGAACTTACTTGACTCATCATGAAGACTCTCCTTACTTTCCCCTTCATGTCAAGGAGTTAACACGATTAAATTTGGATTATATAGCTCTAGGACATATTCATAAACCGAGTACTTATACGCTTCCTAATGAAAGGAAAACGATCGTACGTTATCCGGGTTCACCAGAAGGATTGAATTGGAAGGAACAAGGTGTCCGTACTGTAACATGGGGGAAAATAGATGAACAAGGCTTGCAACTAGAAGAAATCCCTATCCAGACGGGGCGTTATGAAGAAAACTTTATGGATATTAGTGATTGTAAGATGAAAGAAGATCTCTTACAAAAAGTGTTATCATTTTCTTTAACTGGGGAAAAAACTAGTTGCTATCTGTTAATTCATTTGACAGGTCAAATGTGTGAAGAGTTGCAACAAGAACAAGAATTTATTCTTCCATGGTTAAAAGGACAATTAAAACGTGAAGGATGGGTTCATGTCTATTTTGAAAATGAAACGGTTCCTGAATTAGATCTAGATTATTATCGTCACCATACAGGATTGATTGGTGCTTTTATAAAAAGGATGGAGACGAAGATCGAGCAGGCTGATTCAATATTACAAGGTTATTTACGACGAGCGATGTTTAAAACAGTAGAATTGCTTCTCCGAGAGAAGGTGAAGGAATGAAAATTGAGAAAGTAAAGTTTCAAGGTTTTGGACGACTCATCGACAAAACCTTTACATTTCATGAAGGAATTAACCTCATTGAGGCCAAAAATGAAGTCGGTAAGTCAACCTTAGTACAAGGCATTTTCGCACTATTATATGGAGAGAAAAAAGAAGGTTTGAAAACAAAAAGGACAACGAATTGGTACGAGAAATATAAACCATGGGGAGCAACAGAGCAATATGGTGGTGAAATTACTTATTCGATTGGTAGTGACAAATACTGTCTCTATCGGAACTTACTGATTCATAAAGATATAGAGCAGTTAACTCATTTAACGCGAGGCGAAGACTGGACAGAGCGTTTTCCAATGGATAAGAAAAAAGACCGCTTGATTTTAGAAAAACAGCTAGGATTATCTGGTGATCTATTTCGCCAAATCACCTTTTTTACTACTTACTCACTTGTCCCAGCTCAGAAAAAAGATAGGACAGAGACAAGAGTTTTAGAAAAATTACGATCACTACTTAAGAAAGGGGAAGAAGTAGACTTAACTACTGTGAAAAAAAAGTTAGAGTCAGAGATCCAAGAAATCGGAGTGAAAAAAGATGCACGTCAAAAACCATATGGTAAGCTTTATCAGGAAATAAACGAGTTAGAAAAAAGATGCAAAGAGCTTGAAATAGCTTATCAACAGCAAAAGAAAGAAGAAGCGAGGATTATTGAGCTAGCCCGTGAGTGTGAAAAATTATATGAAAAGCAAACCAAAATAGAGAAACAAGCACAAAGACTTTTAGAAGAAGTTCAACACCAAAAAAATCAGCTGGAAATTGAAAAGTTGATCATTCAAGAACAAGCTCTAAAAGAGCGGATCGAACAAGCTCATCAACTCATTCAAAAAAGAGATCAGTTAAAAAGAGAAAGAGAAGAAAATCAACCAACTGAGTGGATTAGTCTGGAAGAAGTAAATGAGCTTCGACTTACCTTACGTGAGTATAAAGAAAAGCAGCTCTCTTTAAATGAACAACTGCAGAAGATTGAAAAGTTAGCCGCTGAGCAAGAGAAATATAAAGAGCGGAATGATAAGTTAATAGCAATGAAAGTAGAAGAGCCAGAACGAATGTTAAGCAAATTAGCTACATATGAGAAATGGGAATATAAACTTTTTCATCATAAGCAAGAAAACGAGGATAATGAACGAACTTGGATTGAAAAAGATATGAAACTTGTTCAGCAGTTACAGCAAAAAGAAGAAAAGATACGTGGTCAATTGGACGAAAAATGGGCAAAAATCCAAACAGAAGATAGAGGAACAGATAAATGGTGGGCACTCATTGCTGGAACTGGCCTAATTACTGTGATTTTATATATACTGGCACCTTGGATATGGCTGGTAACAGGAGTATTTACTGTTTTTTGCTCTTATTGGCTATGGAGAAAGAAGATACATAAGGACGAAGAAAGAAAAAAGTTAATGGAGCTACAACTTGCTTTACAAAATAATCAAGTAGAACAAAAGAAAATTTTTTACACTTGGCAAGTGGAAAACTTTCTGGATTTACTAGAGAAGCATACGAAAATAAAGAAAAGAGAGCAAACATTACAAGGAAAGCAACTAATTGAAGAAGAAATGGAGCAAATTCGTCAAGAAGTAAAGAATTGGCTCTCGGATTATGTCGATAAAGTTCCTGTCTTTGATGTGGATAAATGGGAGCAAATGATTATCCGACTTAAACAGCAAAGGGAAGAAATCCTTCAGAGACTTTTTGATTATCAAGCAACTCTTTCTTTTCTTCAAAAACAATATGAAAAAGAACAAACAGAATACCATGATTTAGGAAGAACAATCGCTTATTATCAAAATCATTATCAAACGAGTGATTTACATCAGATTGAAAAATGGTTTGAACAAAGTGAACGAGTGCGGAAGCTTGACTTAAAAATTGATGAATTGGAAGAGCAAATTGAGTTATTTGCTTATGATTTACCAGATTGGGAAGAAGAATTGAAGATTAGCCAAAAAACACGTGCTGAGTTACAAGCCCAATGGCGTTCTCTTGGGAAAGAGAATTTAGAGCAGCGATTGCTTGACCTAGAAAAAGAAAGGCAACAAGTATTGAAACAATTTCAAGAGAAAGAGAAAGAAAAAGCCAACTTAGAGGGACAAGTAGAAGTGCTACGTCAAAAAACAAACTTGCTCCCTAAGCTGCAAACGGAATTAAAGGCGCTTAAGTCAGAGTGGGAATCTTTGCATTATAAGAGAGCAGCGATGGAAACGGCATTGACTGTATTAGATGAATCAGTAGAAGAAGTGCAAGAAAATATTATGCCATATTTATTATCTTATGCTACTAGATGGATATACAACATAACAGAGGGGAAATATGAACGAATATTTATGGAGCCACAAGAAAAAGAATGGAAGGTTGTTGTTCCAGAATCCAATGAACAAAAGCCGATTGAACAGTTAAGCACGGGTACAATCGATCAGATATACTTTGCCTTGCGTTTGGCCATGTTAGAATTATATTCAGAGATGACAAAGACTTTTTTACCTATTATTTTGGATGATAGTTTTGTTCATTTTGATTATGATCGTTTGCAAAAAACACTTCAACTTTTACTACAGTTAGCGAAAAGTCATCAGATTATTCTTTGTACTTGTCAAAAGCGTGAAAGAGAATTATTGGATAAACTAAAAGCAAACTACCATTTAATCGCTCTACAGGAACTTTAACATAAAACCCAGTATCTGACTATAAAGGATACTGGGCTATCTATTAATAATATGGGGTTTATAGGAACGTAGTAACGATTCGATCTTTGCAATGTCGGGAATGGAAACGGTATACTTTCTTAAGATTTGTCGAACATAGGAAAGGAATATATCGTACTCCTCTGAAGTAATATTTAAGCCACTATGGGCTTTACGTAATGATTCGCCTGAGTAATCAAGGGGACCACCAAGCATATTTTCAAAAAATGAAATTAAAACATTAGTTAATCTTTCGATGTCAACCCCGACAAAATGATGGCTTACACGATCATCTGATAAAAGTGCGTAGAAGGAATCTTGAACAATCATCTTTATCCTAGGTCTTCCGCCTAATCGCTCATATAATGTTTGGTTAACTACTGGTAACATTCTTTTCCTCCATAAAGTAAGAAAATGGATTTTTATTGTAAGTTCATGAGAAAATTTATATTTAATGTCTATAATTGTATGATATTTCTATAGCCTTGCCAATTTATTTTTATAGTGGAACTTTAAGAATTTGGATGGAAGAATTAAGGTTAAGAGAGTGAAGAAGTGAGAGTAGCAGATGAGAGAGGAAACGCTATATATAAGAAGTCCCATTAAAATATGGGACTCGGGATTTGAGTGTTAGAGTGATCCTCGTGTTATTCTTTTTCTGCTTCTTTTTTTGGATTTAATCCTGCCTGACTATAAGACATTGAGATAGCATTCATTACACTTAAAGTTGCTTCATCAGAAGCAAACTCTGATCCAAACTCTGTATCTTCTTTGCGTTTACGTGGTTTCTTTTTATCACGGTCCATGTTTTCACCTCCAAACTATTTATAAATTGTCACCATGAAGTAAAAACATACTGGTTAAATATTCCATAAAGGAGGTTAATTGATGGCTGGTAGGATTTATCTACATCCCGGTTCTCAGGCAATTTTAGGAATGGCTTGGAATGAATCGTTTGGCATGCAAGATCAAATGATTTATTATATTGTACCTAGTAATGAACAAGCTCGTGTTCTATCTCGTAAATATTCGGTTAACACGGTAACTTGGCGGACATTTGATCAATTTGTCCATGAGTTATTAGGAAATCAACGTAAGCTTATTTCAGAGATAGAACAGCAATGGATTATTCAACAGGTTTTATGGGAGCTTTTACGTGAGAATCAACTTTCATACTTTAAGGATATCAATTTACTTAATGAAAGCTGGGGTAAGATATTTGTACATTGGATCAATGAAATAAAATGGGCAAATATTTTACCGAAGCGACTTGATACATTATGGCAAGAAAAAGAAACAAAATATCAGGAAATGGCTCGTATTTATGATCTGTATCAGCAAAAATTAAAGCATCTTTTGCTTTGGGATCATGCTGAAATGTATATACAAGCCATTAAACAATTAAGTCATACACAAACAAGGGGTCAACTGTCTTTACCAAAGAAAATCGTATTAGAGAGGTTTTATCATTTACATCCATTACAAGAGCAATTGTTGATTCAGTTAGTAACTTGTGGAGTTTCAGTTGAATTACATCTTGTTTGGGATTTGCATCGGTTGCGCCTATTCCGTGAAACCAATGAAATGATTCAGAGATTAGGGCAAAGAGGATTTCAGCAGCGGTTTGACTATTTAGATACAAAGAGGCTACAAAACAAAGATCCGGCTTTGTTTCATTTATCAGAGCATGTTTTTAGTGAAGACCCACCCAAGCAACCTTTCTCTAATACTGTGGAAGTATTTAGTGCACCAAATATGGAGGCAGAAGTAGAACGTATAGCTGCCTATTTAAAAAAATACATAGATGAGTCAGACACGGCTTTCCATGAAGTTGCTATTATTTGCCCCAATTTGGATGAGTATCAAGGTTTATTGTTTAAATACTTTCAAAAGGCCAAAATTCCGATTTCAAACCAATGGCAACAAAAATTAGCTGATCATCCTTTGTATAAAACGATTTGTGCTCTTCTTTATGTCCAAGCTGGTTATCACGACTGGTGGACTATCTTAATGGAGAGCCCATATCTTCCTTTCCGTCGTTATATAAAGCGATTTGGAACCATTTCGATGGATCAAGAGTTATTTAAAAATGAGCTCACCAAACAGTGTGAACAGAATGAAATGAAAAAGGATGATATCAAGCTGTATCAAGAAATTCTCTCTGTATTAGCGTGGATGGAGCAAATTCCTAAAAAAAATACATGGACAGAGTGGATCAGCTGGCTTGCGAATTGGATTAGACCATTAAAACAAATAGATCGATGGCAAGCACAAGGGAGAAATCCACTTTTACTTGAGAGCTTAGCTGAAGAGCTACATGCATGGCAAGGTATAAAAAAGCTATTAGAGGGTGGACAATCGATTCAGCGAGGTGCATTTTCTGGACAAAAATTGACATTGTCTCAATTTATTATCTTATTAGAACAGGCAGCATCTCAGCTGAAGATATGTAAAAGAAAAGCGCAAAAAGGAGGAGTGCAATTCTTAGCACCTAATTTGGTGCAAGGTCATTCTTTTCGAGTTGTGATTTTGTTGGGATGTGTAGAAGGAAAGTATCCGCGTCCATATCAGGAAGATTGGCTGGTACCCAATCAAGAACGTAGAAAGTTACGAGAAGAAGGGGTTTATTTAATAGACTCAGAAGAGCTGCGTCAACGCCAATTATATTCCTTTTTCATGAGTATTAATGCAGCCACTGATAAACTTATTTTTTCTTATCCTTATGCTAATCAAGATGGAAAAAAACAATTACCGTCTCCTTATTTAGAAGAATGTTTCATGGTATTTCATGAGAATTCAATTCAGGTGACCAAACTAGAATTAACTTCTTACTGGGGTCCATTTTCGATAGCCGATTGTTATACTTCCGCAAAAGGTAGGAAATTTGCTACCTACCAATTAGGACAGAAGCAAAAAATGAGTGATGATATCAACGTGGCGATCCAAATCTTAGAACATCTACGTTTAGAAGACATCGATAGATGGAAATGGCTACTCGACCGCATCCAAGTCGAGCAGTCTCGCTATCTACATCAGCAAACCCCATTTACAGGTAAAATTAGTGATAAAAAGCTGCAAAAACAGATTCAAGAATGGCTAAAAGAATATGTTTGGCATGTGAGTGACGTCAATCAGTTGCTTCGTTGTCCTTTTCAATTTATGGCTGGTCAGTTATGGCAAACTACACAAAGGAAGAAAAAAAGAAAAGGACTTGGTTCATGGAAAAAAGAGCAGATCATACGCGATGTTTTGTACCGAGTACTTGGAAGCCCAATGTTATCAGAAGAAGAAGGGGAAAATTTAGTTCACCAATTATTTATGAAACAAATAAAGGATGGAGATCAAGAAAGTTCGACTTATTATTTCGAAATGGATCAAAAGAAAATCTGGCAACAGGTACAAAAATATATGAAATATGAGATGAATCTACGGAGTGAAGAAGCTTATGATTTTCACCCACGATATATCAACCTTACATTTGGTAAAGCCAATCCAATGGATGGACAAGAAGATCCACATTCAATGGCACAACCGATTTCTATACAGCTAGGTTCAGGATCTATATTAAAGTTACGTGGAAAAGTAGATCGAATAGATATGGATGAGCAAGGTGACTATATTGTATATATTTATCAATCTTCTAATCTTCCATCACAAAAGGAATTATATGACGGACAAGATGTACAGCTACCTTTGATTTTATGGGCGCTACAACAAGGATTGGGTTTAGAACCAGAGAAGGTGATCGGAATCGCTTATTACACCAAAGGAAAAAGTAATGAGAAAAATTGGCGGAATCGTGGTTTCTGGAAAAAAGAGCACAAGGAAAAAGCCAAATTAACAAGCAGAGCCCTGTTAGAACCAAATGAATGGGGACAAAAATTGGAGATGGTAAAGCACCTCATTGATGAAAAGGTCCAACAAATCGAACAAGGAGGCTGTGATGTTAAACCGACTTGGTCTTGTCCTCCTCATTGTCCACATCAAACAATCTGCCGGATTCGAGCATATCAACAACATAAGGTAGGTGATCATGATTGAATCCATTAACTTTAAGACAGCAAAGAGCAGCAGCTGACTTATTACATACCAACTGTATTGTTACAGCAGGGGCTGGTTCGGGAAAAACGCGTGTATTGACTCATCGTTTTGTCAACTTACTTGCTAATCATCAAGAAGATCCAAATATACTTGAACAAATTATTGCCATTACATTTACTGAAAAAGCTGCTACAGAGATGAAAGAGAGAATCCGTCAGGAGGTAAATGAGCGAATAAATCAGGCTCGGGAAAAACAGCAGAAAGAAAACGAGTATCAGTGGCGTAGATTACTTGTAGAATTAGAACGTGCACGTATATCTACCTTCCACTCCTTTTGTCAAAAGGTATTACTAGAATATCCTTTGGAAGCAAGTGTATCACCTTCATTTAACATCTTAAACGAATGGGAAGCAGAGATGCTTCTTAGAGAAGCTATTCAAGAAAGCTTAACAGATGTCTGGAAAAAGGAAATAGAACGTCCGACCTGGGAGGAGTGGTTAGTTGGTAATAGCTTTAGTAGTATTGAAGAATCATTACAATCTGCTTTAAAACAATTACATTCATTGGGCTGGAATGTCCAAAGTTTGTTCGATGCGACACAAAAGTGTGCTAAGCAATTGGAGGAAAGGCATACATTACGCTGGGAGGAAGAATGGACTCCTTTGCAAAGCGAATTAAAACAAAGTGCCAACGTAATTTTACAGGTAAAAAAACCCGGCAAAAATATGCAATCATTTATTGAAACATGGCCATGGTGGGAAAGCAGATGGCAAAAAAGTAAATCGGTCACTGAGCAAATTACGCTGATTCGTGTTCTTTTGGATACATTGAAAGGATTTTGGGGCAAAAATAATAATCAGCTAAAAGAAAATATGCAACACATTTGTCAGCAGATGAAAGAGTTACTAATCACTCGTAAATATCTAAGTATCGAAGCAAAGCTAACTAATATCTTATGTCCATTGCTCTCTCAGGTGATTCAGAGGTATCAACAAAAAAAGAACGCAAAAGAAGCAGTAGATTTTAATGATTTGGAGTGGAAAACCTATGAATTACTTACTCAACGCTCAGAGATACGTAAGCGTTATTTCGAACAAATACGTTATGTATTAGTCGATGAGTACCAAGATACCAATCATATTCAAAAGAAATTGATTGATTTATTAACCAAAGATACAGATGGGAACATTCCACCTGGCAAATTGTTTGTGGTAGGAGATCCTAAACAGTCTATCTATCGTTTTCGAGGAGCGGATGTTTCTCTTTTTACCCAAACGCGAAATGAAATAAAATTACATGGAGGAGAAGAGGTTATATTAGATACAAACTTTCGCTCTGATCCAGAATTGATTGTATTTTTTAATCATGTGTTTTCTCATCTAATGTCCCAAGATGAAGAAGTCCCTAACTACTATGAGCCTGTAAAAGCAAAATCAAAGGATACGAATTCCGAGGTAGTCATCGAGTGGATTCGAGTTCCGCAGAAAAAAGAGTTAACGGAAGACCTCAGTTCACATGAAGCTGAAGCCATGATGATAGCCAAACATATAGAGCAACTGAGTAAAGAAGGAATTCCATATAAAGATATGACTATTTTGCTTCGGAAAATGACCCATGTAAAAGTTTATGAGCAGGCTTTAGCAGAAGTGGGTATCCCGTTTTATGTAGTAAAGGGACGGGGATTTTATGATCGACAAGAAGTGCTAGATATTCTTCATTTCTTACGTATTTTAGTTCAACCGAATGATCGATTAGCTTGGGCCGGTGTGTTACGTTCCCCATTTTGTGGAGTATCGGATGAGACTATTTTGCGTATTGCAATGGATGCGAAGTGGGAAGGACAAATTCAAGATTGGCTCACTCAGATTCAGGTTACAAAAGCAGAACAAAGAAAGCTTCAACAACTTGCTGCTTTGCTTGATAGAGTGGAATTATGGCTTGGGCAGCTACCAGTTGCCGATCTTATCGAATATTTAATTGAAGAAAGTGGATATGAAGAAGTACTATGGGCCACATCTATTGGAAAGCAAGCAACTGCCAATGTTAAAAAGCTCATTTATCAAGCCAATGAGTTAACCGGTTTACCAGCTGTATCCATCTCTGCTTTTCTAGAATGGGTGGAGCAAGTTTCCTTAAGTCAGCAAGACGAAACCGAAGCATCCATTGAATCAGAAGATAGCCCTAGTGTAAAAATCATGACGATTCATCAAGCGAAAGGATTAGAATTTCCCATTGTATATCTTCCAGGATTATCGGATACTCCTCGGCAAAATCACTCCTTATTACACATACACCCAAAGTGGGGATTAGTTGTACAGATGCAAGATGAGAAGGGAGAAACGATTGAGACTGAGCACTTTAAACAAGTTCAAGCGGATGAGAAAAGACTACAATGGGAAGAATCGGTGCGCCTTTTTTATGTGGCATTAACCCGAGCGGAAAAAAGATTGATTTTGAGTGGATCAGCTACTCCACTAAAAGGATTACTAGATCAAAATTATCAGTGGAGTACATGGTTAGATGGAGTAATTGGATATCATCATATCGATGAGCAGGAGGGAATTTGGTCTTTCGACTCAGAGCACTTACCTATTCGGGTACATTTAAACTTTGAGAATACTGTAAAATCCACTTCTATACATACGATATCTAAAGAAGATATATTCAATCAATATATTGCTGGAAAGCTTAAAGAAGAACCTTTATCCATTCATATCGACCTATTTCAAGAAAAACGGGTTACTCCTCATTTAGTAGCCGTTAATGTTACGAAGTGGAAACAATTGGTTAACTGCCCTCGAAAATTTTACTATCAGGAAATCATTGGGATTCCAGAAATAATGAAAGATGAAGAGATAAAGATCCTCAGTCCAAATGAAAAAAGAAAATTGCCTCCAACCTTAAAAGGACAATTAGTTCATCAAATCTGTGAATGGTTGATGGACCCAGATGTGTCTATCAATGAGCTACCCGTTTTGATCGAAAAAGCTTGTGATCAATTTCAGCTCACCTCTTATGATTACCCATTTATAAAAGGAGAGATGGATCCTTATCTCCAACGGTTTATTCAAAGCTCTCTTTATCAGGAAAAGAGGAAATGGAAAAAGATTTGGCGAGAGTGGGATTTTACTGAAGAGATTGCAGGATTAAGGATTTCAGGGCAGATTGATCTCATGGTTCAAGATCAAATGGATCATTGGCAGTTGTTTGATTATAAGACAGATCGGATTTCGATCCAAGAGGTAGAGCAAACAGCACTGGAATATGAACCCCAATTACAGCTTTATATATTAGCTTTTCAACAAAAAATGGGTTTTATTCCAGAACAAGCTACCTTATATTTTTTAGAACCGGATCAGTTTTATAGCTTTTCGGTAACGAAATCTTGGTTAGAAAAAGCCCAGATTCGGTTACAAGAAACAGCTAATTTATTACAGGGAGAACCTGAATTAACTCGTTTTATTCCTCTCGTTGGTAAACGATGTGATTATTGTTCATATCGATTGATTTGTGAAGGAGAAAATAGAGGATAAGAGTCATTTTTTCGACTTGTTTGTGAAGTGTTTTTAAATTCCCTTGAAATAGTCAGGTGATGCCATCATAATAGTGATTGCACCAAATTTTTAATAAGAGGAATAAGGAGAGACCTTAGTGGAAGCCTTAAAGGAAGGTTTTTCAGCTTTTATCCTTGGTTTTTTTCGCCTAATTATGGTTTCTTTAGGCATTTGGATGGCTGGGCTATTGCTTCTTTTATTTCGCGAACTATTTAGTGCACGTCAGTTCCAGTTTCAAGACTATCTCAAGAAACTCTGGAAACTGCTCATTTTTGCATTTGAAGGAGTAGCTTATGGTGGAATTATTATTGCCCCCATCATTTTGTTTTTTATAGACTCAGGGAAAAAGCTTGACTATATTATGGTATGGATCGATGCTGTTATTTTGTCGGCTATCTATTTTTATGTACGAAAACAAACAGGAACATTATCGAATTGGCGAAACGATTTCCAAAGCCTATTTAAAAAGGTAAATCATCGTCGGGATCAAGATCGTTCTTAATAGTGATTGTCGTGGGTTCCGAAAACCCGAATAAATGGGGATTCGGAACTTTTTTATTTTATGCAGAATGCTATGTTGAAACAGTATATTGCATCGTTCGAGCTTGATATAGATCGACTTTTACGCCAAACCTTTAACGAGAGTAAGTGGCAAATTTATGGATTTTCTTTGGATCAGACGATGTGGGAAGACTTAATAGAGGAGTAAAAGAGAATGAAAGATAAACAAAAAGGAGCATTACTTGGCTTAGCTTGGGGAGATATTTTGGGATGTCCAGTTGAGGGATGGAAAAAGCATGAGATTGAGCTGGTTTATGGTACATATCGCGAATTGCCGGAAGATTATCTATTTGATAAAATCCCAGATAATAAAAAGGCTCGTTTACGTCCATTGGGCTTTCATTCTGATGATACCCAGCAAGCTCTAGCACTCATTTATCATTGTCTTACGTTCGAAGGCTGGAATAGGCAAGCTTGGGGGCAAATTCTGGTTCAAGGGTTTATAGAGAAAGCGTGGCGTGGAATTGGACGTAACTTTGTAGCTGCTGTACATCGACTTAGAAAAGGTGGACTACTTAAGGAGTCGGGCAGTTCATCATCGGGAATAGGAGCAGCTATGAGAGTGGGACCATTGGGAGCGATTTTTTATCGCCCAGAACAAAAGAAACAGTTATTACAAGCTACGATTGAGTCTACTTTGATGACACATGCGGATCAACTTGCTGCTGTATTTGCAGCAGTCGTATCCTATACAGTTTCTTTATTTATACAAGGATTTTCTGTTCAAGAAGTATGGGAGAAACTTCATAGTTTTACAAAAGAGGCAGAAAAGCAAACCAAATCTTTAGCAGAGCAAGGCTGGAAAGTTGATCATGAAAATAATCAGTTGATTTCAAACATGTTGGAACAAGCGATGGAATGGATAGATAAGCCTATTGAAGTCGTACGCAACCAAATTAGCGAATGCGCTCGTCCTTACCTTGCGTCAGGATTTACACGAGCTCATCCCAATCAAGGGTTTGTTTTATTGGGAGGTTTACATGCTTTATTAATGGCATCTCGCAGTGATCTAAGTCCTCATCAAATATTAATTAGTATTATTAATGAAGGATACGATACGGACACAGTTGCAGCAATTGCTGGAACGATTTTGGGTGCGAGATATGGGATAGATTGGATTCCCATCGACCGTTTCTATGATCGTGAAAGATTACTTAAGTATGCAGATGCTCTAGTTGATCAGCAGATTCCAGAGACTATGTCAACCTTTTTATCCATAGAAGCAAAGTTGACTCAAATGGAAAAGGATTTTCAACAACAATTAAAATCAGGAAACATATAATCTACTTTTATATGGTGTTGGATTCGATGATCAATGACTGGAAAAGTTTCACCCTCTTTACTTTTTAACGATGTTATATGATAATGATAGAAATTTATCAGAAGTACGGGTGATGATTGCTTATGGAGCAATTATTTGAACAAGCTGCACATTATTTGAGTGAAGAAGATTATGAGCTGATTCAGCGAGCATACTATTTTGCAGAAGAAGCACATCGGGGACAGATTCGGAAGTCAGGAGAACCTTTTATTACTCACCCTGTGGCTGTGGCTGAAATTTTGGCAGATTTGCAGATGGATGCAGCTACTCTAGTAGCTGCTCTTTTACATGATGTGGTTGAAGATACAGATGTAACTTTGGAACAGATTAAAGATGAATTTGGTGAATCAGTCGCTCTGCTGGTGGATGGAGTAACCAAGCTACGTAAACGGATTAAATTTAAATCAAGTGCTGAACATCAGGCAGAAAATTATCGCAAAATGTTTGTCGCGATGGCACAAGACATCCGTGTTATTTTGATAAAACTTGCTGACCGTCTGCATAATATGCGCACCTTAAAGTATATGCCAGAGCATAAACAGCGAATCAAAGCGAATGAAACATTAGAGATTTTTGCTCCTCTTGCTCATCGTTTAGGGATTTCTAAAATTAAGTGGGAACTAGAAGACACTGCTTTGCGTTATTTAAATCCTCAGCAATATTATCGAATTGTCAATCTAATGAAGAAAAAGCGAGCAGAACGAGAAGCTTTCCTAAATGAAATTATTGAGATGATGTACAAGCGATTTAAAGAGATGGAAGTCAGGGTTCTAGATATTTCTGGACGACCGAAGCATATTTATAGTATCTATCGTAAAATGACTAATAAGCATAAAGAGTTTAATGAAATTTATGATCTAATGGCTGTTCGTGTAATCGTAGAAACGGTACGGGACTGCTATGCTGTATTAGGAACCATTCATACCATATGGAAACCGATTCCCGGTCGCTTTAAAGATTATATAGCGATGCCTAAAACGAATATGTATCAATCTCTTCATACGACAGTGATCGGACCGAAAGGTGAACCCATCGAAGTCCAAATTCGGACAATGGACATGCATCGGACAGCAGAATACGGAATAGCTGCACATTGGGCGTATAAGGAAGGCAATCATGTTCAAAACAGTGATTATGAGAGTAAACTAAAATGGTTCCGTGAAATGATGGAGTTACAACAAGAAGCAAAAGATGCACAAGAGTTTATTGAAAATCTAAAGATGGATTGGTTTTCGGATGCAGTATTTGTTTTTACCCCTAAAGGGGATGTCATTGAATTGCCAACAGGATCAGTACCGCTTGACTTTGCATACCGAATTCATACCGAAGTTGGGAATAAGTGTATCGGAGCTAAAGTAAATGGGAAGATTGTTCCGCTTGATTATAAATTAAATACCGGTGATATTGTAGAAATCTTGACTTCGAAGCATAGCTATGGTCCAAGTCAAGATTGGTTGAAATTGGTGAAATCTTCACATGCCAAAAATAAAATTCGCAGTTGGTTCAAAAAGCAACAGCGTGAAGAGACTGTTGCCAAAGGAAAAGAAATGGTTGAATCTCTCCTGAAAAAACATGAATTTAATGTAGATGAAGTGTTAGTACCGGACCGGATTAATGAGGTCATTCAAAAGTTTAACTTCCCGGATGAAGAAGATCTATATGCTGCTGTAGGATATGGAGGGATCACGGCAGCGCAAGTTGTTAATCGCCTTACGGATGGCTTAAAAGTGGAACATCCTATTGTTCTACCTCAAGTCAAAACGCTTCCCAAAAAGTTTTCACGTTCACATGTAGGTGTTCGTGTAAAAGGTGTAGATAATCTACTGATTCGTATTTCACGCTGTTGTAATCCGGTTCCTGGTGAAGATATCTTGGGTTTTGTCACACAAGGTCGAGGTGTTACAGTACATCGGGCAGATTGTCCTAACTTACTACAAGTGGACGAAGAACGTCAGATCGAAGTAGAATGGATCGGGGAAAAAGAATTGGAGCAAGGACATCTTTATCATGTCGATATCGAAATCAGTGCATTTGATCGAATTGGCTTACTCAATGATGTATTACAAGTATTAGCTGACTCCAAAGCACCTTATTCGCAAGTAAGTGCCAAAGTACATCGAAAAGAGTTTGCTAACATCATTTTACGCGTGTTGATACGTAATGCTAGCCATTTAAAATCAGTTGTTGAAAAAGTGAAGGCGATACGCGATGTCTATAGTGTAAAACGGCTAATGCAGTAGAGGTGGGCTAACCAATATGAAAGTGCTTTTACAACGGGTGAAAGAGGCCAAAGTTACAGTTGAAAATGAGATCACAGGAGCGATTGGGCATGGCTATTTGCTTCTAGTGGGTTTTACGGAAGGAGATAGCGAAAAAGAGATTGATTATCTCGCTGAGAAAATTGCTTATCTCCGAATCTTTGAAGATGAAGCGGGTAAAATGAATCGCTCTTTATTAGATGTAAAGGGGTCTATTTTATCTGTTTCACAATTTACCTTATATGGTGATTGTCGCAAAGGGCGGCGTCCTAACTTTATGGCAGCATTACGCCCAGACGAAGCAAAAATGTTATATGAGCGCTTTAATGATAAGCTCAGAACTTATGGTCTCCAAGTTGAGACAGGTATTTTTGGGGCGATGATGGAAGTAAGTCTGGTTAATGATGGACCAGTGACGCTGATGTTGGAAAGATAATAATAAAAAGCTAACAATCCCTTAATTAGCCTAGCATCATTTGATTTATGCTATTGATTAAGGGATTGTTTTAGTATTCATTAAGAAAATATTAAGTGTTACAAGTGAATACTATCGATAGGGTATATTTTGACTGGCTTTTTAGAGCAGTTACACTCATGTATTCATTGAGATGTTATCTGCAAAGAGTAGGTAGGGATATGCTATAATGACCTCAGACATTGAAGCAATGACTTAACTTGAAAGATAGGGGAGATAGACATGGCACAGGCGATTGATCAACTCGCTGTTAATACCATTCGTATGCTTTCGATTGATATGATTGAAAAAGCAAACTCTGGACACCCAGGTTTGCCCATGGGGGCAGCACCCATGGCGTATTCTTTATGGTCTAAAGTAATGAATCATAACCCAGCCAATCCAAATTGGTTCAATCGTGATCGTTTTATCTTATCAGCAGGTCATGGATCTGCTTTATTATACAGCTTGCTCCATTTATTTGATTATGGACTATCCATGGATGACCTAAAACAGTTCCGGCAATGGGGCAGTCTTACACCAGGTCATCCCGAAGTGAAACATACTCCAGGTGTGGAAGCAACAACAGGTCCGTTGGGACAAGGTATTTCTAACGGAGTTGGGTTTGCGATGGCTGAACGCTTTCTGGCGGAGAAATATAATCGTGAAGGTTTTCCTGTTGTTGATCATTATACATATGTTTTATGTAGTGATGGGGATCTGATGGAAGGTGTTGCTTCGGAAGCTTGTTCATTGGCGGGGCATTTACGTTTAGGCAAACTAATTGCCCTATATGACTCCAATGATATCTCTTTAGATGGTGAATTAGCTCATTCTTTTACAGAAGATGTCATGCAACGCTTCGAGTCTTATGGTTGGCAAGTATTGCAGGTTACAGATGGTAATGACATGGAAGCGATCGAAGCAGCTATTTTAGAAGCACAAAAGGACACAAATCGCCCGACATTAATCGAAGTACGGACAGTGATTGGCTATGGTAGCCCAAACCGTGGAGGTACTTCTGAAGCTCATGGAAAGCCACTTGGAGCAGAGGAAAGAATAGAAGCACTTAAAACATATGAGTGGCATACTGAAGAACATTTTGCAGTTCCTGAAGAAGTAAAACAACATTTTGCGGAGTTAACATCAAAACTAGCTAAGAAAGAATCAACTTGGCAAGAGCTATTTACTAAGTATGAAGAGGCTCATCCTGCATTAGCTAAAGAATTGAAACAAGCTATGCAAGGAGAATTACCTGTTGATTGGGATCAAGATCTGCCACAATATCAAGTAGGAGATAAAGCAGTTGCGACACGGGTTGCGTCAGGTGCAGCTATTGGGGCTCTTGCTAAAAATATCCCTTACTTCTTAGGTGGTTCAGCGGACTTAGCTTCTTCCAATAACACTCTAATCAAAGCAGAAGGTCCATTCCATGCTGAAGATTATGCTGGGCGTAATATTTGGTTTGGGGTCCGGGAGCATGGTATGGGAGCCGCCTTAAATGGAATGATGCTTCACGGTGGCGTACGTGTATATGGAGGAACTTTCTTAGTATTTTCGGACTATCTCCGACCATCGATCCGGGTTGCAGCTTTATCTAAACTGCCTGTGGTATATGTCTTTACCCATGATAGTATCGCTGTAGGAGAAGATGGACCAACTCACCAACCTATCGAGCAAATTCCAGCGTTACGCCTGATTCCGAATGTAAAAGTCATACGGCCAGCAGATGCAAATGAAACAGTTGCTGCATGGGCATACGCAGTAAGTCAAACTGAATCCCCTGTTGTCTTGGCTCTTACTCGTCAAGCATTACCTATTTTAGAAGGAACGGTAGGAATTCAAAAAGAAACCATTGCTAAAGGAGCTTATATCGTTTCTGAAGCACAAGGTGAAGCACAGGCAGTAATTATTGCGACTGGCTCTGAAGTAAGTCTTGCTGTTGAAGCACAACAAAAATTACAAGAAAAAGGAATCTCCGTTCGTGTTGTAAGTATGCCTTGTCGAGAACTATTTGACCAGCAAGATCAAGCATACAGAGAATCAGTTCTGCCTTCCCATCTGACAGCTCGTGTCGCAGTTGAAGCAGCTCACCCAGTTGGTTGGGAACGCTATGTCGGTGATCGTGGAGCCATTATCGGCATCGATCACTTTGGAGCATCTGCACCAGGTGGCTTTGTTATGAAGCAATTTGGTTTCAATGTTGAAAATGTGATAGCGAAAGTGGAAGAAGTACTCACGAAGTAAATGAAAAAGCACGAGCTCTTTAAGAAGAGTTCGTGCTTTTTTTATACAAAAGTGGGCAGGCTAATAATACTTTACGAATTTGGATAAAGGAGTCAGAAAAGTGCGCAGTTCCCCTAAAGAGGCAGCCATTAAACAACAAATGCAGTTTCAGGCGAGTGTGAATCCTAAGGAAATTGATATCGGCTTAGATAGTGAGGAAAAAGAAATGAGATATCCATTGATGCACTTTGAGCAGAAGATAGCAAAAAAGAGATTTTAATTTCGAAGACTTGGCTGTGACCAGATTTTTATCTGTTTTCTTCGAGCATTTTCCTCAACGGTTTTCAGTCGGTCATAGTATTTAAGATTAGGGGGATAAGCTTTGACTCGAGCATATCCTTGCATGACTAACCATTCTTGAACGAGTCGATCATCTTTGTAAACATAGAAAAGCATGCGACCGTATGGATCTCTTTCTTGCTCATCTTTTTCCAAGAGAACTAGTTGACCTTCAAGGAATTTTTTAAGAGATAGCTTTGCTTCATGAGCGAATGGTTGTGGATGATTTTTATTTTGATTTAACTCAGGTGTATCAACCATAATTAGTCGTACGATCTCTTTTTTACCTTTCCTATCAATTTCTATGGTATCCCCATCAATTACTTTACTGACTATAGCACTTGATTTTTGTTCGCGTTCAGGAAATTTTTCAGTTACTGACCTTTTTACAAGGAATTCATCCTGACAACCCATAAACACGCTTGAAATGATAAGAACTAGCCAAAAGATTAAAGGGGTGTATTGCACCCCTTTTTTATAAATACGATTGTTCATAGAGACGTTTACTCTTATCATCACCTTTATTGTAAATATAATCCAAACACATAGGATAAAAACGCTCTTTTTCTAATAAGAAGGAATAGAAAAAGAGCGTGATTGGAGAGATGACATTAGAAACCCCGAATAGCTACAACGGCAGGACGTGGAATATCCCTACGAGGCCAGCGGCTTGTAGGATTCTTAGGATCAGTCGTTTCTTCGCCAGGGTGTTGCACAGCTAAAAATAAGGTTTTTTCATCCGGAGTAAACCAAGGTCCAGTCATCTCACATTCGCGAGGCCCTGATGCAAATTGGAATGCTTCACCTTTGTGTTTTCCACGAGTAGGGATAAAGAAAACTCCATTGTTTTTAAATGTTTTATAAGCATTATCTTTGTTTAATTTACTTGAAGAAATATCACAACTCACCCATAAGTTTCCTTTTCGGTCAAAAAGCAAATTATCAGGGCAAGCAAAGCCACTCTGAGGTCCACCTACTGCAAATACTTCAAATGAAAATGTTTCTGAAGCAGCATCATTATTTTTTTCTAGAATCTTAAGTATTTGCCCATAGAAGTTTCCATGCTTCGTGTTATTGGTAAGAGCGAGATATGCATGACCATCAACAGGATTTACTTCTACATCTTCTGGCCGATCCATTGGCGTGGCTCCTAATAACTTCGCTGCTTCACGGCAATGAACCAGAACTTCCCCTTGTGTTTTATATTTTTCTTTTAGTTTAGGAGATCGGTTGATATCGAGAGGGAGCCAGACTCCTTGCTCTAGATCAGCGACATATAAAGTTCCCTTTTCTAAGAGTCGGGAGTTTTGATGTCCTAACCTAGCTTGATAGGTATCATCACTGACATATTTGTAAAAATATTGGTCATTCGAATCATCCCCCATATAAACGACCAGACGCTTACCTTTCGAGAGGGTCATCGCAGCATTTTCATGACTAAACCTACCGAGTGATGTGTGTTTCTTCGGCTTTGATTTTGGATTGAAAGGATCAACTTCTACCACCCAGCCATAATGGGTAAGATTGCGACCCCAGCGTTCAGCATCTTCTTCAAAGTTTTCTTCACAAGTTAAAACCGTATTCCATAGGGTTGCACCACCACTACAATTTGCATAGGTACCTTTAACTTCTGTCACACCTGCAACAGCATGATTTCCACGTGCGGGTCCTGTTAGATCGATCATCGTATTTGCCGTGATCCGTCTAGCATAACGAGAGCTTTTAACTAGTTGCCATCTTCCTTTTTCATATTTAATTTCTAATATACTTCCACCTAAATTATATTGTTCAATTTTGAATTTTTCCTCATCGGTCATTGAAGATGGATAGAGGAATAAGCTACCTGTACCTATATACTCGTGATTAACCCATAGAAGTCCATGATGCGAAGAGTTTTGGATTGGAAAGTATACAGTCAAATCACAGTTATAGCCAAATTTTTCGCCATTCCCAATATCGTCACCCCAAGCCGCAATCACATCATATTTAAAACCACGGGGTAAGATGATATCATCTTGATTTGTTGGTTCAATCGGACGAAAGGGAATATTGCCTTGCCAATTATGTAATGCTTCTACTTTCTCCGGAACTTTGCTTGCGGCTTCAGCAACTCGATCAATACCTGTTGTTGCTCCTACGAGTGCCGTTGTACCTACTCCAAGGTATGTCATAAATTGTCGACGAGAAAGTTTTTTATCCATGAGATCGTCTCCTTAATGTAGGATGTATCACTTTAAATTTACAAGAATACTATTAAGTAAGTTTTAATTTTATTTAAAGGTTTCACTTGTCGCATCTATTATTTAGTATATTCATAATTGATTATATATTAACATAATTTGGGGTATAGGAATAATTAAATAAAAGAGAACAAAAAAGGAGATGTCCCAAAATAAAGTTAAATGAGCCAATCTCCAACAAATGCCCATCGAAAGTGTTAGGGCATCATTATATTTTATTTTGAATGAAAGTAGGGATTAGTAAAAAACGACAAGGACTTGTAAGACATCCTTGTTTATGTAGACCCTATCCTATCTGTTTTACAGCAGCAATGGTCACTAAAATCCAACCCACAATAAAGGAAAGACCACCAATGGGTGTAATCATTCCAAGCTTAGTTATATTTGTGAGAGCCATCACATATAAGCTACCAGAGAATAAAATGATGCCTGTAAGTAATAGCCAGCCACCAGCTTGTAAGAGAGAAGAATTAACGCCAAACTTAGCCATTAGCACTCCGATGATAAGTAATCCCAAAGCATGAACCATATGGTATTGGGTACCTGTTTGCCAATTTTGTAACATCCGATCTGAAATTTTTCCTTCAAGTCCATGTGCACCAAAGGCCCCAATGGCAACGACTAAAGCCATATTAATACTGCCAAGCATAATAAAGGTTTTCATCTGTGTACTCCTTTCTGTGCTGATGCTTCTTGCTTTTAACTAGATTTGCTCAAAAGGTTTGATTGATTTTTATACAACAGGCTTTGCTTACATTTTATGAAACGACAAAGAAGAGAATACCATAGAACTTATTTCAAAACGTATCGAATTTTGTTGTGGATTGAGCACTTTTAAAATAAGTACTACCAAGTGAAACATACTCTGGATCCACTTTTTTGTCAAGTTTTTTGGAATATCTAGCCAATATTAGACTGAATATTAGGACTTATAATTTTGATATTGATATTCATTATCATTTAGTTATAACATAAGGATAGTAATGATAATCATTATCAATAAAAGGTGAGGTGAATTCCTTCTTCTTACATGACTGAAGGAGGATCATAAAATATGGCTAGACTTATTATGGTTTATGCAAGTATGACTGGAAATACATTAGATATGGCAGAAGCGATTGTAGAAGGTATCAATGAACAAGAAGAGGTTGTTATGAAGGATGTCATTGAAGTACATGCAGATGAATTAGAAAATTATGATGGAATTTTGTTAGGAGCCTATACTTGGGGAGATGGAGATCTACCTGATGAATTTATAGATTTTTATGAGGAAATGAATCAAATCAATTTAAAAGGAAAAAAAGCAGCCGTATTCGGCTCTTGCGATTCTGCTTATGAGCAGGTAGGTGCTGCTGTCGATATATTGATACAAAAACTTATCGATCAAGGAGCAGAAGTGATCTTAGAGGGTCTTAAGATCGAATTGACCCCTACTGAAGAAGATAAAGAAATTTGTCGCCAGTTTGGACGTGATTTTATCCTACACTTTGATAAAAAATAAATAAGAGAGGTTGTTATTACATTGCCCAGAGTGTTATCTGAACGAGAGATAGAAAAAAGGTTATATGGTTGTAGACATTGTTATCAGCTTCTCCATCCCAAGTGGTTAGATATGGTTGAGAGAGCAACCCAACAGATTATTTATCACTACTATTCTCTACCATGCAAGCGACGCACCTCATTAAACTTACTTCATCTGATCAGTAGATATTGGCCAAAAGAATACCAAGCTTTTGAATCAGCTACTCATATGGTTGAAACAACAGCTAAAATCGTCGATCATTTACTATTTTTTTTACCAGATCAGCGTATTACCAATCCTATTGTGTTATATGAACCGATGAGGGTTTGGAGTAATGCCTTACAATTACATGTACAATTCACCTTTGATCTTGTTGAACGTTCAAAGGACCACTTTATAATCAAAAGATTCATTATTCATGAAGATCCCTATATCTTAGAAACATACAAGTATATGCTAATATACCTATGCCATGAAGTTTTTAATGATTGGCCAGATCACATCGAATTCATCCATTTACTAACCGGAAAGAAAATAGACATATCTACTACGGAAATGAATGTACAGCAAGCGATTCATTATCTTAGTTTGATTAAAGATTCACAGTCTAGAAAACGTCTTTATCACCATTAATTTTTTGATGGTGATTTTTTTGTCATTTTTTGTTCGAAATTTCACGTGAGAAAATTCTTGACAAAGGATTTTTTCAATCATATAATCTGGTATTAATATAGCATTTATTACTTCGTTTATATCGAACCACCTATGAAAGGAAAAGTACTCATTTGCCGGGCAAAAAGAGAGGAGAAACCCTTAGGCTGAAAGGTTCTCTATGTTACGAAATGAGGAAAGACACCTGGAGGTTCTATGGCGAAAGCCTTATGGTGAGTAGACATAGACGTAGCCGGCGATAACGGTTAAATGAGTGGGTTAATCATTTTGATTTTCCAAAAAGGGTGGTACCACGGGAATTATACTTAGGCTAATCTCTCGTCCCTGACAATATTGGGTCAGTGGCGGGAGATTTTTCATTTTTAAAGCTCCTAAGAACACGGCGAAAGTAGTTTAAGAAGCGATGTAAGCCTGATTTATCAGGCATCTTCTATAAAATAAAGTGTACTTGATAAACGAAAAAGGAGGGCTTTGGATGAGCTATCGTGTTCCACGCGGTACGTTTGATATTTTGCCAGAAGAGGTCAATATCTGGCATTATATCGAAAGACAAGTGCAAGAGATTTGTCGCCGTTATCGTTATCGGGAAGTACGTACGCCTCTCTTTGAACACACGGAGCTTTTTGTTCGTGGTGTGGGTGATACGACCGATATTGTAGAGAAAGAAATGTATACATTTAATGATCGAGGAGATCGCTCATTAACCTTGCGTCCAGAGGGAACAGCTGGAGTGGTTCGCTCTTTTGTTGAACATAAAATGTATGGACAATCACTTCCATCTAAGCTGTATTATTTTGGACCTATGTTCCGTTATGAACGGCCACAAGCTGGACGGAACCGACAATTTCATCAGTTTGGTATTGAAGTATTTGGTAGTCATGACCCGGCGATTGATGTGGAAGTGATTGCAGTTGGGATGGACTTATTCAAGTCGCTTGGACTAAAAGAAGTAGAAGTAGAAATCAATAGTGTGGCTACTCCTGAAATTCGTCAGAACTATTTCGAGAAATTAATCGAATATTTTACTCCTTATCAAGAGGAATTAGCAAAAGATGCTAGAGAGCGTCTCCATCGTAATCCAATGCGCATTCTGGATAGTAAAGATCCACGTACAAAAGAGATTGCCGCAGATGCTCCATCGATTTTAGATTTCCTCGATGAAGAATGTCTTTCTTACTTTAATCAGGTGAAGCGTTATCTGGATCTATTAGAAATTCCTTATCGAGTCAATGATCGGCTGGTTCGTGGTCTTGACTATTATACACATACCGCATTTGAATTTGTTGTCGATATTCCTGGCGCACAAGCAAGTACTATTGGGGGCGGTGGTCGCTATAATGGACTTGTTCAAGAGATAGGTGGTCCTGAGATGCCAGGGGTAGGATTTGGCTTAGGAATCGAGCGTATTATTTTAGCATGTAAAGCACAAGGGGTAGAGTTACCTATTCATGACCAACTTGACTGCTTTATAGTAACCATTGGCGAAGAAGCAAAACTCCATTCAATTCAGTTACTTCATGACTTAAGACAAGCTGGACTCGCTTGTGAACGTGATTATTTAGATCGTAAAGTAAAAGGACAAATGAAAGCAGCAGACCGTGAAAATGCTCGTTTTGTCGTGATACTTGGTGAAGAAGAATTAGAACGGAAAGAAATCAATGTAAAATCCTTAGAAACAGGAGAGCAAGAGCAAATACCCTTGGATACAGTTGTCGACTATTTGATGAAGAAAACTCTAAAATAAGAGAGAGGAAGTGAAGAAAATGGAGGGTGTTATTCGTACACATCGAGCTATCGAATGTTCTAAAGAACTAATTGGAAAAACAGTCACAATAAATGGTTGGGTGCAAAAAAATCGTAATTTGGGAGGACTCTTATTTATTGATTTACGTGATCGTTCTGGTCTTATCCAAGTTTTATTCGATCCAGAAGTTGCACCAGATGCATTTGAAATTGCTTCTGAAATTGGTCGGGAATATGTCATTTCTGTGACAGGTGAAATAGTGGGACGTGATCCGAAAAATATCAACCCAAAAATACCTACAGGGGAAATAGAGCTTCAAGCTAGGCAAATCCATGTCTTTAACCCTGCGAAAACACCTCCATTTCCTATTGCGGATGATCGTGTTGATGTAGATGAGTCCATTCGTTTAAAATATCGTTATTTAGACTTACGTCGATCTAAAATGCAAGAAACCATGGTAATTCGACATCGAGCTATGCAATCCGTACGCCGCTTTTTAGATCGTTACGGTTTTCTTGAATTAGAAACTCCTATTTTAACGAATAGCACACCCGAAGGAGCACGAGACTATCTTGTTCCAAGTCGGGTTCATCCAGGTTCATTTTATGCCTTACCTCAGTCACCACAATTGTTTAAACAATTATTTATGGTGGCGGGGATGGAGCGATATTTCCAGTTTGCTCGCTGCTTCCGTGATGAGGATTTACGTGCAGACCGTCAACCCGAATTTACACAAATTGATATCGAAGCTTCCTTTATCTCACGTGAACAATTTCTAAGTTTAATGGAAGAAATGATCCAAACTTTGTTTAAAGAAACCATTAATGTAGACATTTCTATTCCATTCCCACGATTAACTTATCAAGAAGCCATGGAAAGATATGGTTCTGATAAACCTGACTTAAGGTTTGGTATGGAACTTGTGAGTTTAAATGAAATTTTGGCGAATACGTCGTTTAAGGTATTTGCTTCAACGATTGCAAATGGTGGTCAGATCAAAGCGATTAATGTAAAAGGATGTGCAGGTTGGAGCCGGAAAGAGATCGATAACTGGGGCAAAGTTGCGCAAAGTTTGGGAGCCAAAGGATTAGCATGGCTAGCTTATAAAGAAGAAGGAGTCAAGGGCTCGGTAGCTAAATTTTTGTCAGCTGAGGAAATCAGAGCGATTCAGCAAGCGACACAAGCCGAAACGGGAGACTTACTCTTCTTTGTTGCAGATCGACCACAAATGGTAGCTAATGTATTAGGTGAAATACGTGTGCGTTTAGCCCAGCAATTGGAGTTAATTGATCCAAATGTATTTAAATTTACTTGGGTAACCGAGTTCCCACTTTTGGAGTATGACGAAGAAGATGGACGTTACTATGCCAAACATCATCCATTTACAGCACCAATGACCGAAGATATCCCACTTCTAGAGACAAACCCAGATCAGGTTCGTGCCTATGCTTATGATATGGTCTTAAATGGATATGAAATTGGTGGCGGAAGTTCCCGTATTTATCAGCGGGATATTCAAGAGAAGATGTTTAAAGCCTTAGGGATTAGTTTAGAAGAAGCACAAGAAAAGTTTGGTTTTCTCTTGGAGGCTTTTGAATATGGTGCTCCTCCACACGGTGGGATTGCGTTTGGATTTGACCGTATTGTGATGTTACTCTCTGGTAGAAGCAATCTGAGAGACTGTATTGCTTATCCAAAAACAAACAGTGCAAGCTGCTTAATGACAGAAGCTCCTTCTTCGGTTGCTCAAGCACAGTTAGACGAACTTCATTTGAGAGTAAAAGAAGATAAAGAAATCACTACTAATAACTAATTAAAAGGTCATGTTAAATATATCCTAAACTTGCCTTGGTTTTAAATTTGTGGTAATATAATATCAATAAATGAGTCCTGCGATGTGCGTGTAAACCTGAATGTTTTGAGCCAACACCTTTAATACGGGAGCTTGGAGTCATTTGTCGGATTGGCTGCCGCTTATCGCCTAGCGGAACCATGAATTCAAGTGCAGAGCACCCACCTGCCGAGAGCAGGTTCAAAACTTTGGGAGTCACGGCATAACGGGACTCTTTTTTTATACATAAAATGGACCTTAAAAGGGAAAAATAATCTTATGAATGGAATTGTACCTCGTAGACAGAATTTAACTTAGGGGTCGATTGAATGAAGATAGGTGTAGATATTGATGGCACAATCAAGGACACACATCGTGCTGCTGTAGAAGTGTATAATGAAGAGCTAGATCAAGCGGTGCGAGTTGAAGAAGTAACTGACTTTTATTTGGATGAAGCATATGGTCTTTCCAAAAAAGAAGGCAAGATGCTATGGCGGAAATTAGAGGAGAAAATTTATTCATTGGGCTTACCTCTTCCTCATGCTGCAGAGGTTCTAAATGAACTTGAAAAACAGGGGCACGAAATTTATTTTATAACAGCAAGACCAGGTATGAAAAATATAGAAAAGGTAACAAGAAAGTGGTTAAAAAAGAATCATTTTCCTTATAAAGAGAATAATTTAATCATGAATTCACAAAATAAGGCAAAAATAGCGAAAGAAATAGGGATTGATTTGTTTTTTGAAGATGCACCTTTTCATTTAGATAAGTTAGTTGAAGAGGAAATCCCTACTGTCATCGTAGATGCTGTTTATAATCGAAACTATCCACACCCTCTAAAAAGAATAAAGGATTGGCGAGAGGTATATAACCTTATCCAGAAATAGAAAAACCGCAAAGCAATGGCTTGCGGTTTTTGATTGGCTATAAGCGTGGATCAATAAGTAAACGTTCAATTTCTTCTTTATGTTTAGTCTCATCTGCAAGCATTTCTTCTAATTTAATTTTTAACTCGATTTCTCCAAGCTGTTCAGATTGCTCAATGCGTGTTTTATATCGCTCAATCGTATCACGTTCAGCTTGTAATGTAGCTTGTAGCATCCCTTTTACATCGCTTATAAATTGAATGGGTTTTGCTTCCACATTGGGCTTCCCGCCCAATGTTGCAACTTTTTCAGCCAAATAAAGAGCATGACCTATTTCATCTTGAGCTTCACTAGTAAAAAAATCTTTCAATGTAAGCCTTGCCATTCCAGAAACAACAGCAGCATTATAAATGTATTGATGGATGGCTGATAATTCATAAGCTAAGTCTTCATTAAGTCCTGCAATAAGTTCTTGCATATTTGCATTCATGATTTGTATCATCCTCCCTGTGCTTTAGGATGCATCTTCATAGAAAAAAAATGTATGGCGATTTAATCCTATTCTTTTTACCTTTTTTGATATTTGACCCAATTCCATGGAAATGGTATGTTAGAGTTATATTATATGGAGCTGTTACACAATAAAAAAAGATCAATAACTGAAATATGGAAAAATTAGTAGTACGTACAATAATTTATGAATGTTGATGATAGTGAGGATGGTCAATAAATGAAATGGGTGAAAGGTGCCTTCAGTTGGCTACTTTCTATTGCTACAGGGATCATTGTAGCCCTGCTGATAAGTATATTTATATTTCAACCAACTGAAGTAGTGGGAAGCTCGATGGAGCCTACATTACAACCCAACCATCGTATTTATATTTCTAAGCTACCACATACTTTTAAATATGAACCGGAATATGAAGACATTGTTATTATTGATAGTCGAGTGGATCGTCCGCGTACTTTTAAGGACGATTTGCGTGATAACTTCTTTTTTAATATTTTATCAGGAGCACAAGATCATACGATTTGGGTGAAAAGAGTCATTGGAAAACCTGGAGATGTGTTGGAATTTAAAAATAATCAAGTTTACCGAAATGGAAAGCCTATTAATGAACCTTATATCAAAGAAGAAATGATGTATGCTTCTGATGAAAAGATCATCGTTCCCAAAGACCATATTTTTGTGATGGGAGATAATCGAAATAATAGCAGGGATAGTCGGGAAATTGGTCCTGTCCCGATCGATCATGTACTAGGAAAGAAGCTTTTCTAGCCAAAACATCCAGCCATATTGGCTGGATGTTTTTTATATCCAATTACTCTTTGTCTTTATCTTGTTTCACCCAACTAATAAATTCTTTTAATTTCCCTTCATATCCATAAGAAGTAGGATGATAAAATGTTTTCCCTAAGTGTTCAGCGGGTAAATATTGTTGTTTGACATAACCTCGTGGATAAAGATGAGGATAAAGATATCCTATTCCTCGACCTTGTTCTTTTGCTCCTTTAAAGCTGGAATCTCGTAGATGAGCAGGCACTTCTCCGAGTGTCTCATTCATGACTGTATCCATAGCATCGTTAATTCCTTGATAAACAGCATTACTTTTGGGAGCAGTTGCAATATAAACGGCTGCTTCGGCTAGAGGAATCCGAGCTTCCGGCATCCCAATGGTTTCAACAGCATGGGCTGCAGCAGAAGCGATAAGTAAAGCGCGTGGATCTGCTATACCAACATCTTCAGCTGCATGAATAAAAATGCGTCGTGCAATAAACCGAGGATCTTCTCCAGCATGGATCATTTTTGCTAAATAATAAAGAGTTGCATCAGGATCAGAGCCTCGCATACTCTTAATAAAAGCAGAAATGATGTCATAATGGTTGTCCCCATTCTTATCATAACGAACTCTCTTTTTCTGAATAGATTCTTCCGCGATAGAGAGTGTAATATGACGAACTCCCTTTGGATTGGGTGTAGTAGTAAGCACTGCCAGTTCCAAAGCATTCAACGCTTGGCGAATATCCCCACCAGCTACTTGAATCCAGTGATGTAAAGCCTCCTTATCCATCTCAACTTGATACTCCCCTAAGCCTCGATCTTTATCCCCTAAGGCACGCTCTAAAATCATTTTCATTTCCTCTTCACTTAAAGGATTTAAAGTGAAGAGTAAGGATCGTGAAAGTAGTGCAGCATTAACTTCAAATGAAGGATTTTCAGTAGTAGCACCAATTAAAATGATGGTTCCATCTTCAACATCAGGTAGTAAGGCATCTTGTTGTGCTCGATTAAAGCGATGGATCTCATCGATAAATAAGACAGTTCGTTGATGATACATGTGCAAACGTTCTTTTGCATTCTTTACAATCTGTCTGAGCTCTGCTACTCCAGAAGTGACGGCATTAACTGCTTCAAAAAAAGCTTTGGATGAATTCGCGATGACTTGTGCCAAAGTTGTTTTTCCTGTACCAGGAGGACCATAGAAAATTAAGGATGTAAGTTGGTCTGCTTCAATAGCACGACGTAAGAGTTTACCTGGTCCGATGATATGTGATTGGCCGACGACTTCACTTAAAGTACGTGGTCTCATCCGAGCGGCTAATGGTGCCTGTTTTTTTTGCTCTTGTTGTGAAGCATAGGTAAATAAGTCCATATTTTTTTGACCTCCTACTCTACTTTTCTTGCAGATTTTTATTTATTGTGGCAGAATAAGTGACAGTTTGGAATTTATATATTTATAAAATAAGCCTATAGCGGGAGTTAGTAGGGAAACGATGAGTGGCTGATTTTAAGAGGGCAACCTCTATAAGTATGTTTGGTTGTATCATTCAATAAAAAACTTAAATCGTGTATAGATGAAAGTATAGCATTTGTATTAGATTAATTCCTCTATCAGAGTTTCTAAGTTCTATGCAGTTGTTTGACTTGATCAGATTGAGAGTAAGTTTAAAGCGATGAGAGAATCGCTCATCAATGATCTAAGGGTGACGGAATCATTCCTTTGTTAAAAGATGTTAAAAATTATAAAGAGGGTTCAGTTTATGCATGTCAAACATAAACAGAGTGGAAAAAATTTGCTGTATTATTATGATAGAATTTGTCGCTATCTCTTTTTCTTTACCGGGTTGTGGTTATTAGCAATTGGAACGGTTTGTACCATCAAAGCGGAACTAGGCGTATCACCTTGGGATGTATTCCACATTGGACTACATTTGACTACTTCCTTTTCGATCGGATTTTGGGTTATTGCAGTCGGCTTCTTCATAGTTGGGGTAACATCTCTTATGAGTCGTAGATTACCGCAAATCGGTACATTACTCAACATGATTTGTGTAGGTTCTTTTGTCGATATCATTGTCTACTTGGATGTTATTCCTAAAGTGCATAGTTTATTTGAAAAGAGCTTATTACTAATCATTGGTATTTTAATAAGTGCCATAGGAGTAGGAATGTATATCGTACCTAAAATAGGGGCTGGCCCACGTGATGGTTTTACATTAGAGCTTTCTAAACGACTTCACTGGTCGATTCGGCTCGTTCGTACTATAATGGAAATTATGGTTGCGGTGATCGGGTGGTTTTGTGGTGGACCAGTTTCTATAGGAACACTCTTTTTTTGCTTTTTGTTTGGTCCGCTTATGCAACTAGCCATTGGATGGAATGAAAAATGGCTGCAATTTTGTCTTAAACGAGGTGTTTAATTTGAAAATATCTACAAAAGGGCGGTACGGTTTAACCATTATGATGGATTTGGCAACTAATTATGGAAAGGGCCCAATCCCATTAAAAAGTGTAGCTGAACGACATGAGTTATCCGAGCATTATTTAGAACAACTTATTGCACCATTACGAAATGCTGGGCTAGTACGGAGTGTTCGTGGGGCATATGGTGGCTATAAATTGGCAAAACCACCTGAAGAAATTACAGCAGGAGATATTATCCGAGTATTAGAAGGTCCCATTCGTTTAGTTGAAGCCTCCTCTGACGATCATCCAGGACAAAGGGATCTTTGGAAGAGGATCCGAGATGCGATTGCTCGAGAACTAGACTCCACATCTTTGGCTTCGCTCATTGATTTTGATAATAACGGAGATAATGAAAGATATATGTTTTATATCTAGCCACTAAGACTGATTTAGCAGGTGAATATTTATGGCAATTTATTTAGATCATGCAGCAACTACGCCAATTGACCCTCGTGTTCGTGAAGCGATGATGCCTTTTTTGGATGATTTTTTTGGTAATCCTTCAAGTATACATCAGTATGGGAGAAAAGTACGGCTAGCTATTGACCAAGCAAGGCTACAAGTAGCAGAAGCGCTTCAGGCAGATCCCAGTCGAATTATTTTTACAAGTGGAGGAACCGAAGCAGATAATTTAGCGATTATGGGGGTAGCTGCTTGGTATAAAGAACAGGGAAAAAACCATGTGATTACTTCACAGATTGAGCATCATGCTGTGCTTGATACTTGTAGATACTTAGAAAAAATCGGATTTGATGTCACCTATCTACCTGTTGATTCAACTGGGGTAGTTGATGTAGAAGCACTACGTAAAGCGATCACACCGAAAACATCTTTGATTTCAATTATGTATGGAAATAATGAAGTGGGTACGATACAACCCATTGAGGAAATAGGAAACATTGCACACTCGTATGGAATCGTTTTTCATACCGATGCAGTACAAGCTTTTGGATTAATCGACTTCCAAATCGAACGTTTGCCCGTAGATTTAGTAAGTGTTTCCGCACATAAAATCAATGGGCCCAAAGGTGTAGGAGCATTATATTTTTCAAAAAAAGTACATTTACTCCCACGCGTATTTGGTGGTACTCAAGAAAAAAGAAGAAGAGCAGGTACTGAAAATGTACCTGGAATTATCGGTTTTGGACACGCAGCAAAGATTACGAAAGAAAATAGATTAGCCCATCAAGAAGAAATGTGGCAATTACGTAAACTGTTTTTGTCAGAGCTAAAAAAACAAGAGATTCATTTTGTTGTGAACGGTCATCCTGAAAATGTATTACCACATATCTTAAATATTAGTTTTCCTGATATCGACACCGAGACCATGCTTATCAATTTTGACCTGGAAGATATTGCTTGTGCGAGTGGATCTGCTTGTACATCAGGAGCGCTTTCTGTATCCCATGTTTTAGAAGCGATGAGATTGCCTCAAGATGTTACAAATTCAGCGATTCGTTTTAGTTTTGGAAAAGGCAATACGAAGGAAGAAATAAAGCAAACAGTAGAAAAAACAGCGAAGATTATCCGCAGACTGACGACTTCCTAGGGAGAAGGTAACTTTATATAGAGAAAGGAAGAGAGACCTTGAATCTCAATAAAATGGAAGATTGGGAAAAAGAAGTTGAAAATATCAATTGGAAGTCGATGCTCCAAGATATTGATGAAGCACTTTTGGATAATTTAGCCGTGGAAATTGGTTTTCGAACCTATGAACAACTTGAAGATGCTTCAGAGATCGTCGTTGATGATTATTATATTTGCCATCTATCAGATGGACGCTGGGTTTGGTGGAACCCGAAAGAATACGCGATAAAAGATCCAGAGTACTTTCATAGCAAAGATGAGATTAAAGCATATATTGCTGACTTTTTGCAGCTGGATCAGGATCGCATCATGCAACTTAAAGAAGGGCTAGACCAAGTACGACAATCCCGGAAGTGTCTGTTTTGCGAGTATGAATTTGATCTGAATGATGAGAAGCGCAAAAGTTGGTTGGAGAAGTTTGTAGATCATTACCAGTTTTGTTCAGAAGAATGTGCTCATGAGAAGATCAATATGAAAGTAACAGAGTAAGTAAATAGATAATTGGGACAGACATTTTTGAAACTATTTTCGCCAGCCTTTTTTGGACAATTGGAAGAGAGGTTGGCAGTCCCTTCGGAAGATAGAAGCGATAGTCTGTTGCTTCATGGCCTCAAAATAGAGGTCATTTTTTTCAAAGGGTGTGTCTTATATGACCCAAACACAGCTTGAACTGTTTACGGAAAGTTATATTAAGGGAACTTTTATTCAGGAAATTTTTTATAATGAAGAGAATGGTTATGGTGTTTATCTATTAAAAATCATGGAAACTTCATTATCATTGGATGAGGAATCTATAATCATTGTTGGGCAATTTCTACGTCCTCACTTGGAAGATGAAATCTATACTTGTTATGGGGAATTACGTAAACATCCGCGTTTTGGACAACAGTATTATGTTCACCAAGTCAAAAAGGAACTTCCTCGTTCAGAAGAAGCGATTGTCAAATATTTATCTAGTGATTTATTTCCGGGAATTGGGAAGAAAACAGCGAAGCGAATTGTTGAACAATTGGGGATAGATGCTTTAGATCGGATATTGGTAAATCCAGATATCTTAATGGAGATCAAAGGAATTTCTGCATCACGTGCACAGGAAATCGCGGGTTATTTGCAAGAGCATCACGCTTTAGAACAAGCGATGGTTTTTCTTTACCATTTAGGCTTAGGACCTGCACTTGCTTTAAAAATTGTACAGATTTATAAACACGAAACGATTTCCGTGATCAAGAACAATCCCTATCGGCTTGTTGATGAGGTAGAAGGTATTGGCTTTCGTCGTGCAGATGAACTTGCACGCCAACAAGGATTGGTTGAAGATTCACCTGCTCGATTTCGTGCTGCTGTCCTATATGTTTTGCATGTTGCTTCCCAATCGGAGGGACATGTTTATTTAGCCAAAGAAGAGTTATTGAAACGGGTCGATTCTCTTACTGGAGAAGGGATTTTCCCTGAGGAAGCATATCAAGAAAATTTGCAAGCGATGATTCTAGAGGAAAAAATCTTTGTTGAGGACGAAAATTACTACTTACCATCCTTATTTTATGCAGAAGTGGGAATGGCACGACGAGTGAAAGATTTATTGGATCAAGAACTGGATCAAACTTTCCCTGTTGCAGAGATTTATCGGGTGATTGGTGAAATAGAAGAGGAGTGGCAAGTAAGTTATGCTGATCGGCAACGTGAGGCGATGATAACTGCACTCGCTTCCCCATTAATGATTTTAACAGGGGGACCGGGAACGGGAAAGACAACGGTTATCAAAGGAATTTGCCAAACCTATGCACGTTTACATGAATGTTCAATTGATCCCAAAGACTATGATGGATCAGAAGATTCCTTTCCGATTCGTTTAGTAGCACCAACGGGCAGGGCAGCAAAGCGAATGTCAGAAGCAACAGGACTACCAGCAATGACGATTCATCGACTATTGGGTTGGAAAAGAGATTTTTTTGAGCATGATGCTAAAAACCCGATCACAGGCTCTCTACTCATTGTAGATGAAGTATCTATGCTAGATATTTGGCTGGCAAATCAGCTGTTTCGAGCGATTCCCAAGGGGATGCAAGTGATATTAGTAGGAGACCAAGATCAGCTTCCTTCAGTAGGACCAGGTAAGTTACTCTACCATCTGTTACAGGTACAAGCGATCCCTCGTGTAGAACTATCTGAAATCTTTCGCCAATCGGAAGGGTCTTCCATTATTCGGTTAGCACATGCGATTAAAAAAGGGGAAGTGCCAGACGACTTATTGGAGCGATTCCCAGATCGACGTTTTTTTACATGCAAGCGTGATCAAGCTCTTGCTATTGTTTTGCAAACTTATGTTAGTGCTATTAAACGCGGCTATACGTTATTTGATGTTCAAGTTCTTGCACCGATTTATAAAGGACCTGTGGGTGTTGATCGGATCAACCAAGAAATACAGCAAGCGATTAACCCAGCAGATTCTAGTAAGAAAGAACTCTCTTGGGGAGAATTTACATTTCGATTAGGTGATAAAGTTTTACAATTAGTAAACCATCCAGAGCATCCGGTTTATAATGGAGACATGGGTATGATAACAGCGATTGATGAAAAGGCAGGACCTGAGCAACCAGCATTATGGGTACTATATGATCAACAGCTTGAAGTTCCCTATAAACGAAGTCAACTTAATCAAATTGCTTTGGCTTATGCTTGTTCTGTTCACAAAGGGCAAGGTTCCGAATTTGCAATTGTTATTTTCCCTATCCTACAAGCTTATCGTCGTATGCTAGAGCGTAATTTAATCTATACTGGGATTACACGTAGTAAGTCTTATTTGATATTATGTGGCGAGCAAGAGTCATTTCGAGAGGGAATTAAGCAGCAGCGTGGAGAAGATCGGAATAGTCGTTTAAAAGACTTAATTGAAGAAGAATGGTAAAAAAGAAACCTAGAATGATAGCTTGCTTATCATTCTAGGTTTTATATTATTTGACTTAGAATTGTCCCACTCGAATCGTTAGAGTTGATAATGATTAATATCGACACCTAATGCTTGTGCTAGGCGTTCACCATACTCACGATCAGCACGATAGAAATTGCAAATAGCTAATAGTTTCGTTTGTTCATTGACATGCTTGAGGTCATTGACTAAGTTTTTGATTAAGTTGGCTTTTTCTGCCTCACTAAAGGAGCGATACCGTTCACCGGCTTGGCGGAAATTTAGGGTTTGTGCAATTTTTTGACGTCCTCTATTTCCGTGTAAAGGAGTTTCACTTTCGATATACTCTGGAGATTCTTTTGGTGTTTCTTTATAGCGGTTAGGCTCATAGTTGATAGTAGAAATATCAGTTCTAGTTTGCATATTTCCGTCGACTTGATAATTGTGAACTTTAGTAGCATAAGGGCAGTTAATCGGTAAATTCAAATAGTTAGGTCCGATTCGATGGCGTTGTGTATCTGGATAGGAGAACAAGCGACCTTGTAGCAATTTGTCTTCAGATGGTTCAATTCCTGGAACTAATGCACTTGGTGAAAAAGCAGATTGCTCTACTTCTGCAAAGTAGTTTTGTGGATTGCGATTGAGTGTCATACGCCCAACAAGTTGTAGAGGATAAGTTTGTTCACACCATACTTTGGTTGGATCTAAAGGATCAAATTCGAATTTATCGATGAACTGATCAACTTCTTCAACAGGTAAAATTTGTACATAAAGATCCCAAGAAGGGAAGTCCCCTTGTGCGATATGTTCAAATAGATCACGGGTTGCATGATTAAAGTCTTTTCCTTGAACCTCTTTTACTTCCTCTGCACTGAAATTTCTTACACCTTGCAGTGGCTTCCAGTGATATTTTACATAATACTGTTTACCTTCTTGATTAACCCATTTAAAGGCATGAACACTAAACCCTTCCATTTGGCGATAGTTTGCTGGAGTACCATAGTCAGAGAATACCCATGTCATCATATGGGTTGATTCAGGTGATAGAGTCATAAAATCCCAATAACGATCAGGGTCTTGAATATTGGTATCCGGTGCAGGTTTTAGAGAATGAACCATATCTGGGAATTTGATTGCATCACGAATAAAAAAGACAGGAAGATGGTTACCCACAAGATCGTAGTTTCCTTCCTCTGTATAGAACTTGACAGCAAAGCCACGTGGATCCCGTGCGGTCTCAGGTGATCCTGTACCATGAATTACCGTAGAGAAACGGACAAATACGGGAGTTTCTTTGCCAACTTCTTGTAAAAAATGGGCTTTGGTGTATGATTTCATACTTTGACTAACTGTAAATATACCATGTGCTCCTGCTCCACGAGCATGCACAACACGTTCAGGAACTCGTTCACGATCAAAGTGGGCTAACTTTTCAATCAAGTGGTAATCCTCTAATAATATAGGACCTCGTCTACCAGCAGTTAGCGAGTTTTGGTTGTCTCCAACAGGTGCACCTTGATTGGTTGTAAGTCGTTTGTGTTGAGACATTCTCATTTCCCCTTTTTATTTAATATCTATTGATAATAAGTATTAAACGATAATTATTATCACTATATCTTAATAATAATTATAAATAGATAATGAGTCAAGAGAAAAAAATAGAAAAGTAAGGTTGAATATACTAACTATTTAGTTCCCTTTCTCCCGCTAAATAATTGTTTTTTTGAGCAGGTGTAAAGTGAAAAAAGGTAGTCCCTTATATATAAGATTGGGTCATGAATCCGAAAAAGCCGATCCAAAGCCTTTAGCAGCCATCGATTATTCTTGCTTTGTATTCAACATGAATAATATTAAAACCCGTATCATTTTCAACTTGATACGGGTTCTTTTTTTAGGAAGGGCTTATATCCATATATTTTTTTAAGGTTATCATCGAGTAGGGATAGGTAAACTTCTTTCAGCCCTTAATTTGGTCTTCGATCATCTAACCAATCTTTTCCCTGAACTTTGCCTGTCGCAGCCATAAGTACAGATAAATGTTCTTGTCCATCAATTCCTAAAAATTGGTTCATTTCTTTATCAAACCAATGCCCAATCGTACAAACACCTAATCCTAATCCATTTCCAGCAAGATGTAGATTTTGGGCAATGTGACCTACGTCCCACCAGATATAACGATAAGCACGCTCGTTATATTTATGCCGAGTTCGATTGACAACTGCTGTCCAAACAAAGTTGACTGCAGCTCTTTTTGCTACCTCTTGCTCTTCTGTGACCTCATAGGAAAATGAAGAGAAATCACCCATTTTTAACCCTTCTAAGCTCCAATCCTTGACGTTTAAATGATATAAACCTTTTTCTAATCCTTCGACACGATGAATAATAAGGTAGGTCTCGATCGGATATAGAGCTCCAGCTGATGGGACGGTACGAAGTTGATAATCACCAAGATCTGCAGTGATTCCTTGAGTTCCCCAAAGTAATAAATTCAATTCATTGAGACTTATGGGTTCATTAGTAAAATTCCGTTTGGATCGACGATTCTTTAAAACGTTCCATAAGTTAATGGAATCAGGAAATTCAGGTTGTCCGAGGGGAATAGTAAATAAAGTATTTTGATATGTTAAATAAGGTTTAGGTCTTTTTGAATAGTCGTATTTTGAGCTCCAGCCCTTTTCTAATTCCCCATAAGCATATGAAGTAGCTTCGATAAATTCATTACAGATTCGTTGCCAGTCTGGGTGCATCATTGATTCCTCCTGTTTTTATAATATTAAAGCCCATAATCATGATTTTATTTGCTGTTCTCCGTTTCTGTTTCACTGCTAAAAAAATTAAGGCATCTTTAGCATTTCCTCTTTAAAGCATGTTGCATCATTCGATTGAAAATCCAGATCATCCCTGAAGGAAGTCGCACAATCGTATTTGTGTAGAATCAACTTATGCGCCAACCCTTTAGTGGGAGTGAGTGAAAGCGACAAGCGGTTGATTCATGTAATAACTTCTCTTATCTTTTAGTATAAAAATAAAACTACCATAAGTATAATGAAAATATGTTATTTTAAATATTAGTAATTACTAATGTTTATGTTCTGTAATACAGTTCGTTGTTGATTAGTTGTAAGGTAAGGATGATGTAGGTCGATTTTTCGTGAAAAAAGGGACACAAAATCTGAAGGCTGGAACTTTAAGAAAGCATGGAGCTGAAGTGAGTAGGGAAACGGTAAATGGCTGATTAATATAGAGTTCTCTAATGTTACTAAAAAAAGATACTTAAATAAATGAAGGTGATTTAGATGACATTATTACAATTTGAAGTGTTTATCATGGTTGTTGAAACTAAAAGCTTTACCAAAGCTAGCCAAAAGTTAGGATTTACACAATCTGCTGTATCACAAATGGTCAAAAAACTGGAATCAGAATTAGGAGTTACATTGCTAAATCGAAGTCGTACAGGTGTTAGTCCAACTAAAATGGGTGAAAAAATGCTACAACATATGCGTGAAGTATCTAGAATTGTTTCGATCATGAAACAAGAAGCAGCTGCATCAATTGGCTTGGAAATTGGAACTTTACGTATAGGATCGACACCAAGTGTCTCTTATAAATTACTTCCTGGAATTATAGGAGGCTTTCGTCGTTTGTTCCCTGGCATCGAGATTCGTCATTTTGAGGGAGATAATGAGGAAGTAAATGATTGGATTGAGAAATCAATCGTAGATATTGGATTTATTTCTTCTCCTTCACATGAAATTGAATTCATTCCATTATTAAAAGATGAAATGTTGATTTTTGTACCTGACACTCCATATTGGAGACAAATGGAAAATATTAATTTAAAAGATACGATAAATAATTGCTTTATTATGCCCAAAGGAGATTGTGAAAATTTGATTTTTGATTTGTATCAAAAAGAAGGATTGATTCCCAAACTAAGCTATGAAGTAAGTGATCCTACAACGATTTTAGCAATGGTACAAGAGGAAATCGGGTTAACTATCTTACCTAAAATGGCTGTTCCACGGCATTCATTAGCTGTTCACTCTCTTTCACTTAAACCCCAAGCGACGCGTACAATCGGACTCGGAATTCGCTCTAACTCGTGTATTTCTCCTGTGGTAAATGAATGGATTATATATTCTAAGAATTATGTCGAACAAATATATCCTAAATCATAGTAAACAGTTCCCAGTATGCCTTTTAAAACAGCAACCATACTAAGAATAGCGAAAGGAGGATGATTCCTTTTGCTAAAATCTCAAGAAGTAATTGGCTTATCTGTGGTGCATCTGAAAACAGGGAAAAAAGTAGGGACAGTCATTGACCTTTTGTTCGATGAAAGCCAAAAAATGAGAGGGATATTGGTAGAAAATGGTGGCTGGTTAAGGAAGAGACGTTGGGTTCCAATGAAATATATTTCTTCCATTGGCAAAGATGCGGTGATTGTGGACAGTGAAGATCCGCTACTTTTATTAGATTCTTCCACCAAAGACTGGACAGGGATTTTATCTGGCCAAAAGAAACTACGCGGGCGACCTGTTATTTTATCTAACGGATGTGAAGTGGGTCGACTCGAAAACGTCTATTTTATGGAAGAAGTGGGAACGCTGGTAGGGTACGAGCTCTCTGATGGCTGGATGAGTGATGTTAAAGTAGGGCGCAAAATGTTAAAGTCAGATATCCCATTGGTTTGGGGGGAGGATGTTTTAATTGCTCCCACTGACCAAATCCAATTAAAAGATGCGAAATAAAGGGTGAGAAGAATCATGCTGTTTCGCTGTCCTAACTGCAATTCGCACGATCTAGGAAGAGTAGGAACAAATCAACTATACTGTTGGCATTGTTTTGTTGAAATGACGACCGAAAATGATCGGATTTGTTCCATTTATCAAGTTGAGGAAGATGGCAGTCTCACTTCGCTAAATGACCTGTTTTTAGATGATTCGCACCAAGAATACTTGGCCTAAAAGGTGGGGAAACATGAACCGGAAAACTACAACGCTAATGGTTCTGTTGGCCAGTGCCGCCGCTGTCGTTCTCCCCTTCATCCGATCCAAAAGGATGAATTTCTTTCGTCGATGGGGAAGATTTTTAACTAAACGATTTAAATGGAATTCGGCATATGGAAAAATGGCTACCAGTTTTTTGGCTAAGCAAATGATACGCCGCCTTCGCTTTGTTAAATAAACCTCAAACCCTCTGAAAAAAGCTTCAGAGGGTTTGGCTTATTAGAAAAAACATGATTAATCGGTTATCTCAAGTTTTTTGGTCATAAAAAAATCGCTTTTTCCGTATCTTATGGATAGGTAGTCCAAAATGGGAGGTGAACCGATGTCTAAGTGGACAGAATCGCGATTACTCACGATTTCTGTGCTGATACTCGTTTTTTTGGCGATTCTTTTTTTATTGACGCAAATGGGTTCACTCTTTAAAGAGTTAGGTCTTTTTTTAAAATCAGTACTTGGTCCATTTATTATCGCAATGATAATCTCTTATTTACTAAATCCGATTGTCAATTTACTTAGTCAAAGAATGGTACCACGTTCGATAGCAGTATTAATTATATATACACTATTTATCTTGTCTTTGACGATTTTGATCATTAATTTACTTCCTCATTTGGATAAGCAGTTTCATGAATTGGCTGAGCATTTACCCGAATGGAATCAGCAATTACAGCTAATGGCTGACGAATACAATCACCATAGTAAAGATATACTACCTAGTAGTATTAAAGTAGGTATTGAAAGAGCTTTAATCCGTCTAGAGCAAAGTATTAGTGATAGTGTTGGTAATTTAATGAGTGGGATTGGTAATACGATTAACTTCTTTTTTTTAGCACTCATTATTCCGTTTCTTGCTTTTTATATGATGAAAGATGCCCATGACATCGAGAAAAGTGTGATTTCATTTATTCCACGGGATAAACGTCGAGGAATGATAAAATTATTTAAAGATATTGATCAAGCATTAGGAAACTATGTGCGAGGCCAGTTTATTGTGTGTTTGGTAGTCGGACTACTTGCTTACATAGGGTATCTGATTATTAGTCTTCCGTATGCTCTAATTTTAGCACTTGTTGTTAGTGTGTTTAATATTATTCCTTATCTAGGTCCGTTTATTGGAGCAGTTCCAGCGATTTTAGTAGCTATTTCTGAATCCAAAGAGTTGGTATTGGGAGTTATCATTGTTAATTTTATTGTGCAGGTATTAGAAGGGAATTTTTTATCTCCACAAATAGTAGGGAAAACACTTCATATGCATCCATTATTTATTATTTTTGCTTTACTTGTCGGTGGAGAAATCGGTGGGGTAATGGGTTTAATTTTAGCTGTTCCTGTTTTTGCAGTAGGAAAAGTCATCTTTGAACATCTCATTTCTTACTATATCCAGCATCGTACCTCATAGTAATACAAGGGAGACAAATTTTTTATAAGAAGGCTATGGATTTTGGATTAAAATGTGTATAATAATGTACATGCCAGTTGTATTATTTCATCGAAAAATTAGATATGGCAAATATGATGATAGAACCTGAGTATGACTGATCGCCGTCAGAGAGGAAAACCCATGGGCTGAAAGGTTTTCTCGGTATGAAAGTGATATGGCCAGTTCTGGAATGCAGCTAGTCCCTGCCGGCGACTCGTCGTCGTTATATAAACGAAGTGACCATACTATATCATAATGAGTATGTATGGTAATAAGGGTGGTACCGCGGGAACCTTCTCGTCCCTTCAATATGAAGGAATGAAGAAGGTTTTTTGTGTTTTTAAAGGTAGCTGATTCTAATTGTATTGGAATGGACTTAGGGCATATTTTCACTATATGACTGAGGTTAATCAACAGACCTGAATCAACACTACTTTTAGGAGGGATAATCATGAAAGCTTATGAAATTCGTCGTAAATTTCTTGAATTCTTCGTTGAAAAAGGACATGATATCGAACCGAGTGCATCTTTGGTACCTGTAGATGATCCAAGTCTATTATGGATTAATAGTGGTGTAGCTACGTTGAAGAAGTATTTTGATGGTCGATTAACTCCCGAAAATCCACGTATTGTAAATGCACAAAAGTCGATTCGTACCAATGACATTGAAAATGTAGGATATACAGCACGTCATCATACCTTTTTTGAAATGCTTGGAAACTTCTCAGTAGGAGACTATTTCAAAGAAGAAGCTATTATTTGGGCATGGGAGTTTTTAACAAGCCCTAAGTGGCTAGGACTTAATCCAGAGCGATTACACGTGACGATTCATCCTAAAGATGATGAAGCATACCACATTTGGTATGAAAAAATCGGTATTCCTGAATCACGGATTGTCAAATTAGAAGATAATTTTTGGGATATTGGAGAAGGGCCAAGTGGTCCAAACAGTGAGATTTTCTATGATCGTGGTGAAGAGTTTGGTAGCCTGTCGGATCCTGAATGTTATCCAGGTGGAGAAAACGAACGTTTCCTGGAGATTTGGAATTTGGTATTCTCACAATTTAATCACAATCCAGACGGATCTTATACACCACTTCCTAATAAAAATATTGATACAGGAATGGGATTGGAACGGGTTGCTTCCGTACTGCAAAATGTACAAACGAACTATGACACAGACTTATTCCAACCCATTATCCAAGAAGCTTGTCGAAAGCTAAATGTTTCTTATGGAAAAGATAAGGAAACAGATATTGCGCTAAAGGTAATGGCAGACCATATCCGTACCTTAGTCTTTGCAATTGGGGATGGTGTACTACCTTCAAATGAAGGACGTGGTTATGTATTGCGTCGCCTGTTACGCCGAGCTGTACGTTATGGGCAAAAGCTAGGGATGAACCGTCCATTTTTATATGAATTCACAGACATTGTAGCCGAAATTATGTCCGATTATTATCCTGAACCCATTGATAAAAAAGAGTTTATTGCTAAAGTGATTTATGGTGAAGAAGAGCGCTTCTTAGAAACGCTAGCAGATGGATTACGAATTTTAGAAGAGATGGTTCATCTTGCAGAAGAAGAAGGACGAAATACGATTACAGGCCCAGAAGCATTTAAATTATATGATACGTATGGTTTTCCGATTGAACTTACAGAAGACATCGCAAGTGAGCATGGGTTGGCTGTTGACCATGTAGGATTTGATCAAGAAATGGAACTTCAGCGTAAACGGGCGCGTGCAGCACGGCAAGATGTTGATAGCATGAAGGTACAAGGTGGTGTATTAACTGAACTCGAGGTACCTTCGGAATTTGTTGGCTATGAAAACTTAGAAAAACAAACGGAGATTAGTGCGATCATTTTTGAAGAGCAACGGGTTGATTTATTAGGTGAAGGAAAAAAAGGACTTGTCATTTTAAAAGAAACACCATTTTATGCTGAAAGTGGAGGTCAAGTAGCAGATATTGGATGGATACGCACGAAAGATGCAGAGCTACGGGTAGAAGATGTACAAAAAGGTCCACGAGGTGAGCATGTTCATCATATCGTTGTTCAATCAGGCACGATTCGACAAGGAGAAAAAGTCACGGCAACTATCGATACTAGCCTTCGTTCTCAAATCGTAAAAAATCATACAGCAACCCATCTATTGCATAAAGCATTAAAAGAAGTATTAGGAGAACATGTGAACCAAGCAGGATCATTGGTAGCTCCTGAACGACTTCGTTTTGACTTCACACATATCGGATCGATCAGTAAAGAAGAGTTATCTGAGATTGAAAAACGTGTGAATGAACAAATTTGGCAAAATACACCCGTTGATATCATGGTTAAACCTCTTGAAGAAGCCAAAGAGATGGGAGCTATGGCCTTATTTGGAGAAAAATATGGTTCAGTGGTACGTGTAGTTCGGGTGGGAGATTATAGTTTGGAGCTTTGTGGTGGAACCCATGTAGGAAGTACAGGTGAAATCGGTGTATTTAAAATTGTTAGCGAGTCAGGGATTGGTTCTGGAACGCGTCGTATTGAGGCAGTTACCGGAAAACGGGCATTTGAATATTTTGAAGAGCAATTAGGTATCTTATATTTAGCAGCACAAATGCTAAAAGCTTCTCCACAAGATGTCGTAAATCGCGTTGAACAATTGCAATTAAAATTGAAAGAAATTTCTCGTGAAAATGAGTCGCTAAAAGCGAAATTAAGTCAGGCAGCAGCTACAAAATTACAAGATCAAGTCGTGGAAATTGCTGGGATCCCTGTTTTAGCCGTTCAAGTAGAAGCAAATGATATGAATAGCTTACGTAATACATTAGACGACTTACGTCAAAAAATTACAGAAGGAATTATTGTTTTAGGAGCTTTAAGTGGGGAAAAAGTTCATTTAGTTGCTTCAGTTTCTCCAAAGTATGTTCAGGAAGGTTTCCATGCGGGTAAATTAATTAAAGAAGTAGCTTCCATTTGTGGTGGAGGTGGCGGAGGACGCCCCGACTTAGCACAGGCTGGTGGGAAACAGCCCGAGCGTCTACCACAAGCATTAAATGCTGTATCAAATTGGGTACAAAATCAGGCATAGTTATTTATAGAGCATATTGCATTAATGGAAAAAGAAGACTAGACTCAAAAAAGATAAGCGGTAGATCTATGCTACAACCTTTGTATAAGCAGGAGATGTCTTTATACTAATGAATGAAAATCATTCACTTCGAAAAGAGTGATTCTATGATGTGTCGTCCATGTGGAGAGGAGATGAGGAATGCCATGGATGATAAAACAATGAAGTTTGATTTTCGTGGTGAAAAAGAAACGAATCCACGCGAAGTTTTACTTCACGTGTACGAAGCATTAAAAGATAAAGGTTATAATCCGATTGACCAAATCGTTGGTTATCTGACATCAGGCGACCCAGCTTATATTCCACGTCATAATAATGCACGGACACTGATACGTAAATTAGAACGAGACGAGCTAATTGAGGAACTGGTTAAATTTTATTTGGAAACAAATGAAAGGAATTCAGACGGTTGAGCTTATTTCAAAACACAAATGCCACACGAATTTTAGGACTTGATCTTGGACAGCGTCGAGTAGGAGTAGCAATAAGTGATGAGCTCGGATGGACTGCACAAGGGATTACAGTGATCCAACGCGATGAATCATCCAGTTGGCTTAGCCGACTGGATGAATTAATTCATCAGTATGAAATCAAAGCAATTGTTGTCGGACTTCCCCGAAATATGGATGGAAGTATTGGATTTCGAGGAGAAGCATGTAAACAAACTGCAAAGGAATTAGAAGAGCGCTATGGACTACCAGTTCACCTTTGGGATGAACGATTATCCACAACAGCAGTTGAGCGTACTTTAATTTCAGCAGATCTAAGTCGTAAAAAGCGAAAGAAAGTAATAGACCAGATGGCAGCATCTTGGATATTACAAGGTTATTTAGACGCCCAAGGAGGAAAATAAAGAAATGACGGAAAAAAAACAAGGTACGGAGCTGGTAGAGACGATCGTTTTGGATACGGAAGATGGTAAAAAAGAAGAGTTTCAAGTTTTAGGTTATTTCGAGCTAAAAGAGACTGGAAAAAAATACGTTCTTTTAACCCATGAGGATACCCAGAATGAAGATGGAGAACAAGATGTGTTTGCGTATCGCTATTATGAAGAAGGCGAAAATATCACTCTAGAAGAAATTGAAAGTGATGAAGAGTGGAATATGGTTGAGGAGACACTAAATACACTTGTTGATGAGGAAGTTATTTAATAGGTGATGAAGATGGAGCCATTCGATGATATGAGTGTGAAAGAAGAAAATATTCTACGAGATGCAAATGGAAAAGGATCTTATTTAATACAGCAAAATGATCAAGGTTCTGTGGAATATAAAATCTTACATGAATTAGAATTAAATGGTCAACGCTATGCTATTATGCAAAGAAAAGATGATCATCCTGATGAGGCTTCATTGTTCCGGATTCATGAACAAACAGTTCAAGAAATTGAAGATGAAACAGAGTGGGAAAAAGTGGCTGAAGCAATCGATGAAGCATTTTATCAAGATGAAGGAACAATACAGCATTAGGAATAAAAGCAGGAAAATAAGAGAAATAATGGAATAATAACGAGGAGAACTCTTCAGAAACGTATGAGGAGGAATCCTCGTTTTTTAGTTGGAAAAATAGTCTTCCTATAGATGTAATTTGTTCTAACAAATGAAAAATCTTCTTTTAAAAAATAAAATCGATTTATGTTAATATAGACATACCTTTATACCCAAAGTGTGATAGGGATAGATATTTCTTATGATAAACTTCATCTGTTTTTGCTTAAAAGAATAGACAGTAATTTTATACAATAAAGTGCCAACTGTGATAAAAATGAATTGGATTGATTATATTAGTTCTTTATCTGAAAATAATTAAGGATAAAGAGGGGAGGCCTTTAATGAAAAAGTGGCGGATTTATTATGCAGTTTTTTTAGCTTTAGCATGGATAATTACTGGCTATCTTTATATATACTATACGCTGGACTCACCTAAAAGAAATGAAGAGATATATATTACCATACCTGAAAAAAGTTCAGTAAAAAAAGTAGGTGAGATTTTAGAAAAGAGCAAAGTGATTCATCAGGATTGGTTCTTTGCTTATTATATGAAGATCAAAGGAATAGCTATAAAAGCAGGGGATTATCGAATTCAACCAAATGAAAAGCTTAGTGATATATTACAAAAGCTAATGACTGGAAAGCAGGATGGAATTAAAATTATTATTCCACCTGGAAAAAATGTTAAAAATATTGCTGAGATCTTGGAGAAAAATGGACTCGATGGTCAAGGCTTTTTAACAGCATTAAAAAATCGGCAACCTAAGTATGAATTTGAAAAACAAATTCCGAATGATCCTAAACGGTATTATAAATATGAAGGATATTTGTTTCCAGAGACTTACTTTTTCAAAAAAGGAGAACAGGGTGAACATATTGTAGATGATATGTTAGCGCAATTTGATAAATTTATCAAAAAGCATGAAGGGCAAATTGAAGGTAAGAGCATGTTCCAAAGCAAACCATTTACGATTGACCAAATGGTATTAATTGCGTCTTTAGTTGAAAGAGAAGGAAGGAAAAAGGAAGAGCTAAAAAAGATTGCAGGTGTTTTTTATAATCGCCTAAATAAACCAAACGATCCTAACTTCCGGCGACTAAGAATTGATGCAACTAATGTTTTTGCTAATGAAATGGAAAATAACAAGTATACAAAAGTTAGTGATATGAATAATAAGCTTATCACTCCTTATAACACATATAAGGTGGATGGCTTGCCACCAGGAGCGATTGGGAGCCCATCACAAGAAGCGATGGAGGCAGCAATTCACCCAGAAAAGCATAATTTTTATTTCTACACAGCAAAGTATGATGGAAGTGGATTACATTATTTTGCCAAAACGTATGATGAGCATAAGAAATTTATCCAATTAAGCCAAAAGAATGCAAAAGCGGGGAAAGGGATATAAGGAAGTGATGCCTAGCTTAAACAAGAGCTAGGCTATTTTTATAGTTAGAGCATGTTGCATAAAATTCCTGTTTTATTATTGAGCCCATTTCTAAAAAAATTGCTTTAAAAACTAAATTTACCAAAATTTTCCACTCTATGAATGAAACAAGCTATAAATAAGTTTAACTCTATTAATAAGGAAATGTATCATTTGAATTTTTAATATATTGATAGTATCCTCTAAAAAGAGATTAATTTAAACGGGATAAAATATCAGAGCACTTTTCTTAGGACGAAGTATATCCCTGCTATTTCCTGTCTATGCTGGAATTTGAAGCGGGGTGAGTGTCGTGAGAATACGTGGATGGTTTGTATCAGCTGGACTCGTATTGGGACTTATGTTCATTATGGTTCGGCTATTTATGATTCAAGTAGTTTCCACTCGGTCTTTTTCAGCACTCGAGGCTGATCTGATTCAAAAAGCAGATGCAATCCATCAAAAAGAAGTAATTATTAATAGTGGACGTGGAGAAATCATTGATCAGGTTGGTCGTTCTTTTGTGGGAGAAGAAAATTTGCGCTTGTTCGTCTTTCCACAAACGGAGCAACAGCTCTATTTAAGAAGAAAACAGTTTCTACAACTATCTCGATTGTTGGGCTATCAAAAAGATGTTTTGTTTAGAGAGATGACCCATTTAACAAAACCGACTATTTTGACGACAATAAATGGGAAAGAACTCATATTAAACCAGGTACAAAAAACAGAAATTAATAAACTGAAAATTCCAGGTGTTTTTGTTGTGAATTCAGATAATCGGGTAAGAAACAAACCTTCAGCACAGCAAGTGATTGGTCGAATTGGACGGAATCCTTCTTTGATTAAGAATCTATATTCAAAGGAGATCCAAAGTGGGAAATATTCATTGCAGTCATACATAGGAGTAACTGGTTTAGAAGCTGCATTTGAGTCGTTTTTACATAGTGAAGCGGAAAAAGTATTAAACTATACAACGGATGGAAGAGGAAAAGCCCTAGTAGGAGCAAAACTGTTTTTTAAAGAGAAGAACAGTTTAGACCCTTCTTATTCTATCAAAACTACATTAAACAAAGATATTCAAACTAGGATTGATAAGATATTAGAAGAGGAACATGTAGAAGAAGGAGCAGTGGTTATACAAGAAATTCAAACGGGAAATATACTAGCGATGAGTAGCCGACCATCAGGGAATGGTAGCTCTCAAATGAAAAACCCTTGGGATAACCGAGCCATTATGGAAGCCACACCTGGCTCGATCTTCAAAACGGTGGTAGCGATTGCTGCATTAGAAGAAGGAGTTGTTAGACCAGATACAGTTTTTCATTGTAAGGGGCATTTACAAAAGTATAAGCTAACGGATGATCATAAAAGCGGGCATGGTAAGATCACCTTCACTGAAGCGTATGCAAAATCCTGTAATATTGTATTTGGGCAGGTGGCTGAAAAGTTAGGTGGAGAAAAAATAGAAGCTTATGCAAGGCGACTAGGACTAGGACAAGAAGTTATTTGGTCTGGTAAAGTTTTCAAAGATAAGGAGTTTCATCAACTTCCGCAAGAGCAAACGGGAGTAATTTTTGCCAATAACGAAGCAAAAAAAGATTTAGGGGCAGTTGTCCAAGCGGGAATTGGTCAAAGAGATGTGAAGTTGACACCTATTCAAGCAACGAATATGATAACCTCACTTTTTCATCGTGGGAAAGTAATTAGACCAAGAATTGTAACAGCAATTTATGATCAAAATGGTAAAATTTACTATTCATTTGTTAATCAATATTTACCAAATCAGAAACCACTGAAAGCAAGAACGATTAATGAGATGCAGCGAATGATGAGAATGGTTGTAAAGGGTGGGACAGCAACATCCTTGAATCAAGCTAAATGGTCCTTAGCCGGTAAAACTGGAACAGCACAAGTAGGAAAGGATAATAGCTTATATAATAAATGGATGATTGGTTTTGGACCTTTTGCGCACCCTAAGTATGCGGTAGCTGTAGTGATTCACTCCATCAAAACTGAGGATGATATACGAGCGAAAAAGATTTTTCAAAAAGTCATGGATGAAATGTTTTTGTATGAAAATCGGGATAAAACAACAAAACATAAAATAAAAAAAAGGAATAATCCCAGTAGATTATCACATTAATTCAAGGAAGAATTCCAAAAATGTATATTCATTCCAAGTTGGATGATGTTGAGTTGTTTTGAACGAGAGATTATGATAATAATAAGAAAGTAAGAGTTAAAGGAGTAAATGAGATGAAAATTACGGTGAATTTATCAAAGGTTGAGTTAGACTTAATTGAAGATGCATTGGTTCATTATTCAAATCTACTGATGAAATCGGAGAATCGTGATGATATGGTAGATATGGAGTATGAACTACAGTTATGTAAACGTATATTTGAGGAGTTTGGAATGGAAGCTGAATTTGAACTGGAAAATATGCAGCAAGAGCTGAAACAAAACAATCAAGTTCCTCCTGCTTCGATGCCAAATCAATATCCTTTTTCTCGCTAACCGAAAGGGCCTCCGAAAAGGAGGCTAACATTTGCTTTATAACTGGACTCATATATTTGAAAATTATGAATTGAATATAGTAAAACTAGTCATCTATCCTATTTTTAGATAGATGACTAGTTTTACTGTTTTTATAAAGGAAGGTTAAAAGCCCAAACTGCAAGTAAGATTACTCCAGCTAAGATAAAGCGATAAATTGCAAAAGGGGTTAAGTTGATTCTCTTTAGTAAGGCGAGGAAGAATTTAATGGAAAAGAGGGAAACGATGAAAGCTGTTATAAACCCAGTTGCAAAGAAGGGAATATCACTTGCATTTAACATATGCCAGCTTTCCAAAAGATCTTTCCCACTAGAGGCCATCATCATCGGGAGCCCTAAGATAAACGCAAAGTCAGCGGCAACTCGACGTTCGATCCCTACCAATAAGCCACCTGCCATCATAGATCCTGATCGAGAAAAACCTGACCATAAAGCTAGACACTGAAATAAGCCAATCGTGAGAGCTTGTCCATAAGAGACTTCATCTAGGCTTTTGGTTCGTGTTTTTGGACCTAGCTTTTCGGCAATAATCATTAGAATACCGCCAACAACGATTGCAAGTAATACAGAACTGGTTGATTTCATGATCGATTTAATACTATCATAAAACGTTACACCGCAAATTGCTGCGGGGATCATCCCTAAGAGAATATGTATTAAAGTTAATTTATTTTTTTTCTTTTTATTTCTCCGGCTTAATGTAGGAGGTGATTTTGGTGCTTTTTCAAAAAGGAGTTCATCACGGGAAGCAGCATGTTGATGTTGAGCATGTGTCTGAACTTGATTAGGCTCTATAGCTTGCTCTTTTTCTTCTTTTTCTCCTACATTGATCCCAATTAGGCTAAGTAGTCGACGCCAGTAAACAACGGTGACTGCTAACATGGAACCCAGCTGTATCACAACGATAAATACTTCCCCTTTAGGCTCACGGTAATTCAATAGGATGTTTTTAACTAGAACCATATGCCCAGTGGAGGAGACAGGAGCAAACTCAGTAAGCCCCTCCACAATCGCAAGTATTATAGCTACAAATATTTCCCACATGTATTTGCGTCACTCCAATCACTCGATAATAACAGTTCCGCTGCTATTCATATGAAGTAATTGTACCATCTAAAATACTAAACGGAAGTTGTGTTTTTATGAACAATAATATCAGAATAGTAACAATTTTTATAATAAAACGATGTGACTTTGTTATTCATAAAGCTTTAAAAGTTGAGTTTTATGATTTAAACACATACAATAAGAAAGAAGTTAGTTTGCTCGGTATGTAAGCATAAAGGAGTACTTATTATGGCTAGAGAGCAAGATATTATTCAGAAATTAACACATATGCGTGTAGGTCAAATTGTTACTTTTTCCACGAAAGAGCCAAATCAGAATTTGGAAGTAGAGCGAATCATCATTGGTATAAATCCTGGATGGGTGATATATTACACTGAAGGTCGAAAGGTTATCCGTGAATTAGATGAGGCAGTTCAATTTATCAGTGAACGTTGGAATTTTGATCTGAAGTCTTTTTTAAAAAAACAGATGATTGCTGTTGATGAAATTGAAGATTTAGGTGAATTTTAAAAAAGCTGAAAGGAGCAGATGGTAATCTGCTCCTTCGGCACTAGGGCTAAGAAATGTTGAAGTGATGAAATCAAACGTCAGAAAAGTTTACTTTTAATTAAAGCTTTAAGCCTTCATTTTGCTTCTTCTGAAGTTGCGATATTTTTGAATAAATATGATTATTTTTCCAGTTAGCTAATTCGCTCATATGTACAATTGAGATAATTAGAACAAGATCAATTTTTGCTGATCCAACTCCTAGGTAAGTAAGTAAAAAGCCGCGAATCGCAATTGTGAAGGATAACTTTTTCCTCGATAGATTAAAGGAGAAGTTGGGAAGCGATGAGCGGCTGATTTAAAGTGTAATATATGGTTTTAACTAGTTGATTAAACTGTTAATTAGTCTTCTTATTTACTAGAAGATACATTGTTTTGTAAGTTGGAAGTGACTTCATGAAATGCACGTGTCCAGTTTTTTTGCATATATTTTTTGGCTCGTTCGTGATCCTGTGATTTAAAGGATTCAATGATTTCATGATGATCTTTGATGGATTCTTCAATAATCCCCTTAGCATGTTCAAAATAAAAGAGTTCATATCGTTTAATGTGTAGATGCAGTACGTGAGTAAATGAACTAATATAGGGGTTTTTGGCTGTATCAATGATCATTTGATGAAATCGCCTGTCCATTTCCAAAATGGAGTGTGGATTTTGCGAATGAACTGCTTTAATAAAGTCTTGATTTAGTTTTTCGAGAGTCTGGATTTTATGTTCATTAATTTGCTTTGCTGCCAGTTCAGTTGCCAATACTTCTAAAGAGGTTAGTGGAAGATAGATATCATGGGCATCTTCTGGCTTTAGTGGAGTAATTCGTGTTTCTTTTCCGGGTTTCATTTCTACAAAGCCTTGCGTTTCTAATATTTGTAATGCTTCGCGAATGGGAGTACGACTCACACCAATCGTTTGGGCTAGTTCGGCATCAATAATTTTTTCTCCAGGTTGTAAGGTGCCATCTGTAATCCAATCTTGTAGCAAAGAAAGTACTTGGTTTTTGGCTGAAGTGCGATGTAGTTTAGGTAAGTCATTGGGGATAGGCATATATAAATCCCTCCTAGCTGATTTACTTTTTATTATAACAAATGCAATATATCGCATAGGAGAATCGTCTGCATTAAAAAAACTGCTGACCATAAATCATGTCAGCAGTTTTTACTCACTCACTCACTTTATTTAAGATCGACTCATAAATACCTGTACCATTTCCATGAATGTGATTTATTTCATCTTGTAATAAATGACGAATCATTTGTCTTTCATCCGTAGTTAAATGTGCATTTAAATCGCGAAACTTTTTTTGTAGTGTACTGATGATAAAAAGATTTTGCCTTGCTTCTTCTTGAGCATTAGGATTTTGAAATTGTTGATGTAGACGTGCTTCTTCCTTTTCGAGACGTTCAGATAGGATGTTCATTTCTTCTAAAGATAGCTGCATACGAGTACCTCCTTACTTTCCTATAAGCTTAAATTTAGTATTTGTGAGGTACATCATCCTCATACATGTAGGGAATGTGATAGATGAAATCTCATCAATGAATCCGTTTTATAAGACTGCTATGGCCTATTTTCTCGCTTCGTTCTTCTTGTATTATTTTTCCTTTTTCCAGAAAAAGAATCACGTCTCCTAGTTTTTTCGCTTCATGGATGTCGTGAGTAACGATGATAAATGGAATCTCCCAGATTTGATGTAAGCGCAATAACTCATCTTGACACTCTAGCCTTGTTTGCTGATCGAGTGCTGATAGAGGCTCATCGAGTAATAGTATAGACGGCTCTGTAGCTAGCGCACGAGCCAAGGCAACGCGTTGTTTCTCCCCGCCAGAAATTTGGTGGGGATACTTAGATAATAAGTGATTAATTTTTAATACTTGAATCAATGATGGAAGGCGAGAGTCGGAGATCGCTTTCTTTTTCGCTTTGATCCCATATGTGATGTTTTTGTAAACGTTCATATGTGGAAATAAGGCATAATCTTGAAATAAATAGCCGATATGACGTTCCTGTGGTGGTAAAGATCGAAGTCCATCTTGAAAAAAGAGTTGATCATTGAACTGGATTTGGCCTGTATCTGGAGTTATTAGCCCTGATATGCAATTTAAAATGGTTGTTTTACCAGAGCCTGAAGGCCCAAATAAAACAAGAATTTCTTGATTCACTTCGAATTGAATATCTAACTGAAACTGTGTAAGCTGCTTGCGGATTTTTACAGATAGCATATATATCATCCTAATTTAGTTTTATTTATGAAGTATTTTTCGGTTTTCTTGTGAATGAATAGTGGTTTGATCATGATTTATAATTACTTACTTTTGTCTAGTCTGATAGCGAAATGATCGCTTGTTCCACCAGTTTAACCACATAATCGCACTAAAACCTAATGCCACAATGATCATAACCCAAAATGTGGCTTTTTCCATATTACCTGCCTCAACAGCAAAATAGATGGCGATCGGAATGGTATCTGTTTTTCCTGGAATATTTCCGGCAAGCATTAATGTCGCACCAAACTCCCCTAATCCCCTCGCAAATGAAAGAACAAGTCCAGCGAGTAGTCCAGGCCAAGCTAAGGGAAAAGAAATAGTCCAAAAGGTACGCCATTTGGAGGCACCCATGGTATAGGCTACTTTTTCAAGTCGATGATCAATACTTTCCATTGCTGCGACTGCACTTTGATACATCAGTGGGAAGGAAACGACAATCGACGCAATCACAGCACCGACCCAAGAGAAAACGACCTGAATTTGAAACCATTCAAGAAGCCACTTTCCGATCCACCCATTTTTACCAAAGAGCAATAATAACCCAAAGCCAACGACTGTGGGAGGTAAAACTAATGGTAGTGTAATGAGTGCTTCTATGACACTTTTACCAAAAAACTGTTTTCGTGAAAAAAGACGCGCTAAGAAAACACCTGTAAAAAAAACAATGACCGTAGAGATTCCAGCTACTTTGAGTGATAAGAATAAAGGAGAATAGTCTTGTGTCATCGTGTTCCCTTCTTTGGAAAAATTCATTATTTAAACCCGTATTTTAAGAGAACTTTCTTTGCTTCTTCACTTGCTAGATAAGATAAAAATGCTTGAGCTTCTTTGGAATGAGTGGACTCCTTAATCATAGCTCCAGGATAAACGATAGGTTTGTGCCACTTAGGGTGGGCCTCTGCTAATATTTTAATATGTTTGGCTACTTTGGCATCACTCATATAAATAACACCTAGATCCGCATTTCCAGACTCTACATATGTAAGAACTTGACGTACATTCGATGCCATCACCAATTTGTTTTTTAGCTTGTCCCATAGGTTTAATTTTTGTAATGTTTCTTTTGCATATCGACCAGCGGGAACACTTTCAGGTTCACCAATAGCAAAATGTTTAATTGAATCCCATTTGATTTGTTCAAAGGAAGTTGCTACAAATGGTGAGTCTTTTTTAGTGATAAGTACTAACTCATTTTTAGTAAAGTCGATCCGAGAAGAATTGATTAGTAAATCCTTGCTTTGTAAATCGTCCATATCTTTTTTACTAGCAGAAAGAAAAATATCAATAGGAGCACCTTGTTCAATTTGTTTGGCTAACTTTCCAGAACCACCAAAGTTATAAATTAATCGGATGTTTGAATGCTTTTTTTCATAGATTGCTTTTAGCTCATTTAAGGCATCGGTAAGACTAGCAGCTGCTGAAATTCGAAGTTCAACTTTTGTAGAGTATTTTTTATCAGAGTGAGTAGAGGATACTGAACAGCTAATAAGAGTGAAAATTAATAGAATCGACATCCATAATAAACTAAGCTTTTTCATTATCGGGTCTCCTTATTAGTTATAAATAGAGAATAATGACAATCCAGGCTTTCCTTTTCAGGTTTGAGGACTTTATTTGCATAAGCAATAGAAATAAAACGAAAAGACAAACCGACTATATGAATTCGACTGTAGACTTAATAAGATATAACTAATTATAACTAGTTATAATTAGTTATATCTTATTAAAGTTTAGCATTCTATTTATTTGAGGGAAATAGTTTTTAGATGATAGAATAGAACAAATGGAGTGTCATATGGAGGACATCATGTCGAAAGATGTTTTATATACAACGGAAGAGATTGCTCAGATCTTAAAAGTGTCAAAGCTGACCGTTTATGATTTGATTAAAAAAGGTGAACTACCTGCTTACCGCGTAGGTAGACAAATGCGCATTGACCCAGAGGACTTAGAAAGATATAAAGCGAAAGCAAAAGGCATAAGTCCAGTTATATCTCCTACAATACCCACGGAGACGAATCCATCACAAAGAGTTAGATCAAGTCATGATGTAGTGATTAGTGGGCAAGATATCAGCTTAGATATTTTAGCTAGACATATGGAGAAATATAGCGATCAATTTCGCCCTTTGCGATCCTACGCGGGAAGTTTAAATAGCTTAATGGCTATGTTTCAAGGAGAATGTGATATAGTCAGTACACACTTATTTGATGGGGAAACAGGTGAATATAATGTTCCATATATCCGACGTATTTTGATGGGGCACCGTTATAAAGTAGTCAATCTTATTTCACGTTGGATTGGATTTTTCGTACAGAAAGGAAATCCAAAAAGTATTCAATCATGGGAAGATTTATTAAAACCAGGGGTACGAATGATTCAGCGTGAGAAAGGATCAGGAACTAGAGTTTTTATTGATGAGCAACTCCACCAAAGAGGAATATCCCCTTTATCTATCTTAGGATCGGAAAGAGAAGAGTATAGTCACCTTAGTGTGGCAGGAGCAGTTGCCAGTAATGAGGTAGATGTAGGAATTGGTATTGAAAAAGCGGCCCTTGTTGTAGGAGTGGATTTTATTCCTTTGATGAAAGAAAGATACGATCTCGTGATTTTAAAGGAGACACACCATCAACATTTAGTGCAAATGATTGAAAAAATACTTACATCTGATGCATTTAAACAGGAGCTAAAGGCGATAGGTGGATATGATGTATCACGAACGGGTCAACTCATTTATGAAACGTACTAAAATCGGTTTATCTAATAGGAAATAGTTAGATATAGTGTAGACTTTAAATATAAAATAGGGCGTGAAGATCCCCACTTCCAATCAATGAGCAGTGGGGATCTTCACGCTTGGACGTACTGATCAAGTAATTTGCTACTAATCCAAATAAAGAGTAAAGTAAATAAGATTTCTATCATCAAATTTCCTATATAAAAAGAGCTAGCTAAACCGCCGAATGTTTGTACAAAAGAAGCTAGTTCTTGATGATTAGAAGATATATTCCCCCACTCAGTTATAGTTTGCACTGGGTTCGAAATAAACAATGGCTTGATAATTCCAGCAGCGAGGAAAAAACCAAATCCAGCAAGAAAATGATTTTTTTCGACTGATTTTGCTAATAAAACGGCACATAGTATAAGAAATCCTGTAGAAAGGGAAGTAGTTAAAACAAAAAGGATAATTTCAACACTATGATGGACTAACCAATCGTAAAAGTAAGATCCCCAGTTTTCTTGACGGATAGAAAAGCCAAACAGGTTTGTGATCAATCCTGGTGATAGCTTCCAAGCGAAGATAGAAATGAAATGTCCTAAGATAAACGAAATGATCAGTAGTAGATAACCTGTAAACATCTTGGCAGAAAGTAATAAAAAGCCATGATGGGGAAGGTTAAGCCAATGAGTGGCTGTATTTCCTCTCCATTCTTTTAAAACAGAATAAATTGCCCAGATACCTAGGTAAACCAGATGGATGACTAAAAAGGAAAAATAGATGACTAGCTTAACACTTGATGAAGGAAGAATCACTACGAAAATGGATGTTAGAGTGAATATCAAAGCATGAATAGTTATCCATATTTTTGAGGCGTGCAGCTCTTTTTGACATAATGTAAACCAAATATTCACCGAGCAACCTCCTTCATCATATGGAGCATACTTTGTCCTTTGGTTTCACGAAGCTCTTCCGCTGAAGCAAATAAATGTAACTGACCTTGATTCAGAAAAATCACATAGTCTAAATAAGGCTCAATTTCACTTACTTCATGCGAAGAGACGATCAGTGTTTGTTTTTCCACTTCAGCAAAGGCAACAAACATTTTTAAAATATCTTCACGTACGACTGGATCTAATCCAGCTAGTGGCTCATCCATTAAAATAAGTGGTACTTGTCGCGATAAAGATATGGCTATGTTTAAACTAGTATGTTGTCCTTTGGATAAGTGTTTGATTTTCGTATGATCGTTTATCTTAAGAGATTGAATGATTTCTGTCGCTTTAGATGGCTGGAAGTCTGGATAAACTTTTGCTGCATAGTGTAACATTTCTTGGACGGTATAAAAATCATAGAGACCTTGATCACCTGCTACATAGGCAACTTGATGATTGATTCGGCGAGAGACGGTATGCCCGTTGATTTGTATTTGTCCCTCATCAGGGCGAATTAGCCCCGCTAATAGGCGGAGAAATGTTGTCTTGCCACTCCCATTCGGTCCGACTAAGCCTATAAATCCGTGTGAAGGAAGAGAGAGGGACAAGCTTTGTATCACTGTTTGATTGTGAAAGCGTTTGGTTGCCCCTGAGATGTTAACCACATGTTGCATTACTTCCCCTCTTTCTTAATGGTTTGAATGATCTGCAGTAAAATTTCTTCATCTGTAAAGCCCATTTGTTGCATGGAGTGATAGAATTGATCGACTTGCTCTTGTGCTAGGGACTTTCTGAGTTGTTGAATTATTTCTTGATTATTTGTTACAAAAGATCCTTGACCTCTCCTTTTTTCAATGATTCCGTCGCGTTCCATATCACTATACGTCCGTTGGACAGTGTTGGGGTTTACGCCGACTTCAACAGCAGTTTCACGAACGGAGGGGAGCTTATCACCTGAACGCAGTACACCTTTACAGATTTTTCGGTAAAATTCATTTTTTAATTGAAGATATATTGGCTGATCATTGGTAAATTTCATCATAATTCTCCCTTAACCTTTACCAACTGTACGAGTTAAATCATACACTATTATATTTAGTTTAGACAAGCAAGAAAAGATCATCCAGTTTTGACTGGATGATCGCACCATTCACTCATATATCTTTTTTAGCAAAGGAATAAAAAGAGAAAATAAAAAGAGGTAGAGCTAAGTTAGCCAGATAAGAATGGAAATCAAAAAGCTAGTGTTTGGAAAGATAGGTAAATCGATGACACCTGATCCGGAAAACATAAGGCCAAATAATATGGGAATGACTTGATTTCTAGAGTAGACAGCAATTGCAAAAACCATACTATTTATTAAAAAAGATCCTGTCACTTTTATTTTTAAAAGTGTAAGTAGCTGAAGCAAATCCTCTATATCACTCATTTGCTTAAATTGAGTAAAGATAGCAGCTGTGATCAGGGATGCAAATAGTACAACAACTAACACGAAAAGTGTATATAAAAGGAACGCAATATACTTAGAAAACAAAATTTGTAATCGTGTAACTGGACGAATAAATAACATTTTGGATGTACCCACGAAAATTCACCATAAATTAACTGAGTAGAGAAAACCATGGATATGAGGATATAAATTTGGATTGGATAACTAAATAGGATTTCCACTGTTTCCCAATATTCACTAAATGATCCTTCTATAAAAAGAAGTAATAAACCCAAAATGAATACAATGGCAAAAGCGATCCATAGCATGATTTTGTTCGATTTTCGACTGTAAATTTTCATATTTTCATTTTGGATAAGTGGATATAACTCCATGTTTGTCGCTCCTATATTACAATTTTACCTGTATCACTATTCATTTTAATATGAGTCCGATTGTCTTTGATATTGCCTGTATATCCTTCAATCTGATTAATTCCAGTCATTTTCCATTGGGTTTGCTTGAGTACTCTGTTTATATTGATGTTCGTTGAGATGAATCCATTCGAAACTAAGCTGAGATAATAAGTGTTTGGCACTTGCTTCACACCAACTTCAATGCTACCGCGGGTGGTATGGAGCTGATTATCATATTTTAACTCCGTCCAATTATTTATCTTAATATTGCCGCTATTACTCTCGATATATATTTTGCTATCTAACTCACCAATTGTAATCGTGCCGATATCCGAACTCGCAATCAGTTGCTGTCCTTTAAATCCTTGTAGTGAAATTCTTCCTAGGCCACTTTTGATCGTTAAAAGGTTAGCTTTTAAGGTTTGGTTACTAGAGATGCTTGACATCTCTGAGACAATTTCAATAGAATGAAATTTTTGATCGGGCAAATAAATATGTAGGGCAATTGAATTGGTTAGTCTTAAAGAGACAGCCCCTATATTTTGATCAAAGCCATGAATTTCTAATACCTGATTCTTTACTGAGATATTGAGTATTGGTTTGCTAAATTGGGAAGTTCTGCCTGAAAGACTTACATGGATTTGCTGATCTTTACTGGTATGGAATTGGATATGGAAAATCTCACTTGAAACTTTTAATTTTTGGATCGTGTTACTTGCTATGACTTTGCTGATATTCTCATTTTTGCTAAAAAAATGCCCCACTATTAATACACTACCAAGATATATAACAAAAAAGCCTAAAATGGTTATCCAAATCATCTTCTGTTTATTCATTGCTACACTTCCTCTTATATATCTTGATGTTGAAAATGAAGCCAGCATATCCATAACAAAACGATATAAAATACAAGCCAAACCAATAAAGAAATAGTTAAGTTGAATACTGGAATAACTGGTATCAATGGATTGGTAACCATCATGAAAATGATTGAGACTAAAATGGAAAGAAAATGGTTTCGAGAAAGTAGTGCGGCAAGAAAGGCAACACAGATATAAATTAGAAAAGAAAATAGCTTGAGCCCGATCTGTAGTAGAAATGGGAAAAGTAATGGAGTCAGATTTGAATCGTTAATTCCAGCAGCTAGTGTAGCGATAATGATCGCGATGATACTGCTTACAAGCAATCCATAGAGGGAGAAAGCTAAAGCAGTCAGGTATTTAGATAGCAATATTTTTGCACGCGAAGGCGAATGGATTAACAGTAGCTTAATCGTTCCCCAAGAAAATTCACTAGTCACTAATTGCGGTGAAATAATAAGAGTTAGAATTAAAGTAATTTGAAAACCGAAGCTGAATGTTCTTATCATAATGTCCTCAAAAGTAAACATTTGTTGCTTTTCTGTGTTATTTTCCATAGATAACTTACGAATATAGTTACGTAGTTCACGAATTCCAGCTGAATCAAGTCCATTGGTAGGCTCATCTAAAATTAAGAGTGAGGGAGAGTGAAGTAAAGCTTGAGCTAAACCTAAACGTTGGCGCATTCCTAATGAATAGGTTTCTACTTTTTCATATATCCGGTTCGCTAAGCCTACCAGCTGAGTTACTTCCATTATTCTTTGATGTGCGACTCCTTTATTCATACAAGCAAAATGCAATAGGTTATTATAACCGGACAAAAATGGATACATATCTGGATTTTCTACAATGGCTCCTACCTTAGAAATAGCATGTGAAAAATCTTTCTCTAAATGATAGCCTTGAATAAAAATACTACCTTTTGTTATAGAGGAAAGCCCTACTATCATGCGAATGGTGGTTGTTTTGCCAGCCCCATTGGGTCCCAAAAAGCCAAATACTTCTCCTGAAAAAATATCTAAAGATAGATTATCTACAATCACACGCCCATTAACTACTTTACTCACATTTTTTAATTGAAGAATGGGTTCCAATTTTACGTCACCTCCATATTCTATAGTTACATAGTGTACTATTAATATAGTACACAGTGGGATAAAAAAAGTAGAACATGGTTCTATGAGGAAAGATTATCTCTATGAAGCGTTCTTACGAGTGATTAGGGCTCCAATTCCTGAAATAATACCAATTCCAATGGCTCCAATGAAACTAAAAATAAGATTTTTATCTTCTAAGGTAAGATAGAGAACTCCATTAAATAAAAGGGAGAAGATAGATAAAAGGAACAACCACTTACAAATTTGATAGGACAAAGTCTTTTTATTCATCATATTCACCTCGGTTCTTATTTAACTGTACTATTGTGATAATACACTATATATTTTGGAGAGACAATAGGTAAAAATGTGACAGGTTTTTTTCTTTGAACTCTTTCAAAATCAAACATTATAATCTATAATATAGTTAATATTCCGTTACGGTAGAATATTCTACCGAATCCGTTATGTGGACTATTTGCTTAATAATATCTAGCGAATGGATTATCCCAAATAACGGACTTATCACATGATTATGATTAATGGTTAGGAGGTAGATGTAATGGCATCACAAAGTGTCAAGAAAGTCAAAATCTCTCCGTTGCTTGTAGTCTTGGGAATGCTCTTCGGGTTAACTAGTACAATGATATTCGCTCAAATTGCTTCTGCCCATGGCTACATTGAGTCTCCAGCGAGTCGTTCATATCTATGTAAAACAGGTCAGAACAAAAATTGTGGTCAAATCCAATGGGAACCTCAGAGTGTAGAAGGCCCTGGATCGTTCCCGCAATCAGGTCCGGCAGATGGTCAAATCACTGGTGCTGGTCGTTATCCAGAATTATATGCACAAACGACAGATCGGTGGTCTAAAGTTAATATTACAGGTGGGAAGAATACCTTTAAATGGTATTTAACAGCTCCGCATAGTACAAAAGAATGGAAATATTACATTACCAAAAAAGGTTGGAATCCTAATAAACCTTTAGCTCGTGCTGATCTTGATCCAGTATTCTGTTACTATTATGATGGTGGCAAAAGACCTCCAAATACGGTTACACATGAATGTAATGTACCCACTGATCGTAGTGGATACCACTTGATTCTAGGTGTTTGGGAAATTGCAGATACGGGCAATGCCTTCTATCAGGTAATAGATGCTAATCTAATTAATGGTAGTTCAAGTGTCCAATTCCCTGCAGTACCTAGTAAAAATTTTTAGGTAATTAACTGAGGATGCTGTTCGACCATACTAATAACCAGAGAAAATCATTTCTAATGTAAGAGAGACTTTCTCCCAGTAGGACAGAGTTGATTAGATGGGAATATAAGGGAAAATGCTAAGAGGTGCATTGAGAGGTTACGAATAGACAAGAGATATTTTAATTTATCATTTATGAAGGATAATAAGCTGCTACTTAAGAGGAGGGCTATAAAAGCTCTCCTTTTTTGTATGCGTTAACAAATCATAATAGATAGATCATAATGAAAAAGAAGATTTATGATGGATAAAATCTTATAGAGCATGTTGCATAAATCGAGTTAAAACCCTTGTTCTACCTATTCCAAGAGCAAATCGTGTTTGAAACGAGTGACTTTTGTACCAGCCTATAGCGGAAGCGAGTTCAAAAGTGATGAGCGGTTGGTTTATGTAACAACCTCTGATAATTATATTATAGTTGATCTAGTTGTTCAGAGTGTTTTTTAAGCTTTATACAGTAACATATCTATTTTACAATGAATCTTGAACCCCATTTAACGAATATTTAATTAAATTAAATTTAATCTAATTATTAACCTCTTTTTACATCTCAATAAGTAACAAAGATAGAAAGTTATGTTATACTTTTATATGAACATTATTAATTAAAAGATAGTCCAGATATTTTGTAATGGGCGGAATAGTAGTTAACTTATTAAATTACAGACTTCGATGCTTAAAAGGAGGCAAGGTAGGTAATGAACAAACGCTATCCTTTAACCGAGGCTCAAAAAAGAATGTGGTATACGGAATCGATTTTTCCTGATACAGGTGTATCGAATGTTGTTGGACGAATAAAGTTTCAGGATGTAAAGATTGATTTGATGCAGAAAGCGATTCAATTAATTATTTCTCATTATGAGATATTGCGTGTCAGACTATTCCCGCAAAAGGGCATGGAGCCTACTCAATACATATTCGAAGATTCATCGGTTGATTTAACACTCGTGGATTTAAGTGATTATAAGAAGGAGCGATTAGAAGAATGGTTTCAAGAGAAAGCCAAAGCTCCTTTTTGTCTTTATCATTCAAATCTCTATGATTTTGTTCTAGTAAAGTGGAAAGCAGAAATGTTTTTATTGATAAAGTGCCATCACATCCTATTAGATGGAATTTCAATTAATCTATTGGCACAAAAGATTATAGAGACTTATGAACGACTTCATCAGGGTCTTTCGATCGAGATGACTCGTTCATATGGATTAACGCAATATATCGAATCGGAGACAGAATACAAAGAGTCTAAGCGGTTTCTTAAAGATCAGCAGTTTTGGCATAGTGAATTTGAGACGATTCCTGAATATTTATCAACACGTGTAGATGAATTATATAGAAAGAGTATCGTAGCCAATCGGAGAGCGTTTGTCATTCCACCAGATTTAAAGCAACAGATGGAGTTGTTTTGTCAAGAACACAAAACCAGTATGTATACTTTGTTTATGTCTGTACTTTTTATTTATTTTTCTCGTATTTACAATGAAAAAGAGATCATACTGGGTACTTATGTTGGTAATCGGAAGCGTAATGAGCGTGATGCACTTGGTATGTTTGTCAGTACGGTACCTTTTCGTATAGCAGTAAGTGACCACCTGCCCATTTTGGAATGGCTACAGAGCCTGAACCGTAAACAGATGAAGATTTTCCGTCATCAGAAATATCCATATAATCAATTGATTCAGGATTTACAACATCAAGGACATGATGTGAAACAGCTTTTCACAGTTGGTATTGAATATCAAGAGTTAACAACAGAAGGAGATCAAATATTTAGTGGATATGACTTCTATGAGATCAATGTTCACATCAAAAATTTGATTCAGACAGATCAACTTGTACTAAATGTTGATTATCGACAGGAAGTATATCAAGAGGATGAAATTGAACTGCTGGTTGAACGTCTAATTACTCTTATCAAAGAGATTATTCAGTATCCTTACAAAAAGATCGCACACTTCGAAATTTGCACAGAGTTAGAGAAACGTAAACAGATGGTCGAATGGAATCGTACGAAAGCAGATTTTCCAAAGGATCAAACCATTCAGGAACGATTTGTAGAACAAGTAATGAAAACTCCAAATAACATCGCTGTTGTATACAAGAAAGAGAAACTGACGTATCAAGAGCTACATGAACGATCGAACGTAGTAGCGCAAGTATTAAGACAACAGGGTGTGAAGCCAGGTGACCGAGTTGGATTATTAATGGAGAAATCGCTTGACTTAATTATAGGAATGCTAGCGATTCTCAAATCAGGCGGAACATATGTGCCTATTGATCCTGAGTATCCACTTACGAGAATTCGATATATGTTAGATGACAGCCATGCACAAACGATTTTAAGCCAATCTTCTTTGATCGAAAGATGGAATATGAAAGGTGAATGGTCAAATAAGTGGTTGGATATTCAAGAGATCAATCAAGTAGAGTTTGAAGCTTCCAATCTACTATCAACCAATCAATCGACCGATTTAGCCTATGTGATTTATACCTCAGGCACAACTGGACAGCCAAAAGGTGTCATGGTTGAACATCAAGGTGTAATCAATCTGGTTGCATATAGCCAAAAAGAATGGGGCATTCAATCTGGTGATCGGATCGGACAAGTTGCGAGTATTGCCTTTGATGCTTCTGTTTGGGAAGTGTATGTCAGTCTATTAACAGGTGCGAGCCTCTACTTGATTCCAAAGGAAACAATTCAGGATACGTCAAGATTTGAGGACTATGTAAGTGAACAAAAGCTGACAGTACTTTCTCTCTCAGCTACCTATTTAAACCAATTGAATTCAGAAAAAATGATGGGTCTTTCGCATTTACGTAAAGTCTTAGCCATTGGTTCAGCTAGTTCTCTGGATCTCGCTAGAAAATGGAAAGGAAAATACGTTAATGCTTATGGACCTGCTGAAGCAACGGTTTATGCGACCATGTGGCAAGGAGATGGAGAAATCAACTCCCTTTCTTATGCACCAATTGGAAGACCGATTATGAATGCTAAAGTTTATATTGTAAATGAACACATTCAATTACAACCGATTGGTATTCCAGGTGAGCTATGTATTGGTGGGATTGGTCTGGCTCGAGGCTACTTAGGGAAACCAGAACTCACTGCTGAAAAATTTGTTCCAAGTCCCTTTGTACCAGGTGAAAAATTATATCGGACGGGTGATTTAGCTCGGTATTTACTTGATGGAAATATTGAGTTTTTGGGCCGAATGGATCATCAAGTCAAAGTACGAGGTTATCGGATAGAACTAGGAGAGATAGAATCGGTACTCTTCGAACATCCAAATGTAAAAGATGTTGCTGTTCGAGATTGGAAAGATGAACAGAATGAAACATATTTGTGTGCTTATGTGGTATTGGATGACACAGTGTCAAGTAGTGAGTTAAAGAAATATATAGGACAAAAGTTACCCAGTTACATGATTCCATCCTTTGTTATAGAGATGGAAGAAATACCACTGACTCCCAATCGTAAAGTGGATCGAAAAGCATTACCTAAACCAGATAGCACAAAAATTCAAGAGGATTATGTACCACCTGTTACAGATATGGAAAAGCAGTTAACCCGTATTTGGCAACAAGTATTGAATATAGAAAAAATCGGTATAACCCATTCCTTTTTCGAATTAGGTGGAAATTCAATTAAGGCCATTCAATTGGTGAATAAGCTAAGCAAAGAACGAATTGTCGTTACGGTACAGGATATTTTTCGTTATCCCACGATTGCCGAGTTAAGCCTGCATGCGTATGAAGAAGAGTCAGACGAGCTTTATTTACCAACTGTTGTAGAAGATGAAGAAAACTTCTATCAACCATTTTCCTTAACAGAAATACAGTTGGCTTACTTACTTGGGCGTAATCAGCATTTTGAGCTGGGTGGAGTAGCAACGCACAGCTATTTGGAATGGGAAACCTCTTTGGATATTCGACGCTTTAATCAATGTTTACAGCAAGTTATTCGACGTCATCCCATGTTACGTGCTGTAGTGTTACCAAATGGAACCCAACGGATCCTTTCTGAGGATTTGACTTATCCGATTGAAATAGAGGATTTAACAGGGTTAAGTCTTGAAGAACAGGAGCAGCGAGTACTTGCTGAGCGTTCTCGTATGTCACACCAAGTATTTCCATCTGAAAAGTGGCCGTTATTTGAATTCAAAGCTTTCCGTTTGAATGAGACTTCACATCTACTTTGTTGCAGTTTTGACGTGCTGGTTATGGATGGGGCAAGTTTGCGTATCTTTTGGAAAGAATTGATGGAGTTATATCATCAGCCGGACTTGCTACTTCCTTCATTAAGTTTGACCTTCCGTGATTACATGTCGGCTTACCAGAAAATGAAACAGAGTAAGAAATACGAGGAAGCCAAAAATTATTGGTTGAGTAAGCGGGAGGACTTTCCAACTGCGCCGATCCTACGTATGCGGAGAAACCCGAATGATATTACACAGCCTCGTTTTAAAAGCTTGTACCAAACGATTAGTCAAGATCAATGGAAGAAAATCAAGCAATGGGCACAAAGAAATCAAGTAACGCCCTCAGCGCTGCTTTGTACGGTATATGGTGAGATCTTGGCTCATTGGTCTAATCAGAGGCGACTAGCGATCAATTCAACGGTATTTAATCGTTATCCCGTTCATTCTCAAGTGGAGCAGATTATCGGTGATTTTACTTCCTTGATTTTGTTAGATCTTGATTTGCCGCCAGATCAGTCGTTTGTCCATAAAGTCAGGAAGACACAAGAGACGATGATGGAAGGCTTAGAGCATCGCTATTATGATGGTGTTCGCTTTCTTCGAGATCTGATGCAGGTGAATCAAATAGAAACAAGGGCTTTGATGCCAATCGTCTTTACCTCCTTGCTTCTCGATGATGATGGATTTAATTGGAATGACATAGGTACCCTGCGCTACATGACGGCACAGACACCTCAGGTTTATCTGGATTATGTAGTGACAGAGCAGAATGGCGAGTTGGTTATAATGTGGAATTATGTGGAGGAGTTATTTGATCAGGACATGATCAAAATCATGTTTGACCAATATGTATCCATGATGGACCAGCTAGCAGAAAAAGGCGAGATCACTCCTTTACAATTAACCCAATCAGAGCAAACCTTGCTTACGCAATATAATCAAACGAAAGAGGAACTGCGAAAAGCAACTTTACATCAATTATTTGTCGAGCAAGTTCAGCGTACACCAAATCAATTGGCTGTAGTATTTGAACATCAAAGTATCACCTATCAGGAGCTAGATCGACGCTCCAATCAAGTAGCTTATTATTTACAACAACAAGGAATGGGTGTCGGTGATCGAATCGGTGTGTTAGCTATCCGTCAAGTGGAAACGATTGTCAATCTATTGGGAGTGATAAAGGCTGGAGCGGCTTATGTACCAATTGATCCAGACTATCCAAAGGATCGACAAGACTACATCTTAAATCATAGTCAATGTCGGGAATTGATTACCCCAGATCTGTACCACAAACAAAGCCTTAATGAAGTTCCAGATCATGAAGTGAGAAGCGATGTCACACCAGAAGATGTGGCATATATCATCTATACTTCGGGTAGTACAGGGAAGCCAAAAGGTGTCGTTGTTTCTCATGAAGCGGTAACCAATACCATTCAAGATATCAACCAGAAGTTTGGCGTTAGCGAACTAGATCGAGTGATTGGAATTTCATCCATGTGTTTTGATCTTTCAGTCTATGATATTTTTGGCACGTTAAGTGCGGGAGCAACCCTTGTAATGGTGAAAGACCAACGTGATGTACATCAGTTAGTCGAAACAGTGAATCAATATGAAATCACGATCTGGAATTCAGTTCCAGTGATTATGGATCTCGCTTTAGAATCCGTTGACTCACACTTTGAAAATAACTCGTTACGTTTAACTTTGTTAAGTGGTGATTGGATTCCTCTTACCCTTCCGGCAAAGGTAGCGCAACATTTTCCACATGCTGAAGTGATTTCGCTGGGGGGAGCGACAGAAGCTTCGATTTGGTCGATCTATTATCCTATTCATGAAGTAAAACAAGAGTGGAAGAGTATTCCTTATGGAAGACCGCTAGCAAACCAGCAGTATTATGTATTGAACGATCATTTGCAACCTTGTCCTATTGAAGTTGAAGGTGAGTTGTTCATTGGAGGGAGTGGTTTAGCGGTAGGTTATTTATTTGATAAAGAGAAGACAAAGCAAGCATTTATCCAACATCCGAAACTAGGTAGACTCTATCGCACAGGAGACTACGGGCTTCTTCATCGCGATGGCTATATCGAATTTTTAGGACGAAAAGATCATCAGGTCAAGATTCAAGGTTACCGAGTGGAATTGGAAGAGATCAGTAATACCTTGCTGACCAAGTGGTCGATCACACAGGCCGTTGTCGTTGATGATACGGAAGAGGGTAGAAAAGTGCTTGGTGCTTATTTTGTGGCCGAAGAGTTGATCGATGGATCAGAGTTGCGTGACGAGCTTACTCGTTTGTTGCCCAGATATATGGTTCCTGCTTACTTTGTACAGTTAGAGAGCATGCCCTTAAATCCCAATGGAAAGATTGATCGGAATGCTCTTCCCAAACCAACCGGAATTTCACACAAACAAATCGAATATGTAGGCCCACGGAATGAGATAGAAGCGAAGCTTGTATCTGTATGGGAGCAAGTTTTAAAGGTGGAGCAAGTAGGTATTCGTGATGACTTTTTTGCATTCGGTGGGGACTCCATCAAGGCGATCCAGATCATCCAGTTACTTGCCAAAGAAGAGCTTACTCTCAGTTTAAATCATTTTTTTAATGCATTAACGATAGAAAAAATGGCTCCTTATCTTGAGGACAGGAAGTCCGTCGATCAGATGAACCATTGCTTGGAAGAGATTGAAACGGAAAGAACATCAAGGAAATTGAGCGATGAAAGCCTTTCAGCGGAAGAGTTAGCATATATTCAAGATATTTTTGCAGATGAATAAGGAGTGTCTTTGATGGCGAAGGTAGAAAAGGTTTATGATTTATCACCAATGCAAGAGGGAATGTTGTATCATTCTCTCTTGCAAGAGAACACAGAAATGTATTTTCAGCAGGTGACTTTTTCGATCCAAGGTGATCTAGATATTCACGTTTTTGAACAAAGTATCCAACAATTGATCCAAAGGCACGATATACTTCGTACAAACTTTGTCTATCAAAAAATCAAAAAGCCTCAGCAAGTCGTATTAGATCATAGAAAAGTAATTGTCCATTATGAAGATTTATCCAATCAATCCGATGAAGCATTTATGCAGTTCATGCAATCTTTTTTAGTAGATGATAGGCGAGCTGGTTTTAACTTACGTAAGGATGTATTAATGCGTTTTGCTATTTTCAAAAGGGCTGACCAGAATTTTCGCTTGGTTTGGAGCTATCATCATATTTTATTGGACGGTTGGAGTATTGGGATTATCATGAATGAATTACTTCAAATCTACTTATCCCTTAAAAAACAACAACCCATACAATTCGAAAAAGTGAAGCCTTATCAAGAATTTATTAAATGGTTAGATGTGCGAGATAATAGGAAATCACTAAACTATTGGAAGCAGTATTTACAAGGATATCAATATCGACCCTTAATACCCATGAAACCAAGTCAGGTACAGACACCTGATCAGTACAAAACGGTGACCTTCACTCTAGATGAAGAAATGACAGAGTCACTAATCCATTTGGGTAAGAAGCATCATATCACGCTAAATACCCTGTTTCAAGCCATTTGGGGAGTACTATTGCAAAGATATACCTATCAAGAGGATGTTGTTTTTGGATCAGTGATATCAGGGAGATCAGCAGCCATTCAAGGGATAGAGAAAATGGTGGGGTTGTTTATTAATACAGTACCTGTTCGTATAGCAAAAAGTGATGGCTCATTTATAGCGTTCGCTAGAGAATTACAGCAACAGTTTTTTGCTGCTGAAGAACACGGCTATTGTCCCCTTTATGAAATTCAGGAACAAAGTGGTCATAAACAAGAGTTGTTTGATCATATTATTGCTTTTGAGAATTTCCCTTTGGATCAAGAAATTGGGAACTTACAACATGATCAGGAGTCTATGTTAAAGATCAGTGATGTGACTAGTTTTGAGCAAACGAATTATCCGCTAACGATCTCAGTAAATCCTAAAAAATCGTTGGAAGTTCGTATGAAATATAATCACTCCTTCATTAATCAAGAATTTATTGATCGGATTGAGAATCACTTCAAAAAGGTTACTCAAACAGTGGTGGATCGTCCGAATGTTCAGGTTCGTCAGATTGATATATTGACAGATTCTGAGAAACAGCAAATTTTGAATACGTGGAATGATACTCGCATGGAATATCCAAAAGAGAAAACGATACATCAATGGTTTGAAGAGCGAGTAGATCAAGCTGCTCATCATGTAGCAGTGGTTTTCAAGGAAAAACGCCTAACATATTTAGAGTTAAATGAACAAGCAAACCGTTTAGCACGAGTACTACGACAAAGAGGAGTTAAACCAGAGGATCGGGTAGGGCTGATCATGGAGCGTTCCTTCGATATGATCATAGGCATCCTGGGCATTTTAAAAGCTGGAGGCTCTTATGTTCCGATTGATCCCGAATATCCAATCGAGCGGATACGATATATGATAGCCGATAGTGGTTCCAATCTTGTTCTGAGTCAATCTAGAATCATGGAAAGACTCGACCCAGAAGAAGTTGAGTCAGTCGAATGGCTAGATGTCCAAGCCTTGGATATGAAGGGGATGGATTGTTCTAACTTACCTCATATCAATCAGTCGTCTGACCTAGCTTATGTCATTTATACCTCTGGAACGACTGGACGACCCAAAGGGGTTATGATGGAACACCGCCAACTGGTTAACTTATTACACAATCAAATTTCAAGTGAGGAGATTGCTTTTACTGGGAAAGTATTGCAGTTTAGCTCCATTAGTTTTGATGTGAGCTTTCAAGAAATTTTTTCAGCCCTTTTATCTGGCGGTTGCCTATATGTCATTGAGAGTCAAATGAGACAAAATATTGTTCAACTATTGACATATATTGAAGAACAAGACATTTCGATTGTTTACTGGCCTGTCTCTTATGCGAAAGCAGTGTTTCAACTAACCGATCAATTACCACAGTCGATTCAACATGTAATTACAGCAGGAGAACAGTTAGTTGTGCCGTCTTCACTGAAACAGTGTATTCGTCAAAGTGATGTGCAATTACATAATCACTATGGCCCTTCAGAAACCCATGTTGTAACAACATATAAACTAACGTCTGATCAAGAAATCGTAGATTATCCACCAATTGGGAAACCGATTGCGAATACAAAGATTTATTTACTACATGAAAATGGTCAATTACAACCACCGGGTGTTGTTGGTGAAATATATATTTCGGGTGATAGTGTAAGTAGAGGTTACTTGGGTAAACCGGAACTCACAGCAGCCAAATTTTTGCCCAGTCCCTTTGTCTTAGGTGAGCGAATGTATCGAACCGGAGACCTTGGACGCTACTTACCAGATGGAAATATTGAATTTTTGGGGCGGGTCGATCATCAAGTCAAAATTCGTGGCTATCGCATAGAGTTAGATGAGATTGCTTCCGTATTCTTGGAGCATCCAAAGGTAAAAGATGTAGTCGTTCAAGATTGGAAAAGCGATCAAGATGAGACTTATTTATGTGCTTATGTTGTATTGAATGAGCCTATATCAAGTTCTGAGCTAAAGAAATATTTGAAACAAAAGTTGCCTGACTATATGATTCCCTCCTTTATTCTGGAAATGGATCAGCTTCCTTTGACAACGAATGGTAAGGTGGATCGAAAGGCATTACCTCTCCCTAATGAATCAAAACATCAAGTAGTGTATGTACCACCTACGACAGAAATGGAGAAACAGTTAGTAGAAATTTGGCAGCACGTATTAGGGATTGATCGTGTTGGGATCACAGATCACTTTTTTCATATCGGTGGTCACTCCCTAAAAATAATTCAATTAGTGTCCATGATCCACCAAAAGCTACAAATCGAATTACCGGTTCGTGCAATTTTTGAGTATCCTTCGATTCAGGAATTAACTTCTTATCTTGCAGAAAGAGAGAAGACGGATTTTCAATCGATTCAGCCAGCTCCATCTCAACCCTATTATCCACTCTCTTCAGCACAAAAGCGGATGTTTGTATTGCAGCAAATGGAGCTAAACTCTACGCACTATCATCTACCTGGAGCGGTTATGATCGAAGGTGAATTAGACATTCAGCGCTTGGAACGAGCATTTCAAAAACTGATTGAACGTCATGAAGCCTTACGTACCTCATTCGAGCTAGTAGACGGAGAACCTATGCAAAAGATTCATCCCAAGGTTCCCTTTAAGATCACTGTGCAAAAGGGTACCAAAAGAGAAGCGGAAAACAGGATCAATCAATTTGTTCGTCCATTTTCGTTGGAACAAGCTCCATTATTCCGTGTGGAATTAATCCAACTTCAGTCAAAAAAGCATTTGCTACTGATCGATATACACCATATCATTACAGATGGTATTTCAACCGATGTGATGTTAGATGACCTTTCGAAACTATATCGTGGAGAGAAACGATCAGATCTTCCAATTCAGTATAAAGATTTTGCAGTCTGGCAACAGGAATGGATGGAATCAGATTCCTTCCATCAACAAGAGAAATACTGGTTAGAAACCTTTTCGGATGAGATTCCTGTTTTGGAATTACCAACAGATTATATGCGTCCAGAGGTACAAAACTTTGCAGGTAGCCATGAAAGCTTTGTCTTAAATGAAGAGCTAACGAAATCACTAAAAAGGCTTGCATCTACAACAGGTACAACGCTATATATGCTACTGCTAGCTGCCTATAGTATCTTGTTACAAAAATATTCGAAGCAAGCGGAAGTGATTATAGGAACGCCCGTTGTCGGTCGATCACATGCCGATATTCAGTCAGTAATGGGATTATTTGTGAATACACTGGCGATTCGAACCCGTCCCGAAGGACATAAGAGCGTTGTTGATTTTGTACGAGAGGTGAAAGAAGAGGCTCTAGGTGCTTATGATCATGCTGACTATCCTTTTGAAATACTTGTAGAAAAGCTCTCCCTTAAGCGTGATACCAGTCGCAATCCACTATTCCAAGCGATGTTTACGATGCAAGACTTTGGTAGTGATACCTTTAAGCTCGATGGGTTACAGGTTAAACCACTTGAATTGGAGTATGCGATTTCGAAGTTCGACCTATCCCTGGTAACTAAAGAGAGTCAAGACCAGATTATATGTCAATTCGAGTATGCCCATTCTCTATTTAAGCGAGAAACGATAGAGCGGATGAAGCAGCATTTTGAGCAGATTGTAAACGAAATGGTAACACATCCTAATAAGAAAATAAAAGAAGTTGACATGTTAACGGATCAAGAAAAGTATCAGCTGTTAGTAGAGTGGAATCACACTACAACCCCGTATCCCAAACAAAAAACAATCCATGAGTGGTTTGAAGAACAAGTAGCTAAAACCCCAAATAACATAGCGGTGGTATGTAAAGATGGGAAATTGACATACCAAGAGTTAAATGAACGAGCCAATCGTTTGGCACATGTCTTAAGAAAACGTGAAGTGAAACCAGATGATCGAGTAGGATTGTTATTAGCGCGTTCGTTTGATGTGGTTGTGGGGATTTTAGGAATTTTAAAGGCGGGTGGAGCTTATGTGCCTATCGATCCCTCCTATCCAGTAGAACGGATTCGATATATGTTGGAAGATAGTCAGGCTATGATTGTTTTAAGTCAGGCTTCCATAATAGAAAAGCTTTTGGATGAAGGCAATGAGATCGGAGAATGGTTAGATATAGGAGAGGTTGTCTCCACAGAAGTTGATTCTTCGAATCTATCGAATATGAACAAGCCTACTGATTTGGCGTATGTGATTTATACTTCAGGAACAACAGGACAACCAAAGGGAGTAATGGTAGAACACCAAAGTTTGATCCATCTCATATGTCACTTCCAAACCGAGTTTCTCATAAATGAGCAAGACCGAGTCGGTCAATTTGCCAATATTTCCTTTGATGCCGCCGTCTGGGAAATCGGAGTTAGTCTGCTATCTGGGGCTTGTCTGTATATGATTCCTCATGATGTGGTCTTAAGTCCTGTTGACTTTGAACAGTATGTGAATCAGCATCATCTAAGTATCCTATTACTTCCTCCTACTTACCTATGCTATCTTCATAAGCAAAATATGAAATCACTACGAAAAGTAATGGTTGGGGGCTCCGCAAGCTCATCGAACTTAGTAGAACATTGGAAAGAAATCTATACTAATGCGTATGGACCTACCGAAACGACTGTCTGTGCTACCACATGGGAGCCAACAAAAGAAGAGGATGTTATGGAAGTTCCAATTGGAAAACCGATTTCCAATACAAAGATATACATCTTAGATGAAAACTTACAGTTACAACCCATCGGAGTTCCTGGAGAACTGTGTATTGGTGGAGACGGGCTGGCAAGAGGGTACCTCAACAAACCGGAATTAACCGCCGAAAAGTTTATCCTTAATCCGTTTATTCCTGGAGAGCGAATCTATCGTACGGGAGATGTTGCTCGCTATTTGTCAGATGGAAATATCGAATTTTTGGGGCGAATCGATGAGCAAGTAAAAGTACGAGGCTACCGAATTGAGCTAGGTGAAATTGAGTCTATACTAATGAGTCACCCCAATGTAAAGAATGTAACGGTACGCGAGTGGACAGATGAACAGGATGAAATGGATTTATGTGCGTATGTAGTATTGAATGAGCACATATCAAGTAGTGAACTGAGGAAGTATCTGAGGCGAAAACTCCCTGATTATATGATTCCATCCTTTATCATGGAGATTGATGAGATTCCCATTTCACCCCATGGTAAAGTAGATCGAAGTCAACTACCAAAACCAGATGGACTTGAATTACAAACAGAATATGTGGCGCCAGTTACCGAGATGGAGAAGAAGTTAGCCCATATTTGGCAACAAGTATTAGGTCTAAGAAAAATAGGTGTAACCCATCACTTTTTTGAATTGGGAGGAGACTCGATCAAAGCAATTCAAATAGCTGCTATGTTACAGAAAGAAAATCTGATCCTAAGCGTAAACCATCTTTTTCGCGCGCCAACAATTCAAAAGGTGATCCCTTATATCAAGAGCAAGAAGCAGCAAGTGAAGCAAGACCTCGTACAAGGTGAAGTACCTCTTACTCCGATTCAAGCCGAGTTTTTTATGCATGCAGGGTCTTATGTCAATCACTTTAATCAGTCTATTCTATTATATAGTCCCACACATCTCCATGAGGATGTTTTAAATAAAGTGTTAATGAAACTTGTAGAGCATCATGATGCACTGCGAATGATCTATCGGAAACAGAAAGATCAATGGATTCAGATGAATCGCGGACTAGAAGAGACCCCTTTCCAGCTTGATTCATTTGACTTGCGGAATGAGAAAAATGTGAGAGACCAAATCGAAGAGTTAGCAAATCAAATGCAAAGCAGCTTAGATATTACTAAAGGCTTGCTAATGAAGGTCGGGCTATTTCAAACAGATCATGGTGACTATTTACTAATAATTATTCATCACTTAGTTGTTGATGGTGTTTCATGGCGGATTTTATTGGAGGACTTTGAAAGTGGTTATCAACAGGCATTGAAACAGCAACCTATCCAACTTCCATTGAAGACAGACTCTTATTTAGCTTGGGCGAATGGTTTGAGAGAATATGCAATCAGTTCCCAGATACAAAAAGAGATTCCGTATTGGGAAAAGCTATGTCAGTCCGAGATTGTGCCTCTACCGAAGGACCGTGAGGTGAAAGAAAGCTTCATACAAGAGAGTGACTATATCGAGTTATCTTTAACCAAAGAACAAACGAAACAACTGCTGAGTCAAATTCATCACGCCTATAATACGGAAATCAATGATATTCTACTAACGGCTGTAGGATTAACTGTAAAAGATTGGGTCAACACTGATCAGGTAAGTATTTTATTAGAAGGACATGGTCGTGAGGAGATTTTAGAAACAATTCGTCTTCATCGAACTATCGGTTGGTTTACAAGCTGTTATCCAGTTGTCTTTGATTTTGCTCAAGATGATTCTGAAGAATCGATCGATCAGCGCCTGTCAGACAGTATCAAAAAAGTAAAGGAAACTTTACGCAGGATTCCGAATCGAGGGATTGGCTTTAGTATTTTGAAATACTTGCGTCAAGCTGAACTTAGGTCTACTGAATTCACTCATTTTCGTCCAGAAATTACTTTTAACTATCTTGGGCAATTTGACCCAAATACGAAGGAAAATGGTCATTTTCAGATCTCTTCATTGAAAACAGGTAAGTTGGTAAGCCCACAGATGAAACGAAGACACACGATTGAGATGAACGGACTCATTTTCAATGGGAAGTTTACACTGCAAGTAGGTTATAGCTGTAAGGAATACAACCGAGAGACCATCATCAAGTTCACTCAATATCTAAAGGAAAACTTGGAACAATTGATCAAACACTGCGCCGGAAAGTCTGAAACAGAAATCACCCCAAGTGATGTAGGGGATAAAAACCTTTCGTTAGAAGACTTACAATATATGCAAAGTATACTTGAAGGATAGAAAAAGACTTAAAGGGAAAGTGTAAGTGCCGAACCTCTATGACTAGAGATTAACGTTTCCATCTAAGTGGTTTTTAGTCATAGAGGTTGGCTTCGATTGATAGAAAATCGTTTTAGAAACAGCTTCTAGTAAGGAGTGGGGCTTTGATGTCAAATCAAATAAAAATTGAAAAGGTTTATAATTTATCACCGATGCAAGAAGGAATGCTATACCATTCCCTCTTGCAGGAAAAAACAGCAACCTATTTTCAACAAATGACTTTTTCGATAGAAGGAAATTTAGATGTGCCGAATTTTAAACAGAGTATTCAACGATTGGTACAAAGACATGATCTACTACGAACAGCTATTTTTTATCAAAAAATAGAGAGGCCCAAACAAGTTGTATTGACAGGTCGTGAAGTTCCTGTCTATGTTAAGGATCTATCTCATCTATCAGCTGAAGAATCGCAGTCTGTGATTGAATCGTATCAACAAGAAGATCGACAAAAAGGTTTTCACTTGCAAAAAGATGTATTAATGCGTTTTGCTCTGTTTAAACGGAGTGAAAAGGATGTTTATGTGATTTGGAGCTTTCATCACATTCTCTTAGATGGTTGGAGTATGGGTAGTCTGGTCAAAGAATTATTTTCGATCTATTCACTTACAAAAAATAAGCAACCTATCCTTTTGGAAGAGATAAAACCTTATAAAGAATTTATCGAGTGGTTGGAAGAGCGCGACGATATAGACTCTCTGAGCTATTGGAGAGAATACTTGCAGGGGTATGAAGATTTAGCCTATTTGCCAAGGAAACAAAGTCGAATAGAAGAGGATGAAACATACCGGGATTTTACTTTTACTTTTAGTGAAGAAATGTCCAAGGCACTGATCCATTTTAGTAAGCAGCAACACGTAACATTAAATACAACGTTTCAAGCTATTTGGGGCGTTTTATTACACAGATATACCAATCAAGATGATGTTGTTTTCGGAGCGGTTCATTCGGGAAGATCCGCATCGATTGATGGAATCGAGAAGATGGTGGGGCTATTTATCAATACCGTTCCTGTTCGTATTCGAGGTAGTCATGGTTCATTTTCAGCGTTTGTGAGTCAAATACAAAAACAAGCATTTGACTATGAAATGCACGGCTTTTGCCCTCTTTATGAAGTTCAACAACAAAGTATCCATCAACAAGCGTTATTTGATCATCTCATGGTTTTTGAAAGCTACCCATTGGATCAAGAAGTACAAAATCTTTTCAATGGGCAGAGACAAGAGTTGCGGATTCGTGATGTAAAATGTTTTGAGCAAACGAATTATCCGCTGACCATCGCTGTGATGCCTGGGAGTTCCATTCAGGTGAAACTTACATACGATTCATCTGTACTTCAGGATGTGTTTATTTCGAATATTGAAAAGCATATGAAGCAAGTTGCTAAAGCTGTGTTGGCTGATCCAGAAATAAAGGTTCAGCAAATCGATATCTTGGATGAAGAAGAAAAACAACGATTACTCAAATCGTGCAATGATAATCAGGCGGATTATCCGAAAGAGCAGACGATTCATAAATGGTTTGAGGAACAAGTAGTGAAAACACCCCATCAGGTAGCAGTAGTCTACAAAGATGACCAACTTACCTACCAAGAACTAAATGAACAAGCGAATCGCTTGGCTTACGTGTTACGTCAAAAAGGAACAAAGCCTGATGATCGGATAGGGTTGATGATAGAGCGTTCCTTGGATATGATCGTAGGCATTCTTGCGATTCTAAAGGCAGGGGGAGCTTATGTTCCGATTGATCCCCAATATCCAGTCGAACGGATGAGATACATGCTAGCTGATAGTGGAGCTAATCTGATTCTCAGCCAATCATCGATCATGGAAAAACTCAACAAAGAAGAGCTTGGATCGGTAGAATGGTTGGATGTTCAAACTTTAGATTTAAAAGAAATGGATGTTTCCAACTTATCCGATGTCAATCAGTCAACTGATTTGGCCTATGTAATGTATACTTCGGGAACGACAGGACAACCCAAAGGAGTGATGATTGAACATCGGAGCGTGATCAATTTTTTATATCATTGGAACAAACAGTTGGACATTCAGGAAGATGACCGGATTGGACAATTTGCTAGCGTTTCGTTTGATGTTTCCGTAGAAGAATTGGGGATGAGTCTACTGACAGGAGCATGCCTTTATATCCTAACTCCTGAGCTGATTTATGATGTAGTGGAGCTAGAAAACTATATCAAGCAAAATCAGCTAACGATTCTCCATTTGCCTCCATCTTATGCTAAGTACCTAAAATACGAGGAGCCATCTTCACTTCGTCATTTTATTTTGGGAGGATCTTTAGCGCCATGTCCTTTAGTGGAGAGATGGAAAAAAATTTGTATCAACTCCTACGGACCTACCGAAACAACGGTTACTGCCACCATGTGGAGAGCGGATAAAAATCTCCCTGTTTCCTCTGTACCAATCGGAAAGCCCATTCCCAATGTACAGGTTTATATCATCAATCAACACTTACAGCTGCAACCATTTGGTGCTCCAGGAGAACTATGTATCGGTGGAGTGGGGCTAGCTCGTGGATATCTCGGAAAACCAAAATTGACAGAAGAAAAGTTTATTCCCAATCCATTCGTTCCTGGAGAGCGCCTGTATCGCACAGGTGATCTAGTACACTATTTGCCTGATGGCAATCTAGCGTTTTTGGGTCGGATCGATCAACAGGTAAAAGTACGTGGATATCGGATTGAGCTGGGAGAGATTGAATCTATTCTTCTAACACATACCAAAGTCAAAAGCGCAACGGTACAAGATTGGAAAGATGCACAAGGTGAAATTTATCTCGCTGCCTATGTCATCTTAGATGAAACGGGAGTGAGTCATGAGCTAAAAAAGTATTTAAGTCAAAAGCTACCAGCCTACATGATTCCTTCTTTTATCATAGAGGTGGATGAAATTCCCTTGACCCAAAACGGTAAAGTGGATAAAGCAGCTTTACCCAAACCGGATGAGTCAACCATAGTAGAAAATTATGTACCACCTGTAACCCAACTGGAAAAGCAGTTGGTAAAGATATGGCAAGAATTATTAGGTATTGATCCGATTGGGATAACGGATGACTTTTTTCAGATTGGCGGACACTCATTAAAAGCGATTCAGTTGATGTCGATGATCCATCAAAAGCTAGAAGTAGAGGTTCCAGTACGAGCGATTTTTGAACAACCAACCATCCAACAACTGGCTACCTATTTGCGAGATCAAGAAATGACAGCGTTCCGCTCGATTCAGCCTGCTCCTGTTCAGAGGTATTATCCTGTCTCTTCCGCACAAAAACGGATTTATATCCTACAACAATTGGAGCGAAACGCAACCCACTATAATATGTCTGGTGCATTGATGCTTAACGGATCACTTGATAGAGTGCGTTTGGAGCAAGCATTCCAAAAACTGATCCAACGTCATGAATCACTTCGAACTTCATTTCAAGTTATCAATGGCGAGCCTATGCAATATGTTCATACTGAAGTCGACTTTCAGCTACGTGTTCGCAAGGGAAGCAAAGAAGGAGCAAAGAATTGGGTGAATCAGTTCATTCAGCCTTTTTCACTAGACCAAGCCCCACTATTTCGTGCTGAATTAATTCAGCTAGAGCCGGAAGAGCATCTACTTTTGATTGACCTTCACCATATTATCGCAGATGGTGTATCCGTTGATCTGTTACTTGATGAACTCTCTAAGATCTATCAGGGTGAGAATTTACCTAAATTACACATTCAATATAAAGATTTTTCTGTTTGGCAACAAGAATGGATGAAATCAGATGAATGGAAACGACAAGAAACCTATTGGTTAAATATTTACGCAGGTGAAATTCCTGTTTTGGATTTACCGACTGACTATGTTCGGCCAGAGATGCAAAGTTTTAAAGGGAGTTATTGGGACTTTGTTTTAGACTCTGATTTAACCCATTCCTTAAAACGACTGGCATCTAAAACGGAAACCACCATCTATATGCTACTACTTACTGCCTACAATGCTTTGCTTCACAGATATACTGGTCAATCAGATATCATTGTGGGATCGCCTGTCGTTGGTCGGTCACATGCGGATGTGCAATCTGTTGTGGGGATGTTTGTCAATACATTGGCGATACGTAATTATCCAGAAGGACAAAAAAGATGGATTGACTTTATTCAAGAAGTAAAAGAGAGCGCAGTAGCTGCTTACGATCACGCTGATTATCCCTTTGAGGTTTTAGTAGATAAGCTTTCTCTTCAGCGAGATACAGGTCGTAATCCATTGTTTCAAGCAATGATAACCGTTCAAGACTTTGGTCGAGACTTACTTCAGTTGGACGGTGTGCAAGTAACACCCTATGAGCTAGATTATGCCATTTCGAAATTTGATCTCTTATTATTTGCAACCGAGAGACAAAATAAAATAGAGTGTCGATTGGAATATGCAACTTCTTTGTTCATGCCAGAAACGATTCAGCGGATGACCCAACATTTTATACAGATCGTTCAAGAAATGGTCAATGATCCTGATAAATGTATTGCCGAAATGGAAATGTTGACAGAACAGGAGAAGCAGCGACTGTTAGTGGAATGGAACGATACGACGAGTGTACAAGATCTGTACGAAAAGACGATACACGGGTTATTTGAGGAACAAGTAATCCAAACATCGAACAAAATAGCAGTGGTATTCAAAGAGGAACAGCTGACTTATCATGAGTTAAATAACCAATCTAATCGCTTGGCAAGATTGTTACGTAAGCATGGAATCAAGCCAGATGATCGTGTCGGTCTACTGATGGAACGTTCTTTGGAAATGATTGTTGGGATGCTTGCCATTTTAAAGGCGGGTGGAGCTTATGTACCCATTGACCCTGCATATCCAACTCAGCGAATCGAATACATGTTGTCAGATAGTGGAGCACAGATCGTTATCAGTGATGATGTAGTGATGAGCCAATTTAAAGAAACAGAATGGAATACAGCCATAGAGTGGCTCAATGTCAAGCAAGCTACATGCTCAGATCTGGACTCTTCCAATCTACCCCATATCTGTACAAACAGCCATCTAGCTTATGTCATCTATACTTCAGGAACGACAGGTCAACCCAAGGGAGTGATGATGGAGCACCGTCAGCTACTCAATTTATTACAAGATCAATTATTAAATACATCGATTCCTTTTGATAGAAATGTATTGCAATTTAATACCATCAGCTTTGATGTAAGCTTCCAAGAAATTTTCTCTACCCTATGTTCAGGTGGATGTTTATATGTGATTGACAATCAAATGAAACAAAATATGAGACAGCTATTACAATATATGGAAGAGCAAGCCATTACCGTTATCTTCTGGCCTGTTTCTTATCTGAAAGCTGTGTTCCAATGGGTAGATCAGCTGCCAGGATCGATTCAACATGTGATTACAGCAGGTGAACAACTTGTCCTATCATCATCATTACAGCAGTATATCAGTCAAAGTGATGTGTACTTACATAATCACTATGGTCCATCGGAGACACATGTGGTAACGACTTACACTATTTCTTCACGAACAAAAAAGGTCGAACATCCTCCGATCGGAAAGCCGATTGCCAACACAAAAATCTATTTGCTCAACAAGAATCAACAACTACAACCTCAAGGAGTGGTAGGGGAAATTTATATATCGGGAGATAGTGTAAGTAGAGGGTACCTTGGAAAGCCAGAGCTAACGGCTGAGAGATTTATCCCCAATCCCTTTATACCTGGAGAACGTATGTATCGTACAGGGGACTTAGCCCGTTATCGATCCGATGGAAATATTGAATTTTTGGGTCGAATCGATCATCAAGTCAAAGTGCGTGGTTATCGTATCGAACCGAGTGAGATTGAAACGATACTCTTAGACCATGCAAAAGTGAAAGACGCAGTGGTATGTGACTGGACCGATGAGCAAAATGAAGTTTATCTATGTGCCTATATTGTAGAAGATGCATCTGTATCAAATACTGAACTAAAGAATGATTTAGCCAAAAAGCTTCCTCAGTACATGCTCCCATCTTTTATAATCAAACTGGATCGGATACCACTAAATTCCAATGGTAAGGTAGAGCACAAACAATTACCAAAACCAAATACGATGCATATGCAGAGTGAGTATGTAGCACCTATTACCAATCTGGAAAAACAATTGGTTTGTATATGGCAGGAAGTATTAGGTATGGATCAGATCAGTGTAACTGATGACTTTTTTCAGATGGGTGGTCACTCATTAAAAGCCATTTCAGTGATCAGTAGAATCAATGATATTCTGCATAAGAATGTTAACTTATCTGTCATGTTTAAACATCGAACCATTCGAGATCTTGCTGCTTATCTTTCGACCTCAGCACATCAGTCAAACCAATCGTCACTATTAACCGCGTTAAATCAGGAAAGCGATTCAAATATCTTCTGTTTTCCACCCATTGCAGGGTATGGAGGGATATTTTCATCGTTGGCTCAGCATATCCATACACACACGATCTATGGTTTAGACTTTATTCATGAGGACGATCGGATACCAAAATATATAGAGCAGATTCTAAGTATACAAGTAGAAGGACCTTATTGTTTATTAGGTTATTCGGCTGGATGTTGCCTCGCTTTTGAAGTAGCAAAACAAATGGAAAAAGAAGGATATAAAGTATCGGATCTTATTCTGCTCGATGGGTTACCAAGAAAAGAAATTCTTTTCTTTACCGAGGAAGAAGTGAAAAAGCAAGCTAAAGAAGCAGTAGAAACCTTTCTGCAACATCAGTTAATGAATGATTTATCCATATCTACCAAACAAGAGTTCCTTGAAAGAGTAAAGAACTATCTCATCTATTTTAATCAATTGATGAACGATGGAAGTGTACAAGCTTCGATTCATTCGATCCAATCGGAAGACGGCAGCGATAGGATCAAGGACTGGCAATCCATGACCTCACACTTTAACTTTTATCATGGATCAGGAGGACATATGGATATGTTGATTCCACCCCATTTAGAAAAAAATACTACCATTATCCAGAAAATCCTAATGAACAAAGTAGAAGTTTAGAAGAAGAACCATGAAACCAAACATGATCTGTCAGCTTTAAGGAGAGTATTTTCGACTCTCCTTTTTTGTATAGTTACAAATTAATAATAATAGAACCGTGTAGAAAATTTTGATTTTAACATAAGACAATTACATTTCAGCATAAGTTAGAAAATGTAGCAGTTATATAACATTGGAACCAAATGATTGGGTAAGACATATCGTATCTATGAGGGTTTTAGAAAATAGATCAAGGAGGCGTATCCATGGCTGGCTTGATAACATCAGTAGCCCTTCTACTTAAAGAGATGTTATTTTTTGTTTCATACATAAAAAATAATGCATTTCCACAACCATTATCTGAGGTTGAAGAAGAAAAAAATCTTAAATTGATGGCCGAAGGAGATATGAAAGCCCGCAATCTCTTAATTGAGCACAATTTACGTTTAGTGGCCCATATTGTAAAGAAGTTTGAAAATACAGGAGAAGATGCTGAAGACTTAATCTCCATCGGTACAATTGGTCTAATCAAAGCCATTGAGTCTTATCAGACAAATAAAGGTACCAAGTTGGCTACGTATGCAGCAAGGTGTATTGAGAATGAGATTCTCATGCACCTACGTTCACTAAAGAAATCGCGAAAAGATGTCTCTTTACATGATCCGATTGGAACTGATAAAGAAGGAAATGAAATAACATTGTCGGATATTCTAGGCACAGATCCGGATGAAGTGGTTGAACTCGTTCAGATGAAAATTGAAAAGAATAAAATATACCAGCATATCCATATTCTTGATGATCGGGAGCAGGAAGTGATTCGCAGTCGTTTTGGGCTAAATGGTGAAGAGGAGAAGACACAGCGTGAAATTGCTAAAGAGTTAGGGATTTCTCGTTCTTATGTTTCACGGATCGAAAAAAGAGCATTGATTAAGCTATTTCATGAGTATTATCGTTCTTCATCTTCTAATGAACGGAGGAGATAAAGGATAAGGAAGGGGTTGGCTTTATAATTATATTTTAATAGAATTAAATATGTAATATATTATGATGAGCATGTTGCAAACGATTCCGCTTTAGCTTCCATATAAGCCCACCGAAACTATAAATTGGTACACCAAGCATTGAATAATCTGTGTATCACTGAATTTTTTCGGCCTACCACATAATGGTTGCGTTTCATAGAAGAGTAACACTAGATCCTCAATACAATGAAAAATTTGAAATATGAAATGGTTTCTGGTTCATGCTACACTCATTACAAAAGAATGGTTGGATTATACTGTTTCGGTAGGTATAGGAAAGTCTTATCATAGTATTTCGGGATACCTTACTGTAAAAAGTTAAAAGGTTCTGATTAGCCACTGCTATAAGATAATGCAGTGGTATATTTGTGCAAACATACAAAAAATCGAATGCAATGGATTGATCATTTTTTTGATTCATCCGTTGTGAAGGAATCAAAAACTGTTGTTAAATAAAGTTAAATCACTCATTTTTATAAAGAGGTGAGTTTATGAAAATTGTTATAGCACCTGACTCCTATAAAGGTAGTTTATCGAGCAAAGAAGTAGGATTGATTATCCAAAAGGCCTTCCAAGAAGAAATGCCGACAGCCGACATCGAAGTTGTTCCGATGGCCGATGGTGGGGAAGGAACGTTAGAGACAATCCTGTTCGCTGTAGGTGGAGAAAAAGTTGACCTAGAAGTTACTGGGCCATTAGGAAATCGGATTATGACAAGCTATGGAGTTTTAAGTGATCAGGAAACAGTTGTGATCGAAATTGCCCAAGTGGTAGGATTACCCCAAATTCCTCAAAATCAGAGAAATCCTATGTTGACAACTACCTATGGAGTAGGTGAGCAAATGATCCACGCTTTAAAGCGAGGGTATCGCAAATTTATAATCGGTCTGGGGGGAAGTGCTACCAATGATGGTGGTCTTGGAATGTTACAAGCACTGGGTATTACTTTTTTAGATCGCGATGGAAGCGCTGTCAAACCGATTGGTGCTTCACTTGAGAAAATTAAAGAAGTCGATTTTGGTACGATTCATCCCGAAGTTCTTAAGTGTGAGATTAAAGTAGCAAGTGATGTTAAAAATCCACTTTGTGGAAAGACAGGTGCATCGTATGTTTTTGGACCGCAAAAAGGAGCCACCAAAGAGCAAGTAGAAAAGCTGGACCAAGGTTTAGCACATTATGCTTCCTTAGTTGAGAATGCACTTGACCAATCCATTCAGTATGTAGCAGGTGCTGGTGCGGCTGGGGGACTTGGATTTGGACTTCTTACGATAGGAGCTAAGATTCTTTCAGGTTCACAGGTGCTGGCTGAAGCCACTGGATTAGAGGAAAAAATAAAAAAGGCCGATTGGGTTATTACAGGAGAAGGGCAAAGCGACTTTCAAACTCTTTACGGTAAAGTGCCATCATTTGTTGCTAAACTTGCCAAAAAGTATGATAGCAAAACAATTCTGATTTCGGGTAGTTTGGGGAATGGTTTTGAGCAGCTATATGAAGAATTTATTAGTTGTCATTCAATTGCTATAGGACCCCTGAGTATAAAAGAGTCGATCGCGAGCGCAAGCAAGTATTTATATATATGCGCATGTAACATTGCTCGTCTGTTGAAAGCGTCATCAAATTAAAAAATTTGAGGGGGGAGTTTTATGGTACATGGACCGTTATTGTTTTTGATTATCATACTTGGTGTTGGATTTATTGTGTTAGCAACAGCAAAGTGGAAGCTACATCCGTTTCTGGCTTTATTGATAGCAGCTTTTGGAGTGGGGATAGCTACAGGAATGCCACTCGGTAATGTTGTTAAAGTGGTAAATGAGGGCTTTGGTGGTCTAATGAGCAGTATTGGTATAGTGATCGTAGCGGGTACAGTCATTGGAACGATTTTAGAAAAGTCGGGTGCTGCTTTACGGATGGCCGAGGTCGTATTAAGACTTGTAGGCGAAAAAAGACCCCAGTTGGCCATGTCTTTAATAGGAGCCATTGTGAGTATTCCTGTTTTTTGTGATTCGGGATATGTAATCTTGTCGAGCTTGAAAAAAGCACTTGCTAAGCGAACCAAAGTAGCTCTTGCCTCTATGGCAGTTGCACTGGCTACTGGATTATATGCGACTCATACTCTCGTCCCACCTACACCTGGACCGATTGCAGCAGCAGGAAATATCGGTGCAAGTAATTATTTAGGGACCATTATTATTATCGGACTTATCGTATGTATTCCAGTTATTTTAGTCGGATATATTTGGGCGATGAAGGTAGCTAGTAAAATTCGGATTGAAGGAGAAGAAGATCATAACTTTCAATACGAAGAGGTTGTGAAACAGTTTGGAACCCTTCCTTCTACTGGAAAGTCATTTGCTCCGATTGTCATTCCAATCTTATTTATTGGTTTAGCTTCGATTATTTCTGCTGTCGGATGGAAAGGAGCTTTAGCTAATTTTTTTCTTTTTCTGGGTACACCCATTGTAGCTCTGTTAATCGGAGTATTTGTTTCTTTTACTCTCCTACCCAAATGGAATGAAGAAACATTAACAGGGTGGGTTGGAGAAGGAATCAAAGATTCGGCAGCAATCATTCTGATTACGGGAGCTGGAGGAGCTTTTGGCTCCGTGATTAAGGCAACACCCGTGGCTGATTTGATTAAAGGACTAGCTGATGGGGGTCTTTTAGGTGGAGCTTTAGTTCTACTGATTCCATTTATCGTTGCAGCGGCTTTGAAAACAGCACAAGGATCATCAACAGCAGCCTTGGTTATTACCTCTGCTCTTATCGCCCCCATGATCAAACAGTTAGGGATTGAAGGTGCAATTCCGCTCGCTCTGGTTGTGATGGCTATTGGAGCGGGAGCCATGACGATAAGTCATGTAAATGATAGTTACTTCTGGGTGGTTACACAATTTAGTGGAATGAAAGTAACGGATGCATACAAGGCACAAACAATGGCTACATTATTGCAGGGACTAACAGCTATTATTGTAACGATGATTTTATGGGTGATTTTAGTATAAAAGAAATGATTTCATATAGAGATTGATTAATGGAATGATGTCATGCTATATGGACTGATCGGCTTTAGTCGTTCAGTCCATATTTATATAAAGATTTGACTGTTCCACACGCTGAAGCCGTGGGATGAAAGACAGCAATGACTGTAAAGCTCGTTAGAAAGTCACTTTTCTTAAATGAAGCGGTGTGCCAAATTAGAATCATTCGTAACTGAAGAAGAGTAAAGGTATAACTGGTCGGGATATGACATAAAATAGCAGATAGAGTTAGGTGATCAATCGGATCATGTAAAACTGAGTAGATGTACGAAACAATAATTGAAAAATGATCTTAAATGAAAAGCTCTACCCGATTTAAAAGAGGAGCCCTTTTCTATGTTCAAAATAAAAGATTATTCATCCTATCCAAATTTACCCCATACCGTTACTCCTATAAAGTAAGAGAGAAACGATTCAAACCCGTTGTTCCCCTTAAGATATCTGTTAGTATTCTAATTGAATGGCCTTCGTAGCATTCATATAATCATTGGCAAGTAATTGATTTAAATCGTATGATGGATAATAACCTTTTTGATACATGTAGTAATAGACTTTTCCATGTAATTTAACTGCATTTTTTAGTTGTTTTGTTAAAACCTTTCTCAAAGCAGGAGTGGCGGTTTCTGTAATGGCTATTGCATAATTTCGTACCGCTGTTTTTGCTAACCCCAATAGATTTCCCGCATAAAATGGGGTTTCATCTATTTTACTCGAATCCATCATTACCTTTGGAGTTTCTGGATAAAATGCAAGGAGTTCAGTTAAATTCTGTTTAAGGGAGTGAATAGAGAATTTGTATAACTCCCTTAGCTTCGGATCGTGTACCATTTTAATACTTTTTTTAAGCATAAAGAGTCCAGCTGTTTGAAAAGCGACCAATTCATGCATATCTAAGGTTTCATGCCAAGCTAAATGATCATGAATCATACCTAAGTCCTCCTTGGGTATTTTAGAATTATTTTATTCGTAGTACCAGAATGGTGTGCAGTAATATATCTCTGTATCGAACAAGGGGTGATGATATGTGTGGTCGTTTTTCTTTATTTCATGATATGGAACAGCTGCAAAAACAATTTGACATGATCATGGTAGATCCGATGAAAGTCCGATATAATATAGCTCCCACTCAACTTGTTGTTACGGTTGTTCTTGAAGAAGGGAAGCGAGTTGGAAGATCGATGAAATGGGGACTGATTCCATCTTGGGCCAAGGATATGAAAATAGCCTACAAACTCATTAATGCAAGAGCGGAGACAATTGATGAGAAACCCATGTATAAGGAATTGGTCAAGAAACGGCGATGTATTATTTTAGCTGATGGCTTTTATGAATGGAAAAGGGAAGGGAAAGAAAAACGTCCATATCGGTTTCAGCTAAAATCTGGAAAGCCCTTTGCTTTCGCGGGACTATGGAACCAATGGATGCAGAACGGAGAAACATTAGATACCTGTACGATTATTACCACAAAACCCAATGAGTTGGTCAAAAAAGTACATGATCGGATGCCAGTAATACTACCACCCAATGCTTATGAGATATGGTTACACCATGAGATGCAAGATATCGAGTATCTAAAGAATCTGCTACAACCATATCCAGCCGTCGAAATGAAGGCTTTCGAAATTTCAACGTTAGTCAATTCACCTAAGAATGATCATCCGTCCATTTTAGAATCGCTTAGTTGTGTTGAAGGCTTATGGGATAATATATTTGAGTGAATACTTAAAAAAACGTTGACAAACCGAGTTTTCCTTTTCCAATTGAACGACTTTTACTGGTTTTTTAGCAATGAGAGTGAAACGGAAAAGGAAAACATCCACAGAAAAAGACTTTGTCAACAAGTTGAACAACTCGTTCTATGAAATGAGTTGTTTTTATTATGGATAAAATTTAATTATAAACTCGCTTTCGACAAAGGGAATTGCATAAATAGGTTCATCTGAGAATAACAAGATGTATAACTATACTTATTATCATAAAAATTTTTATTATTTAATAATATCAGTTTAAATGGGTATAATATTATGATACAATATAGATAAAATATTCAAATAATTTAAGGTATATTATTGGAGGTGTTTTTGAGTATATGCTAAAAAAGATCAATAGTGTTCTGCTCATTTTCTGTTTATTCGCTTTTTGTTTTGCCCCTACTGCTTTAGCTTTCAGTTCGAGTCAACAGCCACAATATCATTCGACTGCGGAGCAAGCTGAAGAGGAATTGAAGATTAAGCCGAGTATCAATCCGCATCCCACTAATGATGAAGCAAGAAATCACTACCCTATTGTGTTGGTACATGGTTTGACAGGTTGGGGAAGAGATGAAATGTTGGGTTTCAAATATTGGGGCGGTATTCAGGATATTGAAAAAGATATGAAAAGCCATGGTTATGAAACATATACAGCTGCAGTGGGTCCAGTTTCAAGTAATTGGGATCGAGCTGTTGAACTATATGCACAGATTAAAGGTGGGAGAGTTGATTATGGAGAAGCCCATTCTAAAAAACATGGACATGCCCGATATGGTAGAACATACCCTGGACTATATCCAAAGTGGGGAGAAATAAATCCAGAGACGTCTATGATTTATAAAATTCACCTAATTGGGCATAGTTTGGGAGGACAGACGATTCGGGTGTTAAATCAACTTTTGGCACAGGGAGATGAAAATGAAAGACATGCTACACCTAAAGACGAATTATCTCCCTTGTTTAATGGAGAGAATAAGCCGTGGATTCATAGTATCCTATCCATTGCTTCACCACATGATGGGTCTGCACTTACTTATAAGGTGAAAGAATTGATTCCACATCTTCAACAAATTGTAACATTAGCTGCATCGGCTACAGGCTCCAAAGATAATCCCATGTACGATTTCAAATTGGATCAATGGGGATTAAAAAGACTTCCTAATGAGCCCTTTGATAGATATTATCAGCGTGTTCGGAATAGTTCCCTTTGGAAAACTTCAAAAGATACTGCTGAATGGGATTTAAAACCAGAAGGTGCCAAAGAGTTAAATGATTGGGTTAAAGCCCAACCTAATGTGTATTACTTTTCTGTATCCGCAGAGCAAACCTATAAAAGCATCCTAACAGGACACCAGATTCCTGAGCCACTGATGAATCCGCTTTTTCACCCTACATCGTATTTTTTAGGGTCGTATACGCAAATTGGACAAGGTAAAGTCCCTATTAACTCGGCTTGGTGGCGAAATGATGGCATGGTTCATACTTCTTCGATGGATGGTCCAGCCACAGATCCGATTGTTTCCTATAATAAAGATGCGCAAAAAGGAGTGTGGAATCATCTGGGGATTATGCGTTCATATGACCATATCGACTTGATTGGCTTAGGAGTCAGAGATATGCGTGCATGGTATCGGGCATTAGGCAAGTTGTTGTACTCTTTATCAGCTCAGTAAAGCCGATATGAATGGATATCTTGGAAAAGCATAATTTAATAGAATTGACTATATTATATATAAATTACTATATTAAAAGAGAGAATAAAATTTACACCATAAAAATGTGCTATATGAGGAGACATCTAGATGAAAACATGGTTAAAAATAATAGGATTAGTCATATTTTTTATGATCGTTCCTGAACTTCTTTCTATCATAACATTCCCTATCTTTTCAAGCATACTAAATTTACCCTTTGTGCCAGTTAATTTATTAAATGATGGTGTCACCTTTATCGTATTAGTCGCCATAGTGCTTTGGAGACGTCGTCGCCTTACAGAACCGATTTATCTGAATAAGCCAAAAACCTCTGTCCTGCTTTTAACGATTCCATTAGCTCTCGCCATGAATTTCTTTAGTGGGTATTTAATGGAGCTTTTACCCTTAGCGGAAGAGCAGAAGGCTATAGAAGAAATGTTTAAGCCCTTTGTTCAAGCACCATTGTGGATGGGAACTTTATATTTCGGTGTATTTGCAGCATTAAATGAAGAGTTATTATTACGAGGACTTATCTATCATGAGTTAAGAAGAAAAATGTCAGTCATCGTTGCTGTGATCATTCAAGGGGTTTTGTTTGGGATCATGCATGCAAACATTTATCAATTGATTTATACGAGTTTAATGGGTATTATTATTGGATTGGTCTATGTATGGACACGATCCATTTGGGTTACGATGTCGATTCATTTTGTCAATAATTTTTATAGCCTTATTATCACTAAATATACAACGTTTAAGCTTACAGGAAGTATTCTATATTTAGCTATTAGTTTATTAATGATTTTAGTGTTTCTGATTTGGATTTATCGAGCAGAGCATCGAAGACCTGCATAAATCATAAGAGAAAGGCTAAGGCAGCATCATATTAGGATGTTCTCTTAGTCTTTTTTTATTTTTTCAATAAAGTATTGATCTGAATGAGATTGACACAGTGATTCGTGAAGTTGACGTTGCAGAAGAATGGACAGAGGAGTTAACCAAAAAAGAAGTAAATTGGCTAGTAGCAAAAGCAGAATAGGAAATAAGAATGTACGGATTGCTAATCAATTTGGTCATAATAGTTAATTTTGTCAACAACCAGACCTAGCATCTGGAAGAGATACTAGGTTTGGTTGTTGAGAGGAATGACTTATTAATAAGTAACCGTTTTCATATGTAGAGGATAAATTTTCTCCAATTTTTGCGTTGTTACTTTGATTCGCGTAATATTCTATATTTGAATAATCGTTTCCATTTTGGTTTTATAGAATAGTAAGGTTATTAATTATAATAAAACTGACAGGAGGCGAAAATTATGGTAGTTGGGAAAAAACGTTTTAGGATTGCCATTTTACTCGTACTATTACTTGTTACCAGTGTGTTAATCCCTACAGGAGCCTTTGCTTCCGTACCAGCTAAAGAGAAAGATCAAGAGCTTTGGAAGGCACTTTTACCACTTGATACCGTGGTTAGTTTCATGAATACCGGAGCTCATCCAGATGATGAACAAAGTGCTTTACTTGCCTATTTATCTTTAGGGAAAGGGGTACGCTCTATCAGTCTCATCGCCAATAGAGGAGAGGGTGGGCAAAACGAGATTGGATCAGAGCTTTTTAATGGCTTAGGGATGATTCGTACCCGAGAACTTCAAGAGGCTTCGAAATTACTTAATATTCATCTTCTCCAATTAAGTGAGAAACCTGATGATTCTATTTTTGACTTTGGTTTTTCCAAGTCTCCAACAGAAACACTTGAAAAATGGGGAGAAAACCTTACGTATGAACGATTAATTCGCAAGATCCGTGAAACTCGCCCTGATATTGTCATGCCTTCTTTTCTCGATGTACCATCGCAACATGGGCATCATCGGGCCATCAATCAGCTAACTGTGAAGGCATTTGAAGATGCAGCTAATCCTAATATTTTTCCGGAACATTTGAAACAAGGTCTTCAACCTTGGCAAGTGAAAAAACTCTATCTTCCTGGAGAGGACAAAACCACCACACTCAAATTTAACATTGGTGGAAAAGTAGATCCAATTTATGGGCTTACTTATCCTCAATTGGGTGAGGAATCTCGTAAGTATCATAAATCACAAGGAATGGGACGGGATCTTCCGATTGCTGATTACTATGTTTCGCTTCAGCTAGCGAAGTCGAAAGTAGGAAGTGTCGGAGCAGAAGAAACGATTTTTGATCATCTTCCATATGATTTTCAAGCATACAGTAAGAAAGTGAATAATACAAAGATTAAAAGTAAACTGATTCAATTACAAATGCAATACGAAACGACAATCAAAAGTTATCCTGATCATGTCACTGTAACCAAAAACGTACAAAAGGCCTTAAAGTTGACACGTCAATTAATGAAAGATTTAAGAAAGCATCCGCTCTCAAATGATTTACAATCCGATCTCTTATATCGTCTTCAAGTAAAAGAAAAGCAACTTGAGCATGCCAGTGCAGTTGCTTCCAAAGTACAAGTATCTCTCAATGTCGGGGATGGTGTTTGGACTCTAGGTTCAACCAAAAATGTTTCAATACAAGTGCAAAACCACAGTGTGACCACACTTGCAAATATTCAAGTGAAACCTGTTTTTGCGAATAATGGATGGAAAGCAAGTACAAAATCATTTATTAGACATCTTAAAGCTGGAGATCATCTGACGATCTCTTCGAATATCACGGCTCCTGCTAAAAGTGACTCTTTTTATGAGCCTTACCAACCATCCGCTGTACAATTTGACGTAAGCTATAAGCTATATGGCGAAACCGTTACCAAGCGGGTTTCCGTAGATTCTTTAAAACAAACGGTTGCCTTGTTACCTGATTGGGGACTATTGCTTACTCCAGAGTCGGGGATCATTAATACAGAGAAACAGCAAGATATCAAAAAAGTAACAGTTCAAGTAACAAACTACCTGCAAGGAGCCAATAAGGGAACACTGGAATTAGAATTACCAAAAGGCTGGAAAGCAGAACCAAGTGTGCAAACAGTCGAATTCCATAAGTTTTTAGAGAAGAAAAATGTAACCTTTACCATCACAACCAAAGCTGGATTTGGAGAACAAAATGTCCAACTTCCAGTCATAGCAAAAGTAAACGGTAAAGCATTCTCTAAGCAAGTACAACCCATCTCCTATCCTCATATAGGAACGGTCTATTATGTTCGAGATGCTAAGATAACTTTTACTGGAGTTTCTTTAAAATTTGATCCAGATCGAAAGATTGGCTATATCGAAAGCGGTTTTGATAATACAGCGAATGCTTTACGAGAAGCTGGACTTCAAATTCATTCTCTAACTGAAACGGATATTAAGTCTGGCGACCTAAGTCAGTATGATACGATCGTTGTCGGGATTCGTGCTTATCTCTCGCGTAAAGATCTTCTAGAAAATAATCAAAGATTGCTAGACTATGTGAAAAATGGTGGACATGTGGTTATGCAGTATCATAAGCCCGGGGATAATTGGAAACCAGAATTAGCTCCATACCCGCTAATTCCCGGAAACCCACCTATTAACTGGCGTGTTACTGATGAGAATGCGCCTGTCACCTTTCTAGATCCAAATCATCCGATTATCAAAGGCCCTAATTTAATTACTTCTAAGGACTTTGATAACTGGGTACAAGAGAGAGCAGTATATTTCCCATCTACATGGGATTCGGAAAACTATCATCCACTCTTCTCCATGTCAGATCCAGGAGAAAAGCCATTTAATAGTGGTGTGTTAGTAGCAAACTATGGAAAAGGAACTTATATTTATACCAGTCTGGTACTTTATCGTGAAATTCAATCACAAGTACCTGGTGGTTATCGTCTGATGGTCAATCTCATTGAGTATCCACAAAAATCATCATAGTATGAAAAAACTAGACTCTGTTTTTAGAGTCTAGTTTTTTCTATTCAGTATAATCGGTAAAAAATATATCGATTATTTGGTTAATTTTGGTATAATGCAAATATTAGAATGGAGGTGGCCAGGATAAATATGGAAGAGAAAATGGATCATTTATTTAAAGAAATGGGCTTGTTAAAAATGAATATGAATGAAATACAAGAAACGATGGCTATAAAGGATGAAGTTGAAGCAGTAGCACGTACCTTAGAAATGATAGCGCTTGGTACTTCAGAGGAAGCAGCTGCAACGGTAGAAGATAAGGCGGAGGCTGGTTATGTCATACTACAATCTTTATTTCATGGATTAGAGATGCGAACAAATAAGAGATTTGATCAATTGGATACAAAAGTACAGGAAATTCAAACCGATATAAAGCAACAAGAGAAGCAGATCCAAAAACTCCAAACTGAGGTCAAGCAGCATAATCAGCAAATGATTAATATGCAGATGAGTATAAATACACTGGCTGAATCAATGAATAACAATATGAAAATCCAAGTAGAACGATTTGATCAGATTTTTGATATGATGCGGAGTTGGGTAACAAAACAAACTGAAATAGAGGATACAATTGTAGCTTTGAAACGTTCGATTGAAGATTAATTAGATAGATATAAATTTAGACAGCATTAAGATGATGCATTCGCTAGTTCCTATCATGTAGGAGCTTTTTTATTTATAACGAAGTTAATATAAAAATGATAAATAAAAATATTCATCATTAAAAATTTTTAGTATTTTTTAATAAGTTGGGCTTGATTATTTAAAAGAGACCATGTTTTTTAGAAAAGAAAGGAATAAGGATACTATAAATTGCAACTGTGCACCTAATATTACATCTATTATGAATTGAAGTGAAATAATGAAAAGGAGGTACATATAGTTTCATAAAATAAAATTTAAAATAAAGCAGATGATATTTAACCAATTTTAAAGATAATAAATTTATGGAGGTTATCGTATTGGGAAACTTAGAAGAAACATATGATGTGATTATTATTGGATCAGGTTTAGGTGGCTTAACAGCAGGTGCATTATTAGCACAAGCTGGTGCTACTGAAGAAGATTAAATTTTTAGAAGTAGATCCGATGTATCGTTTGGTTTTAGGAAATTATCGTTATGATATACCTGCAAATATAGATCAATTAGCTCAAAAGATGGGGAAATGGTTCCCAGAAGATCAACAAGCAATTAAAGAAACTCTATTAGAAATCAAACAAATAGGTAATTTCATTTTTGGGAATAGTTATGAGAAAAGTGAAACTATTTCTAAAAAAGTGTTTGACATCATGGGGATGTTTTTTGCAGAATATCTGGATAACCGCTTTAAGCATCCACATGCTTCCAAAGTACTAGGCTCCTTACATCCATATGCAGGAGTTCCTATGAACGAGTTATCTGCTCTTTTTATGATGTGTGTGATTACCTCTTATCAAGGTGGGGCATTTTATCCTCGTGGAGGCTAGCAAAAAATGGTAAATATTTTAAGGGATTATATTCAGGAATAAGGTGGGGAATTGACACTCCCACGGCTGAGGCCGATGGGATTCTTGGGTAGTTAGCGTTCGCAGTCCGTTTCCGTTTTGAACAACTCCCAAGTTCAGGGGTGTGTCATCACCCCGTCCCATGCAGTTAGAAATGTACCCACATAGGCGGAACGCCTATCACCAGCGTTCTAGTTCCTTTTCACTCACTCTCATGATTTTACCTAGTGGGAAAGACTTGTTCGCCACTAGAACCCCATACCATGACGTACTTAGGAACAAAACCTACTATAAGTAGGATGAGCACCGTTCATGTATTCGATTATACAGAAAATTGTTGCTCTAAGCAATCCCAAAAAGGGATTACCGAGCAACGCAGTCTTTCATCCCACGATTGAAACCGTGGGCTTTCAGCCCGCAATACCTGTAAGTGAATAAGATTCTATTTCAATTTCTACCTAAAGTTCTGGATCCGATGAATTACTATTCGCTATCTTTTGTATAATATATTTCTTGCCTTTTGCTTCGATGGTAACTTTATCAATGTCTAATTCGGCTAGTTGTTCAATGAATCCTTGGAGTTTGGAATGATGGAAATTAGCTTCCCTGTTTTGCTCATAACTTTTTTTAGGTTTTAGTTTTTCGATTGTGCGTAAGTCTGTTTGTACATTTCCCTCTACTTTTTCTTCTGATTGATTTTGCGAATGCATAGTAGAGCTATAATGATCATCACTAATGGTCCCCTCTACATTTAGATCAATTGCATTGCCATTGATCTCCCCAAAAACCTCCAACTTTAAGGGTTGAACTTTGTCTATCTTAACATGGTTGTTCTTGGATAAGAAAACATCATCTTCAGAAGGAATGACATGGTTTGTACTAGGTAAATCTGTAGGAATATCTGAGAAATCAATTTTTCTCTCGATTTTTTTGGTCGGTGTGATTAATATGGAGGAGTTTGTTGGTTTTTTTGTGGTGGCTTTTACTTTATGGATCACTTTTGATTTTAGATGAGTTTTTTGTTTGATGGGCTCCTGAACTATCTTCATTTCTTTGGTAGGAACGAAAGGATGTTTTTCTTTTAATGATGGTGTCACATTGATTGCTGGCTTTAGTGTAGGAAGAGGACTAGGAGAAGGAACATGGCTATAGATAGACGAATTGGGTGGCATAGCCGAAGCCGTTGCTGAAGAGACTAAAGCTAGACTAAGTGTAACAAGAGGAAGCCATGGTGATTTCAACTTTTCGAACTTATGAAGCAGAGATTTTATGGTATTTTTTCGATAGGATAGTTCATCAGTAGCAAAAAACTCCAGCTGTTTCATTGGGGGGAGCTCAAAAAAGTTTTTCTCATTTCTATCCATTGCAAAACCTCCATTCTTTCGATTACCTATAATTTCTAATTAATCTAATTATTCCCTCCCGTGATTTGAAACAAAAATTTTCTTCGTTATTTTACTTAACCATCGTTTTATAAGGTTTATTCTCGTATAAAATAATAGAAGGTGTATGGCTGTATTCATCATTGAGCCTATACAAATGAATCGAGTTGTTCTTGTCTATGATTATAAAATCTAGGCAGTGAGATTGAGTAGAAAATGATGAGTGGCTGTTCTAGAAAACAGTCTCAATGAGAAATAACATAAGTCGTGGGAAGGAAAAGGGAACGATGCTAAGTGGTTGATGATAGGAAGAATGGCAATTGGCAGCAGATGGAGGAGTGTGTCCAATGGATAGAAAAATATATCGGCTGTGAAGTTTACTTTATACATCATGAGCATCCAGAGAATGGTTTTGTGGAGTTTCGAAATGGGGGGCATATTATATATATTTTTGGAGATCAAAATCAAATGGACTTTCGTTTGTTTCTCGATATTCTAGCACATGAAGCTGGTCATGTTTTATATAATCAACGTCAATTTGCCAAGGGATTAACTTATGAAGAGATCATTCATCGAACAAAGGCGAAACTCCAATGTTTTGACCAACTCTTAGCACAGAAGATCATTACTAGTGACGAGTATAGCCGCCTTTATGCAGCTATTGAAGAAGAATGGGAAAGTAATTATGAGAAGGAAAATATTTTATCAAAAATGAAAGATTTTCTTAATGATTTATGAAATCGCAACTAAGTTGGCCCTTACCTCAAATTCTTTAGGTTCTACAGTATCCAATGTTCCTACAGTGTAAGAGGGGTATTTTTATGATATGACTTTCCAAGACGATAATAATAGTCTACGATTTGGGGATTTAGATTTTTGTATTTTTGCGGAACCTCAGGAAGATCATCTGCTTGCCTCTGGGTATAGACAGATTGACCAGGAGCTACGAAGCGATTGTCAGCAATTTTTACATGATTAGTAATAACAGCTCCGTGCATAATAACACAATTGCAACCGATTGTGGCTCCATAGATAGAAGCATGCTGACCGATCAATGTGTTATGTCCGATAAAGAGTGGACCATGAACAGCGGCATGATGTAAAACACTTACATCTCCTTCAATATACACACCTACAGCTTCATTATTTAGGCAGATTGATTCTCCGGGATGACAATGCATTATTACAAAGTCTTGTATGTTGGTTCTAGGACCAATATAAAACGGTGGGGAAGCATCAGCGCGTAGCACATTGTGGAAGCCAATAAAGACATCTTTTGCAATCCGTATATCACCAATGATTACTGAATTAGAGCCGATGACAGCTTTTCGACTGATCGTTGGATACGTGGGGAAAGGAGCTTCGCGAACGGGTGGATTATGAAATAAAATGCTATGAAGTGAGTGTTTACCAATCAATGTGTATCCCTTCCTTTCTAGACCATAACCTATGAAAACTGAAGATATTTCGTGCTAGTCCGTCATTTTAATTTTGTTAAAGATGGGAATAAGGTTTAGCCCAAGGAGATAGGGAACTTCCCTTATTCCTAAATTTCATAATCGTATAATTACTCTTTTGAAATAGGGAAATAGTAGATGTTTGGGTACGTATACGCTTAGATTAAACTTTTAAGAAGAATTATTTAAAGACAGAGGTGTTTTGTTTGAATAATGATTTAGGCAATGCAACAGCTTTATTGGAAAAAGCAAGAGCTTTATCGGAACGATTTGCACAAAGAGCAGCAGAAGTAGATGAAAAGGCAGATTTTCCAGAAAAAAATTTTAAGGATCTGAAAGAAGCAGGCTTTTTAGAATTAACGATACCCAAAGAGTTTGGCGGACATGAAATTACATTATCCGAGTTGGTTCGGGTTATAGAATACTTAGGTGAAGGTGATGCCTCAACCGCTTTATCATTGGGATGGCATTTAAGTATTTTGATGGAACAAGCAACACTTCGTCAATGGCCTCAAGATCAATTCGCTGATATCTGTCATGAGATCATCACCCAGAAAAAATTAATTAATCGCATTGCAACAGAACCTACGACAGGCAGTCCCTCACGTGGAGGAAATCCACAGACCATAGCCCAGAGAACGATGAAAGGTTGGGAAATCACAGGATACAAAACATTTGCAAGTATGAGTAAAGCGCTGGATTTTTTACTTGTAACAGCTACGATAAAAGAAACAGGTGAAGTTGCGGAATTCTTGATTCGAAAAGGATTGCCTGGTGTTTTCTACGAAGAAACATGGAATACCCTTGGTATGCGTGGAACGATTAGTCATGATATAAGGCTTAAGAATGTGGTGCTACCTGAGGAGTCATTACTACGAATCATGCCTGAAAAACAGAAAAGAAGTTATGGGCGTGGGTGGATGTTGCATATTCCGGCTTGTTATTTAGGAGTGGCCAAAGCTGCACGCCGTTTTGCCGTCCAATTTGCTAAAGACTACTCCCCATATGGTATATCGGGTTCAATTCAACAATTTCCACATATACAGCGTTTCATCGGGGAAATGGAAGTAGAATATTTCACAGCACAAACACTGCTTTATTCCATGGCAGAGCGTTGGGATCATGATCCACAGCAGAGACTACATCTAGCTCCTGAATTAGCAGCAACGAAATTAGTAGTTACAAATACGGCATGTCATATTGTAGACTTAGCTATGCGAATCGTTGGAGGTCATAGCTTATATCGACGCTTTCCACTTGAGAGATATTATCGTGATGTTCGTGGGGGATTACATAATCCACCTATGGATGATATGACGATCCAGATGTTAGCCCAACGAGCTTTTGAACAAAGAGATAAGTAAGATTTGAGAAGATGGACGGAGGTTAAGCATATAGGTAGTAAAAGTATTTAATGGTATTGATATAGACTCTATCAAACTGAAGTGGGCGATTTTATTTTAAGAAGATTTCATCTAGATGGGCCGATTGTGTCTTTATGAGCAACGGAAGGTCAACTTATGAAAAGCAGGCACTATTTTATTACAATAGTGCCTGCTGATACTGTCTTATAATCCGCATTACTTTTCCAATCAAACGACTATCTCAAAGAAATAATTAAATTTTAGCTTTTTACTTTTGAGCCTAATATAATCGCTGCTAATATAATACAAAAACTTCCGACCCATTCGAAAATACCAAAAGGAACATGTAGCCAAATAACGGAGATAATTGCTGCTGTGAGTGGTTCAGAACTTGCTAAAATGCTTGTTTCATTGGGTTTAATATATAGAATACTACGTGTGTAGAGAGAAAAAGGAATCGCAGTACCAAAAAGAATAATAAATATTAAAAGGGAGATTGAATCGAATGATGTGTTTTCTGGAAGCTGCCAAGGTGGAGCAATGAAGCTTAAAATGATGCCACCGATAAGCATAGCCCAACCGTTAACTTGAGTAGTGCCCCAGCGTTGAATGAGTTTCTTTGGATAAATGGTATAAAAAGCTAAGAAAACTGCTGATGATATCCCCCATATAAATCCCTCAAACGGGATATTTAACTTATCGATCTTACCACTTGTAATTAAAAAGAAGGTGCCAAATAAAGCAAGAATTAATGCGATCATTTCATATTTATTAGGCATTCGTTGGAGTCGAATGGCTAGATAAACGGTAATAAAGACAGGACCTAAATATTGTAGTAGTGCAGCCGATGCAATATTGCTGGTTTCGATTGCCTTAAAAAATGTATATTGTACTGCTAACATTCCGAAAATGGAATAAAGAATTAAAGGTAAACGATCTGACTTATTTTTCCATACAGTCCAAATGGAATGAGTTGTATCTGTGAAAGAGGAGAAACAAAGTAAGACGACTCCAGAGATTAGTAAGCGTATAGTGACTAGCCAGTTAGTCTGGAATCCGTAATGTTGAATTAAGTACTGTACCATCGAACCAGAAATTCCCCACAAAGCACAACTAATGATAACCATAGAAATTCCTTTTAATCGATAATGGTGATTTGGAATTGCTTTATTCATAATGGTATAAATGCCTCCTATCTATTATACTCTCTTATATGCAATATATCGCATTCTACAAAAATAAGCAATAAAAGAACAGCTCTCAAATTCGAGCTGTTCTTAAGGAAACTTACTTACTCCAAATTCCCCTTAGGACCAAAGAATTCAAAATGAATATTTTCATCAGGAATTCCAATTATTTCTAATAATTTTTTAATAGCTTTCATATAAGGAGTAGGGCCACAGAAGTAAAAATCTGCTTTCTCATTGGGAATTACGGTTTTTAACCAGTCTAAATCAACATAACCCTCTTTGTGGAAGCGATGGGCTAAACGATCATCTTCAGTTGGTTTTTCATATACCACATAATAATGAAGTTGATTATTTTCCTCCGCACGTTTTTGAAGATATTCTTTCATCGCATGATATTCTCCGCTAATTGCTGAATGAATATAATAAATTTGCCGCTCAGGTTGCTTTTGAATCATGGTATTAAGCATACTAATTAATGGGGTCATTCCTACACCACCACTCAAGAGTACAACAGGTGTATCTTTTTGAAGATCAAGATAAAAGTCGCCAGCTGGTGCACTGATCTCAAGTTGATCACCTACTTGAACCTGCTGATGAAGATAGGTAGAAACAATACCTGCCGGCTTATTTGAAGAGCCATCTTCACGTTTTACAGAGATTCTATAATAATCGTTACCAGATGCATCTGACAGACTATATTGGCGAATCATGGTATAATCATAGCCTTCTATGTTGACTCGTAAGCTAATATATTGCCCTGGAAGGTAATTTGGAATGGCTTGTCCATCAGCAGGCTTAAGATAGAAAGAAGTAATTACATTACTTTCTTGTATCTTTTTATCTACGATAAATGGACGATAACCTTTCCAGCCGCCTGGCTGATGTTCAGCTTTATCGTATAAGTTTTGCTCAGTAGTGATAAATATATCAGCTAACACCCCATAGGTTTGTTTCCAAGCATCAATAATTTCATCTGTAGCTGCATCTCCAAGCACATCTTTAATAGCGAGTAAGAGGAATTTACCAACGATCGGATAGTGCTCAGGTTTAATTCCAATACTGCGATGTTTATGGAAAACGACTTGAATTGCCGGAAGAATATCTTCTAAGTGGTCAATATTAGCAGCTGCAGCATAAACAGCATTTGCTAGAGCTCGAGGTTGATCTTTTAACTTTTGATGGGTTTGATTAAATATATTTTTTAATTCAGGATGTGCTTCAAACATCATCTGATAAAAGCGGCTAGTGATCTGTTCACCATGAGCTTCTAAAACAGGCACAGTCGATTTAATGATCTCTTTAGTGTGATGACTAAGCATTTAAATCACTGCCTTTCATGAATATAGGATATTATCTAGTTATAGTTTAACTTCTATACGTAAATTGATTCTGTGATTTTAATCACATGAAAAGTGACAAAGAGGTGAACTTGAGTTGAATCTTCATAAGGGTGAAGTTTTATTTATACAAGGTGAACAAGGTGATATTTTTCGATTGAAGAATGGTTTGCTCAAAGTGGTTCGCTTTCAAGAAGATGGCACTTGTGTATTACTGAACTTGTTAACTCCAGGTGAATTATTTCCTCACCACTCGTTATTTAGTCCTAAACCTTACTATGCTACAGTGAGTGCAGTCCTTCCTAGTGAAGTGCAGGTCATACCTGCAGATTCTTGGTATAAAGAGCTAAAGGAAAATCCAGCTAAGCAATTTGAGCTAGCCCAAATATTAGAGAGAAATTTAGTTCGGATGCAGGAACGGGTAAGTATGACTACCGTTCCAACAAGCAAACGAATTCCATTATTTCGTGACTGGTTATATAAATATTGTCCAGATCATCCCATTGAAGACTTATTAACACAAGAAGAAATTGGTCAATTCTTAGGAATGAGTCGAGAAACCGTTAATCGTTATTTAAAAAAGAATAAAATAATCAATGAATCTTTTGTAAAGTAATAAAAAAGAAGTTCATCTAGAGAAAAAGAACTAAGTGAGACCTTCTCAAAAAAATATCCGTATCACTATAGAAGTGATACGGATGCACATTTAGTAAGAACTTTTATTAGAATGGGTGGTGTGAGAAGCATATGATCCTTTATTTAAAGATGGAGTCAGTAAAGATTTTGTTTCAGCTAGACATTTAGCGCATAAGAGTAGATTTTTCCCTTCTAGAAAGGTACGAGCCTCATATTTTGCTGTCAATTTTCCACAACATTCGCACAAATATCCTTTGTTTTTCATATCATTCACCTCATTTCAATGCAATATCTATTCATATAGAAAAATTTTTATCAGCAGGAGAGTCGCGTGAGTATAATAATAGCTATTTACCTCTTTTCACTATCCTTTAAACTTCTTTTTTTGTTTTTATTGGAAGAGGGTGTTAGAATATTTATGTCATCCTATTCTGTGAGGGATCAAAGGTTATGGATAAACGACTTTATCAGGTAATATCTTGGTTACAAAATGAGCAATTAGATATGGCAATGATTCATTCTTCAACCAATGTTTACTATTTAACACAGTTTATGTGTGAACCTCATGAACGCTTTCTGGGGCTGTTTATTTTTCCACATGCTGAACCTTTTTTAATTTGTCCATTGTTGGATGTGGATAAAGCTCAAGATTCAGGTTGGTCATATACTGTGATTGGATATGATGATGTTGAAAATCCATGGGAAATTGTGCGAAATGAGGTTCGGAAGCGATTACCTAATCGACAAATAAGGATTGCTATCGAAAAAGAACGAGTAAGTTATGCACGAGTAGAACAGCTTACACAGGTTATAGCATCAAATGAGATTGTTTCCATCGATGAGGAAATAAATAAATGGCGTTTAATTAAGACAGATCAAGAGATCGATTGGATGCGAGAAGCAGCAAGGCTTGCAGATTATGGAGTCGAAATAGGAATGAACTTTTTGAAAAAAGGCTGCACAGAGATGGAAGTTCTCGGTCAAATTGAGTTAGAGTTAAAGAAAAAAGGGATCGAAGGTATGGCTTTTGATACGATGGTTTTATTTGGAGAAAAATCGGCCTTGCCACATGGAACTCCAGGGCTACGAGAATTAAACAAGGGTGACATGGTCCTATTCGATTTGGGTGTAAAATGGAAAGGATATTGTTCAGATATTACCCGTACGGTTGCTTTTGGGACGATCGATGAGAAACAACAAGAAATTTATGAGGTGGTTCTTCAAGCACAGCTAGAGGCGCTAAACCATTGTAAGCCTGATATCAGAGTGGGTAACTTGGATCAAGCTGCACGATCTGTTATTGAAGAAGCTGGGTATGGCAAGTATTTTACTCATCGTGTTGGTCATGGTTTGGGGATGGAACTTCATGAATACCCATCACTTAATGCAACCAATGAGAATCTACTACAGGTAGGTATGACTTTTACCATTGAACCAGGAATTTATATACCTAATCTATGCGGTGTTCGAATTGAAGATGACGTAGTTATTACAACGACAGGCTATGAAACGCTTACCTCTTTTCCTAAAGAATTACAAGTCATTTGTTGAAATAGCTCGTATCCTTTTTTGCGAGCTTTTTTTATGATAATAAAAGAGAGTGCCTTTCTTAATTGAACAGCTACAATATTAGAGAATTTTTCTTACAAACTGAATAGTAAGAATTATAAGCGAGGGATGCAAATGCCTATTTATTTCTATCGAACGAATGAAAAATATGGTTGTTTTTCTAATTTCGCATCTTATCCAATTGAATTAGATGGACAAATCTGGCCAACGAGTGAACATTATTTTCAAGCACAAAAGTTCATTACCATCAATCCTTCCTATAGCGAAAAGATTCGAAATACAAAATCACCTATGATTGCTGCAAAGCTCGGACGTTCACGAAAAATTCCGATTCGTCCTGATTGGGAAGATGTAAAAGATGATGTCATGCGAAAAGTTGTACTTTGTAAAGTAATGACACATCGTGATGTTCATGAATACTTAGTTTCAACGGGTGATGAAGAGATTATCGAAAAAACAACGCATGATAGATACTGGGGTTGTGGTATAGATGGAACGGGAAAAAACATGTTAGGTAAAATTTTGATGGAAGTTAGAGCAAAATTGATAAAACCATAACTTACCTTAGAAATTCGAAATGGTTTTATAGTAAAAGATGATACATTTCGATATACTAAATAAGGTAGTAATGACCGAAATGTTTTTGAATTAGCTATTTATCTCTAATAATTAGAATGATTTTATAAATAATTTCTACAATGATCTCTTATTGGGCTCATTGTTTTGATGATCGTCCTATTTTAAGGAGTGGGGACATGCTGCAGTATTTAATGGAATTCTTAAAAGAATATGGAGTCTTGGCCTTATTTATTGCCACAGCGATTGAAGCCTCAGCATTACCCTTTCCAGGGGCTTGGGTTGTGCTTGTTTTTGGTTTGATGTATCCAGCTAGTCCTTGGCAACTTATTCTAATTGCTGCAGCAAATGGGGTGGTATTTTCGATCTTTAGTTTGATTCCATATATGATCGGAAGAAAATTGGAAGGGTTTACTAAGAAGAAATTTGATCCTACCAAAATTGAAAAAACACAAAATTGGTTTCGGAAATATGGTGAATGGAGTATTATATTTACCCGCCCACTAAGTGTAGGAAACTACATGTCATTTATTTCTGGAATGTGTAAAGTTCGTTTTTGGCGTTATCTTTTATTTACGTACTTTGGAGTATTTCCTTGGAATGCGTTTTTACTGTTGATGGGCCATTCAGGCAGCTTAGATAGTATTCAACGTTTATTAGCCCGTCTACAACATGTTGGTTATATGACTGGAGTAATTCTGCTAATCTTAATTGGTGTTGGTGTGGTTATTTGGCGAATGAAAAAGAAACAGAGACAATCTGAACAAACAGAGCGTGGCTAATCGATGTGACACTTTACTTATGGTAAGGTGTCGCTTTTCGTATTGAATCCAGAAAAGGATTGATCTAAAACGATTCAAATTATTATAACAAGATTTGATTTGTTAATATGATGGTATTATAATAAATTTATAATTTATTTTAAATGGGAGTGGTTTTTTGTCCTTATTTAAGAAGATTTCGGCCAATCTTTTAGGAATAGGCGGTGCACAAGTCGATACTATTCTTGACGAATCGACCTATCGCCCCGGTGATTTGGTAACAGGAAAAGTCCATGTTCTGGGAGGAGAAGTCGCCCAAGAAATTGATGATATGGATCTCTATGTGATGGCAAATTACCAATTAGATTCAGGATATTCTCAGTCAATTAAAATATATTCCCATCGTGTTCTACATCGATTTACGATTTCACCTAGTGAATCGAGAAGTTTTCCTTTTCAATTTCAGTTACCTATCGATACACCCATCTCTTTAAGAACTTGTACTGTATGGATAAAAACCAATTTAGATATAAAATATGGTCTTGATGCAAAAGATAATGACCAAATCGTTGTTCAACCACATCCTTGGATAGAGAAAATGTTAAGAGTAATGGGCCAGAGGAAATTTGAGCTACGGATAGTAGACAGTGAATATGCTCCTTTTCTTAAACGACGTTTACCTTTTATACAAGAATTTGAATTTAGACCCGATTTTTCTTGTAAATATATTGGAAAGTTAAAGGAAATTGAATGCATTTTTTTCCTTGAAGAAAAAGGAATGGAAATACTATTAGAGATAGACCGCAAAGCGCGCGAAGTAAATGATTGGAAGAGTAGCATAGATGTATGGGTACGAGTTCACTTAAGTGACCTTGACTTACAGAGGAGCGAGGACGAACTTGCTAACCTTCTTGATCAAACGATTGAAGCACAAATTAAACGTTAATATTTTATAAAAATGTTTGTAAACAAGCGGGCACTGGAGTATTCCAGTGCCTTTTTCCAGTGCTTTTGTTAAATAAGTGGAGAGAATGAGGTTGGTTTGATTAAAATAAGGATATATGTATAAAAAAAGACATTTAATTAAGGAATGTTATATTGTCTCTGAGCATAATGAAACAGCACAAGGCTATAGGTAAGGAAAATCGCTTTCATCTTATTTGGGATGAATAGAAAAAGGAATATGGAGGAAGGTAAAATGGATTTCTATAATATGGTTGTTAGAACTGCACAAGGCATTGAAAAAAGCTTACAAGAGTACAAAGGATTTCCTGTATTGATTGTGAATGTAGCATCTAAATGTGGTTACACTCCACAATATAAAGATCTTGAAAAGTTATATCAAACCTATCGTGACCAGGGACTTAGGCTCTTAGCCTTTCCTAGTAATGACTTTGGAGGTCAGGAACCAGGTACTATTGAAGAAATTAGGCAGTTTTGTAGGACGAATTATGGAGTGACATTTGAAGTTTTTGATAAGGTTCATGCCCAAGGAGATGAAATTCATTCACTATATAGATGGCTGACTAGCCAAGATCAAGAAGGGCAGGTAAAATGGAATTTTGAGAAGTTCCTGATCTCCAAAGATGGAAAGCTGATTCGCCGATTCCGTAGTAACGTGAATCCTCTTGATCCAAAAGTGGTGCAATTGATCGAGCAAGCACTATGAGCGTAAATCTGGGTTACCAATGTTTCAAAAAAGTATAATGAAAGTCGGGGTGGACTCCGTGCTTAAAATGCTTATACCAGACCACTATGCGCAATCCATATATAAAATTGATTTTAAAGGTCTTAAGGATCGGGGAATACGTGCCGTTATCGTTGATTTGGATAATACTTTAGTAGAGTCCACTCGTCCAGATGCGACACCAAGATTAATAGAGTGGTTAGATGAAATTCAACAGATGGGGATCCAAGTCATCATTGTATCGAATAACACCAAAACACGTGTTTCAAAGTTTGCTTATCCATTGGACATTCCGTTTATTCATGCAGCGAAAAAGCCTTTATCACAAGCTTTTCGAAAAGCATTAGAGCAGCTGCAAGCAAAGAAAGAAGAAACAGTAGTGATTGGAGATCAGCTTTTAACAGATGTTCTTGGCGGAAATCGCATGGGGTTATATACGATTTTGGTTGTTCCAGTATCCAACGTAGAAGGTATTTTTACAAGGATAAATCGTCGAATTGAACGATTGTTTTTTCATTGGATGAAAAAACGTGGATTACTCGGTTGGGAGGAAGGAAATTGAATGAGGCAGAATTCCATTGTGATGGCTGTGGTATTATATTACAGACAAAAAATCCATCACAATTAGGATATGTACCAGTACAAGCACTAGAAAAACGAGATGAAATTTATTGTAGAAGATGCTATCGGATTCGTCATTATAACGAAATAGCACCCATTAACCAAGATCCTAGTGTATACCTTCAAAAGCTAGATGAAATTGCAAACACTCGTAGTTTAGTAGTACAAGTTGTTGATCTTTTTGATTTTTCAGGGAGTTGGATTTCAGGCATTCATCGACATATCGGTAAAAATCCATTATTGTTATTAGCTAATAAAATCGACCTATTTCCACGCTCTACGAAGTGGGGGAGATTAAAAGAATGGCTACGTAAATACGCCAATGAACTAGGAGTAAAGCCAGTAGATATTATTCTTTGTAGTGCCAATAAGGGAGTACATATCGATACTGCTATTGCCGCAATTGAAAAATATCGTGAGGGACGTGATGTCTATATCGTTGGAACAACGAATGCTGGAAAGTCCACATTAATTAATCGAATTCTAAAAGAAGTAGCTGGCTTAGATGCCATTATTACGACATCACCTTATCCAGGTACAACTTTAGATGCAATTCGTATCCCACTCGATGATGGGAAAGCAATCATCGATACTCCTGGTATCGTCCGTAAAGATCGGCTAAGTGAATGGGTTTGTCCGACTGATTTACATGTTATTATGCCGAAGAACACTTTAAATCCACGAATTTACCAATTAAAAGAAAAACAGACATTATTTTTTGGTGGATTAGCACGGATGGATTATTTAACAGGGGGGCGACAATCATTTGTCTGCTATGTATCCAACCATCTCTATGTGCATCGAACAAAAGTGGATAGTGCGGATGAATTTTTAGCTAAACATCATGGGAAAATGTTATCTCCACCTAAAGATCCAGCCCAATTACCACCATGGAAAAAACATCGAATTGCCTTATCAGGAAAAGAAAAACAAGATGTGGTCATTTCTGGTCTAGGTTGGATTGCTTGTGGCAAAGAAAAAGGATTGCTAGATGTCTGGGCTCCAGAAGGAATTCAAGTGGTAACACGCCCATCCATTATATAGATCCTAGTGCTCATGTGAGCTATTCTTGTACGGAGAGGAGGGAGTAAATGAGAATAACGAGTCAAACTGGGGCAATGGGTTTAATTGGTCACCCTGTGGCCCATTCAAAGTCACCTGATATGATGAACCGTGCTTGTCAATATTTAGGTTTACCTTATGTTTATTTAGCTTATGATATTGATCCTGAAAAGCTAGAGCAAGCAGTAAATGGGATGAAGTCTCTAAAATTTCGTGGTTTTAATGTAACGATTCCTTATAAAGTGGAAGTAATAAATTTTTTAGATGAATTAGATGATAGTGCAAAAGAAATCGGTGCAGTAAATACAGTGGTTCAAGATGCTGGAAAATGGGTAGGACATAATACAGATGGGGTTGGATATTTACGCTCATTAGTTGAAGAAATCCCACTTAAGCTGTCGGAGCAGAAAGTGGTGATGCTAGGAGCGGGAGGAGCAGCGAGAGCAGTTGGTTATGCTTTGGCGACAGCTGGCGTGAGGAAAATATCGATTGCGAATCGTACCGTCCAAAAGGCTGATCAACTGGCAAAGCATCTATCCAGATGGACAAGCACTGAAGCGCTTGCACTATCACATGCAAATCAGTCGATACAGGAAGCGACGTTACTCATTAATACCACCTCAATAGGTATGCACCCAAATACTTCTCAAGCCCCAATTCCGAAGTCATGGTTGCATGAAAATTTGGTTGTAAGTGACCTGATTTATCACCCTAAAGAAACCGAGTTACTTCAAACAGCTAAACAATTAGGGGCACAAGTCCATAATGGATTGGGAATGCTTGTACATCAAGCAGCAATCGCTTTTGAATTATGGCTAGGTAAGGCAGCACCTATTCAGTTGATGAAAGAAGTATTAGAGGCATCTCTATCCGCAGCTAAGAAGAAAGAGTGAACAAGTCGTGAAAATTGGAATCATGGGTGGTACTTTTGATCCGATTCATTTGGGACATTTGCTAATTGCTGAGCAAGCACGTGAGGTAGCTGGATTAGACCAAGTATGGTTTATTCCCTCAGCTTCTCCACCGCATAAACTAAATAAGAAAGTGACAGCGGTTGAGCATCGGTTACAAATGGTCAAGTTAGCGATTGACAATCACCCTCATTTTCATTTATCAGAAATCGAACTACATTTACCTAGCCCATCTTATACTGTTCATACATTAGAAACACTGTATAAAGTCTGGCCTAATAAACAATTTTCGATCATTATCGGGGCAGACATGGTTAAAGATTTACCAAATTGGTATAAAATAGAAAGAATCCTTGAACTTTCACAGATTATAGGGCTAAAACGCCCCAATGTATTGGTGGAAAATCTACCTTCTTGGATCGCGACAAAAGTAAACTGGGTTACAGATCGTGTTGAAATTAGTCTTTCTTCGTCATATATTCGAAAACAGCTAAAGCAAGGGCTATCGGTCCGATATTTAGTTCCGTTCTCTGTTGAACAGTATATAAAGGAGCATCATTTGTATGGATCTTGAACAAATTATCCAAGCTACTAAAAAGCAGATGCCTTTATCCAGATGGGAACATACACTCCGTGTTCGTGATATGGCATTAGAATTAGCAGAGCAACAAGCTGAGATCCAATCACATCAGGTTGAACTGGCAGCGATTTTGCATGATTACTGTAAGTTTTGGTCCGATGAGCAATTGGTGGCTTGGATTCAAGAAAAAAGTTTACCCGAAGAATTGCTACTTTATAATAAAGAGATCTGGCATGGTCCAGTTGGTGCTGAGGTAGCTAGGGAAAAATGGGGAGTTTTAGAAGAAGATGTATTAAACGCTATTCGTTATCATACGACAGGACGTCCCAATATGTCTGTCTTAGAAAAAATTATCTTTTTAGCTGATTATATTGAACCAGGTCGTCAGTTTCCTGGTATAGACGAAATTCGAAAATGGGCCAAACTAGACTTAGATCAGGCGCTGCTTCAGTCCCTAGAAAATACCATTATGTTTTTGATTAGACGTAAGCAGAAGGTTTATCCACTCACATTCATAACACGGAATTATTATTTAGATCGAGTAAAGGAAAACAGTAAATCCTAAATGCCTAAGCGACTGCCTGAATGAAAATAGAAAGTGTACTTTGATAAATGCAAGGGAGGAATCTGTTTGAATCTAGTGGGAATCGCGCAGATAGCAGCCACCGCTGCCGGAGAAAAGAAAGCGCAAGGCGTAACCATCTTGGATATTCGCGGACTGTCTGTATTTGCTGATTACTTCGTGATTTGTCATGGTAATTCACAGACCCAAGTACAGGCAATTGTAAAAGCAGTTAAAGAAAAAGTCCAAAAAGAAGGCATCATGGTTAAAGGAATTGAGGGATTACGTGATGCGCGTTGGGTTTTAATAGATCTCGGCGATGTGGTTGTTCATGTTTTCCACAAGGATGAACGTCATTTTTACGATTTAGAACGTCTGTGGGGAGATGCTAGACAAGTTCTTGTACAGTAGACATGCTTTTATGAATGCTGGCATAAAATAAACAGGGGACTAAGTCCAGTAAAAATAGGATCGTTATTACACAAAAAGGGCTAAAAAGCCATTGACATACCTCGTAATTCTCCATATAATTTTTATTAAATATTAACAGGCAATGATGAAGAGTAGTAACTTGTGGACTCAGCTCAGAGAGTTGGCGTTTCGGTGTGAGCCAATCTGAGAAAGCAAATGAACTCACTTTATCGCTCCAAAAGGGAAAATAAGTACTTTTTGGCGGCTCATCTCCGTTATCAGATATTAAAGTGAGTGTCTTTATCAGAAAGACTGTCTTTGTCTGATAGACACTAATTAGGGTGGTACCGCGGGAATGTTAGCTAACCTCTCGTCCCTAGCTAAAAAAGCTGAGGGCGGGAGGTTTTTATAGTTTTACGGTATTAATAGTAGGAGGGGATGTTATGAAAGAGTATAAAGCAAATGAAATTGAAGCAAAGTGGCAGAAATATTGGGAACAAATAGGAATTCATCAAACAGAAGAGGATCTGAAAAAGCCAAAATATTATACATTAGAACAGTTTCCATATCCTTCGGGTGAAGGGCTACATATGGGACATATGCGAGTCTATTCGATTGGCGATGTTATTGCACGATTTCGTAAGATGAATGGTTATCGTGTACTCCATGTGATGGGAGCAGACGCTTTTGGCTTACCTGCTGAAAACGCTGCCATTTCACGGGGGATTAACCCCAGAGAGTGGACGATCAATAATATGGAACGTATCCGTAGTGAGCAAAAGTTAATCGGAGCTTCTTATGATTGGGATCGTTATGTTGGCACATGTTTACCAGACTATTATCAGTTTACGCAATGGCTATTCTTGTTACTTTATGAACGTGGACTAGCTTATCGTAAAAAAGCATCAGTTAATTGGTGTCCAACATGTAGTACGGTTTTGGCCAATGAGCAAGTCGAAGATGGAAAGTGCTGGCGTTGTGATACAGAAGTAACAAAAAAAGAGCTAGAACAATGGTTTTTGCGTATTACTGATTATGCTGAACGCTTGTTAGAAGGGCTTGAACAATTACCTAAATGGCCTGATAAGGTTAAAGCAATGCAGCGTAATTGGATTGGTAAGAGTGAAGGTGCTCATGTTACATTTACAATTCCTGAATTAGAAAATGAACAAGTTACCGTTTTTACTACCCGTCCTGATACTTTATATGGGGTAACTTATATGGTGCTAGCTCCAGAACATCCTTTGGTACCTCAATTAATTAAAGGGAAAGAAACAGAATCAGATATTTTGGCATTTATCGAGCAAATGAAAAAGCAAACGGACATCGAGCGTACTTCTACAGATACAGAGAAAATAGGTTGGTTTACTGGAGCTTATGCAAAACATCCACTTACTGAAAAGTTGGTACCGATTTGGGTAGCGAATTATGTATTAATGGACTATGGGACGGGTGCGGTGATGGGTGTTCCTGCTCATGATGAGCGTGATTTTGAGTTTGCCAAGAAATACGAGTTGCCAATACAAGTGGTAATTCGACCTGAAAATGATGAACTAGATGAAAAGAACCTTTCCAAAGCATTTGTTGAGGATGGTATTTTGGTGAATTCAGGGGCATTTTCCGGAATGCCAAATCGCCAAGGGCTACAAACGATTGCGAACTATTTGGCAGATATGAAGAAGGGGGGACCTACGGTCAATTATCGTTTACGTGATTGGCTGATTTCTCGTCAACGCTATTGGGGTGCCCCAATCCCTATGATCTATTGTGAAAGCTGTGGCGTTGTACCTGTGCCTAAAGAAGATTTGCCTGTCATATTACCAGAAGATGTCGTGTTTGATGGGAAACGAAACCCACTTACTACTTCGGAATCTTTCGCTCAAACTACTTGTCCAAGCTGTGGTAAGACCGCACAAAGAGAAACAGATACGATGGATACGTTTATTGATTCATCTTGGTACTTCCTGCGTTATACGGATGCCAAAAATAGTAAAATTCCTTTTGCAAAGGAAAATGCGGATGGCTGGATGCCTGTCGATGAATACATTGGTGGGATTGAGCATGCGGTATTACATTTACTATATTCACGCTTCTTTACAAAAGTACTATATGATGCTGGAATGCTTTCAGTCGATGAGCCATTTACTAGCTTGCTGACCCAAGGTATGGTTCTTAAAGATGGCGCGAAAATGTCTAAATCCAAAGGAAATGTTGTAAGTCCTTTGGAGATTATTGAGAAGTATGGAGCCGATACAGCTCGATTATTTATCTTATTTGCAGCACCACCAGATCGTGATCTAGATTGGAATGATGCAGGGGTAGAAGGAAGTTATCGCTTCTTAAGCCGTGTATGGCGCTTAATCGTTCAGAATAAAGATCTATTTCATCAAGAGTTAAAACCGAACGGGCAGTCGGATAAGGAAGCGAAAGAGTTACGTCGTCTCTTACATCAAACCATTAAGAAGGTTACGCATGAAATTGGTGAACGAAATCATTTTAATACCGCAATTAGTTCTATTATGGAGCTTGTAAATGGATTATATAGTTATCCGGAGCAAGCAGATCGTGGTACTTTCAAAGAAGGATTGGAAACCCTTGTTATTTTATTAGCTCCTTTTGTGCCACACATTACTGAGGAATTGTGGGAAATGATGGATAAAGAGGGTAGTATTCATCTAGTTTCCTGGCCAATTCATGATCCAGCAGCACTGGTTCAAGATGAAGTTGAAATTGTCGTGCAGATCAATGGAAAAGTGAAAGAGAAATTAATGGTTCCAACTAAAGCTGACCGAGCTGAAATAGAAAAGCTAGCTCTCTCTCAAGAAAAAGTTCAGCAGTTGATTGCTAACAAAACAGTACGCAAAGTAATTGTTGTACCCGGACGGCTTGTAAATATTGTTGTAGGTTAACTATGGTTCCCAGAAGAGTAAACAAATAGGTTTTACTGTTTTTCGTTGCTTTTGAGAGTGACTTTTCCCTAGCTTAATTCAAAAGCTAGGGTGTTTTTTTATCTAGTATAGTATGGAAGGATCTGCTTTGGGGATTGCTATATAAAGGAGGGAGGGAAGATGATGGAACGACGAAAACCCAATCCAATTCACTCAGAAGGAACAAGTAAAGGACGAGATGACTATCTAGCTAGAAAAGGAACACCATTAGGGGAAGCCGTCGAGGCAAATAAGGAGAAAAAAGTTAAAGGGCCAAATTTCCCTGCTACATAAGGGATATACCTAATGGAGTCGATATTACAAAGAATATAAGTTCCTTTTGTATGGAATAAGATTTTTGACAGACGATGAAATATCGAGGTGGTTTGTACTTGGTTTTCCTTTTCCAGTTCAATAAATTTTGCTTTTGTTAATGGACGGGAGTGAAAAGGAAAGTACCTTCATCTAATGACTATGATAGACTGTGGCAAAGTCTGTCTTTTTTTTATCCAATTTATATCAACTATGTGACATAGGTAATTTCTAAAATAAAGAAGATGTATAATGAATAAGAATTATTATCGTGGAAGATACATATGAAATCATTTCTAGAAAGAAGAGGTAGATGGTTTTGCAAACACCGTTTCTTAGTCAGATTGAAAATTTCCAAATGGTAACCGATGAGTTCTTTGTAAAGAGCAGAACATATAGAGAAAAGTCAGGTCAGCTAGAACAAGCTTTAATACTTGGAGATCGCTTGTTAGTAGCCGGTAAAGGAATCTCTCCTTGGGGACTTATCGATAGGTTTAGTGAAAGATTACATACTTATTCCACAAGTAATCCCAAGTCTTTATTAGAATTGATAGATGAATGGTTTAAAGTTGTATATCACTACGTTTTTCCTAAACAGCCTCTTTATCCTGAAATGAATCTTTGGGAGATAATGAATGTACTTCAAGTTCATTCGGATGATCTTGAGGATGAAATTAATCGATTATTTGATTTGGCATATCAAATGAGAAATAGCTTGATCTATTCAGATCAACCATTGTCGGATATTAAAGAAGATCAATTGATCAAGGCGACAATGGCTGTTATCATTGCACCATTGTATCGACATTTTGAAGCCATTCAATTACGACTAAGAAATTTAGTTGTTCATTCGATAGAAAACGAAGAAACGATCTCTCTTTTGCAATCGACTGAAAGTGTTCGTTTACAAAAAGTCAAAGCTTTCTTGACACGCGAAGAATTGGTTTTACAAATGACGAAAAAATTACAATTGAATGACGGAAATAGGGAGCAAGGGAAATATTATTTGTTAACAGGGTTTGAAGGAAGTGGAAAATCTACATTAGTAAGTCAAATGATCGAAAATTTAGTTAACACGACTCCTGTTTATGGTTTCTATGCTGATCATGTGCAGCGAACTGCACCTTGGTTACCTTTTACTCTTTTTGTTGATGGGAAGCAGTCGAATCGGATAGGAACGTTGATGAATTCAGTAATGGAACAAGCGAATACACTGATGGTAAACCCAATTCATCAACAAATTTTGCCAAAGGAACCACTTTCGAAAAGAATGGAGCAGTATCGCAGGTTAATCACGCAATTATTGGAGCAAATGGTTAAGGAGCGTGGACAAGCGCTACTTATTATCGATCACTTCGATGAAATAGGTAAATATGATAACCAACTTTTTTCTTTTCTGCCTACATCATTACCTCTAGGTGCAAAGGTTTTACTAACAACTCAATCGAACTCATTCGCTGAAAGGTGGGTTCATCATCATATTAAAGCAAATTCATTAGAAATATGGCGAATAGGCCATTTTACAGAGCAGGAAGCACTTGATGTTTTAAGTGTTAATGAAGATAAAGTAGGAGCACGTGAAGTAAGCAAATGGTGGCATAAGAACGCAGGTTGGCCTGTATATGTTCAATATGTCTCCCAACAATTGCAAGAGGGAAAAGAACTACAAGATATTCAGCCTTTTCAAGCTCACATTTTTTTTGAAGAGTGGATACAAGAATGGAATCATTCAAGTGATACGAAAGAACAAGCAGCTTTAGATAAAGTATTAAAACTGTTAGCTATATTTGAGCCGGTTGGCCCGCTTCATTTAGATCTCGTGCATTATTTTTTATATCAAAATGGAATTCAAATCGATAAACCAACTCTGAAAAAAAGATTAGCAAAGTTTAATGGTCAGCTAGAAGGTTTAAATTCACAAATGCTTAGATTAAGCTTATCTTCGTATGCTGAGTATATTCGTGAAACTTATTATAATCAATTCGACTTAATTCCGTTCTTTAAAAAGATCATTCATTGGTTGCTTCAGTTAAAAGAGTATTTTGATACAAAGGTTGTGCTCGATGTTTTAAGTCGATTCACCTTTCATTGGGCAAATCAACAAAATATTCGCCAAAAGAAATTTGCTGAGATAACGATAAAATTGGTTGATCAGTTGAATCAAGAAAAAGAAGCAGATCTCTTGTATGGAATGTTTCAACAGATCCAAAAGGATAAAGGGATGACATTACTGGCTAGCCATTGTTTAAGAAAATCAGCTGATTTAGGACATGCTCCGGCTATGTTGGCAATGGGAATGGAACGATTAGGGGGGAAAAGGAGCAAAGAGAAGTTTGCTGAAGGTATAATGTGGTTGGAAAGAGCTGCAAATCAAGGAAATACTGAAGCGATGCTGGTGTTGAGTAACTACTTACTTGACGGTAAAGGAATGGAACGAGATATAGACAAGGGGAGAGAATGGCTCGAAAAAGCAGTTGAGTGTGGTTATGATGAAGCAGTATTAACATTAGCGAATCGCCTGTTAGATCGAAAAGGATTGCCGCGGAATGAATCGCGCGGAAAATACTTGTTAGAGAAATTGGCTTACAGTGGGCACACAGGAGCAATGGTAAAACTGGCTCGTCGCCTGTTAGATCGTCGAGGACTTAAGCGTGATGTAATAGAAGGAGAAAAGTGGCTTAAAGAAGCAGCACGTAGGGACCATGTAGCTGCGATGCTGGAGTTAGGTCGTCGGTTTATGCAAGGAAAGGGATTACCGAAGGACGAAGAATTAGGTAGAAAATGGCTTGAAAAAGCGATAAAGTGTGGACATGTTGGAGCCATGTATACTTTAGGAAGTTGCTTATTAGCAAAAGGAAAAGAAGAAGGAAGAAGTTGGCTGGAAAAAGCAGCTGTTCGAGGTCATACAGGAGCCATGCTTGAACTAGGGCGCCGTTTTCTAGATGGAAAAGGCATAAGCCGTCAAGAAATAGTAGGGAGAAAGTGGCTAGAAGAAGCAGCGCATAATGGAAATTCTGGTGCGATGCTCGAGCTGGGTCGTCGTTTATTAGATGGAAGAGGATTGGAGGCTGAACAAGAAAATGGAAAGAAATGGCTGGAGAAAGCTGCGAAAGATGGGAATACAGGAGCAAAATTGGAACTCAGTCGCCGCCTATTAGATGGAAAGGGGCTAGAGGTGAACAAATGGGAAGGAAAGGCATGGCTAGAACAGCTCGCAAGTCAAGGAAATGAAGGGGCGATGCTTGAATTGGGAATACGCTATATTGAAGGGATAGCGCTTGAAAAAGATAAAGTAGCGGGTAGAAATTGGTTAGAAGAAGCAGCTATTAATGGAAATGTTGAAGCAATGTTTATTCTTGGAAATCGCCTTTTAGATGGAACTGGATTGGACACAGATAAAGAAACAGGGGAAAAGTGGCTAAAAAGAGCTGCTGAGTATGGAAATGTAAAGGCCATGATTACTTTGGCAGATCGATTGTTAGAGGGGCATGGCTTAGAAAAATGCGAAGTTAAAGGAAAGAATTGGCTTGAAGAGGCAGCTATATCAGGTAATGTTGGGGCCATGCTCGAGTTAGGAAAGCGACTCTGTACGGGTACAGGATTGGAACAAAATCAACTGGAAGGAGAAAAATGGATCAAAGAAGCAAAATGAAGCCATTCATAAATAGGATCTTTAAACCTAGCATCCAATAGAAAGGTGCTAGGTTTATTTTAACATCGGACAATTATGACTTATCAAAATAGTATATTTTTGTATAATAAGTATTAAATAGAAGTGAAGGGGTGAGAAATTGATTTCCTTTGATTTTACACCACGAGAAAAGAAAATGTTGATCTCTCTATTTGTAATGGGAATAATTACAGTAATTGCCGTTTTCTTACCTGAGCAGACTGATTCACCTCTAGAGGAGACAAAATTACAAGATTATCGTCCAGTGAAGGAGAAAATAGAAAAATCACCTTCAACGAAATCTTCACAGCTTATCGTTGATGTAAAAGGTGCTGTCTATAAGCCTGGAATATATGAACTCAATTCACCAGCTCGTGCTTATCAAGCGATTCAAAAAGCTGGGGGAGCTAGAGATATTGCAGACCTGAATCGGGTTAATTTAGCAGAGGAGATCAAAGATGGTATGGTCATATATGTACCGAAGAAGGGAGAAGAAATAACGAGTATCGGACAAGCTCCAGCAATTAATATAGGATCGTCCCAAAATTCTGACCAAAAAGTAAATATCAATAAGGCCACTCTCCAGGAACTAGAAGAATTAGAAGGACTAGGGCCAGCTAAAGCAAAAGCGATTATAAAATATCGTGAAGAACATGGTCCATTTCGTACAGTAGATGATTTGACTGGCGTACCTGGGATTGGTGAAAAGACTCTAAATCGATTTCGTGAACAGATCACAGTTTAGATAAAAATGGTACCATCCCTATAAGAGGAAAGGTACCATTTTACTTGCTGTATTTAAATTACTTCGTTAGAACTTTTTTCACTTTGTCCAATGCAAGATCGAGCTCTTCTTTGGTAATGGTTAGTGGTGGAGCAAAACGAATGGTATTTTCATGTGTTTCTTTACAGAGAAGTCCTTCTTCCATTAATTGTTCACAGTATGAGCGTGCTGCTTCGTGAAGTTCCATTCCAATAAATAGCCCTTTTCCGCGAACTTCTTTAATGATAGGGTTTTCGATTTTACGTAGCTCTTCGATAAAATATTCACCGAGTTCACGTGAGCGTTTGGGTAATTCTTCTTCTTCGAGTACGTCAAGAGCAGCAATGGCTACAGCACAAGCAAGTGGATTCCCACCAAAAGTCGAACCATGAGAACCTGGTTCAAACACGCCAAGAATCTCTTTATCAGCAGCAACAGCAGAAATTGGCATGACACCACCACCGAGTGCTTTACCCATGATTACCATATCGGGCTTAACATTTTCCCAATCACAAGCAAAAGTTTGCCCTGTACGTCCGAATCCTGTTTGAATTTCATCAGCGATAAATAGTACTTGGTTTTCTTTACAAATTTCATAAGCTGCTTGGAGATAGCCTTCTGGAGGTACAATAACCCCAGCTTCACCTTGGATAGGTTCAAGCATGAAAGCTGCTGTATTAGGCGTAATTGCGTTTTTTAAAGCTTCGAGATCACCATAAGGAATCACTTTAAACCCAGGGGTAAGTGGACCAAAACCACGTTGATATTCTTCATTAGAAGAAAGTGAAATCGCTGTCACTGTTCGGCCGTGGAAATTGTCTTCACATACGATAATCTCTGCTTGATTGTCAGGTACCTTTTTAATATCATAAGCCCAGCGACGAGCTGCTTTGATAGCGGTTTCGACAGCTTCAGCACCTGTATTCATCGGAAGGACCATTTCTTTTCCAGTCATTGCTGCGACTTTTTCATAAAAAATACCCAGCTTATCATTATGGAAAGCCCGGGATGTTAAGGTAATTTGATCTGCTTGTTCTTTTAACGCTTGAATTAAACGAGGATGGCGATGTCCATGATTTAATGCGGAATAGGCACTAAGCATATCCATATATCGATTGCCATCGGCATCTTCAACCCAGATTCCTTCACCTTTTGCTAAAACAATAGGAAGTGGATGATAATTTCGTGCACCATATTTTTCTGTTAATTCAATTAAAGCTTGGTTTTTAGACATAATATATCCTCCTTTTTACTTGATACTTCACATATATTGTAAGTTGTAAAATGCTAGAAATCAATAAAATGCATGTTTAATCGCAAGGGTGAATTTATTTAATTTAGAAGAGTTTATATTTAAATTTTAAAAAGCCTTATTTAATTGGTAAGATAAACCCTTCATTTCTATGCTTTCTTAAAGAGTGGATGTATATACATACATCCTTTGCTTAGGGGTCGATAGAATAAAAAAGTAGAGAGACATCTTTTCTTTATAGAACCGTTTAAGGCTAATGAAAGATTTGACGCTAGTTATGTCTTCTTATAAGCACAAAAAAATGGCATATTGTATCCCTTCTAGCATTATGTAAAATGGAAAATGAGAATCCAGTATATAAAGGAGCTATTAAGATGACCATTAAATCAGATAAGTGGATACGTAAGATGGCACAAGAAAACAAAATGATTGAACCGTTTATAGATCGTAATGTAGGAAAGGGAGAGGCAGTTAGCTTTGGTTTAAGTAGTTATGGATATGATCTACGAGTAGCTGATGAGTTTAAGATTTTTCATAATGCTTTAAACTCCGTAATCGATCCAAAGAATATTAGTAAAGACTCTTTTATCGATTTTAAAGGGGATGTATGTATTATTCCACCTAATTCATTTGCGCTTGCTCGTTCTGTGGAGTATTTTCGTATCCCGGAAAATGTCTTAGCTGTTTGTGTTGGAAAATCGACTTATGCTCGTTGTGGAATTATTACCAATGTAACGCCATTTGAACCCGGTTGGGAAGGGTATGTTACATTAGAAATATCCAATACGACTCCATTACCTGCCAAAATATATGCCAATGAAGGATTATGTCAAGTTTTATTCTTAGAAAGTGATGAAGTATGTGAAGTCTCTTATCGAGACAAGCAGGGTAAATATCAGCAGCAAGTTGGAATTACCTTACCACAAGTATGAAAAGAAGCCCTTGATTTAAGCAAAATCAAGGGCTTCCGATTGCCTTCCAATAATTTCCTACACCTGGTATAAAGGCGCGATCAGGCTCTTTTCCAACATTAGGATGTACAGCTACATATACCAATCCTAGATAAGTGACTTTGTCACCTCTGAAGTACCGTTTATTCGATTTCCATTCATTAATAGTGGATGGATTATCTTTATCTTTGTTCTCCGGGTTGGGTTTTGGAGGAGAGTTTTCCTGTTCCTCAGGTTCCGGGTTGTTATTAGGTGGCGGAGTACTTTGATTTTGTTTGGCTGATGGTGGAGATGACTTTTCTACTTTTACCTTCGCCTGTTCATTTTTTATAGGGATGATGACTTCTTTTGGTTTTTCTTGGACCTTTTTAGATTCTTGAGGAAATGTGGCTGGTACATTGATTGTCGAGCTGTCATCAGGCTTTGCTTTTGGAGTTGGGGTGTTTCCCATAGCAGTTGGTTTGTCTGGTTTGGACTCGGATGTTGCCCATATATAGATCGATCCTGCTGTAATGAGTATGAGTAGGGCTGTTCCGATCATAGGCCACATCGATCGACTCATTTTGTTGGGTCTTTTTCTACGTAGAGATGTTTCATCCTTCAGGATAGTCGTTTCATCCTCTAGGATATTTTTTAAGCGTTTTCGTTTACGCAAGCTGAATCCCCTTTCTTATAGTTAGAGGTATGATTTACTATTAATATTTTGAATGCAGTTACTATTTTGTAATATGATAGATGAAATAGCCTATTATTTTTTTATGACTTGTCCCCATTTTTTGAGATTTTACAATGTACTGATATGAGTTCGAGAGCACAAAATTACAATACCATAAATATAATACATTTCATAGATATACAAAAGATATATATTTGACAGTTTAAAATAGAATTTGTCGAAATAGGAAGGAAAATCATGAGCTTCACGGGAAGTGTAGTAAAGATAATCTAGTATTGGAAAAAGGTGTGAAGAACAAAATGCATCGTCCGCTTGTTTGGATAGCAGGTGGTATTCTATCTGGGATTGTGTTAGCAGATATGGTAGGAAAACATATCTGGATATATATGGGTATTTGTATCATTGTCTTGCTAGTGGGAATATGGCAGTATTTATATCAAAATAAAGGGCTTCTATTACTACTTCTTTTTTGTGGAATCTTTATTGGAGCCAGTCGCCTTGGCTATGTAGAGGCCAAAAATCAATCCTCTTTTGATTCCATCTTTTTATCTAAAATGCCCATTTGGGCCATGGTCACAGGAAAAATCATCAATGATCCTGTGATTGATGGGGATCGAATCTTATTGGAAATGAAGGTTAGGAGACTTATTTATCAGCAAAAAGTTTGGATGATTCCCGACGAAAAAATAAAGGTAACCCTTTATCTCAGAAGTAAGTTAGCTTGGAAGAAATCACATTTATTAAAACGATCATCACAGATCCGACTGCCCCTACAGATGACTAAACCCATTTCGGTACGTAACCCGGGAGGGTTTGATTACTCCATTTATTTACATCGACAATTTATTCATTGGACTGGAATTGGAAGTTTTACAGAAGAGACTCAAATGATCCCTTCATCACAGTGGGATCTATGGAGATGGTTGGATCAAGTTCGTTATAAGCTAGCACAACAAATTGATCTACTTTATCCTGAGTCACATGCAGGATTATTGCGTGGAATGCTTTTAGGAGAAAGACAGCGAGTTGATCCTGTATTAGAAGAACAATATGCTACCTTAGGTCTTACTCATATACTATCTATTTCTGGTTTACATATAGGTATCATTGTCACAAGTTTATATATCATATTAAAAGGGATTGGGCTTACTAGGGAGAAAGCAGCTGGAGTTATCCTGGGAATTTTACCATTATATGTGATATTAACAGGAGCAGGGGCACCGGTTTTACGTGCAGCGATTATGGCAGGATTGGTATTGCTTGCGATCATTTTACGCTATACACGAGATGTTCTATCATTTTTATCATTCGCATTGATTATTCAGTGTATTTGGAATCCTTATCAAGTATTTGAAGTTGGCTTTCAATTGACTTATATTATTACAGCTGCATTAATCATTGGGGTAGAGCCTTTAACAGACAAACTAACAGGGCTACCGAAGTGGCTTAGTCAAGCATTAGCTGTGACATTGATTGCACAAGTAGCTTCTTTTCCTTTGATTATCTATTACTTTTCTGAATTCTCCTTCATCTCATTTTTGGCTAATTTGCTACTAGTACCAGTACTGAGTTTGGTGATACCCTTAACGATGCTAAGTATGGTGTTTAGTGTAGTTAGCGAAGGGCTAGGTTGGATTTTCGCACAAATCGTTTCAGGGATGTTAGGTATATCAACATGGATGATAAACGGGTTAAGTGAATGGACATGGACGAAATTAACTTGGACACCACCTTCATGGATATGGATTTTATTATATAGTGGAATGGTAGTATATCTTTGGATTGCTTGGGTAGGAGACTTATTTTTTCGTCGCCGACATCAAATAATCGCAAGTATTAGTTTGGTCCTTCTTCTTATCTATGCATATTACTCACCTGCATGGCTACGTAAAACACGGATGACTTTCTTAGATGTAGGACAAGGGGATACAATGGTTTTAGAGACAGCAAAAGGAAAGGTAATTGTAGTAGATGGTGGAGGGAAAACGGACCGAAAGACAGAAGATTGGCAACGTAGGCGGAAAGAAATGGATATGGGTAAACAAGTCGTCGTTCCATTTTTGAAATATCGTGGAATCAAGCAGATTGATCTGCTTGTTCTTACACATGGTGATGGGGACCACATTGGTGGAGTGACCTCGATCGTTAACCGCTTCCCTGTGAAAAAGGTGATTCGTAACCCCCATCCTCCAAAAGTAGGCATGGAACAAAAGCTAATCAATCTCTTAAGACAAAAAGATATTCCTATTTATATTGCACCTCTTGGAAGTAAATGGGAGGTAGAAAAAGGAATAAGCTGGTATTTCTTACATCCTGATCAGCAAGATTTATTGGGAGATCAAAGGGAGACAAATAACGATTCTGTCGTTTTCTTAATGTCTATTTATCAGCATCAGATCATGATGACTGGGGATATTGAAAAGCAGGCTGAACAGCGAATTTTGTCTCACTATAATTTACCTACTGTTCCCATTCTAAAAGTAGCTCATCATGGAAGTGATACTTCGACGACCCAAGCTTGGCTTAAACAATTATCACCCAAGGATGCGATTATTTCGGTAGGAAGAGATAATCGATATGGTCATCCATCGCCGAAGGTGTTACAACGTCTACGTGAGAGAAAAATAAGAATTTGGAGAACAGATCAGCATGGTGCAGTTACAATTGTGTTTTCACCTATGTATTACCAAATTGAAACGGTACATTAAAAAATGATTGGCTAAATAATGATATGGAACTATGTGAAAAGAATCGGTAAACTAGAAGCGAGGTGAAAGTATGGATAGGCAACTCCTTCAAGAAATTAAAAAAAAGCAACTACAACCTGTGTACTTTTTTTATGGTGAAGAAACTTTTTTAATTGAGGAAACATGTGAGTGGATGATCAAGCAATTGATCGATGAAGAAGGGGATGCTTGGAATAAGGTTATTTTAGATTTAGATGAAGTTCCTATTCAATCCTTGGTTCAAGAAGCTGAAACCCCTCCTTTTTTTGGGGATATCCGGGTGATTGTTGGCAAAAATGCAACCTTTCTAACAGGAAGTAAGAAGCGTAATGAGGTGGAACATCAACCTGAATCACTACTGGATTATTTAAAAGACCCTTTACCTGGAAATATCGTGATTTTAACTGTTCCTACTGGAAAGATTGATAAACGTAAAAAAATAGTTAAGGAGTTAGAGAAAAAAGCGAGAGTCGTAGTCTTTTCCCGCTTAACTGAGAAAGAACAGTGGGAATGGGTACGGAAAAGAGAAAAGCAATTAGGTATCACTTTTGAAGAGTCTGCTTTACGTTCTTTACTTTATTTATTAGGTAATGATCTGAGGTTAATTAACCAAGAATGTGTAAAGTTAGCTACTTATGTAGGTAAGGGTGGTCAAATCACTTCGGATATAGTGTCCATGCTAGTACCGCGTACTTTGGAGCAAGATGTATTTAAGCTGACAGACTGTGTAAGTAAGCAGAAAATCGATGAAGCACTTCGTATATGGTATGATTTATTATATCAGCGGGAAGAACCTATTCGTATCTTATCTTTGATTATTCGCCAATTTCGTTTGATGCTTCAGACTCAAGTTTTAGCAAGGCAGGGTAAAAGTGAGAAGGAAATAGCAGCCCATTTAAAAGTGCATCCCTATCCTGTTAAACTAGCATTAAAACAAGGAGGCATTTATACAGAGGAGCAACTTCGTCTTTTTTTAATGAAAGCACTTCAAGCAGATCAAGATATAAAGTCAGGTAAAGTGGAGAAGGCTTTAGCAGTGGAACGTCTCTTTTTACAAGTGAATGAATCACGATAATGGAAACGTTTTTAACTAGGATATTGGACATTCAAACGATAGATAAAGGAAGAGGATAGTTATGGAAGCCAGTTTGCTAAAAGAGCTAAGGAAAAAGCAGTGGATTTATCAGAATATCATTTTTTTGGTATACACTATACTGTTTTTAGTATTAGTTTTTAGTGGAGTAAGTAGTCTTATTGTATTTTTGGTATTGGGTGGTTTTTTGATTTTATCAGCTGTGATTCGTTATTTTACTAAACGACCTTATTTATTTTTAACCATCTTTCCAGGAATGAGAGAGATAGAAAAATACGAACGAGATAAGTTAGGAAATGCTTGGTTAAAGTTTTTTGCACCTAGTATGATTTTACCGATTACAGTTGGCTTAGTTTTGTTCATTCAAGCACTATTTCGTGGAAAGCAAACACCTTTTATTAGCGGAATTCCTATATGGTATTTTATTATTGCATGGATTTTATTGATTTATATCGGTAATATGAATTTACGGTTTCATATTCGGCGGATGGATCAAAGCTCTGCGGAAACGATCAGAGAGTATGCACAAGAAAAAATGACATTTGCCATTTTATTTACTATTGTTGTGCTCATTATGAGTTCAATCGGAGCGATTTATGTAGCTTTGGTAAGTTAATACGATAAGATATTCTAAGCTATTAAGATTTGAATGAGAGTGGAAACGAAAAGGAAAAAATCCTATACAAGAAAATTTTGTCTATGAACTAAAAGTCCCTTGCTTTTGAAAATAACAAGGGACTTTTTTGATCTAGTTATGCTCTTGAGTTGTATTTTTTTTCATGATGTGACTGGTTACTTGATAAGCGGATGTAAAAGATAACTCGGATAATTGACCTTCCCCTTGACACCAATCCCCTGCAAAGTGAGCATTGGATAAGCTATAAAACTTAGTTGGCATTAGACGTTGATCATTAATACATTTGATTTCTTGAACAATAGCTTTTTTGGATAAGCGTTTAGCTACAAGCTGCTCACGCCAACCTGGAAAGTGCTTGTCATATACTGTTTCAATGGTAGCTACTTTTTCATCAGCTTTATTTTCAGCGATTTCATCATCATTGAGATAAGCAATGGCTTGTAACAATTGGCCTCCTTCAGGAATACAAGTAGGATCATAATAAGAGATATCTGTAATAAATACACGTTCACCTTTTTGATAAACATAAGTGAATGGACTGCGAATTTTTTCTTTTAAACCAATATCATATACAACCACAATGGTTGGTGAGTACTTGGTAAATTCTTCGAAAATATGCTGATATGGTGTTTCATTAAATAGATTGTAACATTCTTTGGGTGGAACACAGAAAATAAAGTGATCAGCTTCATAGACATTTTCTTTTCCATGGATAGCAGTTACTCGGTTTCCCTCCGTGATAACTCGAGTAACTTTTTCTTTTGGTATAATTTGTCCACCATTTTTTTCAATTATTTTGGCAAAGGCTTCCACGATAGCTTGCCAACCACCACCAATATAAGAGACAGCTCTTTTACGATGTGATCCCATTGCCATATTGCCAAAGAAGCGTTTATAGTAATGGAAAAATAATGGAGATGGAATTTTCTCTGGTTCATTGGAAAAGAAATTGGATGAAGCTAAGGTTAAAAACATATCTTTGACTTGAGCTGGCTCTTTGTCGAGATATTTTCCAATGGGTGTACCTTCTTCGCCACGTTCAAGATTGGCCAAAGTTTTCATGACTTCAATTCCGAAACGAATTTTATTGCTTCCATCTAGAATCTTTGTTTTATACATTCCTTCTAAAGTAGTGGGCATTGGAGTTGTAAACGTACCCATATCATAAAAAGCTTTAGACGGAGAAAAGTTTTTCCAATCAACATTGAGGTTAATCTCATTTTCTAAGCGAGATAATATAGAAATATCACGGGCATAAATAGCATGCGCACCAAAGTTAAAATTAAATCCTTTCATAGGAATGGTAATAGCTCGACCGCCGAGCTTCGGTGACTTTTCTAATAGAGTTACTTGATAGCCATTGTGCGCGAGTCGAGCTGCTGCAGACAGGCCTGCTAGTCCTCCACCCACCACAACTATTTTTTCAGACACTGAAAACACACTCCTTATAAGAATCACATGCACCTAGCATGAAAAAAAGCTATCATATATTTTAACAAGATAAGCGATGAACTAGTAGTATTTAATTATTTTCGTAAAATTTTACATATTAGATAAAAGGAGGCTGAAATGATGAATCGTAAGGTTGTAAGTGCTTGTTTTACTGGGATACACTGTCGATATGATCAGAAGCATTGTTTAGTAAAAGAGATACAACAATTGGTAACAAGAGGTGAAGCAATTCCCATCTGCCCAGAACAGCTAGGTGGATTATCAACACCACGAAATCCTGCCGAGATCATAGGTGGCAATGGAGAAGATGTATTAGACGGCAAAGCACGTGTCATTGATAATCAAGGTAATGATGTAACTAAACAGTTTATTCATGGAGCATACGAAGCGTTAGCCATTGCTAAAACGATGGATGCAAAACAAGCCATACTTAAAGAATCGAGTCCTTCTTGTGGTAGTCACTATATCTACGATGGTACATTTCAAGGAAAAAAGCAACCTGGAATGGGAGTCACTGCTGCTCTTTTTCGGCGACACGGAATTGAAGTTATTTCAGAAAACAAGATAGAGATCGAATTGGATCACCCATCCCACAGATAGTTAAGATGATGGGAGTTTAACCCATAATTCAAGTATACTCGATTTCTTATATATAATGGTTGTATAAATTTCGTTACCCTTCTTTACTAACTTTTGATCCATTTTTATTTTGTTTTTTATAAGGGATTGTTTTAAATGATTAACCATAAAAAAGACAAGTCAACGGTGACTTGCCTTTTTTATGGAGATGGTATAGACGTTGAACAGGTCTGAACCTGTTGCATTAGCTTTTTATATTGATAGTACATGGCTAAGCGCCAAGGAAGGATCATTCCAAAAGCTAAGACGAAGAATATACCGGCTGTTTGAAAGATACTAATATGTTGCTCAATATAACCATGTAATGTAAAGCGTAAGATAAGTAAAGCAACCAATACTAAAACAAAAGCACGAGAATGCTTCAAATAAACTTGATTGTTTTTGATTTCTAATTGAGATGTTTTGATCAACGGAAGTGATAAAAAGAGAATACCTGCTAGAAAAGCAAGGCAAGCCCACCAAATTGGGATGTGAGTAGGTGGATAAAGAAACATTAAAAAGCCTGTACTCATTCCAAGTGGTGGCATAAGGATTTTCTTAGCAGAGGTAGGTTTTTTTGTAGCTCGTAAACGAAATACAAAAACAGTAACAGCCATGGTTAAGATGACGATAGGTATAATGACATGTAGATTAATTGGAAAAGTACCCATCTTCGATGCCTCCTTATTATATATCGTAACACTTATGATGTGTTGATAGTGCTGTAACAAGATACTTGACAGAAGCAAACAATTAAATGAAAATAATAGATATAATCTATTTTTACTTCCTAAAGTATTATTATACATAAACTCTCAGCGCTGAGTAAAAAAATAGGAAGTATATAAGCTAGGTAATTTACCCAGATTAAGTATATATCAAAGTGATGAAAAAGAAGAGTAGCATAGGGTAGCTGTTTCAGAGAATTGGCGGAAGGTGCAAGCCAATCAGCAACTTATGTGAATGGACTTTGGAGCTGCGTTCTGAACAGAAGAGTTTTTCTTATTAGGAATAGCCGGTGAATGGCCCGTTAGCCATGAGTGCATCTGATTTATACAGATGAACGAGGGTGGTACCGCGAGTAAGTTGACTCGTCCCTTTTTTGGGGACGAGTTTTTTATATGAAGAAAAAGTGTTATTGAAGGAGGAATATAGATGGTACGTGTATTTTCTGGAGCACAACCGACTGGGATTATTCATTTAGGTAATTACCTTGGTGCACTTAAACAATATGTCGATTTACAAAATGAGACAGATTGTTACTATTGTGTAGTGAATATGCATGCCCTTACGATCCCGCGTGACCCACAAGAATTAAAGGAGAAAACACTTGATGTAGCTGCAATTTATTTAGCGATTGGGTTAGATCCGAAGAAGGCAACTTTATTTGTACAATCTCAAGTTCCCGCTCACACTGAAGCAGCATGGTTATTACAATGTATTTCCCGTGTAGGTGAATTAAGTCGGATGGTACAGTTTAAAGAAAAGAGTAAAGGATCGGCAGAATCAGCCGGAGTAGGGCTATTTACTTATCCTATACTGCAAGCTGCTGATATCTTATTGTATCAAGCAGAAAAGGTACCTGTTGGGGAAGATCAAAGACAACATATTGAGCTAACACGTGATATCGCAGAACGCTTCAACCGAGACTATGGTGAAGTATTTACTTTACCAGAAATTTTAGTACCAAAAGTAGGTGCCAAAATTATGGCTTTAGATGAGCCTACAAAAAAGATGAGTAAGAGTGCAGAGAGTAAATGGAATAGTATTGCTCTTTTAGATGACCCCAAATTAATTGAGAAGAAATTAAAGCGTGCAGTCACAGACTCCGAAAATCAAGTGCGTTATGATCTGGAAACCAAACCTGGTGTAAGTAATTTGCTAACAATCTATAGTACTTTTAGTGGTATATCGATTCGTGAATTAGAGCGCAAGTATGAAGGACTAGGCTATGGCCAGTTTAAGAAAGACTTAATTGAAGTGACGATTGATTATTTGCGTCCAATTCAAGAGCGATTCCAAGAAATTCGTCATTCGGGCTATGTGGAAGAAGTGCTTAAAGATGGTGCTGAAAAAGCCAATCAAGTAGCCAATGAAACGTTAAGTAAAATGCGACAAGCAATGGGAATCATACAATTGTAAATGAATATTATATGGGATGAACAAGACTTTTCTAAAACGAACCTATCTATAGAAAAGTCTTGTTCATTTTAATAGTGATCTTCGTTATACTTGTAGAATGGCTATATTTAAATGATCAAGAAACAAAAGACATTGGAACGTGTAAAGCAATGCTTTTGTTTTCTTCTCCTTTAGATAATTAATCAATATATTAATTGATTAATTATCTAATATAGCTAGTATATTGAGTGTGTTGCATCATTCGATTAAAGCCTAGATGATGATTCCTTGAACTAGTATGCATTGCTTCAAATGCCCTCTTACAAGACGCAAACTTCTACAAATGGAACTTAAAGTAGCAGAAAGCGATGGACAAGCAGTTAACTCGTGCTTGTATAACCTCTAAGGGGGAGGAAACATTAGAAAAGAGCAAACGAGAGCTCAGATAATATACTTTTCTAGGACATACTTCAGCACTTAATTCACTTAAGTTATTTTTAATCAAACATATCGGAGGAAAGGGAGAAATGAATTCCTATCAACGTAAAATAACAGCCGCTCTACTTATCGCTACTTTTCTGTCTGCGATAGAAGGAACCATTATTAGTACAGCAATGCCGACTATTGTAAAAAAGTTAGGGGGTATGGAGCTGATTAGTTGGGTTTTTGCTGTATACCTTCTAACGTCAGCAGTTACAACCCCTATTTTTGGGAAATTAGCTGATCTATTTGGCAGAAAGAAAGTTTTTATGGTAGGTACTTCTCTATTTTTACTAGGATCTATATTGTGTGGACTTTCTCAAAGTATGATGCAGCTTATCTGGTTTCGTGCCCTTCAAGGAATTGGAGCTGGAGCTGTTGTTCCGATCACATTTACTATTATCGGAGATATTTTCACATTTGAACAGCGTGCGAAAGTTCAAGGATTATTTAGTTCTATTTGGGGAATAGCTGGTATTTTTGGTCCGTTAGTTGGCGGATTTTTTGTAGACTATGTAAGCTGGCATTGGATCTTTTTTATTAATGTTCCATTTGGACTAATATCTATATGGATTATAGGGAAGAACTTAATCGAAAAAATTGAAAAACGAGAACGAAAGATTGATTACGGTGGGGCAGTAACCTTTACGATTGGGACAACAGCGTTACTTTATGCGCTTCTATCTGGTGGAAATGAATTCGCTTGGAACTCTACCATAATCTACTTACTATTTGCTGTTGCTGTTCTATTTCTTTTAATCTTTTTTCTTATTCAGATACGACACCCAGAGCCTATGATACCCATTCAGTTGTTTCGTTATCGTGAGGTGCTGGTTGCTAATTTGACCGCTTTTTTAGCGAGTGGTATTCTAATTGGGATAACAGCCTATCTTCCTTTATGGATTCAAGGTGTTCTTCTAAAGGGAGCCACTTTTTCAGGATTAATCTTGATGCCCATGTCTATTGGATGGCCAATTGGAGCTACGATCGGTAGTCGCTTATTGATCCGATTTGGTCCTAAACCTATTTCTCTTATGGGAGTCTTTTTGCTTACAGTTGGGACTTTTTCTTTGACTACGATAAGTATATCAACACCTAGTTGGGTTATCCTTTTCATCATATTTGTGATTGGACTTGGATTTGGATTATCGATGACGACTTTTACTATTGTTGTTCAATCTGCTGTAGATTGGAATCTGCGCGGAGTAGCTACATCTTCCAATACATTTCTTCGAACTTTAGGACAAACATTGGGAGTTGCTTTGTTAGGTACATTCTTAAATCAACATATCGGTCATGTAGGAGGACAAGCACCGCCAGCCGTTCTCTCTATTGGACTTCATGGAGTATTTGTTATATTAGCTGGATTAGCCGTCTTAAGTTTTCTGGTTACATTTTTGATTCCTAACCATAAACCAGATCATTATCAAAGTAAGGTCTCTTAATGAGTTTATATTTGATCGCGTATGTTTATTAATTTCTTAAATATAGGAATAAGAATAAAAAAATAAGGAATGAGAAAAGGGATGAATGGAAAAATAGCGATCGTAACAGGCGCAAGTAGAGGAATTGGTGCTGCAACAGCAAGGATTTTAGCTGAACGCGGAGCAAAAGTAGTCGTGAATTATGCTAGAAGTGCAGCTGCAGCAGAAGATGTAGTGGAATTGATCCGGAAAAAGGGTGGAGAAGCAATCGCGATTCAAGCTGATGCTAGAAATAGGGAAGAAATGAGCAATCTTGTAGATCAGACTGTAAAAACATATGGAAGGATAGATATTCTCGTTCACAATGCTGGTATGAATTTTGTTCAGAAGTCATTTGAAGATATGACATGGGATGAATTTATACAAAAAACGAACGATGAATTGCAAGCAGCTTTTGTATCTACAAAAGTTGTATTGCCTTATATGAAGAAGCAAAGTTATGGAAAGCTCATTTATGTATCGAGTGGCTTAAGTAATCATCCAGGACCCCATTTCATTGCACATGGCACATCAAAAGGAGCTCTCAATAGTTTTGTCAAATATATTGCCCAAGAGCTAGGTAGTCAAGGTATTACAGCAAATGTTGTTTCACCCGGTATGGTAGAGACTGATGCGACAGCCTCTATACCTAAAGAATTTAAACAACAACAAGCGAGTTTTCTTCCACTTGGGCGAATTGCCCAACCCGATGATATTGCTAAAGCGATAGCTTTTTATGCTAGTGATGATAGTAGTTACATAACAGGAAGTTATCTACCAGTTAGTGGTGGAGGCGAAATGAACTAACTTTGAGTTAAAAAGTTTTGGTTCATTTATTTTGGAGGAAAGGAAAAGTTTTTCTATCAATTAAGGATGTAAGATCAGTAGAATATGTATGTCCTGTTTTATTTTTCTTTAGAAGCATGGACCTTATCCTTTAAAAGTAAATTTATCGGCTAAAGAGATAAAGCGGGAGATTATGCAATTTATTGGTCATGATATTTTATCAAGGAAAAAATAAAAGCGACCCATAAAAAGTGGGTCGTTTTTTATTAAGCATTGAATGCTTGAAATTTTTTGGTGAGACGGGATTTTTTACGTGCAGCAGCATTTTTATGAATAAGACCTTTAGTAACAGCTTTATCTAAAGTACGGTTAGCTACTTTAAGTAATTCTGCCGCTTGCTCTTTATTTTGATTGTCAACTGCTTGTAAGAATTTTTTCACAGCCGTACGCATAGCGGATTTTTGTGCAGCGCGGTGTGCGCGACGTTTTTCATTCGTTTTTGCACGTTTAATTGCGGATTTAATGTTTGCCATGATTTCACCTCCTACACTTCGATAAACGTATCCATGTGTGCAACACGGTTCATTTTAACATGGAGCCCCAGAAAAAGCAATAATACCAACATAGCGAATAAATGTCCTAAATTCAAGTCAAAATATGAGCAATATAAATGGAAGGAGTAGCACGGAATTGAATTCAGATATCAAGCGTGGGCCACTTGACTTAAGTCCATTTTCAATTCGAACTGATTTGGCACGTGAGGCACATGAAATTGCACAGAAGCGTCATGGTCAAGCAAGTCAAATCCCTGGTGTACGAATGGATGAGACACAGGAAGATGGAATTACGACAAGTTGGATTTGGATTGATGATGAGACAGGAGCCAAGGAAATGGGAAAGGTACCCGGTACTTATCTTACATTGGAAATCCCTGCACTTCGCTCTAAAGACTCGTTTTTACAGCACCGTGTTGCCCAGCATTTTGCGAATCAATTTTCTCGTTTTCTGGAGGAAGTAGGGATTCGCCCCAATGATTCTTGTTTACTTGTAGGATTAGGTAACTGGAATGTGACAGCAGATGCACTGGGGCCGCTAGTGATCCAGCACTCGATGGTTACACGCCATTTATTTAAATTGGCTCCAGATGAAGTATCTGATGGATATCGATCAGTGAGTGCACTTTCTCCAGGAGTGCTCGGAATTACAGGAATTGAAACGAGTGAAATTGTTCGAGGAGTTGTAGAAAAGTCAGAGCCCGACTTTGTGATCGCTTTTGACTCACTTGCTTCTCGTGCTTTATCTCGTGTAAATACAACCATCCAAATTGCCGATACAGGTATTAATCCGGGATCAGGAGTAGGGAATAGGCGTAAAGCTTTAACTAAGGAAACACTAGGTGTGCCAGTGCTTGCGGTCGGTATTCCAACCGTTGTGGATGCAGCAACGATTGCCTTAGATACCATAAATTTTTTGTTAGCCCATCTAAGTAGAGAGATGCAAGGAGTTCGTTCCAATCCATTAGACCCTTTTAATCGTGCGACAGTAAAAGAGCTTAACAAGCATACTGTCTCTGCCCAAGAGCGTAGTCATATGATGGGGTTAATTGGAGGACTCGATGAAAATGAGAAGCGTCAATTGATTCAAGAAGTATTACAACCACTTGGACAAAATTTAATTGTAACTCCTAAAGAGGTGGATTCATTTATAGAAGATATGGCTAAGTTAGTGGCGAATGGAATAAATTGTGCATTGCATGAATCTGTTTCATTAGATAATGCAACCACTCATTTGCATTAATGGATAAATAGATCTCATCAGTCGAAATGGGATGAATTAAACTCACATGGGGATGAATCAAGAGGTTGCGAGTCATCCCTTTTTTTATGATATACAGATTATCTGAGGATTAATCGTTGATATATATCGTGTTAATCCCTCTTTCGCTTTTACTTTTGGGTCAGACTCATCGGAACTTGCCATCCCTCTTGAATCATTCGAATCGCTATTTTTGCGATATTTCTTGCATCATCAATCCCTCGATGATGGGTTCCGTCCAGAGGAAGATCATGATGCATTAGTGCCCCTTTCATTCCGAGTGGCCGGCGAAGTTGATAAAAGGAAGCATGTTCATGTTTTAAACTAAAATGGTCTGATTGAAAAGGATATGGGACTTGAGAGGAAGTACAAGCATGAACAAACTGTTTTTTATCATAATAGCCCCAAGAACAAAAGATAGATACAGTTTCGTTTTGTAATTGATTTAACTCTTTACATACGGTTTTTAAATCTTGGCCTTGATCTACTTGCTCTTGAGAGATGCTGGTTAATTGTTTACAAAAACCACTTAAGATAGGAAAGCGAGTCGGCTTTACAAAACGCTGATATTCCCTGACGATTTTTAATCTCTCGATATCTAATATAACAGCACCTACTTCAATAATTTCGGAAATAAAGTGAGGAGGTTGTTCGCTCTTTCTTTCATAGCAAGTTGATTCAAGATCAATGATTAGTAAATGATTCATATGTTAGCCTCCGAAATATTCATGATTACTCAAAATGATACCACAAATTGTTTTTATATTTTAATTTACTCTATCACTTCTATTAGGGATATGAATAGAAAGTCATAAAGCCTTATCTACTCTTTCTGTTATTTATGTTCTAACTCTCTTAAACTCCTCATAAGGTAAGATTAAAGATTACTAGAGGAGGCTGGCAATGCGGAATCGAGTTCGTGGATTTACAATTTTTAATTTATCCAAGCCGCATATCCGTAAGGTATTTGTGTTCCTTCTGATTAGTACTGCTTTAACGTTTGCGATGGTAGGAACTTTTGCTATGTTTCAAGCCAAGACAACGATTCGCTCTTCTAGTTTAGGAAGAGTTACAACACATATACAAACGAAAACATTGATTTTATTAATGGGACAAGTACTTCCTTATTTACGTGAAGGAGAAAACATAGCTAAACAAGATAATCTTTTTACACAGTTATTTTTTGAAGTGATAGCAAGTATTAATCCACGAGATCCTCGTACTTTTTTAGGTAGAGAATTGCCTTTGTTTACCCTTTTTGATGCTGAAATTGACTTGGCTAGTGCGGATGTTGACTATACTTCCATACCGATTGAATCTCCACCGCCTCCAGAGCTTGAAAGAGAAATTATACGTGGAGTCAATCAAGCACAATGGGATCAAAAACAACAAGAAGATGCGATTGAAGGGCCACGCTTAAAACAAATATTCATTTATCATACACACTTTTGGGAATCGTATTTACCCGAACTCAACGAGAAAAATCCAAATCGTGCCAATAGTGTAAAAACCAATATTATGCGTGTCGGAAAGCATATGGCAAATCATTTAAATCGCATGGGTGTAGGCGCGATAGTAGCAGACAAGCTACCACGCTCTGGCTGGGTGGGTGCTTATAGTCATTCTCGCAGTTTGGCAGTTAGTATGATGAAAAAGTATAACGATATTCATTATCTAATCGATATTCATCGTGATTCGAGACGGCGTGCTCAAACAACGATTGATATTAACGGTAAAACATATGCTCGATTAGCTTTTGTGGTAGGAGAAGCAAGTAAAAACTTTGAGAAAAACCGGCAATTGGCTCGCGAGATGCACATCAAAATTAATCAATTATATCCTGGACTATCTCGTGGAGTTATTACTAAAAAAAGAGCAAATGGAAACAATGGTGAGTATAATCAATCCCTCTCACCGAATAGTATGTTAGTAGAAGTAGGCGGAGTTGACAATGATTTTAAAGAAGCCTTTCGATCAATTGAAGTATTGGCACAAGTGCTAGGTGAAAAGATCCAGCAAGCTACTCCGGTATCAACAAAAGGAGAATAGGCGAGGTATCAAGATGAGTTGGTCATTTAAAGTGGGGATCGTGATAACTTTTTTTATATTAGGTGTCGTCTTGGGCATCAATGTTGCTGAGAAAAATATGCAGAAGATGAGAGGAGTAGAAGGTGCACCACGGGCGATTCAAGTGACACCTGTTAATGGAAAGGTGGAGATTGCTGTTTTAGGAGAAGTTTTACAAACAACAAACCCTATTAAGCAGGTAGAGTCAAAACCAAAAAAAGTTGATACAATTAGGCAAGTATCTACTGAAAAGCAAAGCTGGCTCTCCCAAATTGGCGATGGGATTAGTTCGGGGCTAAAGGTGACGACCCGGTTTATCATGGATGTTTTTCTTGGATCGATATTAAATTAAATAGGATGGGATGATTGAATCGTTAGCTGGGGATGATCGATAAGTTACCTAGAGTCCAAAAGGTCATCCCTTTTGATATAAAGTCAAATAATTAGGAATATTTTTTTAGAAAATATTGACTTTTATATGAGTTATATATTAAAATTAGTTTAACAACAAATAATATTAATAATATATTGAATGGCGGTGGGTTAAATGTTGTGCACTCCTCGTCCCCCTTTTCGAGGTCCTAATTGGTGGAAGATCCTTTTTAAGCATCGTAGAAAATATCTAAAAGGATTCAAATGGGTAAAAGGTAAAATAATAAAATAAAACCCAAACTCCCGCCCACATTAACTACGCTCTAATTATCTATGCGGAATTTTGCCGCATACTTTAAATGATAAGCGATAATTTTAAGATCGATGGGCTGGTCAACTACTAAGGTAAGATGCGTAATCTCTTATTTAATCGATGTGAAATATGGATTGTAAAAAATACCTATCCCTAAAAATCGTCTACGATTAGGGATAGGTATTTTTTAAAAAGCTTTTACCACTTTAAGAGAAAAGTTGATTCTAAACCGATTGGCGGAAAAAAAAGAGGGGATTTTTCGCCCCTCTTTTTTGTTTTGGCTCATAAAATAGCTTTTTCTATAAGTAGATTGAAGGGACTCCTCCATCCTGTTATAATTAAGCAATGCAGTCTTGCTTTGTTCGGGAGGAATTTAACGGATGGATAAACGCGAAAGACAGAAGATGATCCGTAATTTTTCAATCATTGCCCATATTGATCACGGTAAATCTACTCTGGCGGACCGGATCTTGGAGTATACTGGGGCACTCACAGAACGTGAAATGACGGATCAATTTTTGGATAAAATGGAACTGGAAAAAGAGCGTGGGATTACGATTAAATTGCAATCAGTCCGGCTCAAATATAAGGCCAAAGATGGTCAAGAATATATTTTAAACTTGATTGATACACCCGGTCATGTAGACTTTGCTTATGAAGTTTCTCGTAGCTTACAGGCTTGTGAGGGTGCTTTGTTGGTGGTCGATGCAGCGCAAGGTGTAGAAGCGCAGACACTTGCGAATGTGTACCTTGCCTTGGAAAATGAGCTGGAGATTCTACCGGTTATTAATAAAATTGACTTACCCAGTGCAGAGCCAGAAAGAGTTAAGCAAGAGGTTGAAGATGTAATTGGGCTTGATGCTAGTGAAGCTGTCTTGGCTTCAGCTAAAGCTGGAATTGGGATTGAAGAAATATTAGAGCAAGTGGTAGAAAAGGTTCCTGCACCGACTGGAGATCCTGATGCTCCCCTTCGTGCTTTGATTTTTGACTCCCTGTATGATTCATATAAGGGCGTTATCGTTTATATGCGAGTGGTTGAAGGAAGCGTTCGCAAAGGTATGAAAATTAAAATGATGTCCACGGGCAAAACATTTGAAGTGACTGAGGTCGGCGCATATGCACCTCATCCCGTTTTAGTAGATGAGTTGTCTGTAGGGGAAGTTGGCTTCATTGTAGCAAGTATTAAAAATGTAAAAGATACGCGAGTAGGTGATACCATCACAGATGCGGATCGTCCTGCTAGCGAGCCTTTACCTGGTTATCGAAAGACTACTCCAATGGTATTCTGCGGACTCTATCCTGTCGATTCATCGGATTATGATGATTTAAGAGAAGCCTTGGAAAAGTTAGAGCTAAATGATGCTTCGCTTACGTATGAAGCTGAAACCTCTTCGGCACTAGGCTTTGGTTTTCGCTGTGGATTTTTAGGACTGCTTCATATGGAAATTATCCAAGAGCGGATTGAACGGGAATTTGGTATTCCGCTTATCACAACGGCACCTAGTGTTGTATATAAGGTATATTTAACCGATGAAACTGTACTGGAGATTGAAAATCCAACATTAATGCCCCCACAGCAAAAGATTGATCATGTAGAAGAACCTTATGTACGAGCAAGCATCATGGTACCTAATGATTTTGTGGGAGCTGTGATGGAGCTTTGTCAGAGCAAACGTGGTCAATATATCGATATGAAATATTTAGATACTCATCGTGTCAACTTAATTTATGAACTACCATTAGCAGAGATTGTGTATGACTTCTTCGACTTATTAAAATCGGGTACGAAAGGTTATGCTTCACTGGATTACGAGTTAATTGGTTATAAAACATCGAATTTGGTAAAAATGGATATTTTACTTAATGGTGAAGTTGTTGATGCTCTTTCTTTTATTGTTCACAAGGATCGGGCATATTATCGAGGACGTGCTTTAGTAGAAAAGCTAAAGAAACTAATTCCACGGCAAATGTTTGAAATACCAGTGCAAGCAGCGATTGGAAATAAAGTAGTCGCCCGAGAAACGATTAAAGCCATGCGCAAAAACGTTCTCGCCAAGTGTTATGGAGGGGACATTAGCCGGAAGCGTAAACTTCTTGAGAAGCAAAAAGAAGGGAAAAAGCGGATGAAGAGCGTAGGTAGTGTTGAAGTTCCTCAAGAAGCGTTTATGGCAGTTCTACGAGTCGATGATGAAAAGTAAACCATCTAATATACATGGGATTAATGAAGGCCGTGAACGTTTTTCGTTCATGGCTTTTATCAAATATGGAGGGAACTATCTTGGCACCCAAAGCAGTTTATATTCACATTCCTTTTTGTACAAATAAATGTCATTACTGTGATTTTACAGCCTATGTTGTAGATGGGCAGCCAGTCGATGATTATATAACCGCATTAGAGCAAGAAATGGAGTTAATTACAAGAGAAGTACCACCCAAAGAAATTGATACGATTTTTATTGGTGGAGGAACACCAACAGTGCTTTCCCCTAAGCAAATGGAACGATTACTTACAAGTATTGCGAAATTTTTTCCACATCGTTCACCTACACTCGAATTTACGGTAGAAGCAAATCCAGGGACAACAGGAATGGAGTTACTTCAAGTCATGCGAGCAGGTGGTATTAACCGGATTAGTTTTGGTGCGCAAACGTTCCGTCATGACCTCCTTCAGAAAATCGGGCGGATTCACGGAGTAAGAGAAATCGAACAAAGTGTAGAACAGGCAAGACAGGCAGGATTTGATAATTTATCATTAGATTTGATGTTTGGTTTGCCTGATCAAACTGTTGATGATATGAAAGAGACACTAAGCGAAGCAGTAAAGTTAGCTCCAGATCATTTTTCATGTTATAGCTTGAAAATTGAAGAAGGGACTTTGTTTCATCACCTTTATGAGCGAGAACAATTGCCACTACCTTCAGAAGATGATGAGTTACAAATGTATAATTTGATTCGTAACCAACTTTATAAAGAAGGCTATGAACAATATGAAGTTAGTAATTTTGCAAAGCCAGGAAAAGAGAGTAAGCATAACACTGTCTATTGGTTAAATGAAGAGTATTATGGACTAGGTACAGGTGCGCATGGATATATCCATAAGGTTCGTTATGCGAATATCAAAGGAGTAAAAGAATATATCCGAAAGCTTCAAGAGCAAAAACGTCCAATGCAGGAAAGTTATCAAGTAAGTGAGCGTGAGGATATGGAAAACTTTATGATCTTAGGCTTACGTTTGTTAAAAGGAGTAAGTCGTGCACGTTTCCATTCTTTATATCATAAATCGTTAGAAGAAGTATATGGATCAGTCATTGAGCATTTCGTACAACTTGGATTACTGGTTCGAAATCATGATCGAATTAAATTAACAGATAAAGGATTAATATATGGTAATGAAGTATTTGCTTCTTTTCTTATATGAACATTGACATCAATACAACCGTTTGATAATTTAAATATAGTATTTTAGCACTCGCATATAATGAGTGCTAACAAGGAGGGAGGCAGATGTTAACTGAGCGGCAAAAGCGTATTCTCTGGGCGATCATTAATAATTATATTGTTTCCGCTGAACCGGTTGGTTCGCGCACCGTTTCTAAAAAAGAGGGCGTAGGATTTAGTGCAGCTACTGTGCGGAATGAGATGGCTGACTTAGAAGAGATGGGCTATTTGGAACAACCGCATACATCTGCCGGACGAATTCCTTCGCAAAAGGGATATCGTTTCTATGTTGATCACTTACTTATGCCGCAAAAGTGGACGTCGTCCGATCTTTTGTCTTTTCAGCAACTGTTTTCACAAAATATTGATCGAGTAGAACTTGCAATTCAGCATACCTCTAATATTCTCTCACAATTAACAAATTATATGACCATTTGCTTAGGACCTCGAGTTTTTATAGATAGGTTAAATCACTTGCAAGTTGTACCGCTATCTGATCGCTCAGCGGTTTCTATTGCTGTAACGGATCGTGGATATGTTCAGCAACATCGGATTACACTTCCAGAAGATGTTTCTGTTTCTACGATCGAAAGATTGATTAATCTATTAAATCACCGCCTGAAAGGAATTTCACTATCTAAATTAAAGGCGACAGTTCACCAAGAACTTACCAATGAACTAAAACGATATATGGATCACTATGAGCAGACACTTGACTTGCTCGACCAAATCTTGCATATACACCACGAAGAACGTATTTATACTAGTGGCACTACACGCATGTTGGAGCAACCCGAATTTCAAGATGTAGCAAAGATGAAGATGTTATTAAATTTCTTGGAAGAGGATCAACGACTCATTCAATTACTTGAGCCAAATACAGATGGTGTACATGTACGGATTGGGGATGAAATCCATATGGAGGAAGTCAATCATTGCAGTATAATTACTACATCATATATGATAAATGGTGAACCTGTTGGTACGATTGGCGTTTTAGGGCCTACACGAATGGATTATCAAAGAGTAATTAGCTTAATTGATATTCTCACTCAATTTTTTTCACAACAATTGAGCTCGATGTATGAAGATGAGTAAATGGTATCAATCTTGTGGAGATTTTACATTAGAGTTTTCGGACGAATACTTACAAAGAATGAGATTTTATGTATGATGATATAGAAGTGAAAGATCAAGTGATTATATAATAGGTGATAAGACGATACTCTTGGAGTATCGGACAGCTTTTTGACTAATCAATCAAGCGTAATGAATAGGTACTTATTAGACGAAGTTATCATGTTAGAAAACAGACAATTGGTTCTAAAATAAAGACTAGACTATGAGGATTCTTTTTTACAAAATTGTAATTTAAAAGGTGGAAACAATTTATAAGAACAGGAGGAGGTTTGTGTGACTACAAAAAAAAGAAAGCGAAAGCGAATTAAGTTGGACTCTGAGAGCTTACAAACGAAAAATGCAATTGAGCAAGAAGAGCTGATTGAGCAAGAAGAGCTTGTTCAGACAGAAGCTGTACATAATGAGCAAATGAATAAGATTCCTACTATGGATGAAAGTAAGGATTTAGCTAGTATGAATGAGCTAGTTGATGAGCAAGGACATGAATTTGGAAACCAGCCTATTTTTGGTAGTGAGACGTTTAGTGAATCAGAAGAAGTTGAAACGGCTGAAGACATTGAAGTAAGTAATGAAGAAATTCAGAGTGAAGTGATTGTAGAATCAAGTGAAGATAAAATAAATGAGCTTGAGGAAGAGATTCATAGTCTTAAGCAGCAATTACTCGACTATGAACAATTAATGAATAACATCAATCAGCAACTAGCTGAAAAACATGAGCAATTACTTACGTCTCATGCAGAGTTGGAAAACTTCCGACGTCGAGCCAAGAAGGATCGAGAAGATGCACTTAAATATGCATCTGTACCGCTAATAGAATCCTTGTTACCAGTATTGGATAATTTTGAAAGAGCTTTGGATGCTGCTGATCAAACAAATGATGCAAGTGGGTTAAAACAAGGTGTAGAAATGGTCTATCGTCAATTTCTACAGGTACTTTCACAAGCAGGTTTAACCTTGATCGAAGCAGAAGGGAAACCATTTAATCCACATGAACACAATGCAGTGATGCAGGTCGAAAGTGATCAGTATGAACAAGGGATGGTAGTTGAAGAGTTACAGGCTGGCTATCGCTATAAAGAGCGTGTCATTCGCCCAAGTATGGTAAAAGTAAGTCATTAAAACATGTTATATGAATCAGGCAAGTTACCTTGTATCACCTAGATGAAAGAAGCGAATCGTACCATAAGGAATAATTCATTCTCACCTGAATTATTGTTCAGAGAGTGAATTCAAAAACGATAAGCGACTAATTTAGGGTAATCTTATTAAATTAACATTGAATATACAACTTGCTGGAGTGTATGTAGGAGGGAACTTTAAATGGGTAAAATTATTGGTATTGACCTAGGGACCACTAACTCTTGCGTGGCATTTATGGAAGGATCAGAAGCTGTGGTTATTCCTAACGCAGAAGGTGGGCGTACTACTCCATCTGTTGTTGGTTTTTCCAAAACAGGAGAACGTTTAGTTGGAGAAGCTGCGAAGCGCCAATCGATTACTAATCCAAATAAAACGATTGGCTCGATTAAAAGATATATTGGTACCAATCATAAAGTCAATATTGATGGTAAAGAGTATACTCCCCAAGAAATTTCTGCAATGATTTTACAAAAGCTCAAAGCAGATGCTGAAGCGTACTTAGGTGAAGAAGTAACACAAGCTGTAATTACTGTTCCAGCATACTTTAATGATAGCCAACGTCAAGCAACTAAAGATGCAGGAAGAATTGCTGGACTAGAAGTTTTAAGAATTATAAACGAACCGACTGCTGCTGCTCTTGCTTATGGACTAGGTAAGGAAGAATCACAAACCATTTTAGTTTTTGACTTAGGTGGGGGTACGTTTGACGTATCTATAATGGAAATGGAAGATGGCTTTTTCCAAGTTCAGGCAACGAGCGGAGATAATCATTTGGGTGGAGATGATTTTGACCAAGTGATTATCGACTATATGGTGGCAGAGTTTAAGAAAGAAAATGGTGTAGATTTAAGTAAAGATAGTATGGCTGTACAGCGTCTGAAAGATGCAGCTGAAAAAGCGAAAAAAGATTTATCTGGCGTATTAACTACAACGATTTCTCTCCCCTTCTTAACTCAAGTCGATGGAGTACCTAAACACTTAGAAATGAATTTAACTCGTGCAAAATTTGAAGAGTTAAGTGCAAACTTAATTGAGCGAACAATGGGACCAACACGTCAAGCTTTACAAGATGCTGGACTAAAACCCCAAGATATTGATAAAGTAATTCTTGTGGGTGGTTCAACTCGGATCCCTGCTGTCCAAGAAGCCATTAAAAAGCTGATTGGAAAGGAACCTTCAAAAGGTGTTAATCCAGATGAAGTTGTATCAATGGGTGCTGCTATTCAAGGTGGAGTGATCTCTAAAGATGTAAAAGATGTTGTACTTGTCGATGTAACACCATTATCTTTGGGAATCGAGACATTGGGTGGTGTATTTACGAAACTAATCGAGAGAAATACAGCCATTCCCGTAGAAAAGTCACAGGTATTTTCAACAGCTGCAGATAATCAAACAGTTGTAGATATTCATGTACTACAAGGTGAGCGACCCATGGCAAGAGATAATAAAACACTAGGTCGCTTCCAATTACGAGATATTCCACCAGCACCACGAGGTGTTCCTCAAATTGAAGTAACGTTTAAAATCGATGTGAATGGGATTGTTAATGTATCTGCAAAAGATAATGCTACAGGGAAAAGCCAAAATATTACTATTCAGTCTTCGAGCGGTTTAAGTGAAGAAGAAATTGAACGTATGGTTCGTGAAGCAGAGCTTAATGCAGAAGAAGACCAAAAACGTCAAGAGCAAGTGGAAGTACGTAATAAAGCAGATCAACTTATTTTTACAACTGAAAAGACCGTAAAAGAGCTTGAGGATAAAGTAAGCGCATCTGAGATTGAGCAAACTAATCAACTCAAAGAAGAATTACAAAAAGCATTGGAAGGCGAAGACTACGAATTAATTAAACAAAAAACGGAAAGTCTGGAACAGTCATTACAACAATTATCCATTAAACTTTATGAACAAGCTCAACAAGCAGCACAAGCTCAAGGAACAGGAAAATCTGACGATAGCGGAGAGCGGGTAGTAGACGCAGAATTTGAAGAAATTAAAGAGGATAGAAAATAAGGGGGAGAGTAAGGTCTCCTCGACAGAATGTCAAGCCAATGTCGGGGTTCGCCTTGACTTGGCTTGGCTTTTTTTTGCTTGGATGCGAGAGAAAGAGGAGGTGATCTAGTGAGTAAACGCGATTATTATGAAGTGCTAGGGGTTAATCGGAATGCTACAGCTGATGAGATTCGTAAGGCATACAGAAAATTAGCACGTAAATATCATCCAGATGTAAATAAAGAATCGGATGCCGAAGATAAATTTAAAGAGATTAAAGAAGCTTATGAAGTATTAAGTGACGATCAAAAAAGAGCTCACTATGATCAATTTGGTCATACAGATCCGAGTGGAGGCTTTGGAACAGGCTTTGATGGCTCAGGCTTTGGTGGCGGAGGCTTTGGGGGTATCGAAGATATATTTGATATGTTTTTCGGAGGTACCCGGAGAAATCCTTTTGCCGCAAGGCAAGGTGCTGATCTGGAGTATCGAATTCAAATCGATTTTAAAGAAGCGGTTTTTGGTACATCCATCGAGCTACAAATTCCAAAGACCGAAACATGTTCAACATGTATGGGAAGTGGAGCTAAACAAGGTAGTCGAGCAGAGACTTGTAATGTTTGTCACGGTCGTGGACAAGTAGAAGATATCAAAAATACACCTTGGGGGAAAATTCAGCATTCACGGACATGTCCTGCATGTAAAGGAGAAGGAAAAGTAATTAGAGATAAATGTCCTACTTGTGCAGGAGTAGGTCAAGTGAAGAAGAAACGTAAAATTAGTGTAAAAATTCCTCCAGGTATTTATGATGGGGATCGATTACGTCTTCGTGGTGAAGGTGAAGCAGGCTTAAATGGAGGACCTCCAGGGGATTTAATTATTAATGTGTTTGTGAAGCCACATGAAATTTTTACACGTGATGGTCATGATATCATTTGTGAACTGCCGATTACTTTTGGAATTGCAGCATTAGGTGGAGAAGTTGTAGTCCCAACTTTGGAAGGAAAGGCAAATTTAAAAATTCCGAGTGGAACGCAAACTGGCTCTGAATTCCGTTTGCGTGGCAAGGGTATACCTAAGTCTCGGGGAGTAGTTGGTGATCTAAGAGTAAGAGTACGTGTAGTTACCCCAACACAACTCAATGAGGAACAGCGTGAAGCCTTAAAACAATTCTCCCGCTTATGTGGAGAGTATATTCAAGAGCAAAACCATAGCTTTTTTGATAAAATGAGGCGAGCATTTAAAGTAGATTAAAGTTTCTGGTATAAATAAAGTAATAGATGGTTATAATGATCTGGCGACTCAGATTTAATAAAGGAACGGGCAATTAGCTCGCGGCTGATAGCAACTAGTCATACAGAAGTGTGGTTTATAAAAGCGACTAATCCTAACCTGATTAAAGCGGAAAACCATTCTGGGAATGAAAAGCTTGTCTATAAGTCCGGGCGTTAGCCCGTTTTTCTTTATTGGAAGGAGGAAAAATTTTGAATTGGCTTGAACTTAGCGTTCATACAAGTCATGAGGCTATCGAAGCTGTAAGCCATATACTACAGGAATCAGGAGCGAATGGTACGCTCATTGAGGATCCTGAAGTATTGTGGCGAAAATGGGAGAATCGATTCGGTGAACTGATTGCACTTAGGAAAGAAGATTATCCTGAACATGGAGTGGTTATTAAAGCTTATTTTCCAGAGAAAACAGATTTTGAATCGCTCCTTCCACGTATCCAACACCGAGTACAACAGTTAAAGCAGTTTGGGTTAGACCCTGATCCAGCGATAGTTCATACGAGAATGGTGGATGAAGAATCTTGGGCAGATAAGTGGAAAGCCTATTATAAACCAGTACGTATTTCAGATAAGCTGGTGATTAAACCCACATGGGAGGAATATGAGCCAGTATTGTTAGATGAACACATTATTGAGTTAGACCCTGGGATGGCTTTCGGAACGGGAACTCATCCAACGACCATGTTGAGCCTACAACTGCTAGAGAAATATCTTTTTCCAAACTGGCGGATTATCGATGTAGGTTGTGGCAGTGGAATTTTGAGTATCGCAGCAGCAAAATTAGGGGCAAAAGAAGTATTAGCCCTTGATTTAGATCCTCTTGCGGTAGAAAAGTCTAAGGAAAATGTTTGTTTAAATCAAGTTGATCAGGTGGTTAGTGTAAAACAAGGGAATTTGCTTCAAGGTGTAACACATACAGCGGATTGTGTTGTTGCAAACATTTTAGCTGAAATTATTGTGCAGTTTACATACGATTTGCCTCGAGTACTTGTTCCTGGTGGTATCTTTATTAGTTCTGGTATTATCAAGGAAAAGGAAGAACTGGTGCGAAAATCGATTGAACAAGTAGGTCTTCAAGTGTTGGAAGTTAAATACCAAGAAGATTGGGTAGCGATAGCCGCAAAAAAATGGTAAACTAGGTAGGACTGTCTTATGCAAAGATATTTTATTTCACCTACACAAATAAATGGAGATCAGATCCAAATTGTAGGGGATGATGTGCATCATATTAAAACGGTGATGCGCTCACAGATCGGTGACCAATTTATTTGTTGTGATGGTCAAGGAATCGACTATTTGGTAGAGATTATAGAGATCCATTCACAATATATTTATTGTCAAGTAATCAGATCATCTCCTTCGCAGGGAGAGCCTATGACACAAGTAGCCATTGCTCAGTCACTGCCAAAGGGAGATAAGCTTGAAATGATCTTACAAAAAGGAACAGAGATTGGGGCTGTTTCTTTTTACCCTTTTACATCAGAAAGAACAATTGTTAAACTGCAAGAGAAAAAAGGGCAGAAGAAGTGGGAACGTTGGCAGCGGATTGTAAAGGAAGCAGCAGAACAATCTCATCGTGGTCAACTACCCCAAGTATATGCACCGATGAACTGGAAGCAATTACTTGAGGAGATTGCTAAAGCCGAGCTCGCTTTGATTGCTTACGAAAAAGGCGGAGTGCCTCTTTCGCATGTCGTTTCACATGAAGCTAAGCGAATTCTTTTGGTCATTGGTCCAGAAGGTGGATTTTCTGAACACGAAATCGAGGAGGCTAAAGCGGTTGGAGCCATTCCGATTACACTAGGTTCTAGGATTCTTAGAACAGAAACAGCTTCCCTCGTGGCTCTTTCCTGTATTTTATTTTCTCGAAAAGACTTAGGAGGTGAAACAGAATGAATCGCGTAGCTTTTCATACATTAGGCTGTAAGGTAAACGCCTATGAAACAGAAGCCATGTGGCAACTCTTTAAAAATGCGGGGTATACTCGTGTTGAGTTTGAAGAAGAAGCGGATGTTTATTTAATCAATACTTGTACGGTAACCAATACCGGAGATAAAAAGAGTAGACAAGTGATTCGCCGAGCGATTCGGCACAATCCAGATGCAGTTATTGCAGTTACCGGTTGTTATGCACAAACTTCGCCAGCAGAAGTTGCGGCAATACCAGGTGTAGATATCGTTGTCGGAACATCTGGCCGTGATAAACTAATTGAGTACGTAGAACAGTTTCGCCGTGAGCGGCAGCCGATTCATGCTGTCACCAATATTATGAAGCAGCACGAATTTGAAGAGCTTGATGTACCAGCATTTTCTGATCGAACACGAGCTTTCCTTAAGATTCAAGAAGGCTGTAATAACTTCTGTACCTTCTGTATTATTCCTTGGGCTAAAGGACTTTCTCGCAGTCGTAAACCAGAAAGTGTGCTAGATCAAGCACGTCAACTGGTTGAAGCTGGTTACAAAGAGATCGTATTAACAGGAATTCATACAGGAGGATATGGAGAAGACTTTGAAAATTATCGGCTAGCTGATCTTCTTTGGGATTTAGATAAACTAGAGGGGCTAAAACGTGTTCGAATCAGTTCAATTGAAGCAAGTCAAATTGATCATCGCGTTATCGAAGTGCTAAATGCTTCAGAAAAAATGTGTCGCCATCTACACATTCCTCTCCAAGCCGGAGATAATGCTGTATTAAAACGAATGCGGCGAAAATATACGGTAGAGGAATATCATGAAAAAATTATGTTACTTCATGAAGCGATGCCGAATGTAGCCATTACAACAGATGTCATCGTTGGTTTCCCAGGAGAAACCGATGAGCAATTCGAAAATGGTTATCGATTTATTGACGAGTTAAATATGTATCAGCTTCATGTTTTTCCATATTCGAAAAGAACAGGTACACCAGCAGCTCGGATGACAGATCAAGTACCTGAAGAAGTAAAACATGAACGTGTTAAATGGATGATCGAACTATCCAATCGCTTAACACTAAAATATGCCCAAAAATTTGTTGGAGATGTGGTCGAAGTTATTCCAGAACGTCCATTTAAGGAAGATCCAAATAGCGGACTTTATATGGGATATTCGGATAACTATTTACAAGTTGTGTTTGCAGCTAATGAACAGTTAGTAGGAAAAGTTTGTCGAGTTCGTATAGACCAAGCTGGTTCAGAATACTGTCATGGTACTTTTGTTAGAGTTGTTGATGAGGTTCCGCGTCCAGCAAAAGCTGTATCGTGATTATTTTGACTCATATTATGAATGATAATAATAAATGTAAAAAGGCTTCTCTTTTGATACACTGTATCAAAAGAGAAGCCTTTTTTGATTGTAGGACTGTTTCTAGACTGAGGCAATCTTGTTATCAATCGTAAGTGTTCTATTTGCTTAGGCATTGTAGAAAGATGGATATCATAATATAATTAGCTTTTAGGTAAACTGTGTAAATAAGAGATAAAGAAAAGGGTGTCACTTGTGAAAGAGATTTCAGCTGGTGGTGTCGTTTTTCGAAAGCGGAAAGAACAAACAGAGATTTTGTTGATTAAGGATCGCTTTGGTAAGTATACGCTACCAAAAGGCAAGAAAGAGGCAGACGAAACCGATACACAAACAGCTTTGCGAGAGATCCAAGAAGAAACAGGAATTACGGGTAAAATAGTCCAGAAATTAAACAAGATACATTATTCATATAATCATTCAGAGTATGGTAAAGTCAACAAAGAGGTTTCATACTTTCTAGTAGAAGCTATCCAAGGAGAAGAAACACCACAATTATCTGAAATTCAAGGAGTGAGTTGGTATTCTCCTCAGATAGCTTGGGAACTATTTTGGAATCATGGATATCAAAATAATCGAATCGTATTGGAATTAGCGTATCAAGCCTTAGGTCTTGAGAAAGGAGAAACAGAAATGAACCAAATCGCTGCAATGATTGATCATACTTTACTAAAACCTGAAGCTACAAAAGAACAAATTGTTAAACTTTGTGAGGAAGCAAAAACACATCATTTTGCGTCAGTATGTATTAATCCATATTGGGTTCAAGAGGCGGCAGAACTTTTGAAAGGAACCGATGTGAAAGTATGTACGGTTATAGGTTTTCCACTCGGTGCAACGTTGACAGAAGTGAAAATGTTTGAGACAAAGAAAGCAGTTCAAAATGGTGCAACTGAAATCGATATGGTCCTCAACATTGGAGCTTTAAAGTCTGGTAATTTAGAGGATGTAAAACGAGATATTGCTGCAGTAGTGGAAGCAGCATCAGGTCATATCGTTAAAGTTATTTTAGAAACCGGTTTACTTACAGATGAAGAAATTGTTCAAGCGAGTAGGTTATCCAAAGAAGCTGGAGCTCATTTTGTTAAAACATCTACAGGATTTCTAGCAGGTGGTGCAACTATACATGCTGTTGAACTCATGCGTCAAGCTGTTGGCGAAGAGATGGGAGTAAAAGCTTCTGGAGGTGTACGTGACTTGAATACAGTACAACAAATGATTCAAGTGGGTGCTACCCGAATTGGCACTAGTTCTGGGGTTGCTATTGTAACAGGTAAAAAGGGAACTAGTTCCTACTGATAACCGATTAGTATCGTGTTAAAATGCGATGTATAGCTTTTTTAAATAATTGACCCGATTCCCTATGTATTTTTAGGAAACTCGCTCCATTTCCATATATTTTTTCGTTCTGGAATGATTCGCTTTACTATGTTTGCAAAAGATGAGGTAAAGGGCAATACCATAATTGAACAGATTATATTAAATAAAGTTTGTACATGTGCAATTTGGGTTGTAGGTTGATCGGATAAATAGGGAATCCAGTCTATATATAACGGTATAAATGGAGCAAAGAAGGCAACACCAGCAACATTTAAAATGAAATGGGCAACAGCGACTCTTTTTGCATGAATGTTGGTTTGAAGTGCAGCGATAAGTCCGGTAGCACAAGTTCCAATATTACTTCCAAATACAACAGCGAGAGCGAAAGGAAGAGTAACCAAATTGGAAGCATAAAAGCCCATGGTGATAGCAATCGTTGCACTACTGCTATGGATCAAAGCTGTGATAATGCTCCCCACTAAAATTCCTGTCCAAATCGGATGACCACTACTTGTGACTAACCATTCGATCCATCCACGTTCTTTAAGAGGCTCGATTAGAGACTGGAATATATCGATGCCGAGAAAGAGAAAACCAAATCCAGCAATAATTAGACCAATCGGTTGAATTATTTTCCATGGTAAGAAACGCAGTATAACTCCAGTTATGATGAGTGGAATGGCAAAGTCCTCAATTTTCAGAGCTAGTATTTGGGTCGTAACCGTTGTCCCTATATTTGTCCCTAAGATAATCCCGATTGAATGGGGAAAGGAAATGAGTCCCGCATGAACAAATCCAATCGTGAGCACAGTTACTGCCGTACTACTTTGTAGAAAAGCCGTTGTAATTGTTCCAGTAATAAATCCGCGAAAAGGAGTTTTGGTAAAGCGAAGCAAAATATCTTTTAATTGGTTACCTGCCAGAGTTTCAAAACCTGTACGCATTCGATTTAAACCATATAAGAACACGATCAATCCAAGAGTGAAGCTACCTAGAATCTCGACCATGACATGCCCCCCTATTTAAAATTATTATATGGCACGTATAGGACAAGAATGACAAGTATGCGCCCTTTAGTTTTTAGGGCGCGTGACAGGTATTATTTTTTGGGTTGTCTTGAATAAAAGGGGGGAGCATCAAATCCCTCAAATTCGGGATGAAAAGGCTCTTGCCAAGTGGATTGATTTTTATTCTGTTTTTGTAAGCGTTGGGATGGTTTAGTTGGTGCAGGCTGTGGTGGACCAAATACAGCCCAAGGTGGACGCTGATTCATCTCGGGCTCATACTGATGTCTAGGGACTTCGGAATGATGTGGAACAAAGGGTGGGGGTTCTTGAAAATGCGAATGTTGTATTCTTTCTAGTTCTTCTCGAACTACCTGACGTACCATTCTACGTAGCTTTGACTCCCTTGCGATAGATTTTTCTTTAGCCAAGGATTTTCACTCCTTTAAGATCGTGATACATTATATGTTACAAGGCTTTTGTTGTGTATGTTCTATGATTGTTGCCTATCTTTGATATAATTAGGCATGAGAAAAGGAGGGTTGAGCTATGAGCGAATGTATTTTTTGCCAAATCATCGAAGGAAAAATTCCATCGAACAAAGTGTATGAAGATGATTACGTATATGCTTTTCGAGATATTCATCCTGTGGCACCCGAACATGTTCTAGTTATTCCAAAGAAACATATTACCTCTCTTACTCATTTGGAAGAAAATGATGAAATTCTAGCAGGTAAAATATTGCTAGGAATTAAAAAGATTGCTAAGCAATTAGGACTCGATGAGAAAGGTTTTCGAGTAGTAAACAATATAGGTGAAGAAGGTGGACAAACCGTCTTTCATATCCACTTTCATATCATCGGCGGACGTCAGTTAACATGGCCACCTGGTTGATTTTTGACATTGAGGAATCTATTTCTGTATAATATAAAATGAGGATATGCGCCCTATGAACAAAAGTGGAAGTTTCACTTAGAGAAGGGAAGTCCTATTTTTAACACGGTTACTCAAAGCTTCAAGAGATTGTATGCAAGGTGTTGTGGATGCTGACCACCTCACTCTGGGGATCAGACCACTACTTGCTTCAATGTGTGGGTTTTTACACCGCTTGTTCGAGTGGTTAGCTGACCCATGGAGGGAGGGATATGCATGACTGAAACTCGCGTTCGTAAAAATGAATCCTTGGATAGTGCGTTACGTCGCTTCAAGCGTTCTTGTGCTAAGTCAGGTATCATGTCTGAAATTCGTAAGCGTGAACGCTATGAGAAACCAAGTGTTCGTCGGAAGAAAAAAGCAGAAGCAGCTCGTAAAAAGCGTCGTTAGTGAGGTGTGATACCAGTGAGTCTGGTACAACAAATCGAGCAAGATATGAAAACGGCAATGAAAAATAAAGAGAAGCAAAAAGTAACTACGATTCGTATGCTTCGAGCTTCTATCAAAAAAGTAGAGATTGATAAAAGAGAATCTTTATCAGATGAAGAAGTGCTAGAAGTCATTATAAAAGAAATAAAACAACGTAAAGATTCGCAAGCTGAATATGAGAAAGCCGGTCGTAAAGACTTATTTGATAAAGAGCAAGCTGAAATTGATATACTGTCTGTTTATTTACCAGAGCCATTATCAGAAGAAGAATTGCGCTCAATAGTACAGACAGTCATTCAAGAGATGGGTGTTTCTTCCAAAAAAGACATGGGTAAAGTCATGGGAGCTATTTTGCCAAAAGTAAAAGGAAAAGCAGATGGCAAACTAGTAAATCGCCTCGTTCAAGAATATTTAAATTAAGCAGCGTAATTTCTACGCTGCTTTTTATTATAGTTTGAGTTTAATAGAATTTAATTTTCCTGAATGAGACTGTTTTTCATAGATATGAAAAGACGTTTCTTTTTTATAGAGATTATTATTCTGTAAAAAAGAAACGTCTTTTGGTAGAGAAGTAAATTTATTTCATTAATTAATCCTTAGATTCGTTTATATGCTCGTCAGGCTCAACATGTATTTGCACATGCACCATTTCATAGCGACTCTGTAATTCTTTTTCAATTTCTTCAGTGATCTGATGACTATCGATCACATTCAATTGAGGATCAACGGTAATATCCACATCAAGCCAAATTTCTGCTCCATGTAAACGCCCTTTAATCCGTTTGATTTTACGAACTCCATGTACTTCAGCTATTACTTTACTCAATTTTGTCAGAAGATTGTGTTCAATCCCATCTGTAAGTAAATGGGTAGCTTCGCAGAATATATCCCAAGCTGTTTTTGCGATAATTCCTCCCACGAGAAATGCTGTGGCTGGGTCGAGCCAAGGTAACTGAAATTGTGAACCGGCAATGCCAATTGCTGCTCCTACGCTAACGAGTGCATCCGCAAGGTTATCTTTTGCAGCCGCTTTAACCGCTTGGCTATTGGTTTTACGAGCGATTTGTAGGTTGGTACGATAAACAATAAACATTATAAAAGCACAGATGATAGAAATCCAAGTAGCTATCCAGTCGGGCTTTTCTGTCTGTTGATAAAAAATGGCTTTTCCAGCTCCGATACATACTTCAATAGCGACTGACATCATAATAAAAGAAGCAATCAAAGCGGCGATGGATTCTGCTCGGCGGTGACCATATGGATGGTCATGGTCAGCAGGTTTTTTAGAAAATTTTAATCCAATCAAAACAGCAATGGATGCAAAGATGTCTGTTGTATTGTTTAACCCATCTGCAGTAAGCGCTTTAGAATGTGTAAGATAGCCTACTGTGAGCTTTCCGGCAGATAGAAAAATATAAGTTCCAATACTTAACCAAGCTGCTTTTTCATTTAAGTTTTTGAAGTTTGATTCCATTTCATTCTCCTTAAGCAACCATCATTCTTAAAATTAGCTTAGCAGGTAAAAGGCTTGTGGGTCTAGAGAAACGTTTTTGACTGGGTTTCACAAATCAGTAAGTGATAAAAAAAGTAAAACGTCTTCAATAAAGTTGAAGAAAGGCAAATTTGATTGGAGCAGTTGAACATGACTTTTAAATTTGAGAAATGATATCACGTATTGGTAAGAATTGAGGTAAATAGTTTAGCATTGATTTTCCATACTAGCTTGTAGAGGAGGGAAAAGCTATGGCTCGAAATACGAACCGTTTATTAGTTCCAGGAGCAGCAGCAGTTCTGAATCAATTTAAAGAAGAAATTGCAGCCGAATTTGGGGTGAAATTAGGTTCTGATACCACTTCACGTGGAAACGGATCTGTCGGTGGAGAGATTACGAAAAGATTGGTTGCACAAGCACAGCAAGATCTGAAATAAATATATCTATTGTAAATAAAAAGGACGGTATAGATATTATACCGTCCATTTCATAAGTAAATGGGCATGGGTGAGACCACCGCCAAATCCCGAAAGTAAAATAAGATCTCCTTTCTTAAGTTTCCCTGCATCCATCCCTAATTGGAGTGCTAGGGGAATAGACGCAGAAGACGTATTTCCAAAGTATTCACCACTAAACAAGGTTTTTTCTTTCGGGAAGTTAATCCGGTCACAAACTGCATCGATAATCCGTTGATTTGCACTATGTGGAACAAACCAATCCAATTGTTCCAATGAAAATCCAGCTTGATGAATGATTTTAGGTACTTCTCTGGTAAGTGTATTTACAGCAAACTTAAATACTTCTCGACCATTTTGTACTATTTTTGTGTTGCCAGAAAGTGTGGTAGTATCGATTTGACTTGATAAACCAGTACGATATAGATGAATGCCTCCTTTACCATCTGTTCCTGAAGTTGCATACAGAAAGCTGGATTCTTCCTCGCATTTTTCCACCAAGGCAACCCCAGCACCATCGCCAAATAAAATACATGTGGATCGATCTGAGTAATCTGTGACCTTGGATAATACTTCACTCCCTAAAACTAAAATCTTACGATTCATTCCTGATGTAATTAAAGCATTGGCTAGTTGAAGTCCATACACAAAACCTGCACAGGCTGCGGAGATGTCGATGGCTCCAGTAGATTGAATTCCAAAGGCTTTTTGGATTTGGCAAGCTACACTTGGAAAAGGAAAGTCGGGAGTTGTTGTAGATACGATAATAAAATCAACATCTTCAATAGAGACCGGATAACGCTCTAACAAGTTTTTAATTGCCGCGATACATAAATCACTTGTATATTCATCTTTAGCAGCCACTCTTCGTTCGCGAATTCCCGTTCGTTGTACAATCCATGCGTCAGAAGTTTCAATCATTTTTTCGAAGTCGTAATTTGTAAGAGTTGACTTAGGAACATAAGTTCCAATTGCTGTCATACGTGCCAGAGATGGAATCATATGCTAATCTCCCTTTTATATAATATTTAATACTTAGTATTAGTACCTGATAATATTAACTGATTATAAAATGAATACATTATTTTGTCAATGAATCTATATCCGCATCTCGAATAGGTCTTCTGTGAAGTTTTAAGACTATATTATAAGAGTAATGCTGTAATATTTTTCCGAAATAGAGTGATATAAGGTGATATATATTTGCGATTTTCAGTCTCATAAACAAGATGCTTTGTGCATATTTGTTATACAGGGACGGAGGGACAGATGATGGGAATTTTTAAAAATGTAAAAATGCGAAAACGGCTATCTAAATGGCTGGATTTACCACCAGATATGGTTGAAGAAGTCCCTCGCATTGAAATGATCGGGTCATCGTTTTTACAAATTGAAAATCATCGAGGGCTTCTCTTTTTTAGTTCAGAAAAATTACAATTTCGTTTAGATCAAGGAAAGTTAAATATAAACGGTAAGAAATTAAAGATTAAGTCGATGACAGCTGAAATGGCATGGGTTGAAGGAACGATTACTGATTTGATATATATGGAATAGGGGGAGAGAAAAATCGAATGGCCAAGAGTATTTCAAGGAACGATTAAATTAGCTTGTACAGGTAAAGAGTTAACCAATTGGTTAAATGAGCTTGTGCAAGTAGGGGTAAAAGTAGATGATATTTATTGGTTGGACAAGAATCAAATTGAGCTAAAGATGATGGTACCAGACTTTTTTCGCATTGTCCCTCTGTTACGCAAGTATCGAGTACGCTTTCGAATCCTAGAGAAAAAAGGTGTTCCTTTTTTTCTACAAAAGTTAAGGAAAAGAAAAATGCTTTATTTCGGATCAATTTTCTTTTTATTATGTTTATTCGCATTATCATCATTTATTTGGCAAATTGATATAGAGGGTACTAATGAGATACCTATCCCACAAGTACAAATGATTTTAAAAGAAGAAGGAATTTATTTAGGACAAATAAAATATCGGTTACCCAGTTATAAAAGGCTGCAAGAGAGACTGAGAGAACGGATCCCACAAGCAGCTTGGGTGGGCTTTCGATTGGAAGGTACAAGAGCTATTGTTACGATTGTAACGAAAAAAAAAGTGGAACGTAATCATGAAGATGTAAAGTCAACTGGACCAGTGGATTTAGTTGCAAATAAACATGCCATGATCGTGGACATGCGTGTAGAGCGTGGTAAGCCGATGGTAGAGATCCATGATATTGTAAAAAAAGGCCAGTTATTAGTTTCCGGAAAATATGGAGATCCTGAGCAGCCAGAGACGGAAAAATTTATTGGCGCAAAGGGTAAAGTAATAGGAGAGGTATGGTATCACTCTGAAGTGTCTTTACCTTTATTAGAACAGAAAAAAGAGTATACTGGTTTAAGAGATCAAGTTACCCATTTTTTTGTGGGAACAAAAACCTTAAGAAATCCCTTTCAGAGAGCACCACGATTTCATCAGTATGAAACAATCGAAACGATTCGCTCTTTTTTCTTAGGAGGGATTAAACTCCCTTTTGGTTTAGTTGATGAGGAAAGACTCGAAATGCGCTTTATTAAGCATCGACGTAGCTTAGCTGAAGCTGTTGAATTAGCGAAGCAAAGAGCTAGAGAAGAACTGAGGTTAAAATTAGGACTAGATGGCAGAATATTAGAGGAAAAAGTTTTGCACCAGCGCGTCGACAATGGTAAAGTTTATTTGAAGATGCATTTTGATGTCTTGGAAAACATTGCTGTTTCACAACCTATTTTACAAGGAGAATGAATATTGTCTGAACAAGAGAGAAATGTTAAGATCCGTTTGCGAGACACACAAGAAGCATTAAGTTTATTTGGACCTCATGATGCTTATTTAAAACTGATCGAAGCACAAACTTCAGCGAAAATATTTACACGCGGAGAAGAACTGACGATTGTAGGTTCTCCAGAAGAATGTGAAACACTGAATAATTTATTTCGCGTATTGTTGTCGCTAATTCGCAAAGGTGTACAATTGACAGAGCGTGATGTGATTTATGCCCAACGTTTAGCTGAACAAGGATTGGAAGATGAGCTAAGTGAACTTTATCATGAAGAAGTAGGTATAAGCTATAAAGGAAATAAAGTTCGCATCAAAACATTAGGACAGCGCCATTATGTCTCAGCAATTCAAAAATCAGATATTGTTTTTGGGATTGGCCCTGCTGGAACAGGGAAAACTTTTCTTGCTGTAGTGTTGGCGGTTACTGCATTAAAGATGCACCGTGTTAAAAAGATTGTTTTAACACGACCTGCAGTGGAAGCCGGAGAAAACTTAGGCTTTTTGCCAGGAGACTTACAGGAGAAAGTAGATCCTTACTTGCGACCATTGTATGATAGTCTGTATTTTATGCTGGGTGTTGAACAAGTAAATAAGATGATGGAACGTGGATTGATTGAAGTAGCGCCGCTTGCTTATATGAGAGGTCGTACTTTGGAGGATGCTTTTGTTATTTTAGACGAAGCTCAAAATACCACCAAAGAACAAATGAAAATGTTTTTAACTCGACTAGGATTTGGCTCCAAGATGGTTATCACTGGTGATGTAACTCAAGTGGACTTACCTAAGGGAAAACAGTCAGGGCTAAAAGAAGCGGAACGAATACTTAAAGAGGTTTCAGAAATTCGTTTTGTTTACTTGGGGCAAGAAGATGTAGTGCGTCATACATTGGTTCAAAAAATTATCGATGCATATGAACAAAGTACCAATGCATAATCTAGCAGGAGGTGTCAGACTGCTACACAAAACATAACGCTACGACTTACAGGTTGGAGCATGTTAGAGTAGCAGATAATCATGAAAGATTTAAACGAACCGTTACCTAGTAGGTTCGGTATACAATATTATCGATATAAAAGTTATATTCCATTTGTTATTTACGCGATCTTTGGGGTCGCGTTCTATTTATTGCTTTTAAGCCACGTACTGCCTAAGCAATATGCTTTAAAGGTCGGAATGATCAGCAGGGAGACAATCATATCTCCTGTGACAAAAATTGATGAAGTGGCTACCAAGGAAGCGAGAGAGCGTGCAGCGAATGCAGTCGAACCACAATATCATAAGGATGAAAAGATTACAGAAAATCAGATCAAATTAATTGATAATATTTTTGCTGATGCACGTAGAAATATTGCAGATAAGTCATTAAAAGAAGAAGAAAAAATTGCGAACTTAAAAGATGCTATTTCTAAAGACCTATCTCAAGAATTTTATTTAAAATTGGTTCGAATACCTCCAGAAGAATTACAAAGCCTTCGCTTGGAGACAAGAAATATTGTAAATGAAATTCTTGCAGATGGAATTAAACAAGAAAACTTAGCAGATAAAAGAGATTTAGTCGATAGAAGGCTAACTCTTTCGAGCTTAAGTAGTAATGCACGTTTTATTGTACGGGAGTTGGCACGTAAATGTATTATAGTTAATGAAGTATATGATGAAAAGAAAACAGAGAAAATGCGTGAGGTAGCTCGTGATGAGCAAGAAGTAGTCCAGATTCGTAAAGGGCAGATCTTGGTTTCGGTGGGTGAAGAGATCACCAAAGATCAGTACCGAAAGCTACAAGTGCTTGGACTTATTAAGCAAAAGAATAATCCATGGCCATATCTGGGGTTGGCCTTAATTATTGGATTAATGATAACCTTACTTTACTTTTACATTCGTCGCTTCCATTCATATATGCATCAAGATCCTGCTAAGCTATTGATGTTTGTATTAGTTTTGTTACTTACCTTGCTTAGTATGAAAGTACTCGCTATTGGCCAAGACTTAAAATGGAGTACTTTGGGTTATTTAGCTCCGGTAGCCTTTGGTACTATGCTATCTACCCTTCTTTTAAATGTTGAATTAGCATTTGGTGGTGCCTTTATTTTAGGTGTAGCAGCATCGATTCTATTTAATAACGAAAACCACATGCTATTTGATTTTCGCTTTGCTCTCGTTGCTTTTATTAGCGGAGCAACAAGTGCTTTTTCTTTAGCAGGTGTTAAAAGACGAAGTTCTATTCTACAGGCAGGTCTTATTGCTTCACTTACCAGCGTTGTGCCTATTCTAGCATTTTTCTGTTTGAATCCTTCAGAAATGGATTGGAGAATCTTACTGATGTCTTTAGGCTTTGGAATTACCAATGGGTTGTTTTCAGCTGTACTTACCATTGGTTTCCTTCCTATTTTTGAATCGTTGTTTGGGATTTTATCACCTTTAAGATTACTGGAATTAGCAAATCCAAATCATCCATTGTTACGTAAGCTATTAATTGAAACGCCTGGAACTTACCATCATTCTATTATTGTTGGTAATTTGTCTGAATCAGCAGCAGAAGCAATTGGTGCTGATGGACTGCTAGCTCGAGTTGGAGCTTATTATCATGATGTAGGAAAAATTAAGCGACCTCAATTTTTTATCGAAAATCAGATTAATCGCCAAAATCCTCATGATAAAATCTCTCCAAATTTAAGTAAGACAATTATTGTGTCTCATGCGAGAGATGGTGTAGAAATGTTAAAACAACATAAGATTCCTAAGCCGATTCAAGATATTGCTGCACAGCATCATGGTACAACACTCATTAAATATTTTTACCATAAGGCACAAAAAGAGAGCCATGGGACCCAAGTATTAGAGGAAGATTATCGATATCCAGGACCCAAAGCACAGTTTAAGGAAGCGGCGATTGTTGGAATATGTGATTGTGTGGAGGCTGCAGTTCGATCATTAGCGCGACCTACTCCGGCGCGAATCGAGAATTTAGTACGAAAAATAATTCATGATCGATTAGACGATGGACAGTTTGACGAATGTCATTTAACTTTAAAAGAGCTAGACTTGATTGCTCGCTCTGTTTGTGAAACTTTACAAGGGATTTTCCATTCACGGATTGAATATCCAGAAGAGGTCACGGTAGTTAAAGGAGTTAAACATGGATGAAAATACAGTTGGATTTACAAGTAAATATAGATCTGAATAAAGAAGAGGAAAAAGCGGTTTCTTGGATACGCGTTGTTTTAGAGCAAGCAGCCAGAGTGGAAGAATTACCTCCTATTGATGTTTCTATCATGATTGTTGATAATGCGACCATTCAACACATAAATAAAGAACATCGTCAAGTAGATCGTCCGACAGATGTTCTTTCTTTTCCACTATGGGAACCTGATGAGGAATGGATCATCACAGATGAAGAAGAGACTGTACCCTTAGGAGATATCGTTATTTCCCTTCCGAAAGCCAAAGAGCAAGCTAAAGAATATGGACATTCCTTAGCACGGGAGATTAGCTTTTTGGCTGTTCATGGTTTTTTACATCTATTAGGGTATGATCATGAAACTAAAGAACAAGAGGAAGAAATGTTTGCTCGTCAAGAAGAGGTTTTAAGTGGAGTTGGTTTAACTAGAGAGCATAAAGAATAGGGGAGAGGAGGAAATCTACTACTTAAAGGGCTAAATATATAAGATGCACGACATAAAAAGGGGAGAGGAGTCTTTGCTCTTAAAGTAGTAGGAGTCCGCGATGTGGATGATAAAAGTAATTAAAAGTTTTCGATATGCTCTGGAAGGCTTAAAATATACAGTGGTGACACAACGAAATATGCGCATTCACTTTTTGGTGGCGCTGATCGTATTAATATTTAGTTTGTACCTCCCGCTAAGCAAAACGGAGGTACTTGTACTATTTGTCACTATTATTTTGGTTATCTTTGCTGAACTAATTAATACGGCTATTGAAGCGGTTGTTGATATGGTTACAAAAGAGTATCATCCACTAGCAAAAGTCGCCAAAGATGTTGCTGCTGGTGCTGTATTATTAACAGCTGGTTTAGCAGTTATCGTTGGTCTTAGTGTTTTTTATCCGTATTTAAATCAACTTTTCCACCGTTTTTGGATTGACTCTCCCCATAAACCTAGTATGGGACTTGCAGCAATTATTGCTTTTGACTTCTTTTTGACATTGATGCTAAAAGCATGGCTTCATAGGAGGGGCAAGACGAGTTTAGAGCCGAGTATGATTACCTCGGTTGCTTTTTGTGTCGCTACCTTAATTGTTGCAGTGATTGGTAATTTAATCATTACTTTACTGGTTTACTTTTTAACGACATTATTATTAGGCTTGCGTTTTCGAGTAGATAGCAATCGTAAAGCCATTCTGTTTGGTGCGCTAATCGGTATTGTGGTAGCAGTTGTTGGGGTTCGATTCATGTAGGAGACTACTTTTTCGTACCTAAGTACAAATGAGAATAACGTTATAGTAAAAAGGAGAGTAAAATATGAATGATCTGATTCAGAAAGCGTTTGAAGCTCGTAAAAAAGCTTATGTACCTTATTCCAAATTTCCAGTTGGAGCTGCGCTAATAGCTGAAGATGGTACAGTATTTTTGGGTTGTAATATAGAAAATGCTTCTTATGGACTTACAAATTGTGCAGAAAGAACTGCTATATTCAAAGCAGTTTCAGAAGGGCATACAAAATTTAAAGGACTTGCCGTTATTGCAGATACACCGGGTCCAGTATCACCATGTGGAGCTTGCCGTCAAGTAATTGCAGAGTTTTGTGAACCTGATATGAAAGTATGGCTGACGAATCTTAATCGAGAAGTAACCGAGACAACAGTGACTGAATTATTACCAGGTTCCTTTCGTAAGGAGGATATGGATGAAAGATAAGTATCGTTCAGGTTTTGTAGCTTTAATTGGACGGCCAAATGTAGGAAAATCTACGTTAATGAACTATCTAGTCGGTCAAAAGATTGCGATCATGTCAGACAAGCCGCAAACAACTCGTAATAAGGTTCGTGGAGTATATACAGAGGAGCGTGGACAGATTGTATTTCTCGATACACCTGGAATCCATAAACCTCATTCGAAGCTAGGAGAGTTGCTTGTTCAAACTGCCCAAAATGCATTAGAAGAGGTTGATTTGGTTCTCTTTCTTGTTGATGCAGGTCAAGGGATCGGTTCAGGGGACCGCTTTATTATCGAGAATTTACAAAAAGTGAAGACACCTGTCTTTTTAGTTGTGAATAAAATTGATCAAGTTCATCCTGATGATTTATTACCACTCATTGATCAATATCGAAAATTATTCTCTTTTAAAGAAGTGATACCCATTTCAGCATTACAAGGAAATAACACATCAACACTACTTAATCTAATTTTACGAGAATTACCAGCTGGACCTCAGTACTATCCTGCTGATCAAGTGACAGATCACCCTGAACGATTTATAGTGGCTGAGTTAATACGAGAGAAAGTACTTGAGTTAACAAGAGAAGAAATCCCTCACTCGGTTGCAGTCGTTATTGAAGAAATGTCTCAACGAAAAAATAAAAATCTCATTGATATTCGAGCTACCATCTTTACAGAAAGATCTTCACAAAAAGGAATACTAATCGGAAAAAAAGGGTCATTATTAAGAGAAGTGGGGAAAAGAGCAAGAGAAGAAATGGAGAGACTGCTTGGAAGTCGTATTTTTTTAGATCTCTGGGTGAAAGTCAAAAAAGATTGGCGTAATGAAGAGATGCTATTACGTCAGTTTGGCTATCAAGAAGAGCAATAAAAGGTTTTGAACGTATTTTCAAGCTGTTGTCAAGAGAATTGGTCCATTTTTTTATTGACAATTTTTCCATCTTATACTCCTCTTTCCATTCGCTCATCCTAAGTCTTGTACCGGAAAACATGATGTGGAAGGGATGAGGCTAATTGCGTAATTTTTTGTGGGGATGTTTTGAAATAACAGGTAATATTGAGGCATATTTATTATATAAGGATATAGAGGCTTTGACTGCTAAAGATCAGACTTCGATCAGTGAGGAAGAAGAGAAGGAAGAGAATTAGGGAGAGGTTTTCTTCATATGTTAAATAAGTTTGAAGGAATGGTTTTAAGAGCGAAAGATTATGGGGAAAGCCATCAAATCGTGCTGATATTTACAGAGCATATGGGCAAGTTTACTGTAATGGCTCGTGGATCGAAAAAAGCGAAGAGTCGATTTCGAGCTGTTACTGAGCCATTTACACAAGCTGTTTTTGTTTGCTTTGCAGGGAGTGGTATGCCAACTCTTTCGCAAGCAGATATACTTAAGTCACGTCATTCGATTCGTTCCGATTTACTACTTACAGCATATGGAGCATATTGGTTTGAATTAGTGGATAAGTTAACCGAAGAGAAAGAACCTCAACCAGTGATATATCGTTTGCTAGATCAATCCTTTGACTTATTAGAAAAAGGTACAGACCCTGATATTTTGACACGAATTTTTGAGCTGAAAATGATGAAAATAGCAGGATACCAGCCGGTATTACATCACTGTGTACACTGTCATTCTACCTTGACACCTGTTCTATTTAGTCTCAAACAAGGTGGATTCTTATGTGAAAAGTGTCGAATGACTGACCATACAGCGATACAGTTAACCCCTGCTACTGCTCGTATTTTGCCGATTTTACAAGTGATTGATTTAAGAAGACTAGGCGAAATTACAGTTAAGCCCGAGACTAAAGAGGTTTTACAAAAAGTGGTTCAATCTTTTATGGATGAGTATTTGCCTCTTCAATGGAAGGCACGTGAAATACTAAAACAACTACGGAAGTCCTGGGAAGTCTAGTTATTGACAAATCACTATTTCTTTGTTATATCTTTCTATATCTATTTGTGTTGGCGCGATGACAGACAGGAGTAATTAGGGTAGCTGTGTAAAGCGATTCAGGGGGGGTGTGAGCCTGATCTCAGTCCTAATGAAGGGCGGTCTGGAGCGTAATAGTAATATATCTAAGTGGGTTAATGTATTTTCACTTCATTAACCAATTAGGGTGGAACCGCGGGAAATCAACCTCTCGTCCCTATGACAGCGAATCTGTGATTGGAATGTCATAAGGAGAGAGGTTTTTTGTATGTCAATACGGAGGTGACATGTATGGATTTGCAACGCATGATTCTTGAGCTGCAAAAATATTGGTCAAAACAAGGTTGTACTCTTGTACAACCGTATGATGTTGAAAAGGGGGCTGGTACACTAAATCCAATGACTTTTCTACGATCATTAGGACCTGAACCATGGAAAGTGGCTTATGTAGAGCCATCTCGTCGACCTGCAGATGGGAGATATGGTGAAAATCCAAACCGACTATATCAACATCATCAATTTCAGGTTGTTTTAAAGCCAGCACCTGCAAATATTCAAGAAGTTTATCTTGGTAGTTTGCGAGCATTAGGAATTGATCCACGTGAGCATGATATCCGTTTTGTTGAGGATAATTGGGAAAATCCTACGTTCGGAGCAGCAGGTCTAGGTTGGGAGGTTTGGGTTGATGGAATGGAGATCACCCAGTTTACTTATTTTCAACAAGTGGGTGGAATAGAGACTCATGTAGTTTCTGTTGAATTAACATACGGTTTGGAGCGATTGGCATTATATATCCAAGATAAAGAATCTGTTTATGACTTAACTTGGATTGATGATGTAACTGTTGGAGATATATTTTTACAACAGGAATATGAACACTCCAAATATAGCTTTGAAGTTTCTGATGTATCACTATTATTTCAGCTTTTTGAGGCTTATGAAAAAGAAGCAGAGCGGGCATTAGATGAGCAGCTCGTTTTCCCAGCTTATGATTATATTTTGAAATGCTCACATACTTTTAATTTACTTGATGCACGTGGGGCGATCAGTGTAACGGAAAGAACAGGTTATATTGGTCGGGTTCGTCATTTGGCTCGCCGTTGTGCGAAGGTGTATATCGAGCAAAGGGAAAAGCTAGGATTTCCATTATTAAAGCAAAAGGAGGGGGGAAAACAATGAAACACCAAGACCTTCTAATAGAAATCGGGTGTGAGGAAATACCAGCACGATTTGTCAATTTGGGTATAGAACAATTTAAGAAAAAAATAGCTGAATGGTTAACCAGTCGCCGTATTTCTTTCGCATCCATAGATACCTATGCCACTTCACGCCGTTTAACAGTTCTAGTTCGTGAAGTGGCTGAAAGACAAGCCGATTTCTATGAGGAAGTACGTGGACCTGCAAAGCGGATAGCCCAGACAGAGGACGGAGAGTGGAGTAAAGCAGCTGTAGGGTTTGCCAGAAAACAAGGAGTCGATTTAGATCAGCTGGATCTCAGAGAATTTAAAGGTGAAGTATATGTATTTGCACAAAAGCACTTACCTGGAAATCGAACTGTCGATGAATTAACTCAAGGGTTCTCTGAGATTATATGTGGAATTCATTTTCCCAAAATGATGCGTTGGGGTCAGGATAAAACGCGATTTATTCGTCCAGTACGATGGATCGTATGCTTATTTGGAACAGAAGTGGTACCTATACAATTTGCTGGGGTATCAGCAAGTCGAGTAAGCGAAGGACATCGCTTTTTAGGAGAGAGAGTTTCACTTACTAAAGCAGATGAATATGTAGAAGCCCTACGAAAACAATATGTGATTGTAGATATAGAAGAAAGACAGCAACAAATCATCAATCAACTACACACCATCGAAGAGAAGCATCATTGGGTTATTCCGATTGATCCAGCGTTATTAGAAGAAGTCACATTTTTAGTTGAATATCCCACCGCATTATACGGTTCATTTCAAGAAGAATATCTTTCTTTGCCTAAAGAAGTGTTAATCACTACCATGAGAGAGCATCAACGATACTTCCCTGTAACAACCAAGGATGGCCAAATGCTTCCTTTTTTTGTGACAGTCCGTAATGGGGATGAACATGGCATTGAATGGGTACGGAAAGGAAATGAGAAAGTCTTACGTGCTCGACTCCAAGATGCTCGCTTTTTCTTTGAAGAAGATTTAAAAACACCAATAGCAACTTCACTTGAAAAGTTAGAGCGTATTGTATTCCAAGAAGAGCTCGGAACGATGAGTGAGCGTGTACGTCGGATCGAATCACTCGCCTTACAATTAGGGAAGCGATTAAATTGGGACGAGACACAGTTGATTCAGCTTAAACGTGCAGCAGAAATTTGTAAGTTTGACCTTGCTACACAGATGGTTGGTGAGTTTTCGGAGCTTGAGGGGTATATGGGGCAGGTATATGCCGAGCATCTGGGAGAAGATCCACTAGTTGCTCAAGCTGTTTTTGATCACCACTTGCCACGTCATGCAACAGATAAAGTTCCGCAAAGTAGCCTTGGAACGGTCATTGCTTTAGCCGATAAAATGGATACGATCGTAGGTAGTTTTGGTGTAGGAATTCAGCCAACCGGCTCGCAAGATCCATATGGACTCCGGAGAAGAGCAGCAGGGATCGTACAAATCTTGTTACAGGAAAAGTGGGTTGGAATTCCTCTTGATGCCTTGATTCAGTGTGCATTGGATCGACTTGAAGATGATGGCTTACTTCAGTTACCTCGAATGGATGTTGAAGCGAATATTTGGGAATTCTTTACTTTGCGTCTTAAAGCTTATATGCAAGAGCATGGTATTCGTTATGATGTGATTGATGCTGTCCTTGCTTCAGATATCGCGGAGCCTCGCTTAGTAGTCAGAAAAGCACAAGTATTAATGGAGCAAATAGAACGTGAAACCTTTAAATTGGAGGTAGAAGGATTTACTCGTACAGCGAATCTCGCAGCTAAAGCAGGAGACAATCCATTTGATCGTTCAAGTCTCCAAGAGCCAGCAGAGCATAACTTGATGCAAGCTTTTGATGAAGCACAAGTGCGATTTAAGCAAGCTTCTACACAAAGAGATCCATTCGCTATGTATCAATCAATTGCACAAATAGTACCACAAATTCACTCTTTCTTCGATCATGTCATGGTGATGGTAGATGATGAAAAAGTACGCCTAAATAGGCTGGCATTGTTAAGAGACATTACAAAATTGGTGAAACAATTCGCTGCCTTTGAATTGATTGTATTTGCTTCAATATAACCTTATTTGTAAGAGAAAAAAGCGACTAACCTCAAAATAGTTAGTCGCTTTTTGTAATTTATTCATTATCTCCATCAAAAAAATCATCAAATGAATCGTCACTATCGCCTGCAAAAAAGTCGTTATCATTTTCATCGTCATCTAGCATTTTCTCTAATGCCATACCTCCTAACATTCCTGCTGCAAATCCCCCTATCGCACCAGCCGCAGCACCCAAACCTTTGTGATGTGAAGGATGATGATTTGGATAATGATGTCCATAGGAAATCGTTGATGAAATACCATGCCCCAGTTTAGAGTTATGCCCAATCATTTCATTTAATACTTGTTGGAAATAGGAGATTAGCTCATTTACATTTTGTAGAAGTGAGTTAGCAATAAAGAGATCTCGTTTTAATTCTCGTTCATGACCAAAAGAGTAGAGATCTACTTCGAACATGAGTTGTATTCCATCTTCATGTAAAATCGGAATAAATTCAATTTCTTCAATTTGATTACGATAAACATGAGTAGGATATAGTTCAAACTCTTGGCCGTATTTTTTGGGTTTTCTGGAGTCATGCTTTTCACGAAAGCCCAGTTGTTCTAAGGCATTTAAAATGTTTTGTAACTCAAAAGAAGGATGGATGTAGATATAATCCTTATCTTTATGATCCACTGCCCCCATGATATCCAGATGCGTTTTAAAGTAATAAGAGACAAAGTTTCCTGAGATCAAACCATGTTTAGGTAAAGTCAATTGGAAAGGTAATACTTTATGTTCGTGTGACTCAATGACAAAGGATGAAGAAAAAGGGATTTTTTGGATGATATGTGTATAAAAATGTTCATCGTGATAAGATTCTACGGTTAGGGAAACTTCAATATGATTAATTTGCTGCTCGACATTTCCACCATAAATATGAATTTCACCGTCAACTAATTCACCGAGCTTAAATTGATCTCTATTTAAAACCAAATTTACTTTCGCTCCACCATGGCCTAAATTAGCGAGAAACTTTTTGAACATAATAAAAGCCTCCTCTTTACTTTCTCAATTACGAACAAATTAATGATACTAAGTGATTTTAGATCCTATTATTGCCAACAACTAGGTGATTTGCTTCGCTTGCGGCCACTTGCTTTGGCCTCTTCTTCTGTTTTGAAATAAATTTTATTAGTATCTTGAATACTCTTCGCTTCACTACAAGTAACTTTGTGATAAACATCACTATTTTTAGAAGCAATAAACTCTCCTTGGACTTCTGGATGATATCCATCTGACTGTACATAGTTAGCAATGGACCAGATTCCTAGTTTTTTATCGCGAGATTTATCCTGAATGTTCAGAAATTCACTCATGATTTTTTTACTTGATGCCGTATGAGTATCTACTCGAGCTAAGCCATTTTCTAATAGAGCCTTTTCAATGCTTTTTCCGTTGACATAAACATGCACTAAGAGGTTTCCTTGCTGGTCACGTTTTTGCTGGTCTTTGACAAGAGTTACTTTTTTCGCGGAGTTGATCAAGGTTGCGGTAAATGTTTTAGCCTCTTCTGAAAAAGGCTCCTTACCATATCGTGGATGATCGAGATCAGGTGTGTCAATTGATAAGAGATGAACAGTCTCTTCCTTGTCTTTCCATTTCACTTTTAAAACGTCACCTGCAACAACAAAAATCTGTTTTGAAGGAACTACTAAATTTTTGCTTGGGCTAGTTTCTTGGTTAGAAGATGATTCATCAGAAGTACAACCAGATAGAAGCATGGATAGTGATAGAGAAAAAGTAAGGACTGATTTATAAGATTTGAGGAACATGATTTGTTCCCTCCTTATTTAGTAAATCATATCAAAAGAGACAAAATTTGTTTATTTATATTCTTTTCTTTAGTGTATCTAAAAAAGTTTACTGGAATCAACAAATTTAACTAAACTTAATATAAAATTAAAATGAGATTAATGATAGATCAATAAGTATGATTATTTTAGAAGAATCCTTGGTTCATAAAATGAAAAAATCTCTATGTTCATAGATGATAAATATGAAACATAGAGAGATTGATAGCTTTACTTCTGATATAGATGAAGGAACGTAACATAGGTTTGTGCTAAGCGTTTGGCTTCTTCTTGTGAAATACCATGTTTTATGAGCTGATCTTGGAATAATTTACCGGCTTTTCGTCTCTGAAAGTAGCTATGTGAAAGAGTAGGGTATAGTTGCCATAAAAGCTGAATGCTACGAATAATTAGCTGAACGAGTTGCATCTTGATAGGCCATCTATTCAGATGATTCATCGTAGAAGGTTTTATTACTAAAGCTGGAGGTTTGAATTAAATCTTTTAGTGAGACCATATAGTCATGGGCCATCTTAATAGCGATATCTTGTGGTATTCCTGCATGAACTAACTCTTTATATAAGCTTCCCACTGCTTTACCCATTTCACTAGCTGCTTCAGGAGAGTAAAAAGTTTTCATGATTTGGCGAATAAGCTCAGGGAGTTTTTGAGTACTTATTTCAAGTAACTCGGAAATTTCTTTAACAGGGATATGATCAAAAGAGTTTTTACTCACTTAACATTCTCCTCTCAAATTATCATTTGCTTTGTAAAGCCATTTTGAGTTGTGTAGTAGTTTGATTGAAACTTTTTTGATATAAATCTTTAATATATGAGATTAAGAAAGGTGCTATACCTAAAGGTGAAATGAGTATTTGCTCTGTCATTGTATAAGAATAAGTAGGAGTAGATAATTGTGGAGAGATAGCGACGAGCGTATTTTGTAAGTCTGTGAACAGCTCTTGCTTAAAATGTTTACTTGGTTGATTGGAGAGTTGAGTCATATTCCTTTTGAGCTGTAAGTAGAAAAGAAGTTCTTTTTGACAAGATTGACAGGTAGCAAGGTGACGATAAACAAAAGTTTTTTGTTTTGTCTCCAGTCTTCCATTTACTACCCACGGCAGTTTTAAGACAATATCCTGACATAGGGTATTCAATGTTTAACCTCCTTTCTCAATTGCTTTTTTAACTGTTTCCTTAAGTGGTACATCCGGCTTTTTACTGTCCCTTCAGGTATGGATAAGATCTGAGCCACTTCTTGATAAGATAACTCTTGGATAAAAACTAGATGGGCAAGCTCTTTCGATGTGGGTGGTAAAGAGTCAAGTAGATTTTCAAGAGTCACATGGTTGACTAATTGGTCTACAAAATCATTCTCTAGTCCTATCTCTTCTTCTTGAATATCCATTAATTCCTCTAGATGTCGATACTTATGTCTAAGAGTATCCATCCATTTATTACGTGCAATACGTAGAATCCAAGTGATAACTGTTGATGAGCCTGAAAAATGACCAGCACCTTCCCAAACAGCTAAAAAGACTTTTTGTATTAGATCTTTAATAAAATGTTCATCTTGAATTCGTATCCGATAATAAGCATAGATTTCATCGACTAAATCGAAATAGAGCTTTTCGAAAGAAGATGTATCACCTTCAGAGATTTTAGTTAATAGGTACCGGTGGCGCTGATCTCGATGGATAGCGCCTTTTTTTGCAAAACCATGCGAATCATCCCTTTCATCTGTTTATCGTCTTTCTATTTAGTTAGTCGTGAAAAGAAGACAGTAGGTTCATTTTTTATCAAAGGGTTTTTAAAAACAATATTGAATAGAAAATTCATTTATTATTTATCCATCGTAATATGGATGTGTTGGCATTATAATCTAAGCAGAAAGGGAAATAAATACATGGTAGTTTACCTAAAAAGAGGTTTTAGCGTGATAATCAAAGACCAACTTACTTAGAAAATGTACGAATATGGTATATTAAAGCTTCATGCTATGTTTAGGGACTTGCTATTTAGGAGTAGAGTCATATAGTATATACTATATATGTTAATAGTATAACATATTATAGAAAATCCTGTTATTAGTCGGGAGGTGAGCCGACATCGAACTGACCAAACGTCAAGAAAAGATCTTAGAAATTGTAAAAGCGGAAGGACCGATCACGGGGGAACATATTGCGGAGAGATTAAATTTGACTCGAGCTACATTGCGTCCAGATTTGGCTATACTAACCATGTCTGGTTTACTAGATGCGCGCCCACGGGTGGGATACTTTTATTCGGGAAAGTCGGCCAATCAGTTATTAGGAGAGCGGATTCGCAAATTACTTGTCAAAGATTATAAATCTCTTCCTGTTGTAGTCGATGAAGAGACATCGGTTTACGATGCTATTTGTACGATCTTCTTGGAAGATGTAGGAAGTTTATTTATCATTAAAAAAGCAGGATTTTTAAGTGGTGTAGTATCAAGAAAAGATTTACTCAAAGCAACAATGGGGAAACAAGACCTCGCATCGATTCCTGTAGGGATTGTGATGTCTCGTATGCCAAATATCGTTACCTGCACCATGGAAGATACTCTCTATCATGCTGCAAAATTAATGATGAGAGCACAGGTTGACTCATTGCCTGTTGTTCGTCCGTTTAAAGGCGATCCTACACAATTGGAAGCAATTGGACGTATAACTAAAACAACCATTATGAAAGCGTTTGTTGAACTAGGAGAAAATATGACATTGTGAGGGAGGAGACTATGATTCAACCTATCGTTTATGTTGTATCTGACTCTGTTGGTGAAACAGCAGAGTTAGTGGTTAAAGCAGCATGTAGCCAATTTAATGGGGAAAAAGTGACATTACGTCGAATCCCTTATGTCATCGATAAAGAGACCATTTTAGAAACACTCTATGCTGCAAAAGAAGAAAACGCTTTAGTTGCTTTTACGATCGTAGTTCCTAAATTGCGAAAAATTCTCATAGAGGAAGCCCGAAAATTGGAAATTCCTGTTGTGGATATTATGGGACCTATGATTGATGGTTTAGCGAAAGTTTATCAAGAAGATCCAAAAGGACAACCTGGGCTGATTCATCGATTAGATGATGAGTATTTTCGCAAAGTAGAAGCCATTGAATTTGCCGTTAAGTATGATGATGGAAGAGACCCAAGAGGGCTTTTACGAGCGGATGTGGTTTTGATCGGTGTTTCTCGTACATCAAAAACACCATTATCCATGTATTTAGCACACAAGCGACTTAAAGTTGCTAATGTCCCTTTAGTTCCGGAAGTGGAGCCCCCTGACGAGTTATTTTTAATTCCCGCAAGTCGATGTATTGGGCTTACGATTGGCCCCAGTCAACTAAATAATATTCGTCGCGAAAGATTAAAAGCGTTGGGGCTTACTTCTAGTGCGAACTATGCAAGCTTACAGCGGATTTTACAAGAGCTAGAGTATGCTGAACAAGTTATACGCCGTGTTGGCTGTCCAAGAATCGATGTCTCTAACAAAGCAGTAGAAGAAACAGCTAGTATCATTCTTGACTTGTTGAAAAAAGGGGCTAAATGACGATGGCAAAAAAGTGGGTGTATCTATTTCGTGAAGGAAACGCACAAATGAAGTCCTTACTAGGAGGTAAAGGGGCAAATCTTGCCGAAATGACAAAAATAGGTTTGCCAGTTCCTCCTGGCTTTACAATTAGTACAGAAGCGTGCACAGCATTTTACGAAAACAATCATACATTACCAGAAGAATTATTTAACCAAGTAAGAACGGCGTTTACAGAACTAGAGGCAACAACGGGAAAAGTATTTGGCCAGAAGGAGCAACCATTACTTGTTTCGGTTCGTTCAGGTTCGGTTCATTCGATGCCAGGTATGATGGATACGATTTTAAATCTAGGGCTAAATGATGAAACAGTAGAAGGATTAGCTAAACTAACAGGAAACCAACGATTTGCCTATGACTGTTATCGCCGTTTTATACAGATGTTTGGTAATGTAGTGATGGGAGTGGATCACTACCATTTTGAACATTTAATTGAAAAGCAAAAAGGATTGCGGAGTGTATTGTTAGATACGGATTTAACAACTGAAGATTGGAAGCAAGTTATTCATAAATTTAAAGAATGTATTTATATGTATACAAAAGAAAGTTTTCCTCAAGATCCTCAAGAGCAAATTAAGAAAGCGATTGTTGCTGTATTTAAGTCTTGGAATAATCAGCGTGCACAAATTTATCGCCGTATTCATCAAATTCCAGATCATCTTGGAACAGCGGTTAATGTACAAATCATGGTATTTGGTAATATGGGAAATGATTCGGGAACAGGAGTAGCATTTACGCGAAACCCATCTACAGGGCAAAAAGAACTATATGGTGAGTTTTTAATCAATGCTCAAGGAGAAGATGTCGTAGCTGGAGTGCGTACACCAGAGCCGATTATCAAACTGAAAGAGCAGATGCCAAAGATTTATGAAAGTTTTTGTGAGATTGCTCAAAAGCTTGAAGCCCACTACTCAGATATGCAAGATATTGAGTTTACGATTGAACGCGGTAAATTATATATTTTGCAAACGAGGGCTGGAAAGCGGACAGCACAAGCGGCTATAACCATAGCTTGTAATATGGTAGAAGAAGGTTTGATTGATAAGCACGATGCTCTCCTACGTGTAGCGCCAGAACAATTAGATCAAATGTTACATCCTTGTTTGGACAAAGATGCTAAGCTCGACGTCATTGCCAAAGGGCTGCCAGCATCACCTGGAGCAGCTTCAGGACGAATTGTATTTGAAGCGGATGAAGCTGAATATTTAACCAAGCAAGGATATAAAGTCATATTAGTTCGCCCAGAGACCACACCTGAAGACATTCATGGAATTCTCGCAGCACAAGGTGTACTAACCAGTCGTGGTGGAATGACAAGCCATGCAGCTGTCGTAGCACGTGGAATGGGAAAAGCTTGTATTTGTGGTTGTGAACAGATTAAAATCGATCTTCGTAAAAAAGAAATGGCTATCGGATCTCTCACCTTAAATGAAGGGGATTTTATTACAATTGATGGAAGTACAGGTCATGTGATTCTGGGTGAAGTCCCGCTGATTGAACCGACTTTATCTGAGGAATTTAAGCAATTGCTAGCTTGGGCAGATGAAGTTCGTCATTTACATGTACGTGCAAACGCAGATAATCCTGTTGACGCAAAGAAAGCAAGAGAATTAGGGGCTGAGGGGATTGGTCTGTGTCGGACAGAGCATATGTTTATGGAACAAAGTCGTGTTCCGATTGTTCAACAAATGATCTTGGCCGAAACGCTAGAAGAACGCGAAGAGGCATTAAAAAAGTTATTGCCCATGCAAAAAGAAGATTTTTATGGGATCTTCCAAGCCATGGATGGGCTGCCTGTTAATATTCGTCTTTTAGATCCGCCTCTCCATGAATTTTTACCTAATACTGAGGAGCTGGCTGTAGAAATTGCCAAGCTACAGTGCGATGAATCAATGGATCGGATGGAACTAAATAAGAAAGAAACATTACTTAGAAAAGTAAGGAACTTACAAGAATTTAACCCGATGTTAGGGCATCGAGGATGCCGATTGGGACTTATATATCCGGAGATTTATGCGATGCAGATCGAAGCGATTTTCTTGGCGGCGGCACAGTGCCAAACTGAAGGAATCCGGGTAATCCCCGAAATAATGATACCACTTGTTGGACATGTTAATGAATTAAAAACGATGCGTGAACTGGTCAATGAAGTTGCTACAAAAGTTCAGACGCAAACAGGTGAAACTATTCCTTATACTGTAGGGACAATGATCGAAGTACCTCGAGCAGCCATTACAGCCCGGGAAATAGCTGCTGAAGCCGATTTCTTCTCTTTTGGAACGAATGATCTTACCCAAACTACTTTTGGTTTTAGTCGAGATGATGCTGAAGGGAAGTTCCTTCACACATATGTAGAAAATAAAATCCTTCCTGAAAATCCGTTTATTACTTTGGATATAGAAGGTGTGGGCTCGTTAGTACGCCTAGGGATTCATGAAGGAAGAAGTAGGAAACCAAACTTGAAAACAGGTATTTGTGGTGAACATGGTGGGGAAAAACGGTCCATTCAATTTTGCCATGATGTTGGACTGGATTATGTCAGCTGTTCTCCATATCGTGTACCTTTAGCGCGACTATCAGCGGCACAAGCAGCATTAAAGAAATAGGTCATCTTTGTTATAGTGCGATCGGAAAATTAGATCATTGCAAGAAAAGAGAGAAATAAGTAGCTGAAATAAGCAATATTCTCGAGAAAAAACGGATAAGCTGGAGAACTTGGACCATTTTTTCATGAACCAATCAGAAAAAATGGTCTTTTTGTGAGCAACTTAAAAAAATTTCTCGTTCCTTATTTAAACAGGGTATTTTTTAATTGAAATGATTCTAAAATAAAAGTGAGCAATGGTATTTCTGGCTTTTCAATTCGACAATATTTACCATTTCGTTCTTTCTGTTAGTTCATTGCTATAATGGGAAGGAGAACAATCATTTTTGTAGAATAGGAAGAAAAGGGATATATAAAAACAAAGTTCTACATAATTATAGGGAATTATTACCATAAGGAAATGCAAGGAGTCATGAAGGACTTTGACGAATCATGGCGAATAGATACTAGATGTCTGGAGAAATTTATATTTTTTGGTAGCATTGTTTAGGGTAATAGAATAGAAAGCAGTGATTTTCATGGGGGGACGCATTCCAGATGAAGTATTAGACCAGATCCGGACACAGATGGATTTGATTGATGTGGTCTCAACCTATGTACAATTAAAGAAAAGTGGCCGAAATTACTTTGGGTTGTGCCCATTCCATTCAGAAAAAACACCTTCTTTCTCTGTCTCTCCCGATAAGCAAATATTTCATTGTTTTGGTTGTGGTGTAGGTGGCGATATTATCCGCTTTATGATGGAGATCGAACAACTCACTTTTGTCGAAGCAGTGAAACATTTAGCAGAGCAAGCAGGGATTCCACTTCCTAAGATGAGCATGACGGAAAACGAAGAAAATGAAGAGCAAAAAAAGATGTTCCATGCGATGGACTTAGCCGCACGTTTTTATCATCACTTATTACTTCATGAAAAGCATGGACGTATAGCACGACAGTATTTAGAGAAACGACAAGTTCATATAGAGACGATCAAGGAATTTCAGATAGGGTTTGCACCACCTTCCGATCGTGATTTGTTGCTCCGTTTTCTGACGCGTCGACAATTCTCAGTTGATTTACTGGAGCGAATCGGCTTAGTGATTACTCGTACTTCTTCCTTTCAAAATACAAGTTTTGATCGTTTCCGTGGTAGGATCATTTTTCCTATACATGATTCACAAGGTCGCGTGATAGCTTTTGGTGGACGGAGTTTAGGAAGTCAGGAACCTAGATATCTAAATAGCCCTGAATCGCCTTTGTTTTATAAAGGAAATCATTTATTTAATCTTCACCGAGCACGTAAATCCGTACGTAAAAAGCAGCAGGCCATTATTTTCGAGGGATATATGGATGTGATTGCTGCATGGCAAGCAGGTATTCATACTTGTTTAGCTACCTTAGGAACTGCACTGACTGAACAACAAGCCAAAGTGATTAGGAGAAATACAGAATCTGTTATCTTATGCTATGATGCTGACCGTGCCGGATTATCTGCTGCAGAACGAGGTTCGGAAGTGCTAAAAAGAGTGGATTGCACAGTAAAAATTGCTCAGATGCCTGAGAAGATGGACCCTGATGATTATATACGTCGCTATGGAGCATCTCAGTTTCAAGAAGAGGTTTTGGCTGGAGCTCAAACACTAACTGCTTTTAAGCTTGAAATGCTAAAAAAGAATTACCATTTACAAGATGAAGATGATCGCATAAAATACTTAACTGCTGCCATTGATTTCATAAGTGAGTTACCCTTAATCATTGAACAGGATCACTATCTCAGACGAATTGCTGATGAATTTCAGATGCCCTTAGATGTGTTAAAAGCAGAGCAGCGGCGAATGAAAAGACGTAAGAAGAAACCGATTGAGAGGGATAAACAAGCAGCTAAGTGGAATAATGGAAAGCAAGAAGGCACCAAACACTTTATCGCTACTCATCGACCTCCTTCGCGAGTTGAGTTGTCAGAAATGCATTTATTAGCTTATATGTTAAAAGATCGTTCGATAACAGACTGGGTAGAGAAAGAGTTGGGTGCAGAATTTCAAACAGAAATGATTGGAGCATTAGCTGCTCATCTTTATCGATATTATCAAGCTGGTCATCCTGAAGATGTCAGTAAGTTTATTCGTTATTTAGAAGAGACAGATCCTTCATTGATTGCTAAAGTAAGTGAGCTCGCCATGTTAGATCTACCAGATGAGGTTTCTGAAACGGCTTTAAAAGATTATGTACGACATATCAAAAGTGGCATGATACTCGCAGAGATAGAGCGGAAGGAAAAGCAATTACAAAGATTAATTCAAGCTGGTGAATCCATTCGAGCCGCGCAACTAGGTCAAGAAATCACTCAATTAAAGAGGAGTGTTCAGCGCGGTATATCTATGGATTGATCAGAAAGGAGGAAAGTACATTGGCCAATGAACAACATGTTGATACTGAGCTGGATCTGGATCAAGTGAAAGTTCAGTTAATTGAGTCTGGGAAAAAACAAGGCGTTTTAACATATAAAGCAATTATGGAGAAATTAGCCCCATTTGACCAAGATTCACAACAGATTGATGATTTTTTTGAACTGCTAAATGAGCTAGGTATTGAAGTGGATAATGAAACAGATGATGACTTTGAACCTTCTGATGATGGGGAAGAAATTGATCCTTTCGTTCACGAGGATCTTTCTGTCCCACCGGGAGTTAAGATTAATGATCCTGTACGCATGTACTTAAAAGAAATTGGTCGGGTACCGCTCTTAACTGCTGAAGAAGAAGTAGAGCTTGCAAAACGAATTGAACAAAATGATGAATCTGCAAAACGTCGCTTAGCTGAAGCCAATCTACGACTCGTTGTTAGTATTGCAAAAAGATATGTCGGTCGTGGGATGTTATTCTTGGACTTAATTCAAGAAGGTAACATGGGTCTACTAAAAGCGGTTGAAAAGTTTGATTTTCGTAAAGGCTTTAAGTTTAGTACTTATGCGACTTGGTGGATTCGGCAAGCGATCACACGAGCGATCGCAGATCAAGCGCGTACCATTCGTATCCCGGTTCATATGGTAGAAACGATTAATAAGTTGATTCGCGTTTCTAGGCATTTATTACAGGAACTTGGACGAGAGCCCATACCAGAAGAAATTGCTGAAGAAATGGGACTTAGCCCAGAAAAAGTACGTGAAATCATGAAGATCGCCCAAGAGCCTGTTTCGTTAGAAACTCCCATTGGTGAAGAAGATGATTCCCATTTAGGTGATTTTATTCCTGACGATGAAGCTCAAGCTCCAGCTGATGCCGCTGCGTATGAATTACTTAAGGAACAGCTCAAAGAAGTACTTGATACTCTATCTGAGAGAGAAGAAAATGTACTTCGCTTACGCTTTGGGTTAGATGATGGTCGTACACGTACCCTTGAAGAGGTAGGAAAAGTGTTTGGAGTGACACGTGAACGGATTCGCCAAATTGAAGCGAAGGCATTACGAAAACTACGTCATCCAAGTCGAAGTAAGCGACTCAAAGATTTCTTAGAATAAATTATATCGTTAATCAGGAAAGCACTCATATTTGAGTGCTTTTTGCTTTATTGATTCAATTTTATCCCTTTTCCAATCTTAATGCAAATCGTTTTGGAGGCGCTTACAAGTCATAATGACTATTAAATTTAAAATTATTGAAGATAATGCATAAATGCATCTATAATAGTAATGAAAGCGTTAACAAATTTGATGAGATAGGGGAATGTGGACATGAATTTTGACTTGACTGCTGAACAAAAAATGATACGAAAACTCTTACGTGACTTTGCCGAAGGAGAAGTAGCTCCTGATGCTGATGAAAGAGATCGAGATAAACGGTTTCCCAAAGAAATTATGGAGAAAATGGCTGAATTAGACTTGATGGGATTACCCTTTCCTGAAAAGTATGGGGGTGGAGGAGCGGATACAATTAGTTTTGCTATTGTAGTAGAGGAATTAAGTCGTGTTTGTGCTTCGACAGGAATTACTTATTCTGCACACATTTCTCTAGGATGTGCCCCTATCTTTTTATTTGGTACTGAAGAACAGAAGAAGAGTTATTTAATACCATTATGTCAAGGAGAAACTTTAGGTGCATTTGGTTTAACAGAACCAGGGGCTGGTTCAGATGCTGGAGGAACAAAAACAAAGGCAATCAAAAATCAGAAGGATTGGATTATTAATGGGTCAAAATGTTTTATTACGAATGCCAGTTTTGCTAACTTTGTTTCATTAACCGCTTTAACAGGAGAAGATGAGATTACTGCCTTTATTGTACCAACAGATACCCAAGGATTTACGGTTGTTGATAATTATTTTAAAATGGGTCTTCATAGTTCTAATACAACGGAATTAGTCTTGGAGGATGTACGTGTTTCCGAGGAGGCCATCTTAGGTGAAAGAGGAAAAGGATTCAAACAATTTTTAGTAACTCTAGATGGTGGGAGAATTGGGATTGGAGCGATGGCTGTAGGAATTGCACAAGGTGCATATGAGTTAGCACTTAAATATGCCAAAGAGAGAAAACAATTTGGTCAGTCTATTTCTAGATTTCAAGCGATTCAACATAAGTTAGCTGATATGGCGATGGAGATAGAATTAGCGAGAACGATGGTTTACAAAGCTGCTTGGCTTAAAGATCAGGGACGAAAATTTACCAAAGAAGCTTCGATGTGTAAACTATTTGCTTCTGAAGTAGCAATGCGTGTATGTAGTCAAGCCGTACAAATCCATGGTGGATATGGTTATATGCATGATTATAAAGTAGAGCGCTTTTTCCGTGATGCCAAACTAACTGAAATTGGCGAGGGTACATCTGAGATCCAACGAAATATTATCGCCCGTGAAGTGGGGTGTTAGGAGGAGTATTGTGGCTGAGCTAATACGTTTGACTGTAGGCGAACTGCTTGATAAGCAAGTCACCCGTTTTGGTGAACGTGAAGCAGTTGTCTATCCAGAGTATGATCTGAAGTGGACTTATCGAGAATTTCGGGATCAATGTAATCAGGTTGCAAAAGGATTTATGAAATTAGGGATGAATAAGGGCCATCATGTTTCGATTTGGGCTAACAATCAACCTGAGTGGCTTTTAACACAATTTGCAACAGGAAAAATTGGAGCCGTACTTATTACAGTCAATACGAATTATCGAACCAAAGAGCTTGAATACTTACTTTCACATTCAGATACTGAAACGCTTATATTAATGGACGGAATAGATGGTACGAGTTATATTGATATGTTGCTAGAAATATGTCCAGAACTTACCCATTCAGAACCTGGTCACTTGCACTCAGCACGTTTACCTCGCTTAAAAAATGTGATTCTTTTGGGAAAACAGAATCATCCTGGAATGTTTTCTTGGCTAGATATTTTAGAGATGGGAAAAGAAGTATTAGAGGAAGAACTGGAAGCAAGATCATCTCTCTTAGAACCAGATGAAGTCATCAATATGCAGTATACTTCAGGTACAACTGGCTTTCCTAAAGGTGTTATGTTAAGTCACTATAATATTGTAAACAATGCTAGAAATATTGCCGAATGTATGAAACTGACGGAAAAAGATCGATTGTGTATTCCAGTCCCTTTTTTCCACTGTTTTGGCTGTGTTCTAGGAGTGCTTACCTGTGTTAGTGTAGGAGCTGCCATGGTTCCGCTTACCAAATTCGATGCCGGAATGGTTTTAAAAGCAGTCATACAAGAAAAATGTACTGCTTTACATGGTGTGCCAACCATGTTTATCGCAGAGTTAAATCATCCTGATTTTGTACAATATGATTTTCATACATTACGAACGGGCATCATGGCAGGATCAAATTGTCCAATTGAAGTAATGCGTCGCGTCACAGAAGAGATGGGGATCAAAGAGTTAACCATTGCTTATGGACAAACTGAATCTTCGCCTGTGATCACACAAACGAAAACAGATGATCCTGTTGAATTAAGAGTAACGACAGTAGGCAAGAAGCATGATGCAGTAGAAGTGAAGATTGTAGATATAGAGACAGGTCAAATATTACCGCCAGGAGTTCAAGGAGAGTTATGTACACGTGGTTATCATGTTATGAAAGGTTATTATAAGATGCCTAAGGAAACCGAGCAAGTGATCGATCAGGATGGATGGCTACACACAGGTGACTTGGCGGTGCTAGATGAAAATGGATATTTTCGTATTACCGGTCGTCTTAAGGATATGATCATCCGTGGTGGAGAAAATATATACCCACGTGAAATTGAGGAATTTATCTATCAACATCCAAAAGTATTAGATGTTCAAGTTGTTGGTGTTCCTGATGAATATTATGGTGAAATTGTAGCTGCAGTGATTCGAGCAAAAGAAGGAGTACATTTAACTAAAGAAGAGATTCTAACTTATTGCCAAGGGCAGATTAGCCGTCATAAAATCCCAAGCGAAATCTATTTTGTGAAAGAGTATCCCATGACAGCAAGTGGTAAAATACAAAAGTATAAGATTAGTGAAATGATTTTACAAAAGAAGCAGCAAAATAAATAAGGAGGATCAACTTCGTTGATCCTCTTTTTTAATAGTGTATTTGAAAACCTTAAACAGTGATAATCCGAATGCTAATAAAAATATAACTCAGTTCATAGTTAGTATTTTCCTACTTCAGAATACTTTCCAAATCAATCCGTTGTTTCTACACCTCCCAGTCTAAATCATTGAAATCCTTGTTTGAATAAAGATGACTTTTGTAAAATAAAGATATAAATAGTTTCACCAGAAATGGAGAAAAGAGATATGGATATAGTTCCTCCTATTTTGAAAGAGTTTCCGCACTCATTTGAAACGGAAAGGTTATTAATTCGGCTACCTTTACCAGGTGATGGTGTATATATCAATCAAGCAATTATTGAATCCTTAGAACATTTAAGACCATGGATGCAATGGGCAAATCGTACACCTAGTCTTGATGAAACTGAAATAAATGTAAGGCAAGCGTATTGTCATTTCTTAGAGAGAGTCGATTTACGTTTTCATTTATTTGAGAAAAGAAGTAAACGTTTTATCGGGAGTAGTGGCTTACATCGGATTGATTGGAGTGTTCCGAAGTTTGAAATTGGATATTGGTGTCGCAAAAGTGAAATGGGAAAAGGTCTAATCACAGAAGGAGTCCGAGGATTAACAGTATTTGCCTTTGAAATTTTGGGTGCGAAACGAGTAGAAATTCGTTGTGATGAGCGTAATATACGTAGTCGAAAAGTAGCAGAACGCCTTGGTTATCAGTTGGAAGGAATTTTACGTAACTTCCGTTTAGCAGTTGATGATCATATAGAGAATACTTGTATTTACTCAATGACTCCTGATGATTTCAAACAGCAAACACTACAACAACGCAGTGGCGCATCACAGTAGATGCTTGCGTTGATTTTTTTAGTTAAGTTAATCTGAAGATAGGTAAAATTAAATAAAATATGGAGGAGATTTCATGAGAAGGAAAGATAATTTCGCTATTCAAAATGATTTTTTGCCTATTCAGGATGTAGATTACTTAGAGTTATATACCGGAAATGCTAAACAGGCCTGCTTTTTCCTTTGCCAAACATTTGGTTTTCAGCCCATTGCTTATAGCGGATTAGAGTCAGGCAATCGCGAAAAAGTATCTTATGTAGTGAAACAAGGTAATATTCATTTGGTTATTAGTGGATCTTACACACCTGATCATGAAATCGCAGACTTTGTAAAAAATCATGGAGATGGTATCAAGGATATTGCTTTACGTGTTCCAGATGTAGAAAAAGCCTTTAGCGAAGTAAAAGAGCGTGGTGCGATTGTTATTCGTGAGCCGTTTGAAGAAAAAGATGAGTTTGGTGTTATCAAAAAAGCGGTAATTGGAACGTATGGGGATACGGTCCATACGCTAATTGAAAGAAAAGGGTATAAAGGGTTGTTTGCACCTGGTTTTATCCCATGTGACTTAGAGATTGAAAGCAGAGATACTGGAATAGTTGCCGTTGATCATGTAGTAGGAAATGTGGAGACCATGGAAGAATGGGTATCTTATTATGAGAAAGTGATGGGATTTAAACAGATGATTCATTTTGATGATGAGGATATTAGTACGGAATACTCCGCTTTAATGTCGAAAGTAATGCATAATGGTGGACGAATTAAATTTCCGATTAATGAGCCAGCTGAAGGGAAAAGGAAATCGCAAATTCAAGAGTACTTGGATTTTTATAAAGGTGCAGGTGTTCAGCACATCGCCTTACTTACAAATGATATTGTGAAAACGGTTGCAGCTTTGAAAGAAAACGGAGTTCCCTTCTTAAAAACACCAGATACGTATTATGAAGCACTAAGTGATCGTGTTGGTAATATTGATGAACCGATCGAAGATATTCGAAAGTTAAGTATTTTGGTGGATCGAGATGATGAAGGTTACCTGCTACAAATATTTACCCAGCCAATTGTGGATCGTCCTACCTTATTTTTTGAAATTATACAACGTAAAGGATCAAAAGGGTTTGGGGACGGTAACTTTAAAGCTCTCTTCGAAGCGATTGAACGTGAACAAGCTCGTCGAGGTAATTTGTAAATAAGCATGTTGCATCATTCGATTAAAGACATAGGTTATTTCTAAACGAAGCCGTCAATCGTTTTTTCTGTAGATCGACTTTTGATTTAAGAAGGAAACAACAGAAGTGAATGGGGAAGTGATAAGCATCAGATTCATGTGATAATCTCTGTAAATAAATTGCTTTTTTATAATAAGTGGATAAGAAAATGCTATGGAGCGATCTGGAAACCATGAATGGTTTTCGTCGCTCCTTTTTTCATGGATCTTTAAAAACTAATTTGATTTGTTGGTGTACATTAAAATCCTAGAGATATAAGCTAGAAGGGTATATGTTTTTTACTAGAATGTAAAGGGGAGTGTCGAATATGCGTGGACCCATACGTGGTCCTGTATGGGAAATCCTTAAATTTAAAGATGTTCAACCGCTCTTAGGAGAAGATTTGCTGCAGGTACTATATGAAAAGCTAGAGAAGGTAAAGAAAGGTTATCCATTAAAATTGCAGTTAGGCTCAACGAATATCAGAGTTCACTATCGTTGGTATATAGATGGTGTAGTTGGTAAACGACTTCAAATTCCTGGTGACTGGATCATCTTTATTGTTTTGAAAGAGAATGAAAATACGGGTCAAAAGGTAGAATGTACTCGTGATCACCATGAAGTGGTTAACTTACTAAAATTTTGGATTGACGTAGAGCGTTATGTGATAAAAAAAGAAGATGACAATAATCAATAAAAATAATATGAAAAAATGTAAATACGCCATTTTATTTTAAAGCTATATTTTTCCTCTTGTTGGATCATCCTAATTAGGACGGAAAAACCAACATATAGGAGGAAACTTCCATGATTCATCGTCTTATTCAGATGGTGGGCTGTTTACTAAGTTTTTTATTGGTATTACAAAGCTCAGGCGGGATTGTTTGGGCGCATGAAAAGAATGTTCGCCCGACATATCAAATGGATGTAACCTATCAGCCTGACCAAGATGAAGTTATAGCACATATGACTTTAACCATACCAGTTACTTCTCAAGAAACAATGAAAGAAGCTTATTTTCACCTTTATCCAAAAGTATTTCATGACTGGAAATATGGGGATGAATCCAAACCAACAAAGCCAGGAAATATCCAAGTTAGCCAAGTAAAGGTAAATGATGTTGTAGCAAAACAATCAGTGCAAGATACCATTTTAAAGGTACCATTTCCGAAACCTGTAAGTAGCGGGGAACAAGTCAAAATAGACATGGACTTTCAATTGAAACTACCTCATGGTGGTTCTCGGTTAAATACATTTAAACATACCGCTTTTCTAGCCCAATGGTATCCAATGCTAGCGGTGAAAGATAAAGATGGTTGGCATGTTGAGCCTTATACCACCATTGGTGATCCATTTTATTCACAGATGTCTGATTTTGAAATTACGTTTCGCTTGCCCCAAGGCTATCGAGTTATTTCGTCAGCACAAGATCCAAAATTAGAATATCGCTCACCTATTACGCTAAAACAAAAAAATGTAAGAGACTTTGCAGCTGTTCTGACTAAGGATTATCAAGTTAAAAGAGGAAAAGCTGGAAATGTAGATGTGAATCTCTGGTATTTAAAAGAAATGGAAGATGTTGTAAAAGATCTGCATGATGCAGCAATTTCAGGAATGGATTTTTATAGTAAAAAATTTGGAGCTTATCCTTATCCTGAGGTAGACGTCGTGTTGGGTGAGACAGGGTATGGAATTGCTGGTATGGAATATCCCGGACTTGTCACCTCTATCCCTAAAGTTCCTACTGAAAAAGGAGAAAAGCCTGCTGTAAATGTGGTAGTACATGAATTAGCACATCAGTGGTGGTATGGAGTTGTAGGTAATAACCAAGCGAAGGAGCCTTGGCTAGATGAAGGACTAACCACTTTCTCTGAGTTTTTCTATATGCAAAAAGAGAAAAAAGAAGATGAAAGAGAACTCCTAAAACGTGCTACCCAACGCACAAATGAAATTTATCAAGCAGTAGGTATTACCTCCGCCGAATCTTTATATAAATACCCTGATTCAATTTATGCACTCATGGTATATATTCGACCTGCAGCCATGCTATTTGATTTGATGGATCAGATTGGAGAAGATAAAGTCCTAGAGATTCTCCGTAAGTATTATGAGAAATATCGTTTTCATATAGCGACAACGAAGGACTTTATTCAAACAGCGAACGAAGTAGCTAATAAGGATTTAACATCTTTCTTTGAAAAGTGGCTTTATTTTAAGGAGTAATAATTTTATACTTGTTGTTTTTGTTTACAGGGAGCAGATTGCTCTCTTCTTTTTTATCCGTTGGCTTTTCGTTATAATAGATTTGTATTTTAAGAAGATACCCTATAAGCCTTTCCCATCTGAAGAGATGGGAGTTTCTTATCAGCAGCAAGAAATAAGGATCAATGCTTCTCATTTTGAAAATCACTCCTGATTGATACAAGATAAGTATATTTAGGAATATAGCTTAGAACGGTGGATTAAGTGATGGATTTATAGAGCAGGAAGGACGAATATTGGATGAAGTTTGATATATCCAAACGATTGCAGAAGATTGCTTCCTATATCCCTGATTATGCTAAAGTAGCAGATATTGGTGCTGACCATGCTTTTCTTCTTTTATCAGTAGCAATGGAAGGTAGATTGAAACAGGGAATTGTTGGGGAATTAAATAAGGGACCCTTTGAAAATGCTCGTCAGCAAATTGAGCAACAGGGATATGCATCGTTGATCGATACTCGCTTGGGTGATGGACTTGCGATTATTCATCCGGAAGAAGTAGACGTTATTGTGATAGCAGGGATGGGTGGTTCGCTCATTGTACAGATTTTGGAGACAGGAAAAGAAAAGCTGTCACATGTAAAACGATTAATTCTTCAACCGAACATTGGTGGACATCGAGTTCGTCAATGGTTACATCATCATCGTTGGCAGTTAGTTGATGAAACCATTGTAGAAGAGGCTCAAATCTTATATGAAATCTTGGTAGCAGAGCAGGATATCACCTCTGATGCATACTTGGATGATCAATTTGGCGTGGAAGAGCTAATGATAATAGGGCCTATTTTATGGAAAAAACGACATCCTTTACTTAGGAAAAAAGCTGCTCAAGAGTTGATGAGTAAAAAGCGGATTTTGGAGCAATTAGAAGAGGGGAAAACCGAACAAGCACAACAAAAAAGAGCAAAAGTGTTACAAGAATTACGAATCTGGGAAAGGATGATGACATGTCTCTTAGAGGATATGAATTAATGAAGCAGATGGAAGCTTATGCACCACCAAAATATGCTTGGTCAAAAGATCGAATTGGTCTGCAAATAGGAAAGCCCGATGCGGAAGTACAAGGAGTACTTGTGACTTTAGATGTTACTGAAGCGGTTGTTGATGAGGCCATTGCCAAGGGGGCGAATTGGATTGTTGCACACCATCCAGTAATTTTTCATCCATTGACGAATCTACGGCTCGATCAGCCTTCGGGACGACTCATGGCCAAACTATTAAAACATGATCTTCAGGTATTTGTAGCCCACACTAACTTAGATGCTACCTTGGGTGGAGTGAATGATGTATTGGCAGCTAAGTTAAAGCTAGAAAAAACAAAGGTACTTGTTTCTGAGGGATCAGCTAAATTAAAAAAATTAGTCGTATTTGTCCCTGTCGACTATCATGAACAAGTATTAGAGGCTGTGGGAAAAGCAGGCGCGGGATGGATCGGGAATTATAGCCATTGTACATTTAATCTACAAGGTATAGGTACATTTAAGCCTCAAGCAGGAACCAACCCATTTATAGGTCAGCAAGGAAAACTAGAAAAAGTGGATGAGATTCGCCTAGAAACAATTATTACCGAAAATAATCAACAACAAGTGATTCAGGCTATGCTACAAGTCCATCCATATGAGGAAGTTGCTTATGATATCTATCCGTTGGATCTAAAAGGTGAGGAATGGGGATATGGAAGGATTGGCGAAATAAAACAGCCTCTTTCGCTTCAAGAGTTTGCAGAACAAGTTAAACAAGCTTACCGTATTTCTGGATTGCGAATGGTAGGGGATCCAGCAACTGTCATTAAAAAAGTAGCTATACTTGGCGGGTCAGGTTCACGGTATTTCATGGAGGCAAAGCGAATGGGAGCTGATGTATACATAACAGGAGATATTGATTTCCATACTGCTCAAGATGCATTAGCGGTAGGAATCTGCTTACTAGATCCTGGGCATCATGTAGAGCATCTCGTGGTTGAGCAAGTATGTCGAGAGTTAAAAGAACGTTTGCAAGGAAGAGTTACCATTTATGCTTCACAAGTGGATACCAACCCTTTTACTTTTGTCTAATCCAATCAATTCCACTTGCATGTTGATGTGTATTTTTGTTAAAATATATTTCTGCTGAAGGAAAAGTAAACAAGGCAATCGCCGGTGGGTACCGCAAGGTCCCACGGGAGGAAAGTCCGAGCTCCATAGGGCAGGGTGCCGGCTAACGGCCGGTGGGGGCGACCCTAAGGCAAGTGCCACAGAAATGTAGACCGCCGATGGAGGAGTTATTCCTCACAGGCAAGGATGCAACGGTGCGGTAAGAGCGCACCAGCAGCATGGAGACATGCTGGCTAGGTAAACCCCACCTGGAGCAAGACCTAATAGGAGATCAGTACACGAGGTGTACAGCTGTTGCCCGCAGTGATCTCGGGTAGGTCGCTGGAGCCATATAGCAATATATGGCCTAGATAGATGATTGCCACTCCAATGGGTGGAAGATGAATAAGCCATCGCTAATACCACTCGGAGTACAGAACTCGGCTTATTGTTTGCTTTTCTGTTTGCTTAGAACAAAAATGGGTACCCCATATGGGGTACCCATTTTTGTTATGAAGAGATCACTTAGTATGTCAATGGATAACAATTAAAAAAGTTGGGATCGAAGGATGAAGGTACATCAATCGCATTTTTTGTGTAAATAGGAAAGGATTCATTCAGTTATTCTAGCTTTTTGTATTCTGATCTCATGGATTTTCGTTGCATAGTTTAGCTTTCGCCAACAAAAGATAGGAACAAAAAAGTAAAGGTTGAATCTAATATGATCCAGGACTTTTCTTCTTATGAAGCTTATTTAGAAAGATATAAGATGTTTTATTGTGAAGAAGGAGATGGTCGCCCACCTATTTTGTCTGAAGATCAATTTCAATATTACTTTGATTTGCTAAAAGAGAGCTATCAAGCTTATAATGAGCTGGCAGAGATGGGGCATCGAGAAGAAGCGCGCAACTATTATCAACAAGTAATCAATGGTTTAGAAAATATGTTAGCTGTAGCTGATGGAACAGATAATTTTCCCTATCGTTCGATATGAGTAAGGTATCCATGCCCTCCGAGTATAGAAATCGGTGGGCAATACTTTATTTGTTGATTATGCTAAAATGAACTTGTTAGAGAAGGCTGTAAAAAAACAAGTATGCTGCATAATTCGACCAAAAATCTAAGAATCTCCATAGACTAATTAACTGTATGGGATTTTAAATGGGGAAAAATGAGCAGCAGATTAGGAGAGAAATCTCTATTAGAAAGATCAATTGATAAAATAGGAGGTCTTACCTTGGAAACACGCGCTTCTTTTTTTGAGTATATGGATAATCTATCCAAAGAGTTGCCAAAAGTTCATGTAGAAGAATTGATTCAACAAGTTAATCATATAGATCATGTGTATCTCGTATTAGTAGATATTATCAAAGGGTTTTGCGAAACAGGTGCCTTATCCAGTGAGAAAGTGAATGAAATGGTGGAACCTGTTTGGAATTTAGCGCAGTCATTGTTAAAAAAAGGAATTCCTCATCAAAATGTGGTATTTCTAAATGATGCACACCCTAAAGATGCAGTGGAATTCTCTGCTTTTGCCCCACACTGTGTACGAGGAACAGGGGAGGAGGAAGTAGTAGCTACTCTAAAGCCGCTACAAGATCTCCCAGGTGTACAAACTTTTTCTAAAAATGCGACCACTGGTTTGTTTGGAATCAACCAACAAGGACAAGCTTTTCACTCATGGCTAGAAGAGGTATTTACTAAAAGAGATAGTTTGTTTATTGTAGTTGGAGATTGCACCGACTTATGTATTTATCAAAATGCAATGGGAATTCGACTCTTAGCTAATGAGAGGAATGCTCAGACACAAGTGGTTGTTTCAAAAGAGCATGTACGAACTTATGATGTGAGTGTCAAGCAGGCAAAGCAATTGAATATTCTAGCGCATCCGCATGAAGTGATAGATCAGTTTTTCTTATACCATATGAAACTAAATGGTATTCAAGTGGTTTCGTCGATTGAAACGTAATTTAGCTTTTAGATAGGAAACGAGTCCTAAAAGGCAGTGAAGTTGTTTTATTATATTTCGCTCTAAATGACCTGGTCTATCTGAAAGGACGGATAAGGAATTGCGCGAAAAACGAGGGTAGATGATGGGAGAAACATTCTTAGAATTATTACTCCAATATGGTTATATCGGTATATTCTTATTTTTAGTGTTGGGAATTGCTGGATTGCCTTTGCCCGATGAATTTATGATGACTTTTATAGGTTATCTAACATCAATTGGAAAGTTAAATTTGACATATACTTATTTAAGTGCATTTTTAGGTTCATGTGCTGGAATTACCCTTAGTTATATATTAGGGAAAAAATTAGGTCTACCTTTTTTAATGAAATATGGTGAAAAAATCTTTATTACACGACGAAGGCTTAAAATGACACAATTACTTTTTCGTAAATACGGTAGTTGGTTATTATTTTTTGGTTATTTTGTACCAGGTGTTCGTCACATTACAGCTTATATTGCTGGGATCTCTAATCTTACTTATTACCGGTTTGCTATTTTTGCTTATATAGGAGCCATGTTTTGGTGTGCTGTATTTATTGGTTTGGGGCATATTTTAGGAGCTAATTGGAAAATGGCTTTTAAAATGATACACGAATATGGACTAACTGCTTTTCTAGCTATTTTACCCCTTCTTTTAGTAGGAATTGGCTGGTGGATTTGGAAGCGTAAAAAAAACTTCGCAGGGAAAACATAAACGAGGATTTACGTTTGAGAGTGATTATGGTCGATGCTAGATGATATTGACGAATGAAAAAATAGATTGATAAAATGAACATATAGAAATTGCATAACAAACACCACTAGGGGTGCATCAAAAGATGCTGAGAGGAGCAATTGCTCTGACCCTTTGAACTTGATCTGGTTGATACCAGCGTAAGGAATGTGGGGATGAATTGGACATAGGAATGTTTGCCCGATATCCCCTTGGATATCGGGTTTTTTGATGGTGAAGGGCAGGTTAAATCCCTTGGAACTACATGTAATCTCTCATTCTGCACAACAGTTTGACGATTTATCATTTCGCTGGAAGCAAGCTGCGCCTTGGGTTGACTATTTTCATTTACGGCAAAAAGAGAAGACTCCCGATGAAGTGTTACAATTAGGTAGGCAAATTTTGAAAAAAAATGTGATTCCATCTTCTTCATTTATAATCAACCAACATATAGAAGTAGCACTGAAGTTGAATTGTGTTGGGGTTCACTTACCAGAGGCAGTCACTATTAATCAGGTCCAGAAAAGTGGTCTTAGATGGGGGCGCTCTGTTCATTCGATTGAAAGTGCTAAGTGGGCTGAACAAGTTGGTGCGGACTATGTTATGTTTGGGCACATTTTTTCTTCTGCTTCAAAACCGGGACAGATACCAAGAGGCTTATCACAGCTCACTCAAATAGTACAAGCTGTAAAGATTCCTGTAATCGCAGTCGGTGGTATTCATGCAGAAAATGTAGCAGATGTCGCAAAAACAGGTTGTGCTGGTATAGCCATTATCTCTGCACTTTTAAAGGATGATCCGCAAGTGGTGGTGCAAGACCTAAAAAGGAGATGGACCGAGTGAAGCAAGATGTTTTAATTATCGGTGGTGGGGTAATTGGTTGCTCGATTGCTTACCACTTGGCGAAGCAAGGAATAAGTGTGACCATATTGGAGAGAGATCATATAGCAGCCCATTCATCATCCGCAGCTGCAGGGATGCTTGGAGCACAGTCGGAGATGGAAAAGCCAGATCCTTTGGTAGATCTATCTTTGCAAAGCAGAAAGATGTTCCCTTCTTTGCAAGAAGAACTATTTAATATGACAGGAATTGATATTGAGCTTAATCCAGCTGGGATTTTAAAAGTAGCCACTACAGATGAGAGTAAAGAGCGTCTGAAACAGCGTGGAAAATGGCAACGCGAAATAGGCCAAGAAGCATATTGGTTAGATGAAAGGGAATTGTGTGAAAAAGAACCGAAATTAAAGGGAGCGCAAGGAGCTTTATTTTTACCTAATGATCATCAAGTATCTGCTCCTAAATTAACGATTGCGTTGGCAAAAGGGGCTATGCAGTGTGGTGCTCGTCTGATTGAGCAATCTGAAGTGATTGAGATCAAACGAGATAAAGATCAAATTATTTCGGTTCGGACGAAAAGCACAACATTTTTTGCAGCCCAAGTTATTATAGCTGCAGGTATATGGAGTAGTGAGATCGGCAAATTGTGTGGTTTTCATCTACCGATGGTTCCATTAAAAGGAGAGTCATTATCGATCATACCTCCATATCCGATGATTCATCATACGATTTTTGCTGAAAACGGTTATCTAGTTCCTAAGGCAGATGATCAAATCATTATAGGAGCCACTGAAATTCCTAGTGAACGAAGTGCTGATGTATCTGCAAAAGGGATTATGTCATTACTACAAGCTGCCATTCAATTGGTGCCTGAATTAATTCAAGCAAAATGGGGACGGTGTTGGGCTGGAATTCGACCTGATACGATTGACCAGAAACCGTATCTCGGGAAGATTCCAGATTTTAAGAATCTATTTGTAGCTTGTGGACATCGTCGTAATGGTATTTTACTTAGTCCAATAACTGGGAAAATTATGGCGGAAATGGTCATGGGTAAATCTGTTGATATTTCCTCTGACTTTAAAGTGGACCGTGTCATGAGCGGAAGGGGGGAATTCATATGAAAATTCAACTGAATGGTAAACCATATCAAGTTCCATCAGAAGTGCAGACCATTGAGCAGTTAGTCATACAACTAAAGATTGAAGAACGTGTATTTGTGATCGAACATAATCGAAATATTTTACAACGTGAAGACTATCCTCAGACCTTATTATCCTCTGGGGACATCATAGAAATTGTTCACTTTGTTGGGGGAGGTTAAATCAATGCTTAAAATAGGCAAATATCAATTTCAATCCCGATTATTTTTGGGAACAGGTAAATTCTCTTCGCTCGATATACAAAAGCAAGCTGTAGATGTATCAGAAACGGAAGTATTAACGTTCGCAGTGCGGAGGATGAATCTAGTAGATCCAGATCAACCGAATTTTCTTGAAAAATTAGATTTAAAGCGATATAAACTGCTACCTAATACCGCCGGAGCTACAACTGTTGAGGAAGCAGTACGGATTGCACGATTAGCGAAGGCTTCTGGTTTATGTGATATGATTAAAGTCGAAGTGATTGCGGATACCAAAACTTTATTACCTGATCCATTAGCCACTTTAGAAACAACCAAGCTATTGGTTGAAGAAGGATTTACGGTTTTGCCTTATACTTCCGATGATCCTGTATTGGCTCGGAAATTGGTAGAAGCTGGGGCGCATGCAATTATGCCTGGTGGGGCACCGATTGGCTCTGGGCTTGGACTTCTAAATCCAAGATACTTAGAAATTATAATCGATGAGTCACCAGTACCTGTTATTATTGATGCGGGAATTGGTTCACCACAGGATGTGGTACAAGCGATGGAGCTAGGAGCAGATGGCGTATTATTAAACACAGCTGTCTCAGGAGCCAAAGACCCTGTAAAAATGGCTGAAGCGATGAAATGGGCAATCATTGCCGGTCGTTTAGGATATGAAGCAGGTCGTATTCCTAAGAAACGTTATGCTACAGCAAGTAGTCCACTCGAAGGGATGCTGGAATAGATTTTGGAAGGACATCACAAAGTTGGTGTCCTTTTTTTGTTAAACATTCATTGTTTATCGATTTTATATCGTGTTACTATGTATATAATGTATCGGAATACAAAAAGTAGTGATGAGAGGGATCAATATGGATAAAGAAATGATGAAAGGGAGTATTGATCTCCTAATCTTGGCTTTATTGGCACAAGAAGATATGTATGGTTATGATATTGCTAAACGGATAAAAAAAGAGAGCAATCATTTATACAAAATGAGTGAAGGAACCCTTTATCCAGCACTTAAGCGTCTAGAAGGAAAAGGATATCTAGTTTCTTATTGGCAAGAAACAAAAGCAGGAAAGAAAAGAAAATATTATTCTCTGACGGAGAATGGTAAAGAGTTGTATAAACAAAAAGTAGAAGAATGGCAAAAAGTAAATGCGCTTGTTGTTAGAGTGACTACACGAGGGAGATTATTGGTATGAGAGAATAGGAGCATATCTCCAAATCATGTGGAAGATGAATTGCAATAACTCTGAAGCACAAGAGATAAAAGAAGAATTAGAAATACATTTGGAGATGCTTGTCGAAGAGTAATAAACAAACTTCAGCGTTTGAGCGTGTCCAGTGACCCAAACTTTTAAATTCATTGTTTGATAATGGTTTTCTGTCACTCCATTTTCTTTTCTTTGTCGATATTGCCACAGCGGATCAGCATAGATAATGTTATATTTCATTTTTATCACCTCAAATTTGCACAATAAAAAATGTCATTTGTCAACGCTTACCGTTTAAATGACATTTAAGATTTATTTAATTATCATAAGAATGCATAGTATAAATTGAAGTTTTATACTTTTATCACTCGATTTTTCCATAAAAAAAGACGCTTCAATTGAAACGTCTCTTGTTTAAGATATCAAATATTTATAGTGATAATTCTAAACTGTGATTTGCATTTATTGCATTATTTTAACATACTTGTGTAAGAAGTCTCCCGCTTCTATAAGAGGTGAGATGAATGACGCGTCAGACGAGGGAGGGAGGTTTTTTGCCCCTCTCGCAAGTCTGACCATTTTTTCGTTTTTCAGAATCGTTTGTTGTCTATTCATTTCACCTTGATGTATAATCACAAAAAATACATGGAATCACAGGGACAGAAAGCGAAGTGACCTTATACCAGTCAGACATGTCCTGTCTGCAAGAAGAGAAAAAAGGTCTCTTCTAGAAGCTATCGTTGTTCCTGTGGGTATCAAGAACATCGAGACACACATGGAGCGATTCAGCATCTTGATGTTTCCACGAAACAAACGTATCTACGGATCGCTTAGCGAGAAGTAGTAGATGGTCTGTTCCGACCCTGGTACATCCCTTTTGTACCTACTTAGGAATCCAGATGACTTTCCGATCACTTCGATACGTGAGAGCTTCTTGATTCTGATGGTAAGAACCTCTCCCACTTCTTAGCGTTAGCGTAAGTGAGAGAGGTTTATTTTCTCTACCAGTACATCTAAATTATTCCACGTTTGCGTGATACCTTCCAACACTCCCATGTCCAAAACAGCTTGCAGGGAATCCGCTGAATCGAATTCAGAACGACTGACCAATTTTGTTTGACTGCCTAAATCGATGAATTCCATCGTGACCTCTGGAGAAGGCATAGACTCATTGATATTACCTTCTGCATCTGAAAAATAATCGTTATAGACAATCTTTTCAGGCTCAATAATTTCTTTATAAATGGTTTTGCTCCAAGATTCCATTCCATATTCTTCTTGATTCTTATCGATACATTTCATGCAATAGTGCCAAACGCCTCCCGAGCGAAAGTCCATGTTGCAGACAGATAGTTCCCAACCGTCCGTACTCCACCAGCGCTTTAAATGCTCTGGTTCTTTAAATAATTGAAATAGTTGATTACGCGGCATATCATAAACGCGCTCTAAAACTAGAAACCTTTCATTCTCTACTCTTGAAACCATTTTGTTATTTGACATAATTTTTCCTCCTTATTTTTCACTCTTCTCTTTTTCGTTTGTTTTTCAATTCTTGTACATAATCGTCCAAGTTGTCGAGTCTCTTTTCCATATGCTTTTGAAAGGAAGTTGCCCAATATTCTATTACTTGGAAGGGTTCAGGTCGTAGCTTGTAATATCGACGATTAGCTTCTGGCTTTACTTCTACAATTCCATTGTCACTCAGCACCTTTAAATGCTTTGAGGTATGCGGTTGGCTCAGTTCCAGCTGATTAGCGATTTCTCCCACCGTTAGAGGTCCATCGCGTAGCAACTCAACGATTGCCATCCGATTAGGTTCAGCCAATGCGCTCAGCATAGATGTATCTAAGCTTTTAAATTTACCCAACAATGTTGTTCACCTCATTAATTCAATTTCTATTTTCATCGCATCCCCTTTCTGATGTTTGACATATTGATATAATTGAATATAACATAATTGTAATATAACTGTAAAGTTATATTACAATTATGTTATATCGTTAATGGTTGGCTGGCTACTCTTCCATTGATTGCGATTCTAATGTGGTTAAAAAATGATTCGCTCTAATTCTAGGAATGATCTAGGTTTTGGTTCCAATTATGCAACACGCTCAATCTTGATAAAATAATTTTTATTTATAAAAAAAGAGATGGCCTTAAAGGGCGCTAAAGTACCTTTAAGGATATCTCTCTTTTTCCTTGTGTTAGCTAACTTTGACGTGCTTGGCTTGTCCTTTTTTTACCTTACGATAGCGTGAGAGATTCAGCAAAATACCCATCGCAACCAATTTAAATAATAAAGATGTACCTCCATAACTAATAAAAGGGAGGGATATTCCGGTAACAGGTAATAAAGCTGTGACAACACCTAAATTAAAAATGGTTTCTACTGCAAGTAAAGTGACAATCCCAATTCCGAGCAAGGTGCCAAATTGATCAGGAGCTTGTACCGCGATCCGAATGCCTCGAACGACAAAGACAATGAATAGTAAAATTAAAGCAGCACCTCCAAAAAAACCCAATTCTTCTGCTATAATCGAAAAAATAAAGTCATTGTGCGCTTCTGGAAGATAAGCCATTTTTTGAATGCTATTTCCAAGGCCTGCACCTGTTAAACCACCAGGAGCGATAGCATATAACGAGGATATCGTTTGGTATCCCGAGTTTTGGGGATCACTAAATGGATTAAAGACAGTGGCCAAGCGCTTGACTCGATAATCATCCATATATAAAATGCCAATCATAATGGGGATACCCGAAAGAAAAAGAAAAAATAGATGCTTCAATTTTGCCCCTGCACAATAGATAATGACAATACTTGTTGTTAGCACAACCACCGTTGCGCTAAAGTGGGGTTGTTTAACAAGAAACAAACAAATGATGCCAATAACGATAAGAGGAGGCATAAGTGCACGTTTAAATTGATCGATAATAGGTTGTTTTTTTACCATGATGGAGGCCATATAAATAACCACGACCAATTTTACAAATTCAGAAGGTTGAAAAGAGAATTCTCCCAATTCAAGCCAGCGTCTAGCTCCATTAATCCGATCAGCTAAAAGGAGAACAGCAGCAAGAAACCCTATCGAGAGAAGAAGCATAATCCCTACATGTTTTCTGTAGAAATTGTAATTAATATTTGAAACAATGAAAAACAACAATAAGCCTAATAAAGCATAAATGAGCTGTCTTTTAATAAAAAAATAGGAGTCATGATAGTCGAGAAGTCCTTTGTAATAACTTGAACTAAATACCATAACGAGTCCAAAGCCTAATAGTAAAAACGTAACCAGAATCAGCCAATAGTCAGGTTTTTCACGTTTTAGCTGTTCTTGTTTCATAAGGAATCTCCAATCTACACAAATTCACTAATTTGTAACTTATCATAACATATCTATAGTTTTATGGTTTCCACTTTTGCTAGCAATTACACGTTTATGTATGGGTGTTCTCTTAGAATTGATTTTTTCCTGTTTATTTAGTGCAAATTTTGTCATATTTTTCGAAGTATGGTGTTTAATCCTTTAGGTTTAAAATAAAGAAAAAAGTATAGGGATGTGTTTGCTTTGAAAATTACTGTCCTTACCCTACAAGTAAAGGAGTATGACTATAATTTATTGGAACAGCATCTAGTCAAACATGGTTGGGTAAAAGTCCCTAGGCAGCATATTTATCGAAAGAAATTTCATGGGTTAGAGGTAGAGGTGAAAGAACATTTACCATCGTTTAGTATGGATGTTACTTTACATGTATCTGCGAAGAATCCCAAAGGGATTCGACTCAATGAGATTTGCAAAATCGTAGAGGAGTTAGAACAGATGGATGTAACACCAGACATAGATGAAGATTAATAAAGTGCTTCGTAAATGCTTTATCAATTAACCTCTTATCACTTGAACTATCACTTCTATGTATTTTGGTACTCCTTTTCCGTTTTACTCCCACGGTTAAAAAACAAGTAAAAGCTGTTCATCTGGAAAAGAAATACCGATTTTACCTCAAATAAGCGTCGCCAATGAAGCTTATATTTCATTTCTGACTAAAAAACATTTATTTTGGACTCGCTATTTTCTTATGATTGGAGAAGAATGCTTTTAATAATGGTGGTGTTACCAAAGTGGTGATAAGTACGATAACAATGGTGGCTGTAAACAAATCATGAGGAATGAGTCCTTTTGATAGCCCGATACTACCCACGATTAATCCAACTTCTCCACGAGCAATCATTCCAGCACCAATCCCAAAGGCGCTTCGTTGGTTAAATCCAGCTAATCTTCCTCCTATTGCTCCTCCAATTAGCTTTGTTAAAATGGCGACTATCGTTAGAAGGATCATTTGTCCCAAGAGAGTTGAATTGATCTCAGAAATATTGGCAACGAGTCCAATATTAACGAAAAAAATGGGAACAAAGAAAGAATAGGAAAGGGTTTCCACTTTTGCAAATAACTCTTCGTGATAAGGAGTCAAACTTAACATAAGTCCTGCAAAATAAGATCCAACGATTCCAGCCATCCCCATCATTTCGGCGATATAGGCAAATCCCAGAGCTGTTATCAATCCAAAGGTTAAGATGATCTCTGAAGTCATTAAGTCAGTCGATTTATGAAAAGCCCATGGTAGTACTTTTTTCCCCATCACCCAAACGAAAACAAAAAACAGGATGATTTTGGAAAATAAAATGAATAGATCAACGACTCCACCGCCATTGGTATCTGCGGTAAAACCGATAACGAGGGAAAGGATAATGATACCGAGTATATCATCAAGTACAGCAGCTCCAAGAATGGTTACTCCTTCTTTCGACTGTAATTTGCCCATCTCACGAAGTGTTTGTACTGAAATGCTAACACTTGTCGCCACAAGTAGTGTACCGATAAAGGCAGAAGTAGATGTATTAAATCCCAACCATATTCCCGTTAAAAACCCCCCCAGAAAAGGCAACAATACACCAAGAATAGCTACTAATGTAGAAGCGAAGGCAGACTTCCTAAATTCTTTCATATCGGTTTCTAACCCAGCAATAAACATTAATAAAATAACACCAATCTCTGCCAGCTCTTTAATCAGAGGAGTAGGATGTAACCAGCCTAAGATCGTTGGGCCTAAGATAATACCAGCGAGTAGCTCTCCCATAACGGAAGGTTGACCGATCCGTTTACTTAGATGACCTGCGATTTTGACGAAAAACCAGATTAATGCAAGCTCAAATAAATAATGAAAATGCTTAAGGGAAGTAAAGTCAATAAACTTGTCCATCCATTGCATCCTAGTCTGCCAATAGGAATTATTTCCCTGCTCAGCAGATGCTCACCACCTTTATCAAATATGATATTATTTTATTAAGTGTATGATATTAATAACCTAAATGAATAACAATGGAAAAGCCTACAATAAAATATAAACAATCTCCTAAATAAAAATACGGAATAAGGAAGGGAAAAAATGATTTGGTTAGGTTTAGCCTTTATTGGAATGGCTTTATCTTTATGGGCGCAGTTTAGAGTCAAGTCTAATTTTCGTCGCTATGCTGAAATTCCTGCTTACTCGGGAATGACGGGTGCAGAAGTTGCTAGACGAATTTTGGATATGAATGGTCTTTATGATGTTCATGTAGATATGGTGCCAGGAACATTAACGGATCACTATGATCCGACTGCCAGAGTGATTCGCTTATCTGAACCAGTATACAGTTCAAGCTCTATTGCAGCTGTGTCTGTAGCAGCTCATGAATGCGGTCATGCGATACAACATAAAGAAGAATATGGTGCCCTCGTATTTAGACACCGGTTGGTTCCAATGCTTAATTTCTCTTCTGGACTAGCTCCTTGGTTATTTATGGGTGGTATATTACTCAAAATGACCAATTTGATTTGGTTAGGTGTTATTCTATTTGCCGCTGTAGTTTTATTTCATCTGGTTACGTTACCTGTGGAATTTAATGCAAGTGCTCGTGCCAAAGATATACTGGTGAACCAAGGAATGGTAGCTCTGAACGAAAAGAGTGGGGTTGATCGTGTGTTAAATGCAGCTGCACTGACGTATGTAGGTAGTGCAGTAGTAGCTTTAGGGCAATTATTATATTACCTGTCGTTCCTCTTGCAAGGAAATGATGATTGATAAGACGTTCAATTATACAAAAAGGGAATGGATTTCTTGCTAAAAGAAATCCATTCCCTTTTTCTGGATTCCTCCTTTGATCATATCCATACATATTTTTAGATACCGACTTCAATACTATCGATATATCGATAAATTGAAATATTGAAGGAGGAGCTATTTATGCGTTGGTTACTACATGGATTTATTATTCTGTCTTTTTTATGTGTTTCTGTTGGTTGTGCGGGTCAAACGAAAAAAGGAGCGGAAGATACACGTCCTGCACCTACACGAGTTGTCTACCCCACCAATGATATTCCATCTAAATATGTAAATGATCGTGATCGTATGAGGAATCGTGCTGGGACAGTAAATGATCGTACTATCAATAATCGTAATGGGGTAGCAAATGATCGTATTATCAATAACCGGGCAAATTTGGCTACACCTACACCAGTACGATCCTACAATGTTCGTGCCGCAGATCAAATTGTTCACTCAGTTACAAGGTTACCTGAAGTAAGATCAGCGGCGGCATTGAATATGGGGCATAATGCGTATGTTGCTGTAACTTTGGATAAGAAAGTTCGAAATGGTCGTTTAACCGATGCACTAAAACAAAAAATTGCTAATCAAGCTAGAAAAGCAGAGCCGGCTATTCGAAATGTTTATGTTTCAGCAAATCCCGATTTTGCTAAGCAGTTAACTGGCTATGCTGATGATGTACGTTCCGGTCGTCCTGTACAAGGTTTAATGGACCGATTAACCGATTTAATCCATCGTACTTTTCCAGAATCCAAATAGTAAAACCGTCAAATTTTAATATAAAAATCTTTTTTTACTTCCTTTAGCCGTTGATTCCCCAACGGCTTTTTAGATGATGTATTATTTTAACTCCATGATAATATCTAGTTTTTTTTCTATTATTTTTGCGGAAAGTATAGAAGAATTCATATATAATGATGTCTTAGATACAAGTTTTTAGGGAGTGACATCATGAGACGTTTGACCCCAATGGATATATATAATAAAGAGTTTAAGAATGCAATTCGTGGTTATGATGTAAATGAAGTAAATGAGTTTTTAGATGTAGTTATTAGCAATTATGAAGATGTATTAGAAGAGAATAAACGTTTAAAAGAACAGTTAAAAAAGTTAGAAAAGGACCAACCGCATGTTCCTCAAAATACAGGTAGGTATCAAGTAATGGAAAAAGATATGAGTCAATATGATCAGATTATCCGCGACATACTAATAAGAATAGAGCAAATTGAACGTCGAATCGGCTTATATGCTAGATAAAAACTGGATATCAATAATTGAATGATCTTCCCTCACAGATACAAATACTATCTGTAGATCTAAGCAATGGAGGGAAGAAAAATGGACAATGACCAAAATAAAAGAAACGTTGGTTACACAGATGAAGAAAGACGAAACAGAGTGGATAAAGATGATGTAGAATTTGCACAAGCTTATGGTACAGCATTACCTGATAATCAAGTAGATCGGCTAAAAAATAGAGATGATGATGTTACCGGCGATAAAGGTAGAGGGCTTGGAATTACAGGATTAATTCTTTCCATTATCGCATTTTTTATCTGGCCATTTATTTTGGCACCAGCAGGGATTATTATTGGGGCTATTTCGATTCGTCGTGGAAGTTCATATGGTTGGTGGGCAGTTGGGATTGGACTAGTCGCACTGGTTTTTGCAGTAATTGCCTTTCCATTTCGTCTCATATTTTAATACGACCCAGATGAGTAAGCTCCCAGATGGGAGCTTACTTTGTCCTTTATAGGAAATAAACAAGCAATTCATGCTTATGAAAAATGTGGATTTGTCTAAGCAGGTGTTTTGCGTTAAGCCTTAAATGGTCAAGTAAAGGACATCAAGATCAGGGATCACGGCGATAGGTGTCATTTATAAAAGGAGGGTGAATAATGACAGCCAATGATTATATTCGATCGCTTTTTGTGAAAGAAGATGAAGTCCAGAAATCAATTGAACAAGGACTAACTGAAAGAAATATGCCACAGATTTCTGTACCACCAGAGGTAGGGCAAACCCTATATTTACTTGCTAAAATTTCAGGAGCAAAAAAAATACTGGAAATAGGAGCTTTAGGTGGTTATAGTTCGATTTGGTTAGCTAAAGCATTGCCTCTAGATGGCAAACTTATCTCTTTGGAATTAAAACAAGAACACGCCGATTTTGCCATAGAAAATATCCAAAAGGCAGGCTTGGATCAGAAAGTATCCTTGCTGGTTGGAGATGCTTCGGAAATTCTAGATCGGTTAGAAAAGAATGGGGAGAAATTTGATTTCTTTTTCATAGATGCTGATAAACTCAATTTTGTGCACTATGTTGAAAAAGCTATTCAGCTGTCCAAGCCGGGAGCCATTATTACACTGGATAATTTACTTCTAGGTGGTCGTATATTGGATGAAGCAGATCAGAATCCTGCTCCTACTGCTGTACGACAAGTCAATCAAATGATAGCACAAGATCCACGCTTAGAATCGATGCTTCTTACCATTGGAGATGGATTAGGGATTGCCAGGGTTAAAGAATGAGAAGAAAGAGGGATTAAATACGCGACACCCGTCTTTTCTAGGTGTCGCTTTACTAAACAAAAAACCCGTTAACTAAATTTTTTTTTCCAACGACTAATAAACTGATCAGCTTTCGCTGCAACTTTAGGAAAACGGTTTCGTAACTTATTTAATATACTTTTGGCCCATGTAGAGCTAAACGATAAGAAATATAATCCAATGAGAATAAATAACCAACCTTGTAAGATAGGAAGAAAGCATCCAATTATCCCGATTACGATAAAGATCCATCCCAAGATAGTGAATCCAATTGTTTTCCATTTCGCTGGTTTCATGTTAAACCCCTTAATTTTCGACTTTCCACTTATATTTAGTATATCTTGAAAATGGAATATCAATCAATGAACAAAACCTTAATTAACTTTGTTGGTAAGTATGTAAATAGAGGCGGATTTTGAAAATATAGAGCAATCATAAATAAACTAATTCCAATTTATTAAATAAAAATGTTACTATGTATTTTAAAGAGATATCTATATTATATAAACATATTGATCATAGAGAAGGTTGCATAATCCGATCTCAAAACCTAGACCATTCCCAGAATTTAGAAACCTCTTTATTAGTAGTGTTGATTTGCATCACTAAGTATAAGGAGGGCATGTTATCGAAATGTTACTAAACCAAATAAATGATTTGTCAATTAATTAGAAATGAGGCTTTCTATTCATGAGAAATACACTACTTTTTTGAAGTATGGGTACAGTAAAAGAGGGGTTAGGTATGAAGCAAATCATGTTAAGTCAGAGCGGTGAAGTAAGCAATATTACACTTCCAGCCAGCTTTTTACAAAATGGATGGAATTTGTTTTTACCAAAAGGAACCATTTCGATCATGCTTAGTGTTATGACATATATTTTACAAGGATATAGTAAAGCAGAGATTTTAGAGTTAATGATAATGGAAGAAGAAGAATTGTCTTTGACTCCATTTAACTTTACCGTTCCTTTTACTTATAAAACCGAAGAAGAAAAACAGGTGTATTTAACCATTTCTCGACAGGAAAAAAGAATTTATAAAGTTTTAGAACGGTCGGGTTATACCTATCCAAAAACCATTCAAGAATGGGTGGAGCTACTTATTGAATTAAAGATAATTCAAGAAGTGATCAGAGAAGAAAAGATATTTTTGGATATCGTAATCGAACCATTTCCACATCCGAAAGAGGTATTAACACTCACAACAGATGAATTAAAAAAGCTAGATAAATACCAAATAAATCAACATATCGAATCCTTATCAGAGGTGTGATATAAAGAAAATAGAATAGTATAGATGGGGGAAGTGATTGATGAGTAGACTAGAAGAAATCATGGGTTATAATCGTCAATTTATCGAAGGTAAGGAATATGAACCTTTTATTACCTCAAAATATCCTAATAAAAAACTGGTTATCGTCACATGTATGGATACACGTTTGATTGAACTGTTACCTAAAGCACTTCATATCAAAAATGGCGATGCCAAAATGATCAAAACAGCAGGAGCTCTGATTACACACCCTTTTGGTAGTGCGATGAAGAGTGTCTTAGTCGCTTTAACTATGTTAAAAGCAGAAGAAGTGTTGGTAATCGGTCATTTGGAGTGTGGGATGATCGGTTTACATGGTGATCAGGTGGTAAGCCAATTAGAGGAGAAAGGCGTAGCCAAGGAAAAAATAGAAACGTTACGTCATGCTGGTATCGATGTAGATCATTGGCTAGATGGCTGTGACCAAATTGAGCAAGGTGTGTTAGATACGGTGAAACTTATTAAAAATCATCCACTTTTACCACCAAATACACTCGTACATGGTTTAACGATTGATCCCAAGACAGGGGAGTTAACACTTCTTCATCAAGATCAGCTGTAAATTTGTACATTTATTTTAGGAAAGGAGAGATAAGAATTGGGTCTAGCGACCTTTGGGGCTGGTTGCTTTTGGGGAGTAGAAGAAGCTTTCCGTAATGTATCCGGAGTTACTCAAACAGCAGTGGGTTATATGGGTGGTCATACCGAAAATCCAACCTATGAGGAAGTTTGTACAGATCGAACTGGACATGCAGAAGTGATTCAGTTAGAGTATGATCCCGAGCAGGTTTCTTATGATGAACTATTAAACCTGTTTTGGACGATGCATGATCCGACTACCTTAAATAGACAAGGGCCTGATATTGGTACCCAATATCGCTCTGTCATCTTTTATCATACACCCGAACAAAAGCAGCTTGCAGAAGCATCTAAAAACAATCTGAATCAATCGGGTAGATTTTCAAAGCCGATTGTTACTGAAATTGTCCCAGCGGCTACTTTTTATCGTGCTGAAGAGTATCATCAACGTTATTTACAAAAAAGAGGCTTAGGTTCTTGCCACTTCTAAGTAAAAATTTTTGAAGAAAAAGAATGATTCCAAACCACAACCATGTGGTTTGGAATTTTTTGGTTAAAACGCTAAATAATAAAAAATAAGTAATTATTCACTCCTTATTGAATCAAGTTGCAAGAAGTAATTTGTTTTAATTATCGAAGGAGGTGAAGCCCTGTTTCTAAGGTGAATGTCAAACAGGATGGTAATGACGGCAAAGAAATGGAAGCTAATTCGGATTATATTAGTAGAATGCCTGTTTTAACCCTTCTTTCAAAAGATTAATCTTGTTTCCTTTAAGGTTCTATCAGTCGCTCAGATCGATAATTGGTTGGGTGTAAGATCGAAAGCGAAGATGTAGCTGATTTAATGAGCACTCTAAGGTCATACTAGAAAAAGTAGGTGAACCTTTTCCTACTTTTTTTCTTTTGTGACCACTTTTCTATAGATTATGGTATCATGTTGGCAGTGTAGGTTAAGTATAGGAAGGAGTCATTCATTGATTTATCTTGATAATAGTGCAACAACACAAACACACCCTGATGTCATTTCGGTGATGACAGATGTCATGCAAAATTTATATGGTAATCCTTCTTCGTTACATAAAGAAGGAGTCAAAGCAGAACGCCTGATGGAACAGGCGAGAAAAGTAATAGCTAAAAAATTAAATTGTCACCCAGCAGAGATCATTTTTACATCAGGTGGCACCGAAGCAAATAACTTAGCTATTAAAGGGGTTGCAGAGCAACTTCAACATCGTGGAAGGCATTTAATTACCTCCAAAATAGAACATCCGTCTGTATATGATGTGATGCGGCAGTTGGAACAAAGAGGTTGGAAAGTAACTTATTTGGATGTAGATCAGTGGGGACATATATCAGTCGAAAGTGTAGAAAAAGCGTTGACAAAGGAAACGGTTTTGGTTTCTATTATGCATGTAAACAATGAACTTGGTACCATTCAGCCCATCGCGGAAATTGGACAGCTTCTTGCTAAATATCCAAAAGTTCTTTTTCATGTCGATGCTATTCAATCCTTTGGCAAATTACAGTTAGCTATCGATATGGCGCAGGTGGATCTTTTATCTATTTCTGCTCATAAGTTTCATGGACCCAAAGGGATAGGTGCTTTATATGTTAAAAAAAATATCCAATTAGCACCTCTTTTAGTCGGTGGTGGTCAGGAGCAAGGATTACGTTCAGGAACTCAGAATGTCCCAGGAATTGTCGGTATGGCCAAAGCCACAATGTTAACTGATAGACACCCCGATTTTTTACAGAGAAGTTACGAGTGGAAAAAAGCCTTTTTAGACAATGTTACTCGTAACTTAGATCATATATTAATTAATGGAGATACTACTACAGAAAAAGCAGTTCCTTATATCATTAACTTATCCTTCCCCGGTCTAAAATCAGAGGTCCTTGTCCATGCACTTGAAAATGAGGGAGTTATGGTTTCCACTAAATCAGCTTGCTCCTCAAAACTAGAAGTACCAAGTCGTGTTTTAAAGGCCATAGGGAGAAAAGATCAGGAGGCTCTTTCGTCCATTCGGATCAGTATGGGCTATCAAACCAAGCAAGAAGAGATGGAACAATTAGCCCAGGTCTTACTTCAAGTTGTTCCAAAACTACAACAAGTCATGAAGGTGCGGTAAACATGAAGTTCGATTTGATTTTATTACGATATGGTGAGTTGGCATTAAAAGGAAAAAATAAGGCGGCATTTGAACAAAAATTAATACAAAATATTCGTCAACAATTAATAGAGTTCGAAGCAGTGCGTATTACGAAAGAACAGGGTCGACTATTTGTTGAATTAAATGGGCAAGAGATGGAGCCCGTTCTGGAGAAATTAAGGGATGTGTTTGGTTTAGTGGGATTTAGTCCAGCATTACGAGTTGAGTCAAAGTTAGAATCTCTACAACAAGCAGCCCTGCAAATTGTACAACATGCTCCTAATAAACGCACGTTTAAAGTGATTAGTAAACGAGCTAACAAAAGCTTTCCGATTGGCTCACAAGAGTTGAATCATCAAATTGGCGGATATGTGCTGAAAAATGCTCAGCCCATTCAAGTTGATGTACATTACCCAGAGTTATTCGTTCATGTGGAAGTTCGCTCGAAAGCATCATATGTTTATGGAAATGACATAGTAGGATTAGGTGGCTTACCAGTTGGCTCAAGCGGGAAAGTATTATTGTTATTGTCAGGCGGGATCGATAGTCCAGTAGCTGGCTTTTTAGCTTTAAAAAGAGGCGTTGAGCTTCAAGCTATTCATTTTCACAGTTTCCCTTTTACGAGTGAGCGTGCGAAACAAAAAGTAATTGACTTAGCTCAGATCTTAACACGTTTCGGTGGTTCGATTCGCCTTCATATTGTCCCGTTTACTGAAATACAAACGGAGATTAATAAGCACTGTTATGAATCCTATTCGATTACAATTATGCGTCGGATTATGCTACGTATTGCGGAAGAAATCGCAAAGCAAAACGGTGCTTTAGCTTTAGTTACTGGAGAAAGTTTAGGGCAAGTAGCTAGTCAAACCTTAGAAAGTATGAACACGATTAATGCAGTAACCAATATGCCGATTTTACGCCCAGTGGTTGGAATGGACAAGCAAGAAATCATGTCCTTGGCTAAGCAAATTGGTACATATGAAACATCCATTTTACCTTATGAAGATTGTTGTACAGTCTTTTTGCCCAAAGCTCCCAAAACAAAACCAGATCAAGAGACAGCAGAAAGACAAGAAGCAAGGCTGGAGATGGAGCGATTAGTTAGGGAAGCAGTAGAAGGTACTGAAGTCATGGTATTATCAGCAGAACAAGAGGATGAATTTTCCTATTTCGAATAGGGAGAGGAAACAGGATGATTCAATTTCGTGAAGAAGTCTATCGAATGACCCAAGAGCTTGTGGAACATCCAAGTATTGTCGGTACCATCGGTGAACGTAATATAGCAGCTCAGATCTACGAAATGCTTGGAGAAATACCCTACTTTCAGGATCACCCTGCTTATTTACGATTAGTACCCACGATCCAAGATGATCATGACCGTTTTAACGTCATGGCACTTTTAAAAGGGGCAGACGGATCTAAAAAGGAAACAGTGATCTTAATGGGGCATATGGATACCCATGATATTGAAAACTATGGGGAATGGAAGCGTCTTGCTTTTTCACCATCTGAACTCTTAGATCAGTGGAATAAAGAAAATCTGCCAGCCCCGATCCAAGAAGATTTAAACACCAATAATTGGCTTCCGGGTCGTGGTGTACTAAGTATGAAAAGTGGTATAGCTATTCAATTAGCTGTAATGAAATATTTTGCCAAGCATGTTAAACAATTAAATGGAAACATTCTTTTTATAGCAACTTGTGATGGTAAAAGACATTCTAGGGGGATTTTATCGCTTTTAAAAGAAATTAATCATATGGCTAAGAAAGAAAATCTTACTTATATTACAGCCATTAATCAAAATTATACTACTCCACGTTATGAAGGGGATTCTTCTCATTATATTTATTTAGGTGCGACAGGAAAACTAAACCCTTCCTTTTTTGTTGTAGGTAAAGTTTCACATGTGGAGCAAGCTTTTGCAGGCTTTGATCCGAATTTATTACTTGCAGAGCTGACTCACCGATTGGATTACAACCCAGAATATTGTGATGAGATGTTTGGTGAAGTAACATTACCTCCTGTCTCCATCGAGCAAACTGACTTAAAAAGATGTAGTGATCCTGTTATATCAAATACAGCATTTGCTTCTTATAATCTTTTTGTACACAGCTGGTCTCCAAAAGAAGTACTGGAACGTTTACGTAAATTAGCCATGACAGCTTTTGAAGTTGCCATTTCCAAATATCAGTCGAGATACCGTGCGTTTTGCGAATTGAGCGGTAGACCCTATCAGCCGATTCAAATAAAACCACGTGTATATACTTATGAAGAGTTTTATAATAGATGTAGAAGGAAATATCCTGATTTTGAAAAGCAAATATTATATTTTGCTATGAATTTATTAAATGATGAGTCCATTGATCTTCAAGAGTATTCAAAGCGAATGGTTGAAGAGCTATGGAAGTGGGGAGGAGATAACGAACCAGCGATTATTTTATTTTACTCTTCTTACTATGTTCCACGTATTGTTTTTAATGAAGATGATGATTTAAGTCAACGACTTATTCATGTGATACAAGCATCCGTTCAACAGTTAAAGAAGAGTTGGAATAAAACAATACAAATTAGAAAGTTTTATCCTTATGCCTCTGAAATGAACTTTGTTGCAATGAGTGATAAGGAAATCGAACAACAAAGCTTTGAGAAAAATATGCCTGCTTGGGGAATTAAATATCCATTTGATATGGAAGAGATTCGCAAGCTCAATGTTCCTGTGATCAATATTGGTCCTTATGGTAAAGATCCACACGGAAAATGGGAACGAATGGAAATAGACTACTCGATGCAAATTGTTCCAAATTTGACTTATCTAGTCATTCAAAACCTTTTTCAATCATAAGTTTTACATAGCACTAGCATGTACCATTAAAGTTGTTAACTTAATTTGAACCAGCAATATTTTCATCACATGTAATCCGGGATAATGAGATAAGCTCTTAAGAATAAGACAAATTTATTCGCTTAAGTTTACAAATAAAGGAGGGAATACTGCTACATGATGATTATACATGGACAGGTAAGGTTCAAGAATGAAGAATGAACTTATTCTTAGAGCTTGTCTATGTGAATAGGTAGCAGGCCAATTATGGATGCGAACTTTTGGATTGGTTTTTTTAATATTATTGTGTTGGATTTAATTTTAAGCGGTGATAATGCTGTAGTCATCGGGATGGCAGCGCGTTCTTTACCTGCTGAACAGCGAAAAAAAGCAATTATGTTTGGAACTGCTGCGGCGATTGTTTTGCGGGCAGCCCTTACAGCGATCGCTGCTTATCTCCTTAAAATTCCATTCTTAATGACAATTGGAGGGCTTTTATTACTATGGATTGCTGTGAAATTGCTGATTGAAGAAGAAAAAGAAACCGAAATTTCCGTTGGAAATAATATGCGTAGTGCCATTAAGACAATTATTATCGCGGATGTCGTGATGAGCTTAGATAATGTACTCGCAGTTGCTGGAGCTGCTCATGGTAATATTATATTGGTATTATTTGGACTAGCCTTAAGTATTCCGATTATTATGTGGGGAAGTAAACTCATTGCTACAATCATGGATAAGTTCCCTTGGATTGTCTATTTAGGTTCAGCTATTTTAGGCTATACAGCAGGCGATTTAATTGTAGGAGATAAGCTAGTAGCGAGATGGATTGAAATAGATATTTTAGAAAGAGTAATTCCAATTGCGCTGGCTATCTTAGTTGTGATCATCGGGGCGATTTGGAGAAAAAAAATGCAAGCCAATCAAAAAACAGTATAGTACGGCTCGTTGATTGTAAAAGTGGGTTCTTCAGTTCTCAAAGAGAGTTGAAGAATCCACTTTTTTGTGTATGAAATTTTTATCCATATTATTTGTATAAAGATAAACAAAATTGTAAAAAACAGGAGGTTTTTAAGAGTTAAGGTCGAAAAAGAAAGGTGGGACGAAAGATTGTTCGAAAGGTGGGGATTGATTGGATGTAGTAGCTTATATTTCAGAATTACTTACTCAAGCGATTGATAATCGTGCGAGTGATATACATATTGAACCACAAGCAGATCATTTGCGAATACGACAGCGAATCGATGGTTTTTTGGTACAAACAGATGAGGTGCCTACAGAGCATTCGTTGGCTATTCTTTCTCGACTTAAAATTATGGGGCATTTGGATATTGGTGAGAGGCGAATTCCCCAGGATGGAGCGATGACACTCACACAAGCTCAAGCAACTTATGATGTACGGATTTCTACATTACCTACACTTTATGGTGAGAAAGTGGTTTTGCGGCTATTTCGTAACCAATTTGAAAATATTACTTTAGAGCAACTAGGGATCGATACAGATGAACAAGAGCGGCTTGAAAAGTTAATCAAACGGGAAAGTGGACTGTTGATTGTAACAGGTCCAACTGGATCCGGAAAGACTACGACATTATATGCTATTTTACAAAAGTTAAATCAGGAACATCGAAATTTAGTTACTTTAGAAGATCCTGTAGAATTGCAAATCCCAGGTATGAATCAAGTCCAAATTAATACAAAAGCTGGATTAACTTTCGCTCAGGGTTTACGAGCGATCATGCGGCAAGATCCCAATGTGATTATGATCGGTGAAATACGCGACCGTGAGACAGCTGATATTGCTATCCAAGCAGCATTAACTGGGCATCTTGTATTAACAACGTTGCATACTTCGGATTGTGCCAGTACAGTGACCAGATTGCTAGATATGAAAATAGAGCCTTATCGAATTGCTGCAGCACTGGTTGGCGTTGTAGCTCAACGACTCATTCGACTAAGGTGTATTCAATGTTTAGGTAATGGATGTATAGAGTGTAAACGAACGGGTTATTTAGGCAGAACGGGTGTTTTTGAGATTACAGTCGTTAGTGAAGAATTGAAACATTTTATCATTAACATGAGTTCAAATACGTCATTGCGAAAATATCTGAAACAACATGGGATCATTTCTTTAAGTGAGACGACTATGAATAAAGTTCAGTTAGGGTATACCACAATGGAAGAATATTATCGGGTGATTGAACATGTGGAAGAGATGGGATCGATGGAAAGCTGACCAACTTGTGGTCTTTAGTAGTCAATTGGCCAATTTATTAACGAGTGGAATTCCACTTATCCCCAGTTTAAATATACTCATCGAGCAAGAAGTTATTTCCTATCCATTTGGTAAACGAATCATCCACCATTTGGAAGAAGGACAAAGCTTCTCAAATGCTCTTATGCAAGAACAAATTCCTAGTTTATTTGTATCGTTTATTCGAGCTGCGGAAGAGCACGGGGACTATCCATTTGGACTTAAACAGTGTCAATCTTATTATCAATCACGAGCTAAGTTTTCTCGGGAAATAAAAAAAGCAACCACTTATCCGGCCATTGTTTTATTACTAGTGATGGGGGCATTTCTGTTTTTAATGGTGTTTGTTTTGCCCCGTTTTCATGAACTTTATCAAACTATGGGTATTCAAATGCCAGTGATGACAGAGTGGATGCTGCACTCTTTTGAGCTGATTCGCATTTGCATGGGAGTAGTGTTTACATTCCTACTTATTGCTTACTTATGGATCAGAACTTCGAAAAAGCAGCAATGGTTTTTAATTTTATTACATTTACCATTTGTAAATCGTTTTTTTCGGTTTCGTATAACACATTATGTAGCCATACAGTTAGGGGCATTATTACAAGCTGGTGTTCCGTTACTTACTGCACTTGAACTCATTGAAAGCTTATCACCTTGGAGTCAACTATCTAAACAAATAAGAGCGATCAAAGATCAGGTTACACAGGGATATTCACTTTGTGAATCAATTGAAAATATATGCCACTCCTACTTCCTGCCAACCTTTTCTAAAATGGTAGCCTTAGGAGAGTCAAGTGGGCGGCTTGATGAATCACTACTCAACTTTGCAAACGGAGTTGAAATGATATTTAAGGAGCGAATGGAACAATTTACTCGTAGTTTAGAACCGATTCTTATTTTAATTATTGGGGTTTTTATATCGATCACTGTGATTAGCCTTTTTATGCCCATGTTGCAAGTAGTTAAAGGACTTTAGAAGGTGGTTGATTATGTCTTATGAAAAAAATACGATCCAATTCAAATGAAAAGGGATTTACTTTGGTAGAGATGATCGTTGTTTTGTTTATTATTGGTTTAGTTGTAGCTTGTGCGATTCCTAATTTAAAGGCAGCTGGAGAGACAGCGAGGGAGAGAGTGGATCAAATGAACCGAAAGCTAATTAGTGCTCAAGCAGATAACTATTATCTCGAATATGGTGAGTATCCAGCATCGGTTCAAGAATTAGTGAAGAGAAATTTTCTTCGTTCAGAACCAGAATGCCCTGGTGGTAAGGGAAAATATATTATTCATCGTTCACCAAATATTTCAAGTGAAAAGCGAGTCACTTGTGAAAAAGATGGAAAATAAGTTGATTCAAGATGAATCAGGTTGGACTCTGATTGAAATTATTCTGATTTTATTCTTATGGGGTAGCTGGCTTTGGATGGTGTATCCTACTGTAAGTCATATTGGAGATCGTTTAGAGCGTGAAATGTTGTTAGAATTACTAGCATCAGAACTCCAATTAGCACAAACGGAAGCAAAGAGTCGACAGCAAGAGGTGGAAGTTATTCATTCGGCAAAAAAGATTCAGATAGTTCAAGCCGAGCGCTCAATACGCTTAGTGGAACTCCCCAAACAATATCAACTGAAAAGTAATTACCCTAAACAAAGAATCGTTTTTCGTAAAACAGGTCAAGTACGAGGAGGGACAATGAAGCTATTTCAGGGCAAGCACATGGTGGGAATGATTAAAATACAAGTTGCTTCAGGACGATCAAAGGTAGAGTGGGAAGGGAATGAATGATCATAGAAAAGGGGAAAAAGGGTTTACCTTAGCCGAAGTCATAACTTCATTGATGATATTCGGTTTGGTTCTTTCATTTGTTGTTCCTATCTACCAAAATCTCAAAAAGCAAAGTGATGAGCATATCATTGAAGTAGAAGCTCAGATAAAATTACAAGAAAAGTTGGAAAATATCTTAGCGGATTCATTCGAAAATAAACAGGATAAAGGAAATGAGTTTCAACGAAGTAAAATTAAGCCCAATTTAACATATCAACTTCATTGGTATAAAAAACTTAGACGAACTGGGCTATGGCAAATTCATGTGGAGGTACAATGGGAAGATCCATCCAAGCGAAAGAGAAAACTAAATCTACAAACATCTCGCTATATACCTATATGAAAGAGCAAGGATTTACTTATATCGAACTGATCATTTCATTATCGATTGGGTTGCTTTTGATCCCTGCATTTTATTTTTGTGCACAATTATTAGAAAAAGAAGTAAAACAAATGATGGGACAAGCTCGTCTCTCTATGGAGTATCAACAATTTCTCCATGATTTTCAAGATGAGGTTAAACAAGGAACAAACTTTCGTACAGTACAAGGAGCCTTATTATTTGATTTGCCCACAGGTGATACCGTTCGCTATGAGCTTAAAAAAAGGCAAATAATTCGTAGTATCAAAAAAGAAGATGAAGTAAGGTTTCAAGGAAGAACTATTCTTTTAAGCCATGTCTATTTTGTTCTTTTTAAACCTGAGCGCTCAGGAGTGAGTTTAGAAATAGGATTACAGAATTGGTATGCAGACTTCGAAATGAAAATCTTTATTTATGGGAGAGATCGAGAGATTTATGAGAAAAAATGAACAGGGCATGATCCTTCCTATTGTACTGGCGGTCTCTATACTGCTATTTATCCTATTTACTTCCTTTTTATCTCAAATTGCTCGCAGTCATCAAGTGAAAAAGTTATATATTGAATCATCCCGAGCTCAGTATGCAGCAGAGAGTGGAATTGCTTGGAGACAAGCTCAGCTTGCAAGAAATAGCCAAGATTTAAAAGTCGCTTATACAAAAACAGATGATATTCGTGTAAAAACAGAAGTAACCTATTTGGAAAATGTCCATTCGTTTCAGGTCAAGGCAACTGCATTTGCTCGTTATGGAGTAAATCAAACAGTCATTGCTTTGCTCGAACCGGATACGCTAGAGATTTTACGTGTAATGCGGTAATATGAGCGTAAAAAGAAAGAAGAGAAATGGATCTATGACTAAACAACATGTGATCTTAATCGGACTAATGGGAACGGGTAAAACAACGGTTGGACAAGAATTACATAAACGAATCGCTTATCCATGGGTGGATACGGATCAAGCACTAGAAAGCAAATGGGGATTTTCAATTGCTAGGTATTTTGCCCAATACGGAGAAGAGGCATTTCGCAAGGAAGAAACAACCATATTAAAAGCAATATTGGATGGACCACCTTCAATCATTACCACAGGAGGAGGTATTGTGCTTAGACAGGAAAATTGTGAATGGATGCGGCAAAAGGGTTGGGTTATTCATCTTACTGCTCATCCAGAAGTACTGATTCAACGTCTGTCTCATGATCAGTCACGTCCACTTCTCTTGGGAAATGTAGCGGACAAAATATGGCAATTGATAAAGGAGCGAAAAGGAAAATATGATTTTGCAGACATAACCATTGATACTAGCAAGCAGACCATTGATGGTGTTATACAAGAAATCATTCGAGAGTGGCAGAAGTTTAAGCGATAAATAAATGGGTCATCCTAATGGATGAGGTGGAATACAATGTCTTTTAAAGATTGGATTCAATATTTACTTGGACGGATCATCTGGTACATGGAGACCCCAAAAGAACAACGTAAAGAAGTGAAACAATCACAAAAGGAAAGTTGGTCTGTTCGTTGGTTTGGTTTAATTCCTTTATCGATTAAAATGTATGTTCATAAACAGCGTTCGCGAATCCGAGGTGGATAAAGATGGGAGAAAAAGCAAAACAACCTTTTCAACTACTGAATGTAAAAGAACACCCAGATGCACTAAAGATGATCACCGAGTTTGAGCGAGAGTTAAATGATGCGGTAAAAGGAAATGTTGCTTTGGTAGCATATATAGATAAAGAACAAAAAAGTTAAACTTTCTTGATAAAAAAGGAGCAAATGGCTCCTTTTTTGATTGAGAAGATATGATATACTGTATGGCGAGTAATTGATTTTCATGGTTTTAATTTGATGTGAGGAATTAAAGGAGCGAATGCTTCATGACTTATGGTACAGAAGTCAAGACAATAACCCACCGTACCCAAACAAGAGCGGTAAAAGTGGGGAATGTACAAATCGGTGGAAATGATCAAGTTGTTATTCAAAGTATGACTACAACCAAGACACATGATGTAAAAGCAACTGTTGCAGAGATTCATCGTTTGACAGAAGCGGGATGTCAAATTGTTCGTGTAGCTTGCCCAGATATGCGAGCAGCTGAAGCAATCCCTGAAATTAAAAAAGAGATTTCTATCCCGTTGGTAGCAGATATCCACTTCGATTATCGCTTAGCATTAAAAGCAATCGAAGGTGGTATTGATAAAATTCGCATTAACCCAGGGAATATTGGAAAGCGGGAAAAAGTAGAAGCTGTGGTTCAAGCTGCTAAAGATCGTGGGATTCCTATTCGTATTGGGGTAAATGCGGGCTCTTTAGAAAGACGAATATTAGAAAAGTATGGATATCCTACAGCTGATGGAATGGTAGAAAGTGCTTTATACCACATAGGAATATTAGAAGAACTGGACTTTCATGATATCATTGTTTCACTCAAAGCTTCAGATGTACGTCTGGCGATTGAGGCTTATCGAAAAGCGGCTGAGACATTTAATTATCCACTTCACTTGGGTATTACTGAATCAGGAACACTATTTTCTGGAACGGTAAAAAGCGCTGCTGGTCTTGGAGCTCTTTTATCCATGGGAATTGGATCAACAGTTCGAATTTCACTAAGTGCAGATCCAGTTGAAGAAGTAAAGGTTGCACGTGAGTTGTTAAAGTCATTTGGCTTAGCTGCAAATGCAGCAACTCTGATCTCATGCCCAACTTGTGGTCGGATTGAGATTGACCTTATTCGGATCGCCAATGAAGTTGAAGAATATATCTCAAAAATCCAAGCCCCCATTAAAGTATCAGTCCTTGGATGTGCTGTTAACGGTCCAGGTGAGGCCAAAGAAGCAGATATTGGTATTGCTGGGGCTCGTGGTGAAGGATTGTTATTTAGACATGGGGAAACCATTCGTAAAATCCCTGAATCTAAAATGGTTGAAGAGTTGAAGAAAGAAATTGATAAACTAGCTGAAGAATATAAGCGTTATGGTACTATAGCTGGTAAAAAAAGATAAGTATATTTTGGATAATGAAGTGAGTGCATCCGCATACTATGGTTGGACCTATGGAGAAGGAGGGACATCGTGGAGCGATTTGCACTCTCTTTAGTTATTATTGGTGCGATTAACTGGTTGCTAGTTGGAATATTCCAATGGGATTTAGTTGCTGCGATTTTTGGTGGAGATATGATTCGTTCATCTTCTCCGCTCGCACGTCTAATCTATACATTGGTCGGACTGGCAGGATTGTATGCGATCAAATTCTTATTTAATCAACGAGAGTCTGTAAATAATCAGCAGGAAAAATAGATCAAAAAAGAATTTAAAAAGGCGATACCTATCGGATTATGGTATCGCCTTTTTATATGGCGCTATTTCCGTCCTTGGACATATTTAGCATTAAATAAGAATAAGCGAAGAAGTAGATATAGAGAAGGTATTAATAAACATAGCCCTGCGATAAAGGCAATCACTAAGGCCCATCCCATTGTGGAATTCGTTAAGGCACTTTGAATCGTGATATATGGATAAAGTAGATAAGGAAGGTGGCCAAATCCATATCCATAAAAAGCGAAGGCAAACTGTAACATAACAAAAGTAAAAGCCAGCCCGAGTCGCTTTTTTTTCCAGATCAAATAGATAGCAACGAAAAAGCAGATCAGAGAAGCCACAAACATCCAAGCAATATCTAACATAGAACGAAAATGTTCTGGATTATGCTTGGATATTCCCCAAAAAACCAATAAACTGGCTAAAATAGTGGGACCACTCCAAAATAAGGCATATCTTCGTAGTAAGTCTCGAGCTTGGATATCATTAGCTTTATCTGCATAAAAGGTAAGAAAACTAGCACTGATATAAAGAATACTTACTAAAGCAAGGAATACGACCGACCATGAGTAAGGGCTCATCAATAGGCGGTCTGCGTGAAAAACTACATTTTCCCCAACTTTTTCAATAAAGCCTCCTTCTGAGATGGTAAGTACTGTAGAGAGAGAGGCAGGAATAAAGAGACCTGTTATTCCATACAGAAACATATATATTCGGCTTTTACGTGCTCCATAGTTGGCAAAAGCATAAAATGAACCACGTATAGAAAGGAGTAATAAAGCAATTCCCCCAGGAATGAGGAGGGCTGTTCCATAATAATAAGCAGTATCTGGAAAAAAGCCGACTAGACCTACAAAGAAAAAGACCAAAAATACATTTGTTACCTCCCACACAGGAGAAAGATAGCGATCAATAATTTGACTGACAATGTGTTCTTTTTTGGTTAACATGCTGTAATAACTGAAAAAGCCTGCACCAAAGTCGATTGAAGCAATAATGACATAACCATAAAGAAAAGTCCAAAGAACGGTAATTCCAATCAGTTCAAGTGGCATTTTTCATCCCTCCAGACGAATGGGATGCTATTTTTTCTAATTCAGCCTCGGGACCTTTATTTCGAAATAGGCGAATTAATACCATTGACGCAATCAAAGTTAAAGCAATGTAAAGGGCTGTAAACAAGTAAAACATGGAATCAACCTGGGTAGCGGTCGTAGCTGCCTGATCTACACGCATGATTTTATTAATAATCCATGGTTGGCGACCTACCTCAGCATAGATCCATCCTGCTTCAATAGCGATAAAAGCAAGTGGTGCGCCTAACACAATGGACCGAAGTAACCATTTATTCCACTCATTTCTCTTTTTTCGTATGAGGCAAAATAGGAAGAGTCCTGAAACAATTAGTAAATAAACACCGATTAGAACCATAATATCGAATAAGTAATGAATATAAAGAGGCGGCCATTCATCACGTGGAATATCTTTGAGACCGATTACCTTACCGGATGGTGTGTTATGAGCTAGAATACTCAATACATTTGGGATCACAATCGCATTTTTAACTTCAAGTGTTTTTTCATCAAGTGTACCACCAATGATAAGTGGTGCATGTGTTTGTGTCTCAAAATGCCATTCTGCTGCAGCTAGTTTTGCTGGCTGATGTTTGGCTAGAAATTTACCGGATAGATCACCTGCGATGATGGTTAAAATCGCTAACACAAATCCAGAAATCATCGTTAAACGAAGTGCCTTTTTATAATAATCATGCTTTCGACCTTTGAGAATGTGATAAGCAGCAATTCCAGCGAGCAGAAAGCCACTGGTAAGATAGGCTGATGAGACGACATGAGCGACTTGGCTCGGGGTTGAAGGATTAAGCATAGCAGCAATGGGGTCAATATCTGATATTTTCCCCGTTATTTTATCTAGCTTAAATCCTTGGGGTGTATTCATAAAAGCGTTAACAGTAGTAATAAAGACTGCTGAGAGGGTTGAACCAATTATAATTGGTATGGATGTAAGCCAATGATAAATAGGATTTTTAAAACGATCCCAAGTGTAAAGATAAATTCCAAGAAAAATAGCTTCAAAGAAAAAAGCAAACGTTTCTAAAAAAAGGGGGAGACTGATAATATTTCCGACTAACTTCATAAATTGTGGCCATAATAGCGAAAGCATCAATCCAATACAAGTACCCGTTACAACACCTACAGCAACAGTGATGACAAAACCACGTGTCCATCTTTTGGCCATTAAGATATAATGTGGATCTTTTTTGTAGATTCCCCATCCCTCAGCCAGAGAGATAAAAATAGGGACACCTACCCCAATCGTGGCCCAAATAATATGAAAGCCTAATGTTTCCGCTGTTAACAGTCGACTCCACATAACTGAATCCATGGGTATTCGACCTCCCTCTACCTTATTTCTTCCATTACACTTGTATCATATGAAATAGGTGTTACTTTGTACATTATTTCACGTTCTTTGTCACTTAAGTTTCATAAATAGCATAAATTAGATGGCCATATTGTTTAATTATGAACATAATCGGGTAATATAATCGTTTAAGCTGTTTTAATGAGTGGCTGATTAATGCAAACATCCTCTTAAAGTAATAGGTTTAACCTTACCCAAATTGATACAAACTAAGGGCGAAGGAAGTGGTACGGATGATACTTAAGATAATTGTGATGCTTTTTTTATTAAGTCAAAACATTGTATATACCCCGTTCTCTTACCCTTATTCGCCTATTTTTACATTATATTTTCAGGATCAGGAGTGGTCTCTTTCTTTGAATGATGTTGGCTTTGATGGAATCGACCCAACTACCCTTGACCGACAAGCGTTTCGTAGTTGGTTACATTTGGTTGTAGAAAAAGAAGTGAATCATCCTCCGAAATCAGCTACTTTTCATAATCGCCATATTGTCCCACATAAACTGGGAAGAAAAGTAGATCGGAAGAAAATCGAATATTGGTTAGATCATATCCATGAATATATGGATCGGCGATTAGAGTTACCCATCATCTATACAAAACCTCTAATCACTACAGAGAAATTAAAGAAATTAAAGGAGAAAAAGCTAAGTTCTTATAGTACAATATTTGATGAAAAAAATGAAAGTCGATCAAAAAATATATATTTATCATCAAAAGCAATTGACCATCATATTCTATTACCAGGAGAAACTTTTTCTTTTAATAAGGTGGTGGGAATTCGGTCATTAGAACGTGGTTATCGTATTGCTACCATTATTGTGAAAGGAGAGTATAGTGAAGGTATTGGAGGTGGAATTTGCCAAACATCTTCTACTCTCTTCAATAGTGTAGATCAGGCAGGCTTAAAGATTATAGAACGTATTAGCCATAGTAAAGAGGTAGCCTATGTTCCTAAAAATAGAGATGCTACAGTTTCTTGGGGAGGACCTGATTTTCGATTTCAAAATCAATTAAATAAACCGGTTTTAATTGTTTCAACAGTAAAAAAAGGGAAAATAACGATTGAGATATTTAGTTCGAAAACCATTCGGTATACACCTAAAAAAGTTCCTACTCCTCCAAAGTCTGTCTTATTATTGAATTAAAAATAGGGGTAATACATCGCTTAGGAAAGAAATATCTATCTAAAAAAGTAAAAAAAGGCTATAAAATGGTAAATCCTATCAATTTACTAGAATTACATAGAATTTATAAAAAGACTTTGTTATAATAGCTCCCGTCTTCTCCTTAATGAGATTGTTGCATAAAGCACCAGGATTATAGAATACATGATAAGTCATTTGTCACTGGGGTTCTATGGGCGAATGGCTGGCGAATTATGCAACAACCTCCTTAAAGAAAAAAATATGGACTTAGGGGGAATGGGATGTCTAGAAGGATTGGTATAAGTTTAGCTGTGACTTTTTTACTCGTATTTGTGGGAGCTTTTGTGGCGATAGCCATGGAAAAGAAAGTGGAAATTGCTTTTAGTGATCAATCAGGAGAAGTAGAAATAAGTGGTTATTATGATACACTATCCGAAGCATTACAAAGTGAAGGCTATAACCCAGCTCAGTTAAAGAAGAAATATCAACCAAATATCTCTTGGGAACAGGAGTTGCATGATAATGCCAAGGTATTTCTTGCTTGTAACTGTGAAGTAACCATCAAAGAAAATGGAAAAGTCAAAGAAAAAATCAAAACAACACAACCAACAGTAGGTAAACTTCTAGAAGCACAAAATATTAAGTTGACTAAATGGGATGATGTTTATCCAAAACCGAAGCAGAAAATTGAAAATGGTATGACTATTACCATGAATAAAGTAGAAACAAAAGTAAAAAAAGAGGTAAAAGTAACTCCATATCAAGTGAAAAAAGTGAAAGATTCGAGCTTACCTATGGGAACAACCAAAGTACAAACGGTCGGAAAAGAAGGTAAAGAAATTTTTCAAGTCACAACATTGTATAAGAATAATCAACCGATTAAAGAAAATGGGAAGATTATTGAACAAAGAAAACGTATTGAAAAAACGGATGTTGTTCATCAAGTGATTAAAATAGGAACTAAAAAGGAAACATCAAAATCACTTTCAAAGAAAGTAACCTCTAGTAAAGCGGGTTGTCGTACTCTAAGTGCAGAAGTAACCGCATATACTTATTATCTAGGTGAAAATATTACTTATGCTGGAGCTCCGGTAAAACGAGGAGTTATTGCTGTAGATCCAAAGGTGATTCCGCTTCATTCGCGTATTTATGTCCCAGGTTATGGCTGGGGGACAGCACTAGATACAGGAGGAAGAATTAAAGGAAATATTATTGACGTATTTATGGAATCAAAACAAGAAGCACTTGACTGGGGTAAACCTAATAAAACGATTAAAGTTTGTCCACCTAAATAACATAGGAATCAATGATGATGCATAAGTTGTACTAGGATACCTGTAATAAACACTATTACAGGTATTTTTTGTACTTATTTTGTCCAAATGGAGAATACTTTATTGCGATTTTGTAGATTTAGTTCAAATCATACGTTCTCGACTTGTCCGACTAATATTAATGGTATAAAATACAAATAGTTGTTTAAAGATTAGATGCCAGGCTATACATATTAATCAAAATGCTTGGTCTATTTCCATATTGGAAATGAAAATAAAGGGAATCTTTTCCTTTTATTTCAAAAGGTTTTCTATCAGGGGGAATGTGATGAAAAAAAGTGTAATCATTGGTGTAGCAGTACTTGTAATCGTGTTGATCTCTGGAACTGCCGCAGCATTCGCCATGAAGAAAAATGTTGAGATTACGTTTAGTGATAAAGCTGAACAGGTGAAAATTAGTGGGTATTATGACACACTTGCTGAGGCACTCAAAGGTGAAGGACATAATGTCGATCAGCTAAAAAGTCAATATAAGCCCAGTGTTCCATGGGACCAAAAATTAAGTAGTAATACCAAGGTAAACTTTATTTGTAATTGTGAAGTGACCTTAAAGGAAAATGGGACAGATAAGGGAAAAATTAAAACAACCGAACTCACTGTTGGAGCCTTTGTACAATCGCAAAAGTTAACTGTTAGCAAATGGGATCAAGTTAAACCAGCATTAGACCAGAAAATAACGAATGGACTCACCATTACGATTGATCGAGTTGAGACGAAGATTACTAAAGAAGTAAAAGAAATCCCATTTGAAGTAAAAGAAGAAAAAGATCCTGAACTTTCCAAAGGAAAAAAAGTTGAAAAAACGCAAGGGAAAAAAGGAAAAGAGATTTATCAAGTAACTAGCCTCTTTAAAAATGGCCAGCCTGTTGAAAAGGATGGGAAACCGGTCGTTGAAAAGAAATTGGTTGAAAAAGTGGAACCAGTCGCTAAAGTCGTTAAAATTGGAACAAAGCAAGAACAGGAAAAAGTTGAAAAGAAAGATGAGCCAAAACAAGATGAATCAGGTTGTAAAGTGATGAGCGGGTTTGAATCAACCGCATATGATGGATCTGTTGGTAGTATAACAGCAACAGGTGCACCAGTAGGTCATGGTGTGATCGCTGTTGACCCCAGTGTGATTCCACTATACTCTCGAGTTTATGTTCCTGGTTACGGTTGGGGAAAAGCTCTAGATACTGGTGGTGTTATTAAGGGTAAAATTATAGATGTATTTATGGTAGATCCAAGTAAAACCAGAAAATGGGGTCGGAAATACAATCTCACCTTAAAAGTATGTCCACCTAAATAAATCACTCGCTACCTACAATGTAAAAAATACATTGTAGGTTTTTTTTTGCCAAAAATACTTGGATTAGTAGTGTCGATTAACCAGAATACGTAGCGAACTCGACTCATCTCTGTTTTACATCATCGGTCAAATGACGAAAATATGCTCTCTACCTCTTTCATTATTATGCTAGTCGATCCTACTGTAATTAGATACACTTTTCTAAAATATCTTTGTCTAATGCGAAATTTTCATATATACTGGAAGAAAGGAAATCTGCATTTGAGGTGTATCCATGGTAGGTCGTAATGTTCCTTGTCCATATGGTAACGGTCACAAACATAATTATTGCCGTGAGAGAGTAATTACGATTGTACAAGCCGAAAAAAAACGTGAGCAAAGAGACAAAGAGTATAAAAATAGTTTTTTATTGGATTTAACTAATTGGTTTAAAGGGAATGTGAAATTAAAGGAACAAATAAAATGGGCTAACCATTTTAAACAGCTCCTACATCTGCCTCTTGACCAATCTATCCCCCAAAATTTCGTTTCTTCCTTTCAATCTTGGCTTATATTTGATGCCCCGTGTATTTTGAAAAGAAGACCTGTGGAATTTTGGATGTTACACAAGCGTGAAGAGTTACTAGGAAAGGAAAGGGTGGTTAATAGTTTAATAAATGCTCAGTTTACCTGTTACGAAGTTTTAAAAGTCGGGAAAGAAAGTATGGTTTTCCGATCACTAGTGGATCAGGTAGAATATGAAGTGATAAAAGAGAATGATTTTATTTCAGAAGAAAGCATTCTTTTTACCCGGTTGATTCGTATAGGTAAACGATATGAGATATGTGGACCATTTATATCCTTTATGCATGAGATGAGAGGGGAGATACTCGTGCAGCTAGAGAAATACAATCATTTAGAAGAAGAACATCAAGAACTCTCGGCTAGGGAACACGGTTGGAAGGTACTCGGCTGGTCAATTCAACGGGCTAAAGAACTAGAAAAAATCGAAAAGCTTGTCTCTGCTTCTCCAGAAATGTTCGAAAGTATGCGTGAAGAAATGTTACTAACAACGATTGAAGCAAAGTCTGAGCATCCGGGTTTACCGATTCAAATCATACAACAATTGGAACAGTTTTATGTTACGCAAGTTGCACCACTGCAAAAAATAACCCAAACCTTTTATAGTCACTCACTAGAGATGCTTTATCAATATCTCTCCTTACGCTTTGGACAGTCGTTTGACTGGTCTTCGTTAAATGAGGATTATCTAAATCATTATTTTAGTGTATGGTATCTAGAACATGCAAAAACCACTCCTGCTACCTCTAAAATCTTCCTAAATACTTCGAAGCATCTTTTTCGCTGGCTTTATAGTCAAGGAATAAGTAATGTATATTTAACTTTTAAAAAGGTGTATATTTCCTTAATTCGGAGTCTGCCTATTACAATTGAAGCAAGAAGATGGATTTGGGAGAATGGTTTACGACCGATCAATGAAGATCATAGTAATCTCACAGCAGATATGTTTATGCTAGCTGTTTCTTCTGCGGGTCCTGTCTTATTAGTGAAAAATAAGTGGAAGCCCATTTATTTGCGAGGGTTTCCAACGATTTGGTCAGACTACCGCTTTTGGGTCAGAGGGTTGATACAGTCAGATGAAAATGGATGCTCATTTGTACAAGTGGAAAATTTATATCCCATGGTAACGTTGCTAGATGCTTCTTCAAACGAAAATCAAGTGCTTGGACATAAGTAAAAGATGGCCAGTTGTGATGTAGTTGGCTGTCTTTTTATTTTGGGATTGAAATAGAAGAAAATGATCATAATAAAGATACACTTGGCGAAAGAAAAAACGCTTTTACTTTGTAAAACTAATCACAAACTCCGTCAACGAAAAGGTATGAAAGTATTATAAAAAGCGTATGAAGTTCAGTCGCCTAAGTGTAGATAACAAAGAGTGCCTTTTCCATCAGAGGTGCTCTTTGTTCGTTTTTTATGGATGGAGAAAATCAAAAAAGGGTAATGTATTAAGAGTATGTTTCAACATTTAATTATAGCTTGAATTGCCACTATATAAAAATGGGATCATTTTTGAAATAAACAGCTATTCACTAATCATAGGCTGGAAGTAAGTTCAACAGATCCATAATGATTAATTTAGAGGGTAGTCTTAAAATAATAATGAATCATATTTACAAGGTAGGAAGTGAAACATGGGAAAAGCAGATTTACATGCACATACAACAGCTTCAGATGGTTTATTTACTCCATCTCAGTTAGTACAGCATGCACAAAGTCTAGGAATACAAGCTGTTGCGATAACTGATCATGACACGGTAAGTGGAATAGCGGAAGGACTGGAAGCAGGAAAGAAATTAGGTATCCAAGTGATTCCCGGAGTCGAACTCAGTACTCTATGGAATGGGAAAGAAATTCATATGTTAGGATATTATATTCAATTTGATAATGAAAATTTCCGTACATTACTTATGAAACAACGTAATACTAGAAAATTGCGTAATGAAATGATGATTAGGAAGTTAAATGAACTAGGTATTTCAATTTCTTTGGAAGAAGTGAATCAAAAGAAAAAAAGCTCTTCGAAGGAGCTCAACGTTGGTCGACCACATATAGCAGAAGTACTTATTGAAAAAGGGATAGTCGGGTCGATGAATGAAGCTTTTGATAAGTATTTGGGGAAAGATGGACTTGCCTATATCACTCCGGAGCGGATAAGTCCGTTTGAAGCAATTGATCTTGTTAAGCAAAATGGAGGAGTGACCGTACTTGCTCATCCTGGACTGTATCAACAAGACGATCTAATTCCTCAATTAGTTCAACATGGCTTAATAGGTATAGAGGTTAATCATCCTGATCATACAGCAGAAGATCGTAAACGTTACCAAGAGATTGCTACTAAGTATCAATTGATTACAACGGCAGGTTCTGATTTTCACGGGGAACGACAAGGTTCCATGTATCATGCAGAGCTTGGAACATGTACAGTTGACATCAGTCAAGTTGCTGCATTACAAAAAAAGTCTGGCTCGAATAAGTAGAGGTCAATTTGGCATCTGAAATTGTTTAACATTCTAATTTAACTAAGCCCATGTAAAAGAAAAAGGCGTTTAACCATTTTGTTAGACGCCTTTTTCTTTTATATAGGTTTTGTTGTTTCGATCTTACAGATTGATTCCTTTTTCACTATTTAACGTTTCTTCAACAGAAAGGATTGGTAATTGACCCAAGATTTATTTTCTAATTGATATAATAGATGAAAACGATCGATGAGTGATGTCAGCGCAAAAGAATGCATTCGTAAGCTTCCATAAACATCATGAAGTTCATCTTCGGACATCTTTTGTCCAATAGTGAGATGTGGAATAAAGTCATAAGTTGGCTTGTGAGAATCTAATTCTTTAAGTAGCTGCTGATGAAGATGGATAATAGGCTCTTGGTTTTCAATGGATAAATAAATGGTAGGACTTGTTGGAAAGAAGTGAGATACTTTTTTCATTTCAATGGTAAAGGAATCCGTATTTTTGGCGATTTCCTCAAACTTAGGAATCAGGGAGAGCATCTCATTTTCACCTAGCTCAAACTTCTCGATAATCGTAATATGAGGAGCTATAAAGTTATAATGAGGATCATATCTTTTTCGATAAGAGTTTACGATATCTTGTACATGTTGTTGTGGAAATAAAGCAATACCAAAGTACATTAAAATCCCTCCTCAGTAAATGAAAAGGCGCTGCTTCTTTCTATTATATCGTAAATCGTTATTCATATTGAAGGGTAAATCTTTTTACAATCGTATTGTATTCGGGTTATAAAATTCATATTATTCACACGAATAATTAGACCAAAGAATAACCTCTTTTGAATGAGTATTTTACTTTATAAAGGCTCGAATATGTTAAGATACATATACCGATAGCAAAATGGACTTGGGAGGAATGACCATTGAGACGCATTCATAGTAATGAAGTAAAAATGGCAGCGATGCAAAAGCTGAAAGATCGAGGAGTGACTATTGAAGCTATCGCTGAGATCGTTCATGAAATGCAGTCACCTTATGCTCCCGATTTAAAGATGGAAAGCTGTGTAGAAAGTGTCTTAGCTGTTTTAAATAAAAGAGAAATTCAACATGCTATTCTCGTTGGGATTGAACTGGATTTGTTGGCTGAAAAAAATATGTTGTCAGAGCCGTTATTATCATTGGTTCGTAATGATGAAGGTCTGTTTGGTTGTGATGAAACTTTAGCATTGGGTTCTGTATTTGGTTATGGAAGTATTGCTGTAACGACTTTTGGTCATTTGGATAAACATAAAATAGGGCTTATTAAACAACTAGATACCAAAAAAGGTGGCCCCATTCATACTTTTATGGATGATTTAGTGGCTAGTATTGCAGCTGCGGCTTCTAGTCGATTAGCCCATCGTATGCGTGATGAGGAAGAGTCTCTTAATGATTTGGGGAAAGCGAGTACAGATCAACACGTTAGTTGAGAATGATATTTAATAAAACATAAGAAAAAAAGAAGCTGTTAGCTATATGATGCTACAGCTTCTTTTTTAGAGCATAGGATGTGATTTTGATACAAGTTGAATCGTTTTTTTATCTAGTTTGGTTATAGAAATAACCAGAGTAGAGCATCATATGCGAGTAGATATCTAAGATGAAAAGTAAGGTTAGTTAGGAGGAAAGCTAATGAATAATCGTTGGGTTTATTGGGCTAGACTATATGATTCTCGTTTCCAAGCGAAATGCTTAGCAACACGTATGTTAGAAGACTGGTGGGTATATGGTTATGACTGTCCTGAAGAAGTAGAAGTATTTCGTTCGAAAAATGGCAGATTTGGTGTAAGATACTCTTGGGGAAAAAAATAAAAAAAATGCTTGCACTTTTTATCAATATGATATATATTATTAATTGTCACTGCTGATAAACAAATACCTTATCACTGGCGCGGGGTGGAGCAATTGGTAGCTCGTCGGGCTCATAACCCGAAGGTTGCAGGTTCAAGTCCTGTCCCCGCAACCAATCTTGGAGCTGTGGTGTAGAGGCCTAACATGCCTGCCTGTCACGCAGGAGATCGCGGGTTCGAATCCCGTCAGCTCCGCCATATGCCCGGGCCTATAGCTCAGTTGGTAGAGCAGTCGGCTCATAACCGATCGGTCACAGGTTCGAGTCCTGTTGGGCCCACCATGAGTATACGGGCAGTTAGCTCAGTGGGAGAGCGCTACCTTGACACGGTAGAGGTCGCTAGTTCGATCCTAGTACTGCCCACCAACCAAACCCCTTGAATATCAAGGGGTTTTTTGTTTTGCATGGGATTTAATTAGGTGGAAATCGGGCAATTGACCACATTTTGACCACGCACTTAAGTGAAAGATTGGAGCTAACTGACTTTTTAAGCATGATGAAACTTAATAATTAATTTATGACTGGATTAGGAGGATCACCAATCATCATCGTTTCACCTCATAAGTAATTTTTCTTGTCCACGAAGCTATTACATTGGAAATTCATACTTTTTAGTTTAATCAGGTGGATCAGACTCAAATTTAAACATCATATCACCTCTTTTGATATTATAATTTAATTTTCCTCTTAATCAGAATAGTAAAACTATTTTATTGGTTTAAATAACTTATATTAATTGAGTTGTATTTTTATATCATAAATAAAACTCTTCATCAAAAGGGGTTGACATTTCTGACAAAATGGGCATTTTTTTATTAAAATTAATCATTGTATGATAAAGATAGAACAATTAATCCCGAATCTTGGAAGACCGGGATTGATTATTAGTAAATTTTTTAGTTGTTATTTAATGCCTTACTGAAGTTTTGAGCAGCCTTTTCTTGCATAGTTGGGATTACATGACTATAGATGTCTAAAGTAATGCCAGTTCGACTATGTCCAAGCCTTTCGCTAACTACTTTGGGATGCTCTCCGAGTTGAAGCATAATGGTGGCGTGCGAGTGCCTGAGATCATGGAATCGGATTCTAGGTACACCGCTTTCTTTGATCATTCTGTCAAAATGGCGAGTTAAATTTCGGGGGATCATGGGTGTTCCTAAGCTTGTGCAAACCACCAGATCGTGATCTTGATAAGCGTGTCCGAGCTTTAAGCGGTTTTCATTTTGTTTACGTTTGTGTTGTTTTAAAGCTTGGATGACATCAGGCGTAATTTGGATGTTTCTTTTGGAGCCTTTTGTTTTTGGTTCTTGAAAAATCAGTTCTTTACTGGTTCGAGCTAGTACGTTTTTTACACTAATTCTCCCTTGTTCGAGATCACAATCTTTCCAGCGAAGTCCTAGAATCTCACCTTTTCTCATCCCAGTATAGATCGCGAGTAAGTAAGCGACGTGTAAAGGCTCATTTTTGGTGTAATGAAGAAATTGGTTCACTTCTTGAATCGTCCATGTTTGTTTTTCTTTTTCTTCTGTTTTTGGTGGTACGACTAAGCTGGTAGGATTGCGGGGGATCAATCTCTGTGCTTTTGACTGAGAATGGGTTTATTGATTCGGGATATGATTCAGTTGTTTTGAAGAGTATTGATAAATTAAAATGGATTGCAAAATCGCATGTTGTGGTTCTAGAAAAAGTATTTAATTGGAAAAGAGATAAAAATCGAAATTTGGACGGGAATAATCTTGGTAACATATCTAAAACTAACGATTTGTTTAGTTCTTTAAGTCTGAAACGAAAATATGCATCAGATAGAAAGGCAATATCTCATGAAATAATATGGAGATATTGTCTTTCTTCATATTATAAATGGAAAAACTTGAGTCCCTATCACGATCTCAAGTTTTCCTATTTATCCACTATTACAAAGACTTTGAACACTTGCTACAAAAGGTCTCCCTTTTTTCACGCTAAATCTACCACTACAGATAATATAAGGAGCCCATCCTTGGTGATATAAGCTTACGGCAGTACAGATCTTACCATCTAGAAATTTGATATTTCCTCTTGTGCCTGCAAGCACAATAATCGCATCAGCTTTGTGAAGACGATCCCGTAATGCAAATTGCCTTCCTTTTAAATAGAAAAAAAACCAAACTACTAGTAATAACAAGATAAAACTGATAAGAAGCAATATAGTTTTCATTTCACTCACACTCAGCAAGTACGTCGCTCAAATCAGCAACGTACCTATCCTTTCTCCATGAAGTTTGTAACAAGTTATCATGTAATGCTCTTATTCTACTTATAATCTTACATGATCCAGCTGAGCGGGCAAGGGTAAAAGCATCTTGTGCGTTATGAACACAAGCATCAAGGATACCAAGTCCATAATAAGCTTCTGCTTTTTGAATAAGTAATCTTGCACGGCCTCGAATTAGTGTAGGATCATAATTAGTGAGGCTACAATCGAGCAATTATCCAGATTATCCTAGCTCGATAACCCTAGCCCATGCAGAACATGATGCATATCGAATGTATCTAGTCGACAAATACCTGATGAAAGGATTGGACGAATGGAACACATCAACTTAGTAGTCGCGTCGATCATCGCGGGCGGCATTACCCCAAACCTTAAGAATCAGGCAACTCAATAGCCCATGGAAGAAACAATTCTTCCAATTCAGTTATACGTCTTTCTTTCGGCCACTTCACATTCAATTCGTTAAAACTATGAACAAGTTTATCAAAATATAGGCGTGACCCAAGATCTTTTGCAAGTGTTGCTGCCTCAGTCAAAATGATAATACTTTGGTCCATTTCCCTCTTTTGAATTTGTACCTCTGCTTGATAATAGAGCAAATCTAGTTTCGTGATTGGCTCTATTTCAGGATCATTTGTTTCTTTTTCCATAGCAATCAGTGCTTCATTAGCTTCTTTTGGTTGATTAAGGAAGAGACGAGATTGAGCATCTCCAAAGACATAGAGTGCGTAACGAGATGCACGCAAATATGGATACGCTGGGTCTTTTTCGGGTTCGAGAGGGAAATACTGATAAGCCAGTCCCAATGCTCGCATGGTCTCCTGAAATTGTCCACGCATTGCATATACCTCCGCAATGCCAGCATAAGTCCTCCCTTTCAGCAGTGGTGTCGCATGATCCATCAATGATATTGCTTTTTGAAATACATGCAATGCGATGCTGCTCAACTTCCGATGAAAAGCAATATTCCCTAAACCAATGAGTGATGCAACCTGTAAGTTTACGTCACCAGCGAGTTGACCATACATAAACGCTGTTTTCCCAGCTTGTTCTGCTGCACCGAAATTTTCTCGATCAGCAAATAATTCACATGCCAATAGATGAGCTAGAGAAGCAAGTTTGGCAGCCTCCTGCTGAATTGGTGATGATTGACGAGAAAGTAATGCTGTCTGACTACAATATAATGGCAAAATAGCCTCGATCTGATGAGGTTGACCACTAAAATACAAATCTTGACAAGCGGTTATTCCTTGTGAAAGCAGGTCATTATGCCACAGTTCCATAGTATTCATTGTGCTGGTGTTGAATAGGGACTGGGTTAATCTGAGCCTTTGGGATGAAAACGCTGGAGTAGTTGTGGAAGAAAATCTAAAAGGGAAGCAATGTTATGGCGAATTGAATCTTTCCTTTGTCTCGGACTTAACGGCTTGGGTGATATCGCAGAGGCTCATGTGATAGCACTTGAAAAGGCGTTTGGCTGGAAAAAGAAAACTCAAGAACAAAAAGGATATCAAATTCTTGTGAAAGAAAATGGAGAATGGAAAGAGAAAATGTTGACAGCAAATTGTAGTATGGTAATAGATATAATTACAGAATTGATCAACTTAAGGGAACATGAAATATTAATTAAAAGAAAAAAATGATCCGTTACTTAAATAAAGCACTTACCAGTAGCATTGGGTAAGTGCTTTATTTAAGTAGTAGCTTATTCTGTTGAATTTAATAAATATTAACCTTCGGGGGGATCTGGTTGTGAGTACTTTTTATTGATCTGTGTATTCATAATAAAATCACCTCCTGATTGTGACTTTTCTTGAAGTTCGAAATAGTAGTCTGTATAATCCTTATATTTGCTATCACCTGTCATTTTACAACATCTTATTAATTTAGACAAAGCATCTAAAGTAATTTCTATATTAAAATTATGCACTTCTGCCAATTCGAATGCCTTATGAAAATAATTTTTAGCCTCAGAATGCACTTTTTGTATTAAATACCAATCCCCTAATGCAATATAAGCTTCGCAACATCCAAATTTATCATATTTACCATACTTAACTGCTAATTCCAAATTATTCTTTGCCTCGGTGCTATTGCCAAGCTTATTATATACTAGACCTAGCTGTAGATAGGTTTTGGTATATAAGTGCTTTTTATTAATTTTCTTTTTTAAGTTAAGAGCCTTAGAGAGACATTTTTCTGCTTTGTGAAGGTTTCCGAGATTACTATAGCTAGTACTTAAGGTAGTCCAAAGTTCAAAAGAACGGTCGAACATTTTATATACACGTGCAATTTCAATACCTTTCAAGGCATACTTAATTGCTTCATTGTACAACTGAAACTTATTAAGTATGATAGCTTTCATTTCATACATATTCAATATTACATCTGTTCCATCAATTTCATCTCTTTTTTTCCACATATTGTCTAAAATACGAGAAGCTTCTTCTGTATTGTTTAATTTGAATAGATAAATTACTTGATTTATAAGTAGATGGAAATAGTAGTAATTTCTTTCACCTTTAAAAATGAAGCTTTCTAAACCCTTTTGAACATAGTTTAATGCCTGTTGCAAGTATCCCTGATGATAAAAAGTCCTACTTAATTCACAGTAACTAGCGGCTTTAATATTCGTTTGGGAAATTTTCTTGTAATTCTCATCATAGAGACGAATTGCTTGATGGAAGTGGAAGTTCGCCTTTTTCCAATTTCTCTTTTTATTTAGGTATTTTCCTTTTAGGTAATGGACAACTGCCATATGTGGATTGTCCTCTTGAAGATTTAATTTTCGTAGATCATTGATGGCTTGTTCTTTGTTATACATGTCTAAATCTTGTTCTATGATTAATAAATCGAAAACAATTTCTTCGTTGTTAGCTTTTTCTTCTGGATCTATAAGTGTTAGATTGTCAAAGTTGATATCCAATTCCTTGAAAATTTTCTCTAGATTTTCTATTTTGGTCTGAGCTTTCCCTTTCTCAACTTTACTAAGTGTAGCTATAGAAATGCCACATCTTTTTGCCAAATCTTTTAAACGTAATCCCTTTTGCTTTCGATGTTTTCGAATGATCTTTCCTTGCGTTATTATATCAAAGTTTTCCATTGGTTCCCCCTCCCAATTCCATAGTACAAAAAATTGTATTTTTTGAACAGTTTTCTGATTTGACGAAAATTAAACCGCATAATTTAACTTTTTCGAATGATTAACGATATATATATGTTGATTTATGAAAATTTTCTCTTGAACAACGTAAAAATGTATTCATTTAACCGAACCATTAATTTGAATTGAATTTTAGTTGTTTATATACTATTGGTAAGAATATTTTTAATGGTTTAGAGATTGGGTCACAAATTAAAAATTGCGAGTTTGGTGAATAGTAACTGCAATAAGCCTTAGGGGGTCTCGATGTAATAGATTAAGTATTGTTTAGACTTTGTATGATGATTTAAGCAGTTTCTCGATACTTTATTCTAGAAAAATATTAGGAGAGATGCAGATGAAGCTGTATGTAAAAGGTGAACCTCAAGAAGTAGAAACCTTCTTAGACAATGTAAAATCCCAAAAATACGATGTTATCACGCATTTTAAAGAAAAAGACTGCTTTTATTCGGATAACCTCAGAGTGGGAGCAACAATTGAAATGAGTGAAAAATCACGTCAATCTCTTCTTGTAAAAATAACCACTTCGGACGGAAATAAAATTGAATTGGATCTTTTAGACGGTAAAGTCATCGAAATGGATCAAACTAAGCTCATCATTGGCAAAGTCTACGATATATTTGGATAATAGGAGGAATTGAAAGTTGATAAAAATGCAAGTGCTTGGTGATCGTAATAAGGTAAATTTATTTATGAAAGACTTTAAGTCACTTCCTCAGTACCATGTTATTACTGAATCAATTTTCAACAAGTTTTTGGATGAGAATGTTATTGGTTATACTGTGTTTGATTTGATTAACCCAGTTTGCAAGCCGATTGTTCTCCAAATTACAACCTCAAATGAGAAAGAGCTTTTGCTAGATTTGCGTAATGCTCAAGTAGTTAAATCAGATAACGGAGTGACATGGATTAAAGGAAAAGTAAATGATATCTACTGGTAGAAAGAGAGTTACTATATGATGTCTCGATAACCTAGAGGAGGTCAGAATCGAGAGATGCCCAAAGTAGAAATGACATTAAAAGGTTCTTCACAGGATATTCAAAAGGTCATCTCTATGTTGACTGAACATTTCGACATAAGAGTCCGGTATAAAGAAAAACAAAATGAACAGGTAGATCAAGTTGAAATCATGGTCGAAAAAATAAGAGATGAACGAGCTCCAGAGCTCCTTGCCAACAAGCTATTTTATAGTTTAGCTTTTCGTTTCTTTGATACAACAGTAGGTAAGAAACTACAGGCGAGATTTCTTTGGAGTTTAGAAAAGGAAGATGAGGAAGAATCGAAAAATGTAAGGTACCAAACGATCGAAATAATCCATAAACAACTGTTGCTGCAAATACAGGAATTGATTAAGCAGAAAAAGCAATATGTTAGCTCCAACCAGCTGATCTCAACGAAAAAAATTAAAGCAAAGAATTATTAGTAAGTCCCCCACAATGATTGCCGTCATTGTGGGAGGCAATCCATTTAAAAATACATTCAACATTATTATAACATATTTTGAATATTCCGGGGGTTAAAAAATGAGTCTGATCAAGTTTTGGATTGATCGATGTACCCAGACTTTATATATCCTCGAATTATCATCAAATCGGATCAAAACCATTACTAGGAGGAAGAAGATTGATCAATTTCTATCAGCTTATGGTTATCATTGGGATGATATGCGTGGGCCTGTTTTGGGAGAAGATAAGTTAAATATTTTTGGAAAATGGAAAAATTCATTTCTCATTCGTTGGCTGAAAGGTGGAGAAGAAGACTTATGATATTCTCCAAATCGAAATTCTAAATGATATAGCTTAGATTCAATACATTTTATTTGTGTTGAATCTAATGAGGGATTCGTGTGTTTGCAGGGAAGGTTTATGACGTGTTTGATTGATGAAAATTTATAGGAAATAAGGTGATGAACGTGAAAACTGGTATAAAAGTAATGGCAATCGGAGCTCATCCAGATGATATAGAATACTTCATGGGTGGTACTTTGTTGAAATATAAAAAAAGAGAGTGTGAGATTTGTTATGTAGTCGCAACGGATGGAAGTAAAGGAGGAAAGATAGAGCCAAATAAACTTATTAAAATAAGAAAAAACGAGTCAAAATATGCAGCTTCTTTTTTGGACACTGAACCTATATTCTTAGATTTTCCAGACGGGGAATTAATTTATGATCAAAAATCTTACAACATAATAAGAGGGTTAATCCACGATAATAGACCTGACATCATCTTTACTCATAATCCTGCCGATTACCACCCTGATCATAGAGTATTAAGTCAATTGGTTAGCAACAAATGCATTAAAAATAGCTTTAAAAATCAAGGAGTACATTTATACTAATTGTTAAATGGACAAAAAATGAGTTTTGCTCTTGTTCCATATTTTTCGGAACAAGGGCTTCATGTATTATGAAAGTGAACTCTGAGAAACAATAGAGTTTTTTAAAGGAACACGTTCTATCTTAGCTCCTAGACTACGGAACTTTTCAACAAGTTCTACGTATCCACGATCTATATGATGTAAGCCAGTTATTGTAGTAGTTCCACTTGCTACTAATCCAGCTAAAATCATAGCAGCGCCAGCTCTTAAATCTGTTGCTTCTACTTCTGTTCCCATAAGTGGCTTTCCACCCTCAATAAGGGCTGTTTGCCCAGTGACTTTAACAGAGGCCCCCATTCTTCTGAACTCTTCTACATGCATAAAGCGATTTTCAAAAACAGTTTCTGTGAGCAGACTATTTCCACTAATTGATAATTGTAAAGCCATCATTTGTGCTTGAAGGTCCGTAGGAAAACCAGGATAAGGAAGTGTTTTTACAGTGGTTGGCTTTAGATCATCTTTTGCACTAACATGTATACCTTTTGCTGACTCTAGTAACTGAACTCCCATTTCACGTAATTTAACTATCAAAGAAGTTAAATGTTCTGATTTGGCCCCTTCTACAAAAACTTCTCCACGAGTAATTGCAGCAGCTATCATATAAGTCCCAGCTTCAATCCGATCAGGGATTACTGTATATTCTGTTCCATGTAAAATATCAACTCCATAAATCTGAATGAAAGGTGTTCCAGCACCTTCAATTTTAGCACCCATGGACTTTAGAAAAATTGCTAAATCTATGATTTCAGGTTCACAAGCGGCATTGACAATTGTGGTTGCACCTTCTGCAAGTGTAGCAGCCATCATTATATTTTGAGTAGCCCCCACACTTGGAATGTCAAGGTAAACATTGCTTCCCCTTAATTTTTTGGGAACATACCCCTCAACATAACCGTTTTGGATATTAAATTGTGCTCCTAATGCTTCTAATCCTTTCAAGTGTTGATCAATTGGACGATTTCCAATTTTGCAACCACCAGGCAAGGCGACTCGAGCATGTTTTTTTCGAGCAAGGAGAGGGCCTAAAACTGTAACAGATGCTCTCATTTTACTAACTAAATCATATGATGCTTCGGTTAAATCAAAGTCCTCTGCATCAATAACAACTTGATCATTGGATAGATTTGCATCTATTCCGAGTTTCTTCAGTAATTGGGTAATGATTATTACATCCACTAATGAACTTGGGACATTATCAATAACTGTTTTATTGCGAGTAGCCAATATAGAAGCTGCAATTAATGGTAAGACCGAATTTTTTGAACCATCGACTTTGACTGTTCCTTTTAATCTTGTTCCACCTTGAACCGTAATTTTATCCACGTTAAGCCCTCCATAATTAATTAGATAATACCAATAAAAATGGTAAAATTTGAAAAAAGTTCATTTCAATACAATATATGCCAAAATGGTATCTAGTGTGAGTTTGATTTTATGATATAATCTTCTTTCGAATATATGTAGATTGGCACTAGCTGTTTGCTGTATTTTCATGTTTAATCAATTGTTATGGCATACCCTAAAACGAACTTAACAACCGCTTTTTAGTTTAACGAATTGATTGTATTTTGTAAATGGTATGTATTGTCTATTGCTGTACAAACCTTAGAAGAAGGGTATTCGATCCCATGAATATTCAACATCCATGGATACACGAGCTAATAAAAGAGAAAGCACCAAAAAAGAGTCTTTAAAATAACAAAGAATCGCTTCTTAAAAAACTGTTTTCGGAATGTTTCTTATCAATTAATATCGGAAGATTCGTGTGACATTGTTTATTTATTATCATTAAATATTTAGCGTAATCATGTAATGTGCCCACTCGAGAAAGAATAGATTCATTTTTTGTAATATATTAAAATATCCTTATATATGGAGTCGTAATTCTCTCCGATCTGGCCTTTGGAAGCGATGAATGGGATCGCCTTGTCCTATATCGGGTTAGATGAACTGTGTATAGCAAAAGAGTGGTTAGAAAGTACTATGCAGGCTTTCCCCAACATGACGCATCTTATTGTGAACATGGGAATCTTACTTCAAAAAATGGGATACCATGATGAAGCGATAACATATTTCAAGAAAGCTGTAAAACGTTGTAGCTTTTTACGTGATGCCCGCTTAGATCAGAAACCTTGTGTCCATCCCTTTTCATCTGTATTGCCAGGAATGAAATATGATTTATTTATTTAGTTAGAATAATATGATCATTTTCTCAATTCACCAACCGACTTATCTAGCATGGGGTGGATATTTCAACAAGATTATGGTGAGTGCTATATACATCATTCTTGATAATGCACAGTTTAACCGTCGATGATTTCAAAATAGAAATGGAATTATGACTTCGAATCATCCATTTTGGTTAACAGTGCCTGTGAAATATGCTGATCAGGATACAAAAATAAACTCGATTCTTATTGATAATTCAAAGCGATGTTGGGTAGATCATCAAAAATCTATTATCATGTCTTATCGGAAATCTCTAGGTCTACCTACTCTTGAAAAATTATTAACTGTTTACGAAAGACAATGGACCAAATTAGTAGACTTAAATATAATAACTAAATACCTCCGTTCTTGTGTGAAATAACTTAAAACAGCATATGATTATGAACATACATAAGTTTACAAGGTTTTGTACACAAAAAAAGGAGAAATCCATGATTCCTTCGCTGTACCTCTGTATGTTCAGAAATATACAACTTTGTGAACATACAGATAAACATCTCGTCACTAATTTATAAGCAAAGGAGAAATGCTATAATAGATGGAAATAAAAAAAGACTGGGGTAATCCCAGTCGCTTTTATTTTTCAACCATGTACACTTTTATTCCTTTCTCTTGGTCAGAGCAGTCTGGACAGATTGGGTCATCCCTTTCAGATTTAAATTCCATACCACACCCATTTGGACAAACCCATTCTTTCGCTGCCATCCAATCACGCTCCTTAGGAGGTTGTGAGTATTGAAAAAACAAGAAGCATTTATTAAAGGCATTAAACCAGCTTTGTTATGTTCTCATACATATGAACATGATATATTCAAAAAACTTCTTAGTCTAAAATATCCCAACATCATAGAATATGAATTAAAAGACTTTGATAATCCAGATGAAATATTTGATCGAGGAACCTTATTCTTTCAAAGCGAAGATATGAAAGAAAAGTACCTCAATGAATCAAAGGGACTTAAAAAGAAATCTAGAGAAGCTATTATTTTACTAGGAAAGGTATTGGGATACCCACCAATCGCTTGTGAATTCTTTGCCGATTCTGAAAAAGATATAAGCCTAAGGTCTAAAAGAGTAGTGTTTGATTATTACGGAATCAGATTTGCTGGAAATATGGATGATCGAGATGAGATATGCAAATGGTTGTGGGAGAATGTGAAAGCTCCACCTGCGGAAGTTAAAATAGAATCCAGGAACGGGGTACAAATTCAAATAGTTGAGCCAAGCGTAGTTTCTATATAGATTTCTACTATTCTCTATGCCCTAATATTACTATTTATAAACTACATAATTTCATATATTTATACCCGATTTCCACTATGTAACTGGTTGAAAATCGGGATTTTACATTTTTATCCATTTATCATACCGCTTTTGTGTGTATCTCGAATATACCCCTATCAGAGTACCTCTTGGATTTTGTCTAGCTTCTAAAAAAGAAGGATGCCCTTATGTAGTGACACCATGTCTGACTTGCCCCAACTTCTGTACCACTCCTGACAATCTGTCTGACTTTGAGAGGGAAATTCAGCGTGTTGAAGAGCATATTCAGATGACGCAGAACTATCCGATCTACAATGAGAAGACCAAGTAACAACTGGATAATCTCATCAAGATTCGAGATCAACTTGCCGAAGGCAAGTCTCATTGGGGAGACAGTGCCAAGAAAGTTCTCTTTGATGCACAAATTACTAAAGAAAAGGGTGTATTACAATGACACATAAGCGTTCAACAGGTGCCATTGTAGCCCTGGCAAAAAAGAAACGTGAAGAAACCGCTCAACAAGTTGAGCAAGCAATTAAGCAATTGATTAAAAAAAATGAACGAATTAACTTTAACTCTGTCTCCTGCGAAGCAGAGGTCTCTAAGTCTTATCTGTACAGCCACCCAGAGTTTCGTGAGCGTATTGAAACACTCCGTAAACAACAACAGCAACAGGTCAAATCTCCCAAAGCTGTAAAACGTCAATTATATTTAGGAGAAACAATTCATTCATAAAATTGCAATTGATGCTTAATTCTAACCGACAAATAGTATTCCTTTTTTATAAGAAACATTATTTGATGTTCCCTTTAATAAATTTATCTGTACTCATCTGATATGCTTTCAACAACTCATACGGTACTCTTTTCGGTACACCTTTCAACCCTTGATCCTGTTGCTCCCTAATCGCCATCAGTTCCATTATTTCAGGATGTTTTGGCTTGCGTCTTTTTACTCCAACAGGTTTCGTCCACTCTTCAGAATATAGATCTATTGGTTCCTTAATCACTTGAACGGTTCTGGGATCGATATAGACGCGACTCTCTGCCAAGTCGTATACCTCCCATAGCTTGTCTTTTTTCTTGGCTCGTTGAAACATATAAATGGTGTCGGTATCATCATAGTTCCATAAGATCGGCAAGCGGAAACTATTTTTAAGTACTACTAAACCGACACGCCAAAGCTTAGGAACGACTGCTGGATGAAGTTCACCAAGTAAGACATCTTTTTCCCTTAAACATTTACCACAATAATAGCGTTTATGCCAAATGAAGCCAGGATTGACATTGGAGCAACGATAACAGCGTGGTGCTTCAAGATCATCAATTCCAAAAATGTCATCAGGAGTTTTTATTTTGGTAAGATCAATTGATAAACTTGACTCGTCTCCTTGATAGATGTCAGACGTTAAGTCTTCCGTACTTACTGTTTCAATCTGAACATCATGTACATGGCTATGGAAGTTATTGGGATTAACTCCAAGCAGACGTGCCAATCCTCGAACTAACAATTCCATTTTCCTAAATCACCCATTATAAGAGATTATAATTTTCTTCTTCCCTTCTTAGTTCCAAAATCACTCTTTTCTTGCGATTTCTTGGACTTTTCTCTCCTTTCGGTGGGGTAGGGAGGAGTCTAAGCCTACTGATATCAAGAAATCTACATTTTGACATTGTTTTATAATATATATTGGTAGGGGAGGAGTTCCCTAATGATATTGGCCTATTTTCATTATATTTGCTAATGCCCTTGTTGGGGCTAGTAAACCTGATCAAATTCAACAAAGTGTTAAAGCTTCTGGTGTCAACTTAACACAACAAACAATAGACAAAATAGATTATATATTATTAAAATAGTAATTGTTCGATATAAAATTTCTGAATAAAGGGGATTACAAACATGGCAAAAAATCGCTTCACTGCTCCAGTAACTATTCATCTTTTTTTCATTCAGGATGGTAATATTCTTTTGTTACGTCGATTTAATACTGGCTATGAAGATGGAAATTATTCCGTAGTTGCAGGGCATTTAGATGGAGGAGAAACTGTAATTCAGGCAGCTATCCGTGAGGCAAAAGAGGAAGCAGGGGTTGATCTTAAAGAAGAAAATGTGGAGATTGTTGGAGTAATGCATCGGAAAGCTGGCGACGAGCGTGTAGATTTCTTTGCTGTAGTAAAAAATTGGGAAGGAGAAATTCAAAATTTAGAGCCTCATAAATGTGATGACTTGAGATTTTTTCCCTTGAATGATCTTCCTACCAATATCATTCCATATATTCTACGAGCTATTAACAATTACAAGGAAGATCAATGGTTTGATAGCTTTGGCTGGAACTAAAAAGTATAAGCCCCTTCGATTTAAATAGTCGAAGGGGTAATTTAAAAAAGGGAAGGTTAAATATGATTTGCTTTGCGGGTATGTTCGGGATCGGTAAAACCACATATGCTGCTGTCCTTGGAGAGCATTTAGATAGAAAAGTATACTATGAACCAGTAGATCAAAATCCAGTGTTAGAAATGTTCTACAAAAATCCCAAACAATATGCATTTTTATTGCAGATCTATTTTTTATCTAAACGGTTGAAGAATATTAAAAGTGCACAAGGTCATCCTTATGGTATATTAGACCGAAGTATCTATGAAGATGCTTTAATTGTTGAGGTATTATATGAACTGTAACATATCTTTCGAAGAAAAGATGGCATATAATATGCTTACTTTTGAGTTATTTACAGAAGATATAGAGCCTGACTTACTAATTTATCTTAGAGGCTCTTTTGAGACTGCATTAAAGCGAATTAAGAAACGAGGACGCGGTTATGAGCAAGAAGAAAGTAAGATTGAGTATTTTAAGCTCCTTCACAGTCAATATGATAGTTGGATATATAAACAGACTCATTTCCGAGAAATGTTAGTTATTGATGCGGATAAATATGATATTCTAAAAAATGAAGATAAAAGAGAGGTTCTGGATTTAATAGACCAAAAAATAAAAAAACTAAAAAATAGATATTACTAATGCATGCGTATACCAGATGATAAGGTTATTAACCTCTAGATTATAGAATATTTATCATATCAATTTAAATTAAAATATATATTTACCTTTTCGGTTTTGATAATGAGTATACTGGCTTACGAAATAAATCCTGACTCTCAAACGAGAATTGGGATTTTCTTTTTGTCTGTAGCTATTATTAGTTGCCTTCTTGAAAAGAACCTTTTATCAGGTACTTTCACCTTTTTGTAATTCAGTAAGGTTCATTCTATTTATTATAAAAATATATTTATTTAATTAAAATAACAAAACTATATTGACAATATCAGAATATTTAGTTAATATACACACAAGCTAAAGAACAAGGGGGAATCAATTATGAAAAAGAATTTCATTGGAAAACAATTTGGTTGTGTACCAACTTTGGATGTGGCGCTAGAGAAGTACCTTGGAGAAGAAATTATCAGGTTCGAGGAGCCGGAAAAAAACAAAACGTTCCTATTTACCACTCAAACGGGTACAAAAGGCATAGCCAAACAGCCGTGACGATGGATATATACAGCCATGTATCCCCGATATCCAAGACCACATTTTGACCACGCACTTACGTGAATTTGGGTAAATAAAAGGGAGCGGTTTGATCTACGAAATCCTGAAAAGTCGCACTAAATTTGGGTTTATTGCACTAAGGTATACTAGAAAGCATAAGCGCATTAGATTGACACGGTAGAGGTTGCTAGTTCGATCCTAGTACTGCCCACCAGACAACCCCCTTGAATATCAAGGGGGTTTTTATTTGGGAATTTATACCTTTTAGTTTAATCAGGCAGATCAGACTCTAATTTAAACAACATATCATTCTCTCCTTATCTACGTATTATGTGTTTGAAGGATCTCTAATTATCTAATTACCTTAGAAGTCCATACTTTTTAGTTATCAGGTGGATCAGGCTCAAATTTAAACAACATATCATTCTCTCCTTACCTACATATTATGTGCTAGGTGAAGCACCAATCATCATATCACCTCTTTTATAGTTTAATTTTACCCCGGATCAGAATAATCAAATCATTTTGTTAAAGTAGTAGATTTATACTAATTATACTATATTTTTCTATGATAAATAAAAATCTTCATCAAAAGTGTTTGATATTTCTAGTGAAATTTACATTTTTTTCATTAAAAATTAATCATAGTATGATAAAAATAGAACAATTAACTTCGTTGCCGGGAAGCAAAGAGGCAAAGCAGATCACCGTCACCTCTGGCCAGAAATGTTTTGGATTATACGGGATCTTAAGCTTACTTGGGTGCTTGGAGAGAATGTTACTGGAATCATCAAGTTGGCACTCGATGATATGTTATCTGACTTGGAAAGTGAAGGCTAAATCTCCGGGCGTTGGTATTTACAGCTTGTGCCGTCGGTGCGTCTCACCGAAGGCAAAGAGTCTTCATTGTTGACGAACGCCATTAGGTTCAGTCTAACATTGTCACAACGCACCAAGAAAGCAAATCGACGGTGAGCCGATTTTTATTTAAGTATCCATATTAATGCTGGTGGTAGTATTGGTTGAGAATCTTATAGTTATAGTGGGGATTATTCGACCAAGTATTGTACGCTTGTACTTCAAAATTTACTACATGGTAGCATCATGGAAAAACTATCCTTTTTTAAGGATCGTAAGCCACAGCAGCAAGATCTCATGTTTGTCGCGAAACCAACATGCCTGCACTTTTAACTGAAAATGGGTTTATTGATTGTTTGAAAGACTTGGCTATTTTGAGAGATCCAATGAATGTTATACAGATTGCGAGAGCTCATATTTCAGCACTTGATAAAATATGGTCTCCCTAAAATAATCATGTTGGGACTCTTTTCTATCAAAAAATAGAGTTTCAAATAAAAGACGAACCTAGTCAGTCAATTTACTGGTTCGTCTTTTTTAATTCTAAAATACTAATAATATGGGCAGAGATAAACAATATTTCTAAAAATCATGGGTTTCCCTCTTTTTATGTTCCATTTTTAAGCCTGTCACTAGGATCTTGGTTAACTAGATAAAATCCAACCCTTCTTATAATTAAAAGTAGGGTTGGATTAAGTATTTTGAATAAATAATGATTTCGATAAAGAGGTAGACTGTCTGTTATAATGGTTGATCTGGTGGTGGATCACCAATTATTTGATGTAATAGTTTCATGTTCTCACCTCTTCCCAATGGAATATGAATTTTGAAATTAATCTCTTGGGGGAAATGTAGTTTGTTTTCGCTTTATATTCTGTTTCACTTCCAATTGTATAGCAACCTGAAAGTATTGGTCTACACATTTTTTATACTTATCTACATTTAGATCTTCATAGCTTTTGGCCATTTTCATTAGTATCTTACTTTGTTGTTCTAAGAGATTATATTTTTCAGCGATTTTCAATGCCTCTGTATAAAACTTGTTAGCTTTTAGGTTTGACTTTTTTTTCACAAGGAGATCACCCATTGCTACTTTAGAGTCTAGAATATAAAAGTCATTTTTTGATTGGATACTTAAAGATATGGCTTCCTCTATTGCCGACTGTGACAGCTCTACTTTTTCAGTTTCTAAGTATAATAAACCTAATGATGTATATATTGGTGCGAGTAGGTATTTATTCCTGATCTTGTGTTTTAGCCCCAAAGACGATTTGAAACATATTTCTGCATTTCGAAAGTAACCCTTTTTACTGTAAATATCGGCTAGGGTAGCCCAAAGTTCAAAGGAACGATCATACATTCGATTTATTCGTGCCATTTCGATCCCTTCAAATGCATAGCAAATAGCTTGCTCAAACAGTTCCAATTTGTTGCATAAGTGAGCTCTCATTTGATATAGATTAAGAACGGTTTCTGAGCTGACGATATGGAGTATTTTAGACCAAATTTTTTCAATTAATGCTAGTGCTTCATCATCTCTGTTTAACTTCTCTAGATAAATCACCTTGTTTATATAAAGGTTATGCTCAATGTAGCTTCGGTTCCCATCATGAACAAAATATTTTAATCCTTCTTCTACAAAAAATAATGCTTGATCTAGATTGTTTAAACGATGGTGGATTCTACCTAACCCGTTAAAGCTAGCAGCTTTTAGGTTAGTACAATTTTTTTCGGGATGACAATCAACTAGTTTTATCGTTTTTTGATAGTGTTCTATGGATTCATTCCATTTTCCAAGACCCTCATAGTATTTCCCTTTTAGATAAGAAATATCAATGAGTAAAAGGTTATTTTTATCAATGTCCAACTCCCCTAATATTTCCCCTAATATTTCCCATGCTTCTTCAAAGTTAACCATGTCTATATAATGACTGGCTTGCTCGAAAAGGAAGAGTAGACTTACATGTACATACAAACTTTGGATTGGGGAAATATAGTCCAACTGAAATCGTCAAAGCTGCCAAATTTTTAGGGATAGAAGCAATTGCAATTACAGATTATATGTCAGTTCAAGGATTAGATGAAGCCAATAAGATAGGAAAAAAATTAGGAATATATGTTGTCCCTGGTATAGAAATACCAGTGAGAGAGTTAGGACAAATAGAAAAAATTATTGGATATGGTGAGGGTTTAAGAAAAGAAAGATTTATTAAATCCTTAAAAAACGCTCCTCTCTCAACTAAAAAAACTATTCAATTAATCAAAGATTATCAAGGTATCTCAGTACTTTCATATTCAGAAAGGATACCTTCTATTATTGAACTGTTGATTGATATGGGATTAGATGGGGTTGAGGTTATTCATCCCTGTTTAACTAAAAAGGAACAAATAAAGTGGAAAATGTTTGCTCGTAAACATCGCTTATTATTATTTGGTGGTAGCAATTTTCAGGGCTCTTCTATTAACAATTCCATACTATTAGGACTAGGACATCGGAATTTAAAGAATGTAGATGTCCCTTATGGGTACTTTACAAGAGGGATTTTAGGAATTAAGCAAGCACCTCTTATGGAAGGAGTTACAGACGTTACTAAACTTACTCTAGAGGAAAAGCTAGGATTAATAATAAAGCCCGGCTTTGAGTGGCCAATTGTAAATGATAAGGAAGATCAACGACTTATAAACACATTTGGAATAGGACTAAACAAAATTAACAAAGATCGGATTACTGATATAGATAAACTTCAATCTTATTTATCTTATATTATCAACATTAGTTCGGTTCCTGTCATGCTTACCATTAATCAAGAGGGGGGGAGGTTAAATACAATTGATTGGGAGAATTTTATTTTGTTTGCAGGCAATAGAGCTATAGGTGCTTTAAATGATGACATGCTTGCGTATGAAGTTGGAGTAGCTATTGGTCAACAGTTGCGTAGTTTAGGTATAACATGGAACTTGGCTCCGGTTTGTGATGTACTTGATCCAAATAATCCATCATTAGGTAATCGGTGCTTTAGTGAGGATCCTAAAAAAGTAGCACTTTTAGCGTCATCTTTTATTAAAGGAATGCAAGAGCAAGGAGTCGCCGCAACAGCTAAACATTTCCCAGGTCTAGGGCATTCCAATGTCGACTCCCATATAGATATTCCTATTATACCTTCTATTTCTCCTGCACATTTAATTCCATTTATAGAGGCTATCAAAGCAAATGTGTCAAGTATAATGGTTAGTAATCTAATTGTGAAAGATATTGATCCTTTTTATCCTGCATTTATGTCAAAAAAAGTTATTGATTATTTAAGACAAGATTTGGGCTTTAATGGTGTTATAATTACAGAAAATATTAGTATACCTATTTTAAATAAAGTTTATGGAGACATTGGAAAAATAGCAGTAAGGGCGTTTGAAGTTGGAGCAGACATTATATTAATTGATCCAGACTTTTCTAAGGAAAAGTATGATTCTAATGCTATGCAAAAAAGTAATGAAAGATCAGCTACACTAAAAATTAAGGTATATGAAGCACTAAAACAGAGTATTTTAACAGGAAAAATTTCAGAACAGAGATTAAATGAATCAGTAAAGAGAGTTTGGATGTTACGTAAAACTTTTGGGATTAATAAATTACCTGATATTTCATTGAATAAGCTTAACAAGATACATACTGGATTAGCTAAGAAAATATCTAATAGATGCCTAACAGTTTTTAAAGATAAGGGAAATATTGTACCATTAAGGCTTAAACTAAATGAGAAAATATTAGTTTTTAATATACTTCCTATGAAACAGACACGAGCTGATAGTTCATGGAAAAGTACAAGTAATATCAAGAAAATACTAAACTATTTTCCGGGACACTACTTTGAAATTGATCTAAGAAAAAAAGAAATTCCACCTCTTTTTACTCATGATAAATATATTATTATTGGAACATATGATCTTTATTTTTGCGATGATTGTGAAATTAAGTCCTTTTGTTCATTATTGAATATTTTGTCCAAACATAATAAGATTATTGTTCATGTTGCATTAGGAACTCCACAAGATCTGATGATAGGTCGTGCTGATTTAAGCATTGCTCTATATAATCCATATGAATTATCGATAGAATCATTATCTGATTTTTTAAAGGTAAATTGGACAGTATAATCACTAAAGACTAAAAATGAGATGTAAAATGTTTAGACATTATTTATCCTAAATTAAAAATCACCATTTCGGTGTTTTTTTTATATAATCTGACTTTTAATTTCTTGATGTTATTAAGCTTAATAGCATATAATAAGGATATCTTTTATTACAAATAAGTTACAGAGAGGACCTTTTATTACAAATATATTACAGAAGTAAAAGTTAAGCTATGGAGGAATGTTAACTAAAAAGGAGTGTATTAAATATGGTTAATCATATGAAATATAAAAAGATCAGAAATATATTATTAAGATATCAACAAGAACATTTGCTTAATCATTTATCTGACCTTAGACCTGAAGAGCAGGAAATATTGCTAAGCCAAATAGATAGTATTGACTTTAAGCAAATGGAAAACTTATATAGACAAGTTGAAAATAATTTAAATAATAATACTGAAGAGGCTGTATTTAATCCGTTAGAGTCTGTAAATTGGCAAGAACTTAGTAATGAGATGAAAGATCATTGTTTTGAATTAGGTATGAACCTAATCAAACAAGGAAAAGTTGGAGTATTAGTTGTTGCAGGAGGTCAAGGTAGTCGTTTGGGATATGAAGGTCCAAAAGGTACTTATGATATTGGACTACCCTCAAAAAAGTCTTTGTATCAACTTCAAGCAGAGCGCTTATTGAATCTATCTAATAAGGCAAATAGAGTTATTCCTTGGTATATCATGACTAGTCCAGAAAATCATGAAGCAACTGTCCTTTTCTTTGAATTAAATTCTTTTTTTGGATATCCACAGGAGGATATTTTTTTCTTTCAGCAAGATGTTCTACCAGCTTTGGATTTGAATGGAAAAATAGTAATGAAAAGCCCAAAAGAAATTTATTTGGTTCCAAATGGGAATGGCTGTTGCTTTTCAGCTTTAAAAAGATCTGGAGGATTGAATGACCTAAATAAAAGGGGAATAGAGTGGTTATTTTATTATAATATTGATAATGCATTAATAAAAGTAGCAGATCCAGGTTTTATTGGATATTCTCATATGAAGGGTAATCCAATCGCTAGTAAATTTGTTGAGAAAAGAAATCCAGATGAAAAGGTAGGGGTATTTGGACTAAAAAATGGTCGTCCTTGTGTAATAGAGTATACCGAATTACCTGAGAGCATGAAATATAAACAAATATCTACAGGACAATTAATGTTTAACCAAGCAAATATTTCTGTGCACTTATTTCATAAGGATTTTATAGAAGAAATAGCTGATTATGATTTACCCTACAGAGTTGCTCGAAAGAACTTGAATATTTCTAATGGAAATGTAGATGTATTTAAATTTGAGTTATTTATATTTGATCTGTTTCCATATGCAGATTATATGACAAGTATTCAAGTAATTAGAGAAGAAGAATTTGCTCCTGTTAAAAATAAAACGGGACCAGATAGTCCAAGTACAGCTAAAAAGTTAATATTAGACTTACATCATAAATGGCTAATACAATCAGGTGTACCATTAGAAATGATTAAAGGTAAATCAGTTGAAATCTCTCCTCTCCTTTCCTATGCAGGTGAAGGGTTAAGTGTAGAGCTAATAAAAAAATATAGCAATGGGCTCTTGATTTTAGAATAACTATCTGAAAAGTGGGTAAGAGAAAAAATATTATAAAAGAAAATAAACGTATCATTTTTGTTGATCTATTCGGTCGACTTTCTGACTATGTAATTACAGCTTAAAGAAACTAATTATATAAAGTAAACCCTATTTAATGACCACATAATGACCACGCAATTTGGTAAGTTAAAGGTAACTTTGAGACTTACGAAAAAACTAAAGTCCGCACTAATATTGGCTTCGATGTACTTTGATTAGCTAGAGTTAGTAAGCGAATTACCTTGACACAGTAGAGGTCGCTAGTTCGATCCTAGTACTTCTCACCAACCAAATCCCTTGATATTCAAGGGGTTTTTTGTTATGCTTGGAAGCTGGTTTGGGAAAAATAGTGCGAAAATGGGGAAATGACCACATTTTGACCACATAATGATGTGAAAGATTATATGTTAAAGGAACTAAACTACATGGTAGCATCATGGAAAAACTATCCTTTTTCAAGGATTGTAAGTCACAACAGCAAGATCTTCATGTTTGTCGCGAAACCAACATGCCTGCACTTTTGACTGAGAACGGATTTATTGATTCAGAATGTGATTCAGTTATTTTAAAAGAAACCGAGAAACTGGATCTTATTGCGGCTCATGTTTTAGCTCTTGATAAAGTATTTGGGTGGAAAAGAAAGTTATAGAAAAGAGGAAATATGGTTAATTAATGCCAATTTAACGACAAATGGTTATGTTGGGATATTTTTTTAGCACTAGTGTTATCAAAAAGTAGAGTTTCAAATAAAAGACGAACCTATTCAGTCATTTTATAGGTTCGTCTATTTTAGTTTCAAAGGATATGTAAATAATGATTTTTCCTATTTGATAGTAATAAATACGCTGGATGATGCAACGATGCAGTATAGATAATCCGTTTTATCCAGACATGTATCAAAATAATGGATCACTAGGAAAGATAATTTTATTTTTTCTTCTTTAAGACAATATGTAGAACTATCCCTTTATCAGTTAAGTGCACCTTAATGGTTGATCTGGTGGTGGATCAACCATTATTTGAGGCAGATGATCACGAAGTTATCTGGTGGGCCATTTAAAAGGTATTTTGTTATAAGCAATTCCTCCATTTTTAATATATTTAATAGCTTCCTCAAACATTTTGTGATTTTTATTTATTTTCGCTTCTAAGATATATACACTGAGCAAGCTATCGATACTTCTTACGTTTTCTTCTCCATCGTTATAATTTTTCATTCAAAATTATGGTAAGTTTGCAGCGTCTATAGAGTCTAAGGAAATTAAACAATTCCTCCAATCCTGTAAAAATCCCGGGAGGTTCACAGACTTTATTCTATTTAAAGGTGGTAACCAATGAAATTAGAACAAAGGCAATCGCCTATTTCAGATTTAGATATCCGTACTAACAATGGAAAGATGCAAATAGGTGGTTATGCCGCAAGATTTCATAAGTTGCCTATGCCATTATGGGGATTTCGAGAACAGATTCAACCCGGGGCTTTTTCTAAATCTATTCAAGAAAATAACATCAAAGCCTTGTGGAATCATGACTCGAACTATCCACTAGGGAGTAGTAAAAGTGGGTCGCTGCGACTCCAATAGGATGAGCAAGGGCTACGATTTGAGCTGGATCTCCCTGATACTTCTTGGGGGAAGGACATATTTGCATCGATTAAGCGGGGAGATGTAGAAGGGGTCTCTTTGGTTCTCAGGTCATAGAAGATCAGTGGGATCAATCTGATCCAGAGAATATCATTCGTACCTTGATTGATGTCAACTTAATTGAGATCTCCCCTACTCCTTTTCCCGTTTATCCATCTACATACGTTGGAATAAGGTCTATACAAGAAGTATATACAGAATTCCTTTCTAAGCAACAGCCATCTGTTCATGTCAATCTATTGTGTAAAAGGTTAGAGTTAGCTGAAAAACTTAGCCCATAGAAGAGCTTTTTTTATTAGGAGGAAAAAGATGAGAGATATTGTAGAGATGCGGCAAGCACGAGCTGCCTTAGTAAGTGAAGCTCATAAGATCTTAGATCAAGCCTATGAAGAAAAAAGAGATTTAACCGCTGAAGAAGAGGAAAAATACAAGCAGCCCAGACCAATACCGCAGGGGGCTATCTTATCCCTACGGATTTTGAGCGAACTCTCATTCAGAAGCTACTTTCATTTAACAAAGGATGATAGCACAGAAAAAAGCCCGAACCCTCCACGAAGACCACGGATGGGATTGGGCTTTGTTAATGTATGTTGGTTTGGTTATGTTAGGCTTCAATGAAGATACATTTTGGAGATGTAGTCAAACGGAAGTTGCTTGCACTACTTGAAGTCCATAAAAGAATAAATAGTATCGAGGCTGAGGAAGAAAAGGCTGTATTTATTGATCAAGTTTTATGATAAAAGGAGATGTTTCTTATCTTGGTATGCTGTTGAGTCTTTATTTGGTAAAGGTATGTTTCAATTCCACTATGGATACAATTCAAACTGCTTGCGAGCAGGTTTCAATGAGAAATGTAAACCAGTTTCAATTCCACGATGGATACAATTCAAACCCTTTTGTAAATATCAGCATTTACAAGCACTTTCATTATATCAAAAAACAAAAAAGTCTGTAAACCTATCATCTTGCAAAAACATGGGGAGGTTCACAGACTTTTACTCAGATTTGAGGAGGTGATAGTGATGGCAGATCAAGCGGGAGAATCGATGGGAAATGCCTTTGATCAAATGCAAGTGGCAGGTACAAGAATTACTGCTGCTGGTCTGGGAATTGCAGCTGGATTAGGCAGTGCTGTCAAGACCACGGCGGACTTTGATGCTCAGATGTCAAAAGTCCAAGCACTTGCGGGAGCTACCGCACAAGACTTTCAAAAGTTAAGAAATCAAGCGATTCAATTAGGATCAGATACTTCCTATAGTGCGAGTCAAGTATCAGAAGGAATGACGATACTGGTTGCATCTGGCTAAGCGACTTATTATTTTTTTGTTGTATGTGTTGATATAACCATTACATAATGTTAAATTACAGATGTTTCCAGAAGTAGATTGAGAAAGGGACTGTGTCCATGATAAGTATTCTAAGCACAGACAAAACAGTTTATGAAGGAGGAGAATTTGTTTATAGAGCTGTTGATTTAAAAGACATTCATGAAAAGCTGAAAACAACAGCTCTACCAAAAAGGATTTTTAAGATTCAAGAATTAGTTGTTTTGAATGAAGAAGAGTGGATACAGTTTACTTCCGATTTGCTTGAAGATTATCCATTCTTAAAAGGAAGTGGAGGAACCTACATTAATTCTACTGGAGTGATTGATTATGTTTGGTGATGAAGGGAGAATTTGTAGGAAGTCGGTTGATCGATGTGGACACACAAAAGTTTCTCTTGGTTGATCCACAAGGTTATTCATATGTTCGCTATGTAGCATTAAGTTCTCATTATGTAAGAACAAAGCAGCGAGAAGGGCTGGACTATCATCGGCTGATTTCGAATGTAAGGAATATGGTAGAAAAAATTAAACGCTCGGCGGCAACCGAGCGATCCAAGTAATTCAAGACCTAATATAAATGTAACAAAGTTCCTCACTGGGTACAACTGGTGGGGAATATTTTTTGTGAATTTTCTATAAATAAACTGAAAGGAAAGTGATTAGATAAAATAGTTTTAAATGGATCAATAGAAAAATATAGTTATAAAAGAGTAAATCAAATCAATCTATTGGATGGTCACCAGCATAAGGCTTATAGGATAGTAACATTTCATACTCTACTTTTTATGTTAGAGTAGTTCAAATCAATCTGTAGGAGGATCTCCAGCATAAGATTTAAAAAGATAGTAACGTTTCAAACTCTCACCTCACTTTGTAATTTCGTTAATCTGTAGGAGGATCATCATTTGAATATAATTTTGCAGGGAGTATTTCTTCTTGTAACTTTACTTTTTCGTTTCTTCTCCTCCTCCCTAGTAATTATACGGCAATTTTGAAATATTGGTCTACATATTATATTGAATCAGGTCTCGTTATTCGAAACATTTAGCTAGCTTTATTAAAATAAGACTTTGTTTCTCTAGAAAGGAATGTTTTTCGGCTATTTTTAAAGCCTTTTCATATAGGATTTGTCCCTTTGTATTTAAATTTTGTTTTACGAGGCAATCTCCCATTGCTTCAAGTGCTTCCAAAAATACAAAATTATTCTTGCTCTTTTCACCCAACTTAACTGCTATTTCTAATGTTTTTTGTGCTAGCTGTATTTTATCGGTTTCCAGATACAATTATCCTAATAAAGTATATGTCGAAACAAGCAAAATTTACCCCGTTCTTCAAGGATATGATTCATACATGCTTAAATCTGACTTAACCATAATTGGATCAGATCAGCTTTTTAATGAGATGTTGGGATGGTTTTACCAAGAAAAGTTTGGTGACGAACCTCAGGTTATTATCACAACCAAAATTACTCCAGGATTGGATAGGAAAGAGAAACAAAGCAAGAGTCTTAATAATTATATCGGTTTGGAACATTCACCAAGAGACAAGTTTGGGAATGAATGGTTTCTGAATATTTTCGGGAATTAGTTAATAACAAATGAGATTGGACTCTTCTAGATATTTTCTGCGATTATATCATGCTGTTTATGTAGTCATAATAATGATATATTTCTAATTAATAAAGGAGTGGTTTTTAGTGATTCCAAATTTTCATCATTTAGTTAGGGCAGTCATTGTGAAAGAGGATAAAGTGTTACTTGCCCATATATAGGAGAAGAACATACCTTTTTACCTGGAGGTCATATTGAGTTTGGTGAAAGTGCCATAAATGCTTTGAAACGTGAAATTCAAGAAGAATTAGGCATAGATTGTAACATTGTTCGTTTTTTAGGACTAGTGGAACATAAATGGGAGAGTAAAGGAAAACTAAATTGTGAAATCAATCAAGTATTTGAAGTTGACTGTCCTAGCTTACATTTGTTAAATAACCCTACTTCAAAAGAATCACATTTAGAATTTTTCTGGTCACCTATAGATGATTTGGATAGCTATAATTTAAAACCGTATCCTTTACGTGATTTAATTGCAAATTTTAATAACTTAGTAAATATGCAGTATGAAAATTAATAGTAAATAGAAATAGAAGCTACTAAAGTATAGTCATAGAAAGGTGGAAAACAGTTGAGTAAAATTAATCCGAATCCCGCAAGGGGAATGCGCGATCTTCTTCCTCAGGATGTAGATTAAGGGAGTATCTTTCATCAATCATTATCGATACATATAGGAAGTATGGATTTAATAAAATTGAAACACCATATGCTGAACGAATTGAGTTACTGACAAGCGGAGAAGGTGGCGAAAATGAGCAGTTAATTTTTAAAATCCTTAAGAGAGGTGACAAATTACAGCTCGATAAAGCAGAAGCTATCGACGATTTAGTTGATTTAGGACTGCGATATGATTTAACGGTTCCATTAGTCCGATTTTATGCAAATAATCGTAGTAAGCTCCCATATCCATTTCGAAGTATTCAAATTGGCCCAGTGTGGAGAGCGGATCGACCACAAAAAGGACGGTTCCGACAATTTCACCAATGTGATATTGATATCATTGGTGATAGTAGTATTTTGGCTGAAATTCAATTGATTTTGGCAGCCTCTGAAGTGTTACAACAAATTGGATTTGAAGAACATACAATTCGGTTAAATGATCGAAAGATCCTTACGGGTCTTGCTGATGCAGCCAATATCAAACCTGAAGATCACAGTACTTTTTTTATCACTTTAGACAAACTAGATAAGATTGGTTTAGATGGTGTAAAGCAGGAATGTTTAAATAAAGGATTTAACTCAAAACAGGTATCCATCTTTTTTGAAGCAGTACATCAAATATTTACAACCGCTTCATTAAGTGAACAGATTAACCTATTACCAAAGTCTATCACTGAACAAGTAATAATTTCTTTTCAGCAGATATTCCAAACTGTTCAAGACCAATTAATAGGTGGAGCATCTATCAAGTTTGATCCTACTTTGGTGAGAGGTATGGGTTATTATACAGGACCTATTTTTGAAATTGAAAGTAAAGGATTTGGTGGTGCAATTGCTGGTGGTGGAAGGTATGATGATATGTCAGGAAAGTATCTTTCAAAACCAGAGCCGTCTTGTGGTATATCCATTGGATTTGAGCGAATCCTATCAATAATTGAGGATACGAATTTTGAAATACCCAAGAAGGAAAATAGACTTGCGTTTTTATACCCCAAAAACCTTTCTCCCAATGAATTCTCAGAATTACTTAGTCAGGCAAAATATTGGCGTGAAGAAGGTTACATTGTGACTCTTACAGAACAAAAAAAGAATACAAATAAACAACTTAGTCAATTAAGTGAAAATGGCTTTGGATTTTTTGTAAAATACGGTGAAAGTGAACTAAGAAAAATACAGTCATAATATATCCCTTAAAAAGACTTTGCCTTTATTGGTAAGGTCTTTTTTTGTTAAACTTTATACCAATTTTTTTATGTAAATTTATCCTAATTTTATGTTAATTACATCAGAATATTTAGTTAATATACACACAATCTAAAGAAAGTATTCAACGGCTTTTGGTGGGAAGCTCAGGGTTAATCCTAAGATTTTCTGAAATTCCTTTGATCTCGGTTGTAAATCTTTTGTTTTTCTATCTTAAGAGAAATAGATGGAGCATTTCAACTTGCATGTTGGGATAACACATTACAGAAAGGATATCTTTATAAAAGCTTAATTTGTAAATCTTCCCTATATTATCTCAAACATGAAAGAAGCCTTATATGGTCATCTCATGTTTTAAACTTACTTTGTTTCCAGCAATCTTATGATTATCAACTTGATTTTCGGAGTTTTGTATCAACTTGTATGGGAGATTCAGTTGCACCAGAAAAAAGTCATTTCTATAATATTTATCAATTACCAGCAGGACATCTTTTAACATTCAGTAATGGACAAACTCATGTTATAAAAGTTGATACTCTCTCTCCTGACTCATCAAAAAAAATTAAATATATATGACTATGCCTATATGGTTAAAGAGATTTTGCTAAATACTATACAAAAAAGATTTAATTCGAAAGAACAAGTAGCTGTTATCTTAGTCTAAAATTATTAGTTCCTTCTGGATTCAAATGTATTACAAGAAAATTGGCAAGGAGTGTATTTAGGGAACAATATTTCAGAGGTAACCCTAAGGTAGATCCTTTTTAGCAGGTTGAATCAAAATGGGTTTCACAACAAGATGAAAAATTAAGAGAGAGTAAAGGGGGGAGCGGAGTAAACTATTTGAGTTTATATAATACCAACTTTAAAAGATATATATACAATCATATCAATAAAAATGAGTCTTTGGTATAAATCAAGGATCCATTTTTATATTTAGCTAATAAGAGTAATACAACTCATAATTATGGTTGTCCTTTTTTAACTCTCTCAAGAAATTATTTTAAGTCCTCTTGAATTTCCTTAGTATAAAGTCCTGCCATGATCTTTACACCATGCTTTTGGAGGTATTCAATTCCTTTTCCATCAACTTTAGAGTATGGGTCACGAATTCCAATAACAACTCTTTTCACTCCGGCCTGTACGAATGCTTCACAACATAGACCTGTTCGCCCCAATGTGCACAAGGCTCCAATGTACAAGACGGTGGAGTTTACCGCCTTATCTCTAGCCATAAGTGCATTTATTTCTGCATGAGGGTATGACCTCTTCCAACGATTTCGCCATCTTTCACAATGATAGCACCTACAGGAGAATTCGTTCCTGTTTTCCCTTGAGCGAGTCCACCTTCTAAAACTGCTTCCCACATGAATTCTTGATCAGTTTTATTCATTAGATCTTCTCCTCTCGGAAATTAATGCTATAGGAAAATTCGTAGCAATCAGCTCTATAAATAAGTGAACAAAGTTCAATCAAGTTGTTGTTAAGATCAAATACCTTTCGAATGATTCGAACGACAGGGATATTAGAATTTTTGGGTAGTTGTAATTTTCCCTTCTCTTTAATTGCAACAAAAAAGGCGGAGGACTTCCCCTCTGCCTTTTTTGCGACTGTTTTTTAAATTAAACCAATAGTTAAAGAGAAAGAGAAACTTTCTTGAACAACCCTAGTATAAATTAATCCGATACTATTTACAAGGACTATATTGGAAAAGTGTGTTCCTTTGGAGTATTCTGTTGGAAAAGTAAAGAGATAGAAAAAAGGCTTTGGAGGTTTTTCCTAAGCCTTTTTTCCTTTATCAATGTTCACTCCTATATTTTACTAGTTTTTGAATCTCCCTTTTACATAATCAACTTTTTTAATCATAGGATGAGAAAGGAGGGTGTATATGATAAATGTTTTGGAGAGGTGAACCAGTTGAGCCAATTGCCGCTGCATCAAATGATTGATATTATTCGGAACGGACTTCAAAAAGGACAGCGACCACATAAGGTGGTGATTGTTGGTGCTGGAATGGCAGGATTGGTTGCTGCATCCTTATTAAAAGAAGCTGGACATCGAGTAACGATTCTAGAAGCGACGAATAGAGTGGGGGGGCGTGTACTTACTGTACGTCAGCCTTTTACTCAGGAGCAATATATCGATTTAGGTCCTATGCGTATTCCAGATAGTCATTATTTGACTATGGAATATATTCGTAAGTTTAATTTACCTTTGAATCGCTTTGTTAATTCTACACCAAGAGATATTTTACATCTAAATGGCATAAAGACGAGGCTTCAAACATATGAGCGGAATCCATCTATTTTAAAATATCCTGTATTCCCTCATGAACGAAACAAGATTTTTTCTGATCTATTTAACATGGCGATACAACCCTTAGTAAACTTGATCAATCAAGATCCTAAAAGAAATAGTTATATTGTCATAAAGGAATTTGATAAGTATTCTTTGGACACCTTTCTTAGGCATAATCCTTTTGGAATTAAACTTTCATTAGGAGCGATTGAGCAGATTATTATTCTTACGGCAAATGAAGGAATGTCAGAGTTTGCTTTTTTAGAGTTATTTCGGGATTACTTGATATTCACAAATCCTAATATCCGATTCTATGAGATTGTAGGCGGATTTGATCAGTTGCCAAAAGCATTCATACCATTAGTGGAAGAGAATTTATTTTTTCAAAAAGAGGTTACTAGAATTAAACAAGATCAAAAGAAAGTCACGATACACTCGGTTGATACTAAAACACGTCAGCCTTTTATAGTAACGGCCGATTATGCGATTGTCGCTATTCCATTTTCTGTATTACGCTCGATTGATGTAGAGCCAACTTATTCTTTTTCTCATAATAAATGGAGAGCGATTCGAGAACTTCATTATGTTCCATCTACCAAAATGGGGATCCAGTTTAAGAATCGGTTTTGGGAAAAGGAGGGGATGTATGGTGGACAGACAACAACCAATTTGCCGATTAAGTCTATTTACTATCCGAGTCATGGCTTTGGGCAAAAAAATGGGGTTGTTTTAGCCAGTTATACATGGGAGGATAATGCATTGTTTTGGGATCGTTGGTCAGATGAAATGAAAATTCAGTATGCTTTACAAAACTTAGCCGTCATCCATGGACAAGATATTATGGATGACTATATTAAAGGAGTCGTCCAAAGTTGGCATCATCAACCGTATGCTGCAGGGGCTTTTGTTTTTTATAAGCCAGAACAAGAATCCGAACTTTTTCCTCATATTATCTCACCGGAAGGAAGAATTCACTTTGCTGGGGAACATGGTTCACACTACCATGGCTGGATTCAGGGAGCCATTGAGTCTGGGATTCGTGCTTCATTCGAGGTCCATTATGCTATCTAGTCTCTGTCGACTATTAAATAATAGAGGTAATGGGTTGTATGGAACGATTCATATAATTAAAATGACTATAAAGTGGTAAAACCACCGCGTCCTAAAAGGGAAGTGGTGGTTTTATTTAAATCTACAAGCGAAAGCGATATTGAAATTCATAACAATCAGCTCGGTTGATCATCCAGCATATTTGTAGTAGCTGCTCACGATGATCAAATACTTTACGTTGAATCCTCACTATTGGAATAGTAGTGTTCTTGGGAATTTGCAGCTCGTCAGTTTCATTAGGTGAAGGGAGATCTGAGACCAATGTCTCATCACAGATTAGCGAACGGAATCCAAGTGTTTTCATTGTACGATAGAGCATTGCGTGAGACTTCTCTAGTCGTGATTGTAATTTATCTAAAGGTAGTATATTGGTAATATAAGATCGTGCAATCGTTACAATCATTTCGTCGCGAAGTTGTTGAGTATGAGAAAATAGGACGGGTGGTTGGATTTGGGTACGAATAGATTGAGGTAGTTCTTCTTCATGTTCAATGATTTTTAGTTGAATAATCATTTCGTTACTTATATCATGATGTTCCCGGATAAAGTCTCCTCTTCGATGCGATCGATAAGGAATCGAACGTACAGTTCTCTTTTTTGTTGTATTTTCTTCAGAAAAGACAAGTCCTTCACGGATTAGGGCATTTACAGCATTTTGGACAGTAGCTGCGTGTGCATTAAATTCTTTCATTAACTCAAAGTTAGTGGGGAAGGCTTGCCCTGGTTTTAACTCTCCGCGAAGTATGCGCTCCCTCAGCTGTTGATAAATATCTTGCCATTTAGTTCTAACCACTTTCTGAAAAACTCCTCCGTCATGATTAGTAGGGATTTAAGCTCATTAAAATAAAAAGCATTAGGGAAACATTTTTTTCACCTCATGTAGCCTCCCTAAAAAATTTGGATAAACTTAGTTTAATCGAAAACAAAAAAAATTTAAAGTTTGGTATTGTCAAACTAGTCATATAGATATAGACTACTAATTGGAATAATTTTACTCAAATGTTAATTTGTTGAATTCGTAATCTATACCTAGATGAATAAAAAAGGGGGAGTTTTTCTGAAGAAGAAAGGGATAGGGAAACCAGCTCTTTATAGTGAATTGCGTGTGACTATCATAACGAATAATGGCAAAAGGGTAGAAATTGATTTACAAGAAGTTTCCATTATTAAAGAAAAAGGTAGCATTATTAAAATTGTAGGAAAACATTATGATATCTTCGCCTCAGGAACTGATGTACCTGATATTTGATGTAAGCATCCCACTTTCTTTTTCTCATGAAAGTGGGATATTATTTTATATAATAGTGAAGTCAACTATTTAGGATAGATGTTATTTGACATTTTATTAAAAAAAATACTATACTTCTTTTTCAAGAACTTATATAACCAGTTGTTGTATAAAGGTTTAAGCCTTTTATATGGCCTAACTATCAATCGTAACGTTTGGTAAAAGATAGTAGTAATAACCTTGTTAAGATAAAAGGGGATTGAAATGAATAGAAAAACGATGATTTTAATGACATCAATCTGTTTGATCATGTTAATCGTTATCTTTTTCCCACCACAAGTGGTTTGGCTTCATTCTTCAGATCATCCAGCTAAAACACATCCAGCTAAAACGACACATTTAGTGAAGCCCAAAAGCTTAACAAAAAACGGTTTTACCTATATACCGATCTCTAATCTGGAGAAACGATGGAAATTTGTTATGGATATGAATTATATAGATGGTAAGGTTACATTTGTACATAATAAGAAAAAAGTAATATTATTACAGGAAATACCTGTTATGCAAATAAATGGTCACTTTGTGCCGATAGAGGCAGGAATGTTAAAAGAAAAAAATGAATTCTGGATCACGAATGAGTCGATTAGACAAATTGAAAAAGAGCTGAAGGATGATAAAAACTCGATTCATTCCCCTGCTATAGCTAATCAACGTATTCCTTTAAATAAAGTGGTTTCATATCTTTCTTTTTTAGAAAAGCCCATTCATGGTGCACATGTTAGTACCAAAGATACTCAATTACCAGGCGCTCCTCGAACCTATAGGAATGGAGTACATGAGGGGATTGATTGGTATAGTTATACAACAGGAGTAGAGATTACCAAAAACACTCCTGTTCTCTCAATGGCTGATGGAGTGATTGTTCGAGCTGATCATGAGTATCATGAGATGTCTGAAGAGGAGCGCGATCAATTGCTTAAACAAGCTGCTACATTAGATCGGACACCTGAATATATTTTAGATAAGCTCCGTGGTCGCTCTGTGTGGATTCAATATGATAAAGGCGTCCTAGCTCGTTATGTTCATTTGGATCGGATTTCGGATAAAGTAAAAGTTGGTGATAAGGTTAAAAAAGGGCAGTTGATCGGATATGTAGGTAATTCAGGAACAAGTGATGGTGTATTAGGAAATAAAGAAGGTCTTCATCTTCATTTGGATATATTTATCTACGGAGAATGGTTTTGGAAATATTATACGTTAGACGAAAGACGTAGCATTCTAGAAAAAGTATTTCCGAAAAAACTAATTCCATATAAGGTAGATAAAGCTGTAACCCCTCGTTCAAAAGAATAAGGGGTTGTTTTTATTATCTATGAAATAGGGTTTTATGATAAAATGAACTATGTTTTGAGCAAGTTGCATCATTCGATCCAAAACCTGGATCATTCCTAAAACGAGAGCGAATCACTTTTGTGTAGGATCGACTTCTCTCCCTAGGGACAAGAGCTTTTAAGAGTGGAACCTTTAAGAAGTTTGATGGAATGATATTGGTTGGAGTGAGTGAGGAAGCAATGAGCGGCTGATTTAGAAGGCAACCTCTGTTTTGTTAAATGAGGATAAGCTATATGAATTGAAATAAAGAAAATCAGATCATTTATTTAATTTTCCTTTATATAAACCACTTATAATAAAGCCATAAAAGAAATTTGTTTTGGACGGAGGTTAGGCAAATGAAAAGCTTTGTTGCCTGGCTGATTCGATATGATGGGTTAATAGTATCTTATTTTAATCGCCAATGGAAGTGTCGCTTATTAGATATCATGATGCCACGAATTACTCATTTAGGAGGAGCAACAGGTACGATTTCTTTTTTATTATGCTGGCTGATCTTTAGCTCGAAAGAATTTAAGATGTGGGCAGTAGAAGGATTTGTATCTTTAGCGGGTAGTCAATTGATCGTTCAGCTTTTTAAGAATTTGCTACCACGTCTCCGTCCTTACTTAAAGTTTTCGGAACTACATACATTTCCTAATCCTTTAACAGACTATTCATTTCCATCAGGACATACTACAGCAGTCTTTTCAGTTGTAACTACATTTGTTTTACATCTTTCTAATTATGTTTATATTCTTTTACCTATCGCGTTCTTAGTAGGTTTTTCAAGAATTTATCTTGCTTTGCATTATCCTTCAGATGTTCTCATTGGCAGTTGTCTAGGGAGTGGTTTTGCTATGTTTACAATGTATGGCTTTGAGTGGTTAGAGCTTACTAGATAAGGATGGAAAATTTTATGGTTCGAAGTGTGATATGTGACGGACTAAGAGGATAGCCTTTCTAGTAAAAATCAATTTAGAAGTTTTAAGGGGGAATGTGATCCCCCTTCGTTTATTATTTGCGTGTATTAAAATACATGGTACGTCCATTTAACAATTGTAACTGGGCTTCAAGTTGTTTGGCTAGAAAGCGAGAATATTCATTGGCTTTGGTACAATCACCATGAGTTGCACGATCAGGTAGAACGAGTTGGATATAATGATATCCTGTATCCTTTTCCTGAGAAACGCCAATTAATAAGTAGTAGTATTGAGAAGGTTCAATTCCTTTAAGCATTAAGTACTGAATTCCATCTTGCTCCTTCTCTTCGATGGTATAAGGAAAAGCAGCCTGTTGATAATCCCAGCCAAGTTGTTGACCGGTATAAGCTGTCATCTCCTTGTAATAAGCTAATAATTTTTTTACATCATCCAAAGTAATTTCACTCTGTTTGGAACCTTCTACCAATTTGATGTAAGCGCTTTTACTCAAACTTTTTCTCCCCTTAAAACAACATGATTATCCTCATATTAGCATTTCACATAAGGTTGTCAAATACACATTTTTGTCAATTGTCTATCAATCTTTCTTGTGATAAAATTTTTATAATAAAGATGTAAGGGGATGAATCTCGATGAACAAGGCGGATCTACTGGATGAGCTCCGCGCGGAAATCGGGGTTGTATCAGATAATTGTCATGGACAAATTAAAGAGCTATATCAATTTGTTTGTAAGCGATTATATGAGAAAGTGGCGGGATATCAGTCTGTTTCAATTTATTTAACAAATGAGTATTCTTTTTTCTGCTATATCTGTCATGGTTCAAATGCACTCCCTTTAGTCATCCCCTTTGGTGAAGAGATATTGAGTTTGGGAGCCTTACATGCTGGAGTGATGATGAAACGAGTAGGGACAAGATTATTAGCGGTAGCGCCATTTTATCGTGGGCATCAATTGATAGGAGAATTAGTGGTTCAAGGCAATTTGCAAGATGAAATGGATGATGAAGATCTTTCTTTATTCCATGAACTAGCTACATTATTTGAGCGAAAGGTAAAAGAAAGTTATTATTAAGGTCATATGTTTAACTAAGTAAAGAATCGGGTATATTTAAAAAAATAAGAAGGAAATTGTATAGCTATATAAAATAGGAGATTTTTTTATAATCTTATGGGAATATTCAAAAAAATATAACGAGGAGGAGATCGGATGAGCCATGAAAGATTATATGACGAATCGGAGCAAGCACGAGTCCGTTTCGTAGGTTTTGTTTCTGATTTGGGTCGATATGACTTTGGGATAGTGTATACCCATATGTTTTTTGGGAAACCGTTAGTTATTTGTATGCAAACAGGTCGCTCCTCGTTACTCTCAATAGAAGATGTAGATGATCTGGAGTACCTCAAAGACAACTTTAATCTTAAATCGATGAAAGAAGCAGAAGAGCTAGCGGTATTTTTACGTAATAACCTACCATCTACATTAATTGACGCTGAGTCAGAACATTAATGATTAATCGATGTCTGAAAGAATGAAGTAGTTTAAACTGTTGACCAATTGATCGGGTCAACAGTTTTTTTTTGAATAGGGCCTAAAAAACACTCCCAATGATTTCTAATACGAGATATTAATATATCATATTGACATGATTAGTATGTCATATTATACTTTGGATATAATAAGACGTTATACGGAAGGTACAAATGTTATATCCTGTTGGGGTGGGAGGCTAAATTGATGGAGATTATTGTTTGTCAAAAATGCGATGAAGTGATTTCTTATATGGAAAGTAATAAAGTAGGAACCCTTTATGGAACTTGCTGTGACTGTGATGAAGAAGAAGAAAAAGTGAACTGATCTGATAAAAAGGCTTGGTTTTTCGATAAATAAAAGAAAAACCAAGCTTTTGTTTTATGGTTAAACAGAAAAAAGCGACTCTCTCACTTGATAGTTGGAGGTCGCTAATCGATTATTTAATAACTTTTACCATTTTTAGGGTAGGGTCTTCTGTACCTTGTACTGGAAGTCCTGCCTCAATGTGTTCTAGTATATATTCAATATTATTTGCAGTAATACGCTCACCTGGCTGGAGTACAGGAATTCCGGGTGGATAAATCATAATAAATTCAGCCATAATACGTCCCGCTGCTTCTTTAAGTGGGATGTTAATGGTCTCACTATAAAAGGCATCACGAGGTGAGAGTACTAATTCTGGAATATCTGGAATGGATATCGGAATCGTAAGTGTCTGTTCTGGTGTATAAAAATGATTGGATAAATCGTTTAAGGCATGGATTAATACCGAGACTGTTTCTTCATTATCCCCAGGTGTGATTAAACATAAAATATTATATAAATCACTTAGTTCAACTTCAATATTATGATGTTTACGCAGCCATTTTTCAGCTTCATAACCAGTGATGCCTAGATACTTGAGATGAATCGTTAATTTTGTTTCATCTAAGTCATAAAGAGCATCATTATCTAGCCATTCTCTTCCCATACACTTAAGCCCTGGTATCTCATTAATCTGTCTACGAGTATAGTCTGCAAGCTGTAAAACTTTATCAATGACTTCCTTTCCCTCTGTTGCTAGATAGCGACGTGCTGCATCGATAGAGGCTAAAAGGATATATGATGTAGATGTAGTTGTTAGCATGCTAATGATGGATTGAACTCGGTGAGGATTTACTAGACCTTCTTTGACATTTAAGATAGAGCTTTGAGTTAGTGATCCTCCTAATTTGTGCACACTTGTGGCAGACATATCCGCCCCAGCGTCCATAGCAGAAATGGGGAGTTGATCATGAAAGTGTGTAAGGATTCCATGTGCTTCGTCAACAAGTACGGGAATACCAAAGCGATGAACACGATCAACAATATCTTGTAGATGTCCAGCAATACCAAAATAGGTCGGATTAATGACTAAAACTGCTTTGGCGTCTGGATGCTGGGATATTGCTTTTTCTACTTGATATGCGGTTACTCCATGTGCAATACCTAATTGTTTATCCATCTTTGGATGAATAAAAATCGGATGAGCTCCCGCCAAAATAATAGCAGAAAGAACCGATTTGTGAACATTTCGAGGGACTATTATTTTATCTCCAGGGGAGCAAACAGACATAACCATCGTCATAATGGCTCCGCTCGTTCCTTGTACAGAAAAGAAGGTATGATCAGCACCAAAAGCTTCAGCAGCTAGCTCTTGCGCTTCTTTAATCATACCGTGTGGATGATGTAGATCATCTAATGGCTCGATATTGATTAAATCGATTGATAAGGCATTTGGACCAATGAATTCACGGAATTCCGGATCCATTCCATGTCCTTTTTTATGTCCAGGAATATGAAACTGATAAGGATTTCGACTGGCATGTTCTCTTAATTTTGTAAATAATGGTGTTGTCGATTGTTTTGGATTCATAGGTCCCCACCTGCCTTCTTTTAATTAGCACGACGGATAGTATAACAGAAAGTAGGCAAGAACAAAAGAAAAAAACGATGTATTTTTATACAAAACTAAGATGTATTTTCTTGAATTATAATAATATATAACATATATTGGTTATAATAATAGGGATCATTATGTATAAATATAAAAATTGGGTGTTAATTCTTTAATATTTTTTATTATATCCAAAATAGAACATAGGATCCCCGATAATGATAAAAAATATACACATTTTATATAAAGATATGTTCATTTTTTAGCTATAATTTAAATTAGAATTTATGGATATCCCAAAAAAAGAATAATCCTTCCTTTGATATAGTTTAAAGATTAGAATCTGGTTATGAATTAACCGGCAAGGAATGATGCTTATTTAAACTTCAAAAAGGGAGAGAGAGTTAATTTATGCACTCAGATAAGCGATCAAGGCAGCAAAGAGAGCATGATCATGAAGACTTTAATACATATACTCCACGTCGAAAACGAAGTCAAAAATATAATAAGAAAAGTAAAAAAACAATATGGAGAGTTACTATTTCTTTTGTTTTGCTTATTTTGGTTGGAGTGGGATATATTGTAACGCAAACGTGGGGAGCAATTGCTAAAGGTCATGATGATAAAGGGAAGTCAGACCTAAGAGATAATCAAGTCAGTATGGAAGAACCCTTTACCATGTTACTGTTAGGAACCGACCAACGAGGAGCTAAGTCAACGAATTGGCGTCCAGATGTGATGATGGTTGTAGCAATTAATCCGAAAACTAAATCAGCAAAAGTGTTAAGTATTCCACGAGATACCTATGTTCCAATTGCCAATACGGATGAAAAAGCCAAAATTAATGCAGCTGCTTATTATGGAAAATTAAAAAATGTAGATATGGTCCAAAATGTTCGTAAGACGATTGAAAACTGGCTGAATATCCCAATTGATTATTATGCGAGGATTAACTTCCAAGGCTTTACCGATATTGTTGACACATTAGGTGGTGTAGATGTAACAGTTCAAAGAGAGTTTAAACAACAAATGATCGGTGGGCAAATGGCTCATTTTAAACCAGGGAAAAGTCACTTAAATGGAGCTCAAGCTTTAGCTTATGTCCGAATGAGAAAACAAGATCCTTTAGGTGATAAAGGACGAAATATGCGACAACAAGAAGTTATACATCAATTAATGGATAAGATGGTTAGTTTTGAATCGATAGCGAAATTTAATTCGCTTGTACAAGCAGTTGGTAATAACTTTACTTATAGTTTTAAGCCTAATCAGTTTTTAGATCTTAAGAATATATACAGTGAGATACCTAGAAATAAAATTAAAACGATTCAACTTAAATCAACTGCGGACCCTCAGAGAAATTATATCGAACTAGTCTCCGAACAAGAATTAGCAAGGGTGACCAAAGAATTACAAGATCAATTAGAACTGAAACCAACCATTCAAAAAGCCAACGGAGGTTGATCCGTTGGCTTTTTTTATAAAGTAGATGCTAGTTGATAGAGGGGATATACCTTGTTAAATGTATCTTCGATTTTATTGATTAGCATCTCTCCACTTAGTGTAACTGCTTCTTCTTTTGGAATAAGGGTACCACAAAGGAACTCCGCTTTTTTTACTTTTTCTAAGCGTTCTAAGATCGTTTTAACCTCATCGGGTTGAAGATTATTAACAGAGGTGACCTCAGGACGAGTATGGTCTTGTGAAATGTAAAAGTACTTGGGGATATTAGGCCATACTTCATCAAACTTTGCTAAGAACTGACGAGCAAAAGCTGGCTTACGATCACACTCATAGATTAAAGCAAACCATATAAATAGGTGTGAATCTCTTAAACCGAACTGAAAGTGTGGGTAAGCTTTATAGCCGCGTTTGTTTGTCGCCCAAGCTACCCATGTCTCATCAGGTGGATTCACAGTCCGACGGGCATGTTTAGCAATATGTATATAAAATGGATCTTGGATGAGGGTGGTCAGAAATGTAGCCACTTCTTCACCAATTGCTGCAAATTTGGGCTGAATATGCTCTTTTAATTTAGCCATTCTCGACTCTAAACCTTCTACTTGAAAGACTGCAAAATCGGTATTAGTAAAACGAGGAATCGACATATTTCCACCATCCATTCAATCAATCACTTTGGGTCTAACTAGCAAAAATGATCTTTCGATCTATTTTTTGTAGATTGCTTTTATCTTACCATAGTAAAGTCGAAAATAAAAAAATTTGAATATCTTATTGACTGTTAGCTAGTTTTACGCTTGAAAATCATAAATTGATTCATTTAGAAATACTTTACTATGAAGAATGAAAAAAAAGCTATCTATACAAATACCGTTCCGTAATCTTTAAAATTTCGTACACTATCTTAGGAGTAATGGAATTTGTTTTATAGGTTTATTTCCTCAGAATAGGGGGCATCCTGTAGCCAGATTGTTCATTTCCTTGAAATGGAATGGAAGGAAATGATCGATTGAGGAAAAGGAGGTGAATACTGTTACTTTAAACATGAACAATGATCCGCAGACAAAGATAAATTATCAACCTTTTCAGAAAAATATTCTATAATACAAGTATTAAAATAGGGTGAAAAGTGAAAGCTAAATAGGGCTATTGATTAACCTATGTATGTAAAAAACAGAGAACCATTTTTTGCTAAGCGGAGATTTGTACAGACAGTGGACTAGAAAATAAAATCGATGTAGTAATAAAGGTCGTTGGTAAGTAAAAAGAAGAAGCAATGATAAAATGAAAATATAAAAATGGCCACGCTTGTCTATGTTTTTAGTAACAGTGCTGCGATGATAACTATGGAAGATGTCATTAAAGCTTTTCGTTGTCGAGCCCCTGAAGAACGAATTCCTGTCCTTCGGTTAGAGTTAGACTATGAACTTGCCCAATTATATGAAGCGATGATGGAGAATAGTCAGGTCAAAGTTGATGAATGTAAACAGAGATTAGAAAAAATTCGCAGAGAAATGTTAATGTTAGAAGCATTATGATTATTATGTGAAAGACTGTCTCCCTAAGGATAGAAAGGATTTGTGGTTAAATTTGTCGAAATTGTAACGTGTACTTTTATAAAAGTACACGTTAAATTTTTATGAAGAAGAATATAGGGAGGCGTAGGCATGAATTGGAAATTTTCGCATGAGTCTATCAGCAAGCTGGCTGCCGACGCGATGATTCTTTTTTATACGGAAGATTGTGTCACTCTATCCGAAGATTTAAGAGAAGTGGACTATATGTTAGAAGGACATATTTCTCGATTGATGATCGATGGAGAAATTACTGGGAAGTTTGGAGAAGTGACGATTTTACGGGACTGGAATAAAAAGCCGATGACACGTGTATTCATCACTGGACTTGGTAAAAAAGAAAAGGTAGATCTTTTTAAATTGAAAGATGCGGTAGCTATTGCAGCGCGTAAAGCGAAAAAAATAGGGCTCAAGCAGCTGAGTATAAGCAGCCCTTCCTATATGATTCAACACTTTAATCCAGTAGATATCATTCAATCGTTAGTTGAAGGAATTGAATTGGGGACATATCAACATCATACTTATCAAGAGCATAAACAGGATAGTGAACCAAATATCATTTTGTCATGTAAGGGCTTTCCAGAAAAAGCTGTGGAAATTGGAGTAGAACGAGGAATTATTTTTTCACAAGCTACCAATCTAGCACGTTTCCTTACGAATGAGCCGGCTAATCGCCTAAACCCAGAATCTTTTACCCAGTATGCCCAAAAAATTGCAGAGAAAAGTGGACTTTCCATCGAGATCTTGGAAGAAGATCAGTTAATATCAAAGAAGATGCAAGCTTTATTATCAGTCTCTGCTGGAAGTAAGTATGGAGCGAAAATGGTCGTTTTATCTTATAATGGAGCTCCAGATTGTACAGATGTGATTGGCTTAGTAGGGAAAGGTGTGACTTATGACAGTGGAGGATTGCAAATCAAAAAAGATGCTCATGTTCTCAGTGAAATGAAAGTGGACATGGCTGGTGGCGCGGCCGTTTTGGGAGCAATGGAAGCAATTGGAGCGATTAAGCCTCATACCAATGTGATTGCAGTTATTCCTTTATGTGAAAATATGATAGATAGCAATGCATATCGTCCTGGAGATGTTATTTCAACTTATAGTGGCAAAACGATCGAAATCACGCATACAGATGCGGAAGGTCGTCTGGTTTTGGCAGATGCTCTTACTTATATCAAGCAATTAGGAGCAACTAAATTGGTAGATGTAGCAACATTAACCGGAACAGTTTATAGTACATTTGGTCATGAAGTATCTGCCATGATGACAAATAACCAGGATTGGAGTAGCGAGGTACTATATGCTTCAAAAATTACTGGAGAACGGATTTGGGAGTTACCACTTTACGAAGAGTATGAAGAATTAATGCAGAGTGAGATTGCCGATTTAAAAAACTTTGGTGGATGGGGAGCTGTCAGTATACAAGGTGGGATTTTCTTAAAGCATTTTGTAGGGGAAACTCCATGGGTTCATTTGGATATAACAGGGACAATATTACGTCCCGAAGAAAAAGGAGTTTATGAAAAAGGAGCTACTGGTGCGATTGTACGAACTTTGATCCAATTAGCGATGCGAACATACTAATCTATAGAAGAGTTTCAAATGGGCGATTGAGGGTGAATTGATAATGAATACAAAAGTCATTGCACACCGGGGCTTTTCCGCTAAGGCTCCCGAAAATACTTTAGCTGCTTTCCAGTGGGCTATCAAGACAAAAGCAGATGGCATTGAGCTTGATGTGCATTTAACACTCGATGGGGAAGTCGTGGTCATTCATGATGAAAAGATTGATCGTACGACAACTGGGCAGGGTTGGATTAAAGATTTCACAATCGCTGAGCTTCGCCAATTCCAGAATGGAGTATGGTTTTCTGAAGAGTATTCAGATCAGATTATACCAACACTTGATGAGGTACTAGAGTTAGCAAGTAATACCGAGTTATTATTAAATATAGAGTTGAAAAATAATGTGATTTTTTATTCGGGCTTAGAAGAGACGGTGGTTCATAAAGTTGAACATTTTGGGTTAGAAAAGCAAGTAGTCATTTCTTCATTTAATCATACAAGCTTAGCTTATTTACATCAATTTCGCCCCAATTGGTCCATAGCTGCATTATATGAAGAGCATTTATATAAACCTTGGATATATGCTAAAACTTTTGGTGCTTCTGCCCTTCATCCCATTTATACTGTGGTAACTGAAGAAATGATTGAGCAGTGCAATCAGCACGGAATTTTGGTCCGTCCATATACGATAAATTGTACTCAGGATATGAAACGTTTCGTTGATCTTCAAGTTGATGCGATTATTACAGATTTTCCAGATCAACTTTATGGATTATTACAAGAAAAAGCCATTGAGATCAGTTAGGTTGCACGGGTTAGAATGAAAGTGATATGATGGAAAGGCGCCGAGCTTGGCGCTTTTTTCTTATGAAGAGGTTGTAAAAGTGTGTACAATCTCAATGAAGGAAAGGTGATTACGATGAAAATCGGCTGTCATATAAGTGTAGCGAAAGGACTTTATCCCGCTGCAAAACGAGCTCATGAGCTAAATGCTGCTGCATTTCAAGTATTTACAAAGAATCCAAGAGGCTTAAGGCCCAAAAAGTTAAATTTAAAAGATGCAGAAAAAGGAAGGAATTACATAAAAGAGCATGATATGACACTTGTTGCCCATACGCCTTATATTACCAACTTATCTACACCTAAAGCAGATCTACAAGAAGTAACGATTCGTTCTATTAAAGAAGATTTACATATTGCAGAAGCTTATGGTGCGGTTGGTGCTGTAGTACATTGTGGAAAACATGTGGGCGAAGGAGTAGAGTTTGGGAAAAAGAGGATGGTAGAAACCTTAAATTTTATATTGGAAGAATACCAAGGCACACCAAAGTTATTATTAGAAAATACAGCAGGACAAGGCAGTGAACTTGGGCTAACCATTGAAGAGCTAGTCGAAATAAGAGAGGCGACCGACTATCCAGAAAAGATTGGTTTTTGTTTTGATACGTGTCATGGTTTTGCTGCTGGTATGTGGTCTTATGATACTTTTGCTGAGTGTGTTGATACGATGAAAAAAACAGGGTACTTGAATCATTTGGTGGCAATCCATTTTAATGATAGTAAAGTCCCTTTTAATAGCCGCAAAGACCGACATGAAAAAATAGGTAAAGGCGAAATCGGGGCTGAAGCTTTGTCTCTTTTTCTAAAGAGTGATGTTTTTGAGGGACTTCCTATTATTTTAGAGACACCAGTCGAAGATGAGAGTGAGTATGCAGATGAAATCGCTTATCTGCACCAGCTTCGACCAGAGAAGTCGTAAAGAAAGGAGGAGAAATCATGTTTGATTGGGTTGATCAACTTCCAGGGTATGGAAGATATCTAATCATTCTAATTTTATCCGCTGTTATTTATCAAATGGCTTTTGCACGTAATCTACCTCTTTTAAAAAGTATCTTCGTTTATATCGTACTAGCTATTGGTTGTGTGATTCTCCTTATTTTTCAAATTATGCAGTTTCCTATTATTGAGGCGATGTTAATTACGGTAGTACTCATCGTTTTAACACGTTTACGATTGATGTTTGGAAAATCAAATCAATCCAAGTAAGATTAAGTGTTAAAAAAGAAAGTCCCCTTTTTACCCTCATCGAGGTAGTGAAAAAGGGGTATGTATTGAACGAATTTAAACTGGTGGAAGTGGGGGAGTTTTATGCAGTTGAAAGATGCACTGTTTAATTGGTTACAAATTCAAATCGTTTGGGAAGCTCGTCCATCAGATCGTTCTGCACGGGATACAGTCCTTTTTTTTACGGAAATTTTACGTGAAGATCATCAAGTGTCAGATTTAGAGAAGCGAGAAGAGGAATCGGAGTATGTCATTTCATTTCGCCAACATGATGAAATGCTTTCCTATTCCTTTCCTAAAGAAGCTGCAGAAAAGCTTCTTTCGGATATTGTTTCAGAGCCTAAGTACAATCAATCGTTTGAATAGCCCAAGTAGATAAACTCATTCGTACGTTCTTCGCTTTCTTTTTCTTGATGCCGCTTTTCAACTTGTTTACTAATTCGTAGATAGCATGTTGGGCAAATTTGAATTTTGTGTGGATGCTTTTTTACTTTCTTTTCTTGGATTTTATTAAGCTCAAAAGACTGATCACATAAGATACAAATTAATTTCATAAATAACTCCCTTTAACGTTGGAATCAAGTGAATGAGCTTAACTCTATTCTATGGAAACAATACAAGGGATACAAGTAATGGATGACGACAAGTTTAAGTTAAGAAGCTTTTGTACCAGGAATGGGTTATTTTCATGAACCCATTCCTGATATCGGAGTTTATCCTAAGTATGAGAAAGTGGATGATATTTATTTAAGGTGTTTGTTTTAGACGTTGTTCATTGGTACGTGTAGGTGGTTCTTCTCGTTTGGGAGCTTCTCTAGAAGGCTGTGGCACAATACGATTGGTGATATCTGCTAGTTCTTCAAGTATGCCACCAAGAGGGCGACCTTGCCGAATATCATGATTCACATCGCGTAATCGTTGAACAAGATCAATGTCAGCAGTTACCAGTGCGCGAGCTCCTTGAGGGTCTTCATGTAAAGCTTGTGCAACCGTGTACTTAACTGTTCCCACACGTCCACGATCTAAACGCGGATCTAAATCAATCCCAACAATCGTATACTTTCCGAGTACAACTGCGGTTGCTCCACGTACATGAGGAACGCTTGTCGCAAGGTTGACCAATCGATTGGCGATGGCTTGTGATGATTGATCCCGTTTTGGCTGTGGAATGGTTTGCTTGACTCGTTCTGTATGAGAAATAGGTTGGTTAGGACCCGGTGTTGCTTCTTTAGCTGGTGGCTTATTACTTGTTTCACACCCTGTGATTAGTATGGATATAACAAAGAGAATACTTAATCGTCTAAGAAGTAGATGCATCGTATTTCTTCCTTTCACGGTTTTCATTTAGCTATAGTGTTTCCTGAAGAACAAAATGTATGAGTAATGGTGAACCCAAGAGTATGGGAATTTATTGAGGAAGAACTAAAAGGAAATGCTAGAAAAATGCATTTCACTATGTAAAGGTGGTAATCAAAGCGATGAGAGTCGAAACATTTTCTTTAGGACCTGTAATGACAAATGCTTATTTAATATATGATGAAGAAAGTAAAGAAGGCATTGTATTTGATCCGGGGATGAATCCCAGTCCACTCATTAACCAAATCAAAGAGCTAGGATTAAAGATTCAGGGAATTTTACTTACACACGCGCATTTTGATCATATTGGTGGTCTAGAAGAAGTTCGTCAACTAACACAAGCACCTGTGTATGTACATCGGATTGAAGAGGATTGGCTTACAGACCCTAAACAGAATGGCTCCGCATTGTTAATGGGAAAACCGATTGTTTGTCAGCCAGCTGATTTCCTTTTGGATGGAGGAGAAAAACTAACATTCATCGGCGAAAATTTCCAAGTTATCCATACGCCTGGCCATTCTCCCGGAAGTGTGTCATATTTGTGCGGATCTTTGCTTATCAGTGGGGATGTTTTGTTTGCGGGGTCGATTGGTCGAACTGATTTACCAGGAGGAAGCTTGGAGACTTTAATGAATTCGATTCATCATCAATTATTGACGTTACCTGAAGAGACCCGTGTTTTGTGTGGGCATGGTCCAGAAACGACAATTGGCCGAGAGATGGAACAAAATCCATATATCACTGGTTGGTAAATAGATATACAAAAAAGGTAGTGCTTAATTGCACTATCTTTTTTGTATATGGTTCACAGGGAACAGGGGAAATTTTAGATGCGTCTACTCAATTAGCAAAAGGTGCTGAGCAGATGGGCAAATGGTCTGGCGATCATTGGACAAAAATGAATACTCTAAGAAAAATAAATATCAAAAATTTAGAATGTCGGATTGATAAGATTGAGTGGATCATAAGCGAAGTGCGTACAAAAAAATGGCAAATCCCAATTTTACCAATTCCACCTAAAATAGCTGAAATAAAAGGACAAATTCGCCAAGATATAGCTCAAATCAAAAAACAATGGTAAAGTCTAGTTTCACAGGTTCATCAAGTTGATAAGCTTATTAAAGGAAGTAAACATCTGGCAAAGGGAAGCAGGCAATTAGAAGTAGGGATCCAATTGTTAACACAAGGAACTCAAAAGTTAAATACACTTTATTTGTAAATGTAACGAAGGAGTTAAGTGAAGGAAATAAGAAACTAGCTAGCGAATTAATCAAAGCATCGAAGAAAAAGTTACCTCCTATAGAAACGCCATCCATCATCTAGCTCCATTGATAAACTCGCTAGTAGTTATTTGGCTGTTTTTGTTAATTCCACTGTGTATCTGGATGTTAAGACAAAGACGAGGGTTTGCATGAGTTAAAAGAAAAAGATCAATTGGAATCTCTCTAGTTTTCAATAGATTGATCAAAAATGTCATCTTTTTTTCACTTTATCCGATTTTTTCTTAATAGTAGATCTGTCATGATTGTGGGGGGACAATATCGGGTTCAATTAAGGGGGTGGATGCTGTTACTCTACTGAGTGGCAGTGATGTAGATGAAAAGCAGAAATTGGCTAATTGCAGCCTTGCTCATATTTGCAGTTGTTGGAACAATATGGTGGAAATGGCCACAAGAGCAAGTGACATCAACGCAAAAAGGAGCAAATCAAGGAAAAGCAGCGGTTACTCATGCAGATTGTCGTGAAGAAGAGCAAGCTGAAACAGGATATTGTGCACCAAACTTTACTTTGACCTCACTTGATGGTAAAAAAGTGGAGTTATATCAAAATCATGGGAAGCCAACTTTTCTTAACTTCTGGGCATCTTGGTGTGAACCATGTAAAAGAGAGATGCCAATGCTTCAGAAGGCCTATCAAAAGTATAAAGGACAAGTTAACTTTTTGATGGTAAACGCAACAGCATTTGACGATGAGAAAAAAATGCGCGATTATGTAAAGCAGAACGGCTTTAATTTTCCCATTCTTTTAGATCCATATCGACCGAAATATGTAACAACTACACAAACTCATTATGGTGTTTTAGGCTTTCCGATGACTTTCATTGTGGATGCGAAAGGGAAAATCATGTATAAACACCCAGGGGAGATGAATCAAGAAGTACTTGATGATATTATGCAAAAACTGACCAACTAGAAAGGGAGAGGGCGAAGAAAAACAATGGAACAAATCACATGGTGGCTTGCTTTTGGAGCGGGCTTTCTTTCTTTTATTTCTCCTTGTTGTCTACCGCTATATCCTTCGTACTTATCATACATTACAGGCATTTCTGTTTCGCAGCTTAAGGACTCATCACGCCCACGCGAAGTTCAAAAAGCAGCTTTGATTCATGCTTTTTTCTTTGTTTTGGGCTTTTCTTTGATTTTCTATGCACTCGGCTTTGCGGTAAGTTGGGTTGGATCACTTTTTAAAGCATATCAAGATGTAGTGCGTATGTTATCAGCTATTCTCATGATTGCGATGGGATTATTTATGCTCGGAATTTTTCGTCCTAAATTTATGATGAAAGAAAAGAAATGGGAAGTTTCAAAGAAAGGACTAGGCTTTGTAAGTTCTACGTTCATTGGTATGGGCTTTGCAGCGGGATGGTCCCCATGTATTGGGCCTATTTTAGCATCTGTATTAGCAATGACATCGCTACATCCAGAACGTGCTTTTGTCTATATCACCTTTTATACTTTGGGCTTTTCAATTCCTTTTTTATTAATGGCTTTTTTTATTGGTCGGACAAAATGGTTGCTGAAAAATTCGAGCCGTTTTATGAAAGTCGGTGGAGCTTTGATGGTGATATTTGGGGTTCTACTATATACAGACCAGCTGACGGTGATTATTGTATGGTTAACTCAGCTGACGGGTGGATTCCGTGGCTTTTAGTGCAACTTTGTAGGCAAGTAGCTGAAATGAAAGGTCATTTCAGCTTTTTTTTTAGTGTGTTACAATCGAAGCAAAAAATAATAGATGTTATAGAATAAGGTGAGATGATGAAGAAAGAAACTCGATTATGGATTCGACGCGTTATCTTTCTGGTATTACTGGCGGCTCTTGGTTATTCTTTATACCTTGTCATTAATCCAAGTACTGCCCAAAAACCACAAGTAGGACAAGTTGCCCCTGACTTTCAGCTTAAAACGTTAGATGGTAAAGAAATTAAATTAAGTCAACTACGAGGAAAAGCAGTTATGCTTAATTTTTGGGGAACTTGGTGTGAGCCTTGTCGCAGTGAAATGCCTGCTATGCAGAGCATGTATAGTAAATATAAAAATAAGGGATTTGAAATTTTGGCTATTAATATTGCAGAAACGGATATTGCTGTCTCGAACTTTAAAGAGCAATATCAACTTGGATTCCCTATCTTGATGGATAAAAGCCGCGATGTAGTCCGACTGTACAAAATTAAGCCATTACCAAGTAGTGTTTTTATTGATCCTCAAGGTAAAGTTAAAAACTTTATTGAAGGTCCTTTGGATACAAGTCAGCTAGAGCTTTATATTAATCAGATTTTACCGAGATAGAGTTTTTGAAGTAATATGATGTTAAAAAGGAAAGTTCAAAGTAAAATAAAAGAAAAAGAGGTGTTTTCGATGAAGAAATATGAAGATCTAGAAGCCAAGAAGTTGAGTCAGGATTTTGCTGATATAAAAGAAAATTATATCTGGATCGACGTACGTACACCAGAAGAGTATACAAATGGTCATATCCCGGGAAGTATACATATTCCTCATGATCAGATGGAATTACGCTATCAAGAGTTATTACCATACAAAGAGAAGAAGCTTCTTTTAATCTGTCGAAGTGGAAAGCGAAGTGTTTTTGCTGCTAATGTTTTAGCTGAGCACGGTTTCCCCTCGTTGTTTAATATGAAAGGCGGAATGTTAGAGTGGACAGGTCCCATCGAGTAAGTCAGTCAAGACAATTCCCCTTTGCTCGTACTGTTAATCGTTTATCAGAATTGATCGGCCAAACTCCAGTTGTGAAGCTGCAAAAATTGGTTAGTCCATCGAGTGCAGATCTTTTTGTGAAGCTAGAGAAATTCAATCCTGGCGGTAGTGTCAAAGATCGTACTGCATACAATATGATTGATTGGGCTGAAAAACAAGGACATCTTCGGCCTGTTTCCACTATTATTGAGCCAACGAGTGGAAATACTGGGATTGGCCTTGCAATGGTTGGAGCCTTTAAAGGCTATCGGACGATTTTAGTGATGCCAGATACGATGAGTAGGGAAAGGATTCGAATTTTAAAAGCATATGGTGCGGAGGTTGTGTTGTCTCCCGGTAGTGAGCGGATGCCAGGGGCTATTCGCCTTGCAGAAGAGCTTATGAAGAAAATTCCTCATTCATTTATGCCTTATCAGTTTCAAAATGTCGCTAATCCAGATGTTCATCGGCGAACCACAGGCCCAGAGATTTTAGAACAGATGGAAGGTAAGTTAGATGCATTTGTAGCCACTGCGGGAACAGGCGGTACTATTACAGGGACAGGAGAATATCTACGTAAGCATATGCCTCACTTAAGAATTACGGTGGTTGAGCCTAAAAATTCTCCCGTTTTGGCAGGAGGAAAACCAGGTCCACATAAGGTGCCAGGAACAAGTCCAGGCTTTATTCCTCCGATTTTAAACCAACAGATTTATGATGAAATACTACATGTCACTGATGACGAGGTCACAGAGATAACAAGGAGTTTAGCACGAGAAGAAGGCTTGCTTGTAGGACCTTCATCAGGCGCTGCGGTTTGGGCAGCATTACAAGTAGCTCAACAGCTTGGAACAGGCAAAAAGGTTCTTTGCATAGCTCCTGATACAGGAGAGCGTTATCTAAGCACAGATATTTTTGCATTTGAAGGTTGCGATACTAATAAGTCCTTATAAGTTTTCCGTGCTTGATCTTGTAGAAAAGAGGGCAGATGCTTTGACTACCTCCTTACAACAAATCGTTATAGATGAAATAAAAAAGTCTTCCAGAAGGGCACTGCCTTTCTCCCGGTTTATGGAGCTATCTTTGTATCATCCGGATTGGGGATACTACCAAACAAAACAAATGAAACTGGGAAAAGAAGGAGACTTTTTTACGAATGCGCATGTAGGAGATTTAGTAGGGAAAGTATTAGGTCGTGTTTTTCATAAATGGAGTCATAAGCCTTATGTTATTGTGGAAATGGGACCTGGGGATGGTAGATTAACTGAAGCGGTTATTGGTAGCTTGCTTCAATTAGGTGTCTCGCCGGATATGATCCAATTTTTTTTGGTGGAAACAAGTGACTATATGAGGCAATGTCAGCAAAAGAGGCTATCTGGTTTACCCATCTCCTGCAAATGGGCTTCCCATATTTTAGAATTGCCCAAAGTTCCATTTGCAATTGTATATAGCAATGAGCTAGTGGATGCTTTTCCTGTGCATCGAATTTGCCAAGTAGGTGAAAACTTACAGGAAGTCTGTGTCACTTTTGATGAAGATCAGGAAATTTTTCATGAGGTTCTGGCTCCATTATCCACAACAGCTTTGCAACATTTTATCCAAGACTTTGAAATTAAGCTTACAGAAGGACAAGTGATTGAAGTCAATTTACAGGCTTATGATTGGTTAAAAGAACTGGCTAGCTGGATGGAAACAGGGTATTTATTAACGATCGATTATGGTGGCACTCAAGAAGAGCTTTTTAACTCCGTACGTAAAAATGGAACCATACGTTATTATCGCCATCACCAAATACTAGATGATCCCTACTCTTTGTTTGGGGAAATTGATATGACAAGTCATGTTAATTTTTCTTCGTTGATGAAATGGGGGGAGGAGCTAGAGTTTCAAACCGTAGGATTTCAGACACAAGGAGCTTTTTTATTAGATCAGGGAATTTTGGATCTGGTTCCAGTGGTTCCAGCTTCTAACCCGTTTAGTCCTGAAGCAAAACAAATGAGAGCGATGCAGCAATTGATCCACCCAGATGGAATGGGAGAAGTATTTCGAGTACTTGTTCAGAAAAAATAGGTTGTTTAAGGAATGTAAAAGAGAAACTAGGGTAAATATGAATAAAAGCTCCCAGTGGGAGCTTTTATTATTAATGAACGGCAGCTTGTACTCCATCCATCATAAAAGTAGCATACCAAACCATACCACAGAATGAGACAAACATGTATCCAGCAAAGAAGTACATATATGTTTTTTCTGTTAATTTAAGTGCACCTAAAATGACAAAGAAAGCAGTTTGTACTAAAAAGAGGATAGCTGGAATATACATTTCTCCTGCTAAAAACATAAGTGCTATAACTCCAGCCCAGAAACCTAATACATGAAACATGCGTGCCATCTAGCCCACCCCTTTCCGTTTAAGGCTACCTCATTTTATGAACCTTTAATTGCTAATTTGTGCATACGATCACAGATTTATTATACCTAGAGCTTTTTAGGGTATCAAGTTAAGAAGAAAGGATGTTTGAAATGAAGACACTTGTTTTCTCAAAAAAAGATGGGATCGGCTGGATTCGTTTTCATCGACCAGAGGTGCGAAATGCTGTCAATCTACAGATGATAGAAGAATTGGAACAAGTTATTACGAAATGTGAACAAGATGATACACTCCATGTTCTTATTTTTTCTGGAGATGAAAGAGCCTTTGTTTCAGGTGGGGATGTCCGGGAGTTTCACCAATTGGAGAAAAAAGAAGAGATTTATCCCATCATGTTTCGAATGGGACAGCTACTAGAAAGAATGGATCAATTGAACTGTTTAACTATAGCAACAGTTGAAGGAACAGCAGTAGGAGGAGGTTGCGAGATCTTAACCAGTTGTGACCTTTGTGTAGCTTCCGAAAAAGCTAAATTTGGCTTTATACAAGTTCATTTAAAGATTACGACAGGTTGGGGAGGAGCGGGTCGATTGACTAGAAAAATCGGTTCGGGGCGAGCTTTATATTTACTATTAACGGGTGAAATAATCTCTGCTACCAAAGCATATGAACTGCAACTGGTGGATCACCTTTATAAACAAGAAAATTTTAGAGATGAAGTTACAGCTTTGGCAGAACACTTGGCAAGTATTCCTTCTAAGGTTATTCAAACTTACAAACAAATCGCTAGACTCAATGGGGCTACACCGACATTCCCTCTTGAAGCAGAAAGTTGCTCTATTCTCTGGGAAGGAAAGGAACATAGACAAAAGGTAGAAGAATTTTTACGAAGAACAGATAGGTAAACATAGACAAGCTTGTAACTTTTTTAAGAGAGATAAATGTATACATCCACATGATTTCGGTTATAAAAATTAATAGTTACATATACTAGGTTTTATATTAATTGCATACAAATAGAACAAATAGGTTTTTGTTTAAATGATACGAGATCAAGTAAAAGGAGGTGGATACTGTTACTTAAATATAGGCAATAGTCCATGAATGCGGACAAATAAAGATAACGTTAATCATGGATATATTCGTCTATGTTTTCAGTAACAGGAGCCTGATGGCTGTTAAACGTCAAGATGCTTGGATGGCGGAAGATGATATGGTATTAGCAGAAGTAACACTTCGGCATATTCGTGAAGGCGGGACTCAGCTGGCTGCTTTTGAAGAAGTAGCACAAAGGCTAGGTAGAACCCCTGCAGCTTGTGGATTCCGCTGGAATAGCTCTGTAAGAAAAAAATATGAAGCTGCAATTCAAATCGCAAAAGCTCAAAGACAAAAAAGAAGTCAGGAGAGAAGAATTTCTTATACTACATATACATCTAGAGAGGATCATTTACAAGATCCAAATTATTCACTGGATCATATAATCCGTTTTTTACGGCAACATAAAAACGAGGTAGGCGAGCTTCGTAGGCAACAGAAACAGTTAGAAAAAGAATTACAAGAGCGAGAAGAGCAGATGGAGAGATTAGAAAGAGAAAATTATGCAATGAAAAGTCAGCTTGACTCTATGCAAAATAATTATCAAGTAGTCAATGATGATTATCGTACATTAATTCAAATCATGGAGCGGGCTCGAAAGATGACTATACTGGATGAAGAGGAGAATGGAATGCATAAAGCTAAATTCCGTATGGAGACGAATGGGAATTTAGAAAGGATTGATAAATAGTAACAGGAGAGTCCCCACAAACGATACGCTGTGGGGACTTTTTTTATTTGAGAAAAATTGATTATACTTGTAAAGAGACACCCTCAGGTAGCCATACATAAGGGCTTTCACCACGGTCACGAACCGGGTTATAATGCACAGGTTGAAAACCCATCTTTTCCCAAAAAAGGGTAGAACGATTACGGGCATTTGTTTTAATGGGGAGTCCAAAGCTTTTGGCAAAGGAGATTAGTTCACTCCCTAATCCGTTTCGTTGATAAGGTGCTAATACTTCTAGCTTCCATAGCTCTAAATGATCTTGAGCAGGCAGAAAATAACGATCATATTTTCCTGAAATCTGATATAAACTCATACGGGCGACTAACTTATCATCTTGGTAAATCCCATAAAAGGGTGAATCCAATTCATTTTCTATCAGGTTTGCTTCTAGGTCACCTAACATGGATAATTCAGCTAAGCCATACTCACGAAACTCTTTGAATTCCTCCAATGTTTTGAAGTTGATTTTTAACTTTTCAACCTGATATAGCCCCATAGTTATTCCCCCCATTTATCAATGTGCATTCTTATTCCTATTATATATCAATTAAAATTTCTAGGAGGAATCAATTTATTTTTGTCGAAAATCTCACTTAGTGATATAATTTACTCGTTTAGATAGAAAATTATAATTTTTTTGCCGTTACTTATTTCTATTTTACAAAAGGAAGTGATAGGAGTATGGCTATTCAAAAGGTTTTAATTGCTAATCGTGGTGAAATCGCTAGACGTATTATTCGAACGTGTCAAGAACGAGGCGTCAAAACGGTAGCAGTGTACTCCGAAGCTGACAAAGACTTACCTTATGTAAGCGCCGCTGATGAATCGAGGTGTATTGGAGAGCCACCTGTAGCTAAAAGCTATCTACAGATGGATAAGATGATTGAAGTTGCCAAAGAAGTAGGCGCAGATGCGATTCATCCAGGGTATGGGTTACTATCAGAAAATGATGAGTTTGCTAGGAAGGTCATACAAGAGGGAATCATATGGATAGGACCAGACCCAGAAGTAATCGCTTTGATGGGAGATAAAGTCGTCGCTAGACAAACCATGCAAAATGTAGGTGTTCCTGTAGTACCTGGGGCTGATCAGATAAGTACTATTGAAGATGCAGTTCAGGCAGCAGAACAGATCGGGTTACCTGTGATGATCAAAGCGAGTGCTGGTGGTGGCGGAATTGGAATGTATGTGTGTCATACTTTAGAAGATGTGAAACAGTTTTTCCCAACAGCACAAAGCCGTGCAAAAGCATATTTTGGAAATGATCGTTTATTTATTGAAAAATGGGTTAGTCCATCACGACATGTAGAGGTACAAATCATCGCGGATGCCAGTGGTCAAGTTCTTCACTTATATGAGAGAGAGTGTTCTGTTCAAAGGCGAAATCAAAAAGTGATTGAAGAAAGCTTGTCCCCATCGATTTCATCGGAAACCCGAATACGTTTACACGAAATGGCAATCCAAGCTGCCCAGGCAGTTCAGTATACAGGAGTAGGTACAGTAGAATTTTTAGTAGGACCTAATGATGAATTTTACTTTTTAGAAATGAATACACGTTTACAAGTAGAGCATCCCGTAACAGAGTGTATAACAGAGTTAGACTTGGTATCGTTGCAACTTGATTTGGCAATGGGGAATAACATCCCATTTTCACAGGATGAAGTAAGAGCCAAAGGGCATGCGATGGAGTTTCGCATTTGTGCAGAAGATCCAAAACAATTTATCCCTTCTCCCGGAAAAATATCAAGGTTTCGGATACCTAAAGAAAAGGGAATACGTGTTGATGCAGGCGTAAAAGAAGGAAGTGTGGTTACACCATTTTATGATTCGTTAATTGCTAAGTGCATTGTAAGCGGTTCCAATCGTGAGGAAGTTTTAGAAAAGAGTAAGCAAGCTTTACAATCCTTTGAAATTGAAGGAATCAAGACAAATATCCCAACACTCATTCGAGTTTTGGAAGAATCTAAATTTGTACAAGGTAATTATCATACGCAGTTATTAAAGGAAATGGGTTACAAAGCTTAAAAGGAGTGAATGAGATGGCAAAGGTTTATTCAAATATGGCAGGAACAGTGTGGAAGGTACTCGTAAAAGCTGGAGATCAAGTAGAATCAGATCAAACTCTTATTATTTTAGAGTCGATGAAAATGGAAATACCCATTCTAGCAGAGCAAAATGGAACCGTAAAAGAAGTAAAAGTAAGTGAAGGGGATTTTGTTAATGATGGTGATGTGCTCGTCGATATAGAAGAGTAGAAAGGATGAGATCATGATCCAGGTGGTTGAAGTGGGTCTTCGAGATGGCTTGCAAAATGAAAAGTTAATGATACCTACCCATGTTAAACAAAGATTGGTACAGAGATTAATAAATGCTGGGATTAAGGAGATTGAAGTCACTTCTTTTGTGCATCCTACCTGGGTACCGCAATTGGCAGATGCTGATTTATTGGCAAGTCAGCTTCATATTGATCCCGGTGTAACTTATCGAGCGCTCGTTCCTAATCGCAAGGGATTGGAACGAGCCCTTCGAACTCCTATCCATGAGTATGCTGTGTTTATCTCTGCTAGTGAGACACATAATCAAAAAAATATCAATAAAAGTATTGAGGAAACATTTCCAGTTTTACAAGAGGTAGTAGCAGAAGCTAAACAACATCAAAAACGAGTACGTGGCTATGTTTCTACAGTTTTTGGCTGTCCCTATGAAGGGAAAGTGGATTTAAAGCAAGTGGTTATGATTTGTGAGCGGCTGATGGACATGGGCGTTTATGAAATCTCATTGGGCGATACCATTGGTGTAGCTACACCTAATCAAGTAAAGGAAGCATTAACTGAGCTATTGAGGCAGTTCTCAAGTGAACAGTTGGCTGTACATTTCCATGACACAAGGGGAACTGGACTTGTCAATGCCTATGTCTCCTTAGAATGTGGTATTACCACTTTAGATAGCTCTTTGGGAGGTTTAGGTGGCTGTCCCTATGCTCCAGGAGCAACAGGTAATCTCGCGACTGAAGATTTAATTTATATGTTAGATGGAATGGGAATAAAGACAGGTATTAACTTAGAAGAGCTTTGCCAGACGAGCCACTGGTTAGAAGAACAATTAGGTAAGAAGCTATCCTCGAAGGTGCTAAGAAGTTATTTTCAATAGCCGATCATTTCTAATAGAAAGGAACGAAGATCATGGGTCAAATTCAGTGGGAAAGGGAGGAAGGAATTTCGATTATTACCCTGTCCCGCCCTGAAGTATACCATGCATTAAATTATTCTTCTCTGAAAGAATTAGAGCAAATTATTACGGAACTGAAGTATGATCGAAATACTCGTGTAGTTATTGTTACAGGTACGGGTGAGAAAGCTTTTTGTGTAGGAGCCGATTTAAAAGAGAGACGAACATTTAATGAAGAACAAGTTCGCCGTTATATTTTCCAAATTCGAGAAACATTTTCGAGTTTGGAACGGCTTCCTCAGCCAGTGATTGCTGCAATCAATGGGATGGCGTTGGGAGGAGGAATGGAGCTTGCCTTAGCTTGCGATATTCGGATTGCAGGGTCACATGTTGTACTAGGACTTACAGAAACATCGCTTGGGATTATTCCTGGTGCTGGTGGAACTCAGCGTCTCTCACGTATTGTTGGGAAAGCAAAAGCAAAAGAATTGATTTTTACTGCACAGAAGATATCAGCGAAACATGCTTTCGAAATCGGCTTGTTAAATGAAGTAGTCAAACCAGGTGAAGAACTTGCTCAGGCAAAAAAGATGGCAGATCTGATCAAGCAAAATGCACCACTCGCTGTGGCACAGGCTAAATTTGCTATCGATCAAGGTATGGAAACAGATCTGACGACTGGACTTGCTCTTGAAACAAAAGCATATGAAACATTAATCCCGACTAAAGATCGTCTGGAAGGACTTCAAGCATTTAAAGAAAAGCGAAAGCCTTGTTATAAAGGTGAATAAGTAAGGGGGATCATACATGAAACCGTCTTGGTCAGAACAGCTTCGTGAACGTGAAAAACAGATTAAATCAGGTGGGGCGCCTAAGTATCATGAGAAATTGGCAAAACAAAATAAACTATTTGTTCGAAAGAGACTTGAACTGCTGTTTGATGATGGTTTTGAGCTAGAAGATGGACTGTTTGCGAACTGTACATCAGATGGCTTACCAGCGGATGGGGTTATTACTACAATTGGAAAGATTCACGGTCAGACCGTTTGTGTGTTGGCAAATGACTCGACTGTAAAAGCGGGTTCTTGGGGAGCAAGAACTGTTGAAAAAATGATTCGAATTCAAGAAATTGCTGAAAAACTAAAAGTGCCTATGCTCTATCTCGTTGATTCTGCGGGTGCTCGTATCACTGATCAGATTGAAATGTTTCCAGGCCGAAGAGGGGCAGGGCGGTTATTTTACAATCAAGTCAAGTTATCTGGAATGATACCACAAGTATGTATTTTATTTGGCCCTTCTGCAGCTGGTGGAGCATATATTCCCGCATTTTGTGATGTAGTGATTATGGTTGATAAAAATGCAAGTATGTATCTTGGGTCTCCGCGAATGGCTGAAATGGTCATTGGTGAAAAAGTTTCACTCGAAGAGATGGGCGGAGCTCGTATGCATTGTACAGTAAGTGGTTGTGGCGATATTTTAGCTAAAGATGAGGCAGAAGCGATAGCAACTGCACGGCGATATTTAAGCTACTTTCCGGCTAATTGGGAAAAGAAACCAGAGTTGACTCCAGCCAAATTGCCAGCAAAAACAGCCCGTCCTATTGCTGATGTTGTACCGGATCATCAAAATATGCCTTTTGATATGCTCGATTTTATTCATGGATTAGTTGATGAAGATAGCTTTATGGAAATAAAGCCATTATTTGCAAAGGAACTGGTTACAGGCTTTGCTCGCCTGAACGGACGAGCCATTGGAATTGTTGCCAACCAACCGAAAGTTAAAGGAGGCGTTTTATTTGTAGATTCTGCAGATAAAGCAGCCCGATTTATTACCTTATGCGATGCCTTTAATATTCCCCTTCTCTTTTTAGCTGATGTACCAGGATTTATGATTGGTACCCAAGTAGAAAAGGCAGGGATTATCCGGCATGGGGCAAAAATGATTTCAGCAATGTCTGAAGCGACGGTTCCGAAAATTTCTGTGATTGTACGTAAAGCTTATGGAGCTGGACTTTACGCTATGGCTGGCCCCTCATTTGAACCAGATTGCTGTTTAGCATTACCGACTGCACAAATTGCAGTGATGGGACCAGAGGCAGCTGTCAATGCGGTATATAGTAATAAAATTGCTGAGTTAGAAGAACCTGAGCGAAGCCGTTTTATTCATGAGAAACGGGAAGAGTATAGACAAGATATTGATATTTACCGTTTAGCCAGTGAACTGATTATCGATGGTGTAATTGCTCCAGAAGATTTACGGCAAGAGCTCATTGATCGCTTCACTGCCTATGAAAGTAAACAAGTTCACTTTAGTCAGAGAAAACATCCTGTTTATCCGGTATAATAAAAGGAGCCATAATTAATGGCTCCTTTTTTATTTGGAGGTGATAGGATGAGGACGGCAGTTATCGGCTGTGGTTCACTTGGTTTATTGTGGGGAGCTCGCTTTACCCAAATACCAGGAGCCTTAACATTACTAACTCGTTCTAAGGAGCAGCAACAGCAGCTGAACCAATATGGAATTGATTTTGAAAGCCTTGATGGGCGAAAAAAACAAATTCCTGTTCAAGCCATGTGGATTGAAGAATTACCACAGCCTGTACAATTTGACATGGTACACGTTATGGTAAAACAAAATCATCTACCACCGATCATTCCCATCCTACAAGAAATAACAAGTCCCACTTCTCGCCTGTTATTTTGGCAAAATGGGTTAGGACATGAAAAACAGATCGAACTGTTAGCTAATCGACCTTGGACTTATGCAGCTATAACTACGGAAGGAGCACATAGGAGCTCTTATAATACGGTAAAGCATACAGGTAAAGGTGAAACTTGGGTTGGTCCGTTTCCGAAGTTACTTACTTTTGATCCTCCTATACAAGAATGGATCATCGCGGTAGAAAATTTAGGTTTGCAGATCGCAATGGATCAGCAAATTTTTCGCAGAATGTGGGAAAAATTAGCGATAAATTGTGTGGTTAATCCAATCACTGCGTTACATCAAGTGAAAAATGGGGAATTATTATCATCGGAATATATTTCGGAAATCGAAAAAATAAGCAGAGAAGTACAAGCAGTGGCACAAAAGAAAGGATTTTCTTTTGAATTGGATGATATGATACAAAAAGTGGCTTATGTTTGTCGAAATACGAAAAATAATTATTCTTCTATGCTTCAGGACTTATTGCAAGGAAGGCAGACGGAGATTGATTATATGAATGGGGCAATCATACGCTACGGAAAGGAAGAGAAAATTCCTACAGCATATAATCAGTATCTAGTGGAAAGGATTCATCATCGAGAAAATAATGGTTGACTAAAAAAAGGGGAGAATACTCATCCTGAATTAATAGAAGGATGACTTGGAGGAGATTTTCCCTTGGTAAATGTAAAAAAATTTTCGATGATGTCTTCAACAATTGCGATTTATTTAAGTGCGTTGGATATGGTTGTATTAATCCCTGCACTAAATTGGATCAATAGAGAATTTATGTTATCAATCCGTTGGGGTGTATGGGCAGTAGCTATTTATTTAATTAGCTTTGCCGTAGCGTTACCCTTGATGGAAAGATGGGCTAGTTTGGTGGGGCGACGAAAAGAAATGGGATATGCTTTACTTTTTTTTTCGAGTGGAGCAGTCTTATCGGCAGTGAGCCATAACTGGTTATTATTTTTATTTGGACGAGGCTTGCAAGCATTCGGTGCCAGTGGTATGGTTCCATTTTTATCTCAAAGATTTTACCGTTTGTTTCACATCTCTCGTACAAAAGGCTTTCGATTGATTTGGATTGCTTTATTGATCCTAACCCCTATTTTTTCTGTTACGTGGATCAGTTTACTCGGGTGGCGTAGTTTCTTTTTATTATATTTATTACTGGCTTTTTTTCTCTTTTTCTTACTTAACAAATGGCTACCTCAAAAGATGATGGGGACACGTCATACAAGTTTTAGTTGGGGGACACCCATCTTTGGTTTAATCGTCATCTTATTGATGTTAGCAATGACCCGAATTTATCTACCACTTGGATTTCGTGCTTGGATTCATCCCCGTGTACTTCCGTTGTTGATTCTTGCTCTGGGTTTAATTGTGATTCTTTTTATGGTAGAAAGAAAGAAACGATACCCTTTTTTCGAACCGCATTTATTTGGAAAGCCATATCTTTGGTTATTGTATATTATTATTATGATGACTGGATTTAGTTGGGCCATATTGGTATTATTGCCATGGTGGTTTACTCACTTCTTCCATCAGCATGATCTTTGGTATGGAGGTATTTTAGCTCTTATTTTGGCAGCATCTGTTGTTACAGTGTGGGTCACTCAGAAATGGGTGGAGCAAATATCTTTTTCAGTTATTGCAGGTTGTGGATTTATTTGTGCAGCAGTGAGCTATATATTGTTATTTTGGATTCAAAACATGTGGCTGATTTTACTCTTATTTGTGTTACTTGGAATTGGTATGGGGTTGACCATATCGGCACCAGTTCATCATGTATTATTTCGAATGGTTGAACCTGAACGCTGGAGAAGTGGTTTAACAGTACTTGGTATGTTTCGAGCTGCTGGAGGATCACTAGGACTTGTGGTGATGGCACAACTACTAAATGTATGGGAGCCAGGGTTATCACGCTGGTATGACCCCAATTATCCTGTTAATCCTTCGTTAGATATAGCATTTGGTTATATGTTTAATCTCGCTGCACAAAGTGCTGTAATAGGAGTTATCCTAAGCTTTTTCTTGTGGTGGAGAGGAAAACGTGGGTATTTACAATAGATTGATAAGACTTAACAAATAAGGCTATAAGATAGTCTTATTTGTAACTTAGATAGCTTCTTAGATAAATGTCGTTGTTTTAAACTTCGTTTCAATGATTTAAGATCTGAATATGATTCATCCAGATAACTGTATAGAAAGAGGGGGCAAGGTGCATGAAGCAAGTTGCACCAAACAGGATGAAGTATAAACAAATAACGAATCCTTGGTCGAGTCGCTTTACTATAGATTATTATAATTTTAATAACACTATTCATTCTTTATATGAATACAACCCTTTTGATGATCAAAGTTATGTCAAGCGAATTAGCTATCTGGAAGGAAGGGAAAATCTTGCACATAGACAAGAATTAGTGCAAATACTCCGCTCTTTTCATGCCCCAGAATTACTTCATCCTAAGGTCGAATATAACTTACAACGATTAAGTCAATCTGACAGTGTAGTAGTGATTGGTGGACAACAAGCAGGACTGATGACAGGTCCGATGTATACAATTCACAAAGCCATTACGATTATTCAAATCGCACACAATGAAGAGAAAAAACTGGGCCGCCCTGTTATTCCGGTTTTTTGGATAGCGGGTGAAGATCATGATTTAGACGAGGTAGATCATGTTTGGATTCAAGATGATCGAGCTCAACTTGTTAAACATCGCTTGGATTATGAAGACAAAGGGAAATATCCAATTTCTTCATTAAAAATTAAACCCGAGCAATTGCATATCTGGTTGGCAGAGCTAAGTAAACTTTTACCAGATAGTCCATACAAACAAGAGTGGCTTAAGCGATGTACAAGTTTAATTACAGAACCTATTTCCTGGACTCGTTATTTCGCTAGACTCATGCATGATTTATTTGGAAAATGGGGTCTGATTTTAATTGATTCATCTGATTTAGCGCTACGGAAGTTTGAAGTATCTTTTTTTCAGAAACTCCTTGAGAAAAATCAGATTTTGAGTGAGAAAGTAGCTAAAGCGGCCACTCAATTTGAAAAACTGGGATATGATGTGCCTGTTGAGCTATCTGATCAAAAAGCTCATTTATTTATTCATGCAGATGGGGAACGCCATCTTTTATATCGTGATCAAGATGAATGGTTTACCAAAGAAGGACAACACCGTTTCAGCACAGAACAAATTATTAAAATTTTACATGATAGTCCTGAAAAATTTAGTAATAACGTTTTGACACGTCCATTGATGCAAGAATTTTTATTCCCCACGCTTGTATTTGTTGGGGGAGGTAGTGAAGTTGCATATTGGGGATTGTTAAAAGAAGCTTTCTTGGAAATGGGTCTTCAAATGCCAATTGTATTTCCACGTCCGAGCATGACGATTGTTGATCGGCGAGTGCAAAAAAGGATGGAACAGTTTCAATTAACCTGGAGTGATCTTGTTTCGGATTTAGAAAAGAAGAAAGATGAGTGGTTAGAACACCAGACTCATGTGGATTTTTCAGCAATGTTTGATGATCTCAAACTAAAAACCGAAGAATTATATCAACCACTCATAAAAATTTTGAAAAAAGAAGTTGGTATGGATTTAAACCAAATGGCAGAAAAAAATAAGCAGAAGGTATGGGAACAAATAGACTTTCTTGCACAATATACCGAACGGCAATTCACACTTAAACATCAGACTGTACTTCGTAGATGGGATGAGCTTATAAGCACCCTATCACCGAGAAAGCGCCCACAGGAACGAGTACTTAACCTTCTTTCTTTTTGGAATCGGCATGGTTTAGAGTGGATAGATCAAGTGATTAGTGATCCATTTATCCATCGAGAAAATCATCTACAATTAATAATTATGTGAATTGGTTTTCCGCTTTCAACTTATTTTAGGTATAATATACAATGACATTATTATTTTTTTTTCGGTCAGAACGATGGAAGAGTTGTTGCATAAACAAAAACCCATTGATCTTGATCTATTACCTAATCAGCTACAGGAGTGCAACAATCTCTTAAGTCAGCATTTGAAATTTTCCTTTGACCGTAACTAGTATAGAAGTCTACTATAGCTAGAAAGAGAGGTGAAAACCTGCTACTTTAACTATGAACTGGCTGATAGAGCATATAGGATAACTCGATGTTAAGGCTAATGCCAAGCTTTATAGATAGAATGAAATGAAATAGGAAATCTGGTTATATATATACTTTGTCTATACCGAGAAACAAGTAGCAGGGAAGTATGAATTCAGTAGAAAAAAGTATGATTCGTGATGTAAATCTAGCATCACAAGGTCGTATGAAAATGGACTGGGCATGGGAGCATATGGCGATCTTAAGTCGTTTACGTGAAAAATGGTTAGTGCAAAAACCATTTGAAGGCAGAAGAGTAGCTATCTCATTACATCTTGAGGCGAAAACAGCTTGTCTTGCTGAGTTGCTTCATGATGCAGGGGCAGAGGTAACGATTACGGGGAGCAACCCTTTATCTACGCAGGATGATGTATGTGCGGCTTTAGTACAAGCAGGAGTAACTGTATTTGCTAAGTATAATCCGTCTCCAGAGGAATATAAGCAGCACTTGCTACTAACCTTAGAGACACGACCTGAGCTTATTATTGATGATGGTGGGGATTTAGTTAGCTTACTTCACTCCGAAAGGCAAGATCTGATTGAATATGTACGGGGTGGATGTGAAGAGACAACCACTGGAATTAACCGCCTCGTATCTTTAGAAAAATCAGGGGAATTAAAGTTTCCGATGGTTGCTGTAAATGATGCTTATTCTAAATGCTTTTTCGATAATCGATATGGTACAGGGCAATCCGTTTGGGATGGAATTAATCGTACGACTAATTTAGTTGTTGCTGGTAAAACAGTTGTAGTCATCGGTTATGGTTGGTGTGGAAAAGGTGTAGCACTTCGAGCCAAAGGTTTAGGAGCCAAGGTAATAGTAACTGAAGTAGATCCGATTAAAGCGATTGAAGCTCATATGGACGGTTATACCGTTTTACCGATGATTGAGGCAGCTAAACGAGGAGATATCTTTGTAACGGTTACAGGAAACAAAAATGTAATTAATGGAATGCATTACCGCGTGATGAAAAATGGGGCTATACTTGCGAATGCTGGTCATTTTGACATTGAAATTGATAAGATTTCTTTGGAAAGACAAGCGGTTAACCAACGTGTTGTCCGTAAAGATATTACGGAATATGTCATGGAAGATGGACGGAAAATCTACTTACTTGCGGAAGGACGGTTGGTCAATTTAGCTGCTGGTGATGGTCATCCAGCAGAAATTATGGATATGACCTTTGCTTTACAAGCTTTAAGCCTTCTGTATATCCATGAAAACCATGGGAAAATTGGACCATCCGTAATTGATGTTCCATATCAGTTGGATTCACAAGTAGCTCGGTACTATTTGGATTCACAAGGTATCCAAATTGATGATATGACTGAAGAGCAAAAACAATATCAAGCTAGCTGGAATTTGTAGTTTCCATTAATTTGAAAATCCCCTTTGAATCCTGCACATGCGTGCAGGATTTTTTGTGCCCAATGTGGTATAATTTACAATGTGGTGAAAAGTGGAGGAAAGTGGGGGGAAGGGGTTGACGAGGGGAGGATAAGGTCATGTTCATGGGTGAATATCGTCATTCTATTGACGATAAGGGTAGACTAATCATTCCGGCCAAGTTTCGTGACGGACTTGGTTCATCATTTGTTGTCACACGTGGACTTGATCATTGTCTTTTTGCATACCCTCAGTCAGAATGGATACAATTAGAGCAAAAGCTCAAAGCGCTCCCATTTACCAAAGCAGATGCTCGGGCTTTTACACGCTTCTTTTTCTCAGGTGCGAGTGAAGTAGATTTGGATAAGCAAGGAAGAGTACATATCCCCAGTAATCTTCGTGACTTTGCACGATTAAAAAAAGAATGTGTTGTAATCGGGGTATCTTCACGTGTTGAGATTTGGTGTAAAGAAGAATGGGAAAATTACTATACCCAATCCGAAGACTCTTTTAATGAGATTGCTGAGAGTCTTGTCAATTTGGACTTATAAAAAAAGGATGAAGTAGGTTGTTCAAGCATGAGACAGTTCTAAAATTTGAAGCAGTAGAAGCACTTCAGATCAAATCAGATGGCATTTATGTGGATTGCACTCTAGGTGGTGCAGGACATAGTCAAAAGATTGCTAGTCAATTGGAATCGACGGGTACACTAATCGGCTTAGATCAAGATGAGAGGGCCCTTGAAGCTGCTAGAGAGAGATTAAAAGATGCAGTTTGTCGAATTTTCTTGGTTAAGTCTAACTTCCGCCGGGTAAAAGAAATAGTAAATGAACTTGGATTTTCAGAAGTAGATGGTATTCTCTTCGACTTGGGTGTATCTTCTCCACAGCTGGATGAAGGTGAAAGAGGCTTTAGCTATCATCAAGATGCGCCTTTAGATATGCGTATGGATCAAGAGCAAGAGCGCTCAGCTTTCCATGTAGTTAATGATTCGTCTGAAGAAGAACTCATCCGTATTTTATTTGAGTATGGTGAAGAGAAATTTGCTCGTCGGATTACTAGAGAGATTATCAAGAGGCGGGAACAGCAACCCATTACTACAACATTCGAGTTGGTTGATTTAATAAAAAAAGCGATTCCAGCACCAGCTAGAAGGTCAGGCCCCCATCCTGCTCGGCGTACATTTCAAGCTATTCGTATTGCAGTTAATGATGAATTAAATGTATTTCGTGACGCTTTGGCTCAGTCTGTCGAGCTACTTAAGCCAGGCGGAAGGGTGAGTGTAATTACTTTTCACTCATTAGAAGATCGAATTTGCAAGCAGTTCTTTTTAGAAAAAGCAAAAGGCTGCATTTGTCCTCCAGAATTTCCAGTATGTACATGTAATGAACGGCCACTTCTTAAAGTGATAACAAAAAAACCGATTATACCAAACACAGAAGAATTAGAGAGAAATATACGAGCGCGTTCAGCTAAACTACGTATTGCTGAAAAGTGCTAAGGGGTTAAGAAAGAGCGAGGTAGTGTAAGGAGGTTAAGGGAATGAGAGAGAATCGAGGGAATGTAGCAGTAGCTTTACCTTTTGGACAGAGTACAGCTGCCACAAAACCAAAACAAAAGAGAAGACCGCGTTTAAAAGTGATTGGGCTTACGACGGGAGAGAAGGTGCTATATCTTCTAAGCGTACTCGTTGGTGTTCTGTTAGCTCTCGTTGTCATCTCAAAATATGCAGAAGTGACAGAACTAAATGCGTCCATTAACCAGACAGATACAGAAATTCGAAAGGTCAAAGAGGTCAATCTTCAACTGGATACGGAAAAGAAAAAATTGAATAATACAGAGAGAATCCGTGATTTTGCAGAAAAGAATGGCTTGTATTTAGATACGGTTAAATCACTTCCCTCAATTCAACAGTGAACTAGAATGATGGATAATTGAGACCGAGGATATAGAAAGAAATGAATTGAGGAGAAATGAGCTTATGGGTAGCCCATTGAAACAAAGTAAAGAGCGTTCCCTCCTAATCGGTCTGATTTTAACCTTGTGTATGGCTGCCATAATCTTTCGACTGTTATGGATACAGGTAGTTGATGCAGAAAAGTTGGTCAGTCAAGCTCAAGAAAGCTGGGAAAATAATAACCAGGTGATTAAGGCAAAACGGGGAACGATATATGACCGTACAAAAATAAATGCCTTGGCTTGGGAAGTAAACGCTTATTATTTTGTAGCAGATCCTTCTCAGATAAAAGATGTAAACAAAACTGTCAAACTTTTGTCCCCTATTTTACAAATTGCCGAATCGTCATTACGTGAAAAGGTAAGTCAAAAGAGACGATTTGTTCCACTAAAAGAAAATGGCAAGTTTAAATATCCAAAAGAAGTGTATGATAAAATCCTAAGCTTAAAAGACAATGGGGAGCTAAAAGGAATTTATGGATATAAAACATCTGCTCGTCAATATAGTGGACCGCAATTAGCTCATGTGCTTGGTTTTTTAAATAGTGACGATAAACCTGTGGGTGGAGTTGAATCTTATTATAATGAAAAGTGGTTAAAAGGCAAGGATGGGATTATCAAATATAAAAAAGCAAAAGATGGAATGATGATTTCAGATGGTCCTGAGAAGTTTCAACCGCCTGTTCCAGGAAAGGATTTAGTACTTTCCATTGACTCTAGTATACAAAATCATGTTGAAGCAGTTTTAAATCAAGTGTTGAAATCACACCCAGCTAAAGGAGCGACAGCAATTGTAGCAGATCCTCGTAATGGTGAAATTTTAGCAATGGCGAGTCGGCCCACTTTTGATCCTAATCGTTCTACCTCTACATATACACAAGAAAATGGACTGAATCTAGCTGTCCAAAGCCAGTTTGAGCCAGGATCGACCTTTAAAATCGTTACTTTAGCTGCAGCAATTAACGAAAATCTTTTTGATCCAAATGAAACTTTTCAATCTGGTACGATTAAGATTGATGATCAAACAATTCGAGATTGGCAAGCGGATGGCTGGGGAACGATATCTTATCGTGAAGGAGTTTATAAATCGAGTAATGTTGCCTTTGTAAATCTGGCTGAAAAGTTAGGTGCTGATCGTTTTCAGGAGTACATTGATCGTTTTGGATTTGGGAAAATGAATGCGAAGTTTGGTAAGAAAACAGGACTTGATCTTCCAGCAGAAGAAAAAGGGATTTTTTATCATCGAGTACCATATCGGTCTGAAATAGCAACTGCTGCATTTGGACAGGGGATCTCAGTAACACCTATTCAGCAGATTCAAGCTGTTAGTGCGATTGCCAATGGGGGAGTACTTTATAAACCTCATTTATTAAAAGAAGTGTGGGATGCAGAACAAAAAAAATTGGTGCATCGAGAAAAACCAACGGGTAAGCGGATTATTGAACAAGAAACGGCCAAGAAAGTACGCGAACTACTCCGAGGGGCTGTAAAATATGGCACTGGACAAGAAGCAGATTTGCCAGGTTATCGCGTTGCAGGTAAGACTGGAACAGCACAGAAGCCAGATCCAAATGGTGGTGGATATTTAAAAGATAAATATATTGTTTCTTTTGTCGGATTTGCACCTGCTGAATCTCCAGATGTTGTCGTTTATGTTGCTTTCGATGAGCCGACCAATGCTTATGGTTCTACATCAGGTGGAACGATAGCTGCACCAACTGCCCGTGATATTTTAAAGAAAACACTTCAGTTGCGTGGAGTTCCACCCAAAGATGAAGAGGAATTCGACTTAAAATGAGGTTTTTCTTCTCTTCTTATAACTCACTTTAAGGCAATGATATTGAAATTTTATCTAGCATTATAGTATCATTAAATTGGATTTTCAAACGCCTTTAAGGCGTTTTTTTTGTGTAAACTGTTTCTTTTTTTATCAGTCATATTTATGATATAAATAAAAGTTAATAATAAATTTATGGTTTGATCGTTTACTCTATGTTAAATCATTGTTACAGTATTAGACAGTTAGATATGGGGGCATGCTGTCGTGTTAAAAAGATTTTTTATAGGATTGTTTGCGCTTAGTTTCCTCGGAGCTTCTGTATATTTTGCAGGAGGATTCGGGATTGTTATCAAAAAAGAGAGATCACAAGTTGCCGCACAACAAAAGAAGCCAAAACCAAAAGAAACGAAACAAGTTAAAATGGGCGAAACAATTGAAATCCAAGATGTGAAGGTTTCTGTTGACTTTGCTAGAGCACGTCAAGTAGGTTTATTCGGTGATGGTGCACCTCTTAATGACCATTTTGTTTATATTGATATGATTTTTGAGCAAAGCAAAGATCGATCAACTATGGTAACAATACTTAATCGCTTGAAGTTAGTCGATGCCAATCAAAAACAATATACAAATGCAGTCAAACCTATTATAAAAACATTAGATAGTACTGATCATAAAGTTTTGGGTAAGATTGCGTTTGACGTTTCTAATAGCGATTCTTATGAACTTATTTATGATGATTCTAAAGCAAATGTTCGTTATGTATGTAAACTAAAAGTAGCCGATTTGCCAAATTTAAAGCAAAAAAAGACTAAAAACGTAGAACCACAAACAGGAAATCAATAAACTTAAATCCAAAAGCTCCATACCTAATCGAATAGGGATGTGGAGCTTTTTCATTTAGATTTATGGGGTTTCCTATTTTCTATATAAAAGGGGAATCAAACAAATAGCCCTTAAGTTGAGTCATTATTTAACATGTACTTGAATAAGCTTGTCTAGAGAAGTCCCTGATGGAAAGGGGGATCACTTTTGCGGATTGTGCAGAAAGTGGTACGAAAGCGCCTGTTTTTATTTCTCTTAATAGCAACACTTGTATTCTTAGCTTTATTGGGTCGGCTCTCCTATGTTCAACTAGTGCAAGGAAATTGGCTTTCAAAAAAGGCGCAGGATCTTGGATCCCGTGATATTCCTTTCCAAGCGAAACGCGGGCGGATTCTTGATCGCAATGGGAAAGCGCTGACCTATAATATTAGTTCTCCCACTGTACTTATGATTCCAGCACAAATTAAGGATCGAGAACGAACGGCTAGAGAGCTTGCTCGTATATTACAAATATCCGAAAAAAAAGTAAAAGAACAAATTAGTAAAAGAAAGATGTTTGTAGCCATTCGACCCGAAGGAGTTAAGATTTCTGAAGAAAAAGCTAGGCAGATTCAAGCACTGCGAATGCCAGGGGTTTTTATCACAGAAGATAGTAAGCGCTACTACCCGTATGGAAATTTGGCCGCGCATTTATTGGGTTTTACTGGAATTGATAGCCAAGGATTAGCGGGGCTTGAGCTTGTCTATGATGAGCGATTAAAAGGAAGACCTGGATATGTCTCATTTAGTGCGAATGCACGTGGTGAGGAATTACCAGGTGGGATGGATCATTATATTCCTCCTCGAGATGGTTTAGATCTCATGCTTACATTGGATAAGTCCATTCAGACAATTATGGAAAGAGAGATGGACCAAGCAATGGCCCAGTACCAACCAGAAAATATCCTAGGAATTGCCATGGACCCCAAAACTGGTGAAATATTAGCCATGAGCAGTCGGCCTACTTATCGTCCTGATCAATACCGATTTGCTGATCCAATGATTTATAATCGAAATCTGCCGATTTGGAAAACATACGAACCAGGTTCTACATTTAAGATTATCACACTCGCAGCTGCACTTGAGGAAAAAAAAGTGAATTTTAATGAAACATTTAGTGATCCAGGTTTTATTGTAGTAGCGGGCGCAAGATTACGCTGCTGGAAAGCAGGTGGACATGGTCATCAAACATATTTAGAAGTCGTTGAAAACTCTTGTAACCCTGGATTTGTTAATTTAGGACAACGCTTAGGAAAAGAAAAATTGTTATCATATATAAAAAAATTTGGATTTGGTGAGAAAACAGGCATTGATCTAAGTGGTGAAGCCAAAGGAATCTTATTTAAGCCACAACGAATGGGACCAGTCGAATTAGCAACAACAGCATTTGGTCAAGGTGTTTCTGTGACACCGATTCAACAAGTAACCGCCGTTTCTGCAGCCGTTAATGGTGGCAAGTTGATGGTTCCTCATTTAGCAAAAGCTTGGATTAATTCAGATACAGGAGATACTATCGAGCGAAATCAACCAAAAGCCAAAAGACGTGTGATTTCTGAGGAGACGTCGAAAAAGATCCGTTTTGCTTTAGAAAGTGTAGTAGCCAAAGGGACAGGAAGAAAGGCGTTTATCGATGGTTACCGAGTGGGTGGAAAGACAGGAACAGCACAAAAAGTAGGTCCAAATGGGGTTTATTTAAAAAACAATCATATTGTTTCATTTATTGGTGTTGCCCCAGCGGATGATCCTAAGCTTGTGGTGTATATTGCCGTTGACAACCCCAAAGGGATTCAATTTGGTGGAGTGGTGGCAGCACCCATCGTGGGAAAAGTTTTGCATGATAGTTTGCGATATCTAGAGATACCAAAAAGGAAAAGTCAAATTCCACCTGAAGATACACCACTGACCACTCCGATTGTCGAGGTTCCTAATTTAATCGGTCAAGAAACTGACAAAATTAGAACTAGCTTGTATTCGTTCCAGTTAGAATACAGTGGTGACGGGGAAAAAGTGATTGATCAAGTTCCAAAACCTGGGGAAAGAGTCAAAAAGGGTTCAACCATCCGAATCTACTTGGGTGACAAATGATAGAAAGGTGATTAAAATAGGAGTATAAAAATGGGTGCCAGGATAAAATCCCTGGCATTTCTCTTGTTTATCTATGATTCTAGTAGATGGTTGTATTCAATTCTAGCTAATAAAGGTGTTTTTTTGTAATTGAATTATCTCAAGGAGGAATTGTATGAGATTAGAAGATATCATCCAACCACTCATTTTGAAACAAGTGATTGGAGATTTAGGTACAGAAATTAAAGGGATTAAAATTGATTCGCGACAAGTAGAATCAGGAGACTTGTTTATTGCACTTCGCGGATTAACTGTGGATGGTCATCGTTTTATCGATAAGGCTATTTCACAAGGAGCAGCGGCAGTGATGGTTGAAGAACCGATCTCAGCTAATATTCCAGTTGTCATTGTACCTGATACAAGAAGAGCGATGGCTATGGCTGCTGCAACCTTTTATCGTCATCCAACGAAAGAATTAAAAGTGATCGGGGTAACAGGAACAAATGGTAAGACAACCACTACAAATTTAATCCAGCATATTTTAAATGATCAGGATCAAAAAACAGGTTTAATCGGAACGATTTCTATGAAAGTAGGAAATCGTGAGTACAAGGTAAACAATACAACTCCTGAAATTGTTGATTTACAACGAAGCTTTCGCTGGATGTTAGATGAAGGGTGTAAATATGCGGCGATTGAGGTTTCTTCCCATGGCTTAGTAATGGGAAGAACAAGAGGTTGTGAGTTTCATATTGCTGTTTTTACAAATTTGACACAGGATCATTTGGATTATCATGAGACAATGGAGAAGTATCGGGATGCAAAAGGACTGCTTTTTAACCAGTTAGGTACCCGATATTCCGATGATCCACAATTTAATCAGGTGGCCGTTCTCAACGCTGATGACCCTGTGTCAAAGCATTATGCAAATACAACTTCGGCTCAAGTCATTACATATGGGATTGATCAAAAGGCGGATGTTCGGGCTGAAAATATAAGAATTACGGCTACAGGTACTCGTTTTATGCTGCGTAGTTTTGGTGGTGATATCGAAATGAACTTACAATTGGTCGGAAAGTTCAATATCTATAATGCGCTAGCAGCAGTAAGTGTAGCTCTTTTGGAAGGTATTTCACTTGAGAAGGTGAAAAAAAGCTTAGAATCCATTTCTGGAGTAAATGGTCGATTTGAGCGAGTACAAGCCGGACAAAATTTTACGGTTTTAGTAGATTATTCGCATACGCCTGATAGCTTAGAGAATGCTTTACAGACGATCCGAGAATTTGTGGATGGACGAGTGATTTGTGTAGTAGGATGTGGTGGAGATCGAGATCGTAGCAAGCGGCCTGTCATGGCACAAATTGCTGAAAAGTATAGTGATCTTACTATCATCACCTCAGATAATCCAAGAACAGAACCACCTGAAGAAATTATTGCCGAAATGGTTGCAGGAATTAAAGGAGTGAACCTCAAACGGTATGAAACTATTGTAGATCGTAGAGAAGCGATCCATTTTGCTATTCATCAAGCAAAAGCAAATGATGTTGTACTTATTGCTGGAAAGGGACATGAAACGTATCAAGAAATAAATGGTGTTCGTTATGACTTTGACGATCGGCTTGTTGCAAAAGCGGCGATTGAATCCCGCCGAAGTGAGGGTTAAATATGGAAAGAAGATGTGAATGGATTAAAAAAGTAACAGAAGGTACATGGGTTGGATCTCCTACAGATCTTTACTTGGCTGTACAAGGTGTTTCTACAGATACCCGAGAGTTAAGTTCCAATCAACTATATGTACCATTGGTAGGAGAAAGATTGGATGGTCATCAATTTATTGATCAAGCCATCGAAAAAGGGGCAGCGGCTGCTTTATGGCAAAAAGATCATCCCTTACCAGAAGTGGAAATTCCTCTTATTGTCGTATCCGATACACTTGCAGCCTTACAAAGGTTAGCTCAAGCTTACCGGAAAGAGCTCAGAATTCCTGTCATTGCCATTACAGGTAGTAATGGAAAAACCACGACAAAGGATCTTGTTGCTTCGGTTTTAACCCAGAAGTATCAAGTTCACAAAACAAAAGGGAACCTAAATAATCATATTGGCGTTCCACTTACGATTCTTAGCATGCCCGCTCAAACAGAAATAGCAGTGATAGAGATGGGAATGAATCATCGTGGAGAGATTGAACATCTCTCGCGAATTGCAGAGCCTGATGCCGCAGTGATTACCAATATTGGTGAATCACATATTGAATTTTTGGGTTCACGTGAAGGAATTGCTGAGGCGAAATTGGAAATAAGAGAAGGATTAGTAGAAAAAGGACCCATCTTTTTTGATGGGGATGAGCCATTATTACGAAGTAAACTCGCTCGAGAGACTCGTCCACTCTTTCCGATAGGATGGGGAGAAAATAATGTTGATAGGCCCGCTAATGTGGTATTAGACGGTGTAAAAGGTTATCATTTTTCCTCAACACGTACGGGTACTTCCTTTCATCTTCCTTTACTAGGAAGACATAATGTGATCAATGCGATGCTAGCGATAAGTGTAGGGCGCTACTTTGGACTAGAAGAACAGCAAATTGCTGAAGGTCTTCTACAAGTGAAACTGACCGGAAGACGCTTAGAGTTAAAAACGGCTGTAAGTGGAATGCAAATTATTGATGATGCATACAATGCTAGTCCCACCTCTATGCGGGCGGCGATTGATCTCCTGATGGAATTAGATTTATCACTAGAAAAGTGGGTTCTACTCGGTGATATGCTTGAAACCGGGCAGCAAGAAAAAATTTATCATCAGGAAATCGGAGAGTATGCAGTAAATCGTGGAGTTTCTCATATTTATACTGTAGGAGATCGTGGTCGTTATATTTTTGAGGGAGCTATTCGTGCGAATCACGATTCGAATCGAATGATTCAGCATTTTGCATCGATAGAGGAAGCGAGCCGATTCTTGGCACAAGTAGGAGGACCAGAGGCTATTCTACTCATTAAAGCTTCACTTGGAGCACAATTAGTTCAAGTTGTTCATCATCTAACAGAAGGAGAGTCGAGTAAGAAAAATGGGTAATATAGATATCCGGATTGTTCTTATTCCCCTTACGGTAGCATTTGGCCTAGGAGTATTTCTCGGCCCATTTTTAATTCCGATGCTTCGACGTCTAAAATTTGGACAGAGTATTCGTCAAGAAGGTCCAGAAAGTCATTTGCAAAAACAAGGAACTCCCACCATGGGTGGATTAAATATTTTGACGGCAATGGTTTTAACAGCTGTACCTTTTAGCAGCTACTTTATCTTAAATAAGTCAGATAGTGCGATTAATGCCGATCTATTCTTTCTTATTTTTGCTACGCTAGGTTATGGAATTATTGGCTTTCTTGACGATTATATTAAAGTAGTCATGAAGCGAAGCTTAGGACTTACAGTCACTCAAAAGTTATTTGGTCAATTATTTATTGGACTGGTTTTGTTTTGGGTGCTGATGGAAGTACGGATCTCTCCTGAAGTACAAGCAATCACAGGTAAAAGCTTTATTTATTCCATTCATATTCCAGGTACCAGTTATGTACTTGAGATGAATTGGTTATATTTACCGTTTTTGTTATTTATCTTGATTGGTTTCTCAAATGGGGTAAACTTAACGGATGGATTAGATGGTTTGTTAGGTGGAACAGCAGCGATTGCTTATGGAGCATATGCTATTATTGGAATGGTACAAAGCAACTATACAGTAGCGATCTTTTCGATGGCGATGGTTGGTGCATTACTCGGTTTCTTAGTTTTTAATGCCCACCCCGCAAAAGTATTTATGGGGGATACTGGTTCGCTTGCACTGGGTGGAGGACTTGCTGCTCTCTCAGTTATTACGAAAACAGAGCTTTTGCTTCCAATCATTGGTGGAGTATTTGTGATGGAAACCTTATCGGTGATGATCCAAGTAACTTCGTTTAAATTACGAGGGAAGCGTGTATTCCGCATGACACCATTACATCACCACTATGAGCTAAAAGGTTGGTCAGAGTGGCGTGTAGTATTAACATTCTGGGGTGCAGGACTCATTCTAGCAGCGATTGGTGTGTATATTGAGGTGTTCTTAAAATGAATGAATTCGAATTCTCAAATTGTTCGGTTGTCGTTTTAGGATTAGCCAAAAGTGGAGTAGCTGTTGCCAAGCTACTCCACCAATTAGGTGCAAAAGTAATCGTTAATGATCGGAAAACTCGTAAAGAATGCCCAGAGGCTGAAGAACTTGAGCAGCTTGGAATTCAAGTAATTACGGGTGGACATCCTGATGACTTATTGGATGGGGATGTGGATTTACTAGTGAAAAACCCTGGAATTCCATATCATGTAAGTCCTGTCCAAGTGGCGCTAAAACGAGGGATTCCTGTTGTTACTGAGGTAGAAATTGCAAGCCAACTAACAAAAGCACCGATCATAGGTATTACAGGCTCCAATGGCAAAACGACAACCACTACTTTGGTAGGTAAGATGTTGACAGCAGGAGGCTTAAAAGCAACAGTTGCTGGAAATATAGGCCAAGCGTTAACAGATACAGTCCTAAAACTTTCTACAGATGAATGGCTGGTTGCCGAGTTAAGCAGTTTCCAATTAAAAGGGGTGCAAACTTTTCGACCTCAAATTGCTGCTTTATTGAATTTAGTCTCAGCCCATATGGATTATCATCAAACGATGGAAGATTATATTTTATCCAAACAGCGGCTATTTCAAAATCAGACAGTAGATGATATAGCAGTCCTTAACTTAGATTCACCTGTTTGTGTTGATATTAGCAAATCTATTTCATCAACGATTTGGTGGTTTAGTCGTCTACAAGAAGTAGAGCAGGGAGTTTGTGTGAAAGATGACTGGATCGTATTTCGAAGAAGTGGCGAATACTTCCAAAAAATTCTGCCGATATCAGAAGTTGCTTTACCTGGATCTTTTAATCTAGAAAATGCTCTGGCGGCAATAGCCATTGCCTTAACTTGTGGATGTCCAATTGCAGCGATCCAAGAAACACTTCGTACTTTTACTGGTGTAGAACATCGTTTGGAGTATGTAAAGACATTGGATGGAGTGAAATATTATAATAATTCCAAAGCAACCAATGCTCAAGCTGCTTTAAAATCACTGGAAGCCTTTACTGAACCGATTGTACTGATTGTCGGTGGATTGGATCGTGGAGTAGATTTTAAAGAGTTAATTCCAGCATTCAAAGAAAAAGTGAAGGCAGTGGTAACATATGGCCAAACAGCTTCTGTCTTTTTAAAACGAGCAGAAGATGCGCAGATCACTGAACGTCATCAAGTAAATGATATCCGTGACGCTGTGATAAAAGCGGGTGAACTTGCTAAGCCTGGTGATATTGTCCTTCTTTCCCCTGCTTGTGCGAGTTGGGATATGTATACCTCTTTTGAAGAACGGGGAAGCATTTTTAAACAAGCTGTGCATAATCTTAATAATAAAAAGCTTGTTTAAAGAGGTGAAGGGCGCCCATGCCGAAAATGCGAACAACTCCTGATTATATCATCGTTATTGCGATTTTGCTGTTACTCACGATAGGAGTCATTATGGTTTATAGTGCTAGTGCTGCTTTAGCTTATCATAAATATGGAGATAGTTTTTATTTTGCCAAACGACAGTTTTTGTTCGCTGCGCTGGGCGTTTTTTTGATGTTTGTGGTTGCGAATATCGAACCAAAAGAATTAGAAAAGTGGGCAACTACAAGTTTAATCATTTGCTTTCTCTTGTTATTAATTGTACTAATTCCAGGGGTAGGGATCTTCCGAAATGGAGCTCAAAGTTGGTTAGGGATTGGAGCATTTAGTATTCAACCCTCAGAATTTATGAAGTTGGCTATGATTGTTTTTTTAGCCAAACTATTTTCTCAACCGGGTTATGATATAACAAAGTTTGCTAAAGGATTATTACCAGGTTTACTTATTTTGGGAGCAGCTTTCGGTTTAATTATGCTCCAGCCCGATTTGGGTACCGGAACGGTCCTAGTGGGAACAGGGGTTGCTTTAATTTATACAGCAGGAGCACGAATGAAGCATCTTTTGGGCTTCGCTACGCTCGGAGTTGCAGGATTTGTTGGTTTGGTCTTAGCTGCTCCTTATCGTATTAAGCGGATTATCGCTTTTCTGGATCCTTGGCAGGACCCGCTAGGAGCAGGTTATCATTTGATCCAATCATTGTATGCGATTGGTCCTGGGGGATTGCTTGGGTTAGGACTTGGAATGAGTAGACAAAAACATTTGTACTTACCAGAACCGCATACCGATTTTATTTTTTCAATCTTAGCTGAAGAACTCGGTTTTATAGGGGCTGGAGCCGTACTCATCTTATTTTTGATCATCGTTTGGCGCGGATTACGTATAGCGATTGTTGCTCCAAATTTATTTATAAGCTTAGTAGCAACAGGTATTACAGCGATGATTATGATTCAAGCAGTGATTAATATCGGAGTTGTTTCTGGTGCTTTTCCTGTAACAGGGATCACCCTACCTTTTTTGAGCTATGGTGGCTCATCGTTAACTTTAACTTTGGTTGCTATAGGCATATTATTAAACTTATCACGTTTTACAAAGCATTAGTAAAGAGAGGTGAGTAGGATGAGGAGAATTATTTTATCCGGTGGAGGTACAGGTGGTCATATCTATCCAGCGCTTGCTATTGCCAAGGCTGTTAAGAAGCGACATCCGAATGTGGAAATTGGATATATCGGAACGAAAAATGGATTGGAAGCGAAAATAGTACCAAAACAAGGAGATATAAAACTATTCACTGTAGAAATTCAAGGTTTCAAAAGAAGTTTATCCCTCGATAATTTTAATACAGTAAGGAAGTTTTTATCAGCAGTCAAAAAATCAAAGGAGTACATACGTGAATTTAAGCCAGATGTGGTTGTAGGTACAGGTGGTTATGTGTGCGGTCCTGCTGTTTATGCAGCACATAAATTAAATGTACCTACATTGATTCATGAACAAAATGTAGTGATTGGATTAACTATTAAATTTTTGGCTCGCTATGCTGACGTGGTAGCTTATAGCCTACAAGAATCAGGTAAATACCTAAGCAATACAAAACGGCCTATTTTTACGGGGAATCCACGGGCAACGGAGGTCATTGAGGCAAACCCAGAACTAGGACGTAGGTCTCTAAATATTTTTGATCCTCGCCCTATCGTACTATTTGTAGGTGGAAGTCGTGGTGCTAAAGCAATTAATGAATCAGTATTACAAATGATTCCTTATATGAAACAAACACCTCATGTCCAATTTGTTTATGTAACGGGAGATGTACATTATGAACAGATTCGTTCACAGATCCCCTTTCATGAGGTACCTAACCTAGATGTACGTCCATTTATTTATAATATGCCAGATGTACTCGCTTCTACGTACTTAGTAGTGAGTCGAGCAGGTGCCTCAACTCTAGCTGAAATTACGGCTTTAGGACTTCCTTCGATATTAATCCCTTCACCTTATGTTACCAATAATCATCAAGAGGCAAATGCACGATGGATGGAACAACAAGGTGCGACAAAAATGATTCGTGAAAGTGAACTTTCAGGAAAATATTTATGGGATTGGATCTATTACCTACTTCAGCGACCTGACGAACATCAAAAAATGAGTGAAGCAGCTAGAAGATTAGGACGACCTGAAGCAGCCGAAGTGCTGGTAGATGAATTAGATAAACTGGCAAGTTTAGGACATTGGTAATTCACTTTCATTTATTCATCACATACATCAACGAAGTTAAGTCGATGGATTCCATATTCAGGTCCAGTAAGGAGGGACGCTATTGATGATGCAAACGATAATCGAAGAGCTTGCAAGTTGTGGAATAAAAGAAGTACGAGCAAATGAGCCGTTGTCCCGTCATACCACATGGAAGGTAGGCGGACCTGCTGATGTATTGATTTGCCCTACTAGTAGAAAAGAATTAGAAGAGGCAATGAAAATCATGTATAAGCATCAAATCCCATGGAGAGCAATTGGACGAGGATCCAATTTGTTAGTTCGTGATGGTGGGATTCGGGGTGTAGTCATTAAATTGGACGATGGATTTGATTATTTAAAAATAGATGGAACGAAAGTGACGGCTGGTGGAGGTTATTCAACGATTTTACTAGCTACAAAAACAGCTAAACAAGGACTCACTGGACTGGAATTTGCTGGTGGAATTCCTGGGAATGTTGGTGGAGCTGTCTATATGAATGCTGGAGCACATGGTTCCGAAATTTCACGTGTACTCGTTTCAGCAGAAGTTTTATTGGACAGCGGTGAATGGGTAACCCTTTCTAACAAGGAATTAAAGTTTAAATATCGTACATCGATCTTACAAAATAAACTTAGAGGGATCGTTACTGAAGCGACCTTCCAATTAAAAGAGGGAGATGAAAAGGAAATTGTGGCTGCACTGGCCAACTTTAAAGATCGCCGTCGCCAAACACAGCCCCTACAATTTCCTTGTGCTGGAAGTGTCTTTCGTAACCCGCCTGGTGACTATGCAGGTCGTTTAATACAAGATGCAGGGTTAAAAGGATTTCGAATCGGTGATGCTGAAGTATCCACTTTACATGGAAACTTTATTATTAACCGTGGGCAAGCAACTGCGAGTGATGTATTGTCTTTAATTCAACATATCATGAAAACGATCGAAGAAAAGTATGAAGTTAAGTTAGTGCCAGAAGTACAAGTGATTGGTGAAGAATAATAAATGAAGCCAGCTTTCTCCTTGCTTTAAAGCATGTATAAGCAAGAGGAGGGCTGGCTCTTCTAATTGGCTATCTATTCTGATTTTTTTGTGTGTATAGGGCTTTTTTATGGGAAGGCATCAATTTTCTCTTTTTTTTATGGTAATATATAGGGAAGATTCTCTAATGAACCCTTGGAGGGAGATACCGAACGAGAGTGAAAGGTAGATGGGAAGAAAGGAGCAGTGTCTGTGAATGGGAGAGTTCCTCCTTTAAGATGGAGGTTTAAATCGAAATCAGCCTCTCCATCATGGCTATATTGTTTAATCTTCTTGTTTTTTTCGATTTTAATGTGTATGTTATTTTTGCACTCGCCTTTTAGTAGGGTAGAAAAGATTGAAATTCAAGGAAATCAATTCTTATCAGATCGTGAAGTTATGAAAAGAATTGGTGCAATTCAAGGAATGTCTTTCTTTCATTTTAATGCAGAAAAAGCAAAAAGTATTCTGGAAAAATTACCCGTGATTAAACAAGTGCATGTCAATCAGCTGTTTCCAAGTAAATTATACATACAAGTGCAGGAATATCCGGTTGTAGCCTTATGGCGAACAAAGGATGGAAAGCTACAGCCTTTATTAGAAAATGGTGTAAAGGTGCCTATGAAAAAGAATTTTCATAGCTCAAAGCCGATATTAGATGGCTGGGATTCACTCAATGCTACCGCTATTTTAACCATTAAACAATTATCCACCCTCCCTAGAGAACTACAGCAAGAAATTGTTTGGATACAGCCTGCCCCACATTTACCTGATCAAATCATTCTACGTAGCACACGTCAACATGATATATTTGTCCGTGTACATGAGTTACATCAAAAACTAAAGCTTTATTCAGCTTTTCGCAATCACCCGAGTGGAACGATATATTTATTGGAAAGTATTTGGTTTACACCGAAAAAAATGACTAAAAACAAAATGTAGGTAGATAGGAGATATTATTTTAATTTCCTATACTTACAATAATAGGTATCTTAATAACTAGAAAAATTGGGAATTTAAGAGGGATAACTTGATTATTGTTGAATTACTCAGTTGTAACAGTTTTCCTCCCATTCCCTAGAGAAAGGATTAAAAATGATTCATGATGAAATTGATTCTGGGGCAAGGAGGTGCCCAAGGTGAGTACTGAAGATTTTATTGTGACGATCGATGTGGGAACATCCCAGGTTCGTGTCATCATTGCGGAAATTAATTCTGATGGTACCACACATATTGTCGGTATTGGAACTGCTGCAACGCAGGGAATGAAGAAGGGGGCCATCGTTAATATCGATCATGCCGTTCAGTCGATCCAGCGAGCCATTGAACATGCTGAGCGGATGGTTGGGATAGAGATTTCAGAAGTGTATGTAGGAGTTTCAGGTAACCATGTTTCTTTGCAGCAAAGTCATGGTGTTGTGGCTATTTCAAATGAGGATCGCGAGATAGGTTTACCCGATGTAGAGCGGGTTCTACAGGCAGCGAAAGTGATAGCTTTACCTCCAGAGCGAAGGATCATTGAGGTTATACCTAAGCAGTTTATTGTTGATGGTCTGAAGGATATTCGAGATCCAAATGGTATGATCGGTGTAAGGTTAGAAGTGGAAGCCATCATTGTAACAGGCGCCAAAACGATGATACACAACTTACTACGATGCGTAGAAAAAGCATCTGTACAGGTAGCAGGAATTGTTTTTCTTCCACTTGCAGTTAGTGAACTTTGCTTATCGGAGGATGAGAAGAATTTAGGTTGTGTCATGGTAGATATGGGGGGAGGTACAACATCCCTTACCATTTTTGAGCAAGGCCATTTAGCAGGTACGGCAGTAATTCCAATCGGTGGTGAATATATCACCCATGACATTGCATTTGGTCTTCGCACACAATCAGAATTGGCTGAACAAATTAAGGTAAAACATGGTTGTGCTAGTAAAGAGAATGCTACAAAAAACGAGACATTTACTGTTGAGATGATTGGTAGTAGCAAAGAGATGACGATTTCACAAATGGAGTTAGCTCAGATTATTGAGCCGAGGATTTCGGAAATGTTTCAGCTGATTAAACAACAAGTAAAAACAATGGGGTTTTTAGAGGAGCCTGCAGGGGGATATGTGTTAACAGGGGGAGTTATGTCAACGTCCCACATTTTACACGTAGCCCAGAAACAGCTAGGCTCAGCTGTTCGGATTGCTACACCCGAAAATATAGGAATTCAAGATCCTTCCTATACTGGAGGTATTAGTATGCTTCATTACCTTCAAAAAACGGGACGAATCCAGACGCAAGCTACCATGTTAGAAGACTCCCGCACAAAAAAATCACGTGGTTTTTCACCTCTCCAGCGTGTAAAAACTTGGTTAAGTGAATTTATTTAATCAAATCTACGCCGGCCATAAGAGACTTTTGCGTAATTGTCTACATAGGCAATGAAATAAAAGAGACTTTTGTGCTGAACGTTATTCGGAAGGGTTCAGCCCTTTTCAAATGGATAGATGTAAAGTTAAGTATTGGAGGGACAAAGTTATGTTAGGTTTTGATATTGAAATAGAAATGGATCAAATTGCGCAGATTAAGGTGATTGGCGTAGGGGGTGGAGGTAGTAATGCGGTCAATCGAATGATTGAAGCGGGAGTACAAGGTGTCGAATTTATTGCCGTTAATACAGATGCTCAAGCACTTAATCGTTCTAAAGCACCAGTGAAATTACAGATAGGTGAAAAGCTGACACGAGGTTTGGGAGCAGGTGCTAAGCCGGAAATTGGAAAAAAGGCTGCTGAAGAAAGTCGTGAACAGATCGAAAACGTCTTAAAGGGTGCAGATATGGTTTTTGTAACAGCGGGAATGGGAGGAGGTACAGGAACGGGAGCTGCTCCGGAAATTGCAGCGATTGCCAGAGATCTAGGTTCGCTTACGGTTGGTGTAGTTACCAAACCCTTCACTTTTGAAGGGAGAAAAAGAGCATTACAAGCTGATCAAGGGGTACAAGCTCTGAAAGAAAATGTAGATACTCTCATCATTATTCCCAATGATCGTTTGCTTGAAATTGTAGATAAGAATACTCCTTTACTCGAATCTTTTCGAGAAGCGGATAATGTCTTGAGACAAGGTGTACAAGGAATATCGGATCTGATTGCTGTTCCTGGACTCATTAACTTAGATTTTGCAGATGTAAAAACCATTATGACCGAAAGAGGCTCCGCTCTAATGGGAATCGGACAAGCTACAGGAGAGAACCGAGCCGCTGAAGCTGCAAAAAAAGCAATTTGTAGCCCGCTCTTAGAAACTTCGATCAATGGAGCGCGAGGTGTTTTAATGAATATCACAGGTGGGATTAATTTAAGCTTGTTCGAGGTTAATGAAGCTGCCGATATTGTAACACAAGCATCCCATCCCGAAGTGAATATGATTTTTGGTGCAGTAATTAATGAAGAATTAAAAGATGAAATTTATGTCACAGTGATTGCAACAGGCTTTGATGAAAATCAACAAGAAAAAACGTCAATACATTCACATAAAAAGCCTATCTTTGGTGGCGAAAATTTGAATAGCACATCAACTAAAAAACCTCCAAATTTAGCTCCAGTTAATGAACGGTTAAACTATACAGAGCAATTTTATAACTCGAATAAGCAAGAGATTATCGATATCCCGACCTTTCTTCGTATTAATAAAACCAATAAGAAGTAAAAAGCGGATCTGCTAAGGCCTTTGGGGAATAAAGTAAACTAAAGGCCTTTTATTTATGTCATCATCCTTAATAAGTGCCTGTATCATATATCAAGTGATACAGGCTTTTACTATTTTGCTTCTTAATCAATGGAAATTTGAGTCTAGTAAAAATGATACTAGGATTTTTGAGTCATTCCCTTTCATATAAAAGATCGAAGAGCTCTATATTTTAAACAAAAATAACGAAAGATTCCTGCTCTTCGACAAAAAAAATGGGTGTCTTGCAAGCAAGTTTTGACAGACTTTGAAATAGTAATAGGTATATACTGGGTCTATATATAAAATATGGGAAAATGGGGAGGGGATGAAATCTGACTGTTTATGCAGATGTGGTTTTCCTCCTCAACGGGCTTTTTGACTTTTTGCTTCTTTGGCTGACATCAATTATTCGAAAACAAAAAATTAATGTTTGGAGGCTACTTATTGCAGCAGTCATTGGAGGTGCTTATGCAACCCTTCATCTTTGGCCAAAGTTCCATTTGATTTATTCTCTTCCAGCAAAACTAATTACCTCTTTTATCATGATTTGGGTTGCGTTTGGATTCCTTCATTTATTCGCTTTTCTACGAACACTGGGTGTTTTCTATTTTGTATGCTTCTTAACAGGTGGTGCATTGATCGCTCTGCATTTTTTTTGGACAGGAGAACAGCAAATAGCTGGAGGTATTTTTTTTACAGAAACAGCAGCTGGGTGGGGTTCCCCTGTTTCTTGGGGATTTATAATGATTAGTTTTCCATTGATATGGATCTACGCTAAGCTTACTTTTGGGTCTTTGGAACAGCAGCGGAGAATCGCAAGTTATTTACTACCAGTGAGAATTCAGATCAAAGGAGAATATCTAGAGTGTACAGGATTAATCGATACGGGAAACCAACTCCGTGATCCCATTACACGTTCTCCCGTGATGTTAGTTGAATTAAAACAGCTTGAAGAAAAAATTCCGATTGCATTAATTCAAATGGTTAAAGAAAAAGATTGGGAAAATGGCTGGGGAGATTTGCCACCTGAATGGATGGTAAGAGTCAAATTAATTCCATATCGGGTTGCAGGAAGTCAGACAGATATGATGATTACATTCAAACCAGATCAAGTAGAAATTTGGCAAGACGATGGATGGAATAATGTTGGTAAAGTACTCATAGGTATAGATGTCGGGAGTCTTTCATCAGATGGAACATACCAGGCTATTATCCATCCTTCTTGTATCTCAGTGGTAAGTTAGGCTTATTCAGGAGGAGGCTTGCTTATGCTGATCAAATTCAAATTATTTGTTCAGCTTTTTTGGTACCGTTTTTTATTACAATGGGGATTTAAAGGTGAAGAAATTTATTACATTGGAGGTAATGAGGCTTTACCACCTCCACTTTCTCGCGAAGAAGAAGCACATTTATTAAACTTACTACCAGATGGTGATAGTGCTGTACGAGGAATGCTAATAGAAAGAAATTTACGTTTGGTTGTTTATATCGCTCGTAAGTTTGAAAACACAGGTATCAACATTGAAGATTTAATTTCTATTGGAACAATTGGCCTGATCAAAGCTGTCAACACATTTGATCCCCACAAAAAAATCAAGTTAGCGACCTATGCATCTCGCTGTATCGAAAATGAAATACTCATGTTTTTACGACGCAACAACAAAATACGCTCCGAAGTTTCATTTGACGAACCACTCAATACAGATTGGGATGGGAATGAACTCCTTCTTTCAGATGTGCTTGGCACAGAAAATGATACTATTTACAGAGATATCGAAGACCAAGTGGATCGGAAGATACTTCATACCGCTTTATCAAGTTTATCAGATCGTGAAAGAAAAATCGTAGAGCTTCGCTTCGGTTTAGATGGTGGAGAAGAGAAAACACAGAAAGATGTAGCAGATTTATTGGGTATCTCGCAATCTTATATTTCCCGATTAGAGAAAAGGATTATTAAGAGATTGCGTAAAGAATTCAATAAAATGGTATAATTTCATGTAAATTTTATTCGATTATAAAATTCCTTTCTCAGGAGATACTGAACATGAAACCATCCTGAGGAGGGAACATTTATGGCGCGAAACAAAGTAGAAATATGTGGTGTAGATACATCTAAATTACCTGTATTAAAGAATCCAGAGATGCGTGTATTGTTTCGCGAATTGCAATCAGGGGATCGTTCTGCACGAGAAAAACTGGTGAATGGAAATTTGCGCTTAGTTTTAAGTGTAATTCAGCGTTTTAATAATCGTGGAGAATGTGTAGATGATCTATTTCAAGTAGGCTGTATTGGTTTAATGAAAGCCATTGATAATTTTGATTTGAGCCAGAATGTAAAGTTTTCGACTTATGCGGTTCCGATGATTATTGGTGAAATAAGACGGTACTTACGTGATAACAATCCTATTCGTGTATCTCGTTCACTTCGAGATATTGCTTATAAGGCTCTTCAAATACGAGATCAATTGACCAATCAATATTCACGTGAACCAACCATTCATGAGATTTCTGAGGAACTTAATGTACCTAAAGAGGATGTTGTTTTTGCATTAGATGCTATCCAAGATCCAGTTTCCCTATTTGAACCAGTTTATCAGGATGGTGGCGATCCAATTTTTGTGATGGATCAGCTAAGTGATGATCGAACCAAAGACATACAATGGTTGGAAGAAATTGCTCTGAAAGAAGCGATGAGTAAGCTAAATGAACGTGAGAAGATGATTTTATCCATGCGCTTTTTTGAAGGAAAAACACAGATGGAAGTTGCAGAAGAGATTGGTATTTCACAGGCACAAGTATCTCGCCTTGAAAAAGCAGCGGTTAGTCAAATGTATAAATACATTCATTAAAAAGTTATTTAGTGTTCCAACTTGGAAAACGTTGGAACTTTTTTATTGTGAGTATTCTTGTACATTTTATCTTGCATCTTCATATATATGAAATAAAAATGGAGAGCGGAGTGACGGGTCAATGATAAAAATTTCTGAGCTACAAGCGAAAGATGTGGTTAATATTATTGATGGACGAAAGCTAGGACAAATTCATGATTTGGAGCTAGATTTGCGTCAAGGAGTAATAAAGGCTGTGATTGTGCCAAGTGAAACTCGCTTTTTTGGATGGTTTTCTGGAGGACAAGAATGGGTAATTCCTTGGAAACAAATTATTAAAATAGGCTCCGATGTTATTTTGGTGCGTTTAGATTCACATGAATCTCCTAGCTTATTGAATCGTCCTTTCACTCAACTGCCGACTCATGAGAAGCACATTTCGAGGGCTAATGGGGATTAAGTCGACAGTACATGGATCCAAATATAAGATTTATCTACTTATGAAAAGGCTTTCTCCTGATATCTAACTCTTTGTCTATGTATAGAGATATGATAAGATGAAACAGGGAGGGGAATACATGGAACCATTTTTATTTCAAAGCAAAAAAGGGCTTCCTTTCTTTTCTCTAGCACCTTGGAAAAAGGAATTTCCACATCTCCAAGTTGGCTTTAGTGCAAGAAAACCACAAGAAGATTGGAGTACGTGTAATTACGCCCTTCATGTTGGAGATAATCCAGCAAAAGTGATATACAATAGAAAGCAATTATCAGAAGCGCTAGGAGTATCCTTTGCTTCATGGACTTGTGGAGAACAAGTACATGGGGTACATATTGAAGTGGTACATTCAGATCAGCGTGGAAAAGGACGAGAAGTGCGCGAAACAGCGTTTTCGGATACAGATGGACTATTAACTGGAGAAACAGATATTTTACTTACATCTTATTATGCGGACTGTGTACCACTCTTTTTTTATAGCCCTGATTTAGATTGGGTAGGAGTAGCTCATGCTGGTTGGAAAGGAACAGTTGCTGGCATTGGAGAGAAGATGCTTCAAAATTTAGTTGAGTTAGGAGCTAACCTAAAAAATATCCGTGTTGCAATTGGACCATCAATTGGTGGTTGTTGTTATGAAGTAGATGAAAAAGTGATCCAACCCCTTCGTTCCATTCTACAGTCTGATGAATTAAAACCTACAATTGCTAAAAGAAATAATCATAGTAAGTGGCAGTTAGATCTTAAACAAGCTAACGCAGCAATTTTTCTTAAAAATGGCATTAATCCACAACATCTTATTATCTCATCTTGGTGTACAAGCTGTGATCTAGATTATTTTTACTCGCATCGCCGAGATCAGGGTAATACAGGGCGCATGGTTGCGTGGATTGGAAAGAAGGAAAGGAGATCTTCATGAACGAATTAAATTATGGGTGGGATCAAGTTCGAACTAGGATACATGAAGCTTGTCATCGAGTAGGTCGAGATCCACAAGATCTACATGTTGTAGCTGTCACTAAGTATTTAGATTTGGAAGAAACGAAACAAGTACTAGATACCGGATTCGTGCACGTTGGTGAGAGTCGAGTGCAAGATGCAGTTCCGAAATGGAAAAATCTAGGTAATCGTGGAATTTGGCATTTTATTGGTCATTTACAACGTAATAAAGTCAAAGATGTTATTGGGAGATTTCAATATCTACACTCTTTAGATCGTTTTTCATTAGCAGAAGAGGTAAATAAACGTGCTCTACAAAAAGAAATAAACGTGCGTTGTTTCTTACAGGTTAATGTTTCTGGAGAAGAATCGAAATATGGTATTTCTCCAAATCAATTGGATGAATTTGCGAAAGAAGTGGCGAATCTTTCACAAATTGAAGTAGTAGGTCTTATGACGATGGCTCCCAAACTAGAACGAACAGAAGAGGTTCGTCCAGTATTTCGTGAATTAAAAAGGCTACAGCAACGACTACAGAAATTAGACAATCCTCGTTTGCAAGTTCCTCACTTGTCTATGGGTATGTCTCAAGATTTTGACATAGCGATAGAAGAAGGAGCAACATGGATTCGACTTGGTTCGATTCTTGTAGGAGGATATAAACGAGGAGGTAATCTATGAGGAGGGACTAAATTTCATGAGTATGATGAATCGAATTAAAGGTTTTTTTGGTGTCAATGAAGATGAAGATCATCATTATGAAGAAGAGGAAGTGGATATGGAATCACAACAAACACCACCGCCAAAAGGGAAAAGTAATATCGTATCCTTGCACACTCAAAAAAATATTCGCTTAGTTTTATTTGAGCCACGTGCATATGAGGAAGCGCAAGAAATATCGGATAATTTAAAGTCTCATCGCCCCGTTGTAGTTAACTTACAACGTGTCCGTAGAGATCAGGCTTTACGCATTGTTGATTTTTTAGGTGGGACTGTTTATGCTTTGGGGGGACAAATCCAAAAACTTGGGCCACATATTTTTATATGTACCCCTGCTAATGTAGATGTACAAGGAACGATTACTGAGATACTCCAAGATGACACTTTTTAATGTGGGTAGGATCGGGGTGACGGATCTCGAATGACAACATTGTATTTGATTGATCTCATACTAAATTGGGGAAGTAATATTTATCAGTTTATTATCGTTATATATGTTTTGATGTCATGGTTACCTAATGTCAAGGATTCACCTGTGGGTGTTTTTCTTTCGCGAATTTGTGAGCCTTATCTATCTGTTTTTCGTAGGATTATTCCACCAATCGGCTTTATCGATCTATCACCGATATTAGCAATTATTGCATTACCATTTTTAGTAAGCGGTTTGCAATTAGTTATTCATTATATTGCCGGGTTATTTATGGGATAGTATGGTAAAAAGAGAAGCTTCTATTTTTATGCACTTTCGTCCCGATGAACATCCTTTTGTACAGCGGGCTTTAGATTTTGTAGATCGTTCGGTGAATAGATCAATGCCTATACAGACGCATTTTCTTAATCCACGAGAACAATATATTTTAGAAACATTAATCAGACGTAAGCCCGATGTAAACTGGATGATGAGTGGGGGCTATTCATCTGCAGAAAGGTGCCGAGCAATTGTAAGCCCCTCTCATATTCCTATAGATCCGGATTGGTTTGAGCTTTCCTTCTTACGAATTGAACGGATCGGACATGGAAAGTTAAATCATCCAGATGTTTTAGGTGCGTTACTTGGTTTAGGAATTAAACGAGAGATGTTAGGAGATCTCCATCCACATGAAAATGGATGTGATTGTATTATAGGTACAGAAATGATTGATTATATTTGCTCACTATTGCACCAAGTGGGACGAACTACAGTAAATGTTAAAGAAATTAATGCAGAAGAACTCCTTGTCACTGAACCGGAGTTTGTTTCGCGTGCAGTTACAGTTTCTTCCTTACGTTTAGATGCAATACTCGCAGAAGGACATCGCTTATCTCGAGCAAAGGCAACACTACTTATTAAAAATGGAAAATGTAAGGTGAATTTTAGTCAAGTAGATAATCCTTCTTTTCAAATCGGTAAAGGAGATATGATCTCACTCAGCGGATATGGTCGTATTTGTATGAAAAATATCGAAGGCTTAACAAAAAAAGGAAGATATATCATACTATTAGATTACTTAATTTAAACATTAACACCTTTTTTTGGTTATAGGTAGCATTTGGGCAGGATATCTGTTAATATTGTCGAATAGAAAGAGGCATGGAAGTAATCCAGGAGGTGCGGAAATGGCATTAACAGCGTATGATATACACAATAAGGAGTTTAAGCGTTCTTTCCGGGGATACGATGTAGACGAGGTAAATGATTTTCTTGACCAGATTATTAAGGAATTCGAAATTATTACTCGTGAGAAGCTAGAATTGGAACAGCAGGTGGAGGAACTCCAAGCTCAAATCGATGGCCTCTTACAAGGAGATTCCTCTATGTATACTGAGCCTCAGCCTACGATGCCACAATCGGGGCATCAAAGCACACAACGGTTTGCGCCAGTACAGCCTGAGACGGTACCGCTTAATACACCTATGCATCCATCGATGCAAAATCCTGCAATGCAAAACCCGGCAATGCAAAACCACAATCAGCAGCAGTTTACGGGAATGCAACCAGCATTACCTACGACGAATGCACCTGCTCCAATTTCTCAAATGTCTCTATCGTCCATGGAGCAAAGTATTCATAAGTCGATTCGTGTTGCACAAGAAGTTGCTGAAGAAGTGCGGATTAATGCGAAAAAAGAAGCTGAGCTTATCGTCCAGGAAGCGGAGAAGAATGCAGATCGTATTATTAATGAAGCTTTACAAAAAGCACGGGCTATCCATACCGAACTATTAGATCTCAAGCAAAAAGCGACAGTGTATCGTGCACGTTTCCGTACACTAGTCCAATCTCACTTAGACATTCTTGAGAACTCTGATTGGGAATCCTTAGAAGAACTTGAGACGAACTTAGAAGAACGAGGTAAACATTTAGAGCAGTTTACCGAAACTGTGACACCTGAACAAGATCAGTACATGTTGGAAAGCCATCAAGGTCAAATGATGGAGCATCAAATGATGAACCTTAACCAAAACAATGTAAATGTTATGGATTATCAACCAAATCAAAACTTACAACAACCAAATCAACAACATCAGCAGCAACATCAACCATTACAGCAACACCAGTTCCAACAACATCAGGCGTCACCTATGCAAATGAATAATAATATGCAAATGCCAAATTCGATGCAGATGCAAAATAATGATTTTAGAGTGAATGATTATCAAGCAAATGACTATAGAACGATGGATGATCAACAAAGTGTGATCGATGAAGTAGCTGCTTCGTATATGGAAGAAGAAGAACCACGCCGTGAGTTGAGAAGAACAGCTCGTAAATTAAAGAAAAAAGCAATGTTTTAATACTTAAGGAAAATTCATCTCCCAGTTACTAATTTGGGAGATGAATTTAATCTGTATTTATGCTATAATCTCTGGCATAGAAGAACAAGTTGAATTATGGGGAAGTTAAACAAATATAGCAACTTGATATGTTGAATGGTAAGGATAGGGAAGAGTAAATAGATGGACTCGAGTAGCAGCGAATTAGGGAAGGTGGGAGCCTAATCCGAGCATCTATTGAAGATCACCCTTGAACTGTCTCCTGAAATTTTTAGTAAGGTAGACCGAGTCATTCACGTTAAGAATGAGAAAGTGGTTTCGAAAGAAGAGTTTCTTTTTTGAAACTAGTAGGGTGGTACCACGGGAACCTTCTCGTCCCTAGAGGATGGAGAGGGTTTTTTTATTTTTCTGAGCGTGTTGTATCATTTGACCAAAAGCTAGGTTATTCCTAGATTAAACTGTGAATCGTTTCTGTGAAGTATTGACTTATTCTCCCAAGAACTAAAATCTTACAAGTTTTATGGATTGTTAATGGGGCAGGAGTAAGTGTGGAAACGATGAGCGACAGGTTAAGAGAGCGGTCTCTTTTTATTTTTACATAGGCTAAAGAAGGAGTGAATAGAAATGCCAGATTATAGTAAAACACTTAATCTACCAAAGACTGCGTTTCCGATGCGTGGAAACCTTCCTAATCGCGAACCTGAAGTACAAAAATGGTGGGAAGAAGTTGACATGTATCAATTAGTACGAAAGAAGCGTGAAGGTAACGCAAAGTTTATTTTGCATGATGGACCACCTTACGCAAACGGGGATATCCATATTGGACACGCATTAAATAAAATCATCAAAGATTTTATTATGCGATATAAATCTTTAAAAGGATTTGATGTGCCCTATATTCCTGGTTGGGATACCCATGGATTACCTATTGAGCATGCTGTAGTCACAAAAAAGAAAGTGGATCGTAAAAAAGTAGATCCCGTGGAGTTCCGTGAGAAATGTCGGGAATATGCTCTGTCTTTTATTGATAAACAGAGAGAGCAATTTAAAAGACTAGGTGTAAGGGGTGATTGGGATCATCCATATATCACCTTGCTACCTGAATATGAAGCAGCACAAATTCGTGTATTTGGTGAGATGGTCGCCAAAGGTCATATTTATCGAGGGTTTAAAACGGTTTACTGGTCACCCACTTCGGAATCAGCATTAGCCGAAGCGGAAATTGAGTATTATGATAAACGCTCTCCTTCAATTTATGTGGCATTTCCTGTGAAAAATGGAAATGGTGTTGTACCAGTGGAAAATACCTATGTCGTTATTTGGACCACAACCCCATGGACAATACCTGCGAACTTAGGGATTGCCTTAAATGAAGAATTTGACTATAGCCTTGTACAAGCTAATGGCCGAAATCTTTTACTTGCTAGTAAATTAGTGGAAGAAGTAATGAAAGTTTGTGATATCGACGAATACCAAATTATACAAACTTGGAAAGGTCAAGAGCTTTCGGGAGTAGTGTGTAGCCATCCATTCTATGATCGGGAAAGCCCCATTATCTTTGGGGATCATGTTACTTTAGATGCTGGAACCGGCTGTGTTCATACTGCTCCAGGACACGGTGAAGAAGACTTCCATGTTGGAAAGCAGTATGGGCTTGGTGTGCTTTGTCCAGTCGATGAAAAGGGTCGTATGACTCAGGAAGCACCTGGTTTTGAAGGGCTTTTCTATGATGATGCCAATAAAAAGGTTACAGAAACCCTTGAAGAAGCAGGTTGTTTACTCAAGCTTAACTTTATTAAACATCAATATCCCCACGACTGGCGGACGAAAAAGCCAATTATTTTCCGAGCTACTGAACAGTGGTTTGCATCTATAGATGGCTTCCGTGAAGCGATGTTGGATGAAATTAAAAAGGTGAAGTGGATTCCCAAATGGGGCGAAGTTCGCTTGCATAATATGATTGCTGATCGCGGTGATTGGTGTATCTCTAGACAACGGATTTGGGGAGTGCCATTACCCATCTTCTATTGTGAAGCATGTGGAGAGCCACATATCAATGAGCAAACGATTGATCATATTGCGAACTTATTTGCTCAAGAAGGTTCTAATGCTTGGTATGCTAAGAGTGTTAATGAGTTGGTGCCTGCTGGACATTCTTGTGAAAAGTGTGGTTCGACAGCATTTCGTAAAGAAACGGATATTATGGATGTATGGTTTGATTCAGGTAGTAGCCATGCAGCTGTACTAGAACAACGTCCAGAACTGCATTGGCCAGCAGATATTTATTTAGAAGGATCTGATCAGTATCGAGGTTGGTTTAATTCCTCTTTGTCAACTGCAGTGGCTACACGAGGAACAGCACCATATAAAGAAGTATTAAGTCATGGTTTTACCCTTGATGGTGAGGGGCGTAAAATGTCTAAATCACTAGGAAATACCATTGTTCCACAAAAAGTGATCAACATGTACGGAGCAGACATTTTACGGTTGTGGGTGGCTTCTGTAGACTATCAAGCAGATATGCGTATTTCTGACGCGATCTTAAAGCAAATTGCTGAAGTATATCGGAAGTGGCGGAATACTTTCCGTTTTCTACTAGGGAACTTAGCTGGCTTTGATCCAAAGACGGACCGAGTATCGTACTCAGAACTAACAGAACTGGATCGCTATACACTCGTTAAACTGTATCGTCTGATTCAACATGTAGAAAAAAGCTATGATAACTATGAATTCCATCAAGTTTATCATTCGGTACATCAATTCTGCACAGTATTTTTAAGTCAGTTTTATTTGGATGTGCTTAAAGATCGATTATATGTAGAATCAACTGCTGCACCTATTCGCCGTTCAGCACAAACCGTTCTGTATGAGCTAATGTTAGCGCTGGTTAAATTAGTTAGTCCATTAATACCTCATACTGCAGATGAGGTTTGGAAGCACATTCCGGGAACCGATGAGATAAGTGTCCAGCTGGAATTATATCCAAATGGGCAACCTGAGTGGTTGGATGATCAGTTAGAGAAAAAGTGGGATGCTTTCTTAGATGTACGTGATGTAGTATTAAAAGCATTGGAAGAAGCTCGAGCGGCAAAAATAATTGGTAACTCACTCGGGGCTATGGTAGAGATTACACCAAACTCTGAAACATATGAGCTACTGAGTCGCTTGGATCGCTTGGATCAACTATTCATTGTTTCTCATGTTGAGCTTTTATCACCCTCTGCGGAGTTGCCTACTGATCAGAAGTTAGTGGTTAGAGTTAAAGAAGCAGAAGGCGAAAAGTGTGAACGCTGCTGGGTTATTTCTCCTACGGTGGGCTCAGATGATGAATATGAAACTCTTTGTAGTCGATGTGCCCAAACTGTTCGTGAAGAGTATGTGGGTGTGTTGACAGAAAGTGAATAATTGGTAGGTAAGTCATGACCTTAAGAGGTACCTAATCGCCCTTAAGGTCATTTTTATAAAACATAATACCTAGGAAAAGTATCCAATATTAGATTTTATGTACCCTAGGTACAAAAGTTTAAAGATCAAAATAAATAAACCTATTAGTTAAAATCATCGATCATTCCAAGATGAAGCTGTGAATCTTTTTTTTAAGGTTAGATTTTTGTTTTATAGGATCTTCTAGAGCATTTATAGGTTGATTTAGGCGATAGGAATAAGCAGCAAATGAAGGGTAGACTCTTATTTAAAATTTTTATCTAAAAAACGCTTGACCTTGTTTTGACTATCATGTTATATTATTAAACGTCGCCGCAAGAACGCGGTGAAACAACTGAAAGTGTTCCTTGAAAACTAAAGAGTGAAACATGACTCGTTAATTCTGATGAGCAATCAAACTAGTAGCGGTAGCCCTAGAATCGTAGATTTCGGGACAAGAAGTACTAAGCTATCGCTAAGAACTTTTTTGAGAGTTTGATCCTGGCTCAGGATGAACGCTGGCGGCGTGCCTAATACATGCAAGTCGAGCGGGGAGTTTTCCTTCGGGAAAACTCCTAGCGGCGAACGGGTGAGTAACACGTGGGCAACTTTCCCCTAAGACTGGGATAACTCCGGGAAACCGGGGCTAATACCAGATAATCTTTTCGCTCGCATGAGCGAATCGTAAAAGGTTTCGACCACTTAGGG